>NZ_RSED01000099.1 GCF_003933735.1 Aquabacterium soli | reverse complement strand
GCGTTCTGTAGGGCAAATTCCTACAGAACGCACATCCGCGCGCCGTCCTTCCTTACATCCAGACCCCTATCAAGAAAACTGGCCGGTTTCAGCACAATGACTCCATCGACAACGCAGCGACACCCGCTGATACCCCAGGAGCCAGACGCCATGAACAACGACCAGATCCTCGCCGAAATCCGCGAAACCAACCTGTCCTACCTGATGCTGGCCCAGAGCCTGATCCGCTCGGACCGCGAACAGGCGCTGTTCCGCCTGGGCCTGTCGGAATCGGCCGCCGACCTGATCAACACCCTGAGCCCCGCTCAGATCCTGAAGATCGCCTCCAGCAACACCCTGGTGTGCCGCATGCGCATCGACGACGACCTGGTCTGGGGCCTGCTGACCAACCACGGCA
>NZ_RSED01000098.1 GCF_003933735.1 Aquabacterium soli | reverse complement strand
CTTGACCCTATAACTTTGACGAACGATGGGCTAAAATCCGTCGAACAGCGTCAAGGACAATATGTGAATAAAACGTTTCTTGTACGTTGCTTCAAACATTGAAGCGTTCACGCAATCATCTGCATGCTGATTTAATAAAGACTCTACGAGTTTGTTGATACCGACAAGCTGCCAGCAATGGCAGCTGCCATGGTAGACCCAACAACGCCCGCCTGGCGCAAGCCAGGCCAAGGCCAACGGTTAAGCCTGATGACCATAGCGAGGTGGTCCCACTCCTTCCCATCCCGAACAGGACAGTGAAACGCCTCAGCGCCGATGATAGTGCGGATTCCCGTGTGAAAGTAGGACATCGTCAGGCTATTAATGCAACAAGCCCCCATCGAAAGATGGGGGCTTTGTT
>NZ_RSED01000097.1 GCF_003933735.1 Aquabacterium soli | reverse complement strand
CCGCCACCTGGGCAGGTACTTTCTCGATGTCTGCGCTGTGTTGCAGTGCGTTGTCGAGACCAAGACTATAGCATGCGTTGATGCTGTTTCTGGGCTGCTGTGTGCTTTTGTGCGACAACTGTGGCGCATGTGTCAGCGAAGCCCTCTATGCAGGATCCCATGAGGTCTGGCGCCCGGTGCAATGCTGCGGCTTGAGGTAATCTGAACACATGGTGATGTTTCGATCCTCTGGAAGCCGGCGTGGCGTGGTGCTGCGATTGGCCCGGCGCGAGATTCAGTGCGCGATCCAGTGTCACTGCATCGCCCCCGGTAGCCCGGGCACCCCGGGTACCTCCGGTACCCCGGCCCATCCAGGCTGTTCAAGCCACAAAGACAACATCCGCAAAGACAAAAGCCGCATGATCT
>NZ_RSED01000096.1 GCF_003933735.1 Aquabacterium soli | reverse complement strand
CGCCAGTTCGCGCTGGCCGCCACGGCCATGTCCGGCTCGCTGGGCGTGGTGCTGCGCCCATGCCTGCTGGTGGTGCTGATCGCGGCACTGAACAAGCAGGTCACCACGGCCGGCCTGTACCACTGGGGCTTCTATGTGTTCCTGGTGACCTCCACCCTGTTCTTCCTGGCTTCGCAGATGCTGCGCACCGAGCGCGCCCGCATCGAGTCGCCCCGGGTGGCCATCCCGGCCACGCTGCGCGAGATCGTGCCCCTGCTGCCCTACGTGGCCGTGGTCGCCGTGATCGTGGCCCTGTACGAGTTCGCGCTCGACACCAAGCTCAACGAGATCACCGCCCCGACCATCATGCCGGTGCTGATGATCCTGATCCTGGTGTTCGACAAGATCCTCAACAAGGGCAAGGCC
>NZ_RSED01000095.1 GCF_003933735.1 Aquabacterium soli | reverse complement strand
GGCCAAGCTGCCTCGGTTGCGACGACAGGCGAAGGCGGGGCTGCCAGCCTGGACGATTCCCATGCTGAGGTCGATGAACTCGCGGAGTCAGCGGCCTGAGGCTCACAGAGCTTTTCCAACCAACCCGGCGCAGGCAAGGGCACTGCGCCGTTGGCGTTTGTCACGACGCCCGCTCTGGCGGTGCGTCGCCCATGCCATCCACATCACGTGATCCTGTACGGCGCTGCACACGTACCGCGCCAAGGTAGGCCCCTGACGCCCGTATGCGCGCATGCCCGGCCAATCTGGACACGGATTGCCTGGCCTGACGGTCAAGTTCCGGTGGCACCATCTGCCCGCCACGCACCGGGGGTGGGGTTCCTACAAGGGCCTCATAGTGCCCGATCAACACCTCATGGCGCAGGCCATGTGCG
>NZ_RSED01000094.1 GCF_003933735.1 Aquabacterium soli | reverse complement strand
GGCCAAGCTGCCTCGGTTGCGGCGACAGGCGAAAAAGGGGCGGCCAGCCTGGACGATTCCAAGTCTGAGGCAGACGAACTCGCGGAATCAGCGGCCTGAGGCAAGGGCACACAGAGGCTTTCCCACCAACCCGGCGCAGACAAGGGCTCTGGGCCGTTGGCGTGTGTCACGACGCCCGCTTTGGCGGGGCTTCGCTCACGGCATCCCCGTCCCGTGATCCTTGCGGGCGCCGCACCTGTGCGGCGCCCAGGTAGGCCCCAGAGGCCCGTATACGCGCATGCCCGGCCAACCTGGACACGGAGTATCTGGCTTGACGGTCCAACTCCGGTGGCACCATCTGGCCGCCACGCACCGGAGGTGGGGTTCCAGCCAGGGCCTCATAGTGACCGATCAACACTTCATGGCGCAGGCCATGTGCG
>NZ_RSED01000093.1 GCF_003933735.1 Aquabacterium soli | reverse complement strand
GCCGACCGAAAACTGAGCCACTTTTTTGGGTGATGCCGACCCAAAATTGAGCCAGGTGTTTTACCTACCCTGCTGCTTTTTGCAGCAAGGGGCTGAAGAGGGTGATCACCATGGACATGATTGGCAAGATACGGCGGATGCACCGCCGAGACAAGAAGACGAAGAGGCAGATATCGAGGGAGACGGGGCTATCGAGGAACACGGTGTCCAAGTGGTTGGACGAGGTTCAGCCGGTCGAGCCCAAGTACCGCCGGGAGGCAGTCAAGGCCACGAAGCTGTCGGCCTATGAGGCCGAACTCAAGCAAGCGCTGAAGGCCGATGCCAAGCGAGTCAAGAAGGAGCGGCGCACGGCCAAGGCCTTGTTCGAGCAGATCAAGGCGAAGGGGTACGAGGGCGGGTACACGCGGGTGACGGACTTC
>NZ_RSED01000092.1 GCF_003933735.1 Aquabacterium soli | reverse complement strand
GGCGTTAGGCCTCGAATTTATGCGCAACGATCCAAATATTGCTGAGGTTCTTCAGCTTCTTCGAACGGAAATGAAGCAACTCTCGGAATCCCACAGAAGAGTTCTAACTCTTGCACTGGTAGAGCCGCAAAAGCTGTCAATTGAGAATTCTCCAGGCGAGTTCGTTGTCGCTGTGGCGGCCTTCAATGGAAAGCTTCTTTACTGGTCAGATATAGAAGAAGGTTGGGAGCTTGAAACGCCAAACTCAAATGGCTGCATCCCAACCAGAGGCACTAGCCAGTTCAGCCTTGAACATGTGCTGAATCAACAATCGGGGTCGAGAGGCCGTGCTTAGTAATCATGCAACGGCCATCGCCCGACTTTTGTAGACAATCGAACCTAACGGAAAAATCCTTGTCCAAGCGTTCAACAAACGGTATTTGGCCTAACTGTTTGGTCAAGCT
>NZ_RSED01000091.1 GCF_003933735.1 Aquabacterium soli | reverse complement strand
CAGCAGCCGCAAGATGGAGGCGGCCTGCCGCGACAACGTGCTGTTCATGGCCGTCAGCGGCGACAGCCAACCTCACAGCACCACACTGGCCGCCTTTGTCTCGCAACTGGGCGATGAGGCAGCCAAGCTGTTTGCCCAGGTCCTGTGGCTGTGCGATGCCCAAGGTCTGATCGGGCGCGAGATGTTCGCCATCGACGGTGTCAAGCTGCCAGCCAACGCATCGAAGGCCAGGAGCGGCAAACGTGCCGACTTCGTGCGCCAGTTGGACAAGCTGGAGAAGCAAGCCCAGCGCATGGTTGAAGCGCACCGTCAGGCCGATGCCCAATCGGACGATCAAGCCCGTCGCGATGCCCGCAAGCTTGAACGCATCGAGCAACAGGCAGAACAGATGCGCCGCTGGCTGCAAGATCACCCCAAGGACAAGCCCGGCGCCAAGGGGCGCACCGTG
>NZ_RSED01000090.1 GCF_003933735.1 Aquabacterium soli | reverse complement strand
GTGGGGGAGTCCATATACAACCAGTTAGGCTGGTGAGAGATGATTGGCTAAACCGCATTCGCAAACCTCTGGCTAAAAATGGTTCGAGTAAGAACTGCGCCAAGTAATGTTCCCAAGCCTAAGACAAGGAATAAAAAAGAATGCGGGAAAAGCGTTCCCTGAAGTAATGCTGTAGCACCCGCTGAAATACCTGTTGCAACGAGGAAGATTGCAATGAGCGAAAAAATGGACCAGCCCAGCCGGAGCGCCTTGTTATTGCCAACTAGAGCTTGGAAGCCCAACACGACTGGAAGAGCGATAGTGGAACCAAAGAAGATGAATGCAAGATCACTCCACTGAACTGGTGGCTGACTCAGCCCAGCAGACTCTAGAGATGAAGGGCCACTGAAAAGGCCGACGAGAAGCGCCAGGGAGACAAGCACGACTCTTGTATTCATGGAAAGCCTAACGCCTTAGTTC
>NZ_RSED01000009.1 GCF_003933735.1 Aquabacterium soli | reverse complement strand
CACGTGCGGCTTGGTCCGTTCAAACTTGCCTTTTGCCATTTGCGCGCTCCAGCGTTCTAAGAATGAGCCTGAGGGGATTTGAGAGGTGTGGTGCCCATGGGCAGGATCGAACTGCCGACCTCCCCCTTACCAAGGGGGTGCTCTACCACTGAGCCACATGGGCATCAACACGGGTCTGGACGCAACAGCAAGCAATGCCTGCAAACATCCACACCCGTGTCGACCACGGCCGCCCAACATCGGGAAGACCGCGAGTTTAGCACGCGAACCATGACAGAACCGCGACCTGGAGCGGGAGACGGGAATCGAACCCGCGTCATTAGCTTGGAAGGCTAAGGTTCTACCATTGAACTACTCCCGCCCGGGAGCCATTCATGATCACACGATCACGTGTTGCCTTGGTGGAGGGGACAGGATTCGAACCTGTGTACGCATAAGCGGGCAGATTTACAGTCTGCTGCCTTTAACCACTCGGCCACCCCTCCAGGGCAAGCCCAAGATATTAGCACAACAATCAGCGCCTGATCAAGCTGACGCGAAATTTGCACACTTCAGGCGCGCGCAGGCCGCAAGGCCGGTGTGCGGCGGCGCCCCAGCATCGGCGCCTCGACCAGGTGCCACGACAGCCAGGCGGCCGCCAGCACCAGCGGCACCACCAGCGCCAGGCCACCCCACGGGCTGGCGCGGAACACCCCGAAGTGCACCAGCACCTGGATGATGGGAAAGTGCAGGATGTAGATGCCGTACGAAAGGTCGCCGAACCGGGTGAAGTTGCCCAGCCAGCGCACGCCGAAGGCCACGTAGAACACGCAGCCCGCCAGCGCCAGCGGGTACAGGTAGTTCAGCTCGACCACGTAGGTCAAAGCGAGCAGTGCCACGCAAACCGCCCCGAGGGGCCAGCCCAGGGCCCGCAGGCGATCACGCTCGTAGTAGCACCAGGCGCCCGGTAGAAAGAACATCAGCCAGCCGGGCATCTGCTTGGCCAGTTCCACGTACAGGCCCTTGCCGGTGGACATGGCCAGGGCCGTGAAGCCGCCCCACCACAGGCAGGCCAGCAGGTAGCCCAGGCCCAGCACGGCGTGGTGTCCCAGGCGGCGCACCAGCCACACGAACACGGGCACCGCCATGTAGAACATCAGCTCCACCTTGATCGTCCAGAGCGCGCCGTTGACAGCCGTGAACGGATGCGTGTCGAACACGCCGGGCAAGCCGGGCTGCAGGAAGTTCAGGAAGACCAGGTTGCTGAGCAGGTACTTCCAGGTGGCGCTGCTGTGCCAGTAATCGCCCCAGGCCAGGCGGGTGATGGCCGCGCCCACCAGCACGCTGAGCACGATGACCACGGCATAGGCCGGCACGATGCGCCGCAGCCGCTTGTCGGCGTAGCGGGCCAGGCGCGGCGTCTGCTCGAAGCTCTGGAAGACCAGGTAGCCGCTGATGATGAAGAAGGTGCACAGCGCGATGCGCGTGTCGATCCAGTGCAGCCAGGCCAGCTGGGGGGCGGCCGTGAGGTCGTAGATGTGCAAGGCCATCACACCGGCCGCCGCCAGCAGGCGCAGCAGGTCGAAGTTGTTGCGATGGACGGGCGGATGCGTCAGGGGACTGCTGCTCATGGGATCAGTGTGCGGTGGCTTTCCAGGGTTTGAGCAGGGCCGCGAGCATCAGCAGGCTGAGCGCGCCGGCCGCGGTGGCCCACAACAGCTGCCACAGCGGCAGCGAAGGCAGGCCGGGCGCCAGCCACAGGCCGGCCAGGGCCAGCAGGGCGCCGCTGCCCAGCAGGTGCGGCCACAGGGGCACGCGCCCCCACAGCCCGCTGCGCCACCACAGCAGCCCGCCATTGACCACGATGCCCAGCAGCAGTGCGGCGGCCATGCCTTGCACGCCGAAGGCCCAGGCCAGCAGCGGCAGGCTCAGCGCCTGGGCCAGGCCGCCGGCCAGCTCACATTCGAAGGGCAGCCGGGTGTCGCCGGCCGCGTGGTTGTAGCGGCCCAGCAGCAGGTTCCAGCTGGCCACCACCAGGCTCACGGCGTACCAGGCCAGCACGGGGCCCAGCACCTCGGCCCCGTGCACCCGCGGGAACAGCAGCACCACCAGCGCCTGCGTGGACAGCAGCAGGCCCACGGCCGCCGGACAGGACACGGTGGTGACCAGGGCCATGCCCTGGCGCAGCACGCCCATGCGCTCGGCGCCTTCGCTGCGCCGGCTCATCAGGCCCAGCAGCACCTGGTTGACGGCCATCAGCGCCAGCAGCGGCAGGTTGACCAGCTTGCGAGCCAGGTTGAGCACGGTGACCACGCCGTCGCCCAGGTAGGACGCGACGATGCGCTCCAGCAGCATCAGGCCCTGCCCCACACCGGCGCTGCCCAGCAGCGGCGCCAGGCGCAAGCCCAGCTCACGCAGGCTGGCCACGTGCGGGCGCCAGTCGGCCCAGGCCAGGCCCTGGCGGCGCATGGCGGGCCACAGCAGCACGCCCATGAGCGCGCCCCCTGCCACGAAGCACCAAGCCAGGCCGGTTTCGGTGCTGGCCTGCCGTGTCCAGGCCATGTAGGCCACCGGCGGCAGGTTGTAGAGCAGCGAACCCAGGCCGGCCAGCACGAAGCGCCCTCGGGCTTGAAGCGGCACGCTCCACAGCGCATGCAGCCACATGCCGGGCACGCTCCAGGCCAGCAGGCGCAGCACGTCTTCGGTGGTGTGGCGCTGCTCGGGCGACAGGCCCGGGCCCACCAGCCACACCCACAGCGGCGCGCCCAGGCTGAGCGCGATCGCCAGCCCCAGGCCGATCAGTCCCAGCGAGGCGGACATGCGTCCCAGCCATTGGCGTTGCGCGCCGGTGGAAGGCGCGTCATCGTTGGCGGGCGCTGTGCCCCGGTGCGCCTGCCACAGCGCCAGTCCGGCCGACGAGATCACGCCACCGCCCAGCACGGTGCGGATCGCCTCGGGCAGGAACATCGCGATCAGGAAAGCATCGGCGCGGGCGCCAGCACCCCAGTTGGCCACCAGCAGCCACTCGCGCGCCAGGCCTGCGGCCAGACCCGTGAGGGTGACGAGAGTGAGCAGCCCCGCGGCGCCGAGCATCGGCTGGCCTCCTGATCAGTGCAGCAGGGTGAACAGCCCCTTGCCGCCCACCTTGTAGTTCAGGCCCCGCACACGCGTACCCACAGGCTTGGCGCCCTGCCCGGCCACGATCACGTAAGGCTCGATCTTCTTGGAAACCACGCAGTTGGCTGAAACCACCGCGCCCTCGCCCACGTGCGCGCCCATCAGGATCATGGCTCGCGAGGTGATCCAGGCGTAATCCTCGATGCGGATGGGGGCGGAGACGGACCAGAACTCCGGCGCCTCCAGGTCGTGCCCGCCGCCGACGATCAGCACGTGGGAGGCGATGGTGACGTGGTTGCCGATGACCAGGCCCGAGCGCGCGTCGATCTGGCAGTGCCAGCCGATGCAGGTGTCGTCGCCGATGGTCAGGCTCTCGATGCCGATGACCTCGGTGTGGCGCCACACGGCCGAGCCCTTGCCGATCTTCGCGCCGCCCAGGCGCAGCCAGGCCAGCCGCAGGTTGTGACTGGGGATCTTGTTGATCAGGATGTTGTAGACCAGCTCCCACATGCGGCGGCAACGGTCCACGAAGGTGGGCCAGTTCTTGCCGTAGGCGGGCAGCAGCTTGCAGGGCATCTCGTCACGCAGGGCGGCGAAGAAGCGGCGCGCCAGCGGGTGTTCGATGCGCTGCTCGATGTCCAGGCAGCTGATCTGAGTGACGGTGCCGTCGCGGCTGGGTGATTCGAAGGCCACGTCATGCGCCAGCATCCAGTCATACGCCTCGGCCAGGGCCTCGGCCGTGGTGTTCAGGCGGGCGGCGTAGTCCGGCAGTCGCTCGCGCAGACCGGTGCTGTGCTGGATGCGGTGTTTCATGGGCAAGTCATCTGCGATGGACGGGGTTGCTCGGAGCAGGCTGGGGCACACGGGCCAGCATGAGCCCCATGGCCAGGATCAGCCAGAACAGCGAGATCAGGACCTGGGTGAAGCTGAAATAGTGGTCAATGAAGCCCGTGGCCAGCGCCGCCAGCACGGTGCCCGTGGTGGCGATGCGCATGGCGTTGTGTCGGCCCACATGGCGGAAGTCGCCCGGCAGGCGCACCTCGCGCCACCAGGCCCTGGTGATGGCGATGAACAGCAGCATGCCCGGCAGGCCCAGCTTGAACCAGTAGTTGAGCCACAGGTTGGAGATGCCATAGATGCCCTTCTCGGGCACGCTCGCCGGCGTCTCGGCCTTGAAACCCAGGCCCAGGGGGTAGTGCAAGGCATTGACCGGGAAGTACACGTATTCGTCGAAGCGCACGCCGGTGCTGACGTCGTTGGACGAGAACAGCGAGGCGAAGCGCTTCTGCGCGGGGGGGTAGACAAGCAGCAGGCTCACGGCCAACAGGATGGCAAGAAGCAGGCCACGTCCGGCATAGGGCGTCCTGCGCCAGGCCAGCCACGCCACGAACAAGCCCAGGCACAGCAAGGCGCCTCGCGAACCACTGAACACGATGCCGGCGGCACCCGCCACGAAGATGAAGGCGCCCAGCGCACGCCGCCAGCCGCGGTGGGCCACGGCATAGAAGACGCCCAGCGGGGCCGCCAGCAAGAGGGCGCCACCCGTGGCGTTGGGATGGATCCAGGGCGAAGGCATGCGGCTCGGGTCCGCGTAGAAGATGTCCTGGATGGCGTCGGGACGGGGGTAGTTCAAGGACGCCAGGAAGGCCGTCATGCGCGCCGGATCGCGGCTGATGGCGAAGAATCCCAGCGTGATCACCAGCAGGCCGGCAAAGCCGACCAGCAGGGCCAGCATCAGGCGTTCGCGGGCCTGTTCATCACGCACCAGCAATGGCAACAGGAAGACCGGTGACACATTGAGCACCCAGCGTACCCAGTTCAGCGGGCCGATGCCATCGCCCAGCGGACGCAACTCCCCGGCCACCATGGGCACGATCGTCCACACGACCAGCCAGCCCAGCAGGCGCTCGGTGCGGCCACGCGGCCAGGCGGGCATGCGACCCGCCAGCCACTGGATGGCCACGCCGGCCCAGGTGAGCACCAGCAGGGCCTCTGCCAGGGGCAAGGGGCCCGCCTTCATCCAGGGCACGGCAGGGGCCAGCAGGGCGAACAGCAACAGCCCCCTCAAGGGCTTTTCGACGATGGCCACCGCCAACGCCAGGCCCACCACCGCCACCATCGTCAGCGGGGCACCGCCCAGCATCATCAGCATGCCGAACAACAGCGACAAGCCCACTGGCAGCAGCAGGACGCCCAGGCTCATGCCACCTCCTCATGGGAGGCCAGAGGGCTGATGCCCGCTCCCCAGGGGCTGATCAGGCTCGGGGCCGGCAGGCGCTCGTAAAGGGACTCCAGTTGGGCCACGGAGGCGGACCAGTCGAAACGAGCGGCCACGTGCTCGCGGCCGGCCTCGCCCAGCGCACGGGCCCGGTCGGGCTGGCCCATGACGGCAGCCAGGGCTTCGGCCAGCCCGTCGGCCGTGCCGCCCAGGTGCGCATGCACACCATCGACCACGCCCAGGCCCGAGACGCCTTCCGGTGTGCTGACCAGGGGCAGGCCGGCGGCCAGGGCTTCGAGCACCTTGAGCTTGGAGCCACCGCCAAAGCGCAAGGGCGCCAGGAAGGCTGCGGCCTCGGCCTGCACCTCGGCCAGGTGAGGCACATAACCACGCCATTCGATGCGGGCATCGGTGAACCGGTGGCGCCAGGCCTCGGGCATGGCGTGGCCGCAGACGATGAAACGGGCCCCAGGCCGCTGGCGCCACAGGCGCGGGAAGACCTCGGTGAGCGCCCACTCGATGGCGTCCACGTTGGGCGCGTACTCGTAGTTGCCCACGAACAGCACCTTGTCGCTGCCCACGGCGGGCTCGACCTGCGAGAAGGCCCGCGTGTCCACGCCGTTGGCGACCACGCCGACCGGCTGGCCGCCACTGAGCCGCTCCATGGTGCGGGCATCGGCGTCGGTGACCGCGGCCACCGCGCTGGCCTGCGACAGCACGCGCCGCTCCCAGCGACGTGCGCGCCACTGGTCGTAGCGGGCCAGCGGCCTCAGCCACACCGGCCACTTGCTGTAGGTGGCCGCCCCCAGTTGCGATTCGACGTTGTGCTCGCACAGCACGAAGGGTTGGCGGTGGCGGGCCAAGGCCAGCTCGAAAGGCTGGAAGCCATAGCTGTGCTCGATCTGCACGACGTCCCAGCCGCCTTCGCTCAACAGCTCATTGAAGCGGGCCGAGAGCGCCGGCGCATGGCCGTTGACCGTGGTCAGCAGGGGCCAGGGCGCCAGGGCCGCGTGCCACAGCGTGACCGGGTGCTTGAGCGAGCGGCGTGGCAGCACGATGAGCCGCTCGACCATGGGCGCAAGGCGAGCCCGTGCCTCATCGTCCAGCGCGGTCTTGGACTGCACCAGCAGCGTGATGCGGTGCCCACGCTCGGCCATGCTGCGCAGCAGGTGGAATTGGCGCGACTTGCCTCCACTGGTGACCGGCCAGGGCAGGTAGGGCATGGCCCAAAGGATGCGCAGCGGACGCGCAGCAGGAGGGACTGACGAGCCCATGTCAGGCCACCAGGATCTGCAGGGCCGTGCCCACCGGCACCGTCACGCCCTTGGGACCGGCCTTGAGCGCGGTCTGCGTGCCCTTGAGCGGGTGGTGCAGCACAGCGTCCTTGCGCCATTGCGGCAGCGTGACGCTCACGGGCTTGTCGGACCAGCACATCCACACCTGGCGGCCATCAGGGCGCTTCCAGGCGATGCTGACCAGCCCCTTGGGCAGGCCGCCCTCGATCTTCGGGGGCGCGTCGGGCTCCAGGCGCGGACCGCTGATCTGCAGGAAGCGCTGCAGCGCGTGGTAGACCGGCTTGGGGTCGCCGTTCTCCCGCAGCAGGCCGTAGCGGCGGTCGCGCACGCTGGCGCGCGCATCCAGATCGGACAGCGTGAACAGGAAGACACGGTCGTAATCCAGCGCCGCCATCAGCGCCAACCGGCGCAGGGTGTGGTCGGCCTGGCCCTGCTCGCCGACGATGGGCTGCTCTTCCTTCGGGCCTTCGTAGCTGGACCAGCCCCATTCGGTGGCCCAGATCTGCTTGACACTGGCCGCGCGCAGCCACTGGTGGGCCGGCTGCACCTTGCCGACGAAGTCGCGCTCGTCGTTGTCCGACCCTTCAGCCTGCGCGGTGTAGGGGTGGTAGGCGACGATGAGGTTCAGGTTGAAGGCGCCCAGCTCACCCATCTTCTGGATCATCAGGCCGCCCGTGGGCAGCTCGCTGAAATAGGCCATGCCCGCCATGGCGATGGGCTTGTCGGGCACGGTGGCGCGCAAGGCCTGCACGGCCGGCAGCAACAGGCGCCCATAACCCTCGGGGTCGGCCTTGGGGGCCCAGAAGGCCAGGATGTTGGGCTCGTTCCAGACCTGCCACGCGTCGACCTGCGGGTAGCGCTTGGCCAGCAGCATCATGCGCAGCGCGTAGGTCTTGGGATCACGCGGCGGGAACTTGTCGAAGTACTGCGCGTACTGGTCCTTGGGCGACACCGAGGTGGCCCACTTGGGCGTGCCGACCACGTAGGTGATGTTGCGCAGGCCCATCTGGCGCACCATCTCCATGGCCTGGTCGATGGCCTTGAGCTCGTACTTGCCTTCTTCGGGTTCCATCAGCATCCAGTGCAGCCCCAGGCGCACCCACTCCAGCCCCAGCACCTTGAAACGCTCGGCCTGCTTGCGCGCCATCTCAGGCGGAAACCACTGGAACTGGGCGTTCACGCCCAGCCAATCCTTCCAGACCACGGCACGCATGGGCTTGAGCTCGATGGGCTTGGCGCCACGTGACAACCAACTGGCCTGTCCGAGGCCAGGCGCAAGCAGCCAGGCGCTGGCCGAGGCCCTGCACAGGGCGGCCAGATAGCGGCGGCGGGCGCGCTGCGCAGTCTTCATCAGAGCCTCTTCGTGGTGGGCCTGGCCGTACTCTGGGCCGACGGCGGCAAGGTGCTCGGGCGGGGCTGCGGACGCCCTTGCGCCATGCGCTTGTGCGCCAGTGCATCGAAGTGCTGCCGAAAGCGCAGGCCATTGAGCGGCCACAGCCGCTGGGATGACACCACGGCCGCCTGCTTCGCCCACGCCGCAGCCTGCTCAGGCGCCTCGACCAGGCCGGTCAGCACCTGCGTCAGCGCGCTCACATCGCCCTGCGGGTAGGCCTGCCCATTGCCCGAACTGATCTCTTCGGCGAACGAACGCGCGTTGGACGTGATCGCCCCGCGTCCCGACGCGATCGCCCAGGCCAGTGCCGCACTGGTGCCACGCATCTGGCCCAGCAAAGACAGCTTGCGGGGCTCCCAGTAGGGCAGCACCATCACATGGTGACGCTGGATCAGCGAGGCGATGTCGCGCTCGTCGATGTCGAGCTCCCAGTCCACCAGGGCCTCCAGGCCCTTGGCCGCCACCCGGGCACGCAGGGCGTCCAGGTAGCTGCCACCGGCGCCGAAGGTGATGTCGGGGGCCGTGCCTCCGGCGATCGTCAGGCGCACGGGCGTGCCATCGGCCCCCTGCTTGGCGACGACACGGGCCAGCGCATCGACCAGGTCCTCGATGCCCTTGCCCGTGTAGATGTAGCCGAAGTACAGCAGCTTGAGCGGCCCCTCGGGGGGCAGCGGCGGCATGGGCGCAGGGGGCACCTCCAGGGTGCCCAGCGGGATCACGTTGATCTTGCTGCGCGGGATGCCCATGCGTGCGGCCAACCGGTTGGCGCCGGTGTCGGTGAGCGTGACGAGGCCATCGACCTGGCGGGCCAGGCGCCGCTCGGCCCACAGCGTGTGCGGATCGCACAGCACCGCCAGCAGCAGCATCAGAGGCCGGGGCAGCAGGCCCGAAGCATCGAGTGCACGCCAGAGACGGCTGACCGGGCGCCAGACCAGGCGCTCGGGATCGTGCACCGTGACCGACAGCGCAGGCCGGTCCGGCAGGCGGGCCAAGGCACACAGGGCGAAGAACTCGCTGGTGCGCCCACCGCCGATCTCGGCATGCACCACGTCGACACGGGACCAGTCCCGCTCGGCCACCCAGCGGCGGGCGGCGGCCAGGCTTTCGAGCGGCTTCTGCCCCAGCAGCGGGGTCAGCACATCCACACCGGCGCCGTTGAGTGCATGCCGGCACTGAGCCGCGTAATCGGCAATGCCGCTGCGTTCGGGCGGCAAGGGAGACAGGAGAACCACACGCATGGCGACGACTCCTCAGCGCTGCAGCCAACGCAGCACGTGCGGCGGCACTTCGAAACGGCGGCGGTTGATGATCACGCCATCGACCTTGTGAAAGGCCGTGCGCAGCACGCCCAGCGCGTTCTCGACCACCGGCACGGTGCTGGCCCGGGCCTCGACCACCAGCACGATCATGTCAGCGCGGCTCAGGCGCACGAAGGCCTCGCGGTTGCTGAGCAGGCCGGCGGCCTCCAGCAGCAGTACCTCGCCGGGCTGGGCGCGGTCAGGCTCGCCTTCGGCCACGTTCAGACGCACACGCAGGCCCTGGGCCTGCAGCAGGGTGCGAAGGCGCTGGGCGATGAAGCTCACGCCCTCTTTGGGACGCGACGAGGTCAGGCCTACCGTGAGCCCTTGTTCGGCCAGGCGGTCGAAAGGCAGCATGCCGTAGATGCGGTACAGGCTGGCGTGGAACTCGTTGTCCTCGCCGCCGTTGCCGGTGATGTCCTTGATGGTGCTCCACAAGGGCACGCCGAAACGCTGTTCGACGCGGCCGCCGTCATGGATGCGCTGGTCCATCAGCGAACGCAGGTAGACCACCAGCAGCCCGACCATCAAGCCGGCCGGCGCCGCCAGCAACAGCAGCAGCAGGCTCTTGGGCGACACGCGGGCCGGGTTGAAGGTGGCCTGCTCGATCTGGGCGATGTTGTTGATGCGGTTCTCGTCCAGGGCCTGGTCGATGCGAGCCTTTTCAAGGCTGTCCAGGTAGAGGGCACGGCCCTTCTCGGCCACGGCCAGCTCCTGCTCCAGGCGGGCCAGTTCGGGCTCGCTCTCGAGCACCTGGCGGCGCGCGGCCTCCAGCTCGCCGATTTCCTTGTCGTACACGGACGAGAAGGTGATCAGCTCGCGCAACCGCACGGATTTCTCAAGCTGGTTGCGCTCCAGGGTGGCGCCCAGCTCATTGGGCGTACGCCGCTCGGAGCGCTGCACATTGCGCTCCTCGGCCTGCACCTGCTTCTCCAGCGTGGCGATGCTCTCGTTGAGTGAGACGATGGTGGGTGCCGTCTCCTTGTAGACGCGCAGGGCATCGGAGCGCTGGCGCTTGAGTTCAGACAGCTGGTTGCTCAGCGCCAGCCAGGTGGGGCCATAGCCCATTTCACGCTCGGACACCACCTCGCGTGGCAGCGACTTCGCACGGCCGGAAGCGTAGTTCAGGCCCTGCTCGGTGGCGTCCTTCTCTGCCAGGATCTCGGCACGGCGGGTGCGCAGCTCGTTCACGCGCTTGGTCAGGGCCTCGATCCGCTCGCTCGCGCTGATGCCCTGGATCTTCTCGAGGCGGGCTCGCCACAGGGCCTTGGTCGATTCGATCTGCTGGTCGGCATCGCGCACCTTGCCCTCATAGAACACCACCAGGCCCTTGCGGCCCAGCACCGTGGTGCGCTCGTCCATGTACACCTTCACCCAGGTCTGCATGATGCGCTGCGCCACCAGCGGGTCATCCCACACGAAGCGCAGCTCCATCACGTTGGAGCCCGGGCCGTGCGCGGCCTGGAACTTGTCCGCCAGCTTGACCGCCAGCCGCTCTTCGGCACTCTGCTGCTCGGTCAGGCCCAGCTTGGTCGTGACCCAGCGCAGGCCGTCCAGCAGCGCCAGCGCTGCCTTGCCGACATGCGCCTTGATCGTTTTCCAGACGCCTTCAGGCGGCGGCTGGTTCGCCATCTCGGCGATGTACAGGCGCGCCACCTGGTTGACCACGGGCCGGCCGGTCAGCATCTTCTCTTCGTCGATGATGGGATCACGCTGGCTGACCTGCGACATCATGGTCTGGCGGTCACCCGCATCCAGTGGCACCGTGAGGTTCTCGCGGCCGGGCTTGACCAGCAGGCGGGCCTCGGAGGCGTACTTGGGCGGCATCAGGAAGGCAATGCCCACGGCGAACACCACCGTGAGGCCGAAGGCGATCAGGAACTCGCGGCGAAAGATGTAGAACAGGCGCAGCAGGTCGCGGAAAGAACGGATGTCGATCATGTTGTGGTGATGCGCCGGTCAGTTGCCGTTGATGGTGGTCACGGTGCTGTCATTGGAACCGATGTTCTTGCTGAAATTGAGACCCACGGCACGGCTGAAGGGCAGCAACTGGTTGATGTAGACATCGATGCCATCGGCCATGTTGCCGGCGGTGGACTTGGGCACGAAGATGATGTCTCCGCGCTGGAAAGACAGGCTGGCGCGCCCCTGTTCGGTCGGCTCGAGCATCTTGCTCAGATCGACGAAGTACACCTGGTAGCGGTCTTGTGCGTCCATCCGCAGCAGGGACACCATGCGCGGATCTGCCGCCGGCATCAGGCCGCCAGCCGCGAAGATGGCCTGCTCGATGCTGACCAGCGCGCCCAGGTCGATGGGCAAGGGGTTGCGCACCGCACCCGCCACGATCACGCGGTTGCTGGGCGACGAGGTGATGTTGATGGTGACGCCAGGCTCGCGGTAATAGGCGTCGAGCCGGCTGCGCATCTCGGCGGCCAGCTCATCGGGTGTCTTGCCGGCGGCCTCGACGCGGCCGATGAAGCGGTAGGAGAAGCTGCCATCGCCACGCACCACGTAGTTCTGCGACTGCGCGTCCTCGACCAGGTTGCGCAGGTCCATCGTGGCCGGCTGGCTGTCGGGCACGATGCGCAGCGTGTCGCCTGCCCGCACCCGCGTGGGCAGCAAAGGCAGCTTGGCCAGGTCCTCCGGCTTGAGCAAGCGGGCCCTGAAGGCCTCGCCCCCTGGCGGCACCAGCGTGCCCATCGGTGTGCAGGCCGTCGCCAGCAGGCAGATCACAACGGTCGCAAGATACTTCTTCATGTCAGGTGCAGGAGGATGCCCGAAACCCGGGACGTGTCGACGTTCAGTTGCCAGGTTGTTGCCCCAGCGCCGGCTTGGAGGGCTCTGCCCGCCACCTTGCATACGAGCGCGCCAGCCCGCCCCGGGAAGGCCTGGTCACCCAGGGTACCCCGAACTTGGCGAAAAACCGGACCATGCTGCGCAAATGCGTCTTGCCGGATTTGGACCAGATGCCCGCGGCACTGTGGCGCTGGTGCTCGTGCACCAACTCGACACTGGGCACGGCCAGCACCTGCCAGCCATTGACCCACATGCGCGCGCACAGGTCGACTTCTTCGAAATAGAGGAAGTAGCCCTCGTCCATGCAGCCGATCTGCCTGAAGGCCGACGCGCGCACCACGAAACCAGTGCCCATCACCCAGTCGGCCTCGAAGGGCTCGGTCGACCACTCCCGCTTGAGCAGGTGCGAGTCGATGCGCGCACGCATCGGCCCCCAGCGGCCCAGCAGCGTGCGCCGCGCCAGGATGTCCGGCAGCGAATAGAAGCGGCGTGCCGAATACTGCAGACTGCCATCCGGGTTGATCAGGCGCAGCCCAGCCACGCCCAACCGCGCCTGCTCGTCGAACAGGCGCCGGATGGTGTCGACATCGTTGCGCTTGAAATATGTGTCGGGGTTGAGCACCAGCACCAGGTCGGTGGTGGAGGCCTCGACACCCAGGTTCACACCGGCACCGAAACCGCCATTGCGTGTGGACAGCAGCACACGCACACCTTCAGGCAGGGCGGCCTGCAGCCTGGCGCCCGAGCCGTCGGGCGAGGCGTTGTCCACGACGACGATGTCCGCCGCGGCTGCGACACCGTGGTGAAGCAGCGAGGCCACGCAGTTCACAGTGAGGTCCAGCGTGTTGTAGTT
The DNA here is from genome assembly GCF_003933735.1 of Aquabacterium soli. Taxonomy (GTDB): domain Bacteria; phylum Pseudomonadota; class Gammaproteobacteria; order Burkholderiales; family Burkholderiaceae_C; genus Aquabacterium; species Aquabacterium soli. The sequence goes on along the minus strand of NZ_RSED01000009.1, from coordinate 206,901 downwards.
GACGATCACCACGCCGAGGGTGCTGGCCGGCGTTGTCGTTGAAGCGACGGGCATCAGGATCCTTGACTGGCGGGCACAAGCTGCGTAATGCCGGGCGTGCCACGAAAAACCGAACTGACGTAACGGATTGTCCAGATCTGAGGGCGATGCTTGAACACCCCGGTCAGGTGGTTCACGCACAGTTGATGTGCGTAAACAGCAGATCTTGAACAGAACGTTACAAAATCACGGCGTTTGTGACAGCCCACTCGGGTGCGCGGTCGCCCAGGAAGCGGCTGGCGGCGCCGAAGTGCCCACAGCCGATGAAGGGCAGGGGCGGTCGGCTGGCCGACAAGGGCGAGGGGTGGTTGGCCGTGAGCACCAGGTGCCTGTCGCCCGCCGCCTCGATCAAGGGGCGTTTGCGCTGGGCATGCGCGCCCCACAACAGGAAGACCTTGGGATGCGGATCGGCCGCCACGGCGCCGATCAGCGCATCGGTCAGGATCTCCCAACCCCAGGCGGCATGGCTGGCGGCTTCGCCGGATTCGACCGTGAGGCTGGTGTTGAGCAGCCATACCCCTTGCGCCGCCCAAGAGGCCAGGCACCCATGCGTGGGAATGGGCACGCCCAGGTCACGGTGCAGTTCCTTGTAGATGTTGCGCAGGCTTGGCGGCACCTTCACCCCCGGCAGCACGGAGAAGGCCAGGCCATGCGCCTGGCCCGGACCATGGTACGGATCCTGTCCCAGGATCACGACGCGCACATCGGCACGCCGGGTCAGGTGCAGCGCCGCGAAGACATCGCCCGGGTAGACCACGGCCCCCTGCTCGCGGCGTTGTTCAATGCGCTTCACCAGGGCCTGGCCGGCCGGGCTGTTCGCGAAGGCCTCGGTCAGGTCACGCCAATCGGCGGGCACGCGGGCGAACTGGTCGGCCAGCGGTTCGGTCAGCCGGTTGTCCGGCAACAGCAGCGACATCGGCCGATCAGCCGAACAAGGCCTGCAGCGCCACGCCCGGATCCGGCGCGCGCATGAACGCCTCGCCCACCAGGAAGGCATTCACATCGGCGTCACGCATGCGGCGCACATCAGTCGGGCCCAGGATGCCGGATTCGGTGATCAGCAGGCGGTCGGCCGGCACGCGGGGCAAGAGGCCCAGCGTGGTATCCAGCGTGACCTCGAAGGTGCGCAGGTTGCGGTTGTTGATGCCCACCAGCGGCGTCTTGAGCCTGAGGGCCCGGTCCAGCTCGGCGCCATCATGCACCTCGACCAGCACGGCCAGGCCCAGGCTCTGCGCACAAGCCTCCAGGTCGGCCATCTGCGCATCATCCAGGCAGGCCGCGATCAGCAGGATGCAGTCGGCCCCCATCGCCCGGGCCTCGAACACCTGGTACGGATCGACCATGAAGTCCTTGCGCAGCACGGGCAAGGAACAGGCGGCGCGCGCCTGCTGCAGGTAGCTCACGGCACCCTGGAAGAACTGCTGATCGGTCAGCACGCTCAGGCAGGCAGCGCCATGGGCTGCGTAGCTGGCCGCGATCTCGGCCGGAGCGAACTGCTCGCGCAGCACGCCCTTGCTGGGGCTGGCCTTCTTGACCTCGGCGATCACGGCGGCCTGGCCGGCGGCCACCTTGGCGCGCAATGCGCCGGTGAAATCGCGCAGGTCGGCCTGCTCGCGGTTGCGGGCCTCGGCCTCTTCACGCACCTTGGCCAGGGACTTGTGCTTGAGCGCGGCAGCGATCTCTTCGTGCTTGACGGCGACGATCTTGTTGAGGATGTCTGACATGGCGGTATCCGGAAAATGGACTGGCCGAGGCTGGGCCTCAGGCGGCGGGCTTGAAGCCCTGCGTGGTCTGCACGAAGCGGTGGAGGGTTTCGGCCGCGCGGCCGCTGGACAGCGCCTCGCGCGCGCGGTCCACGCCATCGGCCAGCGACGAGGCCACGTCGGCCGCATACAGCGCCGCGCCGGCGTTGAGCAGCACGATGTCGCGGGCCGGGCCGCTCTGGTTGTCCAGCACGCGGCGCATGATGTCCACCGAGGCCTGGGCGTTGATCACCTTGAGGGCCGAGCCATCGTGCTGGGCCAGGCCGAACTGCTCGGGGTGCACGGTGTACTCGCGCACGTCGCCGTCCTTCAGCTCGGCCACCAGGGTGTCGCCAGCCAGGGTGATCTCGTCCAGCCCGTCGCTGCCATGCACCACCAGCACGTGCTTCGAGCCCAGGCGCTGCAGCACGCGGGCCTGGATGCCGACCAGATCGGCGTGGAACACGCCCATCAGCTGGTTGGGCGCGTTGGCCGGGTTGGTCAGGGGGCCCAGGATGTTGAACAGGGTGCGCACACCCAGCTCCTTGCGCACAGGCGCGGCATGCTTCATGGCGCCATGGTGGTTGGGCGCGAACATGAAGCCGATGCCGCTGGCTTGCAGGCTTTGCGCCACCTGCTCGGGCGACAGGTTGATGTAGCCACCCAGCGCCTCCAGCACATCGGCACTGCCGGTGCTGGACGACACGCTGCGGCCTGCATGCTTGGCCACGCGCGCCCCGGCCGCCGCCGCCACGAACATGGCCGTGGTCGAGATGTTGAAGGTGTGGGCGCCATCGCCGCCTGTGCCGCACAGGTCGATCAGGTGCGTGGTGTCGGCCACGTGCACCGGTGTGGCGAACTCGCGCATCACCTGGGCCGCGGCGGCGATCTCGCCCACGGTTTCCTTCTTGACGCGCAGGCCGGTGATCAGGGCCCCCATGATGACGGGCGACATCTCGCCACGCATGATGCGGCGCATCAGGCCCAGCATCTCGTCGTGGAAGATCTCGCGGTGCTCGATGACGCGCTGCAGCGCCTGGGCGTCGGTGATGGTGCTCATGGTGTGCCGGCCTCGCTCACATCTGCAGGAAGTTCTTGAGCAGGGCGTGGCCGTGCTCCGTCAGGATCGATTCGGGGTGGAACTGCACGCCTTCGAGCGGCGCGAAGTTCGCATCGGTCTGGGGGCCCTTGTGGCGCACGCCCATGATCTCGCCGTCCGGCGTGGTGGAGGTGATCTCCAGGCAGTCGGGCAGGGTCTCGCGCTCGATGGCCAGCGAGTGGTAGCGGATCACGGTGAACTCGCGCGGCAGGCCCTGGTACACACCTTTTTCATCCGTGGTGATGACGCTGGTCTTGCCGTGCATCTGCTGGTGCGCGCGGATCACCTTGCCGCCCAGGGCCGCGCCGATGGCCTGGTGGCCCAGGCACACGCCCAGGATGGGCAGCTGGCCGGTGAAGCGCTGCAGCGCAGGCACGCAGATGCCGGCTTCGGCGGGTGAGCAGGGGCCGGGCGACAGCACCAGGCGGTCGGGCTTCATCGCGGCGATCTCGTCAAGCGAGATCTCGTCATTGCGAACGACCTTGACCTCTTCACCCAGCTCGCAGAAGTACTGCACCAGGTTGAAGGTGAAACTGTCGTAGTTGTCGATCATCAGCAGCATATGCGCTCTATCCTATTGATTTCATGAGGGATTTCTTGGCAGCCCTCGTTTTGATACCCGCTTTGATACCCGCTTTTTTGCTCACTGGGACAGCCAGTGTCACATGCAGGTGGGGAGTCTGGCGCCTGGGGTGGGCGCAATAGGTCTATCAGGTCGCTGGCTTACGCCAACGCTGACGGGAGAGGGGTGCTGAGGAAGGCAAGAACGCACGCATATGCGGCCATTTTAGCCAATCCGGAGAATTCAAGGAGACATGCACGCGTTGGCGCGTGCCATTGCGTCTTTTTGAACTGTTTAGGCAACAACGCCCCGGCACTGCCAGGGCGTTGTTATTCATCAGAACGCTTGAACGGCTAATCGCACCACTGAACTTCACCGCCACGAATCCAAAAATGTGACTTGCACCCATCGCGCAGCCATACCGATGGTGTCAGCGTAGGCCTGCCAACGGCATCGACCTTCAGATCCCAACGAGGTTTGGCTTCCTTGATGACAAGAAGCTCTATCTTGCGCCCGCATCCGCAGGGGCAGCGCATCCCAACGCACCAGTCTTCGTCGTCCTCGCGTGCGAGCACTAAGCGCCTGAAGGGCAATGAGCCAGGAAGGCTGTCACCCTCTACAACAGTTAAGCGCCTGGCGGGCGCAAGGGCGTCAAAAGCCCGAAGGGCGAGCTTTCTGAAGCTCATTGCTTGTCCTTTGCTTTGGGTGCCCGCAGAGAAGGCAGCCCCAGCAGCGGCTCCATGGCACCACGGCCCAAGTTGGGATTCGGCAGCTTCTTAAACGATCCTTCTTCGGTGAAGTCCTCGTCGTTGGCTGCCAAACTGAACTCAGTGCGAGCATGCTCTGCATTTGAACTATGCCTGAACGGGTAAGCACGAGCGATGAACTCGATCACGCACGCTGAGGCTGCTCGCATATTCAAGGAAATGACCGCAGGCGCTTGTTCTGCAACGCCTTTCAGATAGCCCGCTTGAATTTCTTCAAGGTGCGCATTTGGCGCCGCTCGCCGAAGGTACTCGGCCCGCAGGGATACAGGGTCATAGACACCGCGATCTTGCAAGGTAGCACCACCAGGTTGCACGTAGTCAATACGGCCGCAAACATCAGCAATTGCAACCGATTCACCAGCCTTTCGGGTAGGAATCGAGACGCCCACATCAAAAAGTGGGATCAAGAAACTCGCGGCGATCAGGTCCGCTATATGTCTTGCATCCAGCGTGTCGACGCAAGAAAAGATGACGTCGGCTTGGCTTGCAAGAAGCACCGCTTCTCGACTTGAAATCGATGCATTCAGAGGGATTGCCACGCCATCACCACGGTATCGCACAACAGCCTCTGCAAAAGCTTCTACCTTGGCTTGTTCTGACTTTGCTCCCTGCAAGGTCGAGTTGAGAATTCGGTTGAGGTTACGTTCTTCCAGTTTGTCAAAGTCAATCAGGATGACCTGTCCAAAACCCAATCTTGCGATCTGTTCTGCAACGACTGAGCCTGTTCCTGAAACGCCAATCACGCAGGCCGTCAGGCGAGCCATCTCATCTCGCGCATGGCTCGTGAAAGCCATGGGGCGCTTTGCAAACTGCCCGTCCGCCCACCACCACTTGAGGTCATCACCAGGCACAGAGACAACGTCGATTGGAATCTGAGTCAGATCCGCCTGGTAGAGGCGAGCCAAGATGGCACCATCGGGTGTCATGACGGCGGTGCCATGCAAAGGCCCAAGAGCCTGGAAAAGACCGGGCATTGTCAGATGGTCGCTTTGATCGTCGTGCTGAGAAAACCCAAACAGCCCGCCTGGATGCGAATGAATCAGCACGAGAGAAAGGTCATTGACCTCAGCCCTGTCGATTGCATCTTCAATTGCCATACCTGGCCAGACCAAGTAGTCCGCGTGTCGCTGTGTGCATGCAGCGTGAGGAACCAGCACTGCATCTTGAGCCAGAAGCCTGATGCGAGGACCGGGCGTGCGAGAACAAAGAAGGATTGCGGCTGCCTCAAGCCCGTCGCCCGGGAAGAGGTGACGATGCACACGTTCATGCAACGACGCAGCGAGCGTCAGGTTGGTGGGTGAGGTCATTGTTGCACCTCCTTCGCCAACGCTGACTCCACCAGGGCCAGATGAGTAATCACGTTGTCGGTGTCAGGGCGCCATTCGGAAGCGGTAGCGCGGTGCCGAGACCAGCGCTGATATGGCACGCCATTGATTGCTTCCTGGGCCTCAGTGCACGCCAATGCTTGACCATCGGAAAGAGACAGATGCGGGCTGACATAGAACATGTCGATCTGCGCTCCGGGGTAGCTTGGCGGCACATCAAGGGCCAAAGTGACGCGGCGCGTGTTATAGCCCTGTGGCACGGGGTAACCGTAGACCAGCAGCCAACGGCGCTGGTTTTCGATCATCGTCTCCCAATGAGCAAAGCGCTCGTCGAGGAAGTTCTCATCCACGTCGAGAAGAGCAAAATCACGGCGAACCGCTTGCGCGGTCTCACCGTTACTGACGTCTTTCGGAGTAAGCCGAATCTTCTCGATCCCCGGGGTACGAAGGTCCACGACGGTGGTCAGTTCGATGATTTGTTTGGGGTGGCCCGTAACCTTCAGGAAGATGTGCCAGCCTTGGTTGACGTCGAAGCCTGCACGGATCATGGCATCGCTGACAACAATAGTCGGGGTGGCGACTTCGAGGCGCACACCCTGAACATTGAGCACCCAAGTGGCTGCGCGACTGTAAAAAGCCTCCACCCCACTGGAATCAAGATCAATGATTTCCCGGTCTTCGATGAGCTTGTCGGCCTGGTCATGGCGGTCGAAGTAGATCGCTTTATCGCCATGGACCTGTCCAAGTTGTCGAATGACGTCGCCAGAGATGACTCGGCAAGGCCAGTCGATCCGCTTGCCATCGATTGTCAGACGGTAAGAACGATCACTTTCGATGACGATGAAGCGGCCCGTCTTCTGACTCAGGTCGACAACTTCGCTAGGACGAACGTCCTCCAACTCGCCGTTTGGGAGCAGAAGCAGCACCGAAGCTTGTTGTCCGGGGTTAAACCCCGCTGCGGCGGCGATTTGCGCGCCCGTGGGAGTGGTGTCTGACAGGGAGACGGGTTGGAAGACCAAGTCTGCGCCTGCGACTTCAATAGAGATTTGAACGTTATTGGTGGTCATGATTGAGGTATGTGTGTTTTCGGTGGGCATGGTTGCCCCTTTCGTAAAGCGAAATGAACATTGATTCGTGACGAGATCGCCACGAAAAACGACGGACATCGCTTGAAAGCCTTGACTTAAGGCACCAGCCTGAACACACTCTCAATCGCCAAACCGAGTCCTGTGTAACAGCTGGATTCACCCCTAAGGGCAAGCTCTCAAGCTTGCCCTTTCCTATTTGTACGGTGCCATTGATAGCTCCTTTCTTCTTACTGGCATGCCAGTTGGTTGATGAACAAGTCGGAAACCTTGCCGGCTGAGCTGATCAAGTTGGACAGCAGACGCCAGTTTTCAGTTTGTTTACGAACACGTCCCGCAACGATGGCGGGATGGATTTGGAGTTGTCTAGCCAAAGCAATCGCATCCTCGGCGGCATAGCTCGTGCTGACAGCTGCTGTTGCCCAAACGGCCTCAGGGATCAACGCCTCGCCAGCTTCACGGTCAGCTTCTTGTTCCTGATCACTGGTCCGCGTCTTGTCGTCCAGGTTGTCTGCGAAACATGGGGCTTCGGGGGTCAGGTGGCGCTGCACGTGAATCAACTCGTGCAGCAGCGCGAACCAAAAGTTGTCTACGCGGTCATGGCGCAGGGTGAGTGCCACGATACGCATCTCTCCGTCCAGCATGGCCGCACCGTCAAGGTAAGTCTTGTCAAAGTGCGGCTCGAAAACAAGGGCAATGCCGTAGTTGGAGAGGTATTCCTGGGCCAGCACGGGGCCTGACTCGAAGGACGACAGGCGAACAAGATCTCGCAGCCACTGAGGCGTGATCGTCCCGTCCTGATACTTGCCCTTGAGCGCACGGGCACGAGCCTTGCGCAGAGCACAGGCTTGCCAGACCATGAGAGCGTTTTCATCCATCGTGCGCGCACCGCTCTGATGCAGCGTGGCGCGCAGCATGATGGGTTGGCCTCCCAGGCCAGACATGCCTCTGAAAAAGCCAGTCACCAATTCCTCGGCGTACTCTTTCAGGTTCTGGGCACTGCGTTTTGCTTCTCCGAACAGACCACGCTCTTGCATTTCTGCGAGGGGGAACTTGGCGTAGTCGACGTTGGGTGCAACTGAAAGGTCGTAGGCCTCACCAATCAGCACCTCAGCCGGGATGCCCAGGCCAGCGTGCAACCTGCGGATCATTGATAGGCTCAGAGGGCGCTTCCGCCCGAGCACCTCAGACACCTTGGAAAGCGAGCCGATGTAAGGCACCAGATCCTTTTGTGCCATGCGCTGCTGATCCATGCGAAACAGGATGGCCTCAATGGGATCGGGGGGCGATGGCGGGAAACGGCTCTGCTCGTACGACTGGATGACCAGCGCAAGCAATTCCAACTCAGCATCTTCAGCGGAACCAAGGGCAGGATCCTTGTCCATCAGCGCAGACAGGCGAGCCACGGCAGCGGCGTAGTCGCTTTCCGTTTTCAGTACTCGAATCTGCGTGTTCATGTTGATCTCCTGGTCCTAAAGCTCATGGGTGGGCTACTTGCTGAAGTTCTTCTTGTCGTACTCAGCATGCGTGCCGCCCCATTCGATCAAGACAATACCGTTGCGAAAGCGAACCTTCACGACAAGCCGGTATGAATTGCCCTTGATGTTGAAAATGATCCTGTTGTCGCCCAAGAAGCTGGCCGTTGAGAACCGATCCTTGACGTCCTGTGGGCCAGCCCAATGCGCCTTCTCGACTTCTGAGCGCCAAGCATCCAGTGCCCCGCACGCATCTGCATGAGCTTGCCTCAGCGCTTCAAGAACTTCCAGGTTGACTAGCTGCATAGGTGCCGCATTGGCTTTCCCACTTGATCGCAAGTGTACATTCCCAAATTGGGATTTGTCAAATGTCCCTCATTAATTTCATTCTACCTCCGTTTTCGCCCCTCCGTTCTTAGCGCTCAATAAAACGCAGCATTAGAGATGCTGCAATAAAACATGATATTGGCATCGTAGCACAAGTGCGGTAAAATTTGCAACATGAACGATGCTGCACAGACAACCCCTCTGAAAGACGTGGCCTACATCCGCGCTGGTCACCCCTTCCGTGGTGCAGTCGAGGTGTTCGCAAATGGCTCTGTGGCCGTCGTGCAGATGAAAGACATCCTCCCTACCGGCCAGATCGATTGGTCGTCTACGGTTTGTACGGAGCTGATCGGGCGCAAAGACCCTGACTGGCTGAAGCAGGGTGATCTGCTTTTCATCTCACGTGGCAGCCGATACCACGCGGCTTATGTAGACCTGCCACCGCCTTTTGCAGTCTGTGGCGCCCACCTGTTTCACCTGACCGTTCGCGACCCCGGCGTTGTGTTGCCTGCCTTTCTGGCCTGGCAGATCGGCCAGCAGCCCGTTCAACGGCAGTTGCAGCAAGCAGCATCCGGCTCACACCAACTCAGCGTCGCCAAGCCCGCTTTGGAGGCGTTGGAGATCACCATTCCGCCGATGAAGACTCAGCGGCTCTTGGTGGACCTCGCAGACATGGCCTTGAGTGAGAAGACCCTCCTCACAGCCCTGATCCGCAATCGCGAACAAGAACTTGATGCGCTGGCCAATGCATTGGCCAGCGGTCACCCCCTGAATTTTTCTTGAGCCCATCACATGACCGAAGCAACCACCGTCAGCCAGGACGACATCAACGCAGCTGTCTGGAACGCCTGCGATACCTTTCGCGGAACCGTGGACCCAAGCATCTACAAGGACTATGTCCTCACCATGCTTTTCCTGAAGTACATGTCTGATGTCTGGCAGGACCATTACGACGACTACAAGAAGCAGTTTGGTGACCACGGCGAGCTGATCACCGAGATGCTCAAGAACGAGCGCTTCGTACTGCCCCCACGTGCCAACTTCTATTCGCTGTACACCAAGCGCTTTGAACCAGGCAACGGCGAGCGCATTGACACCGCGCTGCACGCGATTGAAGACGCCAACATCGGCAAGCTGCGAGACGTGTTCCAGGACATCACGTTCAACTCCAACAAGTTGGGCGACGAGCAGCAGAAGAACGACATCCTGCGCCACCTGATCGAAGACTTTGCCAAAGATGAGTTGAATCTGGGCCCGCGCCGGGTGGGCACACTGGACGTGATCGGCAACGCCTACGAGTTCCTGATCAAGAACTTCGCGTCTACCAGCGGTAAGAAGGCTGGCGAGTTCTACACGCCTCCTGAGGTGTCCACCCTCATGGCCCGCTTGATGGATCCGCAAGAGGGAGACGAGATCTGCGACCCAACGTGTGGCTCAGGCTCATTGCTGATGAAGTGTGGGCGGTTGGTCAGAGAGCGCACTGGCAGCCGCAAATATGCCTTGTTTGGGCAGGAGGCCATTGGCAGTACCTGGGCCCTGGCCAAGATGAACATGTTCCTCCATGGCGAAGACAACCACCGTGTGGAGTGGGGCGACACTCTGCGCAACCCCAAACTGCTGGACAGCAACAACACGCTCAAGCACTTTGACATCGTGGTGGCCAACCCCCCATTTAGCCTGGAAAAGTGGGGGCATGAGGGTGCAGATGCGGATCGCTTTGGCCGCTTCCGCCGAGGCGTTCCACCGCGCACCAAGGGAGACTATGCCTTCATCTCGCACATGGTCGAAACCATGAAGCCGGGTACCGGCCGTATGGCGGTGGTGGTGCCGCACGGCGTGCTGTTCCGAGGTGCTGCCGAGGGCAAGATCCGACAAAAGCTGATTGAAGAGAACCTGCTGGATGTGGTGATCGGCCTGCCCGAAAAACTGTTCTACGGGACAGGCATCCCTGCCGCTGTCTTGGTGCTTCGTAAGCGCAAAGCAGACGATAAGGTGCTGTTCATTGACGCCAGCCGTGGCTACCAGGACGGCAAGAACCAGAACATCCTGCGCCCTCAAGATCTAGATCGCATTGAACAGGCCGTGCGCGAACGTCAAACGATCGACAAGTACGCCTACCTGGCAAGCCCTGCTGAACTGGCTGAGAACGACTTCAACTTGAATATCCCTCGCTACGTGGACACCTTCGAAGTGGCCGAAGCAATCGACCTGAAGGCAGTACGGGAAGAGCGCCTGAAGCTCAAGGCCGAGTTGGCTGTGTTGGAGGAGAAGATGACGGGCTACCTGAAGGAGCTCGGCTATGAATGAACCCAAGCCACGCGCCGAGTTGGTGCTGTATGCCACCGAAGATGGATCGGCCCAGTTCTTCCTGCGCGCAGAGGACGGGAGCGTTTGGCTCAGCCAGAGCGAATTGGGCGAACTGTTTCAGACTTCCATTCCAAACGTCAACATTCACATCAAAAACGTGTTGGATGAGGGAGAGTTAACCGAAGTTCGAACTGTTAAAGATGACTTAATAGTTCAAACCGAAGGCACGCGGCAGGTACGGCGCTCGGTCAAGCTCTACAACCTGGACATGATCCTGGCCATTGGCTACCGGGTGAAGTCGCCGCGTGGCACCCAGTTCCGCCAGTGGGCGACCACGCACTTGAAGGAGTACCTGATCAAAGGCTTCGTCATGGACGACGAACGCCTCAAGAACGGTGACCGCTGGGACTACTTCGACGAGTTGCTGCAGCGCATCCGCGACATACGTTCTTCGGAAAAGCGCTTCTACCAAAAAGTGCGCGACTTGTTCGCTCTCTCTGTGGACTACGCCGACGATGGACAGGCCACCGGATTGTTCTTCGCCGAAGTGCAGAACAAGATGTTCTTCGCCGTAACAGGCAATACAGCAGCCGAACTCATTGTTAAGCGTGCCGACCCCACCCAGCCCAACATGTCCCTCACTTCTTGGAAAGGCGGGCGCGTGCGCAAGGGCGACGTAACCGTGGCCAAGAACTACTTGAACGCGGAAGAGCTGGACCAACTCAACCGCATCGTCAGCATGTTCCTGGACTTTGCCGAGCTGCGGGCCATGCAGCGCAAGGACCTGCGCATGGCCGACTGGCGGGCCTATGTGGACAGCTTCATGACCTTCAACGAACAGGCAGTACTGCAGGGGCCCGGCAATATGAGCCACCAGGGCATGACGAGCATCGTGCACGCGCGCTATGAGCAGTTCGATGCGGCGCGGCGTCAGGCCGAGGCACTAGAGGCGGATCGCGCGGACATGCATGAGTTGGAGCGGGTCGAGAAGCAGATCAACGGCCGACGCAAGAGCAGCAAGGGAGGGAAGGATGTTGCCTGATGGCTGGAAAGCTTCAACGGTCGGACGTAGTTGTTCCATCAAGAACAGCTTGCGATTTCCGATCAATAGCACTGATCGACAGCAGCAAAGGGGACCCTATCCGTACTTTGGCCCAACTGGCGTATTGGACTTTCTGGACCACTACCGAATCGATGAGCCCATTGCACTAATTGGGGAGGACGGAGATCACTTCCTGAAGTTCAAGGAGCGCCAAATGACGTTGTTCCACGACGGGAAGTCAAATGTCAACAACCATGCGCACGTGATCGGCGACTCAGAAGAGTGCTTGGCAAAGTGGTTCTACTACTACTACATGCACCGAGATCTAACGCCTGTTCTGTCAAGGCAAGGTGTGGGGCGCTACAAACTCACGAAGGCTGGACTTGAGGAACTAGAAATACTAGTGCCGCCGATCAATGAACAGCGACAGGCTATCGAACTGTTGGATGTGTGGGGCGCCGCCATCTCCAGTACCGAAAAGCTCCTTGAAAACAGTTGGAAGCAAAAAAAAGCTCTTATGCAAGCGTTGCTGCCAAACAGTGTGGATCAGCAAGAAATTCTGTCCCTGCACGCAATTTCTGAGCGAATTCAACGCACAAGCGACGGAGCGAAGCATCCTGTCTTGATGATTTCTTCGGGGGCTGGATTTGTGCGGCAAAACGAGAAATACAGTCGCTTCATGGCGGGCAAGAGCCTGAATGACTACGTTTTGCTAAAACGCGGTGAGTTTGCCTACAACAAGGGCAACTCCAAACTATATGAATTTGGCTGCATCTTTCCGCTCGAAGACTATGAACAGGGCTTGGTGCCTCATGTCTACGTCTGCTTCAAGCTTGATGAGCGGTGCGCCCCAGACTACTTCAAGTACCTTTTTGAAGCGGACTACCTCCATGATCAGCTCGGTGCGCTGGTCAACACTGGAGTCAGAAACAATGGTCTTCTAAACATCCGTCCAGCAGATTTCATGAACGTCACGGTTCCAGTACCGTCAATGGCGCGTCAAAAATACATTGCTGATGTACTGACTGCTGCATCAAGCGAAATCAAGTTGTTGCAAAAAGATCTCGATGCCTTGAGGTTGCAAAAGCGCGCCCTCATGGCCGACCTCCTCACTGGCAAGCGCCGTATTCGCATGCCTCAATCGACCGCGCAGCGGGAGGCCGCATGAGCACGGTCCCCCAATCCCGCGAGCAATACAGCGCCCACATCCCGGCGCTGCATCTGCTCATCAACCTGGGCTGGCACTTCTTGCCAACGGCACAAGCCCTGGCCCTGCGCGGCAGCACCCGAGAGGTCATCCTCAAGCCCCGTCTCATCGAGGTGCTGCAGACGAGGCGCTTCGAATACAAGGGTGAGCAGTTCCCCTTGTCGCCCAGCGGCATCGACCAGATCGTGCGCGAGCTTTCCAGCATCGGCTTGGCAGAAGGCCTGATGGCCTCCAATGAGCGGCTGTACAACAAGCTGGCCCTGGGCATCACCGTCACCGAGTTCATGCCCGATGGAAAGAAGCACCAGCCCACCATTGCGGTGATTGACTGGTACCGGCCTGAGGCCAATCTCTGGGACGTGACTGAAGAGCTGGAGGTGCTCTCCACCCAAGGCACGCATACCCGAAGACCGGATGTGGTGGGCTATGTCAATGGCATCCCCCTGGTGGTGATCGAGGCCAAGCGCCCCGAGTCGAGCCGTGCCGACAAAGCGATGGTGACCGAGGGCATCAGCCAGCACCTGCGTAACCAGCGCTCCGATGAAATCCCCAGCCTGTATGCAAATGCCCAACTGCTTCTATCCATCAGCCAGCTCGATGGGCGCTATGGCACAACACACACCGCCGCCAAATTCTGGGCACGCTGGCGAGAAGAGCAGTTCGATGAAGCTCACTTCAGCCAATTAAAGAACAAGCAACTGACGCCAGAGACGCACACGGCACTTTTCGAAGGAAAGCCTGCGCAGATGCGTACTTACTTTGAATCCCTATGGTCCCAGCCCATGCTGCCGACAGACCAGGACAAGCTGCTAGTGAGTTTGCTCAATCCAGAGCGCCTGCTGGACTTCCTGCGTGGTTACGTGCTGTTCGACCGCAAGGTCGGCAAGGTGGTTGCGCGCTACCAGCAGTACTTCGGCATTCGGGCATTGCTGGCTCGGCTCAACACGTTCAAGCCTGATGGCAGTCGTGAGGGGGGGGTGGTCTGGCACACCACGGGCTCCGGCAAAAGCTTCACCATGGTGTTGCTGACCAAAGCATTGCTGCTGAACGAGGGCTTGCAGGAATGCCGTGTGGTGGTCGTGACCGACCGCATCGACTTGGAATCGCAACTGGCCAAAAACTTCATGTCCGGTGGCGCCTTTGGCTCTGCAGTAGGTACCAAGAAAGAAGGCGAACGCAGCAAGGTGCTTTCGGGCCGTGAGCTGGCCAAGCGCATTGGCCACAGCAACGACCGAATCATCTTCACCTTGGTCCACAAGTTCAATACGGCGGCCAAGCTGCCTGACTGCCGCAATGATTCACCCAACTTGATCGTCTTGGTGGACGAAGGCCATCGCAGCCATGGCGGCGAAACCCACGAGCGGATGAAGCAGGCCTTGCCCAAAGCGGCCTACGTCGCCTTCACAGGCACGCCTTTGCTCAAAGACGAGAAGACTGCTAACAAGTTTGGCCCCATCGTTCACGCTTACACAATGCAGCGCGCGGTGGAAGACGAGACCGTGGCGCCGTTGCTATATGAAGAGCGGATCCCCGAGCTCACCATCAATGAAGAGGCCGTCAATCGCTGGTTCGACAAGATCACGGCAGGCCTTGCGGATGCGCAACGCACCGACCTCAAGCAAAAATTTGCCAAGAAGGGTGCCATCTACGGAGCGAGCAACCGCATTGAACTGATCGCCTGGGACATTGCCACCCACTTCAACGAGAACATCAAGAAACTGGGCATGGGCCTCAAAGGCCAAGTAGCCACCGAGCGCAAGCTGGATGCCATCCGATACAAGAAGGCCCTGGACGAGACAGGCCTGGTGAGCAGCGTGGTGGTGATCTCTCCCCCAGACACGCGTGAGGGCAATGATGAGGTCGACGAAGACCAGCTGCCTGAAGTGCAAAAGTGGTGGAAGCAAAACATCATCGACAAAGGCTTGGATGCTGAAAGCTATGAGCGCCATGCATTGCAAGACTTTGGAAGTGACGGCAGCCCCGATCTGCTGATCGTGGTGGACCGGTTGCTCACTGGCTTTGATGAGCCCCGAAACACCGTGCTCTACATCGACAAGCCGTTGAAGGGGCATAACCTCATCCAGGCCGTTGCGCGCGTGAACCGGCTGCACGATGCCAAACGCTATGGCGTGCTGGTGGACTACCGGGGCATATTGAAGGAGCTGGACACGGCAGTGCGCGCCTATCAAGACCTGGAAGCGAAAACGCAAGGTGGCTTCGACATGGCCGACCTTGATGGCCTGTACCGGCAGTTCAGCACCGAGTACAAGCGCTTGCCAGGCTTAAGTGACAAGCTGTGGTCCTTCTTCAAGGGCGTGGTCAACCGCAAAGACACTGAGCAGTACCGTCAGGTGCTGACCCCCAGGTACGTGACGGGTGTGGACGGCCAGGAGTACGACGAGCGGCAAAAACTACGCGAAGACTTCTACGCCGCTTTGACCGAGTTCGGCTTGTGTCTGCAAACGGCGCTGTCGTCGCGCAGCTTCTTTGAGGACCACAGCTTTTCTGAAGAACAGATCACCCGGTACAAGGAAGACCTTCGGTTCTTCTCTGAGCTACGCAAGACTGCACGGCGTGATGCGATGGAAACGGTGGACTACAGCGTCTACGAAGAGCAGATCCGCAAGCTGGTAGACAAGCAGGTCATCGGCAAAGAAGTGCGAGAGCCAGAGGGGGTCTACCTGGTGCATGAGCTCGGCAAGCCAGAGCAGCCTGAAGATTGGACAGAAGAGAAGACACGCAATGAGACGGACATGATCAAGACCCGTCTGCGCAAGACCATTGAACAGGACCTTGCCGATGATCCGTATGCACAGAAGGTGTTCGCTGATCTGCTCAAGCAAGCCATCGCCGATGCCGAGGCGATGTTTGACCACCCCCTCAAGCAGTATGCCTTGTTCAAGGATTTCGAGCAGACTTTGCAGGCGCGCGCGACGCCGGGCGTTCCAGATGCCTTCGGTGAAAACGGCCATGCCAAGGCCTACTTCGGCGTGATGAAAATGGTGCTGAACGATACGGCTGATGCTCAGGTGCCATTGGCCTTCGAGATCGACAAGGTGGTGAGCGATGCCGTTGCGGAAAACTCGCTGAACCCTCAGAACATTGAAGCGGCCATTCGCAAGGGCCTGTTGCCCAAGTTGTTTGCCGTCATGGGCTTGGACAACGCCAAACAGGTCATTGAACAAGTGATTCACATCACGCGGGTCGGGCTGAGTCGCCATGCGGGCTAGTCTTCACTACGGCGAACATGTCTTGCCTTATGAAGTTCGCATTCAACCTGGACGTGTCATCCGCAAAGTGGCCATCCATGTAGAGCCCGATGGCCGTGTTCTGGTTGATGCGCCTGAAAGCGCCTCTGAACAAGACATTCATCAAGCGGTCGGAGCCAGGGTGCGATGGATTTTTGGGCATGTCGCCGCAGCAAAGGAGCGATTGCGCCACGTTCTGCCTCGTGAGTACGTCAGTGGCGAGTCGCTGCACTACCTGGGGCGGCGCTACCGCCTGAAGGTCTCGTTGGTGCCTAACGCACCCACTGCGGTTCGACTGCGGGGTGGGCACATTGAAGTGGTTGTGCCTCAGGATGACGTCGGGCTGGTACAAGCGGGGCTTCAAGGTTGGTATCGCCAGCGTTCGCGCGTGGTGTTTCAGGAGCGGGTCACAGCCATGGCTCATTCACTGGCTTGGTTGAAGGGCGTTCCGCCCATTCGGTTGCTAAATATGCGCAGTCAGTGGGGTAGCTGCTCACCTGCAGGTTTGCTAACCTTGAATCCACATTTGGTCAAAGCTTCCAGAGAGTGTTTGGACTACGTGGTGCTACACGAACTGTGTCATCTAAAGGAACACAACCACAGCCCCCGCTTCTATGCTCTGCTTGATAAGCACATGCCGGGGT
Source organism: Aquabacterium soli (assembly GCF_003933735.1). Taxonomy (GTDB): domain Bacteria; phylum Pseudomonadota; class Gammaproteobacteria; order Burkholderiales; family Burkholderiaceae_C; genus Aquabacterium; species Aquabacterium soli. The sequence continues at coordinate 190,032 of NZ_RSED01000009.1, read as the reverse complement.
GGCAAAGGGTCAAGCTGCGCTTGGATTCGCTCGCGGATGTGCTTCTGCGCGAGTAGGCGACGCGGGAGTCCTTCCTGGCATGCACTTCGTCTTCATTGACTGAAGAAGCTCTTCCTGCCCGAGTTGCCCCACACCTCGCTCGGACGGCTCATGCTGCAGGTGACGCCATGCTCCTTGAGCAAAGCTTCGACTCAGTCTTCCAGTCGCCGTTCTTTCTGGCAGAACTTGTAGACGTTGTGCGCCTTCGGAGGCGGCGATACCAAGAGGGAGTTGGCCCTGGCGCGCGGCTCCCAGACGACGGATGCCAGCCAATGGCTCACCTGCCCACGCAATCGGCACGTCGCCAGCCAACGGCCCAAAACACGCACCGGTAGGTACAGCAGCACCATTGGTACGGTGAGCAACAGGCTCCGAACGTCCCAGGCCACCGCTGCGGCCAGACCACCAGCCAGGATGGCCAGCACCGCTAGTGCATCGCACTTGCGCAGCAACAGTGGCGGATCCTCTGACACGAAATTCACCTGCCGCCCCGTCGTCAGGTTGGCCAGCCCGACGACCCAATCGCCCAGCAGCAACACATTGACCCGGTGCCCCCGGCGCACGGGCATCACTCGGCTGTGAACAACGAGCTTGATGTCACGACCATCATCGGCGGCGATCCAGAACTCGCGCCGTTCGCGGGCAGGGTATTGCTCGCACCATCGCATCGGCACATTGATGTACCGCTGCAACTCGGCCAGCTCGCCGGTGATGTACCAAAACTTGCGCATATCGGGTCTCCTTGCATTGACCCGACCACGGTCACACGCAAGCTTGGGGAGTCAACCCCGGTGATCAGCGATGCCGGGCACACATCAGTCGTCGGTTGGCTCGCTGAAGACGCCACCAGCGGCGGAAGTGCCGCCTTGCGGGCGCGGCGGCTTGGGCTGTGCGCCAGTTTCAAAGATGAGCCCTTGTAGCGCCAGCATGCGCAGCCGCTGGACGCGTTTGGGGCCCTTGCGAAAGCGCACCAGGTCTGCATGCAGCAGCGGCGCACTGTTTTGGTCAATCGCCACGTAGATCACCAGCTCGGATTCATCGGCACGGCGCGTCACCGCCGCTGCTCCACCTGGGCCACGGCATCAAGTCCTGCCTCGGCCTCAACCCGCCCCTGTCCCGCAAGCTGGAAGCCGCGCACGTTCGCATAAAGGGGCTCGGCCAACTCCAGCAAGCTGTGCCGGGGGAGCGCTTCCTTGATGTACTTCTTGAATATCTGGGCGCCCCCGCCTGTCAGCACGACGTTGTCAAACCGTTGTGTATCGCCGATTTGACTGAGCATCGCGCCCACGGCTTGGTGAGCCACGGTCATGGCCAAAGGCTTGAACTTCTCGATGGAATAGGGCTTGCCATACAAGGTCAGTGGGCGCGCCTTGCGTAGCGCCAAGTCGATGGCATCCAGATGCAGGTAGATCGCACCGATGTCACGCGATATCTCGCGCGCGATGATGCGCAGCATGTTGTTGATGCCTCGATCAACCGAATGGCTCTTGCGGATCAACAGCCTCATGCCGCGTGTGGACACCCAGTCAAAGGTGCGGGTACCCACGTCAATGATCAGGCTGTCCTGGTGCTGAATTTGATCGAGCACGCCTTGCTGTGCTGCGTAGGTGACCAGTGCTCCTTGCGGCTGCGCCACGGCAAGCGCCCTTTTGACCAGAACCTTGCGGCCCCGCCCAACCGCGTGCTCGCCCTCGGCCAGCTTGACCAGGCTGTCTTTCTTGTCCGCGAAATAGGCCACCGGCAGGCCCACCACGAGCAGGTCGATGACCTCGACGTTCATGTAATACAGCGCGCCGCGCATCAAGGCCAGGTACTCAGGCGTGGTGATGAAATCCTCGCCCTTCAACGTTGACCGCCATGGCTCAAGGGCCAGTTCAATGTCTGGCCCAACCTCGTAGAAGTGAGGGCCCATTGGCACCGCGACGGTGTCGCGCCGACCACCCAACCCTTGCATGGTGGTGTCGCTTGAGCAGAACTCAGCCATCGATAGAAAGCTGCCGCATTCGATGCAGTCGCCGTCAACTCGGCGGATGTACTTGGTGATGCCGTATCCAACATCAATAGCGCGCACGATGCTCATGAAAGCCCCCAAAGAAGAACAGATGCTGATGAGGGTGCGCAAAGGCGGGTCAACCAGCCACTGGCAAAGGGCGCTGAATGGGGTGGATTTCGGCATCAGCCGGATCAATGGCCTCGAACCCAGTCCGGCTCAGCCCCCAATGCGCACGGACCACGCTCATCCACGGCGGGGTCAAGCGCATGGCTGGTCTGATTGGGCTCTGCCTGCAATCGGGCTCATTTCGCTTGGCGAGACCGGTTTCGGAGAGAGAGGTATCGCGAAGCCTTGTCAACCCCAAGGGCGCGCAGACCAGGTCATCGGCGATCAGGGGTAATGGCGGGATAACGGCACTTTTTGCGCTTGCATTGAGGTGCCGCCTAGCGCATGCTTTGATGGCGTCAAGCCGGTAGCTTCCACACCGGGCGCATCGGTCGCCAAAGGAAGCCCTGGAGTCGTGACGCCATGTCACGCTGGACCTTGAGTCCGAAGTGTCCCCACTGGCCATCAGCAAGATGGTGGTCAGCTTGTTTGCGGCACGCATGCCTGCGTGTCAAGGTGGATCCACGTCGGTCTTGAACCGACGATGCTTGCCTTGCGCCCTTGGAGGCCCTGGCAAACGGCGCGCGCTCTCGCGACGCCCGTGATCCCCTTCGCCCCGCCTCACGCATTGCTTCGAGCATCCCCTGTCATGTCGGCCCGACCGACAGCTTGCGGATTGGCGTGAACAGACCCTGCACCGCGTTGGCTTCGGTGCCATCAGACGGTCTGGCGGCGGCGTTCGATGTGGGTGCCTTGATTGGCATCCCGTACGGGTGACGCCCGTGCAACTTTGCTGCGCAGCCTTCCGGCCAGACCGGTTGATCTGCGGTTCGCCCCGAGCGAGCAGCCACGTGTGCCTGACACCGTGTGCACGGCGTTCACTTTTACGACTGGCCTGGCTGCGGCTTTGCTCGCAACCGAATGCTGACCTTGCGTGCGATGGGATGCACGCGCCTCTCTCAACCCCTTCAACCGTTGACTGCACGAAATGGACTGATCATGACCAAGACTCAAACGCCGCCTGTTGAACTGGACAGGCTTCCCCTTCAGCCACAGCGCTGGAAATACGTTCTGGCGCTGATCCTGGAGCGCCACAACTGGCGCCACTCCACGAAAGGCAAAGGCGTGTCGCACGCCACGATGGAGGAGCGCAGGCAGTTTTGCTTCCGCATCTTTTCGTTCCTGCGAGACAACCCAGTCAAATGCTTCAAGCTTGATCCGCGCTCGTTCAGCGGGCGGCATGTTGATCTGTTGATGGCCGATTGGCGCCAGCGGGCCGAGCATGGGGAGCTGGGCGCGGCCACGCTGCAGAAGTACCACAGCTTCCTCACGACCTTTGCGGGATGGATCGGCAAGCCCAAGCTGGTCAAACCACTGAGCGCCTATTTCGACGACCAGGCGCTGATCACGCGCAGCTACATTGCGACCTCGCCAAAAGCCTGGCGAGAGCGCGGCGTGGATGTTGATCAGGTGCTGTCGCAGGTTGAACGCCATGATCTGCATGCAGCGGCCTCGCTGCGACTCATGCAGGCGTTTGGATTGCGGTTCAAGGAAGCCTGCATGCTGCGCCCCCATGCCGACGTGCTGACTGCCGCGCAGGCTGGTCAGGCAGGCTGCGACACCGCGCTGTACCTCTTCACGCACAGGGGGACGAAGGGCGGACGCAAGCGCTACGTGCCCATCGATACCGACGCACGCCTGCAGGCCATCAAGCTGGCGCAAGGCTTGGTCATTGGGCAGAGCGACAGCATCAGTGATCCACAACTGACCTTGGTTCAGGCGATCCGTCACCTGCGCTATGTAATGGAGCGCTTCGGCGTGACCAAGAAGGCCTTGGGCGTGGTGCCGCATGGCCTCCGGCACCAATACGCTGCGGATGAATATCGGGATGCAACGGGATCGGCTGCGCCGGTCAATGGCGGCGAGGCGGTGGACCGCACGGTAGACATGGCTGCAAGGCAAGACATTGCAGCTAAATTGGGCCATGGGAGACCTCAGATCGTCAACGCCTACCTCGGATCGTCGGCCTCCTCATCGTCAGCAGGTGGTTCAGCATCGCACCCTGCACCCATCACGACCGAGGAGAACCCATGCCCCCGCCATCTGCGCTCATCGCACACTGCCTTACCTTTAGTTGCAGTTATCATCTTTGAAAATCAGATGCAGGAAGGGGATTCGATGGCAGTCGAGGCGATATATAGCTTTCTCACGTACCCGAAGAGGAGCCATGCCGAAGAAGCGAGCATGTCCGGCACGGAGATCCCTTTAGATGATGGCAAGCTTTGCAAGATGCTTCGAGACATCTTCGACAACGCTGGCAAGGACTGCAATGTTCCCGTCATGTTCACATCCGACGGAGACAAGCAGGAAAATGCAGTCCGCAGTGAGCTGCTTGCGCTGCTGGAGACCCCTGGTGTGGCGACTGCCGCGCCACTCGCCAGCCGACTTCAGAATGCGACCTCTGGCACGTCCGGCATGGGGCTATTGTTCATTTGTATGGGCCAGGGCGCCGACCACACACGCGTCGTCATTTCTCGCTTCCCCGCCGACGAGGGGGTAGTTGCCGAAAAATCGACCAGTAAGCTTACCGTCCAGTTCGTAGAGCAAGTGTTTCTCAAGAGTGCCTTCTCGTACAAAGCGGCCACCTATACGTCGAACGGCAAGCCGAACCAACTTTGGTCCGGGCACGTTGTAGACAAGCAAATTAACCACGGCAGCAAAGCCGTCGCTGACTACTGGATCGTCGACTTCCTGCGCTCCGAGTTCTCAACAACCGCCGCACAGGGAACAAAGCGGTTGGCAAGCGCATTACGGGCAGCCATAGCTGCCACGACGACCATGGAGATCAAGAGCGAGATCACTTCAGCGGCTCATCTGGCTGGCAACCTCCCCAAGAAAGCGATGACCATCGCAGATTTTTGCGACAGCTTTCACTTCTCTGAACGGACGAAGCAGGCGATTTTGTCCAAGGTTAGTCCAGCACGCCTTGTCCACGAGAAGTTTCGGTTCGATGCAGCTGAATTCTCGCGTCACCTTGCCTACAAGCAAGTCGAACTCGACAATGGCGCCGTACTGACTGCTCCAGCCGACAAATTCGAAGAATGCTTTAAAGAAACGAAGCGCAAAGACGTGCACACTTTTTCCACGACCGGCGCAGTCGTTGATGAACGCTTGAAGAAGACGAAATGACCGACGCGGAACTTCTTGCGGATTACCGCGCTCGCCACATCGGGATACTGCAATCTTTGGCCGAGCGACTCACCTCGCACCTACAAGACATGCTGAAGGACATACCCCGCATCGACAGGGTCTCAGCTCGTGCCAAAAGCCCGGATAGGTTCTTGGCAAAGGCCAACAAATTACAACCTGATGGAGGGCGCAAATACGAGCACCCTTTCGATCAGATACAAGATCTTGTGGGCGCTCGGGTCATCGTTTTTTACAAGCAAGATGTGGAGGTGGTCAGCGAGGAGGTTGATCGCTACTTCCGTCGAATCGAAAGCAGAGAGCTCATCCCAGACTCTGTCAACGAATTCGGATATGTAGGCAAGCACTTCATCTTGGCATTCCCGGAAGATCTGTTCGACGATAGTGCGGATCGAGGAAGGACACCGCAATTCTTCGAGTTGCAGGTCAAAACGCTCTTCCAACACGCCTGGAGCGAAGCCGAGCACGATCTCGCATATAAGCCCAGCGACCCATTGACACCGCTGCAATGCCGACAAGTGGCCTTCACAGCAGCGCAGGCTTGGGGCGCCGACCAGATCTTTGCCCAACTCCACGATGAGCTAAACGGGACTAGCAGTCACTGAAGGTGCTGCGCCAAACGCGCCTTCGACCACACGTTCCCTGATCGAACCAATCCACGCGAATAGGTTCGGATATACGACATCGTGAACGCCAATGGTGTGCAAGAAATTCACAGCAACGGACCTTTGTCCGACACCACTCCGTCCAACCAATCAGCCCAGGCTTGCATCATCTGCCGCCGTTCTGCCAAATAGTCAGCATGGTTGTAGGCCGCCTTCACGCGGTTGCGCTCGGTGTGCGCCAATTGCAGCTCGATGATTTCAGATCGATAGCCCATCTCGTGCAAGCGCGTCGAGGCAGTGGCTCGGAAGTCGTGGCCCGAGACTTCGCCAACAGCAAAGCCCATGATGGAAAGGGCGCGGTTGACCGTGGTGCCGCTCATCACGTCATGCGGGCGTCGGGTGTTCGGGAAAAGGCAACGTCCATCACCAGTGACGGCCTTCAATTCACGCAAGGCCTCAATGGTCTGCCTTGCCAGCGGCACGATGTGCATGCGGCGCATCTTCATCCTCTCGGCAGGAATGCGCCACTCGGCTTCCTCCAGATGGAAGTCAGCCCATTCGGCATGCCTCACTTCAGTGGTGCGGACAAAGGTCAGCAGCAAGAGTCGCACGGCAATGATGGTGGTGCGGTGCCCGCCGTACACAGCGAGTCGCTTTTGCAGGTCTGCGATGTCTTCTCGTGACAGCGGCTTGCTGTGCTCAACGGGTGGCCGAATGACGGCACCACGCAAAGGCGCTGCCGGATCAAGGTCCGCGCGCAGCGTTGCGACGGCATAGCGAAACACCGCCGAGCACCACTGGCGCAAATTGAGCGCCACGGTTTCCGCGCCGCGCTTCGACGCGCGGTCCAGGATGGCCAGGACGTCTGCCGATGTCACGGCTCGGATGGGCAGTCGCCCGATGCGCGGGTAGATGTCCGTCTTCATGCCCCGCTCGATTTGCAGCAGGTAGTAGGGCGTCCAGCCACCACGCTTTTTCTCGATCCACTCCTGCGCGATGGCCTTGAAGGTGTCGCGATTGCTCGCGATGGTCTGGCGTCGCCCGTTCTGTCGATCATGTGCAGGGTGCTGCCCCTTCTTGATCAGCTCGCGAGCGTCGTCGCGGACCTTGCGCGCCTCGGACAAGGTGATGGTCGGGTAGTCGCCAAGCGCAAACAGGTTCTCTTTGCCATCGATGCGATACCGGTAGCGCCAGAGCTTCGAGCCGTTGGGCTTGACCTCCAGGTACAGGCCGTTGCCATCAGAGAGCTTCAGCGGCCTTTCGCTGGCCTTAGCCTGACGGATCTTGATGTCGGTAAGTGGCATGACTGCTCCGCTGAATTCCCCGGCGCGCACAGGCGAGCCGACCTGAATTCATCTTTGCAGCCATGCCTGGCGCGTCAAGATCAGTGGGTGCAATGCTGCTTACAAGGTACCGTCAGACGGGTGCTTTGACCATGGCAACAGCTCAAAATCGATACCCGCTTTGATACCCGCTTTTTTCCGGGATGAGAGGGGCTTTGGTGAGACGTCAAGAGCCACGCTTCCCAGGAGAACGCCGGATTTTGGGCCTGCATGGGACGCCAGAAAACGACCTTGGGGCTGGTCGATCATGAGCAGCATGGGAACGATCCTGTGCGTGGATTCTGTTCAGGGACAAGTGCGTGGCACGGCCCTCGATGATTCCCCCCTCGGTGTGAGCCCTCTGTGGTGGTCGCGACCGCCGGGGATGCGGCGCGCAGGGGCGTGCAGTGTCTGGCTGGCGTTACCGCCACCAGCCGAAGAACAGGCGAGTGTTGAAGCCCGAGGGGTGCTGCATGCGGGTGATTCTACATGGGCGCGCCCCACCCTGCGCAGGCGGTGCGTGGCCCCTGCTCACGGGGGGCGCGTGCGGCTGGAACACGCTTCAGCCGTGACATGATCCATGGCAACGATGACCTCCAGCCCCTCCCAGCCCGGCACCGCGGCGGCCCCCACCAAGACCCTGCTCGGCCTGGAGCTGATGCGCTTCGCCTGCGCCCTGTCGGTGCTGGTGTGGCACTACCAGCACTTCTATTACGTGGCGGGCGTGCCCGTGGGCTTCAGCCGCGAGGCCCAGCCCTGGTTCGAATGGCTGCAGCCGCTGTACCACCATGGCTTCCTGGGCGTGCAGGCCTTCTGGTGCCTGTCGGGCTTCATCTTCTTCTGGAAGTACGCCGCACCGATCTCCCAGGCGCGCGTGGGCGGATGGCGCTTCGCGGTGCTGCGCTTTTCACGGCTGTACCCGCTGCACCTGCTGACGCTGCTGGCGGTGGCCGCCCTGCTGGCCCTGTACCGCCAGCAGGCGGGTGCGGACTACGTCTATGGCCACAACGATGCAAAGCACTTCGTGCTGCAGCTGTTCATGGTCAGCGACTGGGGCGGGCAAGGGGACTGGTCCTTCAACGGCCCCATCTGGAGCATCTCGATCGAAATCCTGGCCTATGCCCTGTTCTTCGCCCTGAGCCGGCTGGGGCTGACGCGGTGGTGGCATGCCGCGGCGGTGATCGCGCTCACCGGCGGCCTCTATGCCTTCAAGCTGACAACGCACCCGGTGGTGCTGTGCGTGTTCTTCTTCTACCTGGGCGGGCTGACGCAGCGCGTGCACCAGGCCCTGCCCTCGCTGGCAGCCCGGTGGCGCGGCGCGGCGCTGGGCGCCGCCGCCCTGGCGGCATTGGCGGGCACCGCCCTGGCGGCCCTGGATGCCTTGCGTCCGATGATCTACGTGGCCCTGCTGACACCGGCCGCGGCCTTGTTGCTGCTGGCCTGGGTGCACCCACGCTCGGCGCGAACAGCCCGCTGGATCAGCCTGCTGGGCAACACCACCTATGCCAGCTACCTGCTGCACTTTCCGCTGCAACTGGCCCTGGCCACGGCGGTGGGCCAGCCCCTGGCAGAACGGCTGCCGCTGGGCAGCCCGTGGTGGCTGCTGGGCTACGTGGCGGTGGTGTTCGCCCTGGCCGCCATCGTGTACCGGGCCATCGAGGTGCCGGCCCAGGCCTGGCTGCGTGCGCGGCTGATGCCGGCAAAGCGCTGAGCGCTCAGCGCCGGCCCTGCAGCCAGTCGGAGGCCGCCGGCACATCCAGCGGCTTGGCAAAGTAGTAGCCCTGCAGCACGTTGCAGCCCGCAGCGAGCGCGGCAGCAGCGTGCTCGGTGGTTTCCACGCCTTCGGCCACCACCTCCAGGCTCAGCACCCCGGCCAGGTCGCAGATGGACTTGACCACGGCGGCCGCGTCGGGGGCGGGCATCGGGTCGATCAGGCTGCGGTCGATCTTGACGGTGCTCAGCGGCAGGCCGCGCAGCATGTTCAGCGACGAGAAGCCGGTGCCGAAGTCGTCCAGCGCCACCTCGACGCCCTGCTGGCGCAGCTGGCCGATCTGGTCGCGCGCCTGGGCCATGTGGGTCACGGCCGCGCTTTCGGTGATCTCCAGCGTGAGCAGGGCGGGCGGCACGTCGAACTCGGCCAGGGTGCGCATCACGGCGGTCGGGAAACCGGCATCGAGCAGCTGCAGCGGAGACACGTTCACGGCCACCGGCACCACCGCGCCGCCATCAGCCCGCCACTGGGCGATCTGCCGGCAGGCCTGGGTGAGGATCAGCGCGCCCAGGGGCACGATCAGGCCGGTGCGCTCGGCCGCGGGGATGAAATCCAGCGGGCTGATGCGGCCCTGGCCCGGGCGGTCCCAGCGCACCAGGGCCTCGAAGCCGACCAGGCGGTGGTCGCGCGCGTCCACCTTGGGCTGGTAGAGCAGGGTGAACTCTTCGTTCTTGAGGCCGGCGCGCAGGGCCTGCTCGGCGGTGAGCAAGGCGCCCATGCCGTTCGGGGTGTGCTCTTGTGCGTAGTGCACCGAGGTGCCGGGCAGGCGCTTGGCCTCGTGCATGGCCGCGTTGGCCGCCTGCAGCAGGCCCTCCGGGCCATGCGCCTGCGAGGGGTGCACCGCCACGCCCATGGACACGTCCAGGAAGAACTGGTGCTCCGGCAGCACCAGCGGCTGCGCCAGCACCTCGCGCACGGTGCGGGTCAGGCGCTCGGCCGTGGCGGGGCCATCCGAGGCCACGGCCAGCAGCGCGAACTCGTCCTCGCCCAGGCGCATCACCTCGGCATGGCCATGCAGGTTGTGGCTGAGCGCCTGCGCCAGGCCCTGCAGCACCTGGTCGCCCACGCGGTGGCCGTGGGCATCGTTGAAGAGCTTGAAGCGGTCCACATCCAGCGACACCAGCACGAAGCCCGACAGCTCGCCATCGGCGAACAGCTCGCGCAGGCGCTGCAGCAGCGCGCTGCGGTTGGGCAGGCCCGTCAGGTCATCGCGGGTGGCGCGGCGCAGCAGGGCGCGCATGGCATCGTGGCGTTCGGTGTCGTCGGTGACCACCATCTGCATCGCAGGCTGGCCATCCCACTCCACCTGCCAGGCCGAAAAGCGCAGCTGCAGCCGGCGGCCATCGAGCGAGACCCGCTCACCTTCCCAACTCTCTTGCGACACATGGCCCAGGATGATGCGGCGCGTGCGCTCGACCACGGCGGCGCGGTCGGCCTCGGGCACCGTGGCGTCCAGCCAGGGGTTGAGCAGGGCCTGGCGCGCCTGCTCCGGGTCGCTCAGGCCATAGATGCGCAGGAAGGCCGGGTTGGCATAGACCACCTTGCCATTGCGCATGACGGTGACCCCCTGGTGAGAGCGGTCCACCAGCTCCTGGAAGCGCTGGTCCAGGCCACGGATCTGCTTGACCGAGCGCTCGAAGGCTGCGTAGATCAGCGTGAGGCAGAGCATCACGCGCAGCACCGAGGCCAGGGCGGTCTGCAGCTCCACGCCGGCCTCGCCCAGCATCACATAGGTGAACTGATCCAGCCCGCACAGGGTGATGAACACACCGCTCAGGACCTCGCTGAGCGGCTGGCGGCGCAACCACCAGATCAGGATCAGCCCGACCAGGGTGTTGCAGGTGGCCAGGGCCATCTGTCCGTGGGCGGAGCTGAGGGCCTGGGTGATCACCCCATAGAACAGACCAAACCCGGCGACCAGCATCCAGCAGGTTCGCGGCGCGATCTTGCGGTGCGACAGGTGCGCCCCGCCCATGATCAGCATCACGATGTAGCCGGTGCCCAGGCCGATCATCACCACCTGCCCGACCGCGTGCAGGATAGGGTCGGGGTGCTTCCAGGCCAGGTAGGCCAGCGGGTTGAAGGCCAGCGCCAGGTGCGACAGCCCCAGCAGCCGGGTGAAGGCCTGGGAGCGGTCGTTGCGCCAGACCAGCAGGAGGGCAACACCCGTGACCAGGGTCACCGCCGTGTAGACCGCGAGGGTGTAGATCACGATAGGGGTCGCTGCACTGCTGGAGAGAGGCCAAAAAGGGTGTAACCGACTTTATCGGTCATCCCGGGATGACCCGACCCCCTGGCTTACCCTGATATGGTTTTTCGGGCGCGCAAGGCTTGCGCAGGACGCCCGGTTCAGAGCCCCTGCTCGACCAGTTCCGCCGCCCGGACGACGGCACGCGCCTTGGCCTCGGTTTCCTTCCATTCCAGCTCGGGCACCGAATCGGCCACCACACCGGCACCGGCCTGCACGTACAGCGTCTGGTCCTTGATGACGCCGGTGCGGATGGCAATGGCCACGTCCATGTCGCCCGCGAAGCTCAGGTAGCCCACGGCGCCGCCATAGATGCCCCGCTGCACGGGCTCGAGCTCATCGATGATCTCCATGGCGCGGATCTTGGGCGCGCCGCTGAGTGTGCCCGCCGGGAAGCTGGCCCGCAGCACGTCCAGGCCCGACAGGCCCTCTTTCAAGCGCCCCTCGACGTTGCTGACGATGTGCATGACGTGCGAATAACGCTCGATGCCGAAGGCCTCCGTCACCTTGACCGTGCCCGTCTGGGCGATGCGGCCGATGTCGTTGCGCGCCAGGTCGATCAGCATCACGTGCTCGGCGCGCTCCTTGGGGTCGGCCAGCAGTTCGGTCTCGTTGGTCCGATCGGCCTCGGGCGTGGCGCCGCGGGGGCGCGTGCCGGCGATCGGGCGGATCGTGACGGTCTGGCCTTCGGCGGCGTGCTCCTGGCGCACCAGGATCTCGGGCGATGAGCCGACGATCTGGTGGTCCCCCATGTCGTAGTAGTACATGTAGGGGCTGGGGTTGAGCGAGCGCAACGCGCGGTACAAGCTGAGGGGCGAGGCGGTGTAGCGCTTCTGCAGGCGCTGCCCGATCACGATCTGCATGCAGTCGCCCGCGGCGATGTATTCCTTGGCGCGCAGCACGGCGGCCTCGAAATCTTCCTTGGCGAAGTGGCGCTCGACCGGGTAGGCCGGGCCGGCGCCGATGGGCGGCACGGCCACGGTCTCGTTGAGCTGGGCCTGCAGCGCGGTCAGGCGCGCACGCGCCTGGCCATACGCGCCCGGCACCGACGGGTCGGCATAAACGATCAGGTACAGGCGATCGGCCAGGTTGTCGATGACAGCCAGCTCTTCGCACTGCAGCAGCAGGATGTCCGGCGTGCCGATGCCCTGCGGCTTGGTGGTGCCGGCCAGGCGCGGCTCGATGAAGCGCACGGTGTCGTAGCCGAAGTAGCCGGCCAGCCCGCCGATGAAGCGCGGCAGGCCCTGGGGCACGGCCACCTTGAAGCGCTGCTGGTACTGGGCGATGAAATCCAGCGGGTTGCCGTCGAAGGTCTCGACGACCTCGTCATCGGTCAGCACCTCGACATGCGGTCCGGTGGCGCGCAGCAGGGTGCGCGCAGGCAGGCCGACGAAGGAGTAGCGCCCGAAGCGCTCGCCACCCACCACGGATTCGAGCAGGAAGCTGTTGCGCTGGCCGCGCGTGAGCTTGAGGTACAGCGACAGCGGCGTGTCCAGATCGGCCAGGGCCTGGGCGACCAGCGGGATGCGGTTGTGGCCCTGGGCGGCCAGGGTGTTGAAATCGTCTTGGGAAATCATGCTCGTTCAGCTTTCTGCGCGAAGGGGCGAGCGCCGGTGTGGCGGCTCGGGATCGACAGGCAGGCGGTGGGCCGAGGCACGCTCGCGTGCGCGGCGTGGGGGCAAGGGCTCAGTGGCCGGCCGGGGTGCGGACCAGGGCGCAGCCACGCCAGGGCCAGGCTCCCCGGTCATGGAGACCTTGGCTGGCTTCTTTGATCCATCGGCGCGGCATGAACATGCGAATGAGTGTAGCAGGCACCCCTGGTTCTGGGGCAGACCCTGGGGTGCCGCCCCTGACACGCGGGAGTAACATCGCCGCATGAACTGTTCGAATGCACGCCAGGGACGCGCGACGGGCGCCGCCCGGTCTTTTTGGGCGACCAGGGCGGCGGGCCTGAGCCTGGCCCTGGCCTGCCTGGCATCGCCCGCCTGGGCGGTCAACACCGAGATCGCCGGCGTGCGCTACGAGCCCACCATCAAGGTGGAGGGCCAGACCCTGCAGCTCAACGGCTCGGGCCTGAGCTACAAGGCCTTGCAGAAGGTCTACACCGTGGGCCTGTACGTGCCCAAGAAGACCTCCAACGCCGACGAGGTGATCAAGTCCCCAGGCCCCAAACAGCTGCGCTTCGTGATGCTGGTGCCCATGCGCGTGGACGAGCTGGGCAAGCTGATCGCGCGCGGCCTGGAGGCCAACAGCACGCGTGAAGAGTTCCGCCAGCTGATCCCCGCCGCGGTGGAGATGGGCCGCATCTTCTCGCACATGAAACGCATGGTGCCGGGCGACACCATCGCCATCGAATACGTGCCGCAGCGCGGCACCGTGTTCTTCGTCAATGGCCAGCCCTCGGGGCTGCCCATCCAGATGTCGGAGTTTTTCAGCGCCGTGCTGCGCGTGTGGATCGGCAAGGCGCCAACCACCCAGGATCTGAAGGACGCGCTGCTGGATTACAAGGCACCGCCGCTGCTCGACGCCCTGGAGTGAGCGTCAAACAGCCGGGCCGCTCGCCTCGTTGAGCGTGGCCCAGTCCAGCGCATCGAGCCGGTCCAGGTAGGCCAGCGCCGGCACCTCTTCGATCGGCTCGCCATGGTTGTAGCCATAGCGCACCAGCACCACGGGGCAGCCGGCCGCGCGTGCCGCCCGGGCATCGTTGCTCGAATCGCCCACCATCAAGGTGCGGGCAGGATCGGTGCCCAGGGCCTCGCAGGTCTTGAGCAGGGGCAGCGGGTCGGGCTTCTTGCGCTCGAAGGCATCGCCGCCGAACACATGGCGGAAGTGCCCCCGCAGCCCCTTGAGGGTGAGCAGTTGCTCGGCAAAGGCCGTGGGCTTGTTGGTCAGGCAGGCCAGGGGCACACCCAGCTCGCCCAGGCGGGCCAGGCCGGTGGCCACACCGGCGTAGACCTCGGCGTGCTGGCCGTTGATGCGCCCATAGTGGTGCTTGTAGCGCGCCAGGGCTTGCGGCAGCTGGGCCAGCACTTCTGCATCGTCGTCGGGCAGGCCCCAGGCGTGGGCCAGGGATCTGCGCAGCAGATCCTCGGTGCCTTTGCCCACGGTGTGCTCGATGAAGTCGCGGCCCACGCGGGCGATCTCGACCTCGTGGCAGTTCAGGTCGGCCAGGGTGTGGTGCAGCACCACGACGAAATCACCGAGGGTGTCGACCATGGTGCCGTCGAGGTCGATGATGGCGGCTTGGAAAGGCATGTCGCGGTTCGTGGAGTTCGCCAAAAGCCGCATTTTGCCTGCGTCAATCCGGCACCCACCAACCTACTCACGCCTTTGGCTGAAAACGCGTATTTGGCCGCCACAGGGACCGATACTCGGGCATGCATCCTCATCCACCCACCGAGCACCGCGCCGATGCGCCGACCACGCCCCGCATCGTCGGTCTGGGTGCCTCCGCAGGCGGGTTGGATGCGCTGGAGCAGTTCCTTGCTCAAGTGCCGGCCAGCAGCGGCCTGGCCTATGTGGTGGTTCAGCACATGGACCCCACTCACAAAGCATTGCTGGCCGAGCTGCTCCAGCGGACAACCTCGATGCCGGTCGTCGAGGCGGCACAGTCCATGCCGATCGAGCCCGATGTCGTGTACGTGATCCCGCCGAACAATGAACTCACCGTGGCCAGGGGCGTTCTGCACCTGGCGCCGCCGGCACGCCCGCGAGGCATGCGCCTGCCGATCGACGTACTCCTGGGCTCGCTGGCCCGGGACCAGGGGGCACAGGCGATCGGCGTGGTGCTGTCGGGCATGGGCTCGGACGGCACCCTGGGCTTGCAGGCCATCAAGGCGCAGGGCGGCCTGACGCTGGCGCAGCAGCCCGAGTCGGCGCAGTTCGATGCGATGCCGCGCAGCGCCATCGGCGCACAGGCCGCCGACATCGTCGCGCGGCCCGCGGACATGCCTGGGCACATCCTGACAGCCACCCGCGCGCGCAACGCAGTCGGCCAGGCTTCGCCGGCTTCCGACGCGGAGCGTGCACAAGGCCTGACGGACATCCTCGACCTGCTGCGCGAGCGCAGCAAGCACGATCTGTCACCCTACAAGACCAGCACCGTGACCCGTCGGATCGAAAGGCGACTCACCGTGCATGGCCTGGCCTCGATGGGGCATTACGCGGACTTCCTGCGCCAGAACCCCCAGGAGCTGGACCTGCTGTTCAAGGAAATGCTGATCGGCGTGACGTCCTTCTTCCGGGACCCCCTGGTCTGGCAGGAGCTCAAGGACAAGGTGCTGCCCGCCTTGCTGGCCAGCACGGACGAAGGCACGCCGCTGCGTGCCTGGGTGGTGGGCTGCTCCACGGGCGAAGAGGCCTATTCATTGGCCATGCTGTTCAGGGAGGTGGCCCAGGAGCTGGGGGTGCAGGCCACCCGCACGTTGAACATCTTCGCCACCGACCTGAGTGCCGACGCCATCGCCGCGGCGCGCCGGGGGCAGTATTCCACCAAGGTGGCCGCCGACATGACGCCCGAGCGATTCGCGCACCATTTCAGCCCGCAGGGCGATGGGGTCGTGATCAGCAAGGAGATCCGCGAAATGGTGCTGTTCGCACAGCATGACGTGATCATCGATCCACCGTTCACGAAGATCCACCTGCTGTCCTGCCGCAACCTGCTCATCTACTTCAATGCCGCGCTCCAGCGTCGGCTGATTCCGCTGTTCCATTACAGCCTGTGCCCAGGCGGCACCTTGCTGCTGGGCGGCTCGGAGACCGTGGGGCGTGCGGCATCGCTGTTCGTGCCACTGGGGGCCAAGTCCAGGCTCTACAGACGCGGCAACCATGCCACTCACATCCGTTCGGTGGCCTTTCCCATCAACCGACGTTTGCCATCGCGTCCCATCGCACAGGAGTCGCTCGTGCACCCACAGACGCCCCCACCCGCCAACCTTCAAGTGCTCGCCGACCAGGTGCTGCTGCAGGAGTTCTCACCCCCTGCCGTGATGGTCAATGAACTGGGCGACATCGTCTACATCAGCGGGCGCACCGGCAAGTACCTGGAGCCCGCCGCCGGCAAGGCCAACTGGAACATCCATGTCATGGCACGCCCCGGCATCCGGACGCAGCTGGGCGCGGCGCTGCGGCAGGCCCTGCAGACCAGCGGCCCCATCGACGTGCGCGGGCTGGCGCTCGAAAGCGACACCCCCGCCACCCTGGACCTGACGGTCCGGCGCATCGAAGAGCCGCATGCGCTGGCAGGCATGGTGATGGTCATCTTCCGGGAGGTCGCCACAGCACCTGGTGGTCCGGCCAGGCGCCGCCGGGCCGCCGGCCCCGTCGATCCCCAAGTGATCGATGAGCTGGCCCGTGCGAACGAGGAGATCCGCGCGCTGCGCCAGGAGATGCGCGCTTCCGAAGAAGAACTGCAGGCCGCCAACGAAGAGCTCCAGTCCACCAACGAAGAACTGCAGTCAGCCAATGAAGAGCTGACGACCTCCAAGGAAGAGGGCCAGTCGATGAACGAAGAGCTGCAGACGATCAACGCCGAACTGAACTTGAAGCTAGAAGACCTCGCATTGGCCCACAGCGACATGCAGAACCTGCTCAACAGCACGGACATCGCCACGCTCTTCCTGGACAGCACGCTGAACGTGCGGCGCTTCACCGAGCAGATCACGCGCATCATCCACCTGCGTGACAGCGACACGGGGCGCCCGCTGAGCGAGCTGGCCAGCACCCTGATCTACCCGGATCTGCACGTCGATGCAAAAGAGACACTGCGCACGCTGGCCATCTCGGAGAAGCAGATCCCGACCACCGATGGCCATTGGTACTCCGTTCGGATCATGCCGTACCGCACCCTGGCCAATGTCATTCAGGGGGTGGTGATCACATTCGTCGACATCACCGCAGCGAAAGAACTGGAATCGCGCCTGCGCAAGGCTTAGAGTCGGAGGTGCGCAGCATCGCTGGGTAAAAGGACTTCCGTCTGCCAAGCCAGATCGGGTTGCCGGACAAACAGCTGGACCTGAGGCTGCGCGCCACCGCGCGCCTCAAGGGCCCGGACCTGGACATCACACGGGCCAGTGCCTCGGAAGCGCTGGGGGTGCTCTTCCAACTGGCATCCTCACCCTCCACGGCGCAGGATGCACTCGCCCTGCTGCACGAGCTTCAGGTACACCAGATCGAACTCGAACTCCAGGATGAGGAGCTGCGCGGCTCGCGTGCCGAACTGGAGCAGGCACTGAACCGCCAGACAGCGCTCTATGACTGCGCGCCGGTCGGCTACTTCACCATCGACGCCGAGACGGTGGTGCACGAGCTGAACCTGATGGGCGCCAAGCTGCTGGGCCTGGAACAGGCAGACTTGCTGGGCCGCCCGCTCGACAGCGTTCTCGATGAGCGCAGTGGCCAGGGGCTTCACACGCTGATCGCGCGGGTGGGCAAGGGCCAGCAGACCGCATCGTGCGCCTTGGCGTTCGCTGTTCGGGGTGGTCAGCCTCGCGCAATCCAGGCCTTGGCAAGCCGTGATCCGGCTGGCGAGCGCTTCCTGCTGGTGCTCACCGACCCCCCACAAGGCCTCGCCTGAGGGCGTGCCCAGATGGCCTCAAGGCCTGGGTGTCCAGGCGTGGAGGCCCGATGCAGCACCATCCAGGGCCGGCCAGGGATGAAGGTCTGGCTGGGCCAGGCCGGACACGCCGCCCAGCGGCCTGGGCTTGTCACCCGCAGGGACCTGCCGGTAGAAGGCATGGCGCAGGTGGTGCTTCTTGGCCCAGAACATCGCGCTGTCCGCGTGCTCGAGCAGTGTGTCGATGGTGGTGCCGTCCCTGGGGTACAGCGCAATGCCGATGCTGGGGGTGACGTTCAATGACAGTGATCGG
This sequence comes from Aquabacterium soli, assembly GCF_003933735.1. Taxonomy (GTDB): domain Bacteria; phylum Pseudomonadota; class Gammaproteobacteria; order Burkholderiales; family Burkholderiaceae_C; genus Aquabacterium; species Aquabacterium soli. Next base: position 171,876 of record NZ_RSED01000009.1, on the reverse strand, counting down.
AGCTGGCACGGTGCGGCCACCGTGTCGAACAGCTTGCCGGCGATGGCCGACATCTGGGCTTCGTCCTGCACGTCCACCAGCAGGCAGAGGAACTCATCGCCGCCGTGGCGGCTGACGGAATCGTCCGCCCGCACGGCATGGGCCAGGCGTGAACCGATGACCTTGAGCAGCTCGTCGCCAACACCATGCCCGTGCGTGTCGTTCACGGTCTTGAACCCATCCAGGTCGATGTACATCAGGCCGAAGGCGCGCGAATCAGGCGCGTGTTGAGACAGCGCACGCCGGGAGTGGATCTCGAACGAGGCCCGATTGGGCAGGCCGGTCAAGGCGTCCTGGTAGGCCAGCTGCTCGGTCCGCTCCGCATGGGTCTGGATGTGGACCAGCTCCGTGCGCATCCGCTGCAACAAGGCGCCAGCCTCGTGCAACTCTGCTTCGAGGCGGTGGCGCGCCGCCATCTCCTTGTCCAGCAGCGTGGCCATCTGCTGCAGATCCAGCAGGCGGGACGCCAGGCTCACGTCGGCGGTGCTGGCGCCGGCACGGGCCTTGGCCAGCTTGACAAGGACCGGCAGCTTAGAGGGGGTCAGGTCCGCCGCCAGGGCCATCAAGGCGCTGGAACACCTGTCGATGCTGCGCATGACCTGCCGCGCCATCACCACCGCCGCCGAGCGCTCCGCGCCCACCGCGCGCCCGCCCACCAGGTGGATGCCGGGATTGCGGCGGCGATCCTGCGCGCGGGGATACACGGAGGCGGGTGACGCCTCTTCTTCCCGGAACGATAGATGGGTGATGCCGAGGGGTGTCGGGGGATGGGGATTCATGGGCGCGTTCTCCGGTGGGGAAAGGACCATCGACCATGCGGGTCTACCCTTCCTGATGAACACGATGCGCATGACAGGCACAGACGTCTGTGCGCTGCCGCACATACTTCCCAGACGCTCAGCGTCCCTTCTTGCCCGGATTGGGAGGCTTGTTGGGCGCAGAAGGCGGCGTCTTGGGTGCCTCCGCGCCCGCACCGGACTCCACCGTGGCAGGTGTCGACAAGGCCACCCTGCAAGGAATGAGCGAGTCCTCAGACGTGAAGGCGACCTTCTGCTGGGTCAGCCGCTGGTTCTTGGAAGCCTGGGTCGGTGCGTACTTGATCATGTGGAACCTCTTGAAGGTGCATCAACAGGTGCAGGGCGCTGCATCAACGAGGCCCTCATGGCGTTGGGCCCAAGGCATCGGGCCACAGCGGTCTGCGCACGTCTGTGCGGCGGCGCACGCTGCCTACAGCACGTGGGCGTAGACATGCTCGCCCGCCGCATAGCACCCGCAGGAGGCGGCCTCCAGCCCCGCGCGATCGAGCACCGTGAGTTCACCACGGCGGTAATGGATCAGACCATGGCGCTGCAAGGTTGTTGCAGCGGCTGTGACGCCCACCCGCCGCACCCCCAGCATGCAGGCCAGGAACTCCTGTGTGACATGGAAGCGATCGGTGCCGGCGCGGTCCTGGCTCATCAGCAGCCACCGGGCCAGGCGCGGGCCGATGCGGTGAAAGCGCTGACAGGCACTCGACATCGCCAACTGCGCCATCAGCACGTACAGGTAGCGGTTCAAGATGCGCCGCAGCACCGCACTGCGACGCGCTTCGCGCACAAAGGCCGGCGCCTCGATGCGCCAGGCCGTGCCAGGGCCTTGCACCAGGGCGCTCAAGGGGGTGGTCTCGACGCCCAGGGCCAGCTGGATGCCCAGCATGCCCTCTCGCCCCACCATGCCCACCTCCAGGCCAGGATCGCCATCGATCCGGGTCACCAGGGAGATGAAGCCTTCTGTGGGAAAGTAGACATGGCGCGTGGGCACGCCTCGCTCACACAAGACTTGTGAAAGCGCTAGCGGCACCACGTCGCTACAGGCCAGAAGGCGGTCGCGGTCGGTGTCCGGCAATGCGGCGATCAGGTGGTTGTCAGGACGGCTCAACGGGTGCTCCAGGCAGAGAGCCCAGTCTGAACGAATGCCGCAGCACGGACCGTCTTCCAGCGCACAAAGGGCGCCGGCCCGTCACGCCCTAAGGCAGCAGCAGGCGGTCGTATTCCTTCTTGACCACGGCATAGCATTCGCAGGTCAGGCCCTCCAGCCCCTGGCGGTCCAGCACCGTGATGTGGCCGCGCGAGTAGCGGATCAAGCCCAGCTTCTGCAGTTTGATGGCCCCTTCGGTCACCCCTTCTCGGCGCACCCCGAGCATGTTGGCGATCAGCTCCTGTGTCATCACCAGGCTGTTGCCTTCCAGCCGGTCCAGGCTCAGCAGCAGCCATCGGCACAGTTGCTGGTCCAGCGAATGGTGGCGGTTGCAGGCGGCTGTCTGCGCCATCTGGGTGATCAGGGCCTGGGTGTAGCGCAGCAGCCGGTGCATCAAGGGCCCGGCCCGGTTGAACTCTTCCTGGATCAGGCTGGCCTTCAGGCGGAAACCATGGCCTGCGCTTTGCACGACCGCCCGGCTGGGTGTGGACTCTCCCCCCATGAACAGCGAGATGCCCACCACGCCCTCGTTCCCCACCACGGCGATCTCTGCAGAGGCCCCGTTTTCCATTACATACAGTAACGAAACAATGGCGTCGACTGGGAAATACACATGCTTGAGAAGCCCGCCTGGCTCATACAGCACCTTGCCCAAGGGCATGTCGACCCATTCCAGCTGCGGCACCAGCCGTTGCCACGGCTCTTGCGGCAAGGCGCCCAGCAGCAGGTTTCGTCTGGGATCAGGCACAGCGTTCATCGGCAGCTCCAGGTATGTCTGCTGGACAACCACAGAACCATAGCTCTTCAGCATAGTGCATGTGTTCGCTATCGGACACACCATGGTTGAGGGCGGCACTGAAGCGTCAGCGCGACAGCCTGCGTGCGACACCGCACAGACAGCGCTGCCCCCACGGTCAAGGCTGAGGCATGAGCAAGGTGCGCCGTCATGGCGCGGACGGAGGCCTCACCCATGAACCAGCAGAGCGCCAAGTCTCCCGAACACAGTCCCATGGAGAGCCCACTTCATGCTTGGGCCCAGGGGCTGGAATCGCAGCTCCAGGCGGCCTCGTCCAGCTTGGAGCACTGGCGCCGCATCGGCTGCACCGGCCGCGCTGGCGTGGTGAGCCAGGCCGCGCACCTGCTTCGCGGTCAGGCCGAGGGCTTCGCCCAGCTGATCGTCCTGGAACGAGAAACACTCATGGCGCAGGCCCATGAGGAGGTGATGCTCAGCGTGCACACGCTGGACGACCATGCCATGCACGCCGAGCGGATGCAGGCGCTCCAGAGCCTGCCCGGCGCTCTGGGCAAGGCCTGGGCCGAACAGGCTCCGATGGGCGTGCTGGTCGGCGTGGCCGCGCCATGCGCTGTGCTGCCGCTCTATCAACTGGCGCGCTTCTGTGGGCCCAGCCTGATGGCGGGTTGTGCCGTGATGGTGCTGCATGTGGGCAGCCCACCGCCAAGCGCCATCGCCTTCGAGTGGCTGTTGCGGCAAGCCGGCAGCAAGCCGGGGGTGTACACGAACCTCGAACTCTCGCGTGAGCAAGCAGGCCGTCTCACCCAGGATCCACGCGTGACACGGATCGTGCAGCTGCACGGCCTGGAGTCCGACCTCTTCTCCAGGGCATCGGCAGCCAGGCCCTGGTGAGCCCGGCCAGGTGACCAAGACGCTGGCCCGCAGGAATCACGAGTGCGTTCCCGCGTGGCCAGCAGCCCATCGCCATCATGCGCAACGGGTTTGTCCCCTCCGCCCCTTCAAGCCGGCTTGCGACGAGCGCTCAGCACCCGGATGACGCCCAGGGCGCCCAGGGCCAGCAGCACGGCGTTCGGCTCCGGCACGGGCTGGGCCACGACGGAGAAGTCATACGAGCCCTTCAGCCCAGGCTGGAACACGCTGGTGCCATCGCCGATGGCCTTGCCGCTGACCAGGATCGAAAACTGGTTGGGCACTGGCAGGTCGGCAAGTACGAAGGATCCCGTGGGTGTGCCCGGATCGCCGAAGGAAGCGAGGATGCCGCCCGAGCCATCCCACCCACCGTAGACGGTGAATGCCAGCGTGTCATCCCAGTCGATGTCGATGTAGTTCAGCAGCTTGTACTCGATGAGCGAAGAGGAGGCCACACCTGAGGGCCCAGTGAAGTTGAAGTTGTACACGTCCGTGAAGGGCGCGTTGCTGAACTTGTCAGACTGCGTCGAGTACGGCCCGAACGACAGGTCATATGACGCGGCATTCGCGGCCAGGCAAGCCACGGCCAGCACAATGCCTGCTCCGATTCGTTGTGTTTGCATGCAGAACTCCATCTAGGTTGGTTGGTTTGGAAGTCTTTGGAAGTCAGGGCGCACGCCCTGAAAGCGCTGCGTCCACCATGGATGATCTGGACGGTGCACCGCACGGTCTGTTCGATACCGCACCAAACGCTCTCGTGTTCGTGGGGGCGCTAAGTGGCCTACCGCACAGACAGGTTCACCAGAACGCTCCACACTCCACACTTCCAGCCGGATGTCGCGGCGCCCATTGACCAATCCGGCCGGCCTTCGGTTGCCCGGGCGGAGAGCACCATGAATCATCCGAGCACAGCCGGCCCTTGCTGGAGCACCGCCGCCCTGGGCGAGCCGCCGGGCACGTCGGCGATGGAGCTGTCGGGCCTGGGCGAGCACCTGGCCCTGTGCAAGGGCCTAGGCGGGCGCCTGCTCGCACTGCGGTGCGGGGCCCAGGCCATGCATGCCTTTTCCGCGTCACGCTTCATGACCACGATCGTGGTGATGTCGACTTTCGTCCTGGCCTGTTCACTGGCCACCACCTAAGGCAGCATGGACCGACCGGAACTGCTGAGACTGATCTCCGGTACATCGACAGCGCTGCACCACATCGTCAACCCGGACGGCAACCCGCTCCTGCCGCCGATACGCTCCGAGATCTTTGGCATGCAGCGCTTCGCGCAGCATGGACAAAGCCTGGGAGAGACGCACCGCGCCACCGTGGCCGGGCCACGCATCGGCTTCTTCTTTCCACGCCTGGAAAGCAACATCCGCGCGCTCAGGCAGGCCCACCGGTACATCGGCATCCAGGCCAGCACGGACGGCGACACCAGCCCGGCGGCCGAATGGCTGCTGGACAACTTCCACCTGATCGAGGCGCAGTTCAAGAAGATCCACGAAGGGCTGCCGCGGAGCTATTTCCGCGCCCTGCCCGCACTGGTGGACCCACCCCTGGCGGGCTTGCCTCGCATCTATGGTGTGGCCTGGGCGTTCACAGCCCACACCGATGGCGGTTTCGATGAAGACCTCCTGGTCGGCTTCCTGTCCGCCTACCAGGACAGCTGCGAGCTGAACCTGGGTGAGATATGGGCCCTGCCCACCACATTGCGCGTGGTGCTGATCGAGAACCTGCGCCGCCTGGCCGAACGCCTGGCCACCCACCGGGCCGTGCAGGCGCTGGCCGACCTGTGCTGCGACGAGCTGGAATCCTGCACCCTGCATGCGCTGGACGAGTTGCTCGGCTTCCTGCGGCAAAGGGGCGTCGAGCAGGTGTTCCTGGCCCAGATGGCGCATCGGCTCAAGGACTGCGGGCCGCATGCGCTGCGCGTGGCCAACTGGCTGCGGGCTGCCTTGCCCGACCCGGCCGCGGCATGGGCTCAGCGCAGCGCGGACGAAGCCGCCGACAACCTGAGCATCGGCAATGCGGTCTCGTCGCTGCGGTCCATCGACGACGCCGACTGGCCCGACATCGTGGCCCGCGCCAGCACGCTGATACGCCAGATGCTGGCCTCGCCACTGTTCGAAGCCGAACACCCCACCACGCGGGACCAGACCCTGCACGGCATCGAACGGATGGCCCGCCGGCTGGGCTTGAGCGAACGGTCGGTGGCCACGGCGCTGCTGCAGCTGATGCAGTCCGCCCATGACGCCGGCGATCCCTCGGCCCGTGGCGCACGGGGAGTGGCCAGCCACTGGCTGACCGGCGCAGGCCAGCCCGCGCTGAAACGCGCACTGGGCCGGCCCACCGGCCGCGTCCCGGCCTGGCGAACCCTGCGATCCCACGTGGCACTGCCCGCCTACCTGGCCTCGCTGCTGGCCGGCACACTGGGGCTGCTGGCCTGGCTGCTGATGCAGCATGGCAGCCCCTTCGGTGCGCCGACCTGGGTGGTCCTGCTGGGCCTGGCGGCCATGGCCCTGCCGGCCTCGGAGGCCGTTATCGCGGTGATCAACCGGCTGGTGTGCGAATCGGTGCGGCCCTCGCCCCTGCCTCGCCTGGCGCTGGCACAGGGCATCCCGCCAGAGCACCAGGTGATGGTCGTGATCCCGGGGATGCTGACAGACACCGCGTCCATCGACGCACTGGCGCATCGCCTGCACCTGCACCACCTGGCCAATCCCGAGAAGCACGCCCAGTTTGCCCTCCTGACCGACTGGGCCGATGCCGACACGGCGCAAGCCATCGGCGATGAGGCCCTCCTCGCGCGCGCCACCGAGCAGATCGCCGCACTGAACACGCGCCATGCCGACACGCCCGGGTCGGCCGACACCGGCATCCCCCGTTTCATCCTGCTGCACCGGCCCCGCAGCTTCAGCACCTCCGAAGGGCGCTGGATCGGCTGGGAGCGCAAGCGCGGCAAGCTCGAGCAACTCATCGCGCTGCTCGCAGGACCTGAAACGTCGGCGTCCAGCGGGTTCATGGACCTGGGTGTACTGTCGCGTGCCGCACCCGGCACACGCCATGTGCTCACGCTGGACAGCGACACACAGCTGCCACCGGGCCGCCTGCGCGACCTCGTCGGCATCGCGGCCCATCCGGACAACCGGCCACGGCTCGACGTGGCAGCCCGCACCGTGGTGTCGGGCTACGGCATCCTGCAGCCCCGCATCCTCACCCCCCTGCCTGCGCCACAGGACGCGACCCTGTACCACTGGCTGTTCGCCGGTCAGTGCGGCATCGACCCCTACAGCGCGGCCAGTTCCGACCTCTACCAGGACCTGTTCGCAGAAGGCACCTTCACCGGCAAGGGCCTGCTCGATGTGCAGGCCCTGCACGCGGTCCTGTCCGGCCGCCTGCCTTGCGAGACCGTTCTCAGCCACGACCTTCTCGAAGGCTCGCTGGTGCGCTGCGCCGCCGTGTCCGAGATCACCCTGATCGAGGATGCGCCCTTCCATGCCGATGTGGCCGCATCGCGTGTGCACCGCTGGACCCGGGGCGACTGGCAACTGCTGCCATTCCTGTGCTCGCGGCCTGGCGGACCAGGGCACTACCAGCTGCGCGCCATCAACCGCTGGAAGATGGTCGACAACCTGCGCCGATCGCTCGTGGCGCCGCTGTCGCTGACCATGCTGGTCATGTCCCTGGCCGGCCTGCTCATCACGCCCTGGGCTGCCCTGGCCGTGGTGATGGCGGCGTTCTCGGCCGGGCCGCTGATCGGCGCACTGGCCGGCTTCTCGTCCAGCCGCGACGACTTGGCCAAACGACATTTCTACCGCCTGGCACTGATCGATCTGGTACGCGCATTGGCCGCAGGGTTCTGGCTGCAATCGCAGTTGCTGCAGCAGGCCCTGATGGCCAGCGACGCCGTCATCCGCACCGCCTTCCGGATGGCAATCAGCCGTCGCCACCTGCTGCAGTGGACCACCTCGGCCGCGGCCCATGCCGCCGCGGCCACCTCGCTGTCTGCCATCGCTCGACAGCATTGGAAGACAGCTGCCACGGCGCTGCTGGTGCTGGGCGCCCTCATGGCGTGCGACACCCCATACCCCGCCATGGCGCTGGCCCTGTGCCTGCTGTGGGCCAGCGCCCCGCTGTGGATCTGGGCTGTCAGCCGTCCGCGCGCCGACGGCGGGACCCATCGCGTCTCCGTGCAGGACCACGACTACCTGCACAGCGTGGCGCGCGACACCTGGCGCTTGTTCGAGCGCTGTGTCGGCCCGCAGGACAACCACCTGCCACCGGACAACCTGCAGGTCGTGCCCCGGTCCATGGTGGCGCACCGCACATCGCCCACCAACATCGGCATGTACCTGCTGAGCACCGCCTGCGCACGCCAGTTCGGCTGGATCGGCACGCAGGATCTGATCGAACGCCTGGCGGCGACACTGGACACGCTGGCCACATTGCCCCGCCACCAGGGCCACTTCTTCAACTGGTACGACACCTGCACCAAGGATGTCCTGCTGCCGGCCTATGTGTCGACGGTGGACAGCGGCAACCTCTGCGGCCACCTGCTGGCGGTGTCGCAGGCTTGCCGCGCGCTGGCGATGGCGCCGAACAGCCAGGCCTCGTCGCAACGCGCCATCGATGCGTCCATGCGGCGGATGGCCCCTTTGCTGGCGCAACTGCCCGCCCTGCTGCCGGCCTGGGGGGCGGACACCGCCCTGGCGCGCCTGCTGTCCATGCAGGACCCGCTGGCCCATTGCCAGCGGCACGCCATCCACTTCAAGGACCTGTTGCGCAAGGCCGCAGGCAACATGGCGTCGCTCTTCCCTGCACTGGCAGAGGATGCCACCCCGGGCCATCCCACGGCCATCGACGAACTGTGCTGGTGCCTGTCCGACCACCTGGCCATGCTGGAATCGGCCTGGCTGGACGCCCAGGCGCTGTCGCCCGCGCGCGCCGCGCTGAGCAGCGAGCGCCTGAGGTCCCTGGCGGACACCTGCGAGCAACTGGCGTGGCAAGCCGATTTCCGCTTTCTCTACCACCCCAGGCGACACCTGTTCCACCTGGGCTTTCGGGTGGCCGAGCAACAGCTCGACAGCGGCTTTTACGACCTGCTGGCATCGGAAGCACGCCTGACCAGTGTGCTGGCCATCGCCAAGGGCGATGTCCCGGCGAGCCACTGGTCCAGCCTGGGGCGGCCTTTCCATGCTTCGGGCATCCATGTCGGGCTGCAATCGTGGTCCGGGTCGATGTTCGAGTACCTCATGCCCGGCCTGGTCCTGGACGAGCCGCCGGGCAGCCTGCTTGCGCAGGCCTGCCAGGCGGCCCTGCGCGAGCAGATCGCGTTCGGGCGCGCCCACGGCATTCCCTGGGGCATTTCGGAATCGGCCTATGCCGACCACGACGACACACTGGCCTACCAGTACGCGCCCCGTGGCGTGCCTCAGCTGGCCTTGCGCCGAACGCCCACGGACGACCTGGTCATCGCGCCCTATGCCACGGCGCTGGCAGCCCAGATCTCACCGCACCGGGCCCGGCTCAATTTCGAGGCGCTCGAGGCGCTGTCGGCCCGTGGCCGGTACGGCTTCATCGAAGCCCTGGATTTTTCACCGCTGCGACAGACGGGCAGCGCCGGCTTCACGCCCGTGGCCACCTTCATGGCCCACCATCAGGCCATGAGCATCGTGGCGCTGGCCAACGTGCTCCTGCAAGGCATCGCGCAGCGCTGGTGCATGGGCAATGCCGCCATCGAAGCGGTGGGCTCGCTTCTGCACGCACCGGCACCACGCGAAGTGGCCCCGGCCAGCACGCGGCCCGAGCTGCCCGCCCCTTCCGCACAGCCCCGCACCGTGGGCTTGCTGCGCGAGGTGCTGCCTGGCTCGTCGGCCATCGAGCCCACCCACCTGCTGTCCAACGGACGGTACAGCGTGCGGCTGCGGGCCAACGGGGCGGGCGAGAGCCGCTGGCGGCAGATCAACCTCACCCGCAGCCGCGACGACGCCCTGCGCGACCTGCATGGCAGCTTCTTCTACGTCCGCTGGGACCGCAGCCCGGCACTGGCCTCGCTCACGCAGCACCCCGCGCCCGATCCTTCGGCCCACTATCAAAGCACCTACCACGCCGACCGGGTCTGCTTCGACACGACCTGGGCGGAACTGCATGCCAGCACCACGGTCTGGGTCAGTCCGGAGGACGATGTGGAACTGCGCCAGGTCGAGCTGCGCAACCTGGGTGATCGCCCCCTCGAGCTCGAACTGATCTCGGCGTTCGACATCACTCTCACTGAACAGCGCGCGGACGAGGCGCACCCTGTCTTCACCAGCATGTTCGTGCAGGCGCAATGGCTGGCGCACCAGCAGGCCCTGGTGTTCGAGCGCCGCCCCCGGCGCGCCGAGGAGGCCGGGCTGCAGGCCGCGCACTTCCTCACAGAGCTGCCTTCCGAGGTGCTGGGCCTTCGCTGCCAGACCGACCGCCAGCACTGGCTCGGGCGCAACGGCGATGCCAGCCGCCCCCTGGCGACCCTGGCCGACGTGCCCACGGCCGATGCCGCCTCCTTCAGCGGCGAATCACCCCTGGACACGGGGCTGGACCCGGTGTGCGCCCTGGCGGTGCGGCTGCGCATCGCGCCGCGGGCCACCGTGCGGCTGACCTTCGCCACGGCCGCCTCGGACAGCGCGGCCACCCTGCGCGCCGTGATCGACAAGTACCGCCAGCACAGCCATGTGCAGCGTGCATCCTTGATGTCGGCCACGCTGTCGGGCATCCGCCTGAGGGCCTTGCGCATCAGCCCCGAGAACTTCGTGGCAGTGCAGACGCTGACCACGGCCATCGCCATGAGCCTCACCCGCGCGCAGGCCCCCCTCCCAGGCCAGGACGACGCACCGGCGGGCGTGTGCGATCGGCGGCTGCTGTGGCGCTTCGGCATCTCCGGCGACCGACCCATCATCACCGTCACCGCTGGCAGCATGGTGGCCTTGGGGCTGCTGCGATCGCTGGCCCAGGCCCTGCGCCTGTGGTCCTGGGGCGGGCTCGGCTGCGATCTGGTGATCATCGACGAGGAGCCCGTCTCGTACCTGAGGACCCTGCATCAGGAGATGGGCGCCTTGCGCGAGCACCACGCCACCGACCTGGGAACAGGCGAGGCTGGGCATGCCAGCCTCCACATCCTGGGCATCAGCGATCTGTCGGCCGACGAGCGCTCGACCCTGCGGGAGCTCTCCCGCCTGTGGCTCCAGGCCGATGGCCGTCCGCTGGCTCAGCACGTGCAGGATTGGGCGGCCCTGCACGAGCAGGCGCTGCAAGAGCGGCTAGACACCTCCACCTCCGCGGTCGGCCGCCTTCCGGCATCGCCGGCAGCGGCCTCCGCGCCCAAGGGGGCCTTCGATGAATCCTCCGGCGAGTTCCACTTTGGCGTGAGCGCCCGTCTGCGGCCGGTGCGCCCCTGGATCAACGTGCTCGCCAATCCAGGGTTCGGCGCCCAGATCACGGAAGCCGGTGGCGGCCACACCTGGGCCACGAACAGCCGCCTCAACCAGCTCACGGCCTGGTCGAACGACCCCGTGGCCGACCCGCCCGCCGAGTGGTTCCTGCTGCAGGACACCCGGACCATGAAAGCCTGGAGCGTGGCGCCCAGCGCCTGGGGCGACGGAGACACCACCTACCGGGTCTCGCACGGGCAGGGCCACACCACCATCGGCCACCGGCGGGGCGAACTGGAAGTGACGGCATCCTGGTGCGTGGACGCCCACAGCGCCGTCAAGCAGGTCCGGCTGCAGTTGCGCAACCATGGTCCACGGCCCCAGCAGCTGCGCGTCATCGGCCTGCTCGAATGGATGATGGGGGCCCAGCGTGCCGACCGCAACACCACCCGGACCGCACTGCACCGCCAGCGCCTGCCGGCGCTCAGGGCCTCGGACGGGCAGCTCGATGGCCTGCGCCAGCAAAAGCTCACGGCACTGATGTGCACCCAGCGCGACCACTCGGCGGGCTTTGGCGGCGGGACCGCCTTCCTCGGGCTGGCGGCCTCGCCGGAAGCCGACGACGACTGGACCTGCGACCGGCGCGAGTTCTTCGACGCGCGGGGCCAGCTGGTGCTGCCCGACCACCTCGGCAAAAAGCAGGGCCAGGGGCTCGACCCCTGCGCAGCGCTGTCCACGCGCCTCAGCCTGGCGCCCGGCACCTCGGCCGAGGTGGTCTTCCTGATCGGCCATGCGCCGCAGGAGGACGCCGCCAAGCACCTGGCCGCCACGGCGGCGGCCACCGATGCCGCGCAGCGCCTGGCCCAGGTCGGCCAGACCTGGGACCAGTGGCTGAACGCCACCACGGTCAGGACACCCGATCCGCAGTTCGACGTCATGGTGAACCGCTGGCTGCTCTACCAGACCATCTCGTGCCGCCTGTGGTCCAAGGCAGGCTTCTACCAAGCTGGTGGCGCCACCGGCTTTCGCGACCAGCTGCAGGACGCCATGGCCTTGGGATGGGCCGCGCCGCAGATGCTGCGCCAGCAGATCATCGACTGCGCCTCCAGGCAGTTCGAGGAAGGCGATGTGCAGCACTGGTGGCACGCGCCGCAAGGCGCCGGCGTGCGCACGCACTTCTCCGACGACCTGCTGTGGTTGCCGCATGCCTGCGTGCACTACCTGCGCGCCACGGCGGACCACGCCCTGCTCGACGAGCACACGCCCTTCCTCGAAGGCGGCACGGTGCCGCCCGGTGCCGAGGACCTCTATGAGACCCCCCGCATCAGCGCGCACACGGCGTCGATCTACGAGCACGCGGCGCGCACCCTGGACCGCAGCCTGGCCGTGGGCGTTCACGGACTGCCCTTGATGGGCAGTGGCGACTGGAACGACGGCATGAACTGCGTCGGCATCGAAGGCCGGGGAGAGTCCGTCTGGCTGGGCTGGTTCCTGTGCCGACTGGTGGCCGATTTCGCGCCGGTGGCCAGTGCACGCGGCGACACGGTGCGCGCACAACGATGGGAGCAGGCCGCCAGGGGCTGGCAAGCCGCCCTCCACGGGCCGGCGTGGGATGGCCAATGGTTCAGGCGGGCCTTCTTCGACGATGGACAAGCCCTGGGCAGCGGCGCCAACCCCGAGGCCCGCATCGACCTGATCGCCCAGGCCTGGTCGGTGCTGTCCGGCGTGGCGCCACCGGCCATGCAGCACCAGGCCATGGCCGCCGTGCACCACCACCTGGCAGACCAGGAGGCGGGCCTCCTCAAGCTGCTGGACCCGCCCCTGGTGAATGCCCGGCCCAGCGCAGGCTACATCCAGGCCTACCCGCCTGGCGTGCGGGAGAACGGTGGGCAGTACGCCCATGCGGGCGTGTGGGCTCTGATGGCCCAGGCCGAGCTGTCCCGTCAGGCCCGCGGTACCCGGGCTGGCGACTTGGCCTGGCGCTACTTCACGTGGCTGAGTCCGGCCCACCGGGCACGCCACCCCGCCCAGGGGGCGGTCTATGGCATCGAGCCCTATGTCATGGCGGGCGATGTGTACACGCAGCCACCTTATGTCGGGCGCGGTGGCTGGAGCTGGTACACGGGCTCGGCCGCATGGATGCACCGCGCCGCCATCGAATCGATCTTCGGCCTGCAACTGCAGGCCCACACGCTGAGGCTGCTACCCTGCCTGCCATCGCACTGGACTCAAGCCGAACTCACACTGCGCCGCGACGGGCGGTCCATGCGCTTCATCATCATCCGGGCCAGCCACGAACAGGCCTTGCGCGAAACCGCAGAGTGGCAGGCCCGTCCCTTGCTCTGTGGACAGACACTGGACTGGTCCACCCTGACACACGACACCTGTTTCGTGGTGCCGCTGATGGACGGCGCCGCACCATGAAGGCCGGCTGGCACGGCCAGTGCATCCGGCACATCCGCACACCAGAAGGCAAAGCATGATCGAATCCATTTTGTTGACCATCGCCCGCATCACCACCTTCGAGGGTGACCGCATCCTCACGGGCGCCAGCGGTTTCCTGTTCGAACGCGAAGGCCGCATGCACCTGGTCACCAGCCGCCACGTGCTGTTTGATGAACCCTCCGGCCACCGGCCCGACCGCGTCGAGATCGAGCTGCATGCGGACGAGGACGACCTGGTCCATGTGACCGTGTTGTCCGTGCTGCTCTACAAGGATGGCAAGAGCATCTGGAAGGATGCCAAGGATGCGGGAGGGCCCGTGGATGTGGCGGTGATCGAGCTGGACCGCGCCGCCCTGCCGCCGGTCGTGCATGCCTTCGACCCCACGCACCTGCTGTCCGACCTGCACGCCGTGCGGGTGGGCACCCCGTTGCTGCTGATCGGTTTTCCGCTGGGCTTTCATGACACGGTGCATCACCTGCCGGTGGTGCGCCAGGCGATCGTCGCCTCGTCGTTCGGCCTGCGGTTCCAGGGGCAGGGCTACTTCCTGTCGGACGCGCGCACGCACCGTGGGCTCAGCGGCGCGCCCGTGGTCATGCGCGACGAGCAGGCGCAGGGCAGCCTGCCGTGGAAGCTGCTGGGGGTGCACTCGTCCAGCATGGACATGCGCACGCGCGACAAGGAGCAGGACGACCCGCTGGGGCTGCACTGCGTCTGGTATGCGGACATCCTAATGGCCCTGACGCATCCCGACGCTGCGGCCCCTCAGGAGGAAGCGCCGGATTCGAAGGATGCGCAGAAGGCACCGCCCCCCGCTTGATCAGTGCATGGCGCAGAAGCGGTGCAGTTCGCGCGCCAGCATCCCGATCTCCAGGGGCTTGGGCAGGCACTCGTCCATGCCCGCCGCCAGGCACTCCTCCCTGACCTGATGTGACCAGCTCGCGGTGAACGCGATGATGGGAAAGGGCGGGATCAGCCCTTTCAGCTGCATGCCGCGCAGCTCGGCCGTGGCCGCCAGGCCATCCATGCTCGGCATCCGGACGTCCATCAGGACCACGTCCGGCGCCTCGGTCCTGCAGCGCGCGATGGCCTCCACCGCACTGCTCGCCGTGTGAACGAAATAGCCCAGCGCCTCCATCAGCCCCCGCCCGATGACCAGGTTCAGGGGTTGATCGTCCACGATCAGCACGACGGGCATGTGGTCCAGGGTCAGCGGCATGGGCCGAGTGGTGCCTGAAGGCAGGTCGGCCCCGTTCGCATGGCAGGTAAAGTGGTCCAGGTCGTCGGGGCTGAAGGGGTAGACCCTCATCTGGAACCCCTCCAGCATGGAGTCCTTCAGGTTGCGCGACGCCGCCTGCACGGCATAGACCAATTGCGCCGACGCCGGCAGCTCAGCCGCGAAGGCCATGGAGCAATCCCGGCGGGAGCCATCGCGCTCCATCAGGAGGACAAGGGACGGCTTGGCCGCATGTGGCTGCTCGCCCAGCTGGACGGCGGCTTCCCGCAAGGAGGGAAAGATGGAGACCGCCCATCCCAGGCGCTGCAGGCGCCGTTTCCATGAGTTGCCGAGCAGGTCATCCACGTTCACCAGCCAGGCGCGCGCGCCGGATGCATGTGCGGGCGGGTCCGCAGACTCGGGCCCCGGGGCCAGGGAGGTGAGCTCCAGGGACACGAGCAGGCCCTGGCTGGGCAGGCAATGCAGCTCCACGCGTCCCTGAGTGAGGGGGCACATGCCCTGGGCCGCGTACTCTGGCGTACCGTTGTGGCCCACGGGGTTCAGCGCCAGACCCAGCCGTTGCACGGTCATGGCCAGGCGGGCTTCGTCACATTGCCCGACACCACCGATGCTGACGCCCACACGGCGCGGCTCTTCGGGGCTGCCCTCCATCTGGGCCGATATCAGCACCGAGCCCGTGGCCATCGTCTCCACCACCGTGCAGATGAGCCGGTGCAGGGCGCCCTGCAAGGCGGGCGCGTCGCCCACGTAGACGATGCCATCCGTCTGGCAGTCGAAAGAAAAGCGCAGCCCCTTGGCGCGCACCATCGGCACCGCATGCCGAGCAGCGACGGTGAATATCTCGGCGAAGTCGGCGCTCATGGTGACCTTTCTGTGGTCAGCCCACCTTACTCCTGCCCGCGGCGCCTAATGCAATGCCCCATTGAAAAGGTTTCCTACAAAGACTCTCAATGGGTACTGTATGCGCCACCGAACAGACCAAGAGGCCCGTCGTGGTGCAGCCTCTCCCGCACCGACAGAAGGCTGCACCGGCGCGCGTGAACGTCAACGGCCCGCGGGCGATCGTGGGTGCGCCGTGAAGAACCGGAGCATCTGCCCGGCCGCGTCGGGGCCCTGCGCATCGGCATAGGAACCACGCGGGCTGCCGCCCGACCACGCGTGCCCGGCGCCATCGATCAGCCACAGCTCGGCAAGCGTGCGCCCATCCGGGGCAACGTGGACCGTGCGGGTGTAGGAGCGCCCGCCCGCGCGGCCCTGCTCGGTGCCTGGCACGCTGTGCTGGCCCTGCAGCGCTGCGGTGAGCACACGCTCGCCGTTGAGCGGGTGCACGGTCGTGTCGCGTGTGCCATGGAAGACGATGGTCGGCACGGCTGCCGCGGCCACAGGCGCGGCATGGCGCGCGGCCGGCATCCCCTGGCCATCCCGCATCAGCGCGAGTGCACCGGTGACATCGGTGGCCACGCCGCAGGGCAGGCCGGAGTGCACCCCCACCGACGCGAAGAGCTCGGGGTAGGCCTGGCCGAGGATGGCCGCCATCGCCCCGCCAGCGGACAGGCCCGCCACGTGCACCCGGTTGGGATCAACGCGGTGTGTCTGCATCACGCTGTGCACGAGCCCGCTGAGCAGGGCGGGCTCTCCGCGCCCACGCTGCTGGTGGTTGTGCTTGAACCAGTTCCAGCAGCGCTGGGGATTGGCCTTCTGCGACTGTGCGGGATAGAGCACCAGCCAGCCGTGCTCCCGGGCCAGTTCGTTCATCCGGGTGCCGGCGGCGAAGTCATCCGGGTTCTGGGTGCAGCCGTGCAGCATCAGCAACAAGGGGCGCGGCGAGGTGCTGTCGCCTGGCGGGATGTAGAGCTTGTAGTCGATCGACGCGCGGCCCGATGCATGGGTGGCGGCGACAAAGCGCTCCGCCTGCCCGGCAGGGTCGCTCGCCTTGCCGGGCGGCTGGCCAGGGGCGGGCGCATCGCCATCGTCGATCAGCCGGGCTTCGACGTCGATGACATCGGGTGATGGCGCGGCATCGACCGGGCTGCCGGACATGCCGCCCAGCGCGGCCCGCAGGGTCGCGGCAGCGCCCATCAGGTCCCCTCCGCGCGTTTGCTGCGCTGCGCGCGACATCAGTTGCTGGAAGTCGGCATTCATGGAGGATCCTTTGGAAACGGGGCGGTCAGCGCAGGCGGGATGCCAGTGCTGCCTTCACGGTGGGAGAGGCATGCAGGGCGCCCAGCACACTGAGCGAGCTGATGGCGGCCTGCGCGAGTTCAGGGCTCACGTCCGATGCGATGCTGGCGAGGCCGAGCACGCGGATGTCGAGGGTCTGGCCAGCGGCCACCACGGCATGCAGATCGGCGGCCGAGTAATGCTGGATGCCGAGCACCAGCGTCTTGCGGGCGCTGGCCTGCTTGACCACGTCGGCGTGCACCGTCAGGTGGTTGCGGATGGCCGTGCGGATGAAATCCGTGCGGTTGGCATAGAAGCCTTCCTGCACCAGCAGGTCGATCTGGCCCAGGTCCACGAAGCCCAGGTTGATGGTGACCTTCTCGGCGTCGGGCACCTTGGAGGGGGCGGCTAGGGCAGGTTTGGCTGGCATGACGCCATCCTATCACCATCCAAGTGGATGCCAAAGACCTTGCGGCGGCTCAGGTCACTCGGGACACGCCAGCAGGTCGCACAGCATGGCCATGTCACGGACGACGCCGTGCGCGGCCCCTGGCGTCGGGGGCGCCGCCTCGCTCGGATGCCGGACCATCCAGGCGGCCTGGGCGCCGGCGTTGAGCGCGCCCTCCACATCCAGTGCCCAGTCATCGCCCACGTGCAGCAGCTGGAATGGCTCAACACCCGCCAGTGATGCCGCCGCATGAAACGCCGCAGCCTCCGGCTTGGCCGCGCCCAGCGTGCCGGCGCTCAAGCTTCCCTTGAAGTACGAGGTGAGCCCGGCTTGGTGGATGCACGCATTGCCATTGGTCAAGGCCACAAGGGGGTAGCGGCGGCTCAGCCGCGCCAGCCCCGGCAGCACGTCCGTGTAGAGCTCGACGCGCAGGCGCTCGGCAAAGAAGACCTCGAACGCGGCCTCCGCCAGCCTCACGTCTTCACCGACATCGCCGAGCAGCGTGCGGATCGCCACACGGCGCAACTCGCTCAGGTCATGCCTCAGGTGCGGGTGGCCCTCGACCGCCCGGTCACGGTAAGGCCGGAGCGCCGCGGGCGAATGCAGCACGGAGGCTGTCGCGGGGGCGTTTTCGATCAACCAGGCCATCAAGGCGCCTTCGGCCCGCACCAGACAAGGCAGGAAGGGCCACAGGGTGTCGTCGAGGTCGAAGGAGATGGCGGCAATGCGGCTTGGGTCCATGGACCCGATTGTCCCAGGCCGGCGTCAGTCGTGTGGTTCAGACAGAAAGCGTCGCAAGGCGGGCAGGAAGATGTCTTCGCCTTCGGCGTAGGCCACATGGCCTGCGAACGGAATGTTCAGCAAGTGGGCGTGTGGGAGCTTGTGCCGCAGTTCAGCCGCGTCGGCCAGGGCCGTGAGGTGGTCTTCATCGCCCCGCACCACCAGCACCGGCGCCTGGATGCGGGCCACGGAGTCGTCCGGGTGCCCGGTCTTGCTGGCAGCCAGGGCGCCATCGAGTGAATGGATGCTCGATCCATCATATCGATCCATTCAAGACGTTGAAGGGGCCGGATGCAGGTGAACCGCCAGCCACAAAGCGCCGGCCGACGTATCGACCACCGTGTGTGGAACACCCGCCGGGATGAACAGGTGATCACCGGCGGCCAGCCGGACTCCCCGGCCGTCCACGATCAGCTCCGCCTCGCCCTGGACCAGCAACACCCATTCATCCTGCGCCTGCACGTACTCGGCAGACCGTGTGCCCGGTGCGCTCAGTATCCGCTCGATGACCAGGTTCCGGTGCCTGAGCAGCTCATCGAAGCGTTCGCCCTGCTCAGGCGGTGTGGCCTGTGAGAATAGATTCATCTGGGTGCGGGGCAACTCAGGTCGCCCTCCTCGCAAGAGGCCAATGCCTTGAGGTCCTTGACCCGCGCTTCGGTCCTGGTGGCCAGGCATCCCTGGTGGACCATGGTGTAGGCACTGCCGCCCTTGACGCCCGAACTCTCGAAGAGGCACGAGGCATCGCGGAACTTGATCCACGCCACCTGCACCTGCTTGAGCTGCCTGGCCTCGCTGGCATCCAGGCGCTTGCGGTAGTCAGCGTAGACCTGGTTGAGTTCTCGGTCCGCCGCGGCCCATCGATCGGCCGCGCAGTCGTTCAGTTCAAGCTGGTTTCGGGCCTTGTCGCAGTCCCGGGCTTGCGCGCCGAGAGATGCCAAGGCAACCGCCCCTGCCAGGATCCAATGGGTGCGTTTCATGGTGTGTGGGTTTGGTGCGTCAGGTCTTGGGGGCCACGTTAATGTCGTACGCTGAGAGGCCTCATGCGCCTGCTGATCAACCCCTCTGATCAGACAGGTTTACCGGCATGATCCTCCAGGAGACACCATTGGCGCGCATTCACTTGTTGATCATCGACCCCCAGAACGATTTCTGCGACCTGCCGGCCACCTGGTGCCCCACACTGGATCCGCGCCAGGACCCCACGGCCCCCGCCTTGCCGGTGCCTGGCGCCCATGCCGACATGCTGCGCCTGGCCGAGCTGATCCGCCAGCAGTCGAGCGCACTGTCGCAGATCACCATCACCCTCGATTCGCACCACCGGGTCGACATCGCCCATCCACCGTTCTGGATGCAAGGCGATGGCAGCGCCGTGGCCCCTTTCACCCAGATCACCGCCGAGCAGGTGCGCCAAGGCCAGTACCGGCCCCGTGATGATCAGGCCCTGCCCCGGACGCTGGCCTATCTGGACGCGCTGGAAGCCCATGGCCGCTACACGCTGATGGTCTGGCCCATCCACTGCGAGATCGGTACCTGGGGCCACAACGTCCATGCCGGCGTGCAACAGGCCTGCCAGGCCTGGGAAGACGAGCGCCTGATCCCCGTGCAGTACGTGAACAAGGGCAGCAACCCGTGGACCGAGCACTACAGCGCCCTGCAGGCCGAGGTGCCCGACCCGGGTGATCCCGGCACCCAGCTCAACCTCGATCTGCTGGCGCGACTGGACGACAGCGACCTGCTGCTCATCGCCGGGCAGGCCAGCAGCCACTGCGTCAAGGCCACCACCGAACACATCGCCGACCACCTGCCTGGCGGCCGGCTGGGCCGCATCGTGCTGCTGCGCGACGGCATGAGCCCGGTCACGGGCTTCGAGTCCCAGGCCGATGCCTTCCTGACCACCATGGGGCGGCGCGGCCTGCAGGTGGCCACCATGGCCGACGTGCCCGCGCTGCTGCGAGACCTGCGCGCCTGAGCCAGCCACCAGACGAGCCCCCCATGAACGCTGTCATCCACTCGCTGCTGGAAACCGACCTCTACAAGTTCACGATGTGGCAGGCCATGCTGCACCGCCACCCGGCCACCCAGGCCGAGTACCGCTTCGTCTGCCGCAACGCGCCGGCCTTCCCGCTGGCGGACCTGGCAGACGAGGTGGGCCGTGAGCTGGACCAGCTGTGCCAGCTGACCGTCCAGCCCGATGAGCTGGCCTACCTGCAGGGCCTGCGCTTCATGAAGTCCGATTTCATCGACTTCCTGCGCATCTTCCGCTTCCAGCGCGAGTTCATCGATGTCCGCACCGACGGCAACACGCTGAGCATCGTGGCCCGTGGGCCGCAGGTCCATGTGATGGGCTTCGAGATCTACGTGCTGGCCATCGTCAACGAGCTCTACTTCCGGCGCTTCGACCGCGATGCCGCCTGGCAGGAGGGCACGCGCCGGCTCGACCAGAAGATCGCCCTGTTGCAGGCCTTCGGGTCCGAGCCTGCCCGCGCGCATCCCTTCGAGTTCTTCGATTTCGGCGTGCGGCGCCGCTTCAGCGGGGCCTGGCAGGCCGAGGTGGTGCGCACGCTCAAGGAGCGCCTCCCCCACTATTTCAAGGGCACCTCGAACGTGGCGCTGGCCAAGCAGCTGAACCTGGTGCCCATCGGCACCATGGCGCACGAGTACCTGCAGACCTACCAGGCGCTGGGCGTGCGCCTGCGCGACTTTCAAAAGGCCGCGCTCGAAGGCTGGGTGCAGGAGTACCGCGGCGACCTGGGCGTGGCCCTCACCGATGTCGTCGGCATGGACGCCTTCCTGGCCGATTTCGACCTGTACTTCGCCAAGCTCTTCGACGGCCTTCGCCATGATTCGGGCGACCCGGTGGAGTGGGGCGAGAAGGCCCTGGCGCACTACGCTCGCCTGCGCATCAGCACACATGGCAAGCGCCTGGTCTTCTCTGATGGGCTGGACGTGCCCACGGCCTTGGGCCTGTACCGGCACTTCGCCGACCGGGTCCAGCTGGGCTTCGGCATCGGCACCAACCTCAGCAACGACGTGGGGCTCAAGCCGATCAACATCGTCATGAAGCTGACCCATGCCAACGGCCAGTCGGTGGCCAAGCTGTCGGACACGCCGGGCAAGACGCTGTGCGACAACGAGACCTTCCTGGCCTACCTGCGGCAGGTGTTCAACCTGACTGGGCAGGGCTGAGCACGGTGGACCAAGACACGAGCGACCGCGAAACAGGACACGAAGATCACGCGTCCTGTGAGCCCCCGCGTGTGCATCACCCCATCGCGCCCGATCACCGCGTCCTGCCACTGCCTGCCCGCTTGGTCCTGATGGCCGTGGCGCTGCTGTGCGTGGCGCTGGGCCTGATCGGCGTGGTTGTGCCGGGCATGCCCACCACGGTGTTCATCCTGATGGCTGCGTGGGCCGCCGCACGCAGCTCGCCAAGGCTGTCGCGGTGGCTGTATGCACACCGCCTGTTCGGCCCCGTCCTGCTCAACTGGGAGCGGGGTGGCTTCGTGGCCCGGCGCGTGAAATGGATCGCCAGCGGCACCATGGCGCTCAGCGGCGTGATCGTCTGCCTCACGGTGGCCAGCCCCTGGGGCCGGGGCGGCGCCCTGCTGAGCATGGCCTTGGTGTCGGCCTGGCTGTGGTGCCGGCCGGAGCCTCCCGCATGAACCAGCACGAGGTCAATGGGGCCGGAACATGGCCTTCACGCACCGTGGCGGCTGTCGGTATCACGGTGCTGGTGGTGCTGCTGCAATGCCTGCCGCCGGACTGGCGTGCAGCGCTGCGCTATGAGCATGCCGCGTTGGCGCAGGGCCAGCTCTGGCGCGCCCTCACCGGGCATGTCCTGCACCTGGGCTGGACGCACATGGCGCTCAACCTGGCCGGCCTGTGGCTGTGCTGTGCGCTGGCCGGGCCCGGCATGAGCGGCCGCCAGTTGCTGTCGCGGCTGCTCGTGCTGGCCCTGGGGGTGTCGGTGCTGCTGTATGGCCTGTCACCCCAGGTGTCCGACTATGTGGGCCTGTCCGGCGTCCTGTATGGCCTGCTGCTGTGGGCCTTGCTGCCCCAGGCCGTGAAACGCGACGCCCTGTCCGTGACCGCCCTGATGGTGCTCCTGGCCTGGACTGCCTGGCAGGTGCATGCCGGCGCCAACCCGCTGGAAGAGGCCCGGATCGGCGGGCGCATCATCGTGCAGGCCCACCTGTATGGGTTGGGCGTGGCCGCGGCCGGCTGGCTGGCAAGCGTGCTCACGCGGTGGGCTCAGTGCCCGCCCAGGTAGGCCTGCGCCAGGGCCGGGTCACCCGCGATCTCGGCCGCGCTGCCACTGGCCACGATGCGGCCGTCTTCCAGCACATAGGCACGGTCGGCCAGGGCCAGCGCCAGCGGCGCCATCTGGTCGACCAACAACAGCGTCATCGATTCGGCCCGCAAGGCATCCAGCGCGGCGAACAGCTCACCGATGATCTGTGGCGCCAATCCCAGCGAGGGCTCGTCGAGCAGCAGCACGCGGGGCTCGGCCATCAACGCGCGGCCGATCGCCAGCATCTGCTGTTCACCACCGGACAGCAGCCCGGCGCGCTGGTGCAGGCGCTCACGCAAGCGCGGAAAGCGCTGCAGCATGCGCTCGACACGCACCTCGCGGCCTGCAGGGCGCGTGAACGCACCCAGGCGCAGGTTGTCGAGCACGCTGAGCTCGGGGAACACCTGGCGGCCTTCGGGCACCAACACCAGGCCACGCGCCACGATCTGCTCGGCGCGCAACAGCGCCAGGTCCTGGCCGTCCAGGTGGATGCCGCCCTGCTGCAAGGGCCGGTGCAGACCGCACAGGCTGCGCATCAAGGTGGACTTGCCCGCGCCGTTGGCGCCCAGCAAGGCGATCATCTCGCCTTCACGCACCTGCAGGTCCACGCCATGCAGCACAGGCGCGGCGCCATACCCGGTGGTCAGGCGGCCCACGCCCAGCAACTCACGCGCGGGCTCCTTGCCCTCGGTGGATTCGTCGGCGCCACCACGGCGGCGCATCGATTCGAGCGCACCAGGCTCGCCCAGGTAGGCACGGCGCACGGCCGGGTCCTGCTGCACCGCGGCCGGCGCCCCTTCGGCCAGAGGCTTGCCGGCATCGATCACCACGATGTGGTCGGAGATGTCCATCACCAGGGCCATGTCGTGCTCGACGACCAGCACGCCCAGGCCGGCATCGGCCACGCGGCGCAGCAACGCAGCCAGCTGGCGCTTGTCGTGGCGCGACAGGCCGGCTGCAGGCTCGTCCAGCAGCAGCTGGTCCGGATCTGTGGCCAGGGCGCGCGCGATCTCGACCAGGCGCCGATCGACGTGCGCCAGGCCCGCGGCCGGCAGGTGCACATCACCGGCGTAGCCGCACCAGCGCAGCAGGGCATTGGCACGCGCAAGGGCTTCTGCCGAGGCCGCGGCCTGCCGTCCCAGCAAGCTGCCCAGGCGGCCTCGTGGCAAGGCCAGCGCCACGTTGTCCAGCACGCTGAGCGAGCCGAACAGCAGCGAGGTCTGGTAGGTGCGGGCCACGCCGCTGCGAGAGGTGCGCCAGGCCGCGCCACCACGCAGGCCCTGGCCGCCCAGGGTACAGCCGCCGGCGTCGGCGCGGTAGAAGCCGCTGAGCAGGTTGAGCACGGTGCTCTTGCCGGCGCCGTTGGGGCCGATCAGGCTGGTCACGGCGGCAGGCCTCACCTCGAAGCCCACGCCATCAACGGCGCGCACACCACCGAAGACCTTGCTCAGCCCCTCAGCCCGCAAGGCGCGGCGCGCACGGGTGGCCAGCATCGCAGGCAAAGACACGCCATCACCAGCAGGGGCCACTTCACCGCCGGCCACCGCGTCGGCACGGGGCTCCAAGGGCATCACCATCGCCACCAGCGAGCGCAGCAGGCCCACCAGGCCTTGCGGCGCGGCCCACAGCACCACCAGCAGCAGGGCACCGAAGAACAGCAGGCGGTACTCTTCCAGACCCGACAGCATCTCGGGCAGCAGGCCCACCACCAGCGCGCCCACGATCGGCCCGGCCACGGTGCCCGAGCCCCCGATCACGACCACCAGCACGAACAGCAGGCTCTGCGAGAAGCCGAAGCTCTGCGGCGTGACGAAGCCCGACAAGGGCGCGTACAGGCCGCCCGCCACACCGGCCAGCGCCGCCGACACGGCGAAGGCCACCGTCTTGAGCGCCAGGGGTTGCAGACCGATGGACTCGGCCGCCACCTCGCTGTCGCGCACGGCCCGCAGCGCCAGCCCCCAGCTGCCGCGCGACAGCAAGGCATAAGCCCCCAGCGCCAACGCCGCGGCAACCACCGCGATGGCCGCCATGGCGCGCTCGCCACGCACCTCGCCGAAGGCCGGGCCCATGATGCCCATCAGGCCGTTCTGCCCACCGGTGATGTCGCGCAGTTCCACCGCGCTGTGCTCCACCACGAAGCCGAAGGCTATGGTGACCATCGCCAGGTAAGGGCCGCGCACACGCAGGGCCGGCAACGCCAGCAAGGCGCCCACGGCCGCCGACAGCCCCGCACCCACGGCCCAGGCGGGCCAGAACGACCAGCCATGGCTGCCGGTCAGCACCGCCACCGCATACGCACCGATCGCGTAGAAGCCCACATGCCCGAAGGACATCTGCCCGCTCAGGCCGATCAGCACGTTCAGGCCGATGCCCACCAGTGCCAGCAAGGCCACCTGGGCCAGCACGAAGGCGTGATAACCGTTGAGCTGGGTGGCCAGCACCACCAGCGCCAGCGTGACCGCCGCACCGGCCAGCACAGGCCAGGCCTGCCGCCGCAAGGCACCCGCACTTGGCGCCCCATCGAGAACCAGGGAAGAAGACATCGAGGACACCGTCATACCTTGCGCACCAGGGCGCGACCGAACAAGCCATCGGGGCGCAGCGCCAGCACGGCGATCACCAGCGAGAACGTGAGGATCTGCGTGTAGCCCGAGCCCAGCGTGGCCGTGACCAGGGCCTCCACCACGCCGAACAGCAGGCCCGCCACCATCACACCCCAGGCACTGCCGATGCCGCCCAGGATGGCCACCGCAAAGGCCTTGAGCCCGAACAGCGTGCCCATGTCGGCCTGCACATTGAACAGCGGCGCGATCAGCACCCCGGCGATGCCGGCCAGCAGCGTGGACACGGCAAAAGCGCCGGCCACCACGCGCCGGATCGGGATGCCCATCAGCCGCGCGGCATCGCGGTTCTGCACCACCGCCAGCATGGCCGAGCCCCAGCGGGTGCGGCGCGCCACCTGGTGCAGCACGGCCGCCAGCAGCAGGCCGATCACGGGGATCAGCAACTGCAGCGGGTACACACCCAGGCCCAGCCCAGCGATGTCCACCGGCGTCTGCGCCAGTGGCGACGGCAGGCTGCGCGGCTCCTTGCCGAACCCGAACATCACGGCGTTGTCGAGCACGATGCCCAGCGCCACCGTGGCCATCAGCCAGACATCGGAGCCCCGGCTCACGAAGGGCCGCACGGCCACCGCCTCGACCAGCAGGCCGTACAGCGCGCACAGCGCCAGGGCCGCGGCGATCGCCAGCGGCATGGGCCAGCCCAGCGTCTGCGCCAGGCTGAAGGTCAGCACCGCGCCCAGCATCATCGAGCTGCCCTGCGCGAAGTTGACGGTGCCCGACACCGCGTGCGTGACATGAAAGCCCAGCGCCATCAGGCCGTACATGCTGCCCAGGCCCAGGCCGCTGATCAAGGCGGAAAGCACAAGCATCTCAGGTCCTGCTTACTTGACCAGGCCGACTGGCAGGATCTCGTCGCCGATGAACTGCGCCCACACGTAGTCGTGCTCGGTGATGGCGTCGTGCACCTCGGGGCTGAAGGGCTTCACATAGGTCTTGATCAGGCCTTCGTAGCGGTCGATCTTGTAGAAGCCCTGGCGCACGGCATCGCCGTCGGTGCTGCCGGCCTTGGTGATGGCCTGCGCGGCCAGGTGCAGCGCGTCATACGCGTTGGCCACGCCCACGGCCGGGGTGATGTCACCCACGTCCTTGATGGCGGGGTATTTGGCCTTGAGCGAAGCCACCACCTTCTCGCCCACGGGCGACTGTTTGCCGAAGAAGCTGTAGGTCTGCACGAAGTGCACGTTCTTGGCGTTCGGGCCAGCCAACTCGGTGAAGCGGCCACCGGCCGGGCCCCAGTGCGAGACCACCGGCACCTTCCAGCCCATGCGGTCCAGCGACTTCACCACCTGCGCCGAGGGGCCCACATTGCCCACCAGGAACAGCGTGTCGGCGCCCGCGGCCTTGAGACGCGTGAGCTGCGGCACCACGTCCACGTCGTTGGCCTCGAACTTCTCGACACCGGCCGCCTTCAGGCCCTTGGCGTTGAGCGCCGCCGTCAGGCCCCGCTCGTTCGACTCGCCCCAGGGGTTGTTGACCAGGATCATGCCGGGCTTGGCCGACTTGAAGTTCTTCTGCGCGTAGGTGAGCATGGCGCGGTCCACGATCTCGTCGACCGCCGACACGCGGAAGGCGAAGTTGGGGTTGCCATTGTTCTTGGTGATGGGCGTGCCGGCGGCCCAGGGGCCCATGAAGGGCACCTTCTCCTGGTTGGCCATCTGCACGATGGCGACGGACACGGGCGTGTCCAGACCGCCGAAGAGCACCGTCACCTTTTCCTTGTAGATCAGTTCTCGCGCAGCCATCACGCCCTTGGGCGGGCTGCCTTCATCGTCGCGGCGCACCAGTTCGAGCTTGCGCCCGCCCAGCAGGCCCCCCTTGGCATTGACCTCGTCGATGGCCAGGGTCAGGCCACGGGTGATGGCCTCGCCGGCCAGGGCGGACTGACCCGACAGGGCCGTGACCAGGCCGATCTTGATGGGCTCGGCCGCGTGGGCCGCGGGCAGCAGCGAACAGGCGAGGGCGGCGGCGATCAACGCGCGGCGGTGCAGGGCAGGCATCACGGACATCTCCAGAAAAAAGCACAAGGCTGTGGGTGATGGCCGTGGGTGGTTGCATGAACCGTGCCTGATTGTATGCAATCTCATTGAATATTGTCGACAATATAGATTCTTCCATGTCGGCAATCTGAGGCACGAATCTGGTGCGAACCTGGAGCGAATCGTCCAGCGCCGCATCGATCCCGGGCATGGATGCCCTGCCTTGGGGAATCGGTTTCGGCGCACATTTCATTTTCTTAACGCCATCTGATCAACGCTCAGCCAAGCCGCCAAAGGCGGGAGCAGGCGCCTTTTTTGTCTGACAATGAGATCAGATTTTGTCGACAATGATCGGAGACACCCGATGTCCGTCCGCCCCTCCCAGACGACCGAAGACCGCATCTACGGCACCATCTTCGACAGCGTGATGTCACAGCGCCTGGCCCCCGGCACCAAGCTGCCCGAGGTGGCACTGTGCGAACTCTTCGGCGCCACGCGGGCGGCGGTGCGCAAGGTGCTGCAGCGCCTGGCGCATGACCACATCGTCGAACTGCAGCCCAACCGCGGGGCCAGGGTGGCCGCCCCCACACCACAGGAGACCCGCCAGATCTTCGAGGCACGCCGACACATGGAGGCAGCCATCGCGCGGCTGGCCGCCGAGAACGCCACCAAGGCCGACATCGCCGCGCTCCGCGCGCACCTGCGGCAGGAACATGAAGCCTTGCACCACACGGCCCAGCCCGCCTGGGCCCGCCTGGCCTGCGCCTTCCACCTGCAGTTGGCCGAGGTGGCACGCAACCCCATCCTGCAACGCTACCTGGGCGAGCTGATGTCGCGCTGCTCGCTGATCGTGGCCCTGTACGAGCCCCCCGGCCACGCCGCCTGCGAGCACGACCAGCATGCCGAGATCGTGGATTGCCTGGCGCGCCGCGATGCCGAGCAGGCTGTGCGGCTGATGGATGCGCATCTGCGCGAACTGGAACAGAACGTCTGCGTCGAAGCGGCCGAAGCCGACGATGGCCTGGCGCGCATGCTGGGCCTGGCACCGGAAGAAGGGGCCCGGCCTGCGAAGGCGGTCAGGGCCGCTTGACCCCCGCCCGTCGGTCCTGCCACACCGACAGGCCGAACATGCCCATCCCGCCCAGTGCCAGTGCCAGGCCCACCCAGCCCGTCGATGTCCAGCCCAGCCCGGCCGCGATGGCCACGCCGCCCAGCCAGGCGCCCAGCGCATTGGCCAGGTTGAAGGCCGAGTGGTTCAGGGCGGCGGCCAGCGTCTGCGCGTCTCCCGCCACGTCCATCAACCGGATCTGCAGCGCAGGCGCGATCGCCACCAGCGTGCCCACCAGGAACACATTGACGGAGATCGCCACCACGTAGGGCGCCGTGAAGGCCACGCCCACCAGCACCAGCGCGTTCCACACCAGCAGGCCCGCGATGGTGCGCATGAGCGATTTGTCCGCCAAGCGCGATCCCACCAGGTTGCCCGCCACCATGCCCAGGCCGAACAGGCTCAGTACCAGGGGCACGGAGTTCACCGACAACCCCGTCACCTCCGTCAGCAGGGGCTTGATGTAGCTGAACACCGAGAACATGCCGCCAAAGCCGATGGCCCCGATGCCCAGCGTGAGCCACACCTGCGGCCGCCTCAAGGCGCCCAGCTCACGTGATGGGCTGGCACCGTGCGGGGCGGGCAGATCGGGCACATGGCGCTGCACCAGCACGCAGGTCACTGCCGCGATCAGGCCCACCAGCACAAAGGCCGCACGCCAGCCCAGGTGCTGGCCCAGCCAGGTCGCGATCGGCACGCCCACCAGCGTGGCACTGGTCAGGCCCAGCATCACCAGCCCCACCGCACTGGCCCGGCGCGCTGGCGGCGCCAGCGACGCGGCCACCAGCGCGGCCACGCCAAAGTAGGTGCCGTGCGGCAGGCCGGCGACGAATCGAAGCACGTTCATCGACACATAGCCCGGCGCAGCCGCGCTGGCCAGGTTGCCCACAGCGAACAGGGCCATCAGCGCCACCAGCAGCCTTCGGCGCGGCCAGTGCGCCGCCAGCACGGCCAGCAGCGGCGCACCGATCACCACACCCAACGCGTAGGCGCTGATCACGTGGCCGGCCTGGGGGATGCTGACGTTCAGGTCCTTGGCCGCCTCGGGCAGCAGGCCCATGATGACGAACTCGCCCGTGCCGATGGCAAATCCGCCCACCCCCAGCGCCAGCACCGACGGCCAGAAGGCCTCTTCATGGCGAACGGCGGGTGCCGGGGAAGGGGCGATGGAAACGGAGCTCATGGGGACAGCGCAAGAACGGGCATCACAACGGGATTCGGACACGTCGGCCCGACGATCCACATTGTGCTGCGGCGCAGCAAATCACGGGCCTGGCGGGTCTTTGTCCACGGTGCAGCTCTGCAGACGCCGTTACGATGTCGCCCACACCGCCTGTCATCCGGTTCGCACCATGTCCACCACCACCCTGCTGCTCCAACTCATCGTCATCCTGGGCACCGCCCGTGTCTGCGGCTGGCTGTTGAGGCACCTGGGCCAACCCAGCGTGTTGGGCGAAATGGCCGCTGGCATGGTGCTCGGCCCCGTCATCATGGGCGCCCTGCTGCCCGAGGTGCACGGCCAGCTCTTCGCCAAGGCCTCGCTGGGCGGGCTGTCGGCGCTGTCCACCGTGGGCCTGGTGCTGTTCATGTTCGTGATCGGGCTGGAGCTGCGCGCGCACCGCGGCGTGCGCCAGCAGATCCAGGCTGCCGGCATCGTGGGCCTGGTCAGCACCGTGGTGCCGCTGGGCCTGGGGGTCGCGCTGGCACCCGTGCTGTACCCGGCCTTCGCGCCCCAGGGCGTGGGCTTCTGGCCCTTTGCGCTGTTCATGGGCGCGGCCCTGTCCATCACCGCCTTCCCGGTGATGGCACGCATCCTGAAGGACAGGGGGCTCACGAGCACCGGCTTCGGCCAGCTCTCGCTCAGCGCCGCGGCCGTGGTCGATGTGGTCGCGTGGATCGTGCTGGCCTTCGTCGTGGCCCTCACCGGCGCGCAGGGCAGCCAGGCTGGCCTGCTCAAGATCACCGTGGGCGCCGTGCTGCTGGCCGGGCTGGTGTACGGCGGGCTGCGGCCCTTCTTCGCGTGGCTGCTGCGCACGCACGCGCCGGACGGCGAGCCCTCCACCACCGTGTTGGCCTCGCTGATGATCGGCCTGCTGGGCTGCGCCCTGCTGACCGAGTGGCTGCACCTGCACGCGGTGTTCGGCGCCTTCCTGTTCGGCACCTGCCTGCCACGCGACGACCGCCTGCTGCGCTCGCTGGCCCAGCGCATCGAGCCCCTGTCCATCGTGGTGCTGATGCCGCTGTTCTTCGCGCTGGCAGGCCTGAACACCAGCGCCAGCGCCTTTTCCAACGCCAGCCTGGGCGCACTGCTGCTGATCCTGGCCGTGGCCACGCTGGGCAAGATCGGTGGCGGCCTGGTCGGTGCGCGCCTGGCCGGCTATGGCTGGCGCGACAGCCTGGCCGCCGGCTCGCTGATGAACGCGCGCGGCCTGATGGAGCTGATCGTGATCAAGGTGGGCCTGGACGCCGGCCTGATCGGCCCGGAACTGTTCACCATGCTGCTGGTCATGGCGCTGGTGACCACCGCCATGACCGGCCCCCTGATCAGCCTGACCACCCGCCGCGTCCAGGCCAGTGGAGCCACGGCCGCGCAGGGCAGCTGAAACGGTGCCATCATCACGGACCATGTCGACGCCACGCCTGCTCCTGATCGATGACCACGCGCTGTTCCGCACGGGGCTGCGCATGGTGCTGGCCAATGGCCTGGGGCCCGTGGAGGTGTTCGAGACCTCCTCGCTTGAAGAAGCCATGCATCAGGACATGCCCCCGCCCGACGTGGTGCTGCTGGACATCCAGCTCAAGGGTGTGAACGGCCTGGACGGCATCGCGCTGGTCCAGCGCCGCTGGCCAGACGCACCCGTGCTGATCCTGTCGTCCGACACATCGCCCGCCACCGCGCGGTCGGCGCTGAGCCGCGGCGCGCGGGCCTTCGTCTCCAAGGCCGATGCGGCCGAGCACGTACTGTCCTTGATCGGACAGGTGCTGCGCGGTGAAACGCTGGCACAGCCCACCTGGGCCCAGGGCGATGCGGGCGGTGCCGATGGCGCGCCGGAGTTGCGCCTGACCGCACGCCAGTGCGAGGTGCTGGACCTGGTCAGCCAGGGCCTGTCCAACAAGCTGATCGCCCGGCGCCTGGGCCTGTCCGAGAACACCGTGCGCGGTTATGTGCAGTCCCTGCTGGTGGCACTGAATGCGGCCAGCCGATCGCAGGCCGCCTTCGAGGCCCGCCGACGCGGCCTGATCGCCTGATGCCCGTGGCCTGGCCATCCCGGGCCAATCCCCGGCTGCTGGTCGAACTGCAGTACCTGCTGCACAGGCACATCATCAGCTCCGTGATCCCTGCGGCCCTGCTGGCCCTCCTGGTGGTGTGGACCCTGGACGATGCAAGCAATCCCTGGCCTCTGCGGCTGTGGGGTGTGGCGGTGATCGCCTCCAAGCTGTTCAGCGCCTGGGTCGGCCGCCAGCAACTGCGGCGTGGCGTGCCGCTTGAGGATGCGCGCCGCAACGTGTTGTGGCTGATCGTGCTCAACGCCATCGACGGCGCCGTCTGGGGAGGCCTGGCCTGGGTGACGCTGGGCAGCAGCACGCTGACCGGCAGCATCCTGGTCGTGTCCGTGATCGGGGGCATCGCGGGCAGCTCCATGTCCTCCCTGTCACCGGTGTTCCCGGCCTTCGTGGCCTTCCTGGTCTGCCTGCTGGCCGCGCTGGCCTCCAAGCTTTGGACACTGGGCGATCCGGCCTACGACGCCCTGGGCGTGGCCGGGGTGCTGTACGCGGCCTCGCTGCTGGGCCAGTCACGCAACAGCGCCGAGGCTGCCCGACAGGCCATCACCCTGCGCTTCGAGAACGTCGAGCTGATCGAACGGCTGCGCCAGGAAACGACCTACGCACAGGCTCAGCGGCAGGCGGCCGAGCAGGCCAACGTGGCCAAGTCGCGCTTCCTGGCCGCCGCCAGCCACGACCTGCGCCAGCCCATCCACGCGCAGGGCCTGTTCCTGGGCGTGCTTGGCCGCAGCGCCCTGTCGGGGCCGCAGGCCGAAGCGCTGGCCAACGCCCGTGCCACCTGGCAGGCATCGGCCGAGATGCTGGACACGCTGCTGGATTTCTCGCGCATCGAAGCCGGGGTGGTCGAGCCCCAGCGGCGCGCCTTTGCGCTCCAGCCGCTGCTGCACAAGCTGGAGCTCGAGCTGGCCCCGCAGGCCGATGCCAAAGGCCTGGTCTACCGCTCCATCGACACCGAGGCCGTGGTCAATTCGGATCCCTCGCTGCTCGAACTGGTGCTGCGCAACCTGGTTTCCAATGCCATCCGCTATACCGAGCAGGGCGGCGTGCTGGTGGGGTGCCGCCGCCGCACTGACCATTGGCTGCTGGAGGTGTGGGACACCGGTGTCGGCATCCCCGCCTCACAGCACCAGGCCATCTTCCTGGAGTTCCACCAGTTGGGCAATGCGGAGCGTGATCGCCGCAAAGGCCTGGGGCTCGGCCTGGCCATCGCGCAGGGGCTGGCCAGGGCCCTGGGCCATCCACTGTCGCTGGCCTCACGGCCCGGCCAAGGCAGCGTGTTCCGCCTGACCTTGCCCCAGGCCAGTGCCGCCCTGGGCATGGCCGCCGAAGACGGATGGGCCGCGCTGCCGGAAGGCGAGGACTTCGAGGTGGACACCGCCCTGAACAACGTTCGGGTGCTGGTCATCGACGATGACGAGACCGTGCGCGCCGGCATGCGCCAGATGCTGACGGGCTGGGCTTGCCTCTGCGACACGGCCGAGTCCATCGAAGAGGCCCTGGCGCTGGCACGTGTGCGCCCGCCCGGCCTGGTGATCAGCGACTACCGCCTGCGCGGCCACCGCACCGGCGCCGAAGCCATCGCGGCCTTGCGCGCCGAACTCGGCGACACGCTGCCCGCCCTGCTGGTGACCGGTGACACCGACCCGGCCCGGCTGCGCGAAGCCCATGACAGCGGGGTGGCTCTGCTGCACAAGCCGGTGTCGCCAGCCCAGTTGCACCAGCGCATGCAGGGCGTGCTGCGCGCGGCCGCCCAAGCCGCGACACCGCCTGTCACCTGATCACAGTCCCCGCTGCTGCACGGCCTGCGTCACCCTCGCGTCCACCGACGACAGCGGTGTCTCGCTCTCCACCCACGCCTGGCCGCCGAAGTACCGCTGGAAGATCTTCTCGGCCGTGCGCGTGGCCAGCGCCTGCGTGGTGAGCGTCGGGTTCATGCCGCCGCAGGAGTTGGCCAGGGCCGCGTTGTCGGCCACGAACAGGCGCTTCACCCAGCGCGCCTCGGCATCGGCGTCCAGCACGGAATCGGCCGCGTTGGCCCCCATGCGCATCGACGACTGCATGTGCAGCATCAAGGGCGGGAAATCCATGCGGATGACCTTGGTGGCGCCGGCCGCCTTCAGGATGCCTGCCGCGCGCTCGGCCAGCTTGCGCCGGTTGGCCATCGTGCGGGCGCTGCGCTGGCGCTTGCCGATCTCCACCTTGGGGATCCTGCCGTGCTCATCCGCCGGGAACACGTTCGACAGCGACACCAGGTTCTGCGACTCCACGTCGTCATCGGTGAGCACCAGCACATTGAGCACACGGTTGACGTTGTCGAGCACCTCCTTCATCTCGTGGCCCATGGCGCGGCCAGCCCGCCCGGTCCACGGCCCGGTCTCGCCCTGGCCCACGGTGTACGCCCCGCGCACGCCGCTGTCGCTGAAGCTGGCCGTGAGCGCCTGCAAGGCCGGCGGCAGGCCGACGTTCTCCACCGCGCCCAGGCCCGGAAAGTCGGCGCGCGCGGACGATGCAGCCCCTTTCGATGAATTGGTGTCGTAGGGCATGAGCCCGATCACCCAGTCCAGGGCGTGATCGGTCAGCCCCCGGCCCACCCAGCCGTTCGGGTTGGGCAGGCCGCTGTTGAGCCACAGGCGCGGGTCTTCGACGCAACCGGCCGACAGCACGACCACCCGGGCATCCTCGCTGTAGCTCAGGCCCGTGACCGTGTCGCGCCAACTCACCCCCTTGGCCACCACCTGGCCCGCTTCGGTGGCGCTGCGGATGCGCGTGACGAAGGCATTGGCAACCAGTTGGGCCGCCCGCCCGCCAGGCATCCACAGATCGGCCGTGAGCGCCATGGGCACGTAGCTCGAACAGGTCGAGCGCTTGGCCTTGAGGTTGACGGGCGCACGGATGGGCTCCTTGCAGCCCTGGTAGCAAGAGCCACAGAAGGTGCAGCCCTGGGCCAGTGGGTAGCGCAGCAATGCGGTCTCGGTGGTGCGGCCCGCATTGCCCTGCGGCTGCAGGATGCAGTTCTCCTGCGGACGGAAGGCGTCGCGCAGCGCGTCCTTGCCGGCCTGCACCGGCAGCCCGATGCCTTCGCAGCCGCGGAAGAACACCTGCTCCTTCGTGCCCATGGCGGCGGTCTGCACCGGCAGCACCTTCTCCACCCAGCGGTAGTAGCGCTTCATCTCGGCATAGCCGAAGGGAAAGAGGTGCGCGGTGTCATAGGCCTCACGGTCCGCGCCTGCATAGTCGTTGAAGGCACCCGGCATGGACCGCGGGCAGTTGCCGAAGTAGTGGGTGGTGGTGCCGCCCACGCCCGCCACCTGCGTGATGTAGGAGCGCTGCGGCGTCTCGCGGAACCAGTTGGTGCGGGCACGGTCGGCCGGGCCCCAGCGCAGCGCGCCCTTGAACAGGTTGTTCTGGTCGTCCTCGAAATGGGTCCAGTCCTTCTCGGGCTGGCCGTGGCGGGGGCCGGCCTCCAGCAGCAACACGTCCAGGCCGCGCGCGGCCAGTTCCTTGGCGACGACCGGCCCACCGCCGCCCGCACCGATCACGATCACGTCACGCATCGCTCGCACTCCTTCGGCCTTGGTAGTAGCCTTTGAAATCGTCCCAACCCTCGACGGGGCCGGCCGGCTGGTACTTGGACAGCGTCCAGCCCACCGGGCGCGCGCGCAGAGTGCGGGTCGACGGGTCCAGCACGGACCACTCGCTGTAGCTGCCGAAGCCGGCGAACGCCAGCAGGCCCACGGCGATCAGCTGCACATAGCCGATCACCGTCTTGAGCAAGGAGCCGGGCACCGGGCCCATCAGCTGGATCACCTCGGGGCCCGGGTTCTCCAGCAGCTCGAGCACGCGCGCCTTGTTTTTCCACGACAGGCGCGAGAACGGCGACAGGAAAGGGCCGACCAGGCTGGCCGGCTGCACCGTGAGCGCCAGGGCATTGAGCAGCAGCGCCACCACCAGGGCCAGCGGCAGGCTGTCGTAGGCATTGAGCAGCTCGGTCAGGGCACTGCCTACGTTGAGCGTGAGCCCATCGCCCAGCGACAGGCTCAGGCCACGCAGCGGCGTGCCCAGGCCGATGGCCAGGGAGTTACCCAATGGCGGCGGCAATGGCAGGTAGTTGTCGAACATGAAGGCCAGGAAGGCGTCATTGCGCGCCGCCACGCCGCCGACCTGGAAGGTGGACAGGCCCTGCCACAGCGAGTAGAGGTCATTGCCGGGCACAGCGAAGGCGCTGACGCCGGCCAGCGTGTCGCGGGCCAGCAGGTTGAACTGCGCCTGCAGGCGTTCAATGCGGGAAGGCTGGGTTGACTGAGCGATGACAGCACCATGGCCCACCACGGCGGGGCCCACGGCCAGTGCACAGGCACCGCTCACCGCAGAGGAAGCGAACCGGCGACGCGTGAGGCCGATTGGGGGTTTGTCGTCGGGATCAGGAGGGGGACAGGCCATGGGGACGGCTCCTTCTGGTGGAACAGGCCCCAGGATTAACTGTTTGCGTTAAACGATTTGTAGATTCATTTGTAAAGAGGGTGACAAGTGAAAAAGCCGCGCGTTGGGCATGTGGCTTGCCAACTTCAAGTCAGTGGGACGAAGATGCAACGTCCATGCGACTCGCCCCCGATACAAGGGGCTCCCAGCCTTTAAGCCCGGGCTAAGCCGACGCTTTCATCCTTGCACCGTCAGCGCGCCACCAGCCCCGGGCCACTGCGCTAAGCTGGCGCCCCTCCCACTGGAACACCTGCTGCCCTCATGNCCGGGCCACTGCGCTAAGCTGGCGCCCCTCCCACTGGAACACCTGCTGCCCTCATGCGCCTGCTGCTGGTCGAAGACGACACCATGATCGGCGAAGCCCTGCTCGACCTGCTTCGCGCGGAGCGCCATGCCGTGGACTGGGTGCGCGATGGCGACATGGCCGACACCGCCCTGCGCGCGCAGGGCTACGACCTTGTCCTGCTGGACCTGGGCCTGCCCCGCCGCGACGGCCTGGAGGTGCTGCGTGCGATGCGGGCCCGCAAGGACCGCACCCCCGTGCTCGTGGCCACCGCGCGCGATGCCGTGGCCGACCGCATCGCCGGCCTGGACGCGGGTGCCGACGACTACGTGCTCAAACCTTATGACCTCGACGAGCTGCTGGCCCGCATCCGCGCCCTGGTGCGCCGTGCCGCCGGTCGGGCCGAGCCGGTCTACGAACACGGCCCCGTCAGCCTGAACCCGGCCACGCGCGAGGCCTCGGTCAAGGGCGAGCCCGTGCAGTTGTCGGCACGCGAGTGGTCGGTGCTGGAGCCGCTGATCGCCCGGCCCGGCATGGTGCTGTCGCGCGCGCAGCTCGAGGAAAAGCTCTACGGCTGGAAGGACGAGATCAGCAGCAATGCCGTGGAGGTCTACATCCATGGCCTGCGCAAGAAGCTGGGCGCCGAGCTGATCCAGACCGTGCGCGGCCTGGGCTACTGCGTGCCCAAGGAAGGCAAGGAAGGCCCCGCCACATGATCAGGCTGCCTGGTGCCCACTCCCTTCGGGCCCGCCTGCTGTGGCTGCTGATCGCGGCCATCTCGCTGGCGGCCCTGATTCAAGGCGCGCTGGCCTACCGGTCGGCCCTGGCCGAGGCCGACCAGATCTTCGACTACCACATGCAGCAGATGGCCATGTCGCTGCGCTCGGGCCTGCCCGTGACCGTGACCGTGCCCATGGACGGCCCTGGCGAGGCCCGCCCCGGCGAGGAGTTCGCCGTGCAGGTGTGGACCACGGGCGGCCTGCTGGTGTTCCGATCCAACCTGCGCGTGCCGCTGCCCACCCGCGTGATCCTGGGCTTTGCCGACATGCGCGCCAACGG
Source organism: Aquabacterium soli (assembly GCF_003933735.1). Classification (GTDB taxonomy): domain Bacteria; phylum Pseudomonadota; class Gammaproteobacteria; order Burkholderiales; family Burkholderiaceae_C; genus Aquabacterium; species Aquabacterium soli. Next base: position 134,652 of record NZ_RSED01000009.1, on the reverse strand, counting down.
GGCCACCTACCGCGTCTATTCGCTGGCCTCGGCCACCCACGTGATCCAGGTGGCGCAGGACCTGACCGTGCGCCGCCGCATGGCCGGTGGCCTGGCCTTGCGCGCCGTGGTGCCCACCGCGGTGATGGGCCCGGTGCTGCTGCTCATCGTGTGGTGGGCCGTGGGGGCCTCGCTCGCGCCGGTGGCCCGCGTGCGTCGCCAAGTGGCGCTGCGCCAGCCCGACGAGCTCAGCGAGCTCGACGAACAGGGCGTGCCCGACGAGATCCAGCCCCTGGTGCGCGAGACCAACCTGCTGTTCGGCCGCGTGCGCCGCGCCTTCGAGGCGCAAAAGAGCTTTGTGGCCGATGCCGCGCATGAGCTGCGCTCGCCGCTGGCCGCTCTCCGGCTGCAGGTGCAGGGCCTGCAGCGCGCGCCTGACGATGAGGCTCGCACGATCGCCGTGACACGCCTGATGGGCGGCATCGACCGCGCCACGCGCTTGGTCGACCAGTTGCTGATCCTGGCGCGGCAGCAGGCCAGCGATGGCGCCAGCGCACCGGCTGAGCTGCTGTCGCTGGCCGACATCGCCCGGCTGGAACTGGCCGAGGCCGTGCCCACGGCCCAGGCCCGCCACATCGATTTGGGCCTGGTGCAGGCCGACGAAGTGGCCGTGCAGGGCCATCGCGAGGCCCTGCGCATCCTGGTGCGCAACCTGCTGGACAACGCGCTCAAGTACACCCCCGAAGGCGGCACCGTCGACCTGGCCGTGCGCCGCGACGGCACATCTGCGGTGCTGAGCGTGGAGGACAGCGGCCCGGGCATCCCCGAGGCCGACCAGCAGCGCGTGCTCGACCGCTTCTACCGGGTGCCCGGCACGCCGAGCACCGGCAGCGGCCTGGGCCTGGCCATCGTCAAGGCCGTGGCCGAGCTGCATGGCGCCCCGCTGTCGCTGGAACGCTCGCAGCGCCTGGGCGGCCTGCGCGTGGCCCTGCGCCTGCCGGAAAGCGCCCCCATCCCCACGGCACCCTTGCCTTGATGGTCTTAAGGAAGGGCTAAGGCAGGTCTCCGACAGTGTTCCCATCGCATGCACTCCGCATGCCTCACGGTCACAGGAGCCTCCATGCCCACCGACAAGTTCACCTCCCGCAAGAAGTCCCTCATCGCGCTGGCCGCGGCCGCCCTGGTGGGTGCTGCAGGCGCAGGCGCCATCACCTCGCACGCCCTGCTGCAGGACCGCGCGCAGACCGTGGCCAACGCCAGCGCCACCGGCCCGAACGGCACAGCGGCGCCGCTGAACCCCACGCCCTCCACCGCTGCGGCCACCACCCCGGCCACCGTCACCCTGCCCGATTTTTCCCGCATCACCGATCAGCGGGGCCCGGGCGTGGTCAACATCAGCGTGACAGGCACCACCAAGACCTCGGGCAATGGCTCGCCCTTCCAGGGCATGGACCCGGACGATCCGGTGTTCCAGTTCTTCAAGCGTTTCGGCGGCATCCCGCAGCAGCAAGGCCCCAGCGAAACCCCGATGCGTGGCCAGGGCTCGGGCTTCATCGTCAGCAGCGACGGCGTGATCCTGACCAATGCCCACGTGGTGAAGGACGCCAAGGACGTGACCGTCAAGCTCACCGACCGCCGCGAGTTCAAGGCCAAGGTGATCGGCACGGATCCCAAGACCGATGTGGCCGTGATCAAGATCGACGCCAAGGACCTGCCCTACCTGCCGCTGGGCAACACGCGCGATCTGAAGGTGGGCGAATGGGTGCTGGCCATCGGCTCGCCCTTCGGCTTCGAGAACACCGTGACGGCCGGCGTGGTCAGTGCCAAGGGCCGCTCGCTGCCGGACGACAGCTACGTGCCCTTCATCCAGACCGACGTGGCCGTGAACCCCGGCAACTCGGGCGGCCCGCTGTTCAATGCACGCGGCGAGGTGGTCGGTATCAATGCGCAGATCTACAGCCGCACGGGCGGCTACCAGGGCGTGTCCTTCGCCATCCCCATCGAGGTGGCCACCAAGGTGCGCGACCAGATCCTCAAGACCGGCAAGGCCAGCCATGCGCGCCTGGGCGTGGTCATCCAGGAGGTCAACCAGGCCTTCGCCGACTCCTTCAAGCTGGACAAGCCCGAAGGCGCGCTGGTGTCCAGCGTCGAGAAGGGCGGCCCGGCCGACAAGGCGGGCCTGAAGGCGGGCGATGTGATCCGCAAGGTCGATGGCCAGCCCATCGTGGCCTCGGGCGACCTGCCCGCGCTGATCGGGCAGGCCAGCCCGGGCAGCCAGATCACGATGGAGGTGTGGCGCGAAGGCAGGCAGCAGACCTTGAACGCGCGCCTGGGCGATGCCAGCGACAAGGCCGCCCAGGTGGCCAAGGCCGATGACGGCGCCGAGCAGGGCAAGCTGGGCCTGGCCCTGCGGCCGCTGCAGCCCGACGAGAAGCGCGAAGCCGGCGTGGACGGCGGCCTGCTGATCCAGGACACCGGCGGCCCCGCCGCGACAGCCGGCCTGCAGGCGGGCGACGTGCTGGTGGCCGTGAACGGCACGCCGGTGAAATCGGTGGAGCAGGTGCGCGAACTGATCGGCAAGTCCAGCAAGTCTGTGGCGCTGCTGATCCAGCGCGATGGCCAGAAGATCTTCGTGCCGGTGCGCCTCGGTTAAAGCCTGGAACAGGCAGGGACCCATCGGCCGGGCGCAGGTCGCCTCGCTCTGCCGATCCCTGCCCCGCCCAGGGACTTGCGCCGGCCGGCCGCACGCCAGCGCAGTCCATCCTCCATCATGTCCATGCCCCGCAGAGAAGGAGACCATGACATGAACAAGACCCACACTTCGAACACCTTGAGTGCCGCCATGTGCGGCGCCACGCTGGCTGCCGTGCTGGCCAGCGGCCCTGCCCCGGCACAAACCGCCACCGCAGCAGCTGACAGCGCGAACCCCGCCTCCACCCCGGCCTCCATGGCGCAACTGCCCGCGGTGCGCACCAGCGGCAAGGTCAAGTACCTGACAGGTGGTGTCGGCAAGGACGAATCCGAGATGATCAAGGCCGAAGCGCGCCACTGGCCACTGGCCCTGGAGTTCGCCGTGCGCGTGCCGCAGGGCCGTGCCCAGTTCGCAGCCGATGTGGATGTGGTGGTGCGCAACGCTTCCGGCCAGGAGGTGCTGCACACCAAGGCCGAAGGGCCCTTCCTGCTCGCGCGCCTTGAGCCGGGACAGTACACCGTGCAGGCCACGCTCGAGGGCCAGGCCCAGAGCAAGCCCGTGACCATCGAGAAGGACCGTCCGCTGCGCCTGCTGATCAGCTGGCCGCCCGGCGGCCACGGCCAGGCCGCTGAATGAGTAGGCCGCCCCGTTGGTGGTGGTGGGCCGCCGGAGTCCCGGCAGCATTGGCACTGATCGCGATCGGTGCCTACCAACTGGCGCTGCACCGGCTCCAATCCGGCATCCTCGAGGCCCTGGGGCCTCATGCCACGGTGGGTGAGATGGACCTGAGCTGGCGCGCGCTGGAGTTGCACGATCTGCGCGTGCGCGCCTCTGCCCCCGGCTGGCCAGCCGAAGAAGAACTGCATGCCAAGCGCATCCATGTGATCCCCGATCTGCGCAGCACACTGCGTGGCCAGTGGCGTGTGCGGCGGCTGACCATCGATGACGCCTACGTGTCCATACTGCGCACACGCCAGGGCCAGTTGCGTGTGCTGCCCGCCTGGCTGGAGAAGGCTGGCAACGAACGCCAGCAGACATCGGCCTTTGCCGATGGCCTGTTACGCGTGGCCATGGCCGCACCGCCCGCATCGTCTGCGGCATCCGGCCTCACCCCGGTCAGCCCGGACATGCCGGACATCCACATCGAGCAGGTGCTGCTGCAGAACGTGAAGGCAGGCTTCTTCGATGCCAGCGTCCAGCGCCCGCCACACCGCATCCAGTTTGAACAGCTGAACGCCGAGCTCGGTCCGATCGTGTTGCCTGCGCTCACGCAAGCCATGCGCATCGACCTGCGTGCGCAACTGCAAGGCCCGCGGCGCAACGGCGGCATCACCATCAACGGTGAGCTCACGCCCGCCACCCGCGACGCGAAGATCAGCACCCGGCTGCAGGGCGTGGACCTGATCGCGCTGCGGCCCTACCTGCTCAAGCTCAATGAGGGCGGTGTCAGGCAGGGCACGCTGGACATGCAGCTGGACGCCACCGTGCAGGACCAGCGCCTGCACGCGCCCGGCCGCATGAGGCTGATCGGCCTGGAGCTGGGCACCGGGCGTGGCGTGCTGGACACCATCGCCGGCGTGCCTCGCCGGGCCGTGCTGGCCGCGATGAGCGAACACGGCCGCATCGACATGAAGTTCACGCTCGAGGGCCGGATCGACGACCCTTCGTTCTCGCTCAACGAGCAGCTGGCCGTGCGCACCGCGGCGGGCCTGGCAGAGGCCTTGGGCGTGAGCCTGACGGGCATTGCCGAAGGCGTGGGCAGCGTGATCAAGGGGCTTTTTGGCCGTTGAACAGGGCCTGTGCGCAACGCATGGGCCGGCAGGGCCGATGAAATGGGGCTTCTGAGGGCCCGGCGCACCACCGGCAGCGCAAAATCACGTCAATCTGCCCTCACAATAGGGCGCCCCGTCAAACGGGCACCGCGGCCCGCGATGCGGGCTCCCTCCATCAACCATCATCTTTCTTCATGAACAAGACCGATCTCATCGAACGCCTGGCTGAGAAGCACTCCCTGTCCAAGGCTGAAGCAGGCCGCGTCCTGGAAACGCTGCTGGACACCATCGTTGCCCAAGTCAAGAAGGGCGACGCCGTGACCATCCCCGGCTTCGGTTCCTTCAAGCTGCACGCCCGCGCTGCCCGCAACGGCGTGAACCCCAGCACCGGCGCCAAGATCAAGATCGCCGCTGCCAAGCTGCCCAAGTTCACTCCTGGCGCCACCTTCAAGGCCGCCGTGGATGCCAAGGCTGCTGCCCGCAAGGCTGCCAAGGCACCCGCCGCCAAGCCGGCCAAGGCCGCCAAGGCTGCCAAGCCCGTGAAGGCCGCTGTGAAGGCCGCCAAGCCCGTGGTCAAGGCTGCCAAGCCCGCCGCCAAGCCTGCTGCCAAGAAGGCCGCCGCCAAGAAGAAGTGATCGTCATCGGCGCGCAGGCCTCTGTTGAGCCGCGCGCCGCTGGATCGCACCAGCCCGCCGCCGCATCGACGGATGCGCCGCGCGGGCTTTTTGTTGCCCGCGCCGGGCACGGCCCCGGTTCAACCCAATTGCACGCGCGCCAGCGCCCTCTGCACGGCAGGCCGCTCGGCCATGCGCTGCCGGTGCGCCAGCACCTTGGGCAAGTGCGAAGGATCGACCCCATCGCTCTCCAGCCAGCCGGCCAGCGTGAACAGATACGGGTCGGCGATGGTGTAGTGCTCGCCCATCACCCAGGGCCCTTGCAGCAGCTCACGCTCGATCAGCTCGAAGCATTCGCCATAGCTGTGCGGGACCTTGCGGCGCATGGCTTCGATGGCGGCGGTGTCGTCGGCGTCCACCCAGCGCGAGCCGCGTTTGCCATGGGCATGCGCCACATGCACGGTCGAGCACAGGTAGCTGTTGAAGGCCTGTATGCGCGCCAGCGTGAAGGCATCGTCAAGCGGCGCCAGGCCTGCCTGCGGAAAGCGCTGTGCGACGTACAGCAACAGGGCCGGCGTCTCGGTGAGCGGGCCTTGTGCGGTGAGCAGCAGGGGCACGCGGCCCTTGGGGTTGAGCGCCAGGTAATCGGCGCCGCGTTGCTGGCCGTGGGCCAGATCGACACGCACAGCCTGGAACGGCGCGCCCACTTCTTCCAGGGCGATGTGCACGGCCAGGGAACAGGTGCCCGGCGCGAAGTAGAGGGTGTCCATCATCAGGGGCGCGGGAGCGTTCGGTCCGTCGGGGTGCCCGGGGCAGTGTCATCGCGGGCCAGGGTCTGGGGGCGCATCGCCTCCAGTCGGGCGCTGAACAGGCGGCCGCCGCGCCATTGGTAGTCGTTGTCGATCTCCACCAAGGTCGAACGCAGACGGCCATTGGCTGGCATCGTGGTGGTGGTGCGGACCTTGCTGCGGCACTGGTAGCCATCCTTGATCTTCCAGCACTGGTGGCTGGTCAGAGCCACGTCGATGCTGTGCGTGACACGGCTGCCCTTGTCGAGCATGGCGTAGCCGGTGGGGGTGCGCCGGGCCAACTGGCCGGGCATCAACACCTCGGCCAGGTAGGCAGCCACGGCCTGGGCACTGGGAGGCTCGTCGGGACTGGCCGCCAAGGCGGGAGGCACATCGCCACCCGGGCGCCATGCCTCGTCCATCGACCCAGGAATGCCAGCGGCACTGACCATGCCATGACCCGACACAAGCAACAGGGCAGCCAGCCATTCACGATGCGTCATCTCGATTCCCACGGTCACCCCACAACAGCGCGATTGTGACGCGGCCGGATGGCCCGTGAAGCTCGGAAGAACCCCTTGAATGCAGAAAGCGGCCTTTCGGCCGCCTTCGGGGTGCAGGAAATTCCCGGACTGATCAGGCGCGGCGGCGACGCGCGGCCAGGGCCACCGCGCCCAGGCCCAGCGCCATCAGGCCGAAGGTGCCGGCTTCGGGCACCGGCGTGGTGGGCGTGAAGGCCGCGCCAGCCAGGTAGTAGTCTTCAGCGGACAGGGACTTGGCATAGCCCAGCGTGAACGTGGTGCCGATCAGCGGGGTGGCGAAGCTCACGCCCTGGCCACCCAGGGTGCCGAAGGAATATTCCACGGCCTTGCCGCCATCGATCGACAGCGTGAAGCCGTCGAACTTGTCCAGTTCGTGCGTGGCCGCGTGGGTCGAGCGGTCATCGGGGAAGAAGTACAGCGCGGCCAGCGAGACCGAGGCGCCGAAGCTCAGGGTCAAGGTTTCCGTCTTGGAATCGAGCGAATAGTTGCCATCGTCGATGACGAACGAGCCCTTCTTTTCATAGCCCGACACCACGCCCAGGCCGGCGTTCTTGTCCTTGCTCTGGTAAACCAGGGCCGAGTCGTGGTGCGAGCCGCCCTTGTCTGCCGCGGTGACGGTCAGCACGCCGGCGCTGGCGGTGTTGAAGCTCAGCGATTCGCTGCACACGCCATCCTTGACGCAGGCATTGGCCGACGAGGCCGTGCCATTGCTGCGGTCCACCGGCAGGTTCACCACATTGCTGTTGGTGAAAAACAGGTTCTCGGCGGAGGCCAGCGGCGCGGCCAGCACGGTGAGTGCGCCCAGGGCACCAGCGACGATGTTCTTCATTCTCGGACTCCTGTGGCCCGCCACACAGCGAACCGGTTAGTAACTCTCGGATACATACATTAATGCAAGCGAATGCGCCCGTGGGAACGATCTCGGCCTCGCCCCCCGCGCCTGGGGGATGCCGATCGGCCCATGGCGTCCGGGAACCCCAGGGCGAGCGCCCAAATCCCCGGCGCAGGAGCAGGCCGCTACACTGCCCGGGCCCATGAACAACCCTGCCCTGATCCACTGGACCGATGCCGACGGCACCCTGCGAGAGGCGCGCTGGCGCGCCGAAGGGGGGCAGCCCGCCCCCCGCAAGGTGATGCTGGCCGATGATCGCCTGCCCGCGGACACTGCCTACAAGCTCGCGTGCGAAGGCACGGCGCTGCTGTGGCAGGGCGACTTCCAGAACGCACGCCACCTGTTGCAGGCCCTCGGGCGACGGCTGGACCAGCAGGCCCAGCGCGCCGGTGCGTCATCCAGGGGCAGGGGCGGCAAGGCCCCGAAGGGCCAGCCGGGGGCTGCGGGCAAACCTCAGCCCCCCACGCCGGAGGCGGCCCGCGAAGCCTTTCACAAGCACCGCCAACAGCAAGGCCACCGCGCACGCATCCTGGGCATGCTGGTGCTGCCCTTCGAGGCTGATCACACCGTGCCCTTGCGGCGCGCCCCGGATGTCCAGCAAGCCTGCCTGGAGGCCTATGGTCCGGCCGATGCGCCCTACGTGGCCTCGCTGCGTGAACTGCTGGGCTTGATCGGCGCACACGAATGGCGCAAGAAGGGCGTGGAGATCCCGGCCTTGGGGGGCCGCATCCATGCACACCATGGCGTGTTCTCGCCCGTGCGGGGTGAGTATGTGGACCTGGTGGCCAGCGCGCCCCTGCCGTCCACCGAGCTGGCTTTCGACATCGGCACGGGCAGCGCGGTGCTGGCCGCCGTGCTGGCCAGGCGGGGCGTGCGCCGCGTGGTGGCCACCGACCTGTCGCCGCGCGCACTGGCCTGCGCGCAGGACAACCTGCAGCGCCTGGGCCTGCTGGCACAGGTCGAGCTGCTGCAGGCGGATCTGTTCCCACCGGGAGAGGCCCCCCTGGTGGTATGCAACCCGCCCTGGGTGCCGGCCAAGCCGGTGTCGGCCATCGAGCAGGCCGTGTACGACCCGGACAGCCGCATGCTGCGCGGCTTCCTGGCCAGCCTGCGCGACCACCTCACGCCCGGCGGTGAAGGCTGGCTGGTGATTTCCGACCTGGCCGAGCACCTGGGCCTGCGCACACGTGCCGAACTGCTGGGCTGGATCGAGGCCGGCGGCCTGCGGGTGATCGAACGCCTGGACATCCGCCCGCGCCATCCCAAGGCCACCGACCCGGACGACCCGCTGCATGCGGCACGTGCTGCCGAGATCACCTCGCTGTGGCGCCTGGGCGCCACCCCGGCCTGACAGGCTTCAGCCGGGGCCGCGGCGCTGCTAACCTGCGCGGCATGGACCTGCCCTTCGACCCCCTGTTGTTCTCCATCGCCCTGTTCATCGGCATGCTGCTGAGCCTCGAGGCCGGATGGCGCATCGGCCGGCGCAAGCAGGCCGGCACGGGCCAGGCGGCCCCAGCCGAAGCCGGCACCGGTGCGGTCGAAGGCGCGGTGTTCGCGCTGTTCGGCCTGTTGCTGGCCTTTGCCTTCTCCGGCGCCACCGACCGCTTCGACCACCGGCGCGAACTGATCACGCAAGAGGCCAATGCCATCGGCACCGCCTACCTGCGCCTGGACCTCTTGCCGGCAGAGCGCCAGGCGGTGCTGAAGACGCTGATGCGGCAGTACGTGCAGGCCCGGCTGGACACCTATGCCAGCATCGGCGACAAGGCCGCCGTGGCGCGGGCGTTCAGCGAAAGCCAGCGCCTGCAGACCGCGATCTGGCAGGGCGCCACCAGCGCCATCGCACAAGCGGGCACCCCCGTGCTGGCGGGCGTGGTACTGCCGCCGCTCAACGACATGTTCGACATCACCACGACGCGGCTGGCCGCGTCACACACGCACCCGCCGCGCGTCATCTACGGCATGCTGTTCGTGCTGGCCCTGGTGGCCTCGATGCTGGCCGGCCACGCCATGGCCAGCGGGCCGCGCCGTCCCCGGCTGCACATCGTGGCCTTCGCGCTCATCGTGACGGCCACGGTCTACGTGACCATGGACATCGAGGTGCCGCGCCAGGGCCTGATCCGGGTCGACGGCAGCGACCAGCTGCTGCGCGACACGCTGCAGGGCATGCAGCCGCACTGAGCCTGAAGGCCGGGGCCTGGGGCGCTTCAGTCCTCGCTGCCGGCGCGCAGCCGGCTGACCACCTGCGGCTCGACCACGCCGGCGCGGTTGCCCCAGCTGTCGCGCACATAGCTGGCCACCGCGGCGATCTCGTCGTCGGACAGCAGGTGCGCGAAAGGCGGCATGCCGAAGGGCCGGGGGTTGCCCTGGGTCGCCGGCAGGAAACCGCCCTTCGCGATGACGCGGATCACGTTGGCCGGCTCGGCCATGCGCACCGCGCGGTTGCCGGCCAGCAGGGGGTAGACACCTGGCACGCCTTCGCCGCGGGTGCCATGGCAGGTGGCGCAGTGGCGCTCGTACAGGGCCGCGCCCTGGGCCAGCCGGGCCTCGGTGGCGCGCAGCGGCACATCGTCGCGGGGTGCGGGCGGCGGCAGGCTTTTCAGGAAGATGGCCATGGCCTGCAGGTCCGGCTCGCTCAGGTGCTGCGTGCTGCGGTAGACCACATCGGCCATCGGGCCCAGCACCCCACCCTGCGGCGAGACCCCGGTGCGCAGCAATGCGACGATGTCCGGCGCCGACCAGTTGGCCACGCCGGCTTCGTGCGGATCACGCAGCGAAGGCGCGTACCAGTTCTGCAGCGGCATCAGCCCACCGGCCAGCTCCAGGCCCTGAGAGGCCCCGAGCAGGTTGCGCGCCTCGTGGCAGGCGGCGCAGTGGCCCAGGCCACGCACCAGGTAGGCGCCCCGGTTCCACTCGGCCGACTGGACCGGATCGTCGCGGTGCACGCCCGGGCGGAAGTACAGCGCACGCCACACCGCCAGCGCCGGCTGGGTGCTGAAGGGAAAGGCCAGTTCGTGGGCGCGGTTGGGCGCCTTCGCCGGCGGCAGGCTGCGCAGGTAGGCATACAGGGCATCGGCATCGGCCCGCGTCACCTGCGTGTAGTTGGGATACGGGAAGACCGGGTAGAGCAGGCGTCCATCGCGCGAGCGGCCGTTGTGCATGGCGCGCCAGAAGGCCTCGGCCGACCAGCGGCCCAACCCCGTCTCGTCATCGGGCGTGAGGTTGCTGCTGTAGACGGTGCCGAAGGGCGTGGCCAGGGCCCGGCCGCCGGCATAGGGCTGGCCACCGCGCTCGGTGTGGCAGGTGGCGCAGTTGCCGGCGCGGGCCAGATAGGCCCCCCGCGCGACCTGCGCCTGGGTGGTGGGGCTGGGCCCATCCTCGACAGACACGCGGGTCTCGTCCAGGCGGTTCAAGGCCCACACCGCGGCCACCGCCGCGATGACGAGGGCGCCGCTCACCATGGTGGTGCCCAGGCGGCGGTGCAAGGCCAGGCGGCTCATGGCGCGCTCCCGGCAGCGGGCGCCACGGCCTTGGGCACGCCGCCGCAGGGCATGGGCAAGGCATGCGGCAGAGCGGCGGCGGGCTTGCCGCCCACCGGCCAGGGCTGGCTGGCCAGCCACGAGGCCACGGCCCCGACGTCATCGGGCGACAGGCGCCGCGCGATGTCGGCCATACAGTCGGGCGCCTGCGCGCGCCGCCGACCGTTGTGCCAGGCGCCGATCTGCCCCGCCAGGTAGTGCCGCGGCAGGCCCAGCAGGCCGGGGATCGAGGGGGCCACGCCGGTCAGGCTCTGGCCATGGCACTGCACGCAGGCGGGGATGCCGCGCGCCGGATCGCCCTGCGTGACCAGCCGCTGGCCGTGCGCGAACACCGCCGGGCTTTCGGCCGGACGCGCGGGAGCCGGGTAGGGCAGGTCGAGGGAGGCGAAGTAGCCGGCGATCTCGCGCAGGTAGTCATCGCTGAGGTGGTCCAGCAGGTAGACCATGGGCGCATAGCCGCGTCGCCCGTCGCGGAAATTGAGCAGTTGGTTGGCCAGGTAGCCGGCCGGCTTGCCCGCCAGGCGAGGGTAGTAGCCATCGGGCCCGGCCCGGCCGTCGGCGCCATGGCAGGTGGTGCAGGCGTCCACGCGCTGGGCAATGCTGTCCTGCATGGTCGGCATGGTCGGCAGCCCAGGCAGGGCGGGGGCGGCAGGCGCAGGCACCACAGCCGGCGCGGCCGGCCATGCCGGGGCACACCACAGGGCCAGTGCCCCGGCAACGCTGGCCAGGGCCGCGCGCGTTCGACGTCCTTGCATCGAACGATTGTCGGTCATGCACCGGTGAGGTGCATGACTTTTTTTGCCCCCTTGATCGGGCTCAGTAGCCCACGGTGAAGCGCTGGCGCGAGTGGGCGGGCTTGTCGAGTTCGTCGATCAGGGCCACCGCGTAGTCCTGCAGCGAGATGTGGCTCTTGCCCTGGGCATCGACCAGCAACTGATCACCGCCCAGGCGGAACTGGCCGGTGCGCTGGCCGGGCTCGATCATGGCCGAGGGGCTCAGGAAGGTCCAGTCCAGCGTGGGCTCGTCGCGCAGCAGGCCCAACGCCTGGCGGGCACCTTCGGCCGTGCCCTTCCATTCGGCCGGGAAATCGGGGCTGTCCAGCAGGATCTTGCCGGGCGCCACTTCCAGGGTGGCCGCGCCACCCACCACCAGCAGTCGGGGTACGCCGGCGGCCTTGACCGCAGCCAGGATGCTCTTGAAGCCCTTGAGGTAGTAGTCCAGCGTGTCGGCCTGCGCATGGCCGCTGAAGGCCGAGACCACGGCCTCGAAGCCCTGGCCCTTCAAGGCCTCGGTGAGGGCGCCGGTGTCGGTCACGTCCACGCCCTGGGCGCTGACCTGGGCCGTGGTGGCCACGCGCTCGGGGCGCGAGACGAAGGCGGTGATGGTGTGGCCGCGCGAAGCGGCCTCGGCCAGCAGGTGGGAGCCGATGAAGCCAGTGGCGCCAATGATCGCGATCTTCATGATGGATGTCCTTCGGGTTCGGTTGCGGCTGCTGATGAGACGCGGGTTGTGATGGACGGATCTTGCGCTGTTGGATTGATTCGATAAATGGCCCGATGGACAATTCATTGTTTTCAAATGATTGACAATTGAGCATGGCTGCCCTGGACGCCCTCAACCTGAACCACCTGCTGGTCTTCGCCGCCGTGGTGGAGGCCGGCAGCTTCACCGCCGCGGCCGACAGGCTGGGGCAGACCAAGGCGCGCGTGAGCCTGGTGCTGCGCGAACTGGAAGCGCAACTGGGTGGCGCCCTGCTCACGCGCACCACGCGCCGGCTGGCGCTGACCGAGCTGGGCCAGCGCGTGTATGGCGAGTGCATCCCGCCCCTGCGCTCGGTCCAGGACACGGTGGCGCACCTGGGGCGTGACGACGGGCCGCTGGGCGGCACCCTGCGCATCACCGCGCCGGTGGACCATGCCTCGCAATCGCTGGCACCGGCCCTGGCGCGCTTCGCGGTGCTGCACCCCGCCCTGCACGTGGACCTGCGCGCCACCGACCAGCGCGTGGACCTGGTGCGCGAAGGACTGGACCTGTCCATCCGGGTGGGCTGGCTGCGCGATTCCACCCAGCGTGCGCTCAAGCTCGGGGGCTTCGAACAATGGGTGCTGGCCAGCCCGGATTACCTGCACCGGCGCGGCACGCCCAGGCAGCCCAGCGACCTGGCCGAGCACGACTGGGTGGCGCTGAGCCTGCTGCCCTCGCCCCTCACCTGGACCTTCACGCACGCACGTCGCGAAGCGCAGACCGTGCGCATGAACAGCCGGCTGCGCGTCGACTCGGGGGCCGCGCTGATGGCCCTGCTCGAACACGGCATGGGCTTGTCGGTGACGGAGCAGTTCGGCGCGGCCAAGGCCCTGCGCGAGCGCCGCCTGGTGCGTGTGCTGCCTGACTGGCAGGCGCCCTTTGGCGGGATCCACGCGGTCTACCCACCCGGCCGGCAGGCCCCGCCCGCGCGCGTGCGGGCCTTCGTCGAGTTCTACCGCGACTGGCTGGGCAAGGCGGTCTGATCAGGCCGCCATGGACAGCGGTGGACACAGCTCGCGCAGCGCATCGATGCGCTCGGCCAGGAAGGCGGCATCACGCGACACCCCCGAGAAGCGGCCAGAACCCCAGGTGTACTGCCAGGGCAGGCCCAGGAAGTACAGGCCCTTGTGCTGCGTCACGCCCCGCGTGTGCACGGGCTGGCCGCGGCCATTGAACACCGGCGCGTCCAGCCATTCGAAATCGGGCCGAAAGCCGATGCACCACACCACGGCCGTGATGCCGGCGGCCCGCAGATCCAGGGTGAGCTGCTCGCCATCGGGCTGCCACACCGGCTCGTACACCGAAGGCGGCGGCGCCTCGATGCCCTGCGCAGCGATGTGCTTGTCGATGCTGGCGTTGATGCCGTTGTAGACCTGGTCGGCACGGTCCAGTGCGGCTGACAGGCCCGGTTCGAACTGCATCACGCCATCGTCCAGGCCGGCCAGCAGGCCATGCAGCTGCATGCCTTCCAGCGCGAACTTGCGCAGGTCGATGTCGCGCCCACCATCGCGGCCGGTGACATAGTGGTTGGTGTTGTCGCGCACGCCCTCGCGCAGCGGGTGCTGGTGCACGGGCATGTCGTAGTAGTTCATGTCGGCCAGCCAGTCGACCACGTCGCGGCCCCGGTAGAAGCGTGCACAGCGCGGTGCATCGCCCACGGCCAGGTGCACCTGGCGGCCGGCCAGGTGAAGGTCTTCGGCGATCTGCGATCCAGACTGGCCCGAGCCCACCACCAGCACGGCGCCATCGGGCAGCGACTGCGGGTTGCGGTACTGCTCGGAATGGACCTGCACGATGCCCGCAGGCAGGCGCTCGGCCAGGCGCGGGATGATGGGCACGTGGTAGCCGCCCGAGGCCACGACCACCTGGTCGGCGGTGCACATGGACACCTGCTCACCTTGCGCGGTGTGCACCTCGTAGCCGCCCTGTGGGCGCGGCACCACCCTGCGCACCGCCACGCCTTCACGCAGCGGGGCGTTCACCTGTCGCCTGAAGCCAGCCAGGTAGTCGTTGATCTGGTCCTTCTTCATGAAGCCATGCGGGTCGTCGCCTGCATAGGGGTGGCCGGGCAGATTGCATTGCCAGTTGGGCGTGACCAGGCAGAAGCTGTCCCAGCGCTGGGTGCGCCAGCTGTGCAGCGCGGCGTGCTTCTCGAACACCACATGGCGGGCGCCGATCTTCTGCAGGTAGTGGCTCATCGACAGGCCGGCCTGGCCGCCGCCGATGATGACGACTTCGTGGTGATCTGGGACGAAGGGAGAGGTGGAAGCGTTCATGGCGGTGTCCTCGCTGGGTGCAAAGCGTGGTGAAAACAAGGGGCAGGCGTGATGCGGTGCTGCTCAGCCCTGGAAGGCGATCACCCGCACGCGGGCATCGGGCTGGCTCTTGAAACGGGTCGCGGTCTCGTCGATCTCGGCCCACTGGTCCATGGCGCGTGAGCAGGCGAAACCGTACTTGGCTCGCACCCGCTCTGACGCGATCTCCAGCGCCTCGCGGGTGCGGTTCAGGAAATCGTCGAGCGGGTAGTCGCCGCCAGGCGTGAGGTAGTCCTGCACGACCAGCGAGGGTGAATAGCAGGTGCTGTCGCTGCCATCGGGCCAGCGCACCTGGAAGAGCATTTCAGGCATGGAGGGGCTCCTGAGAAGGGGATGGGCTTGTCGGAATCGACGGACGGCGGGCGGGGGCCCCTGCCGATGGCGTGCGGTAGTGCGCCTCGTGCAGCTCTGCGCTGCGCGACCAGGCGAAGCGCGCGCACACCGCCGGCGCGGCGGCCTGGATGGGCGCACGCACCGCGGGCAGCAGGCTCTGCCTCAGGGCCTGGGCCAGATCGGCCACGCTGAGCGGGTCGGCCCACAGGGCCTCGTGCGGGGCCAGGTGATCGGTGAACGGGCGGATGTGCGAGACGATGGCCGGCGTGCCACAGGCCAGGGCCTCGAGCACGACCAGGCCGAAGCCTTCGCGCAGCGACGGCATCGCCAGCGCCGTCGCGCGGCGGTACAGGGCGGGCAAGGCCACATCCGGCAGCGGGCCGGTGAGGTGCACGCGGGCCCGCGTGGCCTCGGGCAGCGATTGCAGGGTGGCGTGGAAACACCGGCCGTAGGCGCCGTGGTCCAGCAGGCTGGCGCCACCGGCGATGACCAGGCGGGCATCGGGATGGTTGTCGGGATGACCACCGCCCTGCACCGCCGCGAATGCGCGCAGCAGGCGCTCGGGGTTCTTGCGCTCTTCGATGCCGCCGACGCTCAACCACAAGGGGCAGGTCTCGTGGGGATCGAGCCCCAGGCCGTGCAGCACCTGGGCATCATGCCGTGCCTGGGCCAGATCGGCGTGGGCAGGCGTGAAGCGCCGGGTGTCCACGCCATTGGGCACCAGGCCGGCCTCGCGCTGCCACTGCTCACGCAGCACCCCTTGCCACAGCGGGCTCACGCACAGCAGGCGCGTCGCATCGTTCACCCCGCGGGCCTGCCAGGCGCTCAGCAGCGGGTCGTCGAAGGTGTCCAGGTGGTGCACGGTGCGGGTGAAGCCGGCGATGCGCCCTTCGGCGCGCAACTGCGCCAGCGCGTTGGCGGTGATGCTGTCCTGCGAGTGCAGCACGTCGAATCGGCCCAGATGGGGCATGTGCCGCAGGTGGTGGGCGACGGCATCGATGCGGAGGGCGACCTGCGCTGCCAGCGGCGACCGGCTCGATGCACCGGTCTCACTGGTGAGAGAGGCTTCATGGTCCGCCGTGCCGAGCGGCGCCAGGCTCAACGTGGCCCGTGTGTCGCGGAACAGGCGCTGCCCCGGCGCGGCCGGCGCGATCACGGTGACCTGGTGGCCGCGCTCGCACAAGCCATCGGCCAGGGCCAGCGTGTGCACGACGCCACCGCGCGGGTTCAGCGAGTGCATCAGCAGGGCGATGTGCAGGCTCATGCGGCCTCCTGCGCTACCGGGGCGCCGGCACGGGCCCCGATGAAGGCATGGGCGTCCAGGTCCCACAACAGGGCCTGCCCCCCCTGCGCGTCGTGCAGCCAGCACTGGGGCTGCGCCTTGATCTCGCCAATGGATTCGCAGGTGATGCCGCGCGTCTGGAAGCGGCCACGCACCTCGGCCACATCCTGGGGCGCCACCGACAGCAGGTAGCCGTAGCTGGGAAAGGCCGTGAGCCAGCGCAGCGCATGCGCATGGCAGGCGTCGCGCGGGCCGAAGCCCGGCGGGCAGGGGATGCGGTCCACGTCGATCGCCGCGCCCACGCCGGAACATTCCAGCAGCATCAAGGCGGTGCCCAGGCAGCCGGCCATGCTGATGTCCTTGGCGGCGCGGCACAGGCCGGCTTCGGCCAGCTCGGGCAGCAGGGCCAGGTCTGCGCGCAAGCGCTCGGCCGGGGCGGTGGTGGAGGCGTTCCAGAAGGGATAGGGCTCTTCCCAGCGGCCCCGCAGGTCCACGGCCATCAGCAGCTGCTCGCCTGGGCGTGCAGCGAAGCTTGACAGCAGTCGCTGCGCGCGGCCCAGCACCGCCACGGCCAGTTGGCCGCGCGGCGCACGGTGGTTGCTGTGCCCGCCGACGATGGGCACGCCATAAGCGGCAGAGGCCGCGGCCATGCCCTGCAGCACAGGCTCGGCCTGGCCTGCCCCATCGCTCCACAACGCATCCACCACGGCGATGGGTCGGCCGCCCATGGCGGCGATGTCGCTCAGGTTGACCATGACGCCGCTGTAGCCCGCGAACCAGGGCATGCGGGCCACGAAGTCCTCCATCAGGCCTTCGATGGCCAGCAGCAGGTGGCCGCCATCGCCATCGGGGATGGCGGCACAGTCGTCGCCCAGCAGCACGCCGTCGCGCTCGGCCAGCGTGGTGTCGGCCAGGCCGCCAGGCAGGGCGCGGGCCAGCACGCCCACCGCATCGGCGATGTCGCGCTTGTGCTCGAAGCCCTTGCTGGCGCGCAGGGCCACCACGAGCTCGTTGAGGTCGAAGGCGCTCATGGACGCACCTCCGCGCGGGACAGGGTCAGGTAACCCCATTCGGGCCGCGTGCACGGCGGGTAGTGCGGCAGGCTGGCCTGCATCAGGCCATGTGGACGGCCATGCAGCACCAGCTCGCGGTCCAGCCGCCAGTGAAGATGCTGGAACAGCGGCACGTTCTGGCCCTGCACATGGGCCCAGAACTGCTGTGCACCCCGCGCATGCGCGATGCCCACGGCCAGGCGGATCAAGGTGGCGCCCAGCCGGCCATGCTGCCTGAAGGACGGGTGCACGGCCAGGCGCGAGCCCCACCACACGCCCGGATCGGCCTGGTGGATGCGCACCGTGCCCACCACCTGGTCGGTCTCGCCGGCCACGCAGGCACAAGCCACCAGCAAGGTGGCGTGTTCATCGATGGCATCGCGGTCATCGCCCATGAACACCCCCTGCTCGACGCAGAACACGGCGCGCCGCAGGGCATGGGCCTCGCGCCGCTCCCAGGCCTGCGTGGCCTGCTTGACGCGAAAGGCCGTGGGCGCGAAGGCTGGCGGCAGCTCGCACCAGTCGGCGGGCTGCCAGAGCCGCGGGGTGGGCGTGTCGAGCAAGGTGTCCATGGCGGCTCCTGGTCAGGCCTCGAACATCGACAGCGACGAGCAGGCGCCGCACTTGCCGCAGCCGGCCTTGATGTCCGACGAGCGCAGGCCGGCCTCGGCCACCATGGCGCCCAGCGGCGCCAGCACCGAACGCATGAACTCCGGCGCCGGTGCAGGATGGCCTTCCAGCGGCGTGCCGCTGATGGGCACGAAGGGCACGACGAAGGGGTAGACGCCCATGTCCAGCAGGCGCTGGCCCATGTCCAGGATGGCTTCGCGCGTGTCGCCCAGGCCGGCCAGGATGTAGGTGCTGACCTGGCCGCGGCCGAACACCTTGACGGAGGCCTCGAAGGCGCTGAAGTAGCGCGACAGGGGCACGCTGGCCTTGCCCGGCATGATGCGCTGGCGCACCTCGGGTGTGACGGCCTCCAGGTGCATGCCCAGGGTGTCGACACCGGCCTCGCGCATCCGCATGAACCAGGCGTCGTCATCCGGCGGCTCGCACTGGGCCTGGATGGGCAGGTCGACCGCGGCCTTGATGGCACGGGCGCTGTCGGTCAGGATGGCCGCGCCGCGGTCGGGCGTGGGCGGCGTGCCAGTGGTCAGCACCATGTGCCTGACGCCATCGAGCTCGACCGCGGCACGGGCCACCTCGGCCAGCTGCTGAGGCGTCTTGCGGGCGATGGTGCGGCCGGCCGCCAGCGACTGGCCGATCGAGCAGAACTGGCAGGTCTTGCGGCGGCTGTCGTAGCGGATGCAGGTCTGCAGCACCGTGGTGGCCAGCACGTCGCGGCCGTGCAGCGTGGCGATGTGCGAGTAGGGGATCCCATCGGCCGTCTGCCGGGCATAGAAGCGCGGCGTCTTCGGAAATTCGATGCGCGCAATGGGGATGCTGGCGTGGCGCAGCACGCTGGTGCCGTCCGCCCCTGGGGCATCGGCCACGAACGGCGAATCCCAGGCCGGGGCCGTGTGCACGGGCACCATCACGGTGACGCCATCGATGGTGACGGCCTTGTGGTCCGACGGGCCGGCACCGCCACGGCGGCTGGCCAGGCCGGCGCCGGGATCGACCAGGCGCAGGCCGCGCGATTGCAGCTCGGTCATCAGGCGCCGGGTGTCGGCCGCGGGCGCGGCCACCTCGTCAGGCAACGCGGGCAAGAGGGCTTCGCTCAGGCTCATGGCTGGAACTCCCGAAAGGTTGGGGCAACGGTGCGGACGGCACCACATCAGCGGCGGGCCCTGCAGGGGTGGACGAACGCACCGGCACCGCCGCGCGGTCGTCCATCACCAGGCTCAGCAGCTCGGGCCGCGCGTAGTGGCCCACCGAGTCCATCATGCGTTTGCGCTTGGTGATCAGGCTCATGTCCAGGTTGGCGATCACCATGCCCTCTCCCTCCTTCAAGGGCGGGGCCAGGTGCACGCCCTCGGGCGAGACGATGGCCGTGCAACAGCCGCCGCGCAGCGCCTTCTGCAGGCCGGCCTCCGGCGTGAGCGACTGGATCTGCGCATCCGTCAGCCAGCCCGTGCTGTTGATGACGAAGCAGCCTGACTCGAGCGCGTGATGGCGGATCGTCACCTCCATCTGGTCGGCGAAGATGGGGCCCACCAGCGAACCGGGGAACTGCGCGCAGTGGATCTCTTCATGCGCGGCCATCAGCGCGTAGCGCGCCAGCGGGTTGTAGTGCTCCCAGCAGGCCAGCGCACCCACGCGCCCCACCGCCGTGTCCACCACCTTCAGCCCGCTGCCATCGCCCTGCCCCCACACCATGCGCTCGTGGAAAGTGGGCGTGATCTTGCGGCGCTTGAGCACCAGGGTGCCGTCGGCATCGAAGACCAACTGCGTGTTGTAGATCGTGCCGTGGTCGCGCTCGTTGACGCCCAGCACCACGACGATGCCGTGGGCACGGGCCTGCTGCGCCACCGCGTCGGTCACGGGGCCGGGCACCACCACCGCGTGCTCGTACAGCTTCATGTGCTCGGGGCCCGAGGCCACGGGCGGTCGGATGAACGAGAAGTAGGGGTAGTAAGGCACGAAGGTCTCGGGGAAGACCACGATCTGCGCGCCCTGGCGGGCCGCCTGATCGATGGCTTCGCAGACCTTGTGCAGCGTGCCCTCGGCCTCGCCCAGCACGGGCGAGATCTGCACAGCCGCCGCCTTGATGATGCGTGTGTTCATGAAGATGACCTCGCGGTGGCGCCTGGGCTCAGAGCGTCCAGGTGTCCAGGATGAAGGCGTTGGACTTGCGGTGCAGCAGGATGATGTCCAGCACGTCCAGCGGGTTGATGGGCCTGATGCCTTCGATCAGCGAGCCTTCGCCGTGGCCGTACAGGGCCTGCAGCGCGAAGCGGCAGGCGTAGACCTTGCCGCCTTCTTCGATGAACTTGGCGATCTGCTTGTTGAAGTTCTGGTGGCCGGGAAAAGCCTCGTCGCCCAGCGTGGGAAAGCCCCGCTTGACACCCAGCGTGACGCCGGGGCCGTACAGCAGGATCGAGGTCTCGAAGCCCTTGCGCTGCAGGCGCGTGGCCTGCAGCAGGTTGACGAAGCCGATCGAGCCCTCGAAGGCCACGGTGTGGAAGGTGACCAGGGCTTTCTCGCCCTTCTCGGCTTTCACATCTTCGAAGACCTTCTCTTCGTAATCGACCAGGTGTTCGCCGATCTGATTGGGGGCTTTGGTGACAGCAGGCATGGTGTGCTCCAGCAGTTGAGGTGGGTTGGAAAGGGGATGCGCGCGCTGGTGTCCTTCGTGCACACGCCATGCCATCAAGCGCTTCACAAGTGCAATCAAGATGCGATCAATGCGGTATTTCATGGGCGAGGCGCTGTCTTGATCGAGGGGCGATCTGGAGCCGCATGGAGCCCATGCCAGCGCTGTACCCATGACCGATGGATGCACGCACCAAATGCGATCAAGGCCCGGCCCATCCACGGTCCACGCTGGGGCATGCGTTCGACGAATGCCACCATTGAGTGCATCTGTCATGCGATCAATCGGCATGCTTCATGCAATCAATGGCTGCATGAACTCCATCACCCGCCACTGGGCCCAGCGCCTGCGCGACAGCGACAAGCCCGCCTACCTCCTGATCCCCGACCTGCTGGCCGAAGATCTGCGCAGTGGCCGGCTGAGCCCCGGCGACCGGCTGCCCCCGCTGCGCGAACTGGCCGCCCAGCTGGACCTGAACTACACGACGGTGGCCCGCGCCCTGTCGGAGGCGCGTCGGCGCGGCCAGATCGAAGCCACCCCGGGGCGCGGCAGCTTCGTGCGCGGTCCGGCGCCCACGCTGCCCCTGCGCGGTGGCAGCGCGGCCGAGATGACGATGAACCTGCCGCCCGAGCCCAACGACCCGGCCCTGCTGGAGCGCCTGGCCGAGGGCTGGCGTGCCGTGATGCAGCCATCGCGCCTGTATGAACAGCTGCGCTACCAAGATTTTGGCGGCCTGCATGCCGACCGCGACGCCGCCGCACGCTGGCTGTCGCCCCTGATGAGCCTGCCCGTGGCGCCCGAGCGCGTGCTGGTGGGCCCCGGCATCCACAGCGTGCTGGGCGCGGTGATGTCGATGCTGGCCCGGCCGGGCGAGACCCTGTGCGTCGAGGCCCTGACCTACCCGGGCATCAAGGCCCTGGCCAACCAGCTGGGCATCCAGCTGCATGCCCTGCCGCTGGACGATGAAGGCCCCAGCGCCGAGGCCTTCGAGGAGGCCTGCAAGACGGTCAAGCCCAAGGCCTTCTACTGCAACCCCACCATGCTCAACCCCACCACGGTGACGGTGAGCGAAGCGCGGCGCGAGGCCCTGGCCGATGTGGCGCTGCGCTACAGCGTGCCGATCATCGAGGACGACGCCTATGCGGCGCTGCCCCAGCGCGCGCCGACATCGCTGGCGCGGCTGGCACCGGAGCTGAGCTACTACGTCACCGGTTTCGCCAAGTGCCTGGGCGCCGGGCTGCGCGTGGCCTATGTGCACGCGCCCACGCCGCAGGCCACGCAGCGCCTGGCGGGGGCCTTGCGGGCGATGACGGTGATGGCCTCGCCCTTGACGGTGTCGCTGGCCACGCGCTGGATCGACGATGGCACGGCCAGCGCGATGGTCCAGGCCATCCGCCGCGAGTCCATCGCGCGGCAGGCGTTGCTGGACAAGCACCTGCACGGCTGGCCCGTGCTGACACAGCCCGAGTGCTTCCACGCCTGGCTGCCCTTGCCAGAGACCTTGAGCGCCAACGAGGCGGCGGCGTTCTGGCGCTCACGCGGGGTGGCGGCGGTGGCGGGCGCGGCCTTCAGCACGCAGGCGGTGCCGCCCAAGGCGGTGCGCTTGTGTCTGGGTGGGCCCTTGAGCCTGGCGCAGTGCGAGCAGAGCCTGCGGGTGGTGGCGGACACGTTGGCGCATCCCGAGCAGGTGCATGCGGCGGTGATGTAGCTGTTCAGCGGTGGGTCAATGCTTGTTCTTTGCCTGCGACGGGTTGGCGCTTTGTCGTGGCGGCGCGGGGCGGGTGCTGAGCCGCCGAATCGCGCCTCTGCGCACGCCACCAGCGGGGCACAAAAAGGGATGTGGGGGCAGGCGGCCGGGCGCCTTGTTGGCGTCGAAGGCGCGCAGGGAAGGACAGGTCTGCCCCTCGCGAAGCGAGGGGATGGCGAGCATGTTTGAGGCCCCGCAGGGCCGAGTTGCGCAGCCACCTGTCCCGTACGAGCAGAGCAGTCACGCCGAAGGCGGGACCGCCAACATTGAAGGCCGGACGGCTGCCACCACATCCCGTGCCCCGCGCTGCACCGACAAAGCGCTAATCCATCGGGATTGCCACATCAGCACGCCACCGCACGCCGCCCCACCAACTCCGCATACAGATCAGCATAAGCAGCCGCACTGCCCTGCCAGCTCACATCCCGCGCCATCCCGTTCAGACACACCGCACGCCAGCTGCCTGCATCAGCGTACAGATCACGCGCACGCCCCACCGCCCGCAGCAACTCCGCCACCGTCGGCTCGTTCATCTTGAACCCCGTGGACACGCTCGGCTGCCCAGGCTCGCTCACCGCATCCAGCACCGCATCGGCCAGGCCACCCGTCGCATGCACGATCGGCGGTGTGCCATAACGCTGGCTGTACATCTGGTTCAGCCCGCAGGGCTCGAAGCGAGACGGCATCAGGAACACATCGGCCCCTGCCTCGATCTGGTGAGCCAGTGACTCATCGAAGCCGACGAAGGCCGCCACCTGCTCTGGCCACACATGCGTGGCTTCGCGCCAGGCCGTCTCGAGCGCGGGCGTGCCGGCCCCCAGCGCCACCACCTGCACGCGGCCTTTGAGCAACTCGGGCAGCGCCTCGATCACCAGGTCCACACCCTTCTGGTCGGTCAGGCGGCTGATCATGCCCATCACGAAGGCGTCCGGATCCTCCGGCAGGCCCATGCGCTGCTGCAGGGCGCGCTTGTTGTCGGCCTTGCGCGCCAAGGATTCGGCGTCGTAGGGCTGCTTCAAGTGGCGGTCGGTGGCCGGGTTCCACACCGTGGTGTCGATGCCGTTGAGGATGCCCGACAGCGCCTCTCGCCGGTTGCCCAGCACACCGCTCAGCCCACATCCCAGGGGCTCGCTCAGGATCTCGCGTGCGTAGGTGGGACTGACGGTGACCACATGGTCGGCGAACTGGATGCCGGCCTTGAGGAAGGACAGTTGCCCCCAGAACTCGACGCCTTCCATGTGCAACAGGTGATCGGGCAGGCCCAGCTGCCCCGCCAGGTGCAGCGGGAACAGCCCCTGGAATGCCATGTTGTGCAGGCCCATCACGGTGGCGGCACGTGCCACTGGCCCGCCCTCCGTGCTCGGGCCGTGGGCCAGGTAGGCCGGTGCCAAGGCGGTGGGCCAATCATTGCAATGCAGCACGTCGGGCTGCCAAGGCAATGGGCTGTCGGCCCGGGCCAGGCGGGCCGCCACGTGCGACAGCAGACCGAAGCGCACGGCATTGTCCTCATGATCGCGCCCGCTCGGATCGCCATACGGGCCGCCATCGCGGCGGTACAAGCCCGGCGCATCGATGAGCAAGGCCGGCACACCACTGGGCAGGTGCGCCCGCAACAGGCGCGCGGCCGGCAAGCCATGCGCGGCGGGCAACTCGGCCATCGGCATCACCTCGCCCGCGGCCAGCAGCACCGAGGCATACGCCGGCATCAGCACCTGGGCATCCAGGCCCAGCGCACGCAGGGCCTTGGGCAGGTCGGCGCTGACCTCGCCCAGCCCCCCGGTCTTGACCCAGGGCGCGCATTCCGGTGTGACGAACAGGACCTTGAGTGTTTTCATCGGTTCATCGTGGGTCATGCCGGGGCAGCCTCGTGCGGCACCAGCACGGCCAGGGGCAGGCTGTGGAAGACATCGGCGATGTGCAGGCGCGGCGGGCCATCGGCCAGGGTGGACGCCACGGTCACCCGACCGCCCAGCGCATCCTGCCAGGTCTGCGCCGCACCCGGCGGTAGCGCCAGGGTGGTGTCGCCCCACACACGGCCGTCGCCCAGCACGGACTCGTCGCCATGGCAGAGCGTGAACAGCAGGCGCGACACCACGACGATGACCGTCTGGCCAGCATGGCGGCGCGCGAACGCCACGACGTGGCGCCGTGCCTCGCCGTCCACCGCCATCGGCAGGTACTCGCCGTGCGTGAACACGCCTTCCCACTGTTGGCGCAAGCCCAGGCCCCGCCAGGTCAGGTAGAGCTTGAGGCGGCCATCCTGCAAGGTGGACAGCATGTCGCGCAGGCCATCTGGCGTGGCGCCCTGCGGCCAGGCCCGCACCAAGGCATCGAGCTGGGCCGACAGCGTGAGGTGGTCCACCGGCCGCCGGTTGTCCGGATCGACCAGGCTGAGGTTCCAGCCTTCGCAGCCCTGGTAGATGTCGGGCACACCGGGGCCGCCCATCTTCAGCAGCAGCAGCGACAGGCTGTTCCAGGCGCCGAAGCGCGCCACCTGCGATTGCAGCCGCGCGAAATCCTGGCGGAACGCGGCAGCGCCTTCGTCGAGCACCAGGCGCCGTGCGAAATCCAGTATCGACTCTTCGTACAAGGCATCGGGGTGGCGCCAGCTGGTCTGTTCCTTGGCTTCGCGCACGGCCTTGAGCACGCTGTCGCTCAGGCGTTGGGCCAGGCTCTCGCGGGTGGCCTCGTCGGGCGGGCTCATGGGCCAGATGCCCAGCAGGCTCTGGTAGACCATGTACTCGTCGTTGGCCGTGGGCACCATCTCGCCATCGACGCGGCGCTTGAAGGGCTCGGCCAGCCGGCGCCAACGGGCGAGGGCCAGGCGCCACGCAGCAGGCATCTCCGACAGCACGGCCAGGCGCGCACGCACGTCTTCGCTGCGCTTGCTGTCGTGGGTGGAGGTGGCCAGCATGCCGTGCGGGTGCGTGAAGGCCAGGCGCTTGAGCGATTCGTGGAAATCGTCCACCGTCATGCCGAACACGGATGGATCGCCTCCAACCTCGTTGAGGGCGAGCAATCGGTTGTAGCGGTAGCAGGCCGTGTCCTCCAGCGACTTGGCCATCACCGGGGCGGTGAACTGCTGGAAGCGCGTGGCGAAGGCCAGCTTGAGCTGGCGCAGTTGTGCCTCCGGCTCCGTCGCCGCGGTCAGCAGGGTGTCGCGGATGAGGTGCAGCACGCCGACGTCCTCCAGGCCGCGGCGGCGCATGGCTTCGTGAACGGCGATGTCGATCCAGCCCCGGTCCTGCACGGACATGCCACGCTCGCTGATGTAGGTGCGGTAGACGGGAAAGCCCAGCGTCAGCTCGATCAGTCCCAGGCGCAGGGTGTGCGGCGTGTGGTCGCGGGTGCGCCGGTCGCGGCGCGTGATGTCGTGCAGCAGGTGCGTGACGGCGCGCAGCTCGGCGGCCAGCTCGTGCTCCATCACGTGGCGCTTGCTCTGCAGCAGCACCTCGTCGAACTCGGCGTTCTCACCGGTGAAGGCGCGGTAGACCCGGCTCAGGCGGGACTCCTGCGAGGGATCGACCAGCAGGCGTGTGCTGAGGTTGCAGAAGCGGTAGCCGCTGCCGCCGTGCACGGGCCACTCCGGCGGCAGGTGCTCGGTCTCGCCCAGGATCTTCTCGACGATCAGGTACAGCGAGCTGTGGCCCTCGGCATGGCGGCGCGCATGGATGCGGCGGAAACTGGCCTGCAGGCGCTCCAGGTAGGCGCGGGGGTCGGCCAGGCCGTCGGGGTGGTCCACCCTCACCCCGCTGACCAGGCCCTGCTCGAACCAGTCCCACAGCAGCGCGTGCGACAGCTCGAACACCTCGTCCCGCTCCGTGCGGATGCCGGCCAGGTCGTTGATGTTGAAGAAGCGCCGGTAGTTGACACCATCGGCCACGCGGTAGGAGGCCAGGCGCCAGGCCTGGCGCTGCAGCAGGTCGTCCAGCGCATCGAAGCTGCGCGCATCGCCCACATGGCCGTTGTAGACCGCCAGCCGCGCCTGCAGGATGGCCCGCGCGGCCGGGTGGTTGCGCAGCAGGGCGCCCAGGCGGGTCTTGAGTTGTTCCTTCAGGCGCAGGCGTTCGGCCTGGTGGGCCGGGTCGCTGCCCTGCCGGGCGGGCAAGCCTTCGAAACCCTGCCTCAGGGCCTGCCATTCCCGGGCCGCTTCTGGGTCCAGCCCGGCATGGGGGCCGCCGTCCATCAACAACGGCAGGTCGCGCGGGTCGATGGGGAAGCGGTGGTCATAGTAGGCCAGCACCACCGTGTTGCCTTCGGCCCACCAGGTCAGCTTGAGCTTGCCCTGCTCCAGCACCAGGCCGTACTGGTCTTCCAGCACAGGCTGCAGCACACGCCCACCGTGCTCGGCATCGCCGGCCTGGGCCCAGTCGATGTCGAAGTGGTCGGCGTAGCGCGAGGCCGGCCCGTCTTCGAGCACCTCGCGCCACAAGGGATTGTCGGCCTGCAGCACGCCCATGTGGTTGGGCACGATGTCCACCAGCAGTTGCAGGTCATGCCGGTCGAGCGCGGCGCAGAAATCCTCGAACTCGGCCTGGGTGCCGATCTCCGGGTTGATCTCGCGAGGGTCGACCACGTCGTAGCCATGCGTGCTGCCGGCCCGGGCCTTCAGGAAGGGCGAGGTATACACATGGCTGATGCCCAGGCGCTTGAGGTAGGGCAGCAGGGCCTCGGCCTGCTTGAAGCGCAGGCCGGCGTGCAGCTGCAGCCGGTAGGTGGCGCGGGGAATGACGGCCAGGTCGGGATCCCAGGCGGCCTCGTCCTTGGCGGCGGCAGGATGGTGCGACGGCCGCTCGTCGCGCAGGGCCTGGGCCAGGGTGGTCCAGCGTGGATCGCGCTCCAGCGCAGCGACATCCAGCGTCAGCTTGCGCCGCCAGTTGGGGTACTGCGCCTCGCTGGTGCCAGGCACATTGACCTGCTCCACTGCGCCGAGCACGTCTTCCAGCTGCACGGCCACCATCGTGGCCGGCGTGCGTCCCACGTAGCGGTGCACGGCCTCGGCCAGGCGCGGGTCCGGGTCGGCCACGCTGTCCGGCGATTCGCTCAGGCCTTCGATCAACAGGTTCTGCTCGCCCAGGGCCTGAAGCAGGGCCACACGTTCTCGCCCGCGGCGGGCGATGTGGCCGTCACGCAGCTCGGGATCGCGGTAGACGCCCAGTTCGTCGCGCAGGCGCAGGTCATGGCCGGTCCAGTAGGCGCGCAGGGTGGGCAGGTCGTGGGTGCCCACAGTGGCCAGCGCGCGGCGCGGCCAGCCCTCGGGCGGCCTGAAACGGCCTTCGTGCCAGAGCTGTTCGAAGTAGAAGGGCCGGTAGGACAGCAGGCCGTGGCGCTCCATCGCGGCGGTCACCTCGGGGGGCACGATGCCAAGGTCCTCGCCGATGACGATGCAGTGGTGGCGCTGGCTTTCCAGGCAGACCAGGCGCAGCAGTTCGTCGAAAGGGTTGGCCACGTAGGTGCCCTGCAAGGTATCGGCGCCCGGCACCACCCAGAACAGGCGCATCAGCCCCATCACGTGGTCGATGCGCAGGGCGCCTGCATGGCGCATGTTGGCGCGCAGCACATCCAGCATGGGCTTGAACCCGGCTTCGCGCAGCCGCTGCGGCGTGATGGGCGAAAAGCCCCAGTCCTGCCCGTTGGGGTTGAGCTCGTCGGGGGGCGCGCCCACCTGAACGCCCTGGGCATACAAGGCGGGTTGGGCCCAGGTTTCCGCGCCACCCGGGTTCACGCCAATGGCCAGGTCCCGGTACAGGCCGATGCGCATGCCCAGTTCGCGGGCCAGGTCCTGCACCGACTCGAGCTGAAGTTCGGCCTGCCATTGCAGGTACTCGAAGAACTCGACGTCGGCCTCGTGGCTGCTGGCGAAATCGCGCACGGTCTGGCTGCGCACATCGCGGTAGGCCTCGGGCCACACCGGCCAGCCCCACAGGGCCGGGTTCTTGCGGTGGAAGTAGCGTTGCAGCGCGTCGTACAGCGCCTGCAGGCGCAGGTTGCGGCCGTGCGTGCGCTGGAACTGGCGGAAGCGCCGTGCGCGGGCCGTGCCCCGCTCGAGGTGCTGCGACCGAAAGCGCGCATACAGCATCTCGAACACCTGGAACTTGAGCTCCGACACCCCGGCGTAGTCCACCATGGGCACATCGCGCAATGCCTGCAGGCGGGCGCGCCAGGCGGCCGAGCCGACCAGGCGCTGGCAATCGTCGCATTCGGCGTACTCGTGGATGTGCTCCACATCCAGGTAGAGCAGGTGTGTCCATTGCCGGCTGGACGGGCTGTAGGGCGAGGCCTGCTCCGGGGCGTGCGGGAACAGCGCGTGCAGCGGGTTGATGCCGACGAAATCGGCGCCCTCGCGCGCGGCCATCTGCACCAGCTCGCGCAGGTCGCCGAAATCACCCATGCCCCAGTTGGAGCGGCTGCGCACCGCGTAAAGCTGGACCGACAAGCCCCACACGCGGGGATGCGGATCGAGCGGGCCGGCCAGTTCATGCGCTCGGGGAGGGCACACCACCAGCGCCGTGGCGCCCACGCTCTGGCGTGGCTCGCCGGCCTCCAGGGCCAGGCGGTGGTAGCCCACCGGCAGGCCGGGCGGCAGCTCGATCGTGGCAGGCACCAGGCGGGGGACATCTTCGCGCAGCAGCTCAGCCGGGAAGGGCGGCGTCACCTCGGCCGCGGTGGCCACGGAAGTGCCTTGCAGGCTCTGCCCGTTTTCGAGCGAGATGAACCAGGTCACCGGCCCGCCGAGCTGTTCGGCACGCAGTCGCAAAGGGCAGGCCATCGGCGTGGCCGAGGCCGTCACCACCATCGCAGGCGGCAGGGCCTCGTGTTCGGCCCGATCGCGCAACGCATCGAGTGACCGGGTGGCCTCGTCATCGTCGTCCGCAGGGTAGCCCATGGCCTTGCAAACACGCCTGAGCGTGGCGGCATCCACCGTGGTGACGCGTCCCCACGCATCCTGGTAATCGAGGGCAATGCCCAGCTGGTGGCACAGAAGGGTCAGCAGCGAGGTCATGGCAAGGGGTCCTCCACCAGGTGCACGCGCACCGACCAGGAGCCCAATGCGCCCGCCGGCAGGCCGTTGTCCTCGCCGACACCGAACAGCAGGGCCCCCTCCACGCGCGGGAGCACGTCGCTGGGCCCGTCATGCAGGTGGGCGCGCAGCACCAGCGTGCCCGCCCCGTCGGTGGGCCAGCTCACCTCGAAGGTGTGCGGGCCGAAGAAGCGGTGGCTGATCGCCTGCGGCCGGATCAGGCCCAGCCGTGGCGCCACCATGTGCGCCCGCACGGCCAGGGCCTGCGTGTAGAAGGCCAGCCAGTCGCGGTGCGGGGCCGCCCGCAACTCGTCCCAATCGATCGTGCTGGCACCGAACACCGTCGGGTCATTGGGATCCGGCACGGGAGGCTGGCCCTCGCCCTCGCTGCCCTGGGCGTGCTCGCGGCGACGCCCATCTCGCACGGCGCGCGCCAGCTCGCCCTGGAAATCGCAGAAGTAATGGAAGGGCGCAGTGGTGCCGAACTCCTCGCCCATGAACAGCATGGGAATGCCGGGCGCCAACAGCTGGATGCAGGCCAGCGCTTTCAGCGGGGCATGCGCGCTCAAGGCGGTCAGGCGCTCTCCGAAGGCACGGTTGCCGGTCTGGTCATGGTTCTGCAGGAAGTTGACGTAGCAGCTTGCCGGAAGGTCGCGGCTGGGCTCACCACGCGGGCCGCCATCGTGCAGGGAGGGCTCGCCCTGGAAGGCGAAGCCCTCGGCCAGGCAACGCACCAGTTGCTGCAAGGGCTGCTCAGCGAAATCGCGGTAGTAGCCATGGGTTTCGCCCGTCAGCAGCACATGCGCGGCCTGGTGGAAGTCGTCGTTCCATTGCGCCTCGAAGCGCCCTGGCTGGCCGGGCTGGCCCAGGTGGCGGGCCTCGTTGCGGTTGTTCTCGAGCACCAGGTGCACCTGCCGGCCGCGGGTGGCCTCGCGGGCACGGCGCGACAGCTCGGTCAGGAAATGGTCGCTGGAGGCGTCGGCCATCGCATGGGCCGCGTCGATGCGCAAGCCATCGAAGCGGTACTCGCACAGCCAGTACAGCGCGTTGTGGATGTAGAAATTACGCACGGTGGCCGCATGCTTGGCATCGAAGTTGATCGCGTCGCCCCAGGGTGTCTGGTGCGCCGGGTTGAAAAACTCTCGGGCGTAGGCGTGCAGGTAATTGCCATCCGGGCCGAAGTGGTTGTAGACCACGTCCAGCAGCACCATCAGGCCGCGCTGGTGGGCAGCCTTGATGAAGGCCTTGAGGTCGTTGGGGTGCCCGTAGGCAGGCTGCGGGGCGTAGGGCAGTACCACGTCGTAGCCCCAACCACGGCGGCCGGGGGCCGAACCCAGCGGCATCAGCTCGATGGCGGTGATGCCCAGCGCGGCCAGGTGGTCCAGGCGCCGTTCAGCGGCGGCATAAGTGCCCTCGGCCGTGAAGGTGCCCACGTGCAGTTCGTACACCACGGCCTCGGTCCACGGGCGGCCGTGCCAGGCGATGTCGTCACCCCAGTCGAAGGAGCGCGGGTCCAGCACCTGGCTGGGCTGGTGCACGCCGTCGGGGTTGTAGCGCGACGCAGGGTCGGGCACATCCAGCATGCCGTGCTCGGTGTCCACCGCGAAACCATAGCGGTCGCCCGCCCGGGCTTGCGGCACCTTCACGTGCCACCAGCCCCCATCACCCCGTTCGCAGGGCAGCTCCAGCCGGCCGCCGGAGGCGGGTTGGAAGACCAGGTCCACACGTGGCGCCGATGGCGCCCAGAGGCGGAACTCGTAACCCGACCGGGTGTCGTCCGGGTCGATGCGCACGGGCCCGAAGGGCATGGCGTGCAGGCAACGGCCCAGCCCGGGCACCACGGGTGCGATGGCCTGCGTCACGCCCTCATCGAGCGCACGCGCGGGCAACGGTGTGGACAGACCGGCCTGCACCGGATCCAGACGGGGGTCGGCTGAGGTCATGGGCGCAGCTGCCCTTTTCCGATCACGACGATGCCGCTCTCGCTCACATGGAAGCGGCGGCGGTCCTCTTCAAGGTCGTAGCCGATGCGCATGCCTGGCGGGATCACATTGTCTGAATCGATGATGGCACGGCGGATGCGGGCGCCCTCGCCGATGTGGGTGCGGTCCATCACGATGGACCCCACCACCTCGGCGTGGCTGTCCACGTGCACGCTGCGGCGCAGCAGGCTGCGCTCGATCACGGCGCGGCGCACATGCACGCCAGCGCCGATGGACGCACCCTTGATGGTGGCGTCGTACAACTGCGCGGCCTCGGTGTGGTCGGGGCTGGCCTGGATGGGCCACTGCGCGTTGTGCATAGAGAAGCGCGGCTGTTCGCCCAGCGTGTCGAAGTTGGAATCGTAGTAGGACTCGATGGTGCCGACGTCACGCCAGTAGCCGGCTTCTTCGTAGTCGTGCACGCCGGGCACCTTGTTGGTGGCGAAGTCGTAGGCCATCACCCGGTGGCTGTCGGTCAAGGTGGGCAGCACGTGCTTGCCGAAATCATGCTGGCCATTGGCGTGGGCCTTCTCGAGCGAGTCCATCAGCAGGTCGGTCGAGAACACGTAGTTGCCCATCGACGCCAGCGCGTGGTCGGCACGGCCGGGCATGGGTTCCGCCTGCTCGGGCTTTTCCTGGAAGTCACGGATCCGGCCGCTGCCATCTGTCTTGAGGATGCCGAAGGACGAGGCCTGGCTGAGCGGCACCGGCAGCGCAGCCACGGTGGCGTCGGCCTGGTTGTCCACATGGAACTGGATCATCTGGCGCACGTCCATGCGGTAGACGTGGTCGGCGCCGAACACGATCACCAGGTCAGGCTTCATCGACTGGATCAGGTGCATGTTTTGGTAGACCGAGTCGGCCGTGCCCTGGAACCACTCCGGGCCACGCTGCATCTGCGGCGGCACCACGGTGATGAAATGGTTGGGCATCAGCGGGCTCATCACCCAGGTTCGGCGAACGTGCTCGATCAGGCTCTGCGACTTGTACTGCACCAGCAGGTAGACCGAGTAGATCTTGCTGTTGATCAGGTTGGAGAGCGCGAAGTCGATGATGCGGTGCCGACCATTGAACGGCACGGCAGGCTTGGACCGCTCTGCGGTGAGTGGGTGAAGCCGGGTGCCTTCTCCGCCGGCCA
Source organism: Aquabacterium soli (assembly GCF_003933735.1). Classification (GTDB taxonomy): domain Bacteria; phylum Pseudomonadota; class Gammaproteobacteria; order Burkholderiales; family Burkholderiaceae_C; genus Aquabacterium; species Aquabacterium soli. The sequence continues at coordinate 102,184 of NZ_RSED01000009.1, read as the reverse complement.
TCACGAAGGCCAGAACCGTTTTGCCAGCAATCATGTCAGTCTCCAGTGCGTGGGCCGGGCGGCCCGCTCGAATCGATGGGGTAAAACGAAGGCGGCGCGCATCATCGCGGCGCCTCCAGGAACAGGGCCGCCATCGGCGGCAGGGTCAGTTGCAGTGAATGGGACTGGTCGTGGCTGGGCACCTGGGCAGTGTTCACGCCGCCCAGATTGCCCACGCCGCTGCCACCGTAGATGGCGGCATCGCTGTTGAGCAGTTCTCGCCAATGGCCTTCGCGGGGCACGCCGATGCGGTAGCCATGGCGCACTTCGGGTGTGAGGTTGAGCACCACCAGCACCGGATGGTCAGCGTCGTGTCCCTGGCGCAGGAAGGCCATCACGCCGTGCTGTGCGTCGTCGCGGATCAGCCAGCGAAAGCCCTGCTCGCTGAAATCGACCTCGTACAGGGCGGGGTGGCTGCGGTAGACGCGGTTGAGGTCGGCCACCCAGCGCTTGGCGCCGGCATGCAGGGGATCGCCCAGCAAGGCCCAGTCCAGCGTAGCCTCGTGGTTCCACTCGCGCTCCACGCCCCACTCGCCGCCCATGAACAGCAGCTTCTTGCCGGGATGGCCCCACATCAGGCCGTACAGGGTGCGCAGGTTGGCAAATCGCTGCCAGCGGTCACCGAACTGGCGGGCCAGCAGCGAACCCTTGCCATGCACCACCTCGTCGTGCGAGAGGGACAGCACAAAGTTCTCGCTGAAGGCATAGACCAGCCCAAAGCTCAGGTCCTCCAGGTGGAAGCCGCGGAACAGCGGATCGCGCGCGAAGTGGCGCAGCGTGTCGTGCATCCAGCCCAGGTTCCACTTCAAGCCGAAACCCAGGCCGGCCAGCGTGTCGGGCGCGCCCACGGGGCGGCTCACGCCCGGCCAGGCAGTGGACTCCTCGGCGATCATCTGCACATCGGGGTGGTGCGCATACACGGCTGTGTTGAGCCGGCGCAGGAAAGCCACGGCCTCGAGGTTCTCGTGGCCGCCGTGCTTGTTGGGGATCCATTCGCCCGCCTTGCGTGCGTAGTCCAGGTAGAGCATGGAGGCCACGCCGTCCACGCGCAGGCCATCGAAGTGGTAGGTGCCCAGCCAGAACAGCGCGCTGTCGACCAGGAAGTCGGCCACCTCGTGGCGACCATAGTTGAAGATCAGGCTGTTCCACTCAGGGTGGAAGCCCTGGCGTGGGTCGGCGTGTTCGTACAGGTGCGTGCCATCGAAGGTGGCCAGGCCATGGGCATCGTTCGGAAAGTGCGAGGGCACCCAGTCCAGGATCACGCCGATGCCGGCCTGGTGCAGGCGGTCCACGAAGCGCATCAGCTGCTGGGGCGTGCCATAGCGAGAGGTGGCTGCGAAGTAGCCGGTGGTCTGGTAGCCCCAGGAGCCATAGAAGGGATGCTCGGTCAGCGGCATCATCTCCACGTGCGTGAACCCCATCTCGAGCAGGTAGGGGATGAGCTCGTCGGCCAGCTCCTCGTAGCCCAGGAAGCGGCGCCCCTCGCGGCCCGGACGCCAGGAGCCGGGGTGCAGCTCGTAGATGGACATGGGCGCGGACAAGGCGTTGCGGGCCATGCGCTGGGCCATCCAGTCGCCATCACGCCATTCATAGGACAGGTCCCACAGCACCGAGCCGGTGCGGGGTGGCTCTTCGGCGAGGAAGGCATACGGGTCGGCTTTATCGACGGCCGGGCCCTGCTGCGGTTCGATCCGGTATTTGTAGCGCTGGCCATGGTGGGCGCCGGGCACGAAGCCGTCCCACACGCCGGAGTCGTCGCTGAGCGGATGCAGCTTGTGGGCACCACCCTGCCAGCCATTGAAATCACCGATCACGCTGACGGCGCGCGCATTGGGCGCCCAGACGCGAAAACGGGCACCGGCCACGCCGTGGTCCAGCCGCAGGTGTGCGCCCATGGATCGGTGGCCTCGGCCCACCGCACCGAGCGACTCGGCGTGGCTTGCGTTGCCCTGCGATCCCGACCATGCGTCCATCAACATGACGTGCCTCTTTGTGCTTGTTCGCGGCCCAAATCGGATGCCGTCCAGGGACTGTAAGAAGCATGGTGCGTTGCAGCAGTCGTCCAAGGATCAAAGCATCGTCAGGCAAGCGCACGGCATGCGTCAGAGGTGTCCTACGCCGCGGTTGTCAGGCGTTTCATGCGCGCCGTGGCATGGCGCCCTGTAGTGCGATGCCTACATGAAGTTGGGCGTCGGCCGACTGCGGCAAAGGGCCCATGGCAGGGACACTGGCTGCACTGATCGCCTTCAGGGCGGCACCCGCACGACACCCCTACACGCCCGGAGGAGGCCCACGATGAAGCCCTTGCACGACGCTCCCACCCATGCCTTCAACGCCTCCTCGACCTGGATGCCCGCGCTGACCTCCGATGGCCATGGCGACTGTTTCCCGGTCGAAGCCATGGACAGCCGCCGCCGCGCCATGAGCTTCAACGCCATCGACCACATGCGCAGCTCGGCCGCCCGCTCGCTGGGACTGGAGGCCGACGAGATCGGCGCGCTGGAATCGGCACACGGCGACTGGTGAACACAACACACCAACGCCAAGGCGGGGAATCTCCCCGCCTTTTTTCATGAGATGCCGTTCAAGGCATGGCCAGCGTGGCCATGCCCCCCGGCGTCAGGCAGCCTGGATCTCGCCGCGCCTCAGCGCATCGACCAATTCCTTGACCAGCGCCGTCGACGCCGCGTCCGTGCCAGAAACGAACAGCAGCGCAGAGCGCCCTGTCACCTCGTAGACATCGCCGGGCGCGTACTCCGGGATCTCGCGTTCCAGCGGCGCGTTGGTGTCCACGATGCGCGTCCAGCGCGCCACGCCGTGGTGGGCGGGCATGGTCCACAGCACCAAGTCGTGGTGGGCATTGACCACCAGCAGCGTGGTCACGCCATGCTGGCCGGCCGGCTGGCGGCCATCGAGCAGTGCGCGCGCGTCGGCCAGCATGCCGATGCTGCGCATCGCCGGGTCCGACCACTGCGCGGGCTGCAACTCGCGCCCTGCCGCGTCCACCCAGGCCACATCCCGGATGCCGGCGCGCGCAGGGTGGCGTCCCCGTGCATGGCGGTTGGGACGCAGCACGGCCAGGGTATCGCGCAACCAGACCAGCTTGCGCACATAGTCGGTCAGCATCTGCTGGTCTTCGGTGCGCTCCCAGTCGACCCAGGAGATCTCGTTGTCCTGGCAGTAGGCGTTGTTGTTGCCTTGCTGCGTGCGCCCGGCCTCGTCGCCGGCCAGCAGCATGGGCGTGCCGTGGGCCAGCAACAGGGTCAGCAGCAGGTTGCGCTGCTGGCGGGCGCGCAAGGTCAGCACCTCGGCATCGTCGGTGGGGCCTTCGGCGCCGCAGTTCCACGACAGGTTGTTGCTGCTGCCGTCGCGGTTGTTCTCGCCGTTCGCCTCATTGTGGCGGTCGTTGTAGGACACCAGGTCGGCCAGCGTGAAGCCGTCGTGCGCGGTGATGAAGTTAACGCTGGCCCAGGCGCGGCGGCCCCGGTGCCTGAAGCGGTCGGCCGACGCGGTCAGGCGCGAGGCCAGGTGCGGCACCTGTTTCTCGTCGCCACGCCAGAAGCTGCGCAGCTGATCGCGGAAGGCATCGTTCCATTCGGCCCAGCCCGGCGGAAAACCGCCCACCTGGTAGCCGCCCGGGCCGCAGTCCCAGGGCTCGGCGATGAACTTGAGGCGGCCGAGCACCGGGTCCTGCCGCCAGGCCTGGAAGAAGCCGCAGGTCTGGTCGAAGCCCTGGGGCTCGCGGCCCAGCACCGTGGCCAGGTCGAAGCGGAAGCCGTCCACACCCAGGCCGGCCCAGTGGCGCAGGCTGTCCATGATCAGCTGCAACACGCGCGGGTGGTTCGCATTGACCGTGTTGCCCGTGCCGGTGTCGTTGATGTAATTGCGCGGGTGCTGGGGGTCGAGCCGGTAGTACGAGGCGTTGTCGATGCCCTTGAAACTGATGGTGGGGCCCAGGCCATTGCCTTCGGCGGTGTGGTTGTAGACCACGTCGAGCACCACCTCCAGGCCGGCATCGTGCAGGCGGTCGACCATCTCGGCGAAATCGGCCAGCTGGCCATCGACCAGGTAGCGCGGATCGGGCGTGAAGAAGCCGATGGTGTTGTAGCCCCAGAAGTTGGACAGGCCGTGGTCGTGCAGGTGCGGCTCGTCGGCGAAGGCGTGGATGGGCAGCAGCTCCACCGTGCTCACGCCCAGCGACTTGACGTAGGCGATCACCTCAGGGTGGGCCAGGCCCTTGAATCGGCCACGGTGCGCCTCGGGCACGGCCGGATGGCGCTGGGTGAAGCCCTTGGCGTGGGTTTCATAGATGATGGTGCGGTCCCAGGGACGGCGCCATGGCGACGGGCGCGGCGGCTGCAGGCGCGGGTCGTCGGCCACCACGCGGGCCTTGGGCATGGCCGGGGCGCTGTCGATCTCGGAGAAGGACAGGTCCGAATCGGGATGGCCCAGCTGGTAGCCAAACAGGCTCGGACCCCACTGAAGCTGGCCGACCAGCGAACGCGCATACGGGTCCAGCACCAGCTTGTGGTGGTTGAAGCGGTGGCCCTTGTCGGGCTTGTAGGGGCCATGCACGCGGTAGCCATAGACCAGGCCGGCCTTCGCGCCGGGCAGCCGGCCGTGCCAGACCTCGTCGGTCTGCTCGGGCAGGTCGACGCGGTGGATCTCCTTGGTGCCGCTTTCGTCGTAGACACACAGTTCGACGCGCGTGGCGTGGGCAGAGAACAGGGCGAAGTTGACGCCGTCTTCATCGGCGGTGGCGCCCAGGTGCAGGGGGCTGCCGGCCTCCACCGACGGCCAGCGGGAGGAGGATTTTTTCATGGGGTGTGGGGGATGTTCGGCATGACAGCCTAGGGTGCCCCAGCCCCGACACGCAGCCTGTCGGCGGCAGCGGAAACTCGCGTCAGCAGAGGCCGACACGGTGCGTGTCGCCTCCGTCTGGTGCGTTCAGCCCTGGCCGTTCAGGTCCATCACCAGGCAGGTGGTGCTGGCATGCGCGTAGAGCTTGCCGTCGGGCCCGACGAGGCGGCCCTCGGCCGTGGCCGTGCGCCCGCCCACGTGGATGACATGGGCGATGGCACGCACCAGGGGCACCTTGTCGGTCAGGGCGCGCACGTAGTTGATCTTGAGCTCCAGCGTGGTGTAGGTCTTGCCTGCGGGCAAGGAGGTGTGCACCGAGCAGGCCACGGCGGAATCGAGCAGCGTGGCGATCCAGCCGCCATGCACGGTGCCCAGGGGGTTGTAGTGGGCGAACTGCGGCCGGCCCTGGAACGCCACATGGCCCACATCGGCCTCGACCAGGATGAAATCCAGGGTGTCGGAAATGGGCGCGCGGGGCATGTCGCCGGCCAGCATGGCGCGGAAGGCCTCGATGCCCGACCGGTGGATGAACTGTTCTGGGCGGCCCAGCCCGACCTGGTGGTTACGCTCACGGAGCTCGGCATCGCGTGCCTGCCAGGCCTGCAAGGTCTGAGCGGCGGTTTCGGGCGTGAGCAGCGCCTGGACGGCGGCAGGATGGGTCATGCGGATATCCTCGGCACGGCGGGTGCGCGGCCGTGATCAGGGTTCTAAATACTTGCACCCGCAACTATTGTAGATACAATCTTTTAACCATGGCAAGCGACACCGCCTCTTCCAGCCAACCCCGAGGCTGCACCAACCTCAAGCTGCGACAGCTCAGCCGACGCGTGAGCCGCTTGTACGACGAGGCCATGGAGGCGACGGGGCTCAAGGGCACGCAGTATTCGCTGCTCTCGCATGTCATCTTGATGGAGCCCGTGCGCCCGTCGGACCTGGCCGCGCGCATGACCCTGGACGCCTCAACGCTGACACGCAACCTGCAACCGCTGGTGGCTCAAGGATGGGTACTCATCGGCGAGGGCGAGGACGGCCGCAGCCGCCTGGTCACGTCCACGCAGTCGGGGCGGGCCAAGCGCCAGCAAGGCCAGCGGGCGTGGAAGCAGGCACAGTTGTCGATCAACGAACAGCTGGGGGCCGACCGGGTCGCGGCCTTGCATGCACTGCTGGATGAGTGCGCCGAGTTGCTGGACGCCGAGAAGCACGTGATCCGGGCGGATTGACAGGCGAAGCTTGCAGGCGTTTATAAGATGCATATAGAACGCAACTTAATTGATGCCAACCTCAAACCATGCAACTCACCCGCTTCAGCGACCTCGGCCTTCGGGTGTTGATGTACCTGGCACACCATGACCGGGCCGAGCCTGTCACCATCGCCGAGATCGCCACGCAATTCCAGGTGCCTGCCAACCACCTCACCAAGGTGGTCAACAAGCTGGGCCACCTGGGTTGGGTCAGCACTCTGCGTGGTCGCCACGGCGGTCTGCGCCTGGGCTGCGCCGCCACCGACATCCGCATCGGCGAGGTGGTCGAGCGGATGGAAGGCCATGAACAATTGATCGACTGTGCCGGGCTGGCCTGCGTGCTGGCGGGGCGGTGCACATTGCAAGGTGTCCTGAACGCCGCGCTGCGCGCCTTCTACGACGAGCTCAATCGCCACACCTTGGCCGATGTGTGCAGCACGCGCACAGGCGAAGCCATCATCCAGCTGCATCGGCAGTTCGTCAGCCAGCGCGACGCACTGGCCCATCCTTCCCACTGAACTCGCAGTGTCAGTCCGCATCGCATCGGCCTTCCCATAAAGATGCATTTTATATACTCTTTTTCACAGGAGCCCACCATGATCTCGACCGCCGCCCGTCCCTACATCGAAGCCAGCGTGCCCGTGCTGCGTGAACATGGCCTGGCTATCACCACGCGCTTTTACGCGCGCATGTTCGACGCCCATCCCGAGCTGAACAACCTGTTCAACATGGGCAACCAGGCCAGCGGCGCGCAGCAGCAGTCGCTGGCCTCGGCCGTGTTCGCCTATGCGGCCAACATCGACAATGCGGCCGCGCTGACACCGGTGCTGGACCGCATCGTCCACAAGCACGCGGCCGTGGGGCTCAAGCCCTCGCACTACCCCATCGTGGGGCGGCACCTGCTGGCCGCCATCGGCGAGGTGCTGGGTGAGGCCGCCACGCCCGAGCTGATCGCCGCCTGGGCCGAGGCCTACTGGCTGCTGGCCGGCGAGCTGATCGCGGCCGAGGCCCGCCTGTACGAGCGCACCGGCACGCAGCCGGGTGAACTGCAGCCCCTGCGTGTGCAGCGCATAGAGCGCGAAGGCGCGGACACGGTGTCGATCTACCTGCAGACCGCGGACGGCGCCCGCCCGGGCCCCTTCCAGCCCGGCCAGTACGTGAGCGTGGCCATGGAGTGGACCGAGCCAGGCCAGACCACACCGCGACGCCAGCTGCGCCAGTACAGCCTATCGGACGCGCCAGACCAGCCCTGGTGGCGCCTGACGGTCAAGCGCGAGGCAGGCACCCCGGCGGGGCAGGTTTCGAACTGGCTGCACGACCACGTCAAGGCCGGTGATGTGCTGCCCGTGAGCGCCGCCTATGGCGACTTCACCCCGGTGATCCAGGGCGACACACCCCTGGTGCTGCTGTCGGCCGGCGTGGGCATCACGCCCATGGTGTCGGTGCTCAAGGCCGTGGCCGGCCTGAATCCGACGCGGCCGGTGGTGTTTGCCCATGCCGCGCGCAACGCCGAATACCAGGCGCTGCAGGCCGACCTGCGCGAGACCGGCGCGCGGATGCCCGCACTGCGCACCGTGCTCTTTCATGAACAGGGCACCACACCTGGCGTCGACACCGCAGGACAGGCCTCGCCCTATCGGGGCCGCATGACGCTGGAACCGGTGCTGACCGGCGTGGACCTGGGCCAGGCCCAGGTGCTGATGTGCGGCCCGCTGCCCTTCATGCGCGAGCAATGGGCCGGGCTGCTGCAACGCGGTGTGCCGGCCACGCGCATCCACCGCGAGGTGTTCGGACCAGAGCTGCTGGACCACCTGCTGTGAGCGGACCCTGAGGTGTCACGGGCCGGGCCGCTCCCAGTGCGGCCCGGGCCCGGCCGGATGCGGCACGCCCTCCTTGTCGATGCGGGCCACCTCCACGCGCCAGCGGCGCACGCCGTCGCGGCCGGCCTGCAGCCACAACAGCCAACCGGTGTTGTTGTCGACATGGCTGAACCCGTCGAACACGAAGTTGCCCAGGCTGTAGACGATGGGCTTGCCGCGGTAGGTTTCGGTGTCCTGCACCACGTGGGGGTGGGCGCCGATCACCGCGTCGGCACCAGCATCGATCATCTGGCGGGCCAATCTGCGCTGCAACTCGCTGGCCAGCGGTTCATGCTCCTGCCCCCAATGCATGAAGGGAAGGACCAGGTCGGCGCGGTGCACGGTGCGCGCACGGTGGATGTCCTCGATGATGTGCTCGGCGTCCATCCAGGCGACGCCGGGGTGGTCTTCTCCGGCCTCATAGGCGCGCGGGAAGAAGCCGTCGTAGCCCAGCAGTGCGATGCGCAGGCCGCCGCGCTCGACCACCAGCGGCTCGTGTGCCTCGCGCAGCGTATGGCCGCCCCCGAAGTAGGGCACGCCCTGGTCTTTCAGGCGCCGCAGCATCTGCCCGAAGGCCGCACGACCGAAATCGCCCGAGTGGTTGTTGGCCACCGAGACGACATCGACATGCCGCGCCAGCACAGGCAGCACGCGCGGGTGGGCACGGAAGGTCCAGGGCTTGTCCTCGGGCTGGCCGCCCTGGGCGACCACGCATTCCAGGTTCGCGATGCGCAGATCGGCCGCGGCCAGGCGCGAGGCAAAGAGCGCGAAAGGATCGCGCCCGCTGGCGATGACGCGGCCCGGCCCGTCGGCCAGCATCACATCGCCCACGATGGCGATCGAGACGATGGGATCGCTGGATGCCGAACCTGCGCCCATCGCGCGGATGCCAGCGGGCCAGCTCGCCAACCCCACCGGCGCCAGCAGGGCGGCCAGCCGAGCCAGGGCGCTTCGACGCGAACACGCGCTCATGGTGCAGCCTCCTGCCAGGCGCAGCCGTAGACCAGCTCGCGCCCCAGCACGCTGGAGTAGACATGGTTCCAGCCCGTGAGCGCAGGCACCTCGGGTGCTGCGCGCCATGGCGGCTGGTGCGTGGCGAGGTGCAGCAGCACCGGTGCCCCGCGCACGGCCATGTCGTACACATACAGCTTGACGTAGGCCGGCTCACCCGTGGGGCCTGCGCCCACCACGGCCTTGAAGCGGAAACGTCCATCGATGTCGTGGGACGTCACGCCCTGGGGATCCGTGGTGGGAACGGCTTCGAAACGCCGCGTGACGTCCGCCTGTCGCACATCACAGCGCAGCACGGCCTGGGACCAGGCGGGCTCACTGATCGACGCCCCCGACACCAGCCCCATCCCCGCGGCCACCATCTTCCACACCATGCGCTGCTCCCTTGAAAGAGAGCGCAGCCTAGGCAGGGCGCTGCGACCTGTCCATCCCTATGTGCCTTGCACGGCGCTCACCTGCCGCGCCACCGCAACAGGCCGGGCCACGCCGCAGCACACCAGGTCGTAGTCCCCCAGGTTCACGTGCCGGGTCTCCAGCCAGTACTTCCAGGTCGACTTGGGCCAGATCGCAAAGTTGATGCCCTCGGCCGTCTGGTACCAGCTCTTGCAGCCGGTCTGCCACACGGTGCCCTGGAGCGCCTCGGTCACCTCGGCCAGGAAACGCTGCTGCGCTTGTGGCTTGACGTCGATGTAGTCAACCCGCTGGTCCTGCACCAGCTTCACGCACTTGACGATGTACTCGGCCTGCGCCTCGATCATGAAGATGATGGAGTTGTGGCCCAGCCCCGTGTGCGGGCCGACCAGCTGGTACATGTTGGGATAATGAGCCGTGCTGATGCCCAGGTAGCTGGTCGGGCTGGTCTTCCAGTCCTCCTGCAGGCTGTGGCCCTTTCGGCCACGCAGCTCGAAGTTCTTCATGTAGATGCGCGGGTCCACCACAAAGCCGGTGCCCAGGATCACGCAGTCGGCCGGACGCTCCACGCCATCGCGCGTGACGATGCTGTGCTCGCGCAGCTCCTGGATGCCTTCGGTCACCAGCGACACGTTGGGGCGGTTGAAGGTGGGGAACCACTTGTTGGAGATCAGGATGCGCTTGCAGCCCAGGGTGTAGTCGGGCGTGAGCTTCTTGGCCAACGCAGGGTCCTTGACCTGCATGCGCACCAGCTTGCGCAGGCCCATCTCGCCGATCTTGGCCATCCAGGGATTGAAGATGGGCCACACGCGCGATTCGTTGGTCCAGTAGCAGCGCCAACGGTGCAGGGTGCGCGTGATGGGCAGGGCCTCGAACAGCTTCTTGCGCAGCAGGCCGTACTCGCGCTCGTCGCGCGGGATCACCCAGGCGGCCGAGCGCTGGAACACATACAGCTGCTTGGCGAAGGGCGCGATCTCGGGCACGTACTGGATGGCGCTGCCGCCCGTGCCGATGGACACGATGTTCTTGCCGCGCAGGTCGTAGCCGTGGTCCCACTGGGCCGAGTGCATCACCTTGCCCTTGAAGTTCTCCAGGCCCGGGATCTTGGGCATGGCCGGCACGTGCAGGGGCCCCGAGGCCAGCACCCAGTGGTGGGCGATGATGGTGTCGCCGGCCGCGGTCTTGATCGTCCAGCGGCCGGTGCCCTCGTCGAAGACGGCGCTGGTCACCTCCTGGCCGAAGCGGATGTGCGGGCGCAGCTGGTAGCGCTCGGTCACGTCCAGCATGTACTGCTGGATCTCGCTCCACGGCGCGTAGCGCTTGGACCAGTCGCTCTTGGGCGCGAACGAGTAGGAGTACATGTGCGATTGCACGTCGCAGGCCGCGCCCGGGTACTGGTTGTCGCGCCAGGTACCGCCCACCTCGGCCCCCTTCTCCAGGACGACGACATCATGGATGCCGGCCTCTTTCAGCTTGATGGCCATGCACAGACCACCGAAACCGGCGCCCGCAATGGCCACCTCGACATGGCGGACAGAGGTGGCGGCGGCGGCTTCTTTGGGCGGGTTGGTGGTCATGGCGTCCCCTTTCGTATGGGCGGTGGCTTGTGCTGCGAACATGGACTGATGTTGCGCAAACCCGGCCACGCCGACCATGCTAGATTCGACCGCCAAATTGATCTTTTCGGCCAGAAACAGGGTTTCAAGGGTTTGTCCTGCGCCCCCCATTGATCTTTCTCAAATGAGCACGCGATCCATCCTTGGCCTGATCTACATGGTGCAGGGCCTGCAGCAACTGGGCGAAGACCCGGGCCCGGTGCTGCGCAAGCACGGCCTGGATCCCGCCCAGCTCGACCCGGGCACGCGCATCGAGCGCACGCGTGAACTGCGCATCTACGCCGATCTGGCAGATCAGCTGCACGACCCCATGGTCGGCCTGCGCCTGGGGGGCTTCTACGGCCTGGCGGGCTATGGCCCGCTGGTGATGCTGATCATGACCTGCGCCAACGCCTGGGAGGCGTTCCAGATGGGCGTGAAATACCAGCGGCTGACCTACCTGTTCGGCACCCTGCGGCTGGAGCCCGGCGAGCGCCTGAGCGCGCTGGTGCTCTCGCCCATGGCCATGGCGCCCCGTGCCTTGCGGTTCCGGGTGGATGGCGAGGTCTCCGGCACCTACAAGATGGTGCGCGACATGCAGGCCACCATGGGACTGGACATCCACGCCGAGCGCATCGACATGCCCTATCCACGCCCGCCCCAGGCGGCGGAGTACGAAGCCTACTTCAATGCACCGGTGCGCTTCGGTGAGACCGAGGCCCGTTTCTGGCTGCGCAACGAGCACCTGCAGCTGCGCTTTCCCAGTGCCGATCCGGCGGCGCACGCGATGTACCGCAGCCTGTGCGACCAGCAGCTGCAGTCACAACAGGCCGATGAGGCGCACACGGGCATGGCCGATCGGGTGCTGACCCACCTGGGCCTGTTCAATGGCGAGTTTCCGAGTGTGAATGATGTGGCGCGGGCGTTCGACCTGTCAGAGCGCAGCCTGCGCCGGCAGCTGTCGGACGAGGGTAAAAACTTTCGCGACCTGCTGGCCCAGGCGCGTCACGCCAAGGCCCTGCACCTGCTGGACCGCAGCACCTTGCCGGTGGAGGCCATCGCGCAGCAGCTGGGCTATGCCGAATCGGCCGCCTTCATCCGTGCGTTTCAGCGCTGGCAGGGCATGACGCCAGCGCGCTGGCGCCAGCGCACGCCCGCAGAAGGCTGATCAGGCGGGCAGGTCCTGGCGCCCACGCGGCTCGCGCAGCACCTCGCCATTGGCTTGGGCCCGGAACTTCGCCGAAGCCGGGTAGGCACTGCGGCGCACGCGGTTGAGCGCGCCCAGCGGCCGGTGGTCTGCCAAGCCCTGCCAGGGCGAGAAGGCCATGCCCAGGTCCACCTGGGCCACGCGGCCGTTGCTCCAGGTGTTCTGCAGGCCCGCGTCCAGCGTGGCCACCGTCACATAGGGGCTGTCTGCCTCGGACCACGTCACCGAGCCATCCTCGATGGGCATGCTGCTCAGGCTGGTGCACAGCTGCACGCGCAACTCCCACTGCCCGCCGTGGTGCTGGAAATGGTCGATCACGGCATCGCGCAGGGGGTTGGGCGAGCCGCTGGCCTCGAAATAATCCAGCGTCAGGCCCTTGAGCGCCAGCAGGTGCTCGGACACCGGCACCAGGCTGAGCTTGGCCACGTGCCGGCCGTACAGCAACGGCAGCTGGGTGTAGAAGGTCTCGCCGAGGATGTGGGTGTTGGGGTGCCCGCCCAGGGTCTTGATCAAGGAGCTGTGCAGTCCCATGGCCTCCAGCGTCTTCTCGGCGCCCCGCAGGAAGGTGGACAGGCCCTGCTTGAGCGAAGGCACCTTGTCCGTGGTGGCGGCCAGGGCCTTGAGCCCCTGCAGGAAATCCTTCGGCGTGGCCTGGCCGAAGGCGGGGGCGTCCACCATCAGGAAATCCTGTGTGACCTCGCCCTCGCTGCCGGGCAGGCGCTCGCCTTCAACGCCCACCACCTTGAGTGCCACGCCGCGGGGCACCGACACCCGGTCATCCAGCAGGTCGCCCGGGATCGTGGACAGGCGCATCACCACAGGGTAGGTGGCCGGCTTGGCGAACAGGCCCTGCGCCAGCGACGGGGGCAGCCCGTCATGCACGCGCAACTCGCCCAGCACGATCCCGTGGGACTTGGCATGCACGCCGCGCTCGGCCTGGCCCTCATCCTGCAGCACCGTTTCAGCAATGCCGCGCATGGTGCGGCCGATGGCGATGGCCACCTCGGCTTCGTCCTCCTCGACGTGCTCCATGTCAGACCGGAACTCGATGGGCTCCTGCGCCCAGCGGGCCAGGGTGTCCGCGGCAGAAGCGGCGTCGGGGCTGGCGGTGAGGTTCATGGCTTGTCCTTTTTGGGGGCAGGCGTTGAGGTGAGGGTGCCCGAGACACGCCAGATGGCGTCGCCCACGTCGTCGGCCACCAGCAGGGCGCCCTTCTTGTCGAACACCACGCCGACCGGTCGGCCTCGGGCTTCGTCGTCCTGCAGGAAGCCGGTCAGCACATCGATGGGCGGGCCGCTGGGCTTGCCACCGGCAAAGGGCACGAACACCACCTTGTAGCCGCTGCGGGGCTTGCGGTTCCATGAGCCATGCTGGCCGATGAACGCTCCGGCGCGGAAAGAGGCTGGCAGGTTGTTGCCTTCGGCGAAGGTCAGGCCCAGCGAGGCCGTGTGGCCGCCCAACGCATAGTCGGGCACCACGGCCTTGGCCACCAGATCCGGGCGCTGCGGCTTGACGCGTTCATCCACGTGGCCGCCGAAGTAGCTGTAGGGCCAGCCGTAGAAGGCACCGTCCTTCACGGACGTCATGTAGTCCGGCACCAGGTCGTTGCCCAACTCGTCGCGCTCGTTGACCACCGTCCACAGCGCACCGCTGGTGGGCTCCAGGGCCATGCCGACGGGGTTGCGCAGGCCCGTGGCGAACAGGCGCTTGGTCTTCTTCTTCAGATCGACCTCCCAGATGGCGGCGCGGCCCTCTTCGGCCGGGATGCCGTTCTCAGCCACGTTGCTGTTGGAGCCGACCGACGCGTAGAGCTTGCTGCCGTCCTTGCTGGCGATGATGTTCTTGGTCCAGTGGTGGTTGATGGGGCCGCCCGGCAGGTCCACCACCTTGTCGGGCTGCTCGGTGATGCTGGTCTGGCCGGTCTTGTACGGAAAGCGCACGATGGCGTCGGCGTTGGCCACGTACAGGTGGCCGTCCACCAGCGCCATGCCGAAGGGCGAGTTCAGGCCCTTGAGCAACTCGTGCCGGGTCTCGGCCACGCCGTCGCCATCGGCATCACGCAGCAGGGTGATGCGGTTGGGGCTCTCGCCCCCGGCACCAGCGCGTTTCTGCACCAGCTTCATCACCTTGCCCTTGATGCCCTTGTTGTCCTCCGGCTTGGGCGGCGCATTGGTCTCGGCCACCAGCACATCGCCATTGGGCAGCACCAACAGCCAGCGGGGGTGCGCCAGGCCGGTGGCGAAGGCCTGCACCTGCAGACCCGCCGCCGGCGTAGGCTTGACCCCGGCAGGCCAGCCGGTGGCCTTGGCGATGTGCACCGTGGGGATCAGCGATTTTTCAGGGGCGGGCAGCCTGGGATTGGGTCCGTAGCCGGCCTCGCCCATGTCCTTGTCGGCCTTGCCCGCCGGGGCGGAGGCCTGTGAGGCAGCCTTGGCGGCTTCGGTCTTCTGGGCGAAGGCCGGCGAAGGGTCGATCCAGGCGACGGCCACCACGGCCAGGGCAAACGAACCGACGATGCCCAGGCGCATGGCCCGGGGAAGGTGCATGGAGGGCATGGAAGATCCAGTGGACTTGATGCACGGAGTGTGGCGCGGGCGACTGTCCTGGCGTGTCAGACAACGCCGATTCGGCTGTCAGGCGATCCGCGCTTGGTCCTCGCCACCAGGGCAGGAAGACAGGCCCCGGCACCCAAGGCTTGCCTGCCCATGGCCAGCACAGCTTGAACCCCATGGGGCTGTCGCTGCAGCACCCCGGCCAGCCAGCAGGCATACAGCCGCTGCGCCGCCTCCCGCGTTCGGGGCAGGCGGTCTCGCAAGCCGGCCACGATGTCCTCGGCCGCCTGCACCGCAGGCCCACGGTGAGCCAGCAACTCCGCCGCACCCGCGGCGCACCAGTCGCGCACGATGTCCTCGGTGACCTCCAGGTGGCATTGCAGGCCGATGTGGGGGCCGACGGTGAAGCCCTTGTTGCGGCAATGCGTGCCGAACAGGGCCCGCGTCGCACCATGGGGCATGGCGAAGGTCTCGTGGTGCCAGTTGAAGGCCATGGCCTCGGTGGCCCCCCCGAACAAGGCCTGCGCAGGCGGCGTGACATGCAGGGTCTCCCAGCCGATGCAGGGCAGGGGGTTGCGCGTCACGGGAGCGCCCATGACGCGGGCCAGCAACTGCCCCCCGAAACAATGGCCCAGCACCGGGATGTCCGATGCCAGGGCCTGCCTGAGCAGCGCCATCTCCTGCGCGATCCAGGCCAGGGGGTCGTTCACGCTGCGGTTGCTGCCCAGCAGCACCAGCCCGCTGAAGTCCCGGGCCTGCAGCGGCACCGCATCGCCCATCTCGGGGTTGAAGTGAACCACGGGCACATGCCAGGACTGCAGGAACGCTTGAAGGTAACCGGGCCGCTGATGGGGGTCGTGCTGGAAGATGGCAACGGGTCTCATGGTCAAGGCATGCGCCGCAGGCACGCCGTCTGTGGTGACCGGGCCAGTCTATGAAGCGCGTTCTCAAGACCGTGCACAGAAGCGCCCCAGCCGGATCAAGACGGCATCAAGGCCGTCGAGACCGGCGCGTCTTGATGGAATCTTGATGCCGCCCTGCTGAAACTTGCGACGGTATTGAGGGGCCCGTTTCTACGATCCCGTGTCGATCACAAGATCAAGAAGGATCCCGACATGGACTTCGTCTACATCCCGCTGGCGGCCGCCCTGGCCGCCGCGATCTGGGGGCTGGCCGCCGGCTGCGCCCGTCTGCACACACCAGGCGGAGGGCGTTCATGAGCGCGCTCTACGTCCTGTGCGCCATGGTGGCCCTGGCCCTGCTGGTCTACCTGGTGGCCGCCCTCCTGAACCCGGAGGAGTTCACATGAGCACCACCGCCTGGCTTCTTCTGGCCGGATTCCTGGCCGCCCTGCTGGCCCTGGCCTGGCCGCTGGCCGCCGCCATCACCCACGTGATGGAAGGCCGCGCGCGCTGGGCCGCGCGCGTCGAGGCGCCTCTGTACCGCCTGGCCGGGGTCCGCCCCGAGCAGGACATGGGCTGGCAGCGCTACGCCCTGGCCCTGCTGCTGTTCAACGTGCTGGGCCTGGCCGCCGTGTATGCGCTGCAGCGCCTGCAGGGCTGGCTGCCGCTCAACCCGCAGGGCTTCGGGCCGGTCAGCCCGGATTCCGCCTTCAACACCGCCATCAGCTTCGTGGCCAACACCAACTGGCAGGGCTATGCAGGCGAGGCCACCATGAGCTACCTCACGCAGATGCTGGCGCTCACGGTGCAGAACTTCCTGTCGGCCGCCACCGGCATCTCGGTCGTGATGGCGCTGATCCGGGGCTTCGCGCGCCACGGCACGTCCCGTGTGGGCAATGCCTGGGCCGACCTGACCCGCGTCACCCTGTGGATCCTGCTGCCGCTGTCGCTGCTGCTGGCCATGTTCTTCGTCGGCCAGGGCGTGATCCAGAACGTCGCCCCCTACCAGGACGTGACCACGCTGGAGGGCCCGAAGCAGACCCTGGCCATGGGCCCGGTGGCCTCGCAGGAGGCCATCAAGATGCTGGGCACCAATGGCGGCGGCTTCTTCAACGCCAACTCGGCCCACCCTTACGAGAACCCCACGCCCCTGAGCAACTTCGCGCAGATGCTGGCCATCTTCCTGATCCCCGCATCGCTGTGCTTCGTGTTCGGCCGCGTGGTGGGCGACATGCGCCAGGGCTGGGCCGTGCTGGCCGCGATGACCGCCTTGTTCGTGGTGGCCGTGGTGGTGGGCACGCACTACGAGGCCCAGGGCAACCCTCGCCTGGCCGCGCTGGGCGTGGACATCACAGGCGGCAACCTGGAGGGCAAGGAGTGGCGCTTCGGCGTGGAGGCCACGACCCTGTTCGCGGCCGTGACCACCGCCGCCTCATGCGGCGCCGTCAACGCCATGCACGATGCCTTCATGCCGCTGGGCGGTGCCATCCCCCTGGTGCTGATGCAGCTGGGCGAGGTGGTGTTCGGCGGCGTGGGCACGGGCCTGTACGGCATGCTGGTCTTCGCGATCCTGGCGGTGTTCATCGCCGGCCTGATGATCGGCCGCACGCCCGAGTACCTGGGCAAGAAGATCGAAACCTTCGAGATGAAGATGGTGGCCATCGCCATCCTGGTCACGCCGGTGCTGGTGCTGGCGGGCACGGCCGTGGCGGTGCTGGCCCCCAGCGGGCAGGCCGGTGTGGCCAACCCCGGCGCGCACGGCTTCACCGAGATCCTCTACGCCTTCACCTCGGCGGCCAACAACAATGGCAGCGCCTTCGCGGGGCTGTCGGCCAACACGCCCTTCTACAACACGCTGCTGGGCATCGCCATGTGGCTGGGCCGCTTCGGGGTGATCGTGCCGGTGCTGGCGATCGCCGGCAGCCTGGCCGCCAAGAAGCGCCTGGCCGTCACGGGCGGCACGCTGCCCACCCATGGCCCGCTCTTCGTGGTGCTGCTGATCGGCACCGTGCTGCTGGTGGGCTTGCTGAACTACGTGCCCTCGCTGGCCCTGGGCCCCGTCGTCGAACACCTGGTGCTCAAGCCTTGAGATCCATCATGACCCGCAAAGCATTCACCCTTTTCGACCCGCAGCTGCTGCAGCCCGCCGTGGCCGATGCCTTCCGCAAGCTGGCCCCGCAGGTGCAGTGGCGCAACCCCGTGATGTTCGTCGTCTATGTGGGCGCGATCCTGACCACGGGCCTGTGGATCCACGCCCTGGGCGGCCAGGGCGAGGCCCCGGCCGGCTTCATCCTGGCCATTGCCCTGTGGCTGTGGTTCACGCTGCTGTTCGCCAACTTCGCCGAGGCCCTGGCCGAGGGCCGCAGCAAGGCGCAGGCCGCCTCGCTGCGCGGTCTCAAGAAGCAGACCTGGGCCAAGAAGCTGCATGAGCCGCGCCATGGCGCCCAGTTCCATCCCATCGAGGCCGACCAGCTGCGCAAGGGCGATGTGGTGCTGATCCAGGCCGGCGACACCGTGCCCGCCGATGGCGAGGTGATCGAGGGTGTCGCCTCGGTGGACGAGAGCGCCATCACCGGCGAGTCGGCCCCCGTGATCCGCGAATCCGGCGGCGACTTCTCGGCCGTGACGGGCGGCACGCGCGTGCTGTCGGACTGGATCGTGGTGCGCGTCACCGTCAACCCCGGCGAGACCTTCGTCGACCGCATGATCGCCATGGTGGAGAACGCCAAGCGCCACAAGACGCCCAACGAGATCGCGCTGACCATCCTGCTGGTGGCGCTGACCATCGTGTTCCTGGTGGTCACGGTCACCTTGCTGCCCTTCTCGGTGTTCGGGGTGCAGGCCTCCGGCTCGGGTTCGCCCGTGCCCATCACCGTGCTGGTGGCCTTGCTGGTGTGCCTGATCCCCACCACCATCGCCGGCCTGCTGTCGGCCGTGGGGGTGGCCGGCATGAGCCGGATGATGCAGGCCAACGTGATCGCCACCTCGGGCCGCGCCGTCGAGGCCGCGGGCGATGTGGACGTGCTGCTGCTGGACAAGACCGGCACCATCACCCTGGGCAACCGGCAGGCGGCCGCCTTCGTGCCCGCCCCGGGCGTGTCGCCTCAGGAGCTGGCCGATGGCGCGCAGCTGGCCTCGCTGGCCGATGAAACCCCCGAAGGCCGCAGCGTCGTCGTGCTGGCCAAGCAGCAGTTCCAGCTGCGCGAGCGTGACATCGCCGCCCTGGGCGCCAGCTTCGTGCACTTCTCGGCGCAGACGCGCATGAGCGGCGTGGACCTGCCCGGCGAGGGTGGCCAGCCCGTGACCGTGCGCAAGGGCGCGGCCGAGGCGATCCGCAAGCACGTGGAATCCCTGGGCGGCCACTACCCGGCCCAGGTGTCCACCGCCGTCGACGAGATCTCGCGCCGGGGCGGCACGCCGCTGGTGGTGGCCCACGGCACGCGTGTGCTGGGCGCCATCGAGCTCAAGGACATCGTCAAGGGCGGCATCAAGGAGCGCTTCGCCGAGCTGCGCCGCATGGGCATCAAGACCGTGATGGTGACGGGCGACAACCGCCTGACGGCCGCGGCGATTGCCGCCGAGGCAGGCGTGGACGACTTCCTGGCCGAGGCCACGCCCGAGGACAAGCTGCGCCTGATCCGCAGCCACCAGGCCGAAGGCCGCCTCGTGGCCATGACGGGCGACGGCACCAACGACGCGCCCGCACTGGCCCAGGCCGATGTCGCCGTGGCGATGAACTCGGGCACGCAGGCCGCCAAGGAGGCCGGCAACATGGTCGACCTGGACAGCAACCCGACCAAGCTGATCGAGATCGTCGAGACCGGCAAGCAGATGCTGATGACGCGCGGCGCTTTGACCACCTTCAGCATCGCCAACGACATCGCCAAGTACTTCGCCATCATCCCGGCGGCCTTCGTGAGCACCTACCCGGCATTGAGTGCGCTGAACGTGATGCAGCTGGCCAGCCCGTCGTCGGCCATCCTGTCGGCGGTGATCTTCAACGCGCTGATCATCGTCTTCCTGATCCCGCTGGCCCTGCGTGGCGTGCGCTACCTGCCCCTGGGCGCGGCCGTGCTGCTGCGGCGCAACCTGCTGGTCTACGGCCTGGGCGGGGTCGTCGTGCCCTTCATCGGCATCAAGGCCATCGACCTGCTGCTCTCGGGCCTGGGGCTGGTCTGAACGCCTTGCATCACACCTTTGCGGAGCTTTTTCCATGACCAAGACCACAACCCTCGACACCCCCGTGTCCGATGCCCCCACCGGGGGCCTGCTGCGCCCGGCGCTGGTGATCTTCGGCCTGCTGTCCCTGCTGACGGGCCTGGCCTATCCGCTGCTGACCACCGGCATCGCCCAGGCGGTGTTCCCGGCCCAGGCCAACGGCAGCCTGCTGCACGACGCCAAGGGCATGCCGACCGGATCCAGCCTGATCGGCCAGAACTTCACCGATCCGGGCCACTTCTGGGGCCGCCCTTCGGCCACCGGGCCCACGCCCTACAACGCGGCCCTGTCGGGCGGCGCCAACCTGGGCCCGCTGAACCCTGCGCTGGTCGAGGCCGTGAAGGCCCGCGTGCAGGCGCTGCGCGCCGCCGACCCGGGCAACACGGCCCCCGTGCCCCAGGACCTGGTCACCACCTCGGGCAGCGGGCTGGACCCGCACATCAGCCCCGAGGCCGCGCACTACCAGGCCGCCCGGGTGGCGCGTGCGCGCCAGCTGCCTCTGGCCCAGGTGAATGCCCTGGTCCAGAGGCACACCGAGGCGCCGCAGCTGGGCCTGCTGGGCGAAGCACGGGTGAACGTGGTGCAGCTCAACCTGGCGCTGGACGCCACGCGCTGAGCGGCCCAATATCAGCGATGATCATCACATCCCTCAACCCCATGGCAGACATCTCCCTCCGATGTTGATCAACTGTGTGGCCTACCGGCAGGGGCAGCGCCTGTCGGACATCAGCCTGGACGAGCTGCAGACCCAGGTCGCCCAGCCCGACAGCTTCGTGTGGGTGGCGCTGCGCGACCCGAGCGATGAAGAGCTGGCCCGCATGCAGCGGGGCTTCAACCTGCACGAACTGGCCGTGGAAGACGCGCGCCATGGCCAGCAGCAGCCCAAGGTCGAGGAATACGGCGACACCCTGTTCGCCGTGATGAACACCATCGAGCTCGACGCCACCGACGGCCTGCGCATCGGCCAGGTCAGCGTGTTCGCGGGGCCGGGCTTCGTGCTGTCCTTGCGCACGGGCAGCCAGCAGGACCTGCTGGGCGTGCGCGAACGCGCCGAGCGCGAACCACACCTGCTGCGCCAGGGCCCCGGCTTCGTGCTGTACGCGGTGATGGATGCTGTGGTCGACCGCTATTTCCCGATCGTCGAGGCCATGGACGATGAGCTCGAAGCCATCGAATCGCAGATCTTCGAGCCCGGCATGGCACGCGCCAACATCGAGCGCCTGTACCTGCTCAAGCAGCGCATCACCACGGTGCGGCACGCGGTCTCGCCGCTGCTCGAATCGGTCGCCAAGCTCGCCAGCGAGCGCGCACCCGGCGTGTGCATGCACTCGCGTGCCTACTTCCGCGATGTGAACGACCACCTCGAACGCATCCAGCGGGCGCTGGACACGCTGCGCGAATCCATCGGCACGGCCATCCAGGTGAACCTGTCCATGGTCGCCATCGAGGAATCCGAAGTCACCAAGCGCCTGGCCGCATGGGCCGGTATCTTCGGCGCAGCCACCGCCTTTGCCGGCATCTGGGGCATGAACTTCGACCGCATGCCCGAACTGCACTGGCGCTGGGGCTACCCCATCGCGCTGGCCATCATCGGCAGCACCTGCGCCGTGCTGTACTGGCGCTTCCGCCGCGCAGGGTGGCTGTGAACGACAGCCCTCGCCCCGACCCCGACGCGCTGCTTGCCCAGGTCCAGCAGGACGAAGCCGACGCGCACCGCGGGCGCCTGAAGATCTTCTTCGGGGCCAATGCGGGTGTGGGCAAGACCTATGCGATGCTGTCTGCGGCCCGCGCCGCGCGTGCGCAGGGCACCGATGTGCTGATCGGCGTGGTCGAGACCCACGGCCGCGCGGAGACCCAGGCCTTGCTGGGGGCCCCGGACAACGACACCGAAGGCCCTCTGCCCTTGCTGGCGCCACGCCCGGTCGCCTACCGTGACCGCACCCTGCCCGAATTCGACCTCGACACCGCCCTGGCCCGGCGGCCCGCCCTGATCCTGATCGACGAGCTGGCCCATTCCAACGTGCCCGGCTCGCGCCACCCCAAGCGCTGGCAGGACGTGCAAGAGCTGCTGGACGCCGGCATCGACGTCTGGACCACGATGAACGTGCAGCACCTGGAGAGCCTGAACGACGTGGTGGGCGGCATCACCGGCATCCGCGTGTGGGAGACCGTGCCCGACAAGGTCTTCGACGAGGCCGACGAGGTGGTGCTGGTCGACCTCTCGCCCGACGACCTGCTGCAGCGCCTCAAGGAAGGCAAGGTCTACCTGCCGCAGCAGGCCCAGCAGGCCGCGCGCCACTTCTTTCGCAAGGGCAACCTGATCGCGCTGCGCGAGCTGGCCCTGCGGCGCACCGCCGACCGGGTCGATGAGGACATGCTGCAGTACCGCCAGCGGCGCGCGGTGCAGCCTGTGTGGGGGGTGCGTGAATCGCTGCTGGCCTGCGTGGGGCCGGGCGAGCATGGTGACAAGACCGTGCGCGCCACGGCCCGCCTGGCCGCCCGCCTGGACGTGCCCTGGCACGCCGTGTACGTGGAAACGCCCGCGCTGCAACGCCTGCCCGAGCAAGCCCGCCAGCGCGTGCTGCGCAGCCTCAAGCTGGCGCAGGACCTGGGGGCCACCACAGCCACCCTGACCGGCCAGGAGGCCTCGGGCCCCATCGTGCGCTATGCCCGGCAGCACAACCTGTCGCGCGTGGTGATCGGCCGCCGTGATGGCCAGCGGCGCCCTGCGTGGGCGCGCCTGACCAGGATGTGGCGACGCCCGCTGGCCCAGCGGATCGGGGCGCTGGGCAGCGAACTGGACCTGATGGAGATCGCCTTGCCGGCCACGCCTTCACGTGGCGTACCAGCAGCGCGCCATGAGCCAGGCCACCAGCCAGTCGACTGGCGCGGCTACCTCACGGCCACGGCCCTGTGCGGCCTGACGGCGGCCGGCTCTTCCGTGCTGTTGATGGACGTCTTCGAGCCGGCCAACATCGTCATGCTCTTCCTGCTGACGGTGGTGATCGTGGCCATGCGGCATGGCCGCGGGCCGGCCGTGCTGGCCGCGGTGCTGTCGGTCAGCGCCTTCGACTTCCTGTTCGTGCACCCGCGCTTCTCCTTCGCGGTGGGCGATTTCCAGTACCTGCTGACCCTGGCCGTGATGCTGATCGTGGCCCTGCTGATCGGCCAGATGACGGCGGGCGTGACCTTCCAGGCCCGGGTGGCGCAGCGCCGCGAGGACCGCATGCGCTCGCTCTACGAGATGTCGCGCGATTTGTCCGGTGCCTTGATGACTGAGCAGGTGGCCGAGATCGCGGCGCGCTTCCTGAAGGCCGAGTTCGGCGCCCGCTCAGCCCTGCTGGTGGCTGGCGAAGATGGATCGGGCGGGCCGGGCAGCGAGCGCCTGGGCGCCGCCATCGCCTCCACGCCTGCCCCCGAGCTGGACGCCGCCGTCGCCCAGTGGAGCTATGCCAAGGCCGAGCCTGCTGGCCATGGCACCGACACCCTCACCGCCAGCCCGGTGCTCTACCTGCCACTGGCCGCGCCCATGCGCTTGCGCGGCGTGCTGGCCGTGCAGCCCGAGGACCCGGGCCGCCTGGCCGTGCCCGAGCAGCGCCGCCTGCTGGACACCTGCGCCTCGCTGCTGGCCATCTCGCTCGAACGCATCCACTACATCGAGGTGGCCCGCGCCAGCACCGTGCAGATGGAATCGGAGCGCCTGCGCAACTCCCTGCTGGCCGCCGTGTCGCACGACCTGCGCACACCGCTGGCCTCGGTGCAGGGCCTGGCCGAGTCGCTGCTGAACGCCCGCCCGCCGCTGCCCGAGCCCGCCGCCGGCACCGCTGCCGCCCTGCATGAAGCCGCCCTGCGCATCCACGCACTGGTCACCAACCTGCTGGACATGGCGCGCCTGCAGGCCGGCGCCGTGCAGCTCGACCTGCAATGGCAGCCCCTGGAAGAAGTGGTGGGCAGCGCGATCAAGGCGTCCCGGCCCGTGCTGGGCGAACGCCCCGTGCGCGTGAGCCTGCCCGACGGTCTACCCTTCGTGCACATCGACGCCGTGCTGATCGAGCGCGTGCTGGTGAACCTGCTGGAGAACGCCACCAAGTACACCCCGGCCGGCACCCCCATCGAGATCGGGGCCAGCGCCGAGGCCGAGCACATCGCCCTGTGGGTGGACGACCATGGCCCCGGCCTGCCCAGGGGCAGGGAAGAGGCCCTGTTCAACAAGTTCGAACGCGGCCACAAGGAAAGCGCCACGCCCGGCGTGGGCCTGGGCCTGGCCATCTGCCGCGCCATCGTGCAGGCGCATGGTGGCACCATCGCGGGTCTGACCCGCGAAGGCGGCGGCGCACGTTTCGTGATCCGCATCCCGCGTGGGCAGCCACCCGCCATCGAAGACCCTGCCACCCCATGAGCGATCCGACACCCCGCCTGCTGCTGGTCGAAGACGACGCCCACATCCGCCGCTTCGTGCGCCTGGCGCTTGAAGCAGAGCAAATGGAGGTGCACGAAGCCCCCACCCTGCGTGCCGGTCTGATCGACGCCGGCACGCGCCGCCCCGACCTGGTCGTGCTGGACCTGGGCCTGCCCGATGGCGACGGCGTGGCCTTCATCCGGGACCTGCGCGCCTGGTCACAGATCCCGGTGATCGTGCTGTCGGCCCGCACGGCCGAGGCCGAGAAGATCGCCGCGCTGGACGCTGGCGCCGACGACTACCTGACCAAGCCCTTCGGCACCGGCGAGCTGCTGGCCCGCGTGCGCGCCCAGCTGCGACGCCGCGCCCAGGGCGCGACGGACCAGCCCATCACCGCCTTCGGCGATGTGGTGCTGGACCAGACGCGGCGCGTGGTCGAGCGCGCCGGCCAGCCCGTGCACCTCACGCCCATCGAATACCGCCTGCTGGCCCACCTGGCGGCCCATCCCGACCGCGTGCTCACGCACCGCCAGCTGCTGCACGCCGTGTGGGGCCCCACGCATGCCGAGGACACGCACTACCTGCGCGTGCACATGGCCAACCTGCGCAA
Organism: Aquabacterium soli; assembly: GCF_003933735.1. Classification (GTDB taxonomy): domain Bacteria; phylum Pseudomonadota; class Gammaproteobacteria; order Burkholderiales; family Burkholderiaceae_C; genus Aquabacterium; species Aquabacterium soli. The sequence continues at coordinate 77,280 of NZ_RSED01000009.1, read as the reverse complement.
GAAGATCGAGCACGACCCGTCCCAGGCCCGGCACCTGGTCACGGAAACGGGCGTCGGGTACCGCTTCGTGCCCTGAGGATCGGCCGAAAGGGCCCAGGCGCGGTATAAACGCCCCTTCGCCCCTTCCCTTTTTCTCCAGGTGCCCTCGCGGCGCCCCGCGTTCCCCATGAGCTACTGCGCCATCGACTTCGGCACCTCCAACTCGGCCATCGCCATCCCCGCCCCGGGGGATGCCGGCATGCGACTGGTACCGCTGGAAAACGGCCAGCCCACGATGCCCACGGCGGTCTTCTACTGCACCGACGCCGACGATCTGCCGCCCTCGGTACACCGCCCGCCCCTGCCCGAACTGCCCCGCACCTTCGGCCGGGCCGCCGTGCAGGCCTACGTGGACGGTTACGAGGGCCGCTTGATGCGCTCCATGAAGAGCGTGCTGGGCACCGCCCTGATCGACCAGACCACCGAGGTGGGCCATGGCCACGGCGTCAAGTACCTGGACATCGTCACCGGCTACCTGCGCCACCTGCGCACGCTGGCCGAGGCCGATGGCGGCCAGCCGCTCACGCAGGCCGTGCTGGGCCGACCCGTCTTCTTCGTCGACGACGAACCCGAACGCGATGCCCAGGCCCAGGCCTCTCTGGAGGCTGCGGCCCGCGCCGTGGGCTTTGCCGACATCGCCTTCCAGTACGAGCCCATCGCCGCGGCCCTGGACCACGAGCAGCGCACCGAGCGCGAAGAAATCGTGCTGGTGGCCGACATCGGCGGCGGCACCTCCGACTTCTCTGTGGTGCGGGTGGGGCCGGGCCGCGCCCACCGCACCGACCGCCGCGACGACATCCTGGCCAGCCATGGCGTGCACATCGCCGGCACCGATTTCGACCGCCGAGTGTCATTGGGCAGCGTGATGCCGCCCCTGGGCTTCGGCGCCTTCGGGCCCGAGATCAAGGGCCAGCCGCCCCGCCCCGTGCCCAGCCGCGTGTACTTCGACCTGAGCACCTGGCACCTGGTCAACACCGTGTATGCGCCGCAGCGGGTGGCCGAGCTGGCCAACATGATCGATTTCTACGGTGAGCCGGTGCACCACCAGCGCCTGATGTCTACCGTGCGCCACCGCCTGGGGCACGCGCTGCTGGGCCGCTCGGAATCGGCCAAGATCGCCGTGGCAGAGCATGGCGTGGCCGACATCGACCTGGCCGTGGTCGAACCAGGCCTGCGTTCGCACCTGGACGCCGCTGGCATGGCGCAAGCCCTGCGCGACGACCTGGACCGCATCGTGGCCTGCGCCCGCGACACCGTGGCCCGCGCCGGCCTCCAGCCCGACGGGGTGGATGCGGTGTACTTCACCGGCGGCTCCACCGGCCTGGGGCTGCTGACCGATGGCCTGGCCGCCGCCTTCCCGACGGCACGCTCGGCGCGTGGCGACCGGCTGGCCTCGGTGGCCACCGGGCTGGGCTTGTACGCCAAACGCCTGTTCGGCGCCTGACCCCGGCTCAGCCCAGCGCCAGTACCCGGCGCAGCAGGGTCGCCAGCATGAACCACAGCACCAGGCTGGACAGCAGGTAGAACGCGAAGCGCACCTTGACGAGGTTGACGGTGCAGTGCACCGCACTGTGCGCCGCGCGCAGGCCCACGAAGAGCCAGGCGGCCGTCACGTCACCGGTGTTGGCCCAGCCCAGGTGCAGCAGGGTCAGGCAGATCACGTAAAACAGCACCGGCAGCTCGAACAGGTTCTTGAGGTTGTTCGAGGGCGCTTCCACCGATTCGGGCAGCAGCAGGGCCATCTTCTGCGGCGTGTTCACCTGCTGCGGGTCAATGCCATGGCGCACCATGTAGCCCAGGCGTCGCGCGTACATCCAGACCCACACCACGAAGGTCAGGACCATCATGGCCACAAGGGGGTTGAGCAGATTGGCGGGCATGCGCTGGGCCTCCTGAGGGTGTTGAATGCCCGCCATTGTGGGCCACCCGTGCACCGCCCAGGGCTCATGCCATGCCGGCCACGCCCGTGTGCTCGTCAACGCAGCGCAGCAGCGCCACCACGTCCAGCGGCTTGGTCAGGTAGGCCGTGAAGCCGCTGGCCTTGGCCTTGTCGATCTGCTCGCTCATCGCATCGGCCGAGAAGGCCACGCGAGGCACACCGGTCAATGTGGGGATGGCCGCCAGGCGCCGCAGCAGCTCGAAGCCGTCCATGTCGCCCAGGTGCATGTCCAGCAGCAGCAGGCCGGGGCGGGCGGCCGCGGCCAGGGCCAGCGCCTCGGCGCCACTGCGGGCCACCACCAGGCGGCAGGCGGGCCGCAGCTCGAGCACCTTGCGCACCAGGTCGATGTTGACCTCGTTGTCCTCGGCATAGAGCACGCTCAGCCCGGCGCGAGGCGCTTCCAGCGGCAGGCCGGCGGCCGGTTGGCTGGCCTCGCCCGCCTCACCTTCGCAGGCCGTGGGCAGCCACACGGTGAAGCGCGAGCCCGCACCCGCCTGGCTGTGCACGTCGATGCGGCCGTGCATCAGGTCGACCAGCCGGTGCACGATCACCAGGCCGATGCCCGTGCCCTCGATGCCGCTGCGCTCTGCGCCCAGCCGGTTGAAGGATTCGAACAGGTGGGCCTGCTGGCCGGGCGTCAGGCCGATGCCGGTGTCCTCCACCTCCAGGCCCAGCAGGCCGTCGCCAGGCTGGTGCACGCGCACCGTCACCTGGCCACCCGGGTTGTTGTACTTGATGGCGTTGCTGAGCAGGTTGACCAGGATCTGGCGCAGGCGCAGGCGATCGGCCTGTGCACGCCATTCGGACGGGCCGATCTCGGAGATCAGGCGGATGCCCGCCTCCCGGGCCATGGATTCGACCAGGTTCAACGCCTCGTCCATCACCTGGCGCGCGGGCACGGGCTCCAGTGTCAGCGGCAGGCCGCCCACCTCGATGCGGGACAGGTCCAGCACATCGCTGATGACCTCCAGCAGGTGGGCGCCGGCACGTTCGATCAGGTCCACCTTGTTGCGCTGGGTGTCGGCCAGCGGCTGCTTGCGGTCCAGCCGCAGCAGCTGGGCAAAGCCGATCACGGCATTGAGCGGCGTGCGCAGCTCGTGGCTCATGCGCGATAGGAACTCGCTCTTGGCCCGGTTGGCATCGTCGGCAGCCCGCACGGCCACGCGGGCCTCCTGCAGCAGTTTCTGGTCGGTCACATCGGCCGTGTGGCCATACCAGACCACTTGGCCGTCGGCCTCGATCACGGGCAGGGCGCGGCCCCTGTAGTGGCGCAGGCCCTTGGTGGGCAGCAGCACGCGGTATTCAAAATCCACCGGATGCAGGGACTGGCCGGGTTTGGGCGGCTGGCCCAGGCGCTGGGCGTACGCCAGGTCCTCGGGGTGCACACGCACCTGGTGGGCGTAGTAATCGCTGGCCATCACCTCGGAGGGCAGCTCGAACATCTCCAGCGCTCGGTCGCTGATGTAGAGGAAACGCGCGCGGCCGTCGGGGCCGAACCCCACCTTGTGGATGATGCCGGGCACGAACTTGCCCATGCTGCTGAGCAGGGCCTCGCGTTCAACCAGCGCGCGCTCCGAGGCCTTGCGCGCGGTGATGTCCTGCATCATCGAGACAAAGTGGGAGACCTCGCCCTGGGCATCACGCACCAGGGTCAGGGTCACCAGGGCATGCACCACGTGCCCATCGGCATGCAGGTAGCGCTTCTCGGTGCGAAAATTGGATTGCACCCCTTGCGACAGCACACGGATCGCCGAGCGGCATATGTCCAGATCGTCGGAGTGGGTGATGTCCATGCAGGTGTGCTGGCACAGCTGCTCGCGGCTGTAGCCTGTCATGGCGCACAGGGCGGGATTGACCTCCAGGAAGCGGCCATCCAGCCCGATGAGGGCCTGGCCCGCATCACCCAGTTCGAAACACTCGCGGAAACGCCGGGTTTCGGCGCGCGACTGGCGCAGCAGGGCTTCGAGCCTGGCGATGCGCTGACTGGGGCTCAAGCCGTCGAAGGCGTCGACGACCGAGCCGGAAGAAGCGGTGCTGTCCATGGAATCCCGTGAAGTTCACGCAACCCGCCTTCACCGGGCGGGTCACCGTTACACGGAAATCGCATGTCCGTGCTCATTGCAGGAGCACCTGGCGCGTTCTGCACAACGCCGCACATGACGCCATGTCATGCGACTTCACACACCCGACAGGGCACTCCTTCTGTCCGATTATGCGCGCTGACACACCTGAAAACCAGGAACAAATCCGACAATCCAGCCTGCCCGCTCAGGTGTTCTCCTCGGCGGCGGCGCATGAGCGCATGACGTGCACGCGCAGGCTGCCAAGCTGCGAATGCAGGGACTGCACGGTTTTCGGGTCGAGACCGTCGAACAGCTCATGCACCCATTGTTCGTGTGCCTGGGCCATCTGCGAGAACACATCGCGGCCCTTGTCGGTGAGCCGGATGATCCATGAACGCCGGTCGGTCGGGCTGGATTCTCGGTGCACCAGCGCCTCGCGCTCGAGCTCGTCGGTCAGGCCCGTGATGTTGCCGCCGGTGACCATCAGGTAACGCGACAGCTCCTTCATCTTCAGGCCTTCGGGCTGGCGGTAGAGCTGGGCCATGTAGTCGAAACGCGCCAGCGAGATGCCGAAGTTGGCGCGCAGGCGGCGGCGGATCTCGTCCTCGATCTGGGTGGTGCACGACAGCATGCGCAGCCACAGGCGCAGCACGGCGTGGTCGTCATGGGCCGCGCGGGCCTCGTGGCCCAGCCCGTCGGCCTGGTTCAGGAGCCTGTGGCTCGGGTCGGCTTTCATCGTGTTCTTCCTCCGCAATGAGCGATGCGCTTGTCTTTGTCTTGGTCTGTGGATGCCCCGGCCAACGCATAAGCGTAGCCGCTCAAACCCCCAACTGATCGGCCAACCACCCACACAAGGGGCTGTCCGGCCGTTCGAAATCGAAGATGGCCGAGTAGTGGTGGGCCCCGGCCTGGGGCAGCAGCGACGAGGCATTGCCCTGCGCACGCCAGGCGTCGTGGAAGGTGGTGGACTGCCGTGCGAACTCCGTGCTTTCGTCCGCCCCCCAGGTGATCAGGGCGGGCGTGGCGCAGGGACGCACGCTGAACAGCGGCGAGTTGCGGCGGATCACGCCATCGTCGAGCTGGATCTGGGGCTGCAGGAAGCTGTAGCGCAGCGGTTGCAGGTCGTACAGGCCGCTGACCAGCACGGCCGCCTTGAACGGATCGGCCGGCAGGCCGTAGTCGCCCGCCCAGGGCGTCTGCAGGGCCATGGCCGCCAGGTGGGCGCCGGCGGAGTGGCCCCCGATGGCGACGCGCGAGGAATCGCCGCCGTGCTCGCCGATGTGGCGCCGTACCCAGGCCAGCGAAGCACGGGCCTGGCGGGTGATCTCGTCGATGCTCACGCGCGGGGCCAGCGCGTAGTTCACGACCACGGTGGTGATGCCGCGCGCCTGCAGGCCCAGGGCCACGCAGCTGAAATCCTTGGACGACAGGGCCCGCCAGTAGCCGCCGTGGATGAACACGAACACCGGCGCGTTGGGCTGATCCGCCGGGAAGATGTCCAGTGTTTCCGCCAGCGTCGGGCCGAAGGGAATGTCCAGCACGCAGCGCAGGCGCTCGCGGGCCAGGCGGCTCTGATCGGCATAGTGGCGGCCATACTGCGCCGGGTCGCTCAGGCCGATGGCCGGGTTGTACTGGGCGTCGATCTGCGCCTGGTCGAGAAACTCGCGGTAGAGGGGGGCCTGGCTCATGGTCGTCCTTGCATCATGGGCCGGCTCACAGGCCCAGGTAGGCTTGGCGGATGCTCGGGTCGCCGATCAGCGCGGCGGCGGGCCCATGGCGCACCACATGGCCGTCTTCCATCACGTAGGCCGTGTCGGCGATGGACAGGGCCGCGTACACGTTCTGCTCCACCACGCCGATGGTCATGCCCTGGTCGCGGATGGCGCGCAGCGCGGTGAACACCTCGTCGGCCATGGCCGGGGCCAGGCCCAGGCTGGGCTCGTCCAGCAGCAGCACACGCGGCAGCGACATCAGGCCGCGGGCCAGGGCCAGCATCTGCTGCTCGCCGCCGGACAGCAGCCCGGCCTGGGTGCTGCGCCGCTCGCGCAGACGCGGAAACAGCTCGTACATCTTCTCCACGCGCGGTTGCCAGCCCTTGCGCGACCGGGGCGTGAACGCGCCCATGCGCAGGGTCTCGGCCACGGTGAAGTCGGGGAACACCAGCCGCCCCTCGGGCACCAGCGCGATGCCGTCGCTCACGCGCTGGTGCGCGCGGCGGGCCGTCACATCCACGCCATCGAAGCGGATGCTGCCCCGGCGCAGCGGCAGCAGGCCGGCCAGCGAGCGCATCAAGGTGGACTTGCCCGCGCCGTTGCTGCCGATCACGGCCGTGATGGAGCCGGCGGCGATGGACACGTCCACCCCGCCGAGCACCTCGATCTCGCCATAGCCGGCGCAGGCGCCTTGGGCTTCAAGCAGGGTGGGCATGGCGTTGTTCTCCCAGGTAGGCCTTGATGACGCGTGGATCGTTGGCGACCTCGGCCGGCAGCCCTTCGACGACCTTGCGGCCTTCGTGCAGCACGACGATGCGGTCGCTCAGGCGCATCAGCGCCTTCATGACGTGTTCGATGATGACGATGCTGAGCTTGTGGCGCTCGCGCACCGCGCGGATCAGGTCCAGCGCGGCCTCCACCTCGGTGGCGTTCAGGCCGGCCAGCACCTCGTCGAGCAGCAGCACGCGGGGACCGGTGGCCAGCGCCCGGGCGATCTCCAGGCGCTTGCGGCCCGCCAGGTTCAGCTGCGAGGCCGGCAGGTGGGCGCGGTCGGCCAGGCCGGTTTCTTCCAACACGGCCATGGCCTGTTCGCGCGCCAGGGCCGGTGACTTGGTCTGGCGGCGGCCATACATCGCGGCCACGGTGGCGTTCTCCAGCACGGTCATCGACGGGAAGGGCCGCACGATCTGGAAGGTGCGCGACACGCCCAGGGCGTTGATGCGCTCGGGCGGCAGTCCCTGCACGGCCTGGCCGTCGAGCAGGATCTGGCCCGAGCTGGGCACCACGTTGCCGGCGATCATCGCGAACAGCGTGGTCTTGCCCGCGCCGTTGGCGCCCATGATGCCCAGGATCTCGCCCTCGGCCACGTCGAAGCCCACGTCGTTGACGGCGATGTTGCCGCCGTAGCGGCGGGTCAGGTTGCGCAGGGACAGCAGCGTGCTCATCGTGCACCCTCCGTGGCGGACAGCTTGGCGGCGGGGCCACCGTTGCCGGCCTGGTTCACCGCCGCGCCCTTGCGCGAGAACAGCTTGTCGAGCACGCCGCTCAGGCCACCCGGGGCCAGCAGCACGAAACCGATCAGCAGCACGCCCAGGATGATCATGTAGGTCTGCGGCCAGCGCGCCCACAGCAGCTCGCCCAGCAGCACGATGAAGCCCGCGCCCAGGATGGGCCCGGCCGGCCGGTCGCTGCCGCCGATGATGGCCATGGTCACGATCGTGAAGGAGGTGACCGGGCTGAACAGCTGCATGGGCTCGAAGTAGGTGGTGCGCAGCACGCTGAGCGCGCCCACCATGCCCGGGATCACGGCCGACAGCGCGAAAGCCAGGATCTTGAGCCTGGAGGTGGGCACGCCCACGGTGGCCGCGGCCACTTCGTCTTCACGGATGGCGCGCAGGCCGGCGCCGAAGCGCGAGCGCGTCAGCAGCCAGTTGATGCCCGTGGCCAGCACCGCCAGGCCCAGCATCGGGTAGAACAGGGTGACGGTGTCCGGCGTGTCGATCAGCAGGCGGCCACTGGACCCCAGCGCCGCCTCGATGGCCACCACGATGTACTTGAGGAACTCCGAGATGCCCAGCGTGAGGATCACGAAGTAGGGGCCGCGCACGCGCAGCGCGGGGTAGCCCACGGCCACCGCCAGCAGCGCCGCCGCCACGCCGGCCACCGGCACGATCACGAAGATGGACGCGCCCTGCCAGGCCAGGGCCATCAGGTAGGCGCCCAGGCCGTAGAACACGGCGTGGCCCAGCGAGATGTAGCCCGTCATGCCGGAGAAGGCCACCCAGCTGCCGGCCAGCGCGATCCACGCGCACAGCTGCATGAGCACGCCCACGCCATAGGCGCTGAGCACCAGGGGCGAGCAGGCCGCCAGGGCCACCAGCACGCCGCCCAGGGCGGCCAGGCCTTTGGAATCCTTGGAGGATGGAGGAATGGTTCGAGCCATCAGATTGCCTTGCGTCCGAACAGGCCCTGCGGCCGCACGAACAGGATGAGGATGAAGAGGCCGTAGACCAGGATGGACCGGTAGGCGGCCGAGGTGAGCGCCACGCCGTACACCTCCACCAGGGCCAGCAGCAGGCCGCCGACGAGGGTACCGCCCAGCGAGCCCAGCCCGCCCAGGATCACCACCACGAAGGCGGCGATGGTGTAGGGGAAGCCGGTGAAGGGCGAGACGCTTTCGGTCATGCTGATCAGCGAGCCGGCCAGCCCCGCCAGCGCGAAGCCCAGGCAGAACACGCCCAGGTTCACGCGGTCGGCGTTGATGCCCACCAGCGAGGCCGCATCACGCTGCTGGATCAGCGCGCGGATGGCCAGGCCGTAGATGCTGAAGCGAAAGAACGCCATCACGGCGGCGGCGGCGCCCACGCTGATGCCCAGGATCACCAGGCGGTTGACCGCCACGGACACCGAGCCCAGCTGCACCAGCTCGTCCATGTAGCCGTAGCTGCGCGCATCGGCCGTGAAGACCATGGACACCACGTTCTGCAGGATGATGGACAGGCCGAAGAAGATCAGCAGGGAGTTGGCCTCGAGCCGCGCGGCCACGGCGCTGTTGCGCGTCTGCGATTTGAAGAAGAACTGGTAGCAGGCCGCGCCCAGCGCGGCGGCCAGGGCCATCGCGCCGAGCAGCCCGACCAGCGGGCTCACACCCAGCACCGTGAAGCCCCAGAAGGCCACGTAGCTGCCCAGCATCATCACCTCGCCATGGGCCACGTTGAGCAGCCGCATCGCGCCGTAGATGAGGTTGAGCCCCATGGCCACCAGCGCGTAGGTGGACGCGAGCATCAGGGCTGCCAGCAGCAGCTCGGGAGACAGGATCTGGGTCATGGGGACTTCTCGGGCGTGTGTCGCTGGGCTCGGCTTACTTCTGCCAGCCGGTCTTCTTCTGGAAGGGCGCGGTCTGCAGGTTGGCGGGGTAGACGATCTGGCCTTTGCCACCCTGCTGGAACTGCAGGAACATGGCCGGCGTCAGCTTGTTCTGCACACCGTCGAAGGCCACGGGGCCGTTGATGGTGTCGAAAGTGGTGCTGGCGATCGTGGCGCGCAGCTTGTCCTTGTCCAGGCCGGCCTTGGCCACGGCCTGCTCCAGGATCTCGCAGGACACCCAGGCCAGAGACACGTCCAGGTAATCAGGGGCTTCGCCGTACTTGGCCGAGTAGGCCTCGAAGAAGGGCATGGCCTTGGGCCAGGCCTTCTGGTGCGGCGACCAGTGGCCCAGCGTGACGATGTTGTCCAGGTTGGCGCCGAACATCTTCGAGAAGAAGGCGGTCGACGGGCCGATGGCCACGAACTGGAACGGCGCCACGATGTTCTGCTCACGCGCCTGCTTGAGGTACAGGATCGAATCCTGCGGGTAGGACAGCGCGATCACGGCATCGGGCGCGGCACGCTTGATGGCCGACAGGTTGCCGGTCATGTCCTTGATGCCCGGGGCGTATTCCTGGTTGTAGACGATCTTGATGCCTTCCTTCTCGGCGGCGGGCACCAGGAAACGCTTGATCTCCTGCGGGAAGGGCAGCTGGATGGTGCTGATGGCGGCCGTCTTCACGCCCTGCGCCTTCATCATCCTGGCCAGTTCGGCGCCCAGCACGTCAGGGATGGCCGAGGTCGGGAACCAGATGTTCTTGGCCTTGATGGAGCGGATCTGCAGCGAGGCCGCCGAGCTGCCCACCATCGGGAACTTGTAGCGCTCGAGCACGCCCACCACCGCGAAGTGCGCGGGCGAGCCCCAGGGCGACAGCAGCAGGTCGACCTTGTCGCTGGTGATCAGCTTCTCGTAGATGGCCGCGGCCTTGCCCGGGTCGGACTGGTCGTCGTAGACCACCAGCTGCACAGGGCGCTTGGTGCCGGCCACGTTCAGGCCACCGGCCGCGTTCACACGGTCGGCCCACAGCTGGTAGGCGTTGAGCTGGCCCACACCGGCCGGGGCGAAATCGCCCGTCTTGGCCATGCTCATGCCGATGCGCACGGGCTCGACCGCCCCCGCGTGAGGCGCGGCCATCGTGGCCGCGATCGCCACACTGGCGGCGCCGAAGAACTGGGAAAGCTTGTTCATTGGGAATCCTGTCGTGGGGTGGGAGAGGGGTATCGGAGATGGGGACTCGGCTCAGCGCTGGGGTGCCACCGTGCCGGTGGGTTCGCTGTTGGCGGCCTTGAAGACCTGGCCGGCGATGTACGGGTCGCTCATGGCCGAACGGATCACGCGCGAACGCACCTCGTCGGGCAGGTAGGTGACCTCGCCGTAGAGGATCGACCAGCGCTGGCAGTGCTCGATCAGCGGGCGCTGGGCGGCCTCCCAGGCTTCGAGCGCGGCGGGCACATCGCGCACGTCCTGCGCCTGCTCCAGCGCCACGGCCAGCGCCAGGCCGTTCTGCATGGCCATGCCGCCACCCTGGCCCAGGTTGGGCGGCTGGGCGTGCGCCGCATCACCGACGATGGCGGTGCGGCCGGCCGACCACTGGCGCGCACGCGTCACGCTGTAGACGCCCCAGCTGGCCGGGCCCCCGATGCGGTCGATCAGGTGGGCCCACTGCGGGAAGGACTCGGTCCACAAGGCCTTGTCGATGGGGATGCCGCGCGCGGCTTCGTCATCGTTCGGGCAGGTCAGCGCCAGGTAGATCTGCGTGGCATTGACGGGCGTGATCAGGAAGCGGCGCATGCCGTTCCAGTTCTCGATGTACTTGCCCTGGTCCTCAGGGGCAAAGTCACCAGGGCGGGCCTCGATCATGGTGCGCAGAGCGCCTTCGCGGGTCTGCTCGTGCACCAGCTCCAGGCCCAGGCTCTGGCGCACGCGCGACCACACGCCATCCACGCCCACAGCCAGGTCGGCGCGCACGGTGCTGCCATTGGACAGGATCAGCTCGCCGCGAGCAGTGGCGCCAATCGTTTCGGTGTTGGTGACGACCTTGACGCCAAAGCGATCGCATGACGACTTCAGCGAGCTCAGCAGCCGGCTGCGCAGCACCGTCAGCAGGCGCTTGTCGGCGCCAATGGGGGCCGACTCGATGATGTTGTTGGCGTTGTCGCGCTGCTCGAAGTGGGTGCCATGGAACGCGCCTTCGGTGGCTTCTTCATACGCACCCAGTGATTCGAGCACGCGCAGGCCGTTCTCCCAGATGTAGATGCCCGAGCCCGCCGCCCGCAGTTCGGGCTGGCGTTCGTAGACGGTCACGTCCCAGCCCCGCTGGCCCAGGGCCGCCGCGGTGGCCAGGCCGCCGATGCCGCCGCCAGAGATGATTGCGCTTCTTGTCATGGTGAGGTTCTCCAGGCCGGCCCCACAACGAGGCAGCCAACAGGATCAGGAAGGTGAACGGGCGTCAGGCGCCCCGGGGGATCAGGCCGCGTCTGACAGGGCCACGTCGCCGCGGGCGGTGAGGTCGATGGGCGCATCGCGCCGCACGTACCACTCGCTGCCCAGGCCATCGGGATCGACCAGGAAGATGGACCGCTTCCAGGGCAGGCTCACCTCGCGGGCGATGCTCACGCCCTGCTGCCGCAGGCCGGCGATGGCCTTGTCCAGCGTGGCTTCGCTGTCGAGCTGGAAACTGGCGTGGTCGTAGCTGGCCGCCTCGGCCGGCACCAGCACCAGGTTGTGCTCGTACTGCGAGGCCTGCGAGCCGCCCAGGTAGACCACGCCCTCGCGGCGCGCCACGACGCGCAGGCCGCCGATGTGCGTGTAGAAGCGCTCCATCTCGGCCATCTTCGCGGTCTTGAGCACGGCGTGCGTGATGCGGCGGGGCTGCAGCGGCGCCGAAGGGTGCGTGCGCAGCACCGGGTCGGTGTCGTAGCGGCCTTCGGTGAAGCCGTCTGTGCTGAGCGGATCCCAGTGGCTGGTGAGCAGCGCCATCGGGCCACTCAGCACGCTGCGCCAGTCCTTCACGGTGTCGCAGTAGAACTCGTTGTAGTGGCCGTCCGGGTCGAACATGTAGACGCTGTGCGCCACCTGGTGGTCCACGGTGATGTCGGTGGGCACGTTGTCGGCCTTCAGGCGGCGGAAGGCCTCGACCAGCTCGGCCTCGTTCTCCAGCTCCCAGGCCAGGTGGTTCAGGCCGGCGTGCAGGCCGATGGTGCCGGGCAGCTGCAGCAGGCCGTCCTTGCCGTAGCGGTCCACGCCGTTGGTCTTCTGGATCATGCCCAGGTCGTGTGGGGTGTGGCCCGTGCCCAGAAAGGTGGCGACCAGATCGGGTTCGGTGAACTCGACCGTCAGGCCGCAGACCTCGCTGTAGAAGCGTTCGGAGGTGGGGATGTCATCGACCCACAGGTTCACGTGGCCCAGTCGACGGGGCACGAAGTAAGGGCTTTGCGTGGTGGCTGTCATGAATTACCTCTGTCATGGACGGCGCAGGCGCCAGGGGTGCAAATCACTTTAATTGTGTATTGTTTAGAAATCAAGTTAGTGCAAACGATGTGCCAGCGCGACCGCGGTGCAGACCACACGTGGAGGCCTGAAATGTTTCGCGATGCGGACAGAGGTGCCGGCCGTGGTGCATCCGCGCACGACAAAAAGGCACGCCCGAAGACATGCCTGGTGCACGGTGAGGATTAGCGGACAGGGCCCGAGGGCGCCCTATAGCTTGACCAGCGTCTCCAGCGCCCGCCCGAGCGTGGCCGCCGACTTGGCGAAGCAGAAGCGGATCACGCCGTGGTCGTCCCCGCCTGGATAGAAGGCGGACACTGGGATGGCGGCCACGCCGTGCTCGCGCGTGAGGCGCTGCACGAAGGCCACGTCGCCTTCGTCGCTGATGGCCCGGTACTTCACGCACTGGAAGTAGGTGCCCTGGCAGGGCAGAAGCTCGAAGCGGGATCCGCCCAGCGCCTGCCGGAAGATGTCGCGCTTGCCTTGGTACAAGGCGCGCAGCTGCTCGTACCAGCCGGGCCTGGCCATGAACTCGGCCAGCGCATGCTGCGAGGGCGTGTGCACCGTGAACACGATGAACTGGTGCGCCTTGCGGAACTCGGCCATCAGCTCACGCGGGGCCAGGCAGTAGGCCACCTTCCAGCCGGTGATGTGGTACGTCTTGCCGAAGCTCGAGATGACGAAGCTGCGCTCGGCCAGGCCGGGGTAGCGCATCACGCTTTCGTGGCGCACGCCGTCGAACACCATGTGCTCGTAGACCTCGTCGCTGACGATGACGATGTCGGTGCCCTCGACCAGGGCCTGCAGCGATTGCAGGTCTTCGGCCGTCCACACCGTGCCGGTGGGGTTGTGCGGCGTGTTGAAGATGATCATGCGGGTGCGCGGGCCGATCAGCCGGCGCACTTCATCCCAATCAGGGCGGTAGTCAGGCTGCCTGAGCGTGGACACCACCGGCGTGCCGCCGTTGAGCCGGATGGCCGGGCCATAGCTGTCGTACACCGGCGCGAACACGATGACCTCATCGCCTGGGCGCACGAGGGCGGCCACGGCCGTGAAGATGGCCTGCGTGGCACCGGCGGTGACCGTGACCTCGGTGTCCGGGCTGTAGGTGGCGCCATAGAGCGCCTGCACCTTGGCCGCGATGGCCTCGCGCAGCGCGGGCACGCCCGCCATGGGCGGGTACTGGTTGTGGCCGGCGCGGGTGTGCTTGTCCAGCAACGACAGCAACTCGGCCGGCGCGTCGAAATCCGGGAAGCCCTGCGACAGGTTGATCGCCCCGTGCTGCTGGGCCAGGGCCGACATCACGGTGAAGATGGTGGTGCCGACTTCGGGCAGGCGGGAGTCGATGGTCAGGGGCTTGCTGCGCATGGCGCAAGGATACCGGGCCACACCACTGCGGCCCGCCCGCTCCGGCCCTGGGGTGTATCCAGACGTTCAGGGCTTGCGCGTCGGGATCAAAGATTAGGTGGCATTTTCTCGCTCACCGCCACCAGACCTGCCAGCGCCTCGCTGATCGACTGTGAATCTGCGGGACGCACCAGGCGCGCCACCTCCTGCCCATCGGACAGGAAGACCAGCGTGGGCCACAGCTTCACCTTGAATGAGCGCCCCAGGGGACGGCCCGGCCCATCCTCGACCTTGAGGTGGCGGATGGCGGGGTGTTGCTCGAACGCGGTGATGATCAAGGGCTGCGCGGCCTGGCAGATGCCGCACCAGTTGGTACCGAACTCGATCACCAGAGGGCCCTGGGTGCTGTCCACGTCGTCCCGTGTCGGTGCATCGGGCGTGTAGTTCTTGCTGGTGGCGCTCATGCTGGTCTCCTCATGTTCTGGGTGCCGCCACAGCATAGCTGCCCTACAAAGGCGCGGCCACGAAGGGGTCGTCACCTTGTGTCAGCGTGCCGGCAGGCATGCCGGTTGCCCCTGCATGGTGCACAGCGCGGCATGTTGCCAGCGCAAGTTGAACAAGGAGACCATCATGGCCCTGCACTCGCACACACCTCATACCACCAAGCCCGGCGATGCCCATGTGCATTCGCACGACCCAGCCACCGGCGCGCCTGATTTCCATCCCGTCGGGACCGGCGTCGGTGCTGCGACGGGCGGCGTACTGGCCGGCGCGGCGGCTGGTGCAGTCACCGGTGGCCCAGTTGGCGCCGTCGTCGGTGCGGCCGTGGGCGCCTTCGCGGGTGGCTTGGCCGGCAAGGCCGTTGCACACCGCATCGATTCGGACCTTGAAGACAACTTCTGGCGCGAGAACCATGCCGCGCAGCCCTATGCCGGTCCAGGCACCACCTATGAAGATTACAGCCCTGCCTATCGTTATGGCGTGAGCACCTTCGAGACCTACCGGGGCCGCCCGTTCGACGATGTGGACACCGAGCTGGGCCGTGACTGGGGGCAATACAGAGGTCGCTCCAGCCTGGAGTGGGAACAGGCCCGGCATGCCACCCGTGCATCCTGGGAGCGTCTGAACCGGCAGTACCCGGAGGACACGGCTGATCGCAGCTGACCATCGGCCATCAGGGCGTGGCGGCGAGTGCCTCCAGCACGGCAGCGCAGTCACCGCCGAATTTGGCGGTGAGCAACGCATCAGCCCGCGTCACGCCCTGGTTGATTGCCAGCACCGGTTTGCCCTGCTGGTGCGCCAGCAGGGCAAACCGGTACCCCGAATACACCATCAGTGAAGAGCCGATCACCAGCAGTCCTTTGGCTTCTTCCATGCAAGCCAAGGCGTGCGTGACCCGCTCCCGTGGCACGTTGTCACCGTAAAAGACCACATCCGGCTTGAGCACCCCATCCCCACAAGCGGGACAGGCGGGCACTTGAAACCCCTCGTAGGCCACATCTTCCAGGTGTGCATCGCCATCGGGCGCGGTACGGGTGGCCTGCGCCAGGTCAGTATCGAAGCCTGGGTTCCTGGCCTCCAGCCATGCCTGCATCTCCTCACGCGCGTGCAACGCACCGCACCCCAGGCATCGGACCTGCCGCAGGCCACCATGCAGTTCGATCACCGCCTGGCTGCCAGCCGCCTGGTGCAGGCCATCGACGTTCTGCGTGATCAAGGTGTGCACATGGCCCTGGCGCTCCAGCACGGCCAAGGCGTGATGCCCCGCATTGGGCAGGGCCTGCGCAAAGCGCGGCCAGCCGACAAAGCTGCGCGCCCAATAACGGCGGCGCACACTGGCCTCACGCAGAAAAGCTTGATGCTGGATGGGCGCAGGGTGTTGCCACTGCCCCGCTGCGTCACGGTAGGCCGGGATGCCGCTGGCCGTGCTCATGCCGGCGCCTGTCAGCACCACGAAGGGGCCAGCGTGCAAGGCTTGGCGAAGCAAAGCCTGGTCGTGGGATTCGGTCATGGCGCAGATGCCCGGGATGCCATGGCTCACTCCTCGGCTGGCGTCATCAAGGCATCGAGCCGGGTCTTCATGGCCTGGCGCAGGCAGTCCTTGTCGCGCGCGCACTGGTTGCGCGTGGCTACCCACTGCGTCTGATCCCGACGAGCGTCGTTGAGGCAAGCGGCATCGCCCTCGCATGCCTGGACAGCGGCGCGCCAGGCCTGTGACAGGCTGAGATCGTAAGACGATAGGCGAGGGGAAGCGCAGATGGCCTTTTCTGCCGGCAAGCGCGCCTGACCACAGGCAAAGCTGGGGCGGGCGGGCTGATCAGATGCGCGTGGTTCAAGCACCAGCAAGGTGTCGCCATACCAGGGCATCAACAGTTGGTTTGGCGTCGCCAGCGCCACCCAGGTGCGTTCAGGGTCCCCGGCGGCTTTGTCGGTTGGCGCGGTTTTCAGCGATGGTCCGAACTGGCCGACGGTGCATGCTGTCCAGGCCACCTTGACTTCGCGCGTGCCCGACACCTGCAGTCCGAATGCCTGCGCGGCATCCTTCCCGGGCAGGGCGGACCACAGGGTCCGCGTCAGCAGCGTGTTCAACACCTGCGGGCGAGGCACAAGCACCGGTTGGTCGCAATGCGACGCTTCGGGCAGGTCCGAATCGATCCGACGAACGTCGATGTCCACCATGCGCCCCACCAGCCTGGGATCATTGACCTGGTACAGGAGGCGGTCGGCGCGATCCTCATGAACCAGGACCTGCCGCACTTGCCACTGGCCTGCATAAGGGGAGGCCGGTGGCGCCGCACGCGCAGCGGTCATCACCAACGATGCACACACCCCGACAAGGACAGTCAGGCTCGCGCCCATCCAGGCCATGGCCCTGAACGCGCTCAGCCCGCCAGCTGCGCACGCATCGCGTCGATCACCGCCTTGTAGTCAGGCTGCCCGAAGATGGCACTGCCCGCCACGAAGGTGTCGGCACCCGCATCGGCCACACGGCGGATGTTGTCCACCTTGATGCCGCCGTCCACCTCCAGGCGGATGTCGCGGCCCGATGCATCGATGATCTTGCGCACCTGCTCGGCCTTGCGCAGCGTGCTGTCGATGAAGCTCTGCCCGCCAAAGCCCGGGTTCACGCTCATCAGCAGCACCACGTCCACCTTGTCGATCACCCACTCCAGCACATCCACCGGCGTGGCGGGGTTGAACACCAGGCCGGCCTGGATGCCCTCGGCCTTGATCAGCTGCAGCGTGCGGTCCACGTGGGTGGAGGCATCCGGGTGGAAGGTGACGATGTCGGCGCCCGACTTGGCGAAGGCCGTGGCCAGCGCATCGACCGGCTGCACCATCAGGTGCACGTCGATGGGCACCCGTGTGCCATCGGCCTTGACCGAGTGCTTGCGCAGCGCCTGGCACACCATCGGCCCGAAGGTGAGGTTGGGCACGTAATGGTTGTCCATCACGTCGAAGTGGATCCAGTCGGCGCCGGCGTCGATGACGTGGCGGACCTCTTCACCCAGGCGGGCGAAATCGGCGGACAGGATGCTGGGGGCGATGCGGTAGGTGGCCATGACGGGGGGTTGGGATCAGTGGGCGGGTCGCCCATTGTAGAAAAATACGGTCCGCCGCAGCAGCCGCACCTGCTACCCGGCCGGACAGCCCCATGGTGCCATGGGGTATTGTTCAGCACACTTCACGGATGCCTGCCTAGAATCCCCCCCATGAGCCAGCCCCAATTCACCTGCTCGGTGGTCCCCAACTACCTCGAAGAGCACAGCGACCCGACCCGGCATGAGTACGCCTGGTCCTACACCGTCACCATCGCCAACACGGGCGATGTGCCGGCACAGCTGGTGGGGCGCCACTGGGTGATCACCGATGCCACCGGCCATGTCGAAGAAGTGCGCGGCCTGGCCGTGATCGGCCAGCAGCCCCTGCTGCAGCCGGGCGAGCAGTTCGAATACACCAGCTGGACACGCCTGAACACGCCTCAGGGCACCATGCAGGGCACCTATTTCTGCATGTCCGATGACGCCCGCTGGTTCGAGTCGCCCATCCCGGCCTTCGTGCTGTCGCGTGCGCAGTCGCTGCACTGAGCGGCCGGTCCACACTTCATGGCATTGCGACTGTTCTCACGCCCCCGCCCTCCCGTCAGCATCGACCCCCTGCTGGAGAACGCGCCGCACCAGGGCTCCGCGGCCGAACGCCACCTGTGGCTGATCGAGGTGCTGCGCTGGGTCCGCCAGGGCGAGCCCGTGTCGGGCATGCAGTACGTGGTGCGCCACGTGGGCGACCACCCCAAGGCCCGGCGCCGCGTGGTGGCCCTGCTGGCCGCCTGCCTGCGTGATCTGCACTTCAGCAGCCTGCTGGCCGACCACGGCTTCGCGCCCCGCGCAGCCTTCATGAGCGAGTTCGGTGAGCGCCTGCGCCGCCGCCTGCTGCCGTCCAGCCCGGACACGCGCGAGCTGTCCACCCTGTTCGGCCTGCTGTTCGACCTGGACCGCGACCCGGCCTGGATCGCCCAGCTGGACGACGCCACCATGGAGCGCCTGGGCGATCTGTTCAGCCAGGCCTGGCGCTACGCCGAAGACAGCCCGCTGGGCTGGCGCCAGCCCTTCATGGAGGCGCTGAGCATCCTGGCCAGCCAGGTGCGGGCCGCCGGGGTGTCGCCAGAGTTGCGCCTGCGCATGGGGGACGGCCCCAGCCGCGAGGTGACCCAGACTTTCGTGCAACTGGCGCGCGCCGCTGAGGACCTGCACGACCTGCTGGAAGACGTTGCCGAAGCCGAACTGCCGCAGCGCGCCGAGCACGCGGACGACGTGATCCCGTCCACCAGCGATTTCTCCGCACCGCTGCCGCCCGTCGTGCCCGACGAGAAGCGCCGCGCGGCCGTGCTGCAGCAGGCCCAGTACCTGCGCGGCCTGCTGGACCACTGCATGCAGCTGGCCGTGAACGTGCACAACCACCTCGAGGCCTATGGCGTGTCGGTGGACGTGGTGTTCCACATCGACCAGTTGCGCGCCCGGGGCCGCCGCATCGAGCACGTGCTCGATTGCCTGCTGGCGCCCCAGCCGCACCGCGAGATGCGCGCCCTGGTGCTGGGGCTGATCCAGGACAGCGCCGAGCGCCGCAGCCTGCGTGCGCTGTTCACGCAGCACTACTCGCTGCTGGCCCGCCTGGTGGCCGAGCGCAATGCCGAAACCGGCGAGCACTACATCACGCGCACACGCGCCGCCTACTTCGACATGCTGCGACGTGCGGCGGGTGGCGGCATCGTGATGGCCGCCACCGTGTTCATCAAGTTCTTCCTGCTGGCCATCATCGGTTCGGCCTTCTGGGGCGGGTTCGCGGCCGGCATCAACTACGCCACGAGTTTCGTGGTGATCTACCTGCTGCACTGGCGGGTGGCCACCAAGCAGCCCGCGATGACGGCCCCGGCCATGGCGGCCAAGCTGGGCGAAGCCCACACCGACGAGGGGGCGGCCGCATTCGTGGACGAGGTGGCTCACCTGATCCGCTCTCAGATGGCCGGCATCATCGGCAACCTGATGCTGGTGTTCCCCGTGGTGCTGGCCATCCAGGGGCTGGCCTGGTGGGCGCTGGGCCACCCGCTGCTGGGCGAAGAGAAGGCCCACCACGTGCTCGAGACCCTCACGCTGTGGGGCCCCTCGGTGTTCTTTGCAGCCTTCACCGGCATCCTGCTGTTCACCTCCAGCATCTTCGCGGGCTGGTTCGAGAACTGGTTCGTCTGGCACCGCATCGACAGTGCCCTGCAATGGCACCCGCGCATGCGGGCGCTGTTCGGCGCGAACCGGGCAGCACGTTGGGCCCAATGGTGGCGCCGCAACGTGTCCGGACTGGCGGCCAATGTGTCGCTGGGCCTGATGCTGGGCCTGGTGCCCCCGATCCTGGCCTTCTTCGGCCTGCCCATCGAGGTGCGCCACGTGACGCTGTCCACCGGGCAGATCGCGGCCGCGCTGGGCACCCTGGGCCTGCCCACCCTGCACGATCCGCTGTTCTGGTGGTGCATGGCGGCCATCCCGCTGACCGGCCTGTTCAACGTGGCGGTGAGCTTCGCGCTGGCCTTGCGCGTGGCCCTGCGCTCGCGCGGCGTGCGCGTGAAAGACCGCTCGCGCCTGTGGCGGGCCATGGGCCGGCGCTTCCTGCGCCACCCGTTCAGCTTCGTGCTGCCGCCGAGCAAGCGCAAGGAAGCCCGTGAAGCGGCCGAGCGTGCCCAGGCCCTGGTGCAGCTGGAGGGCGCCGAGGCGCCTGCCGGGGCCTCGAAGGGGGAAGCTCCCCGCCGTTGAACCGGCCGGGCTACGAGGGCGTGTCGCCGCCCTCGCCTGGCGAGCCAGGTGGGGTGGGCGGGGGTGGCGAGGCCACCTGCGCCGGCGGCTCACCCTTGCGGCGGCCCGAGAACATTGTCCACCACACGAAGAACACCAACAGCGCCAGCGCCGCCAGCGCTTCCAGCAGAATCAGCCACATGATCGGTCGTCGTCTCCGCAGCAATCACCCGCACCGCCCGGTGCGGGCCTCTCTGGCCCTCATCATCGCAGCATTCCTGGCCGCCTGCGGCCAGTTGCCCACCCACCATCCCGCCACGCCCATCCCGCCGGCACAGCCGCCAGTGCCCGGCCTGCACAAGCCATCCGCATCCCCTGAAACCCAGGCCGACGGCAGCCTGGCCTGGGACCGGGCGCGGGCACGCTGGGTGGCCACCGACTGGCCCGAGCTGCCCGGCTGGACACAAGACCGCGTGGGCGAGGCCTGGAGCGCCCTGTGGCGCAGCTGCCAACGCGCCACGGGCGACTGGCTGCCCGTGTGCACCCGCGCCCGCACCTTGGGGGCGAACTGGGGCCGCGAAGCCGGCGACGAGACCGTGCGCCAATGGCTGGAAACCAACCTGCGCCCCTGGCGGGTGCAGGGCCACGAAGGCCAGACGACGGGCCTGCTGACCGGGTATTTCGAACCCCAGGTGGATGCGATGCGCGCGCCGTTCGGGGCGTTCCAGACGCCGCTGTTCCGCGCACCGGCCGACTTGGTCACACGCAAGCCCTACTACACCCGCGCCGAGCTGGACACCCTGCCCGAGGCCCGTGCGGCGCTGGCAGGACGCGAGCTGGTCTATGTGGCCGACCCGCTGGACGCCCTGATGATCCAGGTGCAGGGCTCGACCCGCATCCGCGTGCTGGACGAGCTGACGCCCGAGGGCCAGCCCAGGCAGATCCGCCTGGCCTTTGCCGGCCACAACAACCAGCCCTACCAGTCGGTGGCGCGCTGGCTGGTGGACCAGGGAGCGTTTCCGCTGGAGCAGGCCTCATGGGGCGCCATCCGAGGCTGGGCGGGCTTGAACCCGCAGCGGGTGCCTGAGATGCTGCGCGCCAACCCGCGCGTGGTGTTCTTCCGTGAAGAGCCCTTGACCCGGCCCGACGAGGGGCCCCTGGGCGCCCAGGCCGTGCCGCTCACGCCGGGCCGCTCCATCGCGGTGGACCGCGATGCGGTGCCCTACGGGACGCCGGTGTGGCTGGACAGCACCGAGCCGCAGGCCTGGAGCGCCAATCAGCCTGCACCGAAGCCGCTGCAGCGGCTGGTGGTGGCGCAGGACACGGGCGGTGCCATCGTGGGGCCGGTGCGGGCCGACTATTTCTGGGGCTGGGGGGATGAGGCCATGACGCAGGCGGGGCGGACCAAGCAGCCGCTGCGGGTGTGGGCCTTGTGGCCGCGGGACACGGCCAGCACGCCGAGTGATCCGGCTCGGATCCTGGGGGATGTGGGGTCGGGTGCTTCTTCTGTGAAGTGAACCCGCTGCTTGCGGTGAGTTGATCGTTTTGGCGTGAGAGCGCAAGGCGGGGGCTGGGTCGATGGCTGGCCGGGCTTCAATGTTGGCGGTCCCGCCTTCGGCGTGACTGCTCTGCGGTGCTCGTCCAGGACAGGTGGCTGCGCAACTCGCCCTTTCAGGGCTCAAACATGCTCGCCATCCCCTGGCCTGCGGCCAGGGGCAAACCTGCCCTTCCCTGCGCGCCTCCGACGCCAACAAGGCGCCCAGCCAGCCACCGCCCCAGCCCCTTTTCGCCTTGCTCAAGCATGCATAGGCCCCCCGCATGCGGACAGATAGGCGTTCGCGCCGGCCTCGGCACGCAGCAACCTGCGCATGCCACCAGCGGGGCATCAAGGGCTGAGTGGGCCTGCGGCCGGGCGCCTTGTTGGCGCTGAGCAGCGCAGTGGCGAGGTGGGCATGTGCGCAGCACATGCTTCGTGAACTGACTGGCCGCAGTTGTTTGAGCGCAAGGCCCGCAGGGACTGGAGCGAGTTCTGCGGCCCCACCTCGCCGCGAGCAGCACAAGGCAGTCACGCCGAAGGCGTGACCGACAACAATGAAGCCCGGCCGCAGGCCCACTCAGACCCCGCCCCGCGCTGTCACGAAAAGCGCCAACAAGAGCGCAGGCAAAGAAAACCTACCCACCCACCTTCAGATTCACCCCCGTGAACAAGGCAGCATCGTTCTTCTTGCGACCCTCCGCCGCATTCCCGTCATAGTTGTTGACCAACCCTACAGACAGCGACAAGGCCTTCGTCATCGCCACATTGAGCGACGCATTGAACCGCAGCAGCCGCGACTTCGCGCCCGTGAGCCCCGGATACGCCTCCAGACGCTGCTTGAACGTCACGTTGTCCGTCAGCTCATGCGAGGACTCCTCTGCCAGCAACAAGCCCACGCTGGTGAAATGCCGCCCGGTCTGGTCGTCGATGGTGGTGGCCACCTTCCAGCGCGAGTCGGTGTAGCTCAGACCCGCGGACACATCGAAGGTGTGCTTGGGGCCCTTGATCACGTGGTAACCCAGACCGGCCGCCACCAGCGTGCGCAGCGACAGATCGGTCACGCGGTCATGCTCGAAGCCCAGCCGCGAGAAGCCGAACCAGTCGGCATTGAGGTCATGGTCGTACTGCCCGGTGAGGTCCCAGCGCGCCGCACTGGTCTCGCGGTCACCGGCGTCGTTGCGGGTGCGACCTTCGTTCACGTGGCCCACCACCGAGGTCTTGTCATCGGGCCGCTTGAGGTTGAGGTCCAGGTTGAGCAACAGCGTCGTGCTGTCGGTATTGCCGGAGGTGGCCGCAGCCGAGAGACCCACCTGGCCCCGCCATCGTGGGTCGGTGTCCGGCGGCGCGGTGTCATCGGCGTGGGCGACTGAACAGGCTGCTGCCATGCCTGCCATGGCCATCGCGGGCCACCAGGTACGAGCGTTCAACAGAATGCGCCGCCGTCGCGAGGCGAGGGCGGGCGAAGGAATGGGCATGCCATGGGCCATGTGTTCGGGCTCCTTTGTCGGGTTCAAGTCAACAAGGGGCCTGGCGGCCATGGCGCGGACCTCGCGCGGTCCCCGGACCACGCAAGTCCCGTCTCAGTACGTTTTATACGGCAGGAATTTTCCGGACATGGTGATGCTGACCCGGTCGCCAGCAGGGTTGGGCTCGCGCTGCAGGTCCATCTTGAAATCGATGGCGCTCATGATGCCGTCGCCGAATTCTTCGTGGATCAGGGCCTTGAAGGTGGTGCCGTACACGCTGACCAGCTCATAGAAGCGGTAGATCAGCGGGTCGGTGGGCACGCTGGTGCGCAGCGAGCCCTTGTAGGGCACTTCCTGCAGCCACAGCCTGGCCTCGTCGGGCAGCTCGAACACCTCGGCGATCACGCCGGCCTGCTCGGGGCTCAAGGTCATCTGGCCCAGGCAGGCGGCGGTCACCCACTCTTTGCTCAGGCCCACCTTGGTGGCCACGTCAGCCCACTTCAGGCCCTTGCGGACCTTGGTTTCGATGATGAGGTCTGTCACGTCTTCGCGGTTCATGTTGGCTCCTGTTTCAAAAAAGGGGGCGTCGTCAGATCAAAGTTGCCGTTCCGAGGCGTTGATCGGAACATCGTTGATGGACGCCTCGCGGCGGGCCATCAGGCCGCGCTCGTCGAAGGTCCAGTTCTCGTTGCCGTAGGCCCGCCACCACTGGCCCTGGTCATCGTGGTATTCGTACTCGAAGCACACGGCGATGCGGTTGCCGCTGAAGGCGAACAGGCGCTTCTTGAGCTTGTACTCGTGCTCCCTGGCCCACTTGCGCGTCAGGAAGGCCTTGATGGCCTCGCGGCCCGTGAAGAACTCGCTGCGGTTGCGCCACCACGAATCCTCGGTGTAGGCCAGGGCGCAGCGCTCCGGGTCCTTGCTGTTCCAGGCGTCCTCGGCCATCTGCACCTTCAGGCGCGCGGTCTCTTCGGTGAAGGGGGGCAATGGCGGGCGGGCCAGTCGAGTCTCGTCCATGGGGTGTTCTTCCTCAGCGTGGTGGGGGATGGTCTGGTGCCACGGGCCCTCAGGCGGCCAGCAGGCCCGGGTGCACCTCGGGCGGCTGCGCCGGCGCGCGGCCATGGCTCAGGTCCTTGGCGCGGTCCACCAGGAAATCGACCAGGTGGTTGCGCAGGGGGTAGTACAGCGGGTCGTGGTGCAGGCCGGCGCGTGTGCGGCTGCGGGGCAGGGTGTTGACGACGATCTCGGCGATGCGGGCGCGCGGGCCGTTGCTCATCAGCAGGATCTTGTCGGCCAGCAGGATGGCCTCGTCCACGTCGTGCGTGATCATGAAGACGGTCTGCTGCGTTTGGGCACAGATGCGCAGCAGCTCGTCCTGGATGGTGCCGCGCGTGAGTGCGTCCAGCGCGCCGAAGGGCTCGTCGAGCAGCAGCATCTTGGGCTCGATGGCAAAGGCGCGCGCAATGCCCACGCGCTGCTTCATGCCGCCCGACAGCTGCGAGGGCTTCTTGTCGATGGCCTGGCCCAGGCCCACCAGCTGCACATAGCGTTCGACCTGCTCGCGCACCTGCTGGCGCGACCAGCCGGGCCACTTGGAGCGCACCGCGAAGGCGATGTTCTGCCGCACCGTGAGCCAGGGCATCAGGGCATGGCCCTGGAACACCACACCGCGCTCCAGGCCCGGTGCGCTCACCTCGCGACCATCCATGAAGACATGGCCTTCGCTGGCGTGCTCCAGGCCGGCCAGGGCGTTGAGGATGGTGGTCTTGCCGCAACCGGAGTGTCCGATGATGCAGACGAACTCGCCACGCCGGATCTGGAAGTTGACGTGCTCGAACACGGATTCGTCCGCGCCGGGGTAGCGCTTGCCCAGCGCCTCGACCTGCAGGTAAGGGCGCGCGTCAAGGGCCTTCACCGCCTCATTCGACATGGCTTTATTCGACATAGGTCACCGCCTTCTGGAGCCGGGCGAACATCGCGTCCAGCAGCATGCCGACCACCCCGATCACCAGGATGGCGAAGATCACGTTGGGCAGCGACAGGTTGTTCCACTCGTTCCACACGAAGTAGCCCACGCCGGTGCCGCCGACCAGCATCTCGGCCGCCACGATCACCAGCCAGGCGATGCCCATGCTGATGCGCATGCCCGTGAGGATGGTGGGCGCCGCGGCAGGCAGGATCACCTCGAAGGCCTTGCGCCAGGGCGACACCTCCAGCGTGCGGGCCACGTTGAGCCAGTCGCGGCGCACGCCCGCCACGCCAAAGGCGGTGTTGATCAGCATGGGCCAGACCGAGCAGATGAAGATCACGAAGATGCCGGATATGGCCGAATCCTTGATGGTGTAGAGCGCCAGCGGCATCCAGGCCAGCGGCGAGATGGGCTTGAGCACCTGGATGAACGGATCGAGCGCGCGGTAGACCAGCGGCGACATGCCGATCAGGAAGCCCAGCGGGATGGCCACCAGCGCGGCGATCAGGTAGCCCAGTGCCACCCGGCCCAGCGAGTAGCCCAGTTGCAGGCCGATGCCTTTGTCGTTGGGGCCGTTGTCGTAGAAGGGCGATGACAGATG
Organism: Aquabacterium soli; assembly: GCF_003933735.1. Taxonomy (GTDB): domain Bacteria; phylum Pseudomonadota; class Gammaproteobacteria; order Burkholderiales; family Burkholderiaceae_C; genus Aquabacterium; species Aquabacterium soli. The sequence goes on along the minus strand of NZ_RSED01000009.1, from coordinate 51,473 downwards.
CCCGGCCACCGTGCGCCCCATCTGCGCCAGGGTGGGGAAGCCCGAGGCGTCCTCGCCACCACCGGCCGCACCGGGGTCCTTGCCCATCAGCTTCAGGTACTCGATCTGCTCGGGCGTGAGGCTGGCCACGGGCGCGCTCTTGGGCATGGTGGCCAGGTGCCACACGCCCAGGATCACACCCAGGATCAGCAGGGACAGCAAGGCCGCCTTGAAGCGTTCGCCTTGCCACCAGAGGGCTGCTTGTCGCATGGTGCCGGACTCGTGGGTTGGGAAGGATCAGGTCCGCTTGATCGCGAAGCTGGCGATGTAGGGCTCGGGCCTGGACGGATCGAAGGCCTTGCCCATCACCTTGAAGCCGGGGTAGGCGCCTTCGGGCACGGCCTCGCCCAGGGCCTTCATCTGCTTTTTGGCGTCCGTCAGCAGGAACACCTTCTCGGCCAGTTGCCTGTAGTTCACATCACCCTTCACATAGCCCCAGCGCTTCATCTGCGTGAGCATCCACACCGCCATCGACTGCCAGGGAATGGGGTTGAAATCGGCGCGGTCGGGCACGTTGCGCACATTGCCCAGGCCGTCGGCAAAGCGGCCGGTGAGCACCTGGGTCAGCACGGCCTCGGGCTGGTTGAGGTACTGCGCGGGTGCGATCACCTTGGCGATCAGCTCGCGGTTCTTGGCCTGGCGGGCCATGGCCGAGGCGGTGAGCACGGCGCGGTACAGCGCCGCGAAGGTGTTGGGGTTCTGCGCGATGAACTCGCCGCTGGTGCCGAAGGCGCAGCAGGGGTGGCCGTCCCAGATCTCCTTGGTCAACAGGTGGATGAAGCCGATCTCTTCATGCACGGCACGCTGGTTGAAGGGATCCGGGCCCAGGTAGCCGTCGATGTTGCCGGCGCGCAAGTTGGCCACCATCTCGGGCGGCGGCACCACGCGGATCTGGATGTCCTTGTCCGGATCCAGGCCGTGCTCGGCTACGTAGTAGCGCAGCAGGAAGTTGTGCATCGAGTACTCGAAGGGCACGGCGAACTTGAAGCCCTTCCAGTCCTTCGGATCGCGCTTGTCCTTGTGCTTGAGCGCCAGCGTGATGGCCTGGCCATTGGTGTTCTGGATGGTGGCCACGTGCATGGGCTTGGCCGTGGAGCCCAGGCCCATGCTGATCGACAGCGGCATCGGCGACAGGAAGTGCGTGGCGTCGTACTCCTTGTTGATCATCTTGTCGCGGATCAGGGCCCAGCCGGCGGTCTTGACCACCTGCACGTCCAGGCCCTGCTTCTTGTAGAAGCCCAGGGGGTGGGCCATGATCAGCGGCGTGGCGCAGGTGATGGGGATGAAGCCGATCTTGAGATCCTTCTTCTCCAGCGGAGCGGCCTCCTGCGCCATGGCCTGCAGGCTGGCGGTGGGCAGCACGCTGGCAATCGCCGCCATGGCCGTGCCCTTGCCGACGGCGCGCAGGAAGCGCCGACGCACGGCGTCCTGCGGGAACAGGGCCTTGACCAGGCTGGCTTCGATGAAGTCGTTGGAGTAGGCCTGAAAATCCTCGGTCTCACTGCGCGCACGCAGGGTGCGCACGGCCTCGCCGTGGTTGGTGGCCTGGGCCGCGTCGTGCTCATCGGGGGCGTGGTGGCCCCCGCAGGCACAGCTCAGGCGCAAGGGGCGGTCGGCATCGTAGGGATCGAAGGCGCTGGACATCGGACATCCTTTTCCCGCCCGAAAGAGGCGGCACAACGATGTCCACTGTAGGAATGCGCGCCGGGCCGCACTATCACGGCTGTCGTGATCCGCGTGTAGTGCTGGCCCTACATGCGGGCGCCAGGGCCCAGCCTAGGCCAGCACCACCACCTGCTGCCTGACCGCGTACAGCGCCAGCTCGACATCGTTGCGCGTGCCGGTCTTGTCGAGGATGCGCGCGCGGTAGGTGGACACGGTGTTGGGCGACAGGTGCAGCTGCTCGGCGATCTGGCCCACGCTGCGGCCCTGCGCCAGCAGGCGAAAGACCTGGTGCTCACGCTGCGACAGGGCCTCGTGTGCGGGGCGGTCGTCGGGCTGAGTGATCGAGCTGGCCAGCACCTCGGCCACGCTGGCGGTGATGTGGCGCGCGCCGCTGGCAGCCTTGCGCAGCGCGGCCACCATCTCGTCGGGGTCGGCGCTCTTGTGCAGGTAGCCGCTGGCGCCCAGGCGCAGCGAGCGCACGGCGAACTGCTTGTCGGGGTAGGTCGAGAGCATCAGCACCGGCAGCCGCGGGAACTCGGCCTTGAGCTGCTTGAGCACGTCCAGCCCATCACGGCCGGGCATGGCGATGTCCAGCATCACCACGTCCAGGCCTGGCCCTTCGCAGGGCTCCAGGAAATCGCGCACCTGCCGCACGGCCTCGGTGCCATCGGCGGCCTCGGCCACCACGCACAGATCGGGCTCATCGGCCAGGATCTGGCGCAGGCCCTGGCGCACGATGTGGTGGTCGTCCACCAGGAGCACCCTGATCATGGCGTGCCTGCGACCGGTGCCGGCTGGCCCTGGTAGAGGGGCATGGTCAGGATCACGGTGGTGCCGCTGCCCAGCTGGCTGTCGATGTGCAGCCAGCCCTTGAAATGGCCGGCACGCTCGCGCATGCCCATCACGCCGTAGGCATCGGTGCTGTCGAAGGCGCTGGGTGGGGCGCCACGGCCGTTGTCCTTCACGAGCAGGGTGATGTCGCTGGGCGTGGCGCTGATGCGGATCTCCACCTGAGAGGCCTGCGCATGGCGGGCCACGTTGCTCAGCAGCTCCTGGAAGATGCGGAACACGGCGATGGCCAGCGGGCCGTCGGGGGCCGTGAGGCCGGGCGCGATGTCCATGGACCACAGGCAGCGCAGCTCGCTGCTGTCGGCGAAATCCTGGGCCTGCCACTCCAGCGTGGCCCACAGGCCCTGGTGGTCCAGGATCGAAGGTCTCAAGTCCGTGATGATGCGTCCCACGTTGTCCACCGCCATGTCGATCAGGCCGCGCATGTCTTGGCACTTGCAGCGCAGGTTGGGCCTGTCGTCCAGGCGTTTCTCGAGCCAGCTCACGTCCATCTTCAGGCCCACCAGCAGGCTGCCGAGCTCGTCGTGGATCTCGCGGGCGATGCGGGTGCGCTCGTCCTCGCGCACGCGGTCGATGTGGGCCTGCAACTCACGCAGCTGGCCCAGGGCCTGGCTCAGGGCCTGGGTGCGGTCGGCCACCCGGCGTTCGAGCAGCTCGTGAGCGGTGCGCAGTTGTTCTTCGTGCAGCTTGCGCTTGGTGATGTCCACGAAGGTGACCACCGCGCCGTGCACCACGCCCTCGTCCAGGATGGGGTAGGACGAATACTCGGCCGCGAAGGCGGTGCGGTCACGCCGCCACAGCACCTCGCTGTCGATGCGGCAGGGCACGCCGGCCCGGAACGCATTGAAGATCGGACACTGCTCGGCCGGGTAGTGCTGCCCATCGGCATGGGTGTGGTGGGCCAGTTCGTGCATGTTGCGGCCCAGTACCTCGTCGGGCGCGTAGCCCAGCATCTCCGCGCCGGCGCGGTTGATGAAGGTGCACAGACCGTCCATGTCCACGCCGAACACGCCCTCGCCGGTCGATTCGAGCAGCAGGTTCAGGCGGTCGCGCCACACCTCGGCCACGCGCTCGGGCGCGACCAGGGGTGGCTTGGAACCACTCAGGGGCTGACCGTTGGTCAGCAGGGCGGATGAAGGCAGGGCACTCATGACAGCGTCGGTTGACGCCGGTCTTGCAAGGCCCGTGCCGGATCATCCGTGCACTGTGCAACGAAAGGTTCTCAGCCCGTGATTCAGGCCGGCAGCAACGCCTGCTTCAGCGCCTGGGCCAGGGCCGTGTGCAACTGCGGCGCCTCGGGCAGGAAGCGCCCCATGTTGATGAAGTCGTGCACCGTGCCCGGATAGACCGTGAGCTGCACGGGCACGCCAGCCTTCTCGAGCGCCTGGGCGTACAGGCGGCCGTCATCGGCCAGCGGGTCGCACTCGGCCAGGCCGATCCAGGCCGGGGCCACGCCCGTGTGGCTGGGGGCGATCAGGGGCTGGCGGTGCCAGGCCTCTTTCAAGTCGCCACCGGTGGACTGGGCCTCGAACCAGTTCATCAGGCCCTGGTCCAGCATCAGGCCGGCCGAGGCATAGGTCTTGAACGACTGGGTGGCCACGCCGACCTGCACCGAGGGGTAGATCAGGCCCTGCAGTGCCACCGGGATGCCCGCATCACGCGCCAGCAGCGACACGGCGGCCGACAGGGTGCCTCCGGCGCTGTCGCCGGCCACGGCCAGGCGGCTGCCGTTCAGGCCCAGGGTGTGGCCCTGGTTGGCCAGCCATTGCAGGGACGTCCAGGTGTCGTCCAGGCAGACCGGGTACTTGTGCTCCGGCGCCAGGCGGTAGTCGATGGCCACCACGGCCACGCCGCTCTGTGCGGCGATCGAGCGGCACATGGCCTCGCAGGTGTCGATGCCGCCCACGACGAAGCCGCCGCCATGCACGTACAGCAGCACGGGCAGGCCGGCGTCCAGGCTGGGCGCCCACAGGCGGGCCGGGATGGCATGGCCATCGGCCGTGGGGATGGTGAAGTTCTCCACCCGGGGCAGGGCTGCCGGAGGCACCGTGCTCACGCCCACACCCATGCGGTAGGACTGGCGGGCCTGCTCCACCGGCAAGGTGTTCATGGGCGGGAAGCCCGCGCGCTTGACGTTCTCGATGAGTGCGCGGGTGGGCTGGTTCAGGCTGTCCAGGGGCGTGGGCATTGCAATGTGTCTCCAGATGAACTGATTCGTCGATGACTGTAGCGCGTTGGCCGAACGCACGGGCGCCGTCAAGGCAGGCTGACGCGGATCTCCAGCACCGCCTGCTCATCGGCGCTCACGCTCTGGGTGCTGAGCATGCCTCGGCGCTGCACTTCTTCCTGGCGGTTGGTCTGCGCCACGGGCACCCATTCGCCAAGCGGCACGCTGAGCGTGGTCTGCGCCACCAGGCGTGCCGGGGGCGCGCCCTGCGCATCCTGGCCGAAAGGGCGGCCAGGCTGGGCGGGGGACTCGGCCTCCAGCTCGACGGTGACCGGGCCTTTGCCGCCAGACCAGCGGGGCGTGGCGCTCAGGCCCTGGCCGCTGTCCACCCACAGGGTCTGGGCGACCAGGCCGACCTGGGGCTGCACACCCTGCTGTCCGCCACTGCCTCCGCCCTGCGCAGCCCCGCCAGTGCCCAGTTGTGCCACCCATTGCCACTGCGTGATGGGCCGCTGCTCGCGCAGGTCAAGCCGCGCCTTGCGGCCATTGAGCACCAGGATCTGCTGGTGGGTCTGCTGATCGCGCTCGAGTTGGCGGGTGGACAGCTCCACCCCGGCCTGCCCCGACACGCCGCGCCGGCTGTCGATCACCAGGCCACCCTGGCGCACCCCGGCGCGCTCCCGCGTGGCATCAGCCGAGGTCACCACGCGCCAGGACACCAGCAGGTTGCGCGCGGGCAATTGCGCCCACGCCGACTGCAGCCCCAACGCCAGATCGCCCAGCCCCGTGGCCAGGCCGACGGCCAGCACCCCGGCCAGGCCCAATGCCCTGGCAGAGGCTCGGCCAGGCCCGCCGTGCATGATCGTTCTGGTGGACCGGGGGTGGTGTGCGAGGTTCATGGTGTCTCCTGGATGAGGTCGTTGAGCATGAGGGCGGGGCCGGGTTTCCCCCGCCGTCCTAGCGGACGAACTGTGAGGTTTCGCACCCTTTATTTCCGTTGCTTGAAATTCTCACCATCTGAGATGCTCAAGTCATGCTCCCGGCAGGTCGATATCAGTGAACTCTGCCACGTCCTGCGGGGGATCGGTGGAGGTAATGGTTCATCAATTTGGAGGCTGACTCATGCAGCTCGAAGCCCTATTCAAACAACCCCAGGCCCTGCCGGCCGTTCCCAAGATCGTGCACGAGCTGATCGACAGCTTCAATGCCGAGGACATCTCGATCGACGAGATCGCCAAGAAGATCCAGGCCGACCCGGTACTTTCCGCGCGCCTGCTGCGCCTGGCCAATTCGGCCTACTACCACGTCTCCCGCACCGTGGGCACCGTCGATGACGCCGTGATGATGCTGGGCTTCGTCACCGTGCGCACGCTGGTGATCAGCTCGGGCCTGACCAGCGGCTTCAAGGCCATGCCGGGCATGGACCTGGGCAAGTTCTGGAAATACAGCCTGCACGCCGCCGTGGTGTCGCGCTGGCTGGCCAAGACCACCGGCCACAATGCCGACCTGGCCTTCACGGTGGGCATGATGCACAGCATCGGCCAGCTGGTGATGCACGCCGGCATGCCCGAGCCGATGCTGCAGCTGGACAAGCAGGTCGGGCCGATGGACCCGCGCCGCCTGGACATGGAGAAGACCTCCTTCGGCTACAACTTCGCCACGGTGGGGGCCGAACTGGCCCGCCAGTGGAAGTTCCCGTCGGCCTTCCTGGACGCCATCGCCAATTTTCCGGAACCCCTGGCCACCAAGCCGGTGGACCCGATCGCCGCGGTGCTGCACCTGGCCGCCTGGCGCGCCCGGGCCGAGCACAACGGCCTGAACGAGGCCGAGCTGGCCGCCACGGTGCCGACCGAAGTCTGTGCCGCGCTCAAGCTCGATCCCAAGAAGTTCCTGGCCGAGATGCCGCCCATGAGCGAGCTGTGCGAAGGCATGGAAGCCCTGCTGGGCTGAGCAAGCCTTCCGGTTCGGCCACCTGGCCGGATCAGATCGCCAGCGGATCCACATCCACCGCCCAGCGGACCAGTCCGCGCGGGCGGTGTTGGTGTGCCAGCGCCAGCCAGTCGTCGGTGGCGCGCGCCAGCAGGCGTTGCAGGGCCGGCCGTGACTCGGCCTCGATCAGCATCTGCGCGCGCTCGATGTTGGCCACGCGCTGCACGGCCGTGGGCACCGGCGGGTACAGCAGGATGCCGCCCAGCTCCGCCGCGAGCGCCTCGACCAGTTGCGCCGCCTCCACCAGAAAGCCCTGCGCCGCCTCCTGCGTCTTGCCTTCGGCGCGCAGCATGGCCAGGTGGGCATAGGGCGGCAGGCCCGCCATCTGGCGCTCCTTGAGCTGCTGCTGGGCAAAGAACTCGTAGTCGTACCGGGCCAGGGCCGCATACAGCGGGTGGTCCGGGTGCCAGGTCTGCACCCACATCTCGCTGCCCTGGGCCACGCTGGCATCGCGCCCGGCACGCCCGGCCGCCTGCAGCAGCAAGGCGAACTGGCGCTCGGCCGCACGGAAATCGCTGGCGAACAGCGCTGCATCGGGGTTCACCGCCGCCACCAGGGTGATGCGGCGGAAATCATGCCCCTTGGCCACCATCTGCGTGCCCACCAGGATGTCCACCTCGCCGGCATGCACGCTGGCCAGCCGGTCTTCCAGCGCGCCCTTGAGCTTGGTCACGTCGGCATCGATGCGGCCCACGCGGGCATCGGGCAGGGCCGCGGCCAGCTGCTCTTCCAGCTTCTCGGTGCCTCGGCCGAGGGGGTGGATGTCCAGGTTGCCGCAGTTCGGGCAGGCACGCGGCACACGGTCGGTCAGGCCGCAGTGGTGGCAACGCAAGGTGCGGTCGACCTTATGGAACACGCGCCAGGCGCTGCATTGAGGGCATTCGCTTTTCCAGCCGCAGTCGCTGCATTGAAGCACCGGGGCATATCCGCGCCGGTTGAGCAACACCAGGCTCTGTTCACCACGCGCCACACGCTCGGCGATCGCATCCAGCAGGGCCTGGGCCAGCGGCGGGGCCTCCTGGCCGGGACGTGGCTTGGGCTCGCGTGAGAGATCCAGCCGTCGCACGCGCGGCATCGCACCCTGGCCCACGCGCGAGGGCATGGTCAGGCGCTGGTAGCGGCCGGCCCCGCCCTCGGCCTGCGGCAGGGCGTTGAACCAGGTTTCCAGGCTGGGCGTGGCCGAGCCCAGCAGCACCGGCACTTTCTCCAGCTGGCCGCGGTACACCGCCAGATCGCGGGCCGAATAGCGTGCGCCATCCTGCTGCTTGTAGGACGGGTCGTGCTCTTCATCGACCACCACCAGGCCCAGGCGCGGCAGCGGGGTGAACACGGCCAGGCGCGTGCCCAGCACGATGTCGGCCAGGCCCAGGTGGGCCAGCATCCAGTTGCGCAAGCGCTGCGCGGGGGTCAGGCCACTGTGCAGCGAGACGATGTTGCGCCCGGCGAAGCGGGCGGCCACGCGGGCCTCGAGCTGAGGGGTCAGGTTGATCTCGGGCACCATCAGCAGCACCTGACGGCCGGCCTGCAGGGCCCGGTCAGCCTGCCGCAGGTAGACCTCGGTCTTGCCGCTGCCGGTACTGCCCCAGAGCAAGTAGGTCGTGGGCGCGGGCTCCGCGTCGCCTGGTGCGAGCGAGGGCGCCAGCGCGTCCAGCACGGTCTGTTGCTCGGGGGTGAGATCAGGCAGGACCTCGGGCGCGTCGGTGGCCGCCGGGGGCTGCGCCAGGGATTTGGTCAGACGCTTGAACCGGCGTCCCCACTGCACCGCGTCAAGTTGACGCAGTTCTGGTGGCAGCACCATCATCGCTATTTCACCGAGACTACGCTGATAGTAAGCGCTTGCAAACCTGACGAGCTGCCGCCATGTCGGCGGCAAGGGCGGCAGGTCGGGCAACACCTCGGCGACGGGCTTGAGCTGGTCTGCAGCCCATGCGTCGGCGTCAGCAGTTGGCGCATCCCACACCAGGCCGGTGACGGTGCGCCGGCCCAGCGGCACACGCACGAGCGTACCGGGAGGCAGCGCCTGATCGGCCAGATAGTCCAGTGGCCCTGTCAGGCCGCTGTGCTGAGGCGCCTCCACCAGCACCTGCACCCGGTGGGCGGGCGCGTGCGGCGGATCGCTGGCCGCCCCGGCAGAGGGCGGTGCTGGAAACAGCTGGCCTGGCTTCGTCGACACCTGCGTCTTGTCTCCGTTATTCCTACAAGTCGATGAAAAGAAAGCGCTAAGTGCTTGATCCGAAGGGGCTTCCCCCTTATCCCCGGGGTTTGTGGATAACTTTGTGGGCAAGGCTTGTAAACACGCGCTAAATGCTTGTCAGGTGGTCGTTTGGGCTAGATTGCCTCAGATTTGAGCACGCGATTTCAATCTATATGAATCAATGACTTAGCACAATTTTTGAGTGTTTCTGCAATCCCGGAGCCACGCACCGTCTCAGGGCGAGCCGAGATGTCCAAGATGGGGATAACCGACACAGGAAACTTCAATTTCACGGGTTTACCCTAGTTTCCATTTGTCCTACAGGGTGTGTAGTCCTTCACGAAATGGCCGAAGACCCCTTGGCGGGTCCGCCTGGCTGATGCCGACCTCTGGACCTCATTGTTCCATGAGCGCGACAACCCTCCGCCATGCCCCGCGGCAGCAGTTAGGGTCGCCCATCAAAGTCCCTGTCCAGCAATGGGGTCTAAGTGCTTGATTCGATTGGACCGCGCCTCGATTCAACCTGTGGATAACTTTGTGGGAAACGCTGGCATCGAAGGTCTGGCCCAGGCGCCGGACTGGGGTTTCCCCTGGATGAGCCCGCCCAGCGACGGGCTTATTTATTTATATAAATCAATTACTTACGACACATGCCCGTGCGTCTGGGGCACCTCTTGACAATCGCGGCGTTATGGCTATCGCTCGCATTTTCATGGGGATAACTGCATGCACAGGCACCATTTCGTGCAACAGTGCGTCGAGTTTGGGCACCAGTTCGCTGATCGCGGAAAGCGCCTGCCGCGGCGCCGTAAATGCCCGAAGCGCCTGCGTGCAGGCCCCCGAACGTCCGTTTGAAGTTCTCGCGCGACGGGTTATGCTTGTACCTGCGCCGGAGGCTCCAGGCTGTCCGCGTGTTTTTCTTCAATCATCACTGAGAGACAATCCATGAGCTTCTCGATCGAATCCAAACTCGGCGACCTGCTGGACAACGAACAGACCAAGGCCATCCTGGAAAAGCACCTGCCCGGTATTTCCACCCACCCGCAAATCGCGATGGGCAAGGGTTTCGCCCTGTCGATGGTCGCCAAGTTCTCCGGCGGCCTGATCACCGACGACCTGCTGGCCAAGGTCGATGCCGACCTGAAGGCCCTGGGCTGATCCAGCGCTGAGGCTGCGGCCCGCGTCAGCGGCCCGCCCTCCTTGAAAACGCCCGCGCCACGCGGGCGTTTTCTTTGGCGAACCACAGGCGCCACGCCGTTCACCTGTCAACCTATAATGGATGTGAATCATTCTCATTTCCAAATCTCGGGTTGACGTGGAACGGCAGGACTTATGGCGACGGGCGAGACTTTGGACGTGACAGGGCTGTACAGCCACCACCATGGCTGGCTGCAGCAGTGGCTGCACCGCAAGCTGGGCAACGGCCTGGACGCCGCCGACATCGCGCACGACACCTTCGTGCGCATCCTCACCCACTGGCGCACGCGCACGCTCGGCAACGAGCCGCGCGCCCTGCTCACGCACATCGCCAAGGGCCTGGTGATCGACCACTGGCGCCGCCAGGATGTCGAGCGCGCCTACCTGGACGCCATCGCCCACCTGCCCGGCCCCGAGGCGCCCTCACCCGAGACCCGCCTGATCATCCTGGAAGCGCTGTGCCGCATCGAGGCCATGCTCCGCGCCCTGCCCCGTGTGACGCAGGAGGTCTTCCTGCTGGCACAGCTCGATGGGCTGACCTACCCGGTCATCGCGCAACGCATGGGCCTCTCGCTGATCACCGTCAAGCGCCACATGCGCCGGGCCTTCGAGGCCTGCCTGGCCATCCACGACGAAGCCTGAACCCATGAGTGCGAACACGGCACCCTCCACCCGACAAGCGATGCAGCGGGAAACCGCCGACTGGCTGGTGCGCTGGCAATCGGGCGACATCACGGACGCTGACCGCCAGCGCTTCGAACGCTGGCGCACCCTGAGCCCGGAGCACACGGCCGCCTGGGCACGCGCCGAATCGGTGCTGGGTGTCTTCGGCCAGGTGCCGGCCGAGCTGGGACGCCAGGCCTTGGCCCGGCTGCGCAAGAACCCACGCCGCCAGATCCTGCAGGCGCTGGGCCTGGCGGCCACCGTCATCCCGACGACCTGGCTGGGCTGGCACCAGGCCTCGCGCGCCGGCTGGCTGGCCGATCTGCGCACCCGAACGGGCGAGCAAAGGTCCGCCCTGCTGGCCGATGGCACGCGGCTCGTGCTCAACACCGCCAGCGCCGTCGACGTGGGCTTCACCGAGAACGAACGGCGCCTGACGATGCACGCCGGCGAGATCCTGGTCACTACCGGGCATGCCCCCGCGTTCAAGGCGCGGCCCTTCGCGGTGGCCTCGCCGCACGGCCGCCTGCGGGCGCTGGGCACGCGCTTCTCGGTGCGCCAGCTGGGCGCCAGCACGCGGCTGGCCGTGTTCGAAGGCGCCGTCGAGGTCCGCCCTGTCGACAGCACTGCAGCGTTCGTGGTGCGGGCCGGTGAACAGACCGACTTCACCACCCGAGAGGTACAGGCGCCCCGGCCCGTGGACGGCACCGCAGTGTTGTGGGAGCAGGGCATGCTGCTGGCCCAGGACATGCCCCTGGGCACTCTGCTGGCCGAACTGAGCCGCTACCGCCCTGGCCTGCTGCGCTGCGATCCGGCAGTGGCCACGATGAAGATCTCGGGCGCTTTCCCGCTGGCGGACACCGACGCCAGCCTGCGCCTGCTCGAGAAGACACGCCCGTTGCACATCGACCGCGCCACCCCGTGGTGGGTGACGGTGAGGCCGCGCGGCCCACATTTTTCAGCGCCGGGCTGATACCTTTTCAAAGCTCGTTCGGTGTAGGGGGTGACAGCACACGCGAGCCGCGTGCGCACCCCTCCCATCGACGAAAGGTTTCCTCATGCCGTCCAGGCGCCATCCCGTGGGTCAACGCCCCTGTGCCTCCCAACTGCCCGTCCAGCTCAGCGCGCTGAGCCTGGCCATCGGCACCACCCTGGTCAGCCTGATCGCCTCGACCACGGTGGCCCTGCCGGCGCACGCCTCCGAAGCCGTCGACAGCACGGCCCGCAAGAGCTACACGGTGCCGGCCGGCAAGCTGGGCGATGCCCTGGCGCACTTCGCTGCCGCGGCCGGCGTGCCCTTGTCGTTCGATCCCGCCGTGCTGGCCGACCAGCGCAGCAACGGCCTGCAAGGCAACTTCACGGTGAAAGAAGGCCTCGGCCGCCTGCTGGCAGGCAGCGGCTTCGAACTCGTGGACACCGGCAGCGGGGCCTACTCGCTGCGCAAGATCCCGATGGCCGCCCTGGCCCCCGCCGCGCAGTCTGACCAGGCCCTGCCCGCCATCACCGTCACCGCCAACCAGCTGGGCGAGATCACCGAACACTCGCGCTCGTACACGCCAGGCACCATCGCCACGGCCACCCGCCTGCCGCTCACGCCGCGTGAGACACCGCAATCCATCAGCGTCATCACACGACAGCAGATCGACGATTTCGGCCTGACCTCGATCGACAAGGTCATCGAGCGCACACCGGGCGTGAGCATCGTCACCTACGACAGCGAGCGCACAGAGTACTGGGCACGCGGCTTCGCCATCCAGAACTTCCAGTACGACGGCATCCCGATGCAGCGCGACTCTGGCTATTCCGCCGGCAACACCTTGAGCGACATGGCCATCTACGACCGTGTGGAAGTGCTCAAGGGGGCCACCGGCCTGCTGACCGGCAGTGGCGACCCGGGGGCCACGATCAACCTGGTGCGCAAGAAGCCCACGCGCGCGTTCCAGGGCAGCCTGCAGGCCGGCGTCGGCTCCTGGGACAACTACCGCACGCAAGCGGACCTCAGCGGCGCGCTGAACCAGAGCGGCAGCGTGCGCGCCCGGGCCGTCGCAGCCTACCAGGACAGGCAGTCCCACCAGGATCACTATCAAAAGCAGGTGGGCGTGTTCTACGGCATCCTCGAAGCCGACCTGACCCCCAGCACGCTGCTGTCGGTAGGTGTGGACTACCAGGACAACAAGCCCAAGGGCTCGTCCTGGGGCGGCATCAAGATCTTCGACACCACCGGCAACTTCAACGACATGCCGCGCTCGTTCAACAACGGCGCCACCTGGTCCCACTGGTCGCAGTACACCCGCACCGCCTTCGCCACGCTGGAGCACACTTTCGACAACGAGTGGGTGGCCAAGCTTCAACTCAACCACCAGATCAATGGCTACGACGCCATGCTGGGCGCCGCAGCCGGCGGCACCCCCAACCCGGCCGATGGCAGCGGAACGAGCCTGTGGATGGGCAAGTACGTGGGCAAGACCCGCGCCAATGCGGCGGACTTCTATGCCAGCGGGCCTTTCAACCTGTTCGGTCGCAAGCACGAGCTGGTCCTGGGCGGCAGCTTCACCGACCGGCGCTGGACCAATGCAGGCTACTCGGCCTCTGGCTACAACACGTCGGTGTCCGACTACTACGGCTGGACCGGCCACATCCCCTACGCCAACTGGGGCACGCCCGGCTACACCAATGACGAGACCACGCGTGAAAGCGGCCTGTATGGCACCACCCGCCTGAACCTGCGTGACGACCTCAAGCTGATCGTGGGTGGCCGGGTCTCCAACTACGAGAACAACGAGCAGGACATGAAGGCCACCGGCAAGTTCGTGCCCTACGTGGGCGCGGTCTATGACCTGGACAAGAACCTGTCCGTCTACGCGAGCTACACCGCCATCTTCAAGCCGCACAGCGAAAAGGACGAAACCGGCAAGACGATCGATCCGCAGACAGGTGAGAACCATGAGGTCGGTTTGAAGGGCTCGTTCTTCAATGGCCGCCTCAATGCCAGCGCAGCCTACTTCCAGCTCAAGCAGGACAACTACGCCGACTACGTGAGGTTCGACACGGCCACCAACCTCGATGTCTACCGCGTCCTGCAGGGCGTGAAGACCAAGGGCTACGAGTTCGAGGTCTCAGGGCAGATCGCGCGCGACTGGCAGCTGCAGGCGGGCTACACGCACAGCGTGTCGCACCAGGAGGGCGAGCGCATCGGCACGCTCAACCCTGCCAACCAGTTCAGCCTGTACACCAGCCACAAGCTGGGCGGCGCGCTGCAGGGTCTGACGCTGGGCGGTGGCGCACGCTGGCAGGACAAGACCTGGGCCAGCGTGACCAACCCGGTCAGCGGCAAGATGGACTACGTCATGGGCAGCCGCTGGCTGTTCGACGCCATGGCGCGCTACGAGTTCAGCAAGAACCTGTCGGCCTCGCTGAACGTCAACAACCTGCTGGACAAGAAATACCACACGATCTTCCAGTGGTACAGCACCTACACCTGGGGCGAGCCGCGCAGCGTGATGCTGAACGTGAACTACAAGTTCTGACCCGGCCGGCAGGCCGTGCGGGTGCTCACCAGTTCTCGGTGGGCTGGGCGCACTCGGCGGCCTCGGCATAGACACTGCAGCGGATCTTCTTGATCAGCTTGAGGCCTTTCTTGTCGTACAGGCCCTTCTCGGCCATGTCGATGCGGCCTTCGCGCATCAGCACCACGTAGCGCTCGGCATCCGCTGGCGACGGGTCCATCCACAGCTTGGCCGGCACTTCCTTGTCGGACCTGGCCACGATCTCCATGACCCGGTCGTAGTTGGCCAGCCAGTAGTCACGCGACTTCTGGCCGAAGCCCGCCGGGAACTTGTCCTTCTTGAAGAGCATCTGGTAGGTCAGCATGGCCATCGGGAAGCTGGACACGCCACCCTTGGTGCCGATGCCCTTGTGCAGCTCCATCGGCCGGTAGACGATGGTCGGCGCGATGATCACGTCGACATTGCCGTTGTTGAACATGGGCCCGAAGTTGGTGACATCGGCGGCCACGGGGCGCGCGCCCACGCGCTGGATCAGCGCCGCCTGGGATTTGTCGTAGTCCATCGCGGCCACGCGCTTGCCGGCGGCGGCCTCCAGCGTGCTGATGCTGCGGTCATTCACGAACGCATAGGCCGCGCCCAGCGGGATGATGCCGCCCACCTCGTAGTTGCCGGCCACCATCAGCTCGGCCGCCTTGGGCGAGCTCAGGGCCTGGATGAAGCGGCGCACCACCTCGTAGCTGGCCTTCAGATCGAGCTTGCCCTGCTTGACGATGGACGAGGCCCCAACCGAATCCAGCGAAGCCGGCAGCGAGATGAAGGCCCGTGTGCGCAAGGCGGTGGCGCTGACCGCATCGCATTGCCCGGTGCGGAAGTCTTCAACCGCCACGCGCTCGTCGATGAAGGCCTTGATCTCCAGGTCCACCCCATGGCGCTGCATGGCGATGGCGTAGTCGCGCGCAGAGCTGTAGCCCTCGCCGCTTGTGCCCAGCGGGTCGTAGATGCAGAAGCGTTGCTTGGCCGCATGGGCCGTCGGCACGAGCAAAGCCAGCAGGGCGGCGGTGCACAGGGTCTTCTTCACGCTCACGTGTGGGTCTCCTCTGGGGTGGTTGTCATCGCCCTGGGTGGGGCAGGGCAGGCCTGCTTCAGGGCCCGGGCATTGTGCAACGCAAAGCGAGCGGCGTTCACCCCGACGCTGTAACGGCACGTTCACGGGGTGTTCACGGCGCGCTGCAGCAACACCCGCTCGAGCACCAGGCGGATGTCGTCGGGGCCGAAGGGCTTGGCCAGGTGTTCGTCCATGCCAGCGTCCAGGCATTGCGCGCGCTCGTCGAGCATGGAGTTGGCCGTGAGCGCCACGATGGCCGCGCGTGGCCGACCCGTGTCCTGCTCGCGCTGCCGGATCACGCGCGAGGCCTCCAGGCCGTTCATCACCGGCATGGCGCAGTCCATCAGCACGACATCACAGCGCTGCTGCTCCAGCCAGGCCACCGCTTGCTGGCCGTCGGTGACGGTGTGCACCTCGCAGCCCAGGTGGCCGAGCACGGCCTCGGCCACGAGGATGTTGACGGGGTTGTCCTCGGCCAGCAGCACGCGCAGGCCGGCCAGGGCGCCGTCTGCAGGATGCTCGGCATGGTCCGGGAACGGCTCGCCCGCTTGCACGTCGCCCGCGGGCACCTCGGCCAGGCGCATCGTGGCCTTGAAGATGGAGCCCACGCCCACGGCACTGTCGCAGACCAGGTCGCCGTCCATGGCCCGGCACAGCTGGCGCGCGATGGACAGGCCCAGGCCGGTGCCCCCGTGCTGACGGTCCATCGGGGTGTGGGTCTGCGTGAAGGCATCGAAGATGCGGGCGCGGTCGGCCTCGGCGATGCCCATGCCGGTGTCGCGCACCTGCAGCTCGACCAGGCCATCGGGGTGGCGGCGGGCGATGAGCTGGATGCTGCCGTGGTCGGTGAACTTCACGGCGTTGCCCAGCAGGTTGTTGAGCACCTGGCGCACGCGGGCGGCATCGCCCACCACGGGGCAATTGCCCTGCCAGTGGCGCAGCTGCCGCAGGCTCACCTGCTTGCGCTGGGCCAGCACCTGGAACACGCCGGCCACCTCGTCGAGCACCTCGTTCAGGTCGAAGGGCCGCGCCTCGATGTTCATGCGGCCGGCCTCGATCTTGGAAAAATCGAGGATGTCGTTGATCACGGTGAGCAGGTGCTCGCCGGAGCGCTCCATCAGGGTCAGGCGCTGGCGCTGGTCGGCGCGGGGCTTGTCCTGCTGCAGCACGCGGGCCAGGCCCAGGATGCCGTGCAGCGGCGTGCGCATCTCGTGGCTGACGGTGGCCAGGAAGCGGCTGCGGGCATCGCTGTGGTGGCGCGCCTGCTCCAGCGCGCGGGCACGCTCACCGGCCACGTGCTCGTGCATAAAGCGCAGGCGCAGCAGCTCGGTGATGCGGCGCTGGCTGCGCACGGCCTCGAGCATCATCACGGCCATGAAGCCCAGCATGGACGCCGCGCCGAACAGGCCCAGCGAATCCTGGCGCCACAGCACGAAGACGACGTTGGGCAGCAGCATGGGCAGCACGAAGCAGGCCACGGCCCGCACATCCACCGAATTCATGAAGGCGCCGATGGCGGCCAGGCCCATCAGCGAGCTGATGGTGACCACGGCCAGGTCCAGGTGGTGCAGCGGCGTGAGCCACCAGCCCACGGCGCCCCAGGCCAGGCTGTCCAGCGCGATGAAGGCCAGCATCCAACGGCGGGCCTGGGCCAGGTCCATGCCCGGCTGGCCGGCACGGCGCAGCAGCCACTTGGTGTGCACCAGCCGGGGCACCAGGCAGGCCAGCTTGAGCACCAGCCAAGGCCACAGGCGGGCCTCGGGCACCATGTGGTTGATCAGCCAGGCGACGATGGCCGCGAACACACCCGCGGCCAGCAGGGCCACTTCGACGTGGTCCAGCAGCATGCGCAACCGGGCGGTGCGGACCTGGTCTTCCAGGCCGGCCTGTTCTTGCAGTGACAGCATCTTGAAAGGTCTTGCGGACTTTTGCGTGGCACTGCGGACCAGTATCCGGAGGGACCCGCCCACCAACCACCGGGTTTGTGCCCGGGGTGGGGTAGGTTTGTGTGCGGAGATGGCCTCAGCCACCCCCTCAAATGCGGGGGTTCGCGCTTCCCAGCACGTCAGTGAGCCGCTGTGAGGTGCTCGACCATGGCGCGGCAGAGCGCACCGCCGCAGGCCGCGTCGAAGCGCGCGAACATCGGCGAGGTGTTGAGTTCCAGGAAGACCAGCTCGCCGCTGTCGGGATCGGTCTTGAAATCGGCGGCGCCGAAGTCCATGCGGAACTCTTGCATCAGGGCGTGCAGCGGCTGGGCGGCCCGCGACGGCACGGGCACGGCACGCACCTCGGCATCCTGCTGGGCCCGGTAATCCAGCGACGGGCTGGACACCTCGAAGGCAAAGGGTTGGGCGCCCACCACGAAAATGCGCAACTCCGGCGCCACCAGGCGCGGCTGCACCAGCGCGGGCATGGGCAGGAAGGCGGGCTGGTCTGCTGAAGGCGGGGGCGCTTCGTGCAGGGCGTCGTCGAGCGTCTGGCACAGGCCGCCGCCGGCCACGGGCTTGGCGATGCAGGCCTCGGACAGGCGGGCGCTCAGGCGGGGCAGGTCGTTGCTGACCCAGGTGGACGGCACCGGCAGGCCCGCCGCGCGGGCCCTCAGCAGGGCGGCCGGCTTGTTGAAAGGCACGGGGGTGATGTCGCGGTTGAACAGCCGCACCTGTGGGTGCGCCAGCAGCCAGCCCTGCACGGCCGAGAACCAGCCCAGCGCGCGGGTGGACACCTCGGGGCGCGGATCATGGAGCGCGGCGAAGACATCCTGGCGGATGAAGGCGCCGCGCGGCAAGGGACCATCGCCCCAGGGCGGCAGGCCCAGGGGAATGGCCTGGCTGCGCGGCGCGGGATCGGCGTCCAGATCCCAATGGAACGGCGGGCTGCTGTCGGCGGGCACGCGCAGGTCCACCCAGGGCAGGTTCATGGCGTGGGCCGCCTCGGCCAGGGCGTGCAGGCTGGGGTCGGCCAGACCCCCGGCGATCAGCAGCATCGGCGCTTGGCTCAGAACGAGCCGAAGGCGCCGCCCGTGCTGCTGGTGGTGGCGCCACCGCCCCCTTCTTCACCCAGGGCCAGCGTGGTGTAGATGGGGCCTTCCTCGCCCAGGGCCTTGGTGGTCACGCCACCGCCTTCTTCACCCAGGGCCAGCGTGGTGTAGATGGGGCCTTCCTCGCCCAGGGCCTTGGTGGTCACGCCACCGCCTTCTTCACCCAGGGCCAGCGTGGTGTAGATGGGGCCTTCCTCGCCCAGGGCCTTGGTGGTCACGCCACCGCCTTCTTCACCCAGGGCCAGCGTGGTCGCACCGCCGCCGCCTTCCTCGCCGATGGCCAGGGTGGTGACAGGCGGGCGGATGCGGGCGCCGGCCACGTGCTCTGCTTGCGATTTGTCGAGTTCCTGCATGGTGTCTTCTCCGGTTGATGGGATGTCGGCCGGCCTCTCAGCGGGATTCGGTTGCCGGTCCACCGATGAGGCTAGGGAGGCTGGCGGCATGCGTCAACCCACGCCCCCCTAGAAACTGGGGCGGCAGGATGCAACAGTCGTGGGGAGGCGTTACAGGCCCCCGAAAGCCGGACACCGAAGCAGTGTCAGAGCCGGCCGATGCAGCGTGGTGAACCGCAACGGCACACCAGCTTGCCGGCATGGTGGGTGGGGCCGTAGCGCGCCGTGAGTTCTTCACCAGGCTGGATGTCGCGCAGCGCATAGAAGGCCACGCGGCCCTGCTGCACCTTGAGCACGGTGTTGGGCTCGCAGGCGTGGTTGGCATGGCGCAGTACATCCGTCGAGGCCGAGGCATCCAGCGTGCGGCGCTCGGACAGGGCGATCATGAAGATGCGGCCACTGGCTTTGGCCGCCGCGCGGGCTCGGGCATGGGCTTCGGTGGTGAGGATGGATTCGCCACGGATCTCGCCGATCTTGCGGCGCGCAGGGATGAACTCTGCTGCGAAGGCACCCAGCCCGTCGATGGCGCTGGGGGCCGCCACGACAGCGTACTTCTGCGGGTCGGCGGGCGTGCCGGGCAACCGGGGCACGGCCGGTGTGGCGGTGGCATCGGCCTGCGGATCGGGCTGAGGCTCGGCCGATGGCGAAGGGGCAAGAGGGCGCAGCGTGGGCATGGTGCGAAGTATCACCCCATGCGCCCCACGCCCTTCAGGCCTCCAGGGACGCCAGGGCCACTTTCAGGTGTTCCGCGAACGCATGCGCAATCACCGGCAGTTGCCGACCGCGCAGGCCGGCCAGCACCAGACGCCCGTGCGGGAAGTGCCGGTCTTCCAGCGGCCGCGCCACCAGTGCGCCACCATCCTCCACCGCACCGATGGCGATCTGGAAGGACACGGCCTGGCCGTGGTACAGGCAGCCGCGCAGGAACTCGAAGGAGTTGCTCTCGACCACCGGGTGCAGCTTGACCGAGCTGCGCACCAGGAACTTCTCCAGCAGCTGGCGCCCGCCGATGTCGCGGTTGGGCAGCATCAACGGGTAGTCTGCGCAGTCGCGCACGCGCACGCTGGACCGTGCGGCCAGCGGGTGGTCGCGGTGCATCACGGCCACCAGCGGCTGCTCGAACTCGGCCAGCACCTCGATGTCGGCCTCGGGCGACAGATTGAAGACCAGGGCCAGGTCGGCCTCGAAGGCGCGCAGCGCCTCCAGCGCATGCAAGTGATCGCCGATGCGCACCTGGTGCACGGCCAGCGGGTGTGCCTCGCGGAAACTGGCGACCACGCCGGGCAGGAAGGACGGGGCCAGCGCCTGGCTGGCCACCAGGCTGACACGCCCGCGCCGCAGGCCCTTGAGCTCGTCGATCTGGGAGCGCACCTCGTCTAGCTCGGCGCTGCGGCCACGGATGTAGCGCACGAACAGCTCGCCCGCAGCCGTCAGGCGCATGCCGCGCGGCAGGCGCTCGAAGATGGGCGTGCCCAGTTCGTCCTCCAGATCCAGGATGCGGCGATTGACCGCGGAAGGTGCCACATGCAGGCGCTCGGCCGCCTGGCGAATGGAGCCGGCGCGCGCAACCTCGTCGACATAACGCAGCAAACGAAGGTGGTTCATGCCCCTGGCCCGAGCAGTTTCGGTGCCAAGGCCAGGCCGGACACCGTTGCCGTTGCGGCAACGGCCTGTGCCACGCCATGCCCAAAACAGCAACGCCGCGCACCACGATCGGCCCCGCATTCGACCGAAAAACACGGCAAAGAACCAAATTGGGGCAACGCCTCGCACGGGGTCGGCGCGCCAAACCTGGGTGGATCCGTGGATGACAACGCAAGCCAGGCCCATACGGCCCATGGATCTGCCCAGCACCGACCGAGCGCCAAGCCTTTGCCCACGGGGCATGCAAGCCACCGTTGCCTTTTCGGCAACGCATCACAGCTGAAAAAGCACGGCATCGGCGCGCTGAAACGCACAAGCCGGCACGGCCGATGCAACAGCTCCCTGCATCAACGATGACGGAGCCCCTTCCCGTGTCCTCAATCAGCACCCTCGTGTCAACCGCCCGCCAGCAACCCTTGCGCGCCGCCCTGTGGCACGCCACCGCCGCCATCGCCCTGGCATGGACGGGCCTCACCGCCGCACACGCGCAGACCACCCCGATCAAGTTCGTGCTCGACTGGAAACTGCAGGGCGTGCACGCCTGGTACTACCTGGCGCAGGAGCGCGGCTACTTCGCACAGGAAAAGATCGCCCTGCAGATCGACACCGGCGACGGTTCGGCCAACACGGTGACCAAGGTGATGGCCGGCAGCTACCAGGCCGGCTTCGGCGACATCAACGCCATCATCCAGAACGCGGCCACGCGCCCCGCTGGCACCGTGCCGGTGATGGTCTACATGATCTACAACCGCGCGCCCTTCGCGATCATGACCAAGGCCTCCGGCCCCATCAAGACGCTCAAGGACCTGGAAGGCCGCAACATCGGCTCGCCAGCCGGTGGCGCCGCGATGAAGATGTTTCCCGCCCTGGCCGACAAGAACGGCATCGATGCCGGCAAGGTGCGCTGGACCAACATGGCGCCCAATCTGCAGGAGCAGATGCTGCGGCGCGACCAGGTCGATGCCTCGGCCGTGTTCTCGGTGACCAGCTACCTCAACCTCGTGGCGCAGCAGGTCGACCCCGACAAGGACATCCGCTGGTTCCACTACGCCGACCACGGCATCGAGCTCTACGGCAATGGCGTGCTGGTGTCACCCCAGCTGATCAAGGACAAGCCGCAGGTGGTGGCCGGGCTGGTTCGCGCCATCCACAAGGGCCTGCGTGATGCAGCCCAGGATCCGGATGCCGCCATCGATGCGCTGGCCCGCCAGGAGCCGCTGATCAACAAGGTCATCGAGAAGCGCCGCCTGCAGTACGCGCTGCGCCAGGTGATCGTCACGCCCGAAACCCAGCGCGCCGGCGTGGGCGATGTCCAGGACGCGCGCCTGCAACGCGCCATCGCTCAGGTGGCCGAGGCCTTCGAGCTGCCCCGCCAGCCTGTGGCCGGCGAGGTGTTCGATCGTCGCTTCCTGCCGCCCCTGGCCGATCGCCAGCTGACGCTGAAGTGAGCCCCTGGAGCCGCCAATGACACGCGAGATGCCTCCGCCTGTGCTGGTCGACGCAACGCTTGACGCGCCCACCAGCTTCGGTCCGGCCGCCCACAACGCCTGGACCCGGCACGCGCACCACATCAGCCTGGTGCGCGCGCCGCTGGCGCCACGCCCGGTGCTGATCGCCGCCGACCCCGACCCGGTCGAGATCGACCTCGCGCGCTCGGCCCTGGTGGTCGTGGACATGCAGAACGACTTCTGCCACCCGCAAGGCTGGTTCGGCCAGAAGGGCATCGACGTGTCGCCCATGCGCCAGCCCATCGCCACCATCGCCGCGCTGCTGCCGGCATGGCGTGCCGCGGGCGGGCGCGTGGTCTGGCTGAACTGGGGCGTGCGCGCCGACCGGCTGAACCTGCCGCCCACCGTGCTGTTCAAGGGCAAGCGCCAGGCCGGTGCCGTGGGCTATGC
Source organism: Aquabacterium soli (assembly GCF_003933735.1). Taxonomy (GTDB): domain Bacteria; phylum Pseudomonadota; class Gammaproteobacteria; order Burkholderiales; family Burkholderiaceae_C; genus Aquabacterium; species Aquabacterium soli. Next base: position 29,128 of record NZ_RSED01000009.1, on the reverse strand, counting down.
CGAGGCCTCGCCGGACGACCGGGGCCTGAGCGTGGTGCCCGGCCACTGGGGTGCGCAGGTGATCGACGAGCTGCCCATGGCGGCTGGCGACGCCACCGTCTTCAAGCACCGCCTGAGCGGCTTCTGCGACAACGAGCTCGACAGCCTGCTGCGCCAGGTGGGCGTGTCGACCCTGCTGTGGGCGGGCGTGAACACCGACCGCTGTGTCTTCTCTTCATTGCAGGACGCCGGCTTCCTGGGTTACGACAACCTGCTGTTGACCGATGCCTGCGGCAGCCCCTCGCCCGGCTACGTGAGCCAGGCCATCCACTTCCTGGTGCAGCAGCTGCACGGCTTCAATGTGACGGCGGCATCGCTGATGACGGCCCTGAGCGCACGACAAGACACGCCGGAGGCCGGCGCATGACCATCCGCCGTTTTCTCGCCGCCGTCGTGCAGACGCACGCAGAGCTGGGCGATCTGGCCACCAACATCGCGCGCTCGCAGACGCACGTGGACGAAGCCGTGCGCCAGGGCGCCCAACTGGTGGTGTTGCCCGAGTGCATGAACAGCGGCTACCTGTTCGATTCCAGGGCCCATGCCCTGTCGCTGGCCGAGCCCATCGATGGGCCCTACTGCCAGGCCCTGGCCCGCATGAGCCGCGGGCATGGCATCCATCTGGGCGCCGGCCTCACCGAGCTGGGCCAGGACGGCCAGATCTACAACAGCGCCGTGCTGTTCGACCCGCAGGGCCGGCTCATCGGCCACTACCGCAAGCAGTTCCTGCCCGCGCAAGACCAGCGCTGGTTCTCGGTGGGCGACCTGGGCAACCCCATGGTCGACACCGCGCTGGGCCGCATCGGCCTGCTGGTGTGCTTCGACGGGCGCATCCCCGAAGTGGCCCGTTGCCTGGCCGCCCAGGGCGCCGAGATCATCCTGGACATGGCCAACTTCTTCGTGATGGGCCAGGCCGACCTGTTCGTGCCGGCCCGGGCGATGGAGAACGGTGTGTGGATCCTGGCCGCCACCAAGGCCGGCGTCGAGCGCAGCATCTACTACCCGGGTGGCAGCCTGATCGTGGCGCCCACGGGCGAGGTGCGTGCGCGCATCGCCAACGACACCCATGGCGTGGCCGTGGGCGAGATCGTGCTGGGCAATGGCCACGGCGCGCCATGGGCCGATGGCTCGCCGAAGTGGCGCAGCCGCGAGCCTTCGGCCTATGGCCTGCTGGCGCAGCCTTTCGAGACCACGCCGCTGGCCGCCCATCTGAACCAATCTCTGCGGCCTGAATCCGCCTGCGTGAAGATCGCTGCGGTGCAGGCCCATGTCGATGACCAGCACGGCATTGACGATTGCTTCGCCATGGCCCGCCATGCCGCGTTGCTGGGCACGAAGCTGCTGGCCATGCCGCTGCACGCCGGTGCGGGATCGGCCGCACCCACACGCTCAGAGTCCTTTGAGCTGGCCGCGCGCACACCGGCACTGATCGATGGCATGCACCGTGTGTGCATCGAGCACGACTGCTACGCGGTGCTGCCCACCGTCGAGTCCACCTCCGAGGGGCAGCACACCACCGCCGTGCTGATCGGACCGCAAGGCGTCATCGGCCGCCAGCGGCAGGTGCACCGCAGCCCGCATGAGCAGGGCTGGTCCACCCAGGCCTGCAACGCGCCGGGTTTCACCGTGTTCGACACGCCCCTCGGCCGCATCGGCATGCTGCTCGGCCCCGATGGCCTGTACCCCGAAAGCACCCGCGTGCTGACGCTGATGGGCGCCGACATCATCGTGTGGGCCGCCGCCTGGCAACACGCCGACGAGCGCCGCCTGCTGGCGGTGAGCAAGGCGGTGGACAACCGCGTCTACCTCGTGTGCGCCAACCGCACCGATGCGCCCAGCCCTGGCGGCTCCTTCGTGGTCCCGCCGGCCGGCTTCCCCCATTGGGACGTGAACGTCAATGCCGCCCCCAACACCCGCTGGGGCGCCGTGATGCCCGTGTTCGCCGAGCTGGCCATCGCACGCCAGAAGTGCATGGAGCCCGGCGTCGACATGCTGCGCAACCGCCTGCCCCACACCTACGGCGTGCTCACGCACCCCGTGACCGACACCCATTCCTGATGGCCTTCTTCATTTTCAACCCGGAGTACCGCCCCATGATCGCCCTTTCCCGCCGCGCCACGTTCAAGCGCATCGCCGCCGCCACGGCAGCGGCCATCGGCCTGAGCCTGGCCGCCCTGCCTGCCCAGGCGCAGACCAAGATCAAGTTCGTCCTGCAGTGGAAGTTCGAAGGCTCGCAGGCCTGGTTCTTCGTGGCGCAGGACAAGGGCTACTTCAAGGCCGAAGGCCTGGACGTGAGCATTGACCAGGGCGAAGGCTCGGCCGCCTCCATCCCCAAGGTGGCTTCGGGCGCCTATGACGCCGGCTTCGGCGACCTCAACGCGATCATCGACATGGCCGCCAAGCGCCCGGCCGATGCGCCCGTGGGCGTCTACATGCTGTACAACACGCCGCCCTTCACGCTGATCGTCAAGAAGGACAGCCCGATCAAGACGCCCAAGGACCTGGAAGGCAAGACCATCGGCGGCCCGGCCAACGATGGCGCGCTCAAGCTCTTTCCCGCGCTGGCCAAGATCGCCAAGGTCGACACCAGCAAGGTCAACATCACCAACATGGCGCCCAACCTGCGCGAGCAGATGCTGATGCGCGGCCAGGTCGACGCCACCTTCGGCTACGTGAACACCGTGACCTTCAGCGCCAAGGCCATGGGCATCGATGCCGCCAAGGACCTGCGCTTCATCCGCTACGGCGACTACGGCATGGACCTGTACTCGAACGCCGTGTTCTTCTCGCGCAAGTTCGTGCAGGACAACCCCAAGGCCGTGGCCGGTTTCGTGCGCGCGCTCAACCGTGCCATCAAGGACGTGCTGGCCGACCCCGAGATGGCCATGGACGCCGTGATGAAGCGCGAGCCCCTGCTCAAGCGTGATGTCGAGAAGGACCGCCTGCTGTCGGCGCTGCGCAATGACATGAGCCACCCCGAGGTCGCCCGCATCGGCCTGGGTGACGTGGACGACAAGCGCCTGGAGCGCAGCATCGAGATCCTGGTGGATGCCAACCAGCTGGCCCGCACGCCCACGCCTGCCGAGGTGTTCAACCGCAGCTTCCTGCCCGCGCGCGACCAGCGCCCCAGCAAGCTGTTCTGAACCCCGCTGCTGAGCATTCACACGACCCCGCCCCCGCTTTGAAGGAAACACCATGGACCTGAAACTCAAGAACAAGGTGGCCGTGATCACCGGCCCCGCCAAGGGCATGGGCCGCGCCGTGACGCTGGCCTTCGCCCAGGAAGGCTGCCGCCTGGTGCTGGCCGGCCGCGACACCGCCGCCATCGAGCCCGTGGCCGAAGAGGCGCGCGCGCTGGGCGTGCCCGCCATCGTCGTGCCCTGCAACCTGGTCGATGAAGCACAGACCGAGGCGCTGGCCCGCCAGGCGCTGGAGCACTTCGGCCGCATCGACATCCTGGTCAACGTGGCTGGCGGCTCCGGCCCCATCGGCAAGACCGGCTGGGAGACCAGCGCCGACGAGTTCAACGACATCGTCGAGCTCAACATGACCGGCTGCTTCAACACCATGCACGCCGTGCTGCCCGCGATGATCGAGCAGGGCGGCGGCAAGGTGGTCAACGTGGGCGGCACCTTCGGCATGCGTGGACGCGCCGGCCGCGTGGCCTACTCCGCCTCGAAGTGGGGCCTGCGCGGCATCACCAAGAGCTTCGCGCTGGAGGCCGGCCCGCACAACATCAACGTGAACTGCGTGGCCCCCGGCATGGTCGACGGCCCGCGCTTCCGTGAAAAGGTGTGCGCCAACATGGCCACCAAGCTGGGCATCACCCTGGAAGAAGCGATGAAGCGCCACGCCGAGGACTACGCCCTCAAGCGCGTGACGCTGGACGAGGACGTGGCCAACGCCTGCCTGTTCATGGCCAGCGATGCGTCGCGCCAGATCACCGGCGTGGACCTGCCCGTCGATGGCGGCTGGGCCATGCTGTAAAGGGGCACATCATGAGCAACGCAGACCTCGTCATCCGAGGCGGCAAGATCGTCTCGCCCGAGCAGATCATCGACGCCTCCATCGCCATCGCCGATGGCAGGATCGTGGCCATCGGCCATGACGACCTGATGCCCAGTGCCCGTGAAGAGCTGCGCGCCGACGGCCAGTACCTGCTGCCTGGCGCCATCGACAGCCACGTGCACTTCCGCGACCCGGGCTACCCGCACAAGGAAACCTGGAAGACCGGCTCGGCCGCCGCCGCCTGCGGCGGCGTGACCACGGTGTTCGAGATGCCCAACACCAACCCGCCCACGGGCACCATCGAGGCGCTGCGGCTCAAGCAGAAGGCGGCCGAATCATCCTATGTGGACTACGGCATCCACGGCCTGCTGGGCGACGACACCATCGACCGGCTTGAAGAGCTGCTCGACGCCGGCGTGACCAGCTTCAAGGCCTTCGTGGGCAACACCTTCGGCAACCTGCCTGCCCCCAGCGACGGTGCGCTGCTGGAAGGCTTCGAAAAGCTGGCGCCCCTGGGCATCCGCACCGTGGTGCACGCCGAGAACTCGTCGATCATGGCGCGCCGCCAGCACCGCCTGGAAGAAGCCGGCCGCATCGACCCGCTGGCCCACCTGGCTTCGCGCCCGGCCGTGGCCGAGATCGAGGCCATCGGCCGCGTGCTGACCCTGGCCGAATGGACTGGCGCGCGCGTGCACATCGCCCACCACAGCGCAGCCGACTCGCTGTTCGTGCTGCGCGCGGCCAAGCTGCGCGGCGTGGACGTGACGGTGGAGACCTGCCCGCAGTACCTGCTGCTCAATACGAACGACATGCTGCGCCTGGGCGGCATCCTGCGCCTGAACCCGCCCATCCGCGAAGAGCGCCACAACCAGCCGCTGTGGGACGCGCTGATGGACGGCACCATCGACATGATCGCCACCGACCACGCGCCACACACGCCAGAGGAGAAAACGCGCGAGAGCATCTGGGCCTGCGACTGCGGCTTCCCTGGCGTGGAAACGCAGATGCCGCTGATGCTGACCGAGGTGAACCGCCAGCGCGCCACGCTGATGGACTACGTGAAGTGGAGCGCCGCCGCCCCGGCCAAGGCCTGGGGCCTGTACGGCACCAAGGGCGTGCTGGCCGTGGGCGCGCACGCCGACATCGCCGTGGTGGACATGGACCGCCGTGCCGTGCTTTCGCAAGGCCGCCTGCAGTCGATCAGCAAGATCTCGCCGTGGAACGGCCGCACGGTGCAGGGCGCGCCCATCCACACCCTGGTGCGCGGCCGCTTCGTGATGCGCGATGGCCAGCTGGTGAGCGAGGCCTCGGGCTGGGGCCAATCGGTCAAGGGCGTGCAGCGCATGCCCACGCCGCGCGCGCGCAACACCGAGCACTACATCAGCGCCGTGCTCAAGACACCGGAAGGCGTGCCGCCCACGGCCGTGCCGGCAGACCTGAGCGCCTTCGAAGGCACCGGCTTCCTGCCGCCCGCGCCCAAGGAGGCCGCATGAGCTTGCCGAGCAGCACCGCCGTGCGCCCGCAGCGGGTCGGCGTGCACCGCATCGACTGCCGTGGCCCGGGTGACCTCTCGGGCGTGCAGGCCCTGATCGACGCGGGCACCCTGGTGCCGGCCGACATCGTCGCCGTGATGGGCAAGACCGAGGGCAATGGCTGCGTCAACGACCACACACGCGAGTACGCCAGCATGGCCTGGAGCCACCTGCTGGCCCCACACCTGGGCTGCACGCCGGCCGAAGCAGCGCAGCGCGTGGCCCTGGTGATGTCCGGCGGCACCGAGGGCGTGCTGTCACCGCACTTCACGGTGTTCACGCGCCGCTGGCTCGAAGCCGATGCGCCTGCCCGCCATGGCGCACCGCGCCTGGTGATCGGCACCGCGCACACGCGCGATTTCGCGCCCACCGAGATCGGCCGCATGGCGCAGATCGAGGCCACGGCCCAGGCCGTGCGCGAGGCCATGGCCCAGGCCGGCATCCAGCGCGTGCAGGATGTGCACTTCGTGCAGGTCAAATGCCCGCTGCTCACTTCCACCAAGGTGCAGAAGGCGCTGGCCGAGCAGCAGGAGCCCGCCACGCGCGACACCTACGAATCCATGGGCTATTCGCGCGGCGCCTCGGCCCTGGGCGTGGCCCTGGCGCTTGAAGAAGTGCCTGCTGCGAAAGTGGGTGATGCCGCAGTACTGCGCGACTGGTCGCTGTACTCCGGCCGGGCATCAGCCTCGGCCGGCATCGAGCTGGACCACAACGTGGTGATCGTGCTGGGTGAGGCGCCCGGTGCCGCATCGCCCTACCGCATCGCCCACACGGTGATGCGCGACGCGGTCGACGCGGCTTCGGTGCGCACCCTGCTGCGCGAATGCTTCGCCATCGACCCCGACCGTGAAGGCCATGACAGCGACGAAGCCCTGTCCGGGCGGCTCGTCAACCTGCTGGCCAAGGCCGAATCCAGCCCCGACGGGCTGGTGCGTGGCCAGCGCCACACCATGCTCAACGACTCGGACATCAACGCCACGCGACACGCCCGTGCGGTGGTGGGCGGTGTGCTGGCGTCCATCGCCGGGCATACCGCGCTGTACGTCTCGGGCGGCGCCGAGCACCAGGGCCCGGCCGGCGGCGGCCCCGTGGCCGCCATCTTGCATGTAGAGGACGCTGTATGACCCAACCCTTCATCGACCTGTCCGACGTGACCGTGCGCTACGGCACGCAGGCCAACGCCACCCTCGCCCTGGACCGCACCAACCTGCGCATCGAGCAGGGCGATTTCGTCGCACTGGTCGGCCCCAGCGGCTGCGGCAAGTCCACCATCCTGAAACTCGTGGCCGGGCTGCTGCAGCCCAGCTCGGGCGGGTTGATCGTGGGCGGGCGCGAAAGCCCCACCACCCAGCAATCGGGCAAGACCCGCATCGGCCTGGCCTTCCAGAACCCGACCATGCTGCCGTGGCTGAGCATCCGCGACAACGTGATGATCCCGCTCAAGATCGTCGAGCCCTTCCGCCAGGACTACGCCAGGAAAAAGCGCGGCGAGTACGCCGAACGCGCCGAGGCCCTGCTGGCCCAGGTGGGCCTGAAGGGCTTTGGCGACAAGCGGCCCTGGCAGCTGTCGGGCGGCATGCTGCAGCGCGCCTCGCTGTGCCGCGCACTGATCCACGAGCCGCAACTGCTGCTGCTCGACGAGCCCTTCGGCGCGCTCGACTCGTTCACGCGTGAAGAACTGTGGGCGCTGACCCAGCAGCTGTGGATGGACAAGAAGCCCACCGTGCTGCTGGTCACCCACGACCTGCGCGAGGCCGCCTACCTGGCCACGCGCATCTGCGTGATGAGCTCGCGCCCCGGCCGCATCCTCGAAGACCGCGCCGTGCCCTTCGAGCGCCCCCGCACCCTGGCCATGAGCTACGCACCGGAGGTGTCTGCCCTGGTGCAGGAGCTGCGCCTGCGCATCGCCGAAGCCCGCACGGCCGCCGATGCCGCAGAGGCCGCCGCCGCATCCACCGAATCCCCCGGCCACGAACCCACGCCCGCAAGGAAAGCCGCATGAACCCCCTGCTCTCTCCCCGCGCCCGCCAGCGCCTGCTGTCGGCCTCGGCCCTGGTCGGCTTCTTCCTGCTGTGGGAGCTGGCCTGCGTGGCCACCGGCGTGTCCGACCTGATCCTGCCACGCCCCAGCCAGATCCTGCACGTGCTGGTCGAGAAGATGCCGCTGCTGTGGCCGCACACGGTGCAGACGCTCTACACCACGCTGGTCGGCTTCGCGCTGGGCGTGGCGGTGGGCATCTTGCTGGGCCTGCTGATCGGCTCGTCGCGCACGGCCTATGACGTGGCCTACCCGCTGCTGGTGGGGTTCTCCAGCATCCCCAAGGTGGCCGTGGTGCCGATCTTCGTGGTGTGGTTCGGTGCGGGCACGGTGCCGGCCATCCTCACCTCGCTGGTCATCAGCATCTTCCCGGTGGTGGTGAACGTGGCCACCGGGCTGGCCAGCACCGAGCCCGAGCTCGAAGACGTGCTGCGCGTGCTGGGCGCCAAGAAGCGCGACATCCTGTGGAACGTGGCCCTGCCGCGCGCACTGCCCTACCTGTTCGCCTCGCTCAAGATCGCCATCACGCTGGCCTTCGTGGGCACGGTGCTGGCCGAGACGGTGGCCGCCAACAAGGGCATCGGCACGGTGATGATGCTGGCCAGCGGCAACTTCGACGTGCCCATGGTGTTCGCCGGCCTGCTGATCCTGGCCGTGCTGGGCGTGGCGCTGTACGCTCTGTCCTCGCTGGTCGAGCGCCGCATGACGGGCTGGGCCCAGCGCAAGACCGACCTGGGCATGGCCTCCTGAGCACCCTCCAAAAGCAATGAGCGACATCCACAACGACATCCTTCCCCCGCTGCGCAGCGTGGCCGTGTTCTGCGGCTCCAACTTCGGCGTGTCCCCCGACTACGCCGAAGCCGCCAAAGCGCTTGGCACCGCCATCGCGGCGCGCGGCATCACCCTGGTCTACGGCGGCACCAGCAAGGGCCTGATGGGCGTGGTGGCCGATGCGGCCCTGGCCGGTGGCGGCACCGTGGTGGGCGTGATCAACCAGCGCCTGCACGACCGCGGCCACCTGCACCCAGGCCTCAGCCGCCACGAGGTGGCACCGCACATGCGCGAGCGCAAGGCCCGCATGGCCGAGCTGGCCGATGCCTTCATCGCGCTGCCCGGCGGGCTGGGCACGTTGGAGGAGCTGTTCGAGGTGGCCACGCTCACGCAGTTGGGTGACCACCTCAAGGCCTGCGGCGTGCTCAACACGCGCGGCTTCTACGAGCCCATGCGCGCCATGCTGGCCACCGCCACGGATGAAGGCTTCCTCAAGCCCGAGCACCGCGACATGATCGTGGTGCAAAGCCAGCCCGATGCACTGCTCGACGGCCTGGCCGCCTGGCGCGCTCCCACCGTCACCAAGTGGATCGGCCAGCCCGGCTCCTGATCCCCTTCTCATCTTTTCAACGCTTCAAGCAAGCAGTCCTTCATGCCCAAGATCCGCATCACCGCCGGTGGCCACCGCTTCCTGGCCGAGACCCACCCCGACGCGCCCGAGACCGTCGCTGCCTTCCTGAAACTGCTGCCCTACCGCCAGAAGCTGATCCACGTGCGCTGGAGCGGCGAAGGCTGCTGGGTGCCGCTGGGCGAGTTCGTGCTGGAGAAAGATGGCAAGGCCATCGGCTTCGAGAACCACACCAGCCACCCGTCGGTGGGCGACATCCTGTTCTACCCCGGCGGCTACAGCGAGACCGAGATCATCCTGGCCTATGGCAGTTGCAGCTTCTCCAGCAAGATGGGCCAGTTGGCCGGCAACCACTTCCTGACCATCATTGAAGGCAAGGAGAACCTTCGGCCCCTGGGCGTGAAGACGCTGTGGGAAGGCGCGCAGGATGTGGTGTTCGAGCTGGCCGATTGAAGAACAGGCACTGAGCACACCATGAGCGATCGCCTCATCATCCACGGTGGCCTGGTCCTGGCCGACGGCGAAAGCCAAGCCCGCCTGGCCGATCTGCTGATCGAAGACGGCGCCTTGCGCGAGATCGGCCCCCCCGGCCAGTTCGACACGATCGAAGGCGCTCGCCAGCTGGACGCCACCGACCGCCTGGTGATGCCCGCCTGGGTCAACGGCCACACCCACGCGCACGGCGGCCTGGGCCGCGGCGCCGTGGCCGACACGGGCCTGGAAGGCTTCCTGGCCGCCTCCCCCTCGATCAACGGCCAGCGCGGCCTGGCAGACCTGGCCCTGAGCGCCACGCTCACCGCCGCCGAGCTGCTCAAGAAGGGCTGCACCGCGCTGTTCGACATGACCAGCGAGTTCCCCCGGCCCACCGTGGCCGGCCTGCACGCCGTGGCCCGTGCCTACGACACCATCGGCATCCGCGCCGTGGTCGCGCCCATGATGGCCGACCGCACGCTCTACCAGGCCTACCCCGAGCTGCTGGACAGCCTGCCCGAGCCGCTCAAGGCCCAGGCCGCGCAGGCCCGTGCCGCCGACCCACAGGCTTGCCTGTCCACCGTGCGTGCAGCGGCGCAGGACTGGCCCTTCGATGCCAACCGCGTGCGCCTGGGCATCGCGCCCACCATCCCGCTGCACTGCTCCGACGCCTTCATGCAGGGCTGCGCCCAGCTGTCGGCCGAGTTCGGCCTGCCGATGCAGATCCACCTGGCCGAAAGCCAGCAGCAGGCCGTGTTTGGCGAGCAGCGCTATGGCATGAGCCTGGTGTCCCACCTGAACCGCCTGGGCATGCTCAGCGAGCGCCTGAGCGTGGCCCACTCGATCTGGATCGGCGACAACGACATCGACCAGCTGGCCCAGGCCGGCGTCACCGCCATCCACAACCCCCTGAGCAACCTGCGCCTGGGCTCGGGCGTGGCGCCCGTGCGGCGCATGGCCGAGCGCGGCCTGCGCGTGGGCCTGGGCAGCGATGGCGCCAACACCTCGGACACCCAGAACCTGTTCGAGGTGGCCCGCCTGGCGGCCTACCTGTCGCGCATCGTGGGCTCGGACGAAGCCCGCTGGATCACCGCCTCCGAAGCGCTGCACATGGGCACGGCCAACAGCGCACACGCGCTCGGTTGGGGCGATCGCCTGGGCAGGCTGGCGCCCGGCTACCAGGCCGACATCGTGCTGCTGGACCTGGCCCAGCCGATCTACGTGCCCCTGCGCGATGCCCTGCGCCAGCTGGTGCACGGCGAGAACGGTGCCGCCGTCACGCACGTGCTGGTGGCCGGCCGCGTGGTGGTCGAGTACGGCCGCCTGCTCACGGTGGATGAAAGCGCCTTGCGCCGCCAGGCCCAGGCCGCCGCCGAGCGGCTGGACGCGCTCAACGCCGAAGGCCGGCACCTGGCCCAGGCCCTGCGCCCCTGGATCGGCGCCTTCTGCTGCGGCATCGGGCAGCGGCCCTTCCACCTGCAACGGCGCCTGCCGACGCATTGAGGCCACGGCGCCCCTACTTCTAGGGATAAGGGGTGGCCAGGGGCACGCCTAGCATCGGGGTCCATTGGAGGACTTCATGCCCGCAAACGAGCCCGTGCCCAGCCCGACACAAGAACAAGAACGCGCGCGCCTGCGGCGTCAGGCCCTGAACATCACCCGGCCGTCGGGCCAGACCCAGGCCCAGTGGGCCATCGCGCTGTCGGGCGGGGGCATCCGCAGCGCCACCTTCTGCCTGGGGGCACTGCAGGCCCTGGCCCGCAGCCCGGGCCCCACGGCCGCCAGCGGCGCCGCCACGATGACCGACGCGCCCGCCCCGGCCGAGTCGCCACCGGCCACCCCCCGCACAGCCCCGCCCGATCCCCTGGTCGCGCAGTTCGACTACCTCTCCACCGTCAGCGGCGGCGGCTACATCGGCAGCTTCTTCACCAGCCTGTTCGTGCCCGGCCGGCTGTCCGGCCAGGGCCCGGATGAAGACCCGCTCGCCGTCACCCGGCGCGCGTACCGCGCCCTGCAGGACGAACCGCCCGCCCGCGTGCGCGCCGACACGCAGTACGACGACGCCAACCCAGGCCGCGCCGCCCTGGCCTGGCTGCGCGACAACGGCCGCTACCTGGCACCCCATGGCGCGGGCGACCTGCTCTACGGCATGGGCGTGGCCTTGCGCAACTGGATGGCCACGCACTACGTGATCGGCACCGTGATCCTGATGGGCCTGGCCCTGCTGCTGTCGATCCGCCTGGCCCTGGCCTGGTGCTTTCCGGACTATGCCGCGTGGGAAGCCAAGCTGTGCGCCGCCGCCGGCCTGCACGGCGGCGGCCTCTGGTGGAGCCCCACCTGGGCCCTGTGCGGCGTGGTCGCCACGATGGCCATGGGGCCGGTCGGCATGGCCTTCTGGTTCAGCCACCCGGCCCGCGACAAGGGCCGCCCCACCGTGAATGATGGCGATCCGATCGCGATGAAGCCGCTGCCCGTCACCTGGGCCTCCTTCCTGGGCGGCGTCATCGCCCTGGGCTTGTTCCTCGTCGGCGCGCTGCTCATCGGCTGGGAGCGCGGCACACGCTGGCCCCTGGGCCCGATCGTGTCGGCCAGCGGCGCCTTCGTGGCCTGGTCCGTGGTGATCTACGGGATCAGCGCCTTCATCATGCGCCGCAGCAGCATCGCCCGCCAGCGCGTCATCCTCACGCGCTGCCTGGCGCAATCGCTGATGGTGATGATCGTGATCGCGCTGCTGGCCGCGGTCGAAACGCTGGCCCAGACGCTGTGGCTGGGCTGGGAGACGCAATCCGGCGTGCTGGGCGGCGCCGTGCTGGGCGGCCTGGTGTGGCTGCTGCGCGCCGGCCTGCCCAAGCTGGCCGACCGGTCCACCGTGGCCCTGGTCGAGCGCCTGCCGCTGGACCTGATCGCCGGGGTGCTGGGCATCATCCTGTGGATCGCCGTGGCCTCGGCCTTCGGCATGCTGCTGCTGCAGGTGGTGTGGTTCGGCCATGCCTCGGCCGAGGTGGCGGCCAGCCTGCGCGACCCGGCCGCCCTGCACACCCTGCTCTGCTACGCGCTGGGCACGCTGCTGGTGGGTTTCGGCCTGGCCCTGGTGGTCGGGCAGTTCCCGGGCTTCCTGAACCTGTCGACCTTCCAGAGCCTGTACGCCGCGCGCCTGACGCGCGCCTACCTGGGCGCCACCAACCACCGCCGTTTCAGCCCCCGCGCGCACAGCCGCCATCGTGACGTGGCCGAGCCCATCACGGGCGACAGCCTGGACACCACCGCGCCCTACGCCAACCCCCTGGCACCGGTGCACTTCATCAATGTGTGCGTGAACCAGACCGTCAGCCCCGGCGAACAGCTGGTGCAGCGCGACCGCAAGGGCAAGCCGCTGGTGATCGCGCCGAACGGCTACTACCTGGACCAGGGCGCCTATGCGATGCGCACGCACGGCCCGCGCAACGAGCTGAGCTACCCGCTGAACTTCGGTGAATGGATCGGGGTGTCGGGCGCCGCGATCTCGACCGGACTGGGCCGCAACAGCGGCCTGGGCGTGTCGCTGATCGTGGGCTTTGCCAACCTGAGGCTGGGCCGCTGGTGGCCTGGCGTGCCGCAGCACAAGGGCATGCGCAGCCACTTGGTGCGCAGCCTCTTCAAGACGCAGACCTACCTGATCGACGAGATCCGCGGCCTGTTCTACGGCAGCCACCGGCCCTACCAGTACCTGTCGGACGGAGGGCACTTCGACAACACCGGCATCTACGAGCTGCTCAAGCCCGAGCGTGACCGCGGCGTGCGCCTGATCGTGCTGTGCGATTGCGGCCAGGATGTGGACAACGATTTCCGCGACCTGGCCAACCTGATCCGCCTGGCGCGCATCGACCACGGCCTGGAGATCCGCGTCAACGAAGACGCAGCCGACGATCCATTGCTGTCCGACCGCTTCGGCCGGCCGGCCGATTTCAGGCGGCGCCCTGATGGCACCCTGCCACCGGCCTCCACACGCTGCGCCATCCTGCTGGACGTGCTGGCCACCGGCCGCGACGCGGCGCAGCCGCCACGCCAGGCCGGCAGCGTGGTGGCCCGCATCGTGCTGCTCAAACCTGTGCTGACCAGCGACGTGCCGGTGGACCTCACGCACTACCAGGGCACGCACGACAGCTTCCCGCAGCAGAGCACCGGCGACCAGTTCTTCGACGAGGCCCAGTGGGAGAGCTACCGCCAGCTGGGCCTGCACATCGGCCTGCGCGTGTTCCCGCAGGACCCTGCGTCGGCCTATGGACAGGCCTTCTGGCGGGTGTGCCTGCAGGGCCTGCCTGCGTGAGCCTGGGGTGATCACTTGGCCGCCGGCGGGACGGGTGCCGAGGGCCAGGCTTCGGGCACCGGCCGGGCAGGGCGGGCAGCGGGCGCCGCGGCCCGCACGCCGTCGATCAGCCCATACCAGTCCAGGCGGCGCGTCACCACCATGATGGCCGCCAGCACCACGAACAGCAGCACCGAGCCCAGCACCAGCGAGGTCTGCTCCATCTGCAGCAGCAGGTACAGCGTGCCGTACAACAGCGCCAGCGCCGCACCGAACACCAGGCCGCGCCGCCAGCCGCCCAGCACATGGCTGCCGTAGAAGGCCAGCAGGCCCGTGCAGGCCGCGCTGGCCGCCAGATAGGCCGAGCCGAAGGGCAGGTGCTCGGACAGGCTCACCAGCAGCAGGAAGAACACGATCAGCGCAGAACCCACCAGCAGGTACTGGATGGGGTGCACGCGCAGGCGGTGCAGCACCTCCACCAGGATCACCCCCAGGAAGGTCAGCGCGATGAACAGCAGCCCGTACTTGCTGGCGCGATCAGACAGCACATAGGGGTTCACCGGGTCCATGAAGGACACGTTGAAGGTCTCGATGCAGCCGGTGGGCTGGCCTTCATCGGTGCCCTCCGTGCGCGACGGGCTGGCCGCGCCAGCATGGCACAGCGACGCCCCCTTGATCAGCTCCTGCTGGGCCGTGGTGGCCAGCGACGTGAGGCGCCAGCTGGCCTGGAAGCCCTGGCTGGACACCTGCCGCTCAGCCGGCAGGAAGCGACCGCCGAAGGAGGGGTGCGGCCACTCCGACTTCAGCATCACCTCGGTGCTGTCGGCGATGGGCGCGAAGGCCAGCGACTGCGTGCCGGCCAGCTCCAGCGCCAGCGTGGCACGCAGAGGCCCGGCATGCGCCATCAAGGCGGCCGGCAGTTCGGCATGCAAGCCCGCACGCTGCACGCCGTTGCCCGAGCCCGGCTTCACGCCCAGCACCTGGCCCTGCACGTTCATGCGCACGGTGCGGATACCCCGTGCATCGCCCAGCACCACGGACACCAGGGGCGCATCGCACGCCACCTGACCGCCAGCATGCTGAGGTGCTGACGCCAGGCCCGACAGGTCCGCCCACTGGGCCTCGACCTTGGCCGTCAGCTCGTAGCCATTGACCTTGAACAGGCCCCGGTAGCGCGGCGCCATGCGGGCCCCGCTGTCGATCTGCAGGGTCTGGGGCGGCTGCACCAGGCGGAAGTCCCGCCGCTCGGTCAGCACCTTGAGCACCGGGCCTTCGCGCTGCTCCACCGGCCAGGTCTCCGTGCAGCGGCGCACCAGCACCGGCCCCATCAGCACCTGGCTGGCGGCCAGGCTGTCGGCCACATTCTGCTCGGCCTCGTCACGGCGCTCCTGGCGCTCCTCGACCACGCCGCGCACCGAGCCCAGCGCCACCAGCAGCCCGGCCACCACCGCCCCCAGCGCGACGGACTTGCTCAACAAGGGAAATCTCATCGTGTTCTCCTGTGTGTTCCCATGAAACACGGGCAGTGTCGACACGCACGGTGAGGTCTGGATGAGCTGTGTGAAGCGAGGGTGAAGTCCTCAGGTGGATGGCGCGGAAGGTGTCGCCAGCGGCCAGCGCAGGGTGACGGCCAGGCCCGGCCCGGCAGGGGCCCACACCACGTCACCACCGTGCAGCTGCATGACCTGCCGCACGATGGCCAGCCCCAGGCCCGTGCCCTTGCGCGGCGGCTCGCCCGCCACGGCCGGCCGTGGCGTGGAATAGAAGCGCTCACCCAGGCGGGCCAGCGCATAGTCCGGCACGCCGGGCCCATGGTCGCGCACGGTGAAGAGGGCCTGGGCGCCCTCGCGCCGCACAGACACCTCGATGCGGCCACCCGGCCACGAGAAATCGATGGCGTTGTCCAGCAGGTTGCTCATGGCCAGGTGCATCAGCTCGGGCTCGCCCAGCACCGCGGCCTGCTCACGCTGCTGCCATTGCAGGCTGACCTCGCGCTGTTCGGCACGCCCGCGCGCTTGTGCCAGCGCCGTCTCCACACAGGGTGCCAGGTCCACCACCGCCAGGTGCTCCAGGCGCCGCCGATGCTCCAGCTTGGACAGCTCCAGCAGGCGTTCGACCAGGCGCTGCATGCGCGCGGCCTGATCCTGCACCTGGGTGGCGAAGGCATGGCGGTCATGGGCGGGCAGGTCGTCGTGCAGCAATTCGGCCGCACCACCGATCGCGGCCAGCGGGCTCTTGAGCTCGTGCGTGAGCGCACGCACCATGTGCTCCACGTGTTCGTGGTCTTCCAGGCGGTCGCGCATGGCCTCCATCGCGCGGGCCAGATCGCCCAGTTCGCCTGACAGCTCGGGCGCTTGAACGCGCTCGCCGCCACGCTGGCCCAGCTCCACATGCTGCGCGAAATCGCGCAGCCGCCGCACCGACCACACGATCCAGGCGGTGACCAGCACCCCCACCAGCAGTGACAGGCCCAGCAGCCACAGGCCCTTGACCAGGATCTCACGCTCGGCACGGTCAATGAACTTCTGCACCGTGCTCATGGGCTTGGCCACGGTCAGCACGCCGATGAGCCTGGCGCCCTGGCGGATGGGGGCGGCCACGTAGAGCACCGAGGGCTGGCCATCCACCTCGACCTGTCGGGTGGCCCGGGCGCCGTACTGGCCCTTGAGCGTCAAGGCCACATCGCGCCAGCGCGAGTAATCCTGGCCGATGGCTACACCGCCCGGCCTGGCCCCGGTGTCCAGCACCACGCGGCCCCGCGCATCGGTGACGTAGACGCGGTAATCGAGCGACTGCTTGCTCATGCCCCAGATGCGCGCATCCACAGGCCGCTCGGCGTACTCGCGCACGCGCTGGGCAAAGTGGCCGGTCTCAAGGGTGCCGCCCGCCGGCATCGCGGCCAGGTCGTCCTCGACCAGTTCTGCCAGGATGTTGGCCGTGTCCACCAACATGTCCTCCACCACCCTGGCCACGCTGGGGCGGATCTCGGCGGCGAACACCCGCAGCACGAAGAAGGCGGCGATGCCGGTGATCAGGAAGAAGCCCAGCAGCAGACGCAGGCCGAGCTTCATGGGGCGGGCAGGCGGCTGAGGTCGATGGCGTAGCCCAGGCCGCGGTGCGTGACGATCAGCTCCACGTCGCCGCAGGCCTCGCGCAGCTTGGCGCGCAGGGTCTTGATGTGCGTGTCCACGGTGCGGTCGGCGCTGTCGGCGTCCTGGCCCCACACGGCGTCGAGCAAGGCATCGCGCGACCAGATGCGGCCGGGGGTGCGCAGCAGGATGCTCAGCAGGCCCAGCTCAAGGCGCGTCAGCGGCAGCTCCACGCCGGCATAGCGCACGCGCTGGCCGGCGTCGTCGCAGTCGAAGGCACTGGTGCCTGGCGTGACCGGCATGTGCGACAAGGCTGCGCGGCGCAGCAACGACCGCACCCGTGCGCACAACTCACGCGGGCTGAACGGCTTGGTGATGTAGTCGTCCGCGCCCAGCTCCAGGCCCAGCACACGGTCCAGCTCTTCACCGCGCGCCGTGAGCATCACGATGGGCAGGGCGCGGTTGTCGGCCGCAGGCGCCGGCTGTCCAGCGGTCGCCCCCCGGCGCAGGTCCCGGCACAGGTCCAGGCCGCTGCCATCGGGCAGGCCCACGTCCAGGATGGCCAGGGCATAGCCATGCCGGACCTGCGCCAGCCGGGCCTCGGCCTCGCGCACCAGCAGCACGTGGTCCACGGCGAAGCCTTCGCGCTCCAGTGCATAGGCCACTGTCCGCGCGATGGCGGGGTCATCCTCCAGCAGCAGCAGGCGCTGAAGGCTCATGCCGCCAGCCGTCCATCCGCGATCAGCAGGCTTTCCAGCGCCTGCTCGCGGATGCCGTAGAAAGCCTTGATGTCACGGATCTGGGCCAGCACCTCGGCGTTGTCGCGGGGGTGGGCGCGCTTGACGGCCAGGATCATCTTGTTCTTGTTGGTGTGCTCCAGCGAGATGAACTCGAACACCTGCGTGTCGTAGCCGGCCGCGTCCAGCAGCAGGGCGCGCAGGCCGTCGGTCAGCATCTCGGCCTCCTGGCCCAGGTGGATGCCGTGCTGCAGGATGGGCCGCAGCGGGTGCGGGCTCAGCAGTTGCGGGCGCACCTGCTTGTGGCAGCACGGCGAGCACAGGATGATCTCGGCGCCGGCCCGGATGCCCAGGTGGATGGCGTGGTCGGTGGCGATGTCGCAGGCGTGCAGCGCGATCATCACGTTGAGCGCGGCCGGGTGGTAATCACGCACATCGCCCTGCTCGTAGGCCATGCCCTGCAGGCCCAGGCGATCGATCACGCCGCCACACAGGGCCACCAGGTCCTGGCGCAGCTCTACGCCGGTCACGCGCGCATCGACGCCCCGCGTATGGCGCAGCCAGTCGTGCACGGCGAAGGTCAGGTAGCCCTTGCCCGAACCGAAGTCCACCACGTGCACCTCGCGGGCCTCGGCCAACGGTGAGGCCGCCAGGGCCCCGGCCAGCACCTCGACGAACTTGTTGATCTGCTTCCACTTGCGCGACATGGCCGGCACCAGGCGGCCTTGCGCATCGGTCACGCCCAGCTCTTGCAGGAACGGGCGCGAGAGCGCCAGGTAGCGCTGCTTTTCGCGGTTGTGCGCGGCGGGGGCCACCGTGCCGCCGGTTCCAGCGCCTTCAGCCTCATCGCCATGGGCCGTCTTGCCGATGCGCACGGAGCCCTTGCCCTTCTTGCTGAAGGCCAGCTGCACCTCTTCGCCCGGGGTGTGCAGGTGGGCATTGCGAAAGGCCGCCGGACCGAGCAGGCCAGGCAGCAGGGCCAGGGCCTCGTCCAGCGGCAGGTTCTTGGTGATGTCGCGAGTCTGGTAGCGCCACACCAGGCTCAGGTGGGCCTGGCCACGCAGCTCGACAGGACGGGCCAGCACGCGCTCGAGCTGCGGCTCGTCGCCGTGGTAGCCGGCCAGCATCAGTTTCTCGCAGCGCCCTTCGGCCAGCGCGCGCGACAGCAGGCCCATGAAACGGCCCAGGGCGGGGTCTGCGACATCGACAGGATCAGGAGAGGCGGCTGTGGACACGGTGCGGGGCTTTACAAGACAGGGCAAGGCGCCATTGTCCGCCACCGCCGCCTTGGCGGCCACAGCGCCTAGCGGGCCACCAGTGCGCCGTCATCGTCCAGGGTGGCCATGCCCACGCGCGCCAGTTGCTCCATCACGCGGGCGGCCAGGGCCTCGGCATCGTCGCCCACCTGGGCGCGTATGCCCCGCTGCGTCAAAAGATGCTGCTCGATCAGCGTGCGCACATCGCCCAGGTCCATGCGGCGGCGGTCCAGCAGCCTGAAAGCCACCAGGCCCTTGAGCGCGTTGTCGATGTTGCGCTTCGGGTCTTCGGCCAGCCAGCGGATGCGCGCATGCGCGATGCCCAGCGCATCATCAACCTCGGTGAAGGGCGCACCATGACCCGGGATGACCACACGGGGCGCCAATTGCGAGATCAGGTCCAGCGTGGCCTGCTGCTCGGCAAAGCCCGATTCGCCCGCCAGCTCCGGAAAGATCACGCCAAAGCCGTTGCGCCACAGCGCGTCGGCCGAAATCAGCACGCCCTCTTGGGGGTTCCACAGCATCACCATGTCGGCGTCGTGACCGTCGGCGGGTAGCACGTCCCAGTCCTGGCCGCCCAGCTCGATGCGCCCGCCGATGGCCAGCACCTCGTCATGGCTGAAACGCTCGCAGGCCTGGTCGGTGGCCTTGTAGCTCAGGCGCTCCTCGTCCCAGGCATCGACCGCGTCACGCAGGCCGGGGGGAATGACGATGCGACAGCCATGGCGGCGCTGAAGGCGCGCGTTGCCGCCTGCATGGTCGGAGTGCAAGTGGGTGTTGACGATGCGCGCCAGCGGGCGCCCATCCAGGGCCTCGTCCAGCAAGCGCTCGGTGGCCTCGCCATGCGTCACATAGCCGGTATCGACCACGGTGGGCACATCCGCCTGGGCGAAGACGATGTTGTTGGACGAGAGCCAGCCCCGCTCCAGAACCTGGATCGAGGCGGGAAGGAAGTCATGCATGGCCGCTTGGAGGCGTTGTGTGCCCTCGCCAAGCATACGGCATGGCAGCGGCCCGAGAACGGGCCAGTGCGGCTTCAGTCAGGTCAGGCAGCGGCGAGTTCGCGGCGCTTGGCAGCGCGGCGCGGGGCGGCGACGCCACCGTGGAGTTGCTCCCAGTAGCCCACAGCCTTGCCCACCCATTCCTGGTAGTGAGGATCCTGCGGCGAATAAAAAGGAATGCCACGGGCAGCGAAATCGTTGAATGCCTTGCTCAGTGCGGTCGAGCCGAGCTTGTCGGCTTGCACTTCCACAGCGTGCAGGGCCCGCACGCGTGTCATGGCTTCAGGGGCCATCAGTTCGGCATGCAGATCCTGGGAAGAGGCAATGGTGGTCATCACGAAGGCTCCGTCAGTCAAGGAACAGGGACAGCCCTGTCTTCGGAGTTCAACGCGGCAGGTTGAGCGGCGGATGACGCCAGGAAGCGGACAAAAATGCCCGCGGGCGGCACTTGTGCACACCACGGGGCACCAGCGCGCCTGCCGGCCTCGCGGCAGGAATGAAAAAGCCCGCCACCAGGGCGGGCTTTCGAACAGCGGGGCATGACCAGCCAGGCGCCCGGTGGCGCCCCCCGGATCAGGCCTTGCGGGATTGGCGACGAGCCACCACCGCCACACCCAGCAGGCCCAGGCCCAGCATGGCGGCCGTGCCGGCTTCGGGCACGGCGGTCACATTCAGGTTGGCCAGACGGAACGAGGAAGAAGCGCCTTGTGCCTGGATCAGGAAGCTTGTACCTTGCAGTCCGAGTGAACCCAGGCTGAAGGTCGTCAAGGGCGACTTGCCATCATTGAGGCTGAGGTTGTAGGTCTTGCCACCCGTGGTGATGGAAACCTTGTCGGCGCCGACACCGAACAGGCCCTTGTCCCAGGACGAGAAGCCGATGGAGCCCAGCGACACGGTCTGGTTGAAGGTCAGCAGCAGGGTGTCGGAACCCAGCACGCCACTGTTGAGATCACCGGCATCGAGCAAGCCGGTGTCCACGCCGATACCATCCCAGCGCTGTGCGACCTTGGCACCAGAGCTGTTCGACACGGCCGACAGGGCCAGACCAATACCGCCTGAATTCACCTTGACCACCGCGGAATTGGTGTCGACAAGATTGTTCAGATTCTTGGACTGATAGAAATTGAACGACACGGCGTGGGCGCCGGACGTTGCCAGGCTCAAGGCTGCAGCAGCAGCCAACAGAGACGGTTTGATGAACTTGGACATTCGGCTTTCTCCTCGCACATTGAAGGGATTTGAGGAAATTATGCCGAGGGGGGTGCATCTTCGCCCCCCGCACTTGGGGGGCGAACAAGGCATTTCAGGACAAAAATGTCCGAATACTTAAATGTTTGTATCCGAGAGGCATTGAACGCCCCCCGGTATAACCCGCGCCCTTGGGATGCTCAGACCTTGCGGCGTCGCACCACGGCCGCCACACCTGCCAGTCCAAGAACGAACATCGCGGTCGTGCTCGCTTCAGGCACGGCGGCAGTCACGTTCAGGCCGGCCAAGCGGAACGATGAAAGGTCACCCTGCGCCTGGATCACGAAGAACTGGCCCGCGGGGATCACACCCGTGAGTCCGAAGGTATCTACGAAAAAGCCGCCGTCGTTGAGCGATGCGCTCAGGGCGTAGGTCTGGCCGCCGGTGGTGATGGTCGCCTTGTCGAGGGCGCCCAACGAATTGCCCTCCCACAGCGAGAACGCCACGGAGTTCAAACTCACCGCCTGGTTGAAGGACAGCAGCAGCGCGTCGCCAGGGGTGTGCAGCAGCGAGCTGTTCAATTCATTGGGTTCCAGGAAGCCCGCGCTCAGGCCGATGCCATCCCAGCGGTACGCCACCTTGGCATCAGAGTTGGTGGACACCGGCGTGATCGTCAGGCCGATGCCATTGGCCGTGAAGTTCAGCGAGTTGGTGAGGCTGTCGACCCAGCCACCGCCATTGCTGTAGAAATCATAGGAGGCCGTGGGTGCCGCGTGCGCTCCCATGGACAGCGCCGTGGCCACAGCAAGCAGGGACGACTTGATGAACTTGGACATGTGCTTTCTCCTTGCAGCAATTCGTTTGAATTGAATCAATTATGTCGGGGTCAACCCTGGGGCTCGACCCCCTTGATTCAGGGTTTGCACGGTATCGTCTGCCCCGTTGTCCGGTTTGAAGCGAGCCAGGCCGGAAATAATGATCGCCGTTATTCGGGTTTACCCCCGACTCCTGGGTAGAACGACGGGATGGCATTCCAAACAGAAAGGCCCGGCGGGAGCCGGGCCTTCGCATCACGCGCCAGGAGCCAGGGGCTACGCCCGTTACCCGTGGCGGATCAGGTGATCAAACGCCGCCAGCGCCGCCTTGGCACCATCACCCGCCGCGATGACGATCTGCTTGAACGGCACCGTGGTGGCGTCGCCCGCGGCGAACACGCCCGGCACATTGGTGGCGCCCTTGGCGTCGACGATGATCTCGCCGAAGCGCGACAGCTCGACCGTGCCCTTGAGCCATTCGGTGTTGGGCACCAGGCCGATCTGCACGAACACGCCTTCCAGCGGCACCAGGTGCTCCACGCCGGTGGCGCGGTCCTTGTACTTCAGGCCATTGACCTTGCCCGCCTCGCCGGTGATCTCGGTGGTCTGGGCGTTGGTGTGGATGGTCACGTTGGGCAGGCTCTGGAGCTTGCTGACCAGCACGGCATCGGCCTTGAGCTGGTCGGCGAACTCGATCAGCGTCACGTGGGCGACGATGCCGGCCAGGTCGATGGCCGCCTCGACACCCGAGTTGCCGCCGCCGATCACGGCCGTGCGCTTGCCCTTGAACAGCGGGCCGTCACAGTGCGGGCAGTAGGCCACACCCTTGTTGCGGTACTCCTGCTCGCCGGGCACGTTCACATTGCGCCAGCGCGCGCCGGTGGAGATGATCACCGTCTTGCCCTTGAGCGAGCCGCCATTGGCCAGCTTGACCTCGACCAGGCCACCCGGCTGCGCCGCCGGCACGATGGCTTCGGCCCGCTGCAGGTTCATGATGTCCACGTCGTAGGCACGGGCGTGGGCTTCCAGGCCCATGGCGAACTTGGGGCCGTCGGTTTCCAGCACCGAGATGTAGTTCTCGATGGCCAGCGTGTCATTGACCTGGCCGCCGAAGCGCTCGGCCGCCACGCCGGTGCGGATGCCCTTGCGGGCGGCGTACACGGCCGCCGCGGCACCGGCCGGGCCGCCGCCGACGATCAGCACGTCATAAGGGGCCTTGGCCGAGAGTTCGGAGGCCAGGCGATCGGCCGCGCCGGTGTCCACCTTGCCCAGGATCTCTTCGATGGTCATGCGGCCCGAGCCGAAGACCTGGCCGCCCTGGTAGACCATGGGAACGGCCATCACTTCGCGCTTCTCGACCTCTTCCTGGAAGGTGCCGCCTTCGATGACGGTGGTCTTGATGCGCGGGTTGAGCACGGCCATCAGGCTGAGCGCCTGCACCACATCGGGGCAGTTGTGGCAGGTCAGGGACATGTAGACCTCGAACTCGAGGTCGCGGTCCAGGGCCTTGATCTGGTCGATGATGGATTGCTCGACCTTGGGCGGGTGGCCGCCGGTCCACAGCAGCGCCAGCACCAGCGAGGTGAACTCGTGGCCCAGCGGCAGGCCGGCAAAGCGCAGGCTGGTGTTGGTGCCTGCGCGTTGCAGCGTGAAGGACGGCTTGCGCGCGTCCTGGCCGTCGGTGCGCAGGGTGATCTTGTCGCTGCGCAGGCCGACGATGGTCTGCAGCAGCTCGAGCGTGTCGCGGGAGCTCTCAGAGTCGCTCAGCGAAGCCACGATTTCGAAGGGTTGCGTCACGCGCTCCAGGTAGGCGCCGAGTTGGGCCTTGAGGGTGTCGTCCAGCATGGTGTGCATCCTTTCTTCTAGAAGATGTGCTTCTTTTCAAGCGACTTTGGCAGCTGGCCTCCCGGGGTGCGATGGAAGGCCTGCGAGGGGCTGAGGCGAGGCTGCCCGGCAGGCCTCGTGGGCCCGCAGGGACAACCCCTTGGGGGTCGTGATGTCGAGGTGGAGCCTCAGCACCGGGGGTTCAATGGATCGAACAGGTGTCGATCAGATCTTGCCGACCAGGTCCAGCGAAGGCGTCAGGGTCTTGGCGCCTTCCTTCCACTTGGCGGGGCAAACCTGGCCGGGGTTGGCGGCGGTGAACTGGGCAGCCTTGAGCTTGCGCACGGTTTCCGACACGTCACGGGCGATCTCGTTGCTGTGGATTTCAGCGGTCTTGATCTGGCCTTCGGGGTTGATGATGAAGGTGCCGCGCAGTGCCAGGCCTTCTTCAGGGATGTGCACGCCGAAGGCGTTGGTCAGCTGGTGCGTGGGGTCGCCGACCAGGGGGAACTTGGCCTTGCCGACAGCGTCGGAGGTCTCGTGCCACACCTTGTGCGAGAAGTGCGTGTCGGTGGTGACGATGTAGACCTCGGCGCCAGCCTTCTGGAACTCTTCGTAGCTGTTGGCGGCGTCTTCGATCTCGGTCGGGCAGTTGAAGGTGAAGGCGGCCGGCATGAAGATCAGGACGGACCACTTGCCCTTGAGGCTTTCGTTGGTGACGGTGATGAATTCACCCTTGCCGCCGCGGTTCACGAAGGCTTCGGTCTTGAACGGCTGGACTTGCGTGTTGATCAGGCTCATGGCTTGTTTTCCTGTTGGTGGTGTGAAGAAGTGATGGATGAATCTTAGGCCAGCGCATGCCATATGGCGAATTGATTGAACAAATTCGCCTGATTGGGAATCGCTATGTCCTGGCCCTGCGCCGGCGTCTTTGGGGGCAAAACAGGACAAATTCCGGGGAAATCCGGACGGATGACCGCATGGACCAGCATAGCGCCCGGTGTGCGACGGGATGGTGAACCCTGTTTCGACACGGATGCCGCCAGGGACTTGAAGCCGGGCGAGTCTCAGCCGCGGACCAGGCGCTGCACGTCCACGAAGGGGCCGGCGCGGAGATCGCTGTCCAGGGGGGCCCAACCTTCGGGATCGGCCGTGATGTCCGCCAGCAGGTCGTGCGGCACGTCCAGGTTTTCCAGAGGCCGCCCCTGGCGGTCGAGCACGGTGACGATGAGGCTCTGCGCGGACACCTCGCTCAGGCGCAACTCCGCGCCCAAGGGCAGCGGCGGCGCCTGCATGTCGCGCATCAGCAGCAGCTTGAGTTTTTCCAGGGTGACGTCGTCCAGGCCGGCATCGGCGGCCAGCAGTTTTTCGCGCAGCGCGCGCCAGCCGAACACGACGCGCTCGGTGCCACGGGCATTCGGGCCTTGCACCTGCCGCAGGGCGTCCAGAGCGCCGGGCTCCAGCGTCTGCCAGGCGCCGAGCTGTTCATGCGGAAAGGCCGCCACCCACAAGCCACGCGCGATCTCCGCGTAAGTCAGCCGGGGCTCGGCCCGCACCAGGGCCTGGCAATGCGGGCACTCCACCTGTTGGAGGGTGTCCTGGAGGATGGCCTGGCGCAAGCCCGTGTCATGGTCGGCATCGATGTGCCGATGTGCCTGCACGACCACCGATGGCCCGCATTGCGGACAGTCCAGCTGGACCGGATCGGGGCCGCCCGGCGGCGTGCTCACAGCACGCCTGAAGGGATGGGCCGCACCGGTGCGTAACCACCGGCGCTGATGCCGCCCAGGTGGTCGACCAAGCCGGCATGGCGCGGGTCATCTGGTT
Organism: Aquabacterium soli; assembly: GCF_003933735.1. GTDB lineage: Bacteria > Pseudomonadota > Gammaproteobacteria > Burkholderiales > Burkholderiaceae_C > Aquabacterium > Aquabacterium soli. The sequence goes on along the minus strand of NZ_RSED01000009.1, from coordinate 3,623 downwards.
TGACGATGAACATGGCCTCGCCCAGGATCTCGCCCGGCGCTTCGGCCCGGAGCCGCAGTTCGAGGGTGCCGTCCTCGCGCATGTGGGCCGAGCCCACATAGGGCTGCTCGGGCTGCTCAGGCGGCGCGGGCGGCATGTGCACGGGGCGGGGTGGAATGCCAGAGGGGGTGTTGCTCATGGATGATCTCGAGTGTCGTGATGGTGTCGTCAGACACCCCAAGGGTTGCTTTGCCAGAATTTCAGCATGTTCGGCCACTTGGCGCTGTGGCCGCCGAAGTGCAGCGCGAAGCTTTCCGCGAAGGATTCCGAGCGGGCGCCATCGTCCCCCGTCTGGTTGCCTGTCGGACTTTCGACGTTGGTCATGAAGTAATCGTCACGCCCCGGGGTCAGCCCCTTGGGGGGCGCCTCGGCCAGGTCCCGGGTGCGGGCCGCGACAAAGCGCGGGTCATGGCGCTTGCTGCCGCCACCGGCCGCGTCGAAGGCATGGCCGGCCTCGTGGCCCAACAGGTCAGGCGTGCCGTGGGGGACCGGGCCTTCGCCCTCCCCGGGCACCTTGCGCTGGCCGTTGCCGTCGTCCATGGTGCCGACGATGACGGTCTTCTTGCTGCCCATGTAGCACCCCGGCACCTCGTCCCAGGTCCGGTCGCCCCATCCACGAGGGTTGACGTCGGCCAGCTCGGGCACCATGTCGGTGACCGGGCCGCGGCAAATGCCGGTGACCACGCCCGCGTCGTTGAGGGCCTCGAGTGCCTTGGGTGACATGCGCTTCATCTGGTCGGCCACGCACTGGATGTCCTCGATGGAGGCGGTGCCGCGGGCGCGCACGCTCTTGCCGATGGCGTGGGCGTGTTCTTCGGTGACACCCTTGTCGCCCATCAGCACCCGCTTGACACGGGCCGATCGCAAGGCGTCGGGCTCGTCCAGGCCTTCGCCGGTGAACTTGTGGGCCGACTGCGCCATCTCGACGGCCGTCTCGGCGTCGCAGTTCTCCTCGACCAGAAGCTTGTGCGCCATGTTGGCCACGCGGGCGACATCATCCTTGGCGATGCCCTTGTCTTCCAGCTTCTTCGTGAGCACCGGCAATTGCGCGGCGGCCTTGCCCAGCTTGTCGGCCAGCGCCTTGGCCTGGGCACATTGCCCGGCCAGCGGGGCCAGGGCCACCTTGGCACGGTGCCAGCCGCCCTGCACGTGGGCGCCCAGGTTGTCTGCGCCCAGCAGGCCCAGGTCGATCTGGGTGGTCTCGGCGTGGATGGCCTGCGCCTGCGGATGCGCCTTGAGGGCCTTGAGCTGGGTGTCGATCTGCTTGTACTGCCGCTGGTAGTCGTCGTACTCGGCGAGTGACTTGCCCGCCACGCGTTCGGCCTGCTTCAGTTCGGTGACGATGTCCTCGAGCAGGGCCGGGTCTGCAGCCTCGCCGGTGGTCAGCAGCCCACGGGCCTGGTTGACAACGCCTTCGAACTGCGCCGACAGGGCCGCGAAGGCCTTGGCATGCTGGGGATGGGACTTGAGCTGGCGCAGCAAGGTGGCCGCCTGGCCGTGCGCCGTGCGGACCACGTCCAGCTTCTCAAGCGTGGCGATGCGCTTGGTGGCGTCGTCGCAGACCCAGTAGGCCTCGGTGGCCTTGGCATCGGCCTCGTCCAGGCGGCCGGCCTGCAGCGCAGCGCGGGCGTCCCGCACCAGGACCTGGGCGCGGGTCAGCTCGGGCAGCAAGGTCGAGCGGGTGCCGGCCGACGCGCGGCCCAGGGCGCGCTGCAGCGCGGCCGTGGGTTGCTCGGCCCAGTCGGCCTGGTGCTGGCGGACCTCGGCGATGCGGTCGCGGACCTTGGCCAGCTCCTGCTGCAGGCGTGCGCCACCTTCGCCGATCTGCATCAGCCGGCTGGCGCGGGCAGCAGAATCGGGCAGGGTGTCCAGCGTGGCCATGTGCGCACGCAGCGTCGTGGCCAGGCGGTCCAGCGGCACCTTCAGCGCGTCGACCGACAGGGCGTTGATGTCCTGGCCCAGGGTGTCGAGGCTCCGCTGGATCTTCTGGCGGGCCTGCGCCAGCTTCTGATCGGCATCGGAAGGGGGTGAGGGCTGGTCGGCAGGCGGTCCGCCGGTGGCGGTACCGGATGCGGCGGACTTTTTCTTGAGCAACAACTTGCCCACGAGGGAACGTGGATGAGGCACGGCAGGTACGGGAAGGAGTTCAGGGGAAGGGCTTGAGGGGCACGATCTGCCCGGGTTCGACAGGTGCGGACTCAGGCCGGCAAGGCCTTGTGCAGTTGCGCGAGCACCTTGAGCAGCGGGGTCCGGATGTCAGAGGCGAACTCCGACACGTCCAGCACCACGTCGTCCTTGTCGAGGTAGCGCACCAGTTCGGCCACCTGCTGAGAGGTGCGCGGCTCGGCCGGGAGGTTCTTCACCACGGCGCTGATCTCCATCACGGCCTTGGCCGATTCCGGATCCTTGAGCTCGGCGATGTCCTTGGCCACGCCCTTGAGGATGCCCACAGCATCGTTGCGCACCTTGGCCCACAGCTGGAGCAGATCCCCTGCGGCGGGCTTGGTGGCCGCGGTGGGGGCCGCCTCGGGGGTCGTCGCGCTGTCTTCATCATCCTGGTCCAGCGTCTGGCCGGCTTCGTCGACCAGCAGCACCTTGCCGATCTTGAAACCGCACTTGCGGATGGGGATGCGGATGCGCTTGACCAGGCCGCCGTATTTTTTCTCGACCACCAGCTTGAGCAGCATCCCGTCCAGCGACAGCAGGCCGAAGGCGCCCGTCTTGATGCCGACATCCTTGACCAGCTTGGCGGTCATCGATCGGCCGTTCGTCCTGGGGTGCACGGCCAGGTGGGGGTCGTCCTTGTTGTTGTCCAGGTAGGCGAAGAAGACCTGGCGCGCCGGATCCGCCTTGCACAGCTTGAGCTGCTTGAGCAGGCGGTCCGGGTCCAGCAGGGCGTTGGCGGGTTCGTCCTCGCCCTCTTCCTCGTCCGACTCGCTCTCTTTGGGCAGGGCCTTGAGCGCGGTGACAAGCTCCTGCTCCAGCGCATCGAGCCCTGCGCCCACGGCCTTGGCATAGGCCAGCGCCTCCTTGGCGATCAGCGTGCAGGCATCCTTGCGGGGCTTGGCCGCATCCTTGGCCTTGGCGGCCTTGTCGGCAGCGCTGGCCAGGGCAGTGGCCTCGAGCTTGAGCGGCGAGGCCTTGGCCCGGTAGAGCTTGTCCAGGGCCTCATGCAGGGCCTTGAGCTTGGACGGGTCCTTGCCCGCGGCCTTGCTCCAGCCCTCGGCCAGTTTGGGCCAGTCCACGGCCTCGTGCTTCTTCTGAAAGGCCTTGAGGGTGTCGTCCAGCCCGGCGCCATCGAGCGCGCCTTTCTTCTTGTCCCAGAAGCTCTTGGTGAGTTCGGCTGGCAGGTCGATGATCGGCATGGCGGGGCTCTTGAGTGGCGGTGGCGCAAGGCGTTGAAAATACCATGCAGATCACGCCTGGGCACACTTGGAGCATCCCCCTAAGAAGTGGGATGCGCCACACCCCCGGAACCGCCTGATCGGTAGCCTGCCCCGCGATGCGGAAACGCCCTGTGTTTGCAGCGCTTTTGTCTGGGCGGCCTTGCCCCGGCTTTTCATGCGTTCTGTAGGGCAAATTCC
>NZ_RSED01000089.1 GCF_003933735.1 Aquabacterium soli | reverse complement strand
GCAAGCAGCTGCCTTGACCACGACCCAGGTTGCAGCGATTGAAACCGCTGACATCAAGGCCTTGAGCACCGCCGCCGTGCGTGGTCTGGGCACTGACGCCATCGTGGCGCTGACGACCGAGCAGGCCGCTGCTCTGAGCACCGCGCAGGTGGCTGCCCTGAGCACCGCCCAGGTCGCTGCGCTCGAGACGGCTGACCTGGCCGCGCTGGGCACGGCACAGATCCGTGCCATGTCTACGGCCCAGATCCAGTCCCTGACCACCAGCCAGGTGGTGGCGCTGGAAACCGCGCAAGTGGCCGCGCTGAGCACCGCGCAAGCCGCGGCGCTCACCACGGTCCAGGTGCCCTCAGTCGAGACTGCCGATGTGGTGGCGTTGACATCCGCACAGCTCGCGGCCTTGAGCAGCACACAAACGGCGGTACTGACGACGGCCCAGGTGGCTGCGATCGAGTCGGCCGAC
>NZ_RSED01000088.1 GCF_003933735.1 Aquabacterium soli | reverse complement strand
TTGACCAAACAGTTAGGCTGGGGAGCGAAGGCTGGGTGTTGCACTTCATGTGTCAATCCGCGCCTGGATTGGCGTTCATAGCGGCTTGCCTTTCGGAGACAAGATAACTGAACTTGATGGAAGTGCTTTGTTGTAGCAAACGACGGCGGTATCACCTGGCTTGTATGGGCTGAAGACACTTGCGGGGCATTGCCCTTGAATGACGTTGCTTTGCCCTTCTGGAGTGAACTGATACCGCATGACCATTGGCATGCCGGCACGATCGCTCTCGCGGCTGATGGAGAGTACTGTGCCGGTTACGCGAACGCCATTTCGTAGAAGATGTGCCTGCTCGTCCTTGCGCGCGCGGCTTGCTAGTGCAAAGACGACGAGCGTCGTCACCAAGCCTGTGATTGCAAGTATTGCTTTGGCTGCTGGAGTCATGGCGCGCGAGTTCGTAGGGGCCTAACGCCTTAGTTCAGA
>NZ_RSED01000087.1 GCF_003933735.1 Aquabacterium soli | reverse complement strand
TGAAACGCCCCCCTGATTCACTGGACACGGACTATCGCTTATCTTACGGATAGGAATAGGACTGTGAGTATGACTAGGCGTACAGAGACCATAGAGGTCATCACTACCGATCAACGCCGCCGGCGCTGGTCCATCGAAGAGAAGTCGACTCTGGTGCGGCGCACCTATGAGCCCGGCATGTCAGTCTCGCTGGTAGCGCGAGAGGCCGGCGTGTCAGCCGGCCTGCTGTTCCAGTGGCGCAAGCTTGATCGGCAGGGAGCATTGGTGGCTGTCTCGGCCGGCGAGTCCGTGGTGCCAGCATCGGAACTCGCAGCAGCCCGGGCCGAGATTGCCAAGCTGCAGCGCGTGCTGGGCAAGAAGACCTTGGAGAACGAGATCCTCAAGGAAGCGGTGGAGTACGCGGCCGAAAAAAAGTGGATTGCGCGCTCGCCCTTGTTGCCAAAGGACGAGCAGTGAAGACTGTTTGCCTGGCCCTTGGGTTGGCGCG
>NZ_RSED01000086.1 GCF_003933735.1 Aquabacterium soli | reverse complement strand
AAGGCTGCATCTGTGCATTAAAAAACATTAGGATGGCATGAACTCATAGCCAATGATGACCGATTCCTCGCCAGCAAGAACGATTTGCAAATTTGCTGGAAGGCTCATGGAGAGCTCGGTGAACTTCTCTGTTTGCACAGCTAGCCATTCAATGTCACTTGGAAGAAACGGTCCGATCGCTGTGCATTCCCAGTATCGGCCAGTTACATTGAACGCGATTTGTGGGCCAAGCGCATTAGGTTTTCCGTAACTATCGTAGCCCGTGATGACTTCTGCGCCTGGGTTTGCAACATTTGAGTATTCATCCCAGAGCAGTTTGATTCTTGCCGGAACTTGATGCAATGCGAGCGTGGGAAGTACCGCATGCCACCGTGTGTCGTTCATGTAGCTGCACTTCACATTGTTCAAATGCTCGCGCGCGCTTCGTGTCCTTGACTGCTTGGGGTTGTTCATCGGTGACTAACGAATAGTAATGGCTGGTGTTCTCGAAA
>NZ_RSED01000085.1 GCF_003933735.1 Aquabacterium soli | reverse complement strand
ATGCCACCGGAGGCCTTGCCCTTGCCGGCACGTGCCGGCGGGTTGCACAGGCCGCACACGAAGTGGCGGGGGATCTCATGGGGGTGGGTCACGAAGTGGCCGCTGCACTTGGAGCACTTGGTCATGGTCAGCATGCCGTTGTCGATGAACTTGACCAGACGCCAGGCGCGGGTCACCGACAGCAGGGGCTCCAGGCCTTGGGATTGCGTTTGCTCCAGGTACAGCTGGTAGGCCTTGATCACGGTGTCGATCTCGTCGATCTCGGCGGCCTTGTTCAGGTACTCGTGGATGTTGAGGAACAGGCTGGCGTGGATGTTGGGCTGCCAGGTCATGAACCAGTCGGTCGAGAACGGCAGTTGGCCCTTCGATGGCGACTTGCCGGACACTTCCTTGTACAGACGCAGCAGGCGCTCATAGGACATGTCGGTCTCCGACTCCAGCACTTGCAAACGGGCACCCAGGTTGATCAGGGTGACGGCACGTTCGATTTGCTTGGCTTCGGTCAACAGGCTCTTGGTGCGCATGGTGTGTCTCC
>NZ_RSED01000084.1 GCF_003933735.1 Aquabacterium soli | reverse complement strand
CGTTAGGCTCCTTGCAGTCCACTTATGAAAATTTACCCATACATCATTTCCTTTGTCTTGGGAATAGCATCGTTCGGAGCCTATAGTTCTTTAATAGGGCCAAATCTTGACGATCAAAGTTCTACACTTGTTATAGAAGCATCGCAAGCAGCACCTGTTACTTACATGTTTATGCTGCGCGGACAGCCGCCCATCCAAGGGACAACCACTGAGCACAAAAAGTTTTCTATCCCTGGGGCGGAAATTGGCACCTTGACGGCTCAGACGATAGAAAAGCAAAGCTTCACCATTGCGCACAAAATAATCAAAAATGGCAAATCCCAGGATGGAAGTTCAGTATTTGCGAGGCATATTAGCGTGAGCATTTACCCAAACTCAAACAACTGGGTAGCATATTAGAAAATTGTGCATTCCTTATATTTTCAGCCACGCCGAGCCACTTTTCACCCTTGTCCGACTAAGCTTTTCAGGATTGATAATGGCTGCCACCGATTCCAAGCCTAGTACTGGCTTCCCAAATCTGTCTTCGCGCACCAGCCTAACCGTTTGGTCAAG
>NZ_RSED01000083.1 GCF_003933735.1 Aquabacterium soli | reverse complement strand
GCATTGCGCTGGCCTTGCGGGCTGGGATGCTGCGTGGCGCTGCCCTGCTTGGCCCCCCGGCTGGGCAGCCAGTTCACGTAGGCCTGCACCCAGGCGTGCTCCATGCGGATCTTGCTGATCCGGCCGCCCTCGATCAACCCCCGGTTGGCGATGCCGCCCTGCCCCAGCAGCTGCTGCGCGGCCTCCGGCTTGCTCACCCCGCCCACCCAGTTCATCACCTGCTCGGCCGGCAGCTCGATCGTGCCGAACTGGTAGCGCGCCGGGATCTTCGCCGCACGAAGCAGCGCGATCTCCAGGCTGGCGATGTCGATCGCATTGCCCCGCTTCTTGTCCAGCGTGTCCTGCGCGCTCTGGATGGCGCCCCAGGTCGGCACCCACTCCACGTTGTTGCGCACCCAGTTCTGGATGTTCACCGGGTTGTTGCCCAGCTCCAGCGCCTTGGCCTTGATGGCCGCCGTGCGCTGCGTCTCGGGCGTCTCGGCCAGGTCGGCCGCCGTGGGCGCCACGCCGGGTTCCGGCGGCGTCACGAACTCCAGCCCTTCCAGGCTGTTGCCCACCTGCGTCAGGCGCGTGCCCTTGTTGGCGTA
>NZ_RSED01000082.1 GCF_003933735.1 Aquabacterium soli | reverse complement strand
AGTTGTGGCCTTTTTACAGGTCGCAGCATCTCAGACTGTTGATATCAATGCAGCATTATCAGCACTGATAGGAGAGCGTCAAAGATCATTAGGAATCAATGTTGGCCTCAGCAATATGCAGTTTGGCAAGAGTAATGGAGCTGTGGAAGCCAATATCGCCATCGGGACCTCGAACATCACCGACCTCCTTGTGCAATTGAGCAACGTGGTAGATGCAGCAGTAGCCGAAGCCAAGGCAGCAGGAAAAAATATCGATTCGTGTGTCTCAGCTGTAGGTGCTAGTGTGTCTGCATTGAACCAATCAGAAATTCAATCATGTAGAGTACTTCCACAATTAGGACAAGCTAGAGTCAAACTGAACCAACTCGCCTTGGTTCAAGGAAACCTAGCAAATGTTCTCCCCAAATGCGTAGTATTGAACCCATTGAATCTTCTCCAAGTCCGCGTCTGCGTTAATGGAGAACTAGTCAATATCGACCAGACAATCACTCAAGCTCTTGCCGCAATCTCGTCTCTTTTGAATGATGCGGTGGTAGCTAGCAGCGAATGTGTCAATAAGATCAGATCCAACTGGGAAAATCAAGTAGCCGCC
>NZ_RSED01000081.1 GCF_003933735.1 Aquabacterium soli | reverse complement strand
TGCAGCCTCGTTAGGCCTCTTTGATGAGCACACCCGAACAGACCTTTGCCATAGCGAAGTTGGCGTTACCAAGCGTTCCCGATGAGGTATTTGCGCTGTGGCTCAATGACCGTATCAGGCAAAACGGATGGCCCCCGGAGGGCGACGAATGGGAAGGTTTCTTGTTCGGCGAGTCGCTGCACTTCTGGAGTCAGCTCAAGTGGTCCAAACGGCGTGTCTCTCTGACAGCCGAAGCGTTATCGCTAGCATCGCGCCGGACGGCTATGCTTCTCTACGAGGCAAGTGTTTTGAAGCAAGAAAACATAATGTCTCATTACATTCCCAACACGAGGGAACGCTTTGCCTCCGTCATGGCATACGCCATCGAACACCAAGCCTTGCCAAGTACCATCGTACTGCTCGAACGAAACGGCCGCTTCGACGTAATAGAAGGCAATCATCGCGTAGCCGTTCTGCTTGGCCTACAGTCGGTCAAAGACCATCTCGGCGTTCCAAACATACAGGAGGTTGAAGCATGGGTAGCAAAATTAGCTTGAATTCAAACAGCAAACTCAACACTCTGCCTTCGCGCAGCGGCCTAACTGGTCGTATATG
>NZ_RSED01000080.1 GCF_003933735.1 Aquabacterium soli | reverse complement strand
ATACGACTGCAGGCCTTCCTTTGGTTGCCAACCATTCAGTCAGCCTCTTGCCTTCGTGGGGGAGTCCATATACGCCCAGTTAGGCGCGCCCGCCGATGGCAAGCTGTTGGCTAATGGTTGCATGGCAGCGATGCCAAAAGTTTTAGCGAGTAGTTTGGCTGGCCCTTGAGCGTACATGGCGGCCGCGTAGGCAACAGCGAGGGCGCTACTGGACAGAAGCAGATAGCGCCATGCATGAAAAGGCCAGCGGCTTTGAAGATACATGACAGCGAGTGAATGCAGCAAGGCGGTTCCGATGCGTGCATCAATCGGCCATGGAAGGAGCCCGACGATGGCAAGAACTGATGCGACGTGAAGAAAGAACTCTGTCAGGGTGTTCAAGGCTGCGCGGATCATTTTTTTGGTCGACGTTTGAACCTTAAGAAGATGCCTGCCGCCAGTGCCAGTAGCGCCGTAGCAAGAAGCAGCTGGCCGAGAGCTGCCGAGAAGGCCGCGCCAGAGATCAGGCCCATACGTACAGCCAGTTCTACGAAGCCGTGAATGGTCCAGAGTCCGGAGTCGTCGCGGGGCTTGCTCATTGGTCTCTTACTCTTGTAGCGCCTAACGAGGCTGCAGAAAA
>NZ_RSED01000008.1 GCF_003933735.1 Aquabacterium soli | reverse complement strand
AGATCATGCGGCTTTTGTCTTGATGGCGCGCGGATACTCAAGCGCTTGCTGAAAGCCCGAAGCACAGCCCCAAGAAAAAGGCAGCCACGAAGGCTGCCTTTCAAATCATGAGCCTCTCAGCCCAGCCTGGCATCAGACCTGGTACCGCTTGAGCAGTGCCTCCGGACGCAGCGTGTCGTACTCTTCGAACGGCTGGTGGATCCAGGGGCTCGTGGGCAGCGTCTCCACGTAGTAATCCGGCGTGTAGCTCGACACCCCCTTGGTCCAGATCACCGCCGAGCGCAGTTCGGTGATGGCCGGCATGCCGCGCAGGCGCTCGACCACGGCACGCAAGGTCACACCGGAATCAGCCAGGTCATCGACCAGCAACACACGGCCGGCCAACTCACCCTTGGGCATGGTGATGTACTTGGCCATGTCCAGGCGCCCTTGCAGGGTGCCGCCATCGTCACGGTAGGAACTGGTGGACATGATGCCCAGCGGGCGATCGAAGATGCGCGACAGCACATCGCCAGGGCGCATGCCGCCACGGGCAAGGCACAGGATCTGGTCAAACTCCCATCCGGAGGAATACACCTTCAGCGCCAGGCGCTCGGTGAGCTGGTGATACTCCTCCCAGGACACGTACAGGTGTTTGCCATCGTCGGTGAGCATGGGGACTCCTTGGGAAATGCGGGGGTGGGGAAAAATGGGAAGTGCCCCGCTCAGCCCTTGTAGGGATGGCGCAGCAGGATGGTGTGGTCGCGGTCGGGGCCGGTGGACACCATGTCGATGGGTGCACCGATGAAGGCCTGCACACGCTCCAGGTAGGCGCGCGCGTTGGCGGGAAGCTTGTCCCACTCGGTGATGCCGAAGGTCGTGCCCTCCCAGCCCGGGAAGGTTTCATAGATGGGCTCGCAGGCCACGATCTCGTCAGCGTCCAGCGGCAGGATGTCGACGCGCTGGCCATTGAGCAGGTAGCCCGTGCAGACGTTGATTTCCTTCAGGCCATCAAGCACATCGAGCTTGGTGATGCACAGGCCCGAAATGCCGTTGATCAGCACCGAACGCTTGAGCGCTGCGGCGTCCAGCCAGCCACAGCGGCGGGCACGGCCCGTCACGGTGCCGCGCTCCTGGCCCACGGTGGACAGGTGGTAGCCCACGGTATCGGGCGTTTCCCAGTCCAGCTCGGTCGGGAAGGGGCCGCTGCCCACGCGTGTGGTGTAGGCCTTGGTGATGCCCAGGATGTAGTGCAGCTTGTCCGGACCCACGCCGGAACCAGCGGCAGCATTGCCGGCCACGCAGTTGCTCGACGTGACGTAGGGGTAGGTGCCATGGTCGATGTCCAGCAGCGTGCCTTGCGCGCCTTCGAACAGCACGCTGCCACCGGCCACGTTGTGGCCATGGATCTGCACGCCGACGTCGGCCAGCATGGGCAGGATCTGCTCGGCCGCCTTCATGGCCTGGTCGAAGATGGGCTGGAACTCGAGCGCCGTGCCCTTGAGGTAGCCCACGAGCGCGAAATTGTGCAGATCCAGCAGCTCACGCAGCTTCTTGGCGAAACGATCCGGGTGCTTCAGATCCTGCACGCGCAGGGCACGGCGGGCCACCTTGTCTTCGTAGGCCGGGCCGATGCCCTTGCCGGTGGTGCCGATCTTGCCGCTACCGCTGGTTTCACGCAGGGCCTCGCGGGCCTTGTCCACCTCGACGTGGAAGGGCAGGATCAACGGGCAGGATTCGCTGATGAACAGGCGCGAACGAACGTTCAGGCCGGCGGCTTCCAGGCGCTCGATCTCGGACAGCAGGTGGGTCGGGTCGACCACCACGCCGTTGCCGATGTAGCAGGCCACGCCCTCGCGCATGATGCCCGAGGGGATCAGCTGCAGCGCCGTTTTCTTGCCATTGATGACCAGGGTGTGGCCAGCGTTGTGCCCCCCCTGGAAACGCACGACGGCGGCAGCATGGTCGGTCAGCCAGTCGACGACCTTGCCCTTGCCTTCGTCACCCCACTGGGTGCCGACGACCACGACGTTGCGGGCAGGTGCATTGGCGGGACGAGCCGGCGCTTGAGAGCTTTGCATGGCGGGGATTCCTGTTTCGCGAATGGGGAATGGCAGTGCGCGTCTGACGAGAAGCCGTCAGAGAGCGCGCACTTGCCAGCGTCCGTCGATCTGCGCCAGTTCCCGGTCGCAGTCGAATTCTTGGACGTCGTGTTCATGTCCGGGCAGCACGCACACCACCGTGTGGCCCTGCCCGCGAAGCGCGCGCACAGCCTGGCGCAAGGCGGGATCTTCACCCCAGGGAGCACGCACTGCCGCGCGCACGGCCAGACCCTGACGGCTGGCGAGCACCTCGGCGAGGATCTTGAGGTCGAGGCTGAAGCCCACGGCAGGACGACGACGGCCAAAGACGGCACCCACCTCGTCGTAGCGGCCGCCGCGCACCAGGGCGTCGGCAAGGCCTTCGGCATAGATGGCGAAGCGGGTGCCGCTGTAGTAGGCGTAGCCGCTGAGATCGGACAGGTCGAAGCCGACACGCAGCCCCGGCTGAGCCTGGCGCAGTTGCGCCGACAGCCAGGCCAGGTCGTCGAGGGCCGATGCCACCAGCGGGTGCGAAGGCAGCACGGCACGCGCCTGCGCCAGGATCGCATCGTCGCCGTAAAGCGTGGTGAGCGTGACCAGCACCTCGGCGGCGCGGGGCGCGGAGGCCAGCGCGCCCTGGGCGGCCAGCTCGCGCAGGGCACCGACATCCTTGGCCGTGAGCGCGGTGACCACGGCGGTGTGGGTGGCCTCATCCAGCTCGGGCAGACCCAAGCCGGCCAGCACGCCTTCCACCAGGCGCACGTCGGCCAGGTCGATCACCAGACCGCACAGGCCGGAGGCCTGCAGACCTTCCAGGGCCAGCTCGGTGACCTCCAGATCGGCTTCAAGCCCGGCATGGCCGTAGATCTCGGCGCCCAGCTGCAAGGGCTCGCGGCTGGCCTGCGGGCTGGCGGGGCGCGTGTGCAGCACCGGGCCGCAGTAGCACAGCCTCGTCAGACTTTCGCGGTTGAGCAGGTGGGCATCGATGCGGGCCACCTGGGGGGTGGCATCGGCGCGGACGCCCAGCGTGCGGCCGCTGAGTTGGTCGACCAGCTTGAAGGTCTTGAGATCCAGCGCATGGCCGGTTCCCGACAGCAGCGAATCGAGATGCTCCAGCAGCGGCGGCATCACCAGCTCGTAGCCGTAGCCACGCGCCGCGTCCAGCCAGACACGGCGCAGTTCTTCCACGCGACGGGCTTGCGCAGGCAAGACGTCAGCAATGTGCTCTGGCAACAGCCAAGCAGACGACATAAAAAATCGAGTGGGGGTTAAAAGCGGGATTCTACCGGGGTTCAGGGTATCCGACCACCCTCACCCCAGCAACCAGATGAGCAGCAGTCCGCACAAGACGCTGCTGATGCCCACCAGACGGAGTTGCGCGTCGTCGAGTTGCAGGGCCTGTTCAAAGACCCTGCGCCACGCGGCGGGATTGATCATGGGCAGCAGGCCCTCGATCACCAGGACGAGGGCCAGGGCCAGCCAGAAGGCATCGGCCATGGCAGCAGAACCGAACTGAAGCGCTTACTTGCCGCCGGTGCCGGCGCCGCGCATGGCCTTGAAGAAGTCGCTGCTCGGGTCCACCACCATCACATCCGACTTGCTGCGGAAGGTGCTGCGGTAAGCCTCGAGGCTGCGGTAGAACTGGGCGAACTGCGGATCACGACCGAACGCATCGGAGTACAGGGCCGATGCCTTAGCATCGCCATCACCCTTGAGCTTCTGCGCATCGCGGTAGGCTTCGGCCACGATGATTTCGCGTTGGCGGTCGGCATCGGCGCGGATCTTTTCACCCTCGGCCGTGCCTTGCGAACGCAGCTCGTTGGCCACGCGCTGGCGCTCGGACTGCATGCGGCGGTACACCGCATCGGTGATGTTGACGGAGAAGTCCACGCGCTTGATGCGCACGTCGACGATCTCGATGCCAAAGGATTTGGCGTCGTCGGACAGGCGGGAAATGATGCCCTGCATGACCTTCTCGCGCTCGGTGGACAGCACGGCCCCCACGGTGCGGCGCGTGACCTCTTCGTTGAGCGCGGCCTGCACGATCGGGCTCAGCCGGTTCTCGGCATTGCGCATGTCGGTGCCGAGGTTGCGGATGAAGAGCTTGGGGTCGGTGATGCGCCACTTCAGCAGCCAGTCGATCACCAGGCTCTTCTTCTCGGCCGTGAAGATGGGCTTGGACTCGGGGCTGTCGAGCGTCTGAGTGCGGCGGTCGAGCACGACGACGTTCTGAAGCGGCGCCGGGAGCTTGAACTTCAGGCCAGGCTCGCTGACCACGTCCTTGATCTCGCCCAGGGCATAGACGACGGCGAACTGCCGCTGATCCACCACGAACAGGGTGGATGCGAGGATGATGAGGGCCAGCAGGATGCCGACCACGATGATGCCAATGCGGTGCATGTCGGGTTTCCTTGGGGCTCAGCGGGCGTCGCGGTCACGGCTGCGCAGGTTCTCGCGCGAGCGGGGGTCAACAGCCGCGGCCGGGCTGGATGACGGCACGGTCGTGGTCGACTCCGGCACCGCGGCCGTACCGGCGGCAGGGGACTGGGCGCTGCCAGCCGGGGGATTCGCACCACTGGCCTGCAACAGCTTGTCGAGCGGCAGGTACAGCAGGTTCGAGCCCTGGCGCGAATCAACCAGAACCTTGGTCACATTGCTGTAGACCTGCTGCATGCTGTCGATGTAGAGACGGTCGCGGGTCACGCCCGGGGCCTTCTGGTACTCGGCCAGCACCGAGCGAAAGCGTTGCGCATCACCATCGGCCTGCGACACCACGCGGGCGGCATAACCGGCAGCTTCTTCACGCAGGCGCGCCGCCGTGCCCTGGGCCTTGGGGATCACGTCGTTGGCGTAGGCCTGGCCTTCGTTCTTCAGGCGCTCACGGTCGGCGCCCGCCTTGACCGCGTCGTCGAACGAGGCCTGCACCTGCTCGGGGGCCTGCACGCTGCGCACATTGATGTTGACCACCGTCACGCCAGCCTTGATCTTGTTGAGCTGGGCCTGCACGGACTTGGACAGATCGATGGAAATGGCGTCGCGCTTCTCGTAGAGCACCGAGTCCATCGTGCTGGTGCCGACGATCTCGCGCACGGCCGATTCGGCGGCCTGCTTGACGGCCTCATCGGAGTTGCGGTTCTCGAACAGGTACTGCTTGGCGTCGGCCAGGCGGTACTGCACCGTGAACTGGATATCGATGATGTTCTCGTCGCGCGTGAGCATGGACGAATCGCGCAGGCCTGTGCCCTGCTCTACCGTGGCACTGCCGACATCGAGCGAGCGCAGCTGCGTGACGTTGACGATCTCGTGGCTCTGGAACGGGTAAGGGCCGCGCCACTGGAAGCCGGCATCGGAGGTGTGGCTGTAGCGCCCGAAGGACATCACCACGGCCTGCTGGCCTTCCTGCACGATGAAGAAACCACTGCCCAGCCAGACCAGCACCACCAGACCGGCCACCAGGCCGATGCCGATGCCGGCACCGGTCGGATCCGGCGACATGCTGCCGCCGGGGCCGTTGCTGCTGCCGTTGTTGTTGCCGCCATCACCACCGCGGCCCGAGAACAGGCCACTGAGCTTGCGGTTGAAATCGCGCCAGAGTTCGTCGAGATCAGGCGGGCCTTCGTCCCGGCGGTTCTCGCTGGTGCTGGCACCGGCCACGCCGGGCAGCACGCGGTACAGGCGGTGCGTCGAGCGCCACACCAGGCGCGTGACCACCCCGGTCAGGAAACCCGCCGCCAGCGCCGCGGCCGACGCCACGACACGAAGGCCGGTGCGCGGTGCCGCCTGGGCTGGGCTTGTCTCAGCGTTGTGCATGTCCATTTTCGAACGATTCTTGGTGATGGGCCGCGTCATCCTCCGACGGGGCCTCGAGTTCATGATTGTGCATGGCGATCGGTGAGAAGTCGGCTGAAAAGCCTGCTTCTGCATCGCCCAGGCCGGAAATGGCCGACTGCGAGAGCACTTCGCGCAACACATCGAGCCCCTCGCCCGTCAGGGCACTGACAAACACGCGCAACGCGTGGGTGCCGTCGGGCATCTCGAAAATGTCGCGGTCATGGCGGGGGTGCTGATGCTCGGGCAGCGCGTCGCACTTGTTGAACACCAGCACCTGTGGGATCCCTGCGGCACCGATGGAGTTCAATACGCGCTGAACTTCTGCCATCTGCTCGAGCAGCACGGGGCTGGCGGCGTCGACAACATGCAACAGCACATCGGCCTCGGTAGCCTCCTGCAGGGTGGCCTCGAAGGCCTCGACCAGCGTGTGCGGCAGATCGCGGATGAACCCCACGGTGTCGGAAATGGTGACGCTGCGCTCGGCCTGCGCCAGATAGAGCTGGCGCACGGTGNTGCGCTCGGCCTGCGCCAGATAGAGCTGGCGCACGGTGGTGTCCAGCGTGGCGAAGAGCTGGTCAGCCGCGTAGGTGCCGGCCTTGGTCAGGGCATTGAACAGCGTGGACTTGCCCGCGTTGGTGTAGCCCACCAGCGAGATGCGGAAGGTGCCGGTGCGCTCACGGCCACGGCGCTGCGTGTTGCGCTGGCGCTTGACCTTGATCAGTTGCTGCTTGAGCGACTTGATGCGCTGGTCGATCATGCGGCGGTCCAGCTCGATCTGCGTTTCGCCAGGGCCACCGCGATGCCCCACCCCGCCGCGTTGGCGCTCAAGGTGGGACCAACGGCGCACGAGCCGGGTCGCCAGGTAGCCCAGACGGGCCAGTTCGACCTGGAGTTTGCCTTCGTGGCTGCGGGCGCGGTCACCGAAGATCTCAAGGATCAGGGAGGTGCGGTCGAGCACTTCGACGCCCAGATGGCGCTCCAAGTTGCGCTGCTGCGCAGGCGACAGGGCCTGATCGAAAATGACCGCCTGCGCCCCTTGATCAGCCACCAGGTGCTTGATCTCGTCGGCCTTGCCCGAGCCTACGAAGAACGCGGCATCGGGGGCCTTGCGGCGTGCAATGACGCGCGCCACCGGCGCATCGCCAGCCGATTCGGCCAGCAAGGCAAGTTCATCGAGGGTGGGATCAAAGGATGACCCCTTGCCCAGATCGACCCCCACCAGCACGACCCTGGGAGGGCCGCCGGGGGCATGCTCGAACGGCACTGAAGATGTCAAAGCGTATCGGGCTTGGGTCTGATCTGGTGGATTGGAAAAACCAATTGGCGTCTGACGCAACGCTCAGGCGTCGCCGTCTTCAGCAGCGTGGAAGTTGACCGAGCGGCCCGGCACCACCGTGGAAATGGCGTGCTTGTAGACCATCTGGGTCACGGTATTGCGCAGCAGGACGACGTATTGATCGAAAGATTCGATCTGCCCCTGCAGCTTGATGCCGTTGACCAAATAAATGGACACTGGCACGTGCTCTCTGCGCAGAAGGTTCAGAAACGGGTCTTGTAAAAGTTGCCCTTTATTGCTCACGATATGCTCCGTGATAAGAAGTTTGAGAAAAGACACCTTAGCACAGGCTGCATCCGCATTTGCGGCAGGGTCTTGGCCCGATCCTGAGGCGACGCCTGACTCGAATTCGCCCGGCGTGGGTCAAATGTAGCCTATTGCGCACGGTTTAAGAGAAAACCCCGAATGACCGACTCATTCTTTCTCGGTAAAGGGGTTTGACGAGAGCTTCATCTCGATCCGCAAGGGGGTGCCCGTGAGCTTGAAGTGCGCCCTGAAGCGGCCCTCAAGATAGCGCTTGTAGCTCTCGGAGACATGCTCCAGCGCGTTGCCGTGGATGACGATGATCGGCGGGTTCTGGCCGCCCTGGTGGGCGTAGCGCAGCTTGGGGCGGGACATGCCGCCGCGCTGGGGCTGCTGGAACTGCACGGCCTCTTGCAGCAGGCGGGTCAGCACCGGCGTGGACATCTTGCAGCTGGCCGAGGCCCAGGCATCGGCAATGGCCTTCCACAGCGGGCCCAGGCCTTGGCGCTTGATGGCCGAGATGTGCAGCACGGGCGCGAACTTCAGGAAAGCCAGGCGCGTTTCAATGGAGCGTTGCAGCATCTCGCGCTGGTAGGAATCCACCGCGTCCCACTTGTTGATGGCCACCACCACGGCGCGGCCCGATTCGAGCACGAAGCCGGCGATATGGGCGTCCTGATCGGTCACACCCTGCGTGGCGTCGATCAGCAGCAGCACCACATTGGCATCGGCGATGGCCTGCAGCGTCTTGACGACCGAGAATTTCTCGATGGCTTCGAAGACCTTGCCCTTGCGGCGCAGGCCGGCGGTGTCGATCAGCTCGAAACGCTGGCCCTGGCGCTCAAAAGGCACCTTGATGGCGTCCCGCGTGGTACCGGGCATGTCGAAGGCCACCAGGCGCTCTTCACCCAGCCAGGTGTTGATCAGCGTGGACTTGCCGACGTTGGGACGGCCGGCCACGGCCAGGCGCACCGGGCGGTCGGTGTCGTCCTCGATCAGCTCTTCGTCATCGTCTTCGGTGCCGAAGAACGTGTCCAGCGCCATGTCGAGCAGACTGCGGATGCCCTGCCCGTGCGCCGATGAAATGGGAATGGGCTCGCCAATGCCGAGCTCATAGAACTCGGCGAGCTGGGGCGCATCCTGCATGCCTTCGGCCTTGTTGGCCGCCAGCAGCACCGTCTTGTTGGCGGTGCGCAGGTAGTTGGCGATGTCGTGATCCTGAGCGGACAGGCCGCCGCGCACATCGACCACGAAGATGACTGCATCGGCTTCGGCCACGGCCTGGCGCGTCTGCTTGGCCATCTCCTTGAAGATGCCCTCCGTGCAGTCGGGCTCAAAGCCGCCAGTGTCGATGACGATGTACTCGCGCGCGCCCTGGCGTCCCTCGCCGTAGTGGCGATCGCGTGTGAGGCCGGCGTAGTCCGCCACGATGGCGTCACGGCTCTTGGTGAGGCGGTTGAACAGCGTTGATTTGCCGACGTTGGGGCGGCCGACCAGCGCGATGACGGGTTTCATTCGGTGGGATCAGGCTGCCGGGCTTATTGAGCCCGCAGCGCGTATAGGGTTCCATCGCGGGTAGGCACCAGCAGGGTGCCATCCACGACCTTGGGAGCGCCACTGAGGGCGCCATCCAGTGACACACGGGCCACGGTGCGGCCATCACTGGACGAGAGAACATGCAGCTGGCCGTCGTAGTCGCCCACGGCGATCAGGCCGCCCCACAGCACGGGCGTGCTCAAGGCACGGTGCTGGAAGCGGTCGATGCGCCAGATGACCTCACCGGATTCGGCACGCCAGGCGGTCAGGCGGTCTGCACTGTCGGCACCCACCACGATGCGGTCATCGGCGGCCAGGCCTTGGTAACCCGCCTGCGGGCGTGACCACCGCAGCGCGCCGCGGTTCATGTCAACGCAACCCACGGACAACTGGAAGGCGCGCACGCACAGGTCATCGTCGCTGCGCACGGGCGGGCCGACCAGATCAGACAGGCGCTCGACTTCGTTGGTGCCACGGGGCAGGCCCAGGCTGGCTTCAGAGCGCACCGTGCCCCGCAGCGGGTCCAGCCCGATCAGGCGCGAACCGACGCCCACCACTAGGGTGTCGCGGAAAGCGGCCAGCACGCCGGACTGGGCCAGGGCCAGCGGATCCGTGCCGGGGCGCTGGAAGTTCCAGAGCCAGCGGCCATCCTGTGCATCGTAGGCCCGCACGCTGCGGTCCACCGACTGCACGAACACGCGCTCGCCGGCCACCAGCGGCGCGGTGATCACGCGCCCCGGCAGGCGGTCGCGCCACAGGGGCTTGCCACCATCGAGCACGACGAGTTCGTTGTCGGCCGTGACGACGGCGGCATAGCGCCCGTCGCTGCCGACGCCCGCGCTGAGCTTGGCGCCCACGTCGGCTTTCCAGCGCTCACGGCCCGTGGCCGGATCGATGGAGACGACCTGGCCGTCGGTGCTGGCCACCGCCACGGCACCCGCGCTCACAGCCATCGACATGGGGCCTTCTGCCTTGCCCACGCGCACGCTCCAGAGGGTGCGCACGGTCTGGCTGGGCGTGAAGGACTCCAGTGAGGCGGGCGTGGGCTTCGAAGAGCTACCGCAGCCCGCCAGCACGGCGGCGGCCACCAGGACAGCGCCGGCACGCCATGTCATTGTCAGTCTCGTCATGATCAGGGTGTGAATTCGTGAAAGGAAAGGGCCTGGGCGGCCCGCTCAGCGTGTGGGCGCGATACCCGGGGGCAGCGTCTTGCCACCACCCTGCACCACGGAAGCCTCAGGGGGCTCACCCAGGGCGGTGAGCTTGCCTTCGGTGAAGCGGCGGTATTCGACCTTGGGGTCCATGGCTTTCCAGGCGGCCTTGTAGGCTTGCAGCGCCTCGGCCTTCTTGCCTTGGGCTGACAAGATGTCGCCGCGGCGGTCGTCGGCCAGGGGCTTGAACTCTTCGGGCAGCTTGGCATCGACCAGCTTGAGGGCCTCATCGTACTTCTTGGCGTCGAGCAACAGGCCGGCCAGGCGCAGGCGCGCCACGGCCACCAGATCGTCGTTCTTGCCATGGTCCACCAGCCATTGCAGGCTGGCCTGGGCCTGTTCGGCCTTGCCTGCGTCGGTCTGGGCGCGGGCCGCCAGCAAGGCGCCCTGCTCCGTGAACGTGGCGCCAGCGTGCTTGTCCTTCAGGTCGTTGAAGACCCGGGTGACCTTGTCGGCATCACCTGCGAGCACGGCCCGGTCCAGCTCTTCGTACAGGCCACCGGCCTTAGCAGCCTTGTCGTTCTGCCAGTAGAGATAGCCCGTCCAGGCGGCATAGCTGCCCAGCGCGATCACCAGCACCCAGGTGACGAGGTTGCCGTACTTCTTCCACAGGTGCTTGGCCTGATCGAGCTGCTCTTGTTGTTCGAGGTTGTAGGTGGCCATCGAATCCTCTGTCTCCGGTGCGAGATTGGTTGGAAGTGCGTGATGAATGGAGGGATTATCGCTGCGCTGGCGGCTCAGCCTGCTGCGCGCAGGCCCGGGCCCCAGCCGGCCACATCGGCCAGCGGTGCCAGGCGCTGTTCACCCCCGTCGCGCAAGGGCTTGATCGCCACCTCGCCGCGAGAGAACTCGTCCGGTCCGAAGACCAGCGCGAAGCGGGCACCACTGGCATCGGCCTTCTTGAACTGCGATTTCGGGCTCGCGGGGCCATCCTTGCCAGCCGGATTCAGCAACACCGACACGCCTTGCGCGCGCAAGGCTTCCAGCGTGGCCAGCACCTGAGGCAGCGGCGTGCCTGCCAGCACCACGGCGAAGGCATCGGGCACCACGGGTGCGGGCACCTTGCCGACCTCTTCGAGCAGCAGCAGCAGGCGTTCCATGCCCAGGCCCCAACCCACGGCCGGGGCGGGTTTGCCGCCGAGCTGCTCGATCAGGCCATCGTAACGGCCACCGCCACAGACCGTGCCTTGCGAACCCAGCCGCTCGGTGACCCACTCGAACACGGTGAGGTTGTAGTAATCCATGCCGCGCACCAGACGCGGGTTGACGCGGTAGGCGATGCCTGCGGCATCCAGGGCCTGCTTGACAGCATCGAAGTGGGCCAACGAAGCCTCGCCCAGGAAGTCGATCAGGCGGGGGGCACCCTCCACCACCGCTTGCAAGGCCGGGTTCTTGGTGTCCAGGATGCGCAGCGGGTTGGTGTGCAGGCGGCGACGGGCCTCGTCGTCCAGCAGGGCTTCATGCGACTGAAGGTAGGTGATCAGGGCTTCGCGGTGGGCGCGGCGCTCTTCGGGCTGGCCCAGGCTGTTGATCTCCAGGCGCACGTCATCGCCCACAGCCAGGCCCAGGTCACGCCACAGCGCAGCGCTCATCAGGATGGTCTCGGCATCGACATCGGGGCCGGCAAAGCCCAACACCTCGGCACCAACCTGGTGGAACTGGCGGTAGCGGCCCTTTTGCGGGCGCTCGTGCCGAAACATCGGCCCGATGTAGTACAGGCGCTTGCCGCCTTCGTACAGGAAGCTGTGTTCGTTGATGGCGCGCACCACGCCAGCGGTGCCCTCGGGCCGCAGCGTGAGCTTGTCGCCGTTGAGGCTGTCTTCGAAGGAGTACATCTCCTTCTCGACGATGTCGGTCACCTCGCCCAGGCCGCGCACGAACAGGGCGGTGGGCTCGACGATGGGGACGCGCACGTTCTGGTAGCCGTAGCGGCGCATCAGCGCACGCACGGTGTCTTCCAGCCACTCCCACCGCGCCGAATGGGGCGGGAGGATGTCGTTCATGCCTTTGATGGCTTTGAGCTGTTCGGCCATGGAGTCAAAGAAAATGGCCGGCACCTCAGGGCGGCGCCGGCTCGATCGGGTTCTGTGTTGGTCCGTGATTGTCTCAGGCTTGGCAGCTCTCGGCGCGTCAGCCTGCGTCATTCACGGCTGGCTCACGGTTTCGGTGCCGAAGCGCCTGGCGATGTAGCTTTCGACGATCTGCTGGAACTCCTGCGCGATGCCCTCACCGCGCAGCGTCATGGCCTTCTCGCCATCGATGAACACCGGCGCGGAGGGCGCTTCGCCGTTGCCCGGCAGGCTGATGCCGATGTCGGCATGCTTGCTTTCGCCCGGACCATTGACGATGCAGCCCATCACGGCCACCTTCATGCCCTCGACACCAGGGTATTTGGCACGCCAGACAGGCATCTGCGCACGCAGGAAATCGTCGATCTGCTTGGCCAGCTCCTGGAAGGTGGTGCTGGTGGTGCGGCCACAGCCAGGACAGGCAGTGACGCTGGGCACGAACACGCGCAGGCCCAGGGCCTGCACGATCTCGGCCGCCACGACAACTTCTTGCGTGCGGGCTTCGCCGGGCTGCGGCGTGAGCGAGACGCGGATGGTGTCGCCGATGCCTTCCTGCAGCAGGATGGCCAGGGCCGCGCTTGATGCCACCGTGCCCTTGGTGCCCATGCCGGCCTCGGTCAGGCCCAGGTGCAGCGGGTAGTCGCAGCGCTGCGCCAGGGCTCGGTAGACGCTGATCAGATCCTGCACGCCACTGACCTTGCACGACAGGATGATCTGCTCGGGCGCCATGCCCATCTGCTGCGCCAGGCTGGCCGACTGCAGGGCCGAGCTGACCAGGGCTTCGTACATGACCTGACGGGCCTCCCAGGGCTGGGCGCGACGGCTGTTCTCGTCCATCAACTGGGCCATCAGTTCCTGGTCGAGGCTGCCCCAGTTGACGCCGATGCGCACGACCTTGTCGTACTTGAGCGCGGCTTCGATCATCTGGCCGAACTGCTTGTCCTTCTTGTCGCCCTTGCCCACGTTGCCGGGATTGATGCGGTACTTGGACAGGGTCCTGGCGCACTCCGGATAGTCGGTGAGCAGACGGTGGCCGTTGTAGTGGAAATCACCCACCAGCGGCACGTCGATGCCCATGCGATCGAGCTGCTCGCGGATGTGCGGAACGGCCTGAGCCGCGTCGGGCGTGTTGACGGTGATGCGCACCATCTCGGAGCCGGCCAGGGCCAGCTCCTTGACCTGGATGGCGGTGCCGATGACATCGACCGTGTCCGTGTTGGTCATGGACTGCAGGCGCACTGGCGCATCGCCACCGACGGTGACGATGCGAGAGCCCCACACCACACGGGCCTGGCGGCTGCGGCGTGGCGCGGGGCGGGCGACCTCAATGGGCTGCCCGGCACACGGAAAGATGGAGGTGGATGTGTCGCTCATGGCGTTGACTTCAACTCCAGCCGGGCCACATTGTTGCGGGTGTAGGGATCCAGGCCGATGGCATGACCCAGGTAGCTGACCTGGATGCCCGAGGCATTGCCGATCTTGACGTACAGAGGAGGGTCGCCATCGATGCCGACCGTTTCGCCCGAGGCCACGGTGCGTGACAGGAGGCGCTCGCCCTTGCCGTTGCGCACCTCGACCCAGGAGTCGGCAAAGGACACCATGACCAGCGCACTGCCCGAACGCATGGAGCCCGGCTGCCGGCGCTCAACAGTGAGCACGGGCATGGAAGCGGCTTCTGCAGCTGCGATGGGGGTTGAAGCAGCCGGATCGACCGTGGCGACCAGCGGCGTACCCAAGGGCTGAGACGCGACGGCCTCGGCGGCAGAAGCGCCCGAAGCAACGATCGCCACACTGGGCACCACCTCTTCAGCCACGATCTGGGAAGCCCCCAGCGCCACGGCTTCAGCGTGCCCGCCCTGCTCTGCGCTCACGGGCGTGGCCTCATGCTTGGGCCACAGGGCCGACCAGTCGACATCAGACGGAAACACGTACAGCAGTGCCGCCGCCAGCAACACCCCCAGAGGGACCAGGAAACGAGGGGCCAGGATCGCCGACCAGCGGATGCCGGGATGGGCCATGTCCAGGTTGAGCTTGAGGCTGGCGCGCGACGCATCGAAGGGCACGGGTTTGGCGGCACTGGCCGCCAAACTGATGGGGTGAGCGGCTGGTAGGCCAGCCAGCACCGGCGCGGGATCAATCCGCAATACACGGCACACCGCCATGGCCAACGCACGCGTGAAAGCCGCATCAGGCAGATCCTGATAGCGCCCTGACTCGAGGGCCTCCAGCTTGGCCGGCGTGACCTTGATCATCGAGGCCATGCCCTCCAGGGTCAGCCCGCGGTCAAGACGCGCCTGCCTCAAGGAGGAAAACGGAGGGGTAGTAGGGCTGTCCGGCGCGGAGCCACCAGAAGCCGGTGTGTTGTCAGTCATCGAAACGTCCCAGATCCAAGGCCGTGGTTTCGCGGGCATTCGGGAAGCGGCTGCGCAACTGGGTTGCCAGATCGTCCTGGGCAGACAGATTGCCCAGCTTGTGCTCGATGCGGATGCCCAGCCACAGCGACTCGGCGTTGGCCCTCTCAGCCAGGTTGTTGACGCGGCGGATGTAAAAGCGCGCCCGGTCATAATCACCTGTCCGGTACAACAGCAAGGCCAGGTTGAACGCCGTGACAGGGTTGCCAGGCTCGAGTTCATACGAGCGCTTGAGCGATTCCTGGGCCTGAGGCAGCAAGCCCGCCTGCATCTGGCAAACCCCTCGGGCCATCAGCGTCCTGGGCAGGGCCACGCTCATGGGCAGCGCTGCCGCACGAGCGAAGTAGGCATCGGCGTCGGCATACTGCTGGCGCTGACAGAGAAACCATGCGTAGTTGTGAAGCACGCTGCCGTTGCGCGCATCCAACTGGATGGCCCGACGATAGCTTTCCTCGGCGAGCCCGGGTTCGTTCATGGCATCGTAAATCAGCCCGCGAAGTTCGTAGGCATCACCCATGCTTGAATCCAGTGCAATGGCCTGCTTGACCTCATCCAGCGCAGTGGTGAGCTGGCCTCGGCCGAAATAGGCCCCAGCCAGTTCAAGACGAATGCGTGCACGACGCCGCACTTCGGTTTCATCGGACGAGGTGACGATGTCACGTCCCGCAGCACTGCTGGTCATGTCCTGACGCGTGCTCGGGCTCTGCGCTTGCCCAACACCCGCCCCCGTACCGGCGCAACCCGCCACCACGAGCAGGGTCATCAACCCGGCGATGGCCCACGCCAACCGGGCCCAGCCCCCCTGCATCCACGGGGTATACCGCATCCCAAGCACTCCTTAGAACTCGACGTTGAAGATGAAGCGCGCGGCACAGGCGCACGAGGCACCCGGCATCAGGCCTTGCGGTCCGCCACGGCGGCGGCCTGGATCATGATGGGCTGGCGCAGCATGCGCTCGCTGGCGCGGGTGCGGTCCTGGACCTCACCGGCCAACTGGCCACATGCGGCATCGATGTCATCGCCACGCGTCTTGCGAACAGTGGTCACGATACCAGCGTCAGCCAGGATGCGGGCGAAGGCCTGCACGCGCGGGTTGTTCGAGCGCTTGAGCCCGGACTGGGGAAACGGGTTGAACGGGATCAGATTGAACTTGCATGGCACTTTGTGGCGCACCAGGGCAATGAGTTCCCGCGCGTGCTCGTCGGTGTCGTTGACGCCGTCGAGCATGCAGTATTCGAAGGTGATGAAATCACGTGGCGCGGCACTGAGGTAATCGACGCACGTGGCCATCAGTTCGGCGATGGGGTACTTGCGGTTGAGCGGCACGAGTTCATCGCGCAGCGGATCGTTCGGCGCGTGCAGCGACACGGCCAGGGCCACCGGGCAATCCTTCATGAGGCGTTCGATCATCGGCACCACCCCTGAGGTGGACACCGTGACACGGCGGCGCGACAGGCCATAACCGTGGTCATCGAGCATGGTGCGCAATGCGGGCACCAGCGCGTTGTAGTTCTGGAGCGGCTCACCCATGCCCATCATCACCACGTTGCTGACGATGCGGTCGTCGCGCTTGAAACGCTGGCGCAGTGTGTGCTCGGCATGCCAGAGCTGGGCGATGATTTCGCCGGTGCTCAGGTTGCGAGAAAAGCCCTGATGCCCTGTTGAGCAGAACCGGCAGCCGACGGCACAGCCGGCCTGCGAGGAGATGCACAGCGTGGCGCGGTCATCCTCTGGGATGTAGACGCTCTCGACGGCATTGCCGCCGCCCACGTCAAACAGCCATTTGATGGTGCCATCGGCGGACACATGTTCGCTGATGACTTTCAGGCGCTCCAGCGTGGCCACGCCCTGCAGCTTGCCGCGCAGGGATTTGGCCAGATCCGACATCTGGTCGAAGTCGGTGGCGCCTTTTTGATGAATCCAGCGGAACAGCTGGACGGCGCGGAAGCGCTTTTCGCCCAGTTGTTCGCAAAAGGCCGCCAACCCTTCAAGATCGAAGTCGAGCAGGTTGACGGCACTCATGGCACATGGCTCCAGACCGCGATCAGCGGCTGTAGACGTTCAGGCCGGGGAAGAAGAAGGCGATTTCCTGAGCAGCGGTCTCGGCGGCGTCAGAGCCGTGCACGGCGTTGGCGTCGATGCTGTCGGCGAAATCGGCACGGATGGTGCCCTTTTCGGCCTTCTTCGGGTCGGTGGCGCCCATCAGGTCGCGGTTCTTGGCGATGGCGCCTTCGCCTTCGAGCACTTGCACGAACACGGGGCCGGAGACCATGAAGTCGACCAGGTCCTTGAAGAAGCCACGCTCCTTGTGCACGCCGTAGAAGGTCTCGGCTTCCTGGCGAGACAGTTGCACCAGCTTGGCAGCGGCGATCTTCAGGCCGGCGCCTTCAAAACGGGCGACGATCTGACCGATCACGTTCTTGGCGACGGCGTCGGGCTTGATGATCGAGAGAGTGCGTTCGATAGCCATGGAAATTTGCTCCGAAATTCGGTTATTTGGACAGAACCCAGCATTGTACTGCGGGTAAGTATCAGGTTGGTGAAAGCAGGAAATCAGCGGCGACGGCCACCACCGCCCCGGTTACCGCCACCACCGCCGCCGCCCTTGTTGCCAAAGAAGGCGTCAGCACCGATGTAGCCGACCGAGGTCTGCAAGGGATCCGGCTCACGGGGCCCGCCGCCGGTCTTTTTGCCACCACGCTGGCCCTGGTCGTGCTGGTCAGGCCGCCCGAAGCCGGACGTGATCCGCTTGGAACCCTTGGCGAAGCGACGGTCGAAGGTCTGCTCCAGCGGGTTGGGGATCGGCCCGACGTGGTCGTGGTCGTCATCACCCTCCGGGCGGCGGTCCATCGGCGGACGGTCATCCCGCGGTGGGCGCGCCTGCTGCGGGCGATCCGGGCCACGGCCGCCCTGGTTGTTGCCGTTGTTGTTGCCACGGGGGCCTTGGCCGCGCGGCTGGTTCTGGCCATTTTGGCCATTGTTCTGGCCGAACTTGTCCTTGCCGAACTTGCCTTGCTGGCCACCGCGCTGGTTGTTGTTGCCGTTGTTGCCTTGCCCGTTGCGGTTCTGGCGGTCATCCCGGTCGTTGCGGTCATTGCGCCGGCCCTGGCCTTGCTGGCCGCCCTGCCCTTGACCCTGATCCTGGCGATCGCCACCGGCCAGGTACTTGACGGCGCGCACGTCGGATTCACCCAGCTCAGCCCACACGCCGCGCTTGAGGCCGTGCGGCAGCACGATGGAGCCATAGCGCACGCGGATCAGGCGACTGACGGTCAGGCCCACGGCGTCAAAGAGCTTGCGCACTTCGCGGTTGCGGCCTTCGGTGATCACCACGCGGTACCAGCGGTTGAGGCCTTCGCCACCGCCTTCTTCGATGGACTTGAACGAGGCCGCCTGACCTTCGATCTCCACGCCTTCCAGCAGCTTGGCCTTTTGAGGAGCCGTGAGGGTGCCAAGCACACGCACCGCGTACTCGCGCTCCACACCGAAGCGCGGATGCATCAGCTGGTTGGCCAGATCGCCCGAGTTGGTGAACAGCAGCAGGCCTTCGGTGTTGAGGTCGAGGCGGCCCACCGACTGCCACTTGCCATGCTGCAGGCGCGGCAGGCGGCGGAACACGGTCGGACGGTCTTGCGGGTCGTCATGGGTGACGACCTCGCCCACGGGCTTGTGGTAGGCCAGGATGCGGGCCGGCGGTGGCGAGATGCGCACGCGGATGGGCTTGCCGCCCACGGCGATCTTGTCGCCGAAGGACACGCGCTGGCCGATGTGGGCCACTTCGCCGTTCACGGAGATGCGACCGTCTTCGATCATCTGCTCGATGTCACGGCGCGAACCGACGCCGGACTGAGCCAGCACTTTCTGCAGCTTGGGTGCATCGGGCTCCGGGCGCAGCACGCGCTTGGCCTGGGCCGACTCATCGCCCGACTCTTCGGCTTCGACTTCTTCTTCGTGCAGCTTGTCGAAATCCCCGGTCAGCACACCAGCGAACACGGCAGTGGCCTGCTCGGCCGCCATGTGGGCGCGGCGGGAAGGCCGCGCCTCTTCTTCGGCAGGTGCTTCGCCATCTTCTGCACCGGCTTCAGCCTGGCGCGTCTCGCGGCGCTCACGCCGCTCCTGGCGGTCGTGACGATCCCGGCGGGGACGGTCCTGGCCTTCGCGAGGCTCACCGGCAGCGCCTTCAGCGGCACCAGCCGCCTCGCTGCCTTCCGACGAGTTCTCTACCGGACCGAGTTGCAGGAAACCGTCGCCAGCCGCCTCGCGGACTACAGCAGCATCCTCGACCGGGGTGGCGAGCACGGGCACAGACACCTCGCCGCTGTCGGCCAGCAGATCACCCTGCTCCGGCGCCACTGCCTTGCGGCGCGGCGCGCGCTTGGGCTTGGCGGGCGCCAGCTCATCGACAGTCCCAGCAGCGGCCGACTCAGGCACGGCATCTGCGGCGACGGCTTCAGCCTGCGCACCCGTGTTGGCCTCATCGACCGCCTTGGTCGCCCGGCGACGAGGCGTCTTGCGAGCCACGGGGGCATCACCAGAGGCCTCTGCGGCCACGTCAGCAGGCGCTGCGGCAGCCTCGGCTTCCGGAGCCTTGGCTCGGCGGGTGCGCTTGGGCTTGACATCTCCTGCCTCGGCGCCGCCATCCGGCGGAGGGATCAGGTCATTGGGCTCTTGCATGGGCGTGTCGGTCATCGTCGGACAGGAAATGAATATGTTCAGGGGGCCGGCGCCTCAGAGGCGTTCTGGCGGGTGTCTGGGTCGAAGCCGTCTTCGGCTTGCGTGGAAGAGTCTGGCGAGGCTGGCGGCCCCTCTTCGGCAGGCTGGGCAGCAGATGCCTCGAAATCCGGCAGATCGGGTTGGGCCTGATCCTGCTCGGCCTGGTCCGACTCGAGCGGCAACAAGGCCTGGGCGGCGCCCATGTGGTCCAGCTCGGGCAGTTGCTCCAGGGAACTCAGTCCCATGTCGTCCAGGAACTGCCTCGTGGTGGCATAGAGCCCCGGGCGACCGGGCGCATCGCGGTGGCCGATCACTTCGATCCAGCCCCGGTCTTCAAGTTGCTTGACGATCTGGGTGCTCACGGTGACACCTCGGATGTCCTCAATGTCGCCGCGCGTCACGGGTTGGCGGTAGGCGATGATGGCCAGTGTTTCCATCGTGGCGCGGGAGTACTTGGGCGGTTTTTCAGGGTGAAGGCGGTCAAGGAACTCCTGGACTTCGGCGCGCGTCTGAAAGCGCCAGCCCGAAGCGGTTTCGCGCAGCTCTGCCCCCCGGCCTTGCCACCGGTCGGTGAGCTCGTGCAACAAGGCCTTGACCTCATCGGCCGGCAAGGCATCGTCGAACAACACCCGCAACTCGCGGATGGTCATGGGTTGGTGGGCGCACAACAGCGCCGCTTCAAGGATGCACTGCGCATCCTGGCGATCGAGAATGTCCATCTCTCCAGTCACTTCGAGCCGGAACCCTTGCGCCTCAGCCGAACTGTCGTCCGGTCTGGCGAATCAGCCTGGCGTGCGCCGGGCCCGGCAAAAAGGCAGCATCTGTCGGATCATTTGGAGGCATTGGTGAGGGCCCCCGTCCCTGTCGAAGCCGCTGGCCGCGCGAAAGCGTACGGGCAGATGCTTCGATACCCGGCGGTTGAGCGTTCCGTCCCGGCCATCTCCCTCGATGAACAACGGGCTGGATCGGCTGCCGCCAAAAGCGTGTCACACGCTTGAAGCCCCATTATGCACGACTTGTGACCAGGCGGTGTCCATATCCGAAGGCAAAGAAGCCTCGAATTCCAGCGCATGCCCCAGCACAGGGTGCGCCAGACGCAGGCGGGCCGCATGCAAGGCCTGGCGAGCCATGCCCAGCGCAGGCGCCCCCCCGTAGAGAGTGTCGGCCAGCAATGGCCAGCCGCGTGAGGCCAGGTGCACCCGGATCTGGTGTGTGCGTCCAGTGTGCAGGGTGCATTCGACGGCACTGACGGTGCCGCTGTTCGCGGCGTGGGCGCCGGCACCGTCCGCGCCAGGAAAAGAGACCAGTTCGAGGCTGCCCAGGCGCCGCAGATCCGTCGTCGCCGGCTTGCCGGAGGCTTGAACGCCCATGCGCACACGCGAGACCGGGTCGCGCCCGATGGGCGCGTCGATGCGCAGCGATTCGGGAGGCTCGCCCCATACCAGGGCGCGGTACTGGCGGTGCACCTCGCGGGCGGCGATGGCGCGCGTCAGGGCCGTGCAGGCCTGCAGGGTCTTGCCCACCACCATCAGGCCGCTCGTGTCCTTGTCCAGGCGATGAACGATGCCCGCGCGTGGCAGCAGCACCGCCCCGGGGTGATGGGCCAGCAGGCCGTTCATCAAGGTGCCTTGCCAGTGCCCAGCTGCGGGGTGCACTACCAGGCCCACGGGCTTGTCGACCACCAGCAGGTGCTCGTCCTCGAACACCAGGGCCAAGTCCATGGACTCGGCCACGAAGGCCTGGCTCTGTGCCGTGGGGCGCAGCTCCGCCACCACGACCTGCCCGACCTGAAGCTTGCGGGAAGGCGTCGTCACCAGCTTGCCATCCACCGTGACACAGCCCTGCTCCACCAGTTGCTGCAGGTGGTTGCGGGAAAACGTGGAGGCCTGTGCGGCCAGCCACTGGTCGAGGCGCCTTCCGTGGCTGTCGCTGGAGACGGTGCCGTTCAGGATCTCGGTGCGCGGCGGCACCCAGCCGGCAGCCGACGCCCCGGAGGACACCGACGCCGGAGAGGCGGCGGGGACATCGGGCAGATCGATCAGATCCTCGTCTTCACCCCACTCGGCGGGGGTGTCGGGGACATCTGGCGACTCGATTCGTGAACGGTTCTGACGGTCGGACCGCTTGGGCATGTGCAGGGCTTCTATACTGCGGGGTGTTTCGCACTTCTGGCGGGCCCCCGCATACGATTCAAGTGAAAGTTTTCAAGCATCCCCTGAGCAGCCTGACCCAGGTGCTGAGCAAGAGCCTGTGGGCCGGCATGGCGACCGCTGTGCTGGTGGCCGGCCTGTCTGGCTGCGGCTCCACGCCCGAGGACGAGTTCTCCGGCACCAGCGTCGATCAATTGTATGCGGACGCCCGGGAAGAGGCCTCCGAAGGCAACTACGAGAGCGCCATCAAACGCTACGAAAAGGTCGAGGCCCGGGCCTCCGGCACACTGATGGCGCAGCAGGCCCAGCTCGAGCTGGCGTACGCCTACTACAAGACCGGCGAGCGCGCCCAGGCCCTGGCCAAGATCGAGCGTTTCGTGCGGCTGCACCCCACCAGCCCGGCGCTGGACTACGCCTATTACCTGCAAGGCCTGATCAACTTCAATGATGATCTGGGGCTGTTCGGCTGGCTGTCCAAGCAGGACCTGAGCGAGCGTGACCAGCAGGCTTCGCGAGACGCCTACGAGTCGTTCAAGCAGTTGGTCGAGCGCTTTCCGAACTCCCGCTATGCGCCCGATGCGCGGCTGCGCATGAACCACGTCGTGAACTCGCTGGCCGCCGGCGAGGTGCACGTGGCGCGCTTCTACTACCGCCGCGGCGCCTACCTGGCCGCTGCGAACCGCGCCCAGACCGCCGTGAGCGAATACCGCAGCTCGCCAGCCGTGGAAGAAGCGCTGTTCATCATGGCGCGCAGCTATGACCGGCTGGAGCTGCCGCAACTGCGCGATGACGCGGTCCGTGTGCTCAAGACCAGCTTCCCTCAGAGCGCCTACCTGACGCAGGGCGACGCCACCATCGACAAGAAGTGGTGGAAGCTGTGGTGATGCCTCGGCATTGACCACTTGCCAGCAAAACGGCCCCTAGGGGCCGTTTTTCATGGGCTCGCAGCAATGCCCTGAGGTCAATCGCCTTCAGTGCCGCCGGTGGTGAAGCCCGTAAGGCGCCCCTGGTCATGCACCTCGGCGCCCATGGGCTGCACATCCACAGGCTCGTCCACGGGCGCGAGCTCATCGCCCTCGCGGTCATGCCCTGTGTCCAGCCCCTTGAGGTTCTTGAAGCGCTTGGAGCGGTCGTACGGGAACACGTCGTGGACGTAGCCGGCCTGGATGCGCTCCTTGTGGGTCTGCCAGTAGTCCGCTTCCAGCAGGTCACCGTGGTGTTGCATGAAGATCTTGCGCACGCGCGGATCGCCCAGCAGGAAGGGGCCGAAGGTCTCCGGGAAGACATCGTGCTTGCCCACGCTGTACCAGATCTCGCCGGACATCTCTTCTTCCTCGTTGCGCGGCTCAGGCACCTTGCGGAAGTTGCAGTCGGTGATGTATTCGATCTCGTCGTAGTCGTAGAACACGACCTTGCCGTTGCGCGTGACGCCGAAGTTTTTCCAGAGCATGTCGCCCGGGAAGATGTTGGCGGCCACCAGGTCCTTGATGGCGTTGCCGTACTCGATGACGGCGTGCTCCAGGCTCTCGCCCTCGGCCTCCTGGATGTAGATGTTGAGCGGCACCATGCGGCGCTCGATGTACAGGTGCTTGAGCACCAGCACATCGCCCTCTTCTTCCATCAGGCTGGGCGAGAACTTCTTCAGCTCTTCGATCAGCTCGTCGTCGAAGCGGTGGCGCGGGAAGGCCACGTTGGTGAACTCGAGCGAGTCGGCCATGCGGCCCACGCGGTCGTGCTGCTTGACCAGCAGGTACTTGCTCATGATGAGCTCGCGCGTGGTTTCCTTCTGCGGCGGGTAGTAGTCCTTGATCACCTTGAACACGAAGGGGTAGGACGGCAGGTCGAACACCAGCATGACCATGCCCTTGATGCCGGGCGCGATGCGGAACTTGTCGGTGGAATGGCGCAGGTGGAACAGGAAGTCCCGGTAGAACAGGTTCTTGCCGTGCTTCTGCAGGCCCAGGGCGCTGTAGAGCTCGGCGCGCGGCTTGCGAGGCATCAAGGTCCGCAGGAACTGCACGTAGGCCGAGGGCACCAGCATGTCGACCATGAAGTAGGCCCGTGCGAAGCTGAACAGCGCCAGCAGGTCATCCTCGCCGAACAGGGCCGCGTCGATGTACAGACGCTTCTTGGAGTTGTGCAGGATGGGGATGGCAAAGGGCAGGCTGCGGAAGCCGTTGATCACCTTGCCGACCACGTAGGCGCCCTTGTTCCGGTAGAACAGGGATGAGAGCACCTGGATCTGGAAATTGGTGCGCAGGCGCACATTGCCCACCTGCTCCTGCAGGGCCTCGAAGACGAAGCCGATGTCACGGTCCAGGTCTTCGAAGGGCACGTCCAGGCCGTAGCTCTGCACCACCCTCTTGAGCGTTTCCCGCAGGTTGTCGCGCGTGGGGTAATAGGCGCGGAAACTCGGCATGCCGTCCGCATCGTCATCATCGATGTACTCGGTGGACACAGCCGGGCGCACGAAGATGAAGTCGTTGCGGTAGTAC
The DNA here is from genome assembly GCF_003933735.1 of Aquabacterium soli. Classification (GTDB taxonomy): domain Bacteria; phylum Pseudomonadota; class Gammaproteobacteria; order Burkholderiales; family Burkholderiaceae_C; genus Aquabacterium; species Aquabacterium soli. The sequence goes on along the minus strand of NZ_RSED01000008.1, from coordinate 265,002 downwards.
TTGCGGTGCAGGATCTGGATGGTGGCCGAGTTGAAAAAGGTCTCGGCCAGTTCGGGCTGGCGGTGGCCCGTCAGCAGGCCGATGTAGAACAGCTTGATCTGCTGCCACACCTCCATGGGCAGCTGGCTGGCGGCGTAGTCAGCCTCCAGGCTGGCCACGGTCTCGTCCACCCGCAGGTCGTAGAACTCGATGCGCGCGCGCTGCGCATCCTGCTGGGCGTGCCAGTCGGCCTGCTCGAAGCGCTGCTTGGCCTTGGCGCTGGTGGCGCGGAAGATCTTGTAGTGCTTGTCGAAGCCATCGAGCAAGGCCTGGGCGATCTCGAAGACACGGGTGTCGGTGAGTTGCTGGGGAAACATGCTGCGCCTGTGTGAATGTGAAGTGAAGCCTGACTGCGTCAGGTCGATCAGCCCTGGTCCGCGGCCGGCAGGTGGCCGGCGTAACGCGCTCGCAGCGCTTCAAGGGCCTTGGCATAGGCCTCAGGCACATCCTCGGCCTTCGAGGTGGTCATGCGCAGGTCCTTGATCAAACCGTTATGCAAGCCGTAGACCCACCCATGGACGGCCACTTCCTGGCCCTTGTCCCAGGCGCTCTGCACCACGGTGGTGTGGCAGACGTTGAGCGCCTGCTCCAGCACGTTGAGCTCGCACAGGGCATCCAGGCGCACCGGGCCGTCAGGCAAGGCGTTCAGCCAGGCCTGGTGGTCGTTGCGCACGTCCTGCACATGGCGCAGCCAGTTGTCGGCCAGGCCCACACGCAGGTTTTTCATGGCCGCGTTGACGCCGCTGCAGCCGTAATGCCCCACCACGATCACGTGCTTGACCTTGAGCGAATCGATGGCGAACTCCATGACGGACAGGCAGTTCAGGTCAGAGTGCACCACCACGTTGGCCACATTGCGGTGCACGAACAGCTCGCCCGGCAGCAGGCCGACGATCTCGTTGGCCGGCACGCGGCTGTCGCTGCACCCGATCCAGAGGTACTGCGGCGATTGCTGCTGCTGCAGGCGCGTGAAAAACCCGGGCGTGCGCTGCTCGATGTCTCGGGCCCAGGCGCGGTTGCTTTCGAAAAGGTGGTCCATTTTCATGCATCCAAGTGTAGACAAGTTCCGCGCAGACCCCGTGTCCGAACGGCCGGCAAAGCCCGGCATGCACATCGACAGCGCCGCGGCAGGCACAATCGTCCGGTTGCCATTCAGCATTCGTGCCTGCCACATGACGTCGCCTTCCGTCCCGCAGCCTCCCGCCCTGCAGTACCCCTGGGACAGCCTGCAGCCGACCGTCGGCGAGTGGATCACCGTGCGCCCAGGCCTGCACTGGGTGCGCATGCCCCTGCCCTTCGCCCTGAACCACATCAACCTGTGGGTGCTGGACGATGAACTGGACGGGCAGCCCTGCTGGACCGTGGTCGACGCAGGCGTGTCCATCGACGCCATCCATGAGGCCTGGCGTACCCTGTGGGCTGGCCCCATGGCCTCGCAGCCGCTGGGCCGCATGCTGGTGACCCACATGCACCCGGACCACATAGGCAATGCGCACTGGCTGATCGAGCAGTTCAGCGCGCCCGGGCGCCCTGCCCGCCTGTGGATGAGCGCCACCGACTACCTGGCCGCCACCATCGCCTGCAAGGCCACCACGGGCTATGGCGGTGACCGCGCGGCCGATTACTTCGCCTCGCACGGCCTGGACGATGGCGAGGGCCTGGTGATGATCCGCCAGCGTGGCGGGTATTTCTCGTCGATGGTGCCGAAGATGCCCGAGAGCTACCGCCGCCTGCGTGAAGGCATGGTGGTGCGCATCGGGGGCCAGGACTGGCGCTGCATCTCGGGGTTCGGGCATTCGCCTGAACACGTCGCCCTGTACAGCGCGGCACAGGGCGTGCTGATCTCGGGCGACATGCTGCTGCCCAAGATTTCGACCAACGTCAGCGTGACGGACACCGAGCCCGAGGCGGACTCGCTGGGCCTGTTCCTGGACTCGCTCAGCCGTTACGAAGAACTGCCCGCCGACACGCTGGTGCTGCCCTCGCACGGCCACCCTTTCATTGGCATCCACGCGCGGGTGGACGCCTTGCGTGCACACCATGAAGAGCGGCTCGAGGACATCCGGCAGTTCTGCGCGCAGCGCCCCGCCACCGCGGCCGACCTGCTGCCCGTGCTGTTCAAGCGCACACTGGACATGCACCAGACCACCTTCGCGATGGGCGAATCTGTCGCCCACCTGAACTACCTGTGGCACCGCGGCGAGCTGCGCCGCCAGGCCGATGCCCAGGGCGTGTGGCGCTTCAGTCCGGGATGACGGCGTGCCGCAACTGCTCGCGGGCCTGGTCGTACTCGGGCAGCACCGAGCGCACCACGCCCCAGAAGCGGGGGCTGTGGTTCATTTCCTTGAGGTGCGCCAGTTCGTGCGCCACCACGTAGTCCACGATCGCCGGCCCGAAGTGCACCAGGCGCCAATGCAGGCGGATGGAGCCATCCACACTGGCGCTGCCCCAGCGTGTTCGCGCCGATGACAGGCGCAGCTTGGAGACCGTCACGCCCAGTTGGGCCGCGAAGTGCCGAACACGCTGCTCGAAATGCGCCAGGGCATGGCGTTGCAGCCAGGCATTGACGGCATCACGGATCTGCTCGGCCGTGGCACTCTGCGGCAAACCGAGGTGCAAGGTCTTGCGGGGCACGCCCGGCAGGGCCTGGGCATCGTCGTGCAGGCGGGCGCCTGGATGGCGGGCGTCCAGCACCAGGATCACGGATTCACCCAGCACAGGCACCGCTGCCCCTTCACGCCACTCGATGCGCGCTTCGGCCTGCTGGCGCTCCCGTGTCCGCTGCTCCGCCAGTTTGGTGCAGATCCAGCGGGATTTTTCCGTGAGCGCCGTCTCGATCTCGGTCCAGCCAACCCAGCGCGGAGCGCGCACGCTCAGGCCCTCGACCCCCACGACCATGCCGATGCTGCGGCGCCGGACACGCTTGAGTTCGAAAGCCACCAGGGCATGGCCCAGGCGGATCTCATGATGGGCACGCGGGTGCCGGAACACCGGCAGGCTGTCCACCGACTCGGCCTCCACCAGAGGCACCGATGACGCTGGCACCGCCATGAATCGACCAGCGTCCGGCGTCAGGGGCGTCGGCGCACGACCGCCCCGACGAGGACTGGACGCAGGCGAAGGCACGGACTCGGCAGATGGCACCGCATCCGGCACCTCATCAGCCCACCAGGGCAGCGTGAGCTGCTGCTCGCTCATGCGTGCGATTCCCCTGCTTCGACCTCATAAGCCCCGGACGCATGTGACTGAGGCGCATAAGCCTGCGGATCCAGCCGACACATCTCCGCCTCGATCCAGGCTTCGACCTCTGCCATGACCTGCTGCGGCGTGCGGCCGGCCACCGGGATGGGTGCACCGACCGACACCTCGATGACGCCGGGTTTGAGCAGCCAGCCCGAGGGGGCCCAGCAACGCCCGGACGTGACCGCGATCGGCAGCACGGCGGCACCGGTGTCTACCGCCAGCCGGGCAGCACCCAGCTTGTAGGGCAGATGCTGGCCGCGCGGCGCCCGCGTCCCTTCGGGGAACAGGATGATCCAGTTGCCGCGGTCCAGCAGCTTGCGCCCTTGCTGCGCGATCTTGCGGGCGGCCTCGGTGCGGCGCAAGCGGTCGATGTGGATCATGTCCAGACGGGCCAGGGACCAGCCGAAGAACGGGATCATCAGCAACTCGCGCTTGAAGACGTAGGACAGCGGCCGGGGCATCGTGACGCTGACGAAAAACGTTTCCCAGGCCGACTGGTGCTTTGGGCAGATCACCAGCGGTTGTCCGGCCGCGTGCGCCGCCTCCACATGGTGCCAGCCCTGGACACGATGCTCGATGCCGCAGATGGCCCGCGCACCCCAGATGACCAGGCGGTTCCAGCCCGTGGCGAACCAGTACAGCCTGGCACCCCGCACGAACACGGAGGCCAGCACCAGCAAGAGGGCATACGGGATCACGGTGACGGCCAGCCAAACTGCAAAGGCCCAGGAGCGCAACACCACTGTGGCCGCTGGCCGGTTCATGAAAATTCACCCATGTGGGTCGACACCGGACCGTCTTCTCCGTGGGCCTTGCGGTCACGCAGGATCAGGAAGTCGGCAAAGGCGGACAGATCCGGATGGATGGTCAGGTCAGGCACCTGGCGACGCAGGTCCACCAGCTCGACATCGGTCATGGCCGCAGCCTGGCCGGTGCGCACCAGGTGGGGCTCGCAGCCCACGGACTGGGCCGCCAGCACATCACGCGGCAGATCGCCCACCATGGGCACCTCGTCCAGCGAGACGCCGAACCGCTCACCGATCATCTTGAACAGCCCGGGCTGCGGCTTGCGGCAGGTGCACAGGTCTTCAGGGGTGTGCGGGCAAAAGAACACGGCATCGACCCGGCCGCCATGGCGCGCCAGCATCTGGTGCATCTTGGCGTGCATGGCGTTCATGGCCGCCATGTCGAACAGCCCTCGCCCGATGCCGGACTGGTTGGTGGCCACCACCACGTGCCAGCCCGCGTGGTTGAGCCGCGCAATCGCCTCGATGGCGCCAGGCAACGGCACCCACTCCTCGGGCGACTTGATGTAGTCGTCACGCTCGTGGTTGATCGTGCCGTCGCGATCCAGGATGACCAGCTTCATGGCTGCAAAGTATGACGCAGAGGGGCCCGGTCGTACACAGGGCCCCGTTCACCAGGTTCAGGCCGCCAAGCGGGACAGGTCTGCCACGCGGTTCATGGCGCCGTGCAAGGTGGCCAGCAGCCCCAGGCGGTTGGCCTTGAGCGCGGCATCGTCCGCATTGACCATGACGCTGTCGAAGAAGGCATCGACCGGGGCCTTGAGCACCGCCAGAGCCTTGAGCGCGCCGGTATAGTCGCCCGCCTCGAACGCTTGTTCGGCCTGAGGCGCCACGGACTGCAGCGACTCGTACAGCGCGGCTTCGGCCGGCTCCTTCAGCAAGGCGGCGTCCACACGGGCCTCGGTCTGGCCTTCGGCCTTCTTGAGGATGTTGCCGACGCGCTTGTTGGCAGCGGCCAGGGCCTGGGCCTCGGGCAGTGCGGCAAAGGCGCGCACGGCCTCCAGGCGACGGGGCACGTCGCCCAGGCGGGCCGGCTTCAACGCCAGCACGGCATCGACCTCTTGCGCGGTGTAGCCCTGCTCGCGCAGGGACACGGCAAGGCGGTCCGCGAAGAAGCCGAGCAGCGCCTCGGACGGGTTCTGGATCAACTCACCGAACGCTGAAACGCCGGCGGCGATCACGGCAGGCAGCTCCAGCGGCAGGTTCTTTTCGACCAGGATGCGGATCACGCCCAGCGCATGACGGCGCAGCGCGAACGGATCCTTGTCGCCCGTGGGCAACTGGCCAATGCCGAACAAGCCGATCAGGGTTTCCAGCTTGTCGGCCAGGGCGACCACGGTGCCCGTGTGGTTGCGCGGCAGGCTGTCACCGGCGAAACGGGGCTTGTAGTGGTCCTCGATGGCGATGGCCACGCCGTCGCGCAGGCCTTCATGGCGGGCGTAGTAGCCGCCCATGATGCCCTGCAGCTCGGGGAACTCGCCGACCATGTCGGTCAGCAGGTCGGTCTTGGCCAGGCGGGCGGCCTCTTGCGCCTTGCTGTCGAGCACGGCGAAGTGATCCTGGTCGTCCACCGTGATCGGCACGGTGCCCAGGCTCCATTGCTTCACGATCTCATGGGCGATGGCACGCACGCGCTCGGCACGCTCACCCTGGGTGCCCAGCTTGCCGTGGTAGACCACCTTGGCCAGGCCGGCCACGCGGGATTCCAGCGTCTTCTTGCGGTCTTGATCGAAGAAGAACTTGGCATCGGCCAGGCGCGGGCGCACCACGCGCTCATTGCCACCGATCACGAAGCTGGCATCTTCAGGGCTGATGTTGCTGACGATCAGGAACTGGTGGGTCAGCTTGTCGTGCGCATCCAGCAGCGGGAAGTACTTCTGGTTGGCCTTCATGGTCAGGATCAGGCATTCCTGGGGCACTTCCAGGAAGGCCTGCTCGAAGCGGCCAGTGAGCACGTTCGGGCGCTCGACCAGCGCGGTGACCTCGTCCAGCAGGGCATCGTCGTCGATGGGCTTGAGATCCGTGCCGGCCTTGGCGGCAGCGGCCTGCAGCTGGCGCACGATCTCGGCGCGGCGCTCGGCAAAGCTGGCGATCACGGCGCCCTCGTCACGCAGTTGCGAGGCGTAGCTGTCGGCATCGCGAAGCACCACGGGGCTGACCTTGGCTTCGAATCGGTGGCCCTGCGTGCTGTTGCCAGCCTTCAGGCCCAGCGTGGAGATGGGCACCACCGTGCTGCCATGCAGGGCGACCAGGCCATGGGCCGGGCGCACGAAGTTGACGCTGGTCCAGCCGGGCTGGAAATTGGCGCCCTCGCCTTCCTGCAGCTGGTAGGTCATCACCTTGGGGATGGGCAGCTTGGCCAGGCTTTCGTCCAGGGCCTTCTGCAGGCCATCGGCCAGCGTGGCGCCGGCCTTTACGCTGTCGTAGAACAGCGCTTCGGCCTTGCCGTCGGGCGCGCGCTTGAGTCCGGCCACCGCATCCGGGCCTGCGCCCAGCGCGGCCAGCTTCTTGAGCAGGGCCGGGGTCGCGTTACCCGAGGCATCCAGGGCCACGCTCACCGGCATCAGCTTCTGTTGCACGGCCTGGTCGGCGGCCTTGTCGGCCACGGCAGCCACGTGCACGGCCAGGCGGCGCGGCGAGGCGAACGAGGTCACCGCCGCGTCGGCAGCGGCCAGCCCCTGGGCCTTGAGGCTGTCGGCCAGCACCTGGGCGAAGGACTCGCCCAGCTTCTTGAGCGCCTTGGGCGGCAGTTCTTCGACGAACAGTTCAACCAGCAGGTTGGCCTTTTGATCCACGGACGTCATGCTCAGGCCGCCTTCTTGTTCAGTTGTTCGATCACCTCGTCGGCCCAGGCCTTGGGGGCCATCGGGAAGCCCAGGCGGGCCCGGCTGTCGAGGTAGCTGGCCGCCACGGCGCGGGCCAGGTTGCGGATGCGGCCGATGTAGGCCGCGCGCTCGGTCACCGAGATGGCGCCACGGGCATCCAGCAGGTTGAAGGTGTGCGCGGCCTTGAGCACCTGCTCGTAGGCGGGCAGTGCCAGTTGCTGCTCCATCAGGTACTTGGCCTGGGTTTCGTAGTTGGTGAAGGCCCCGAGCAGGAACTCGACGTTGCTGTGCTCGAAGTTGTAGGTGGACTGCTCGACCTCGTTCTGGTGGAACACATCGCCGTACTTCACGCCCGGCGCGTAGACCAGGTCGTACACGCTCTCGACACCCTGCAGGTACATGGCCAGGCGCTCCAGGCCGTAGGTGATCTCGCCGGTGATGGGCTTGCAGTCGATGCCGCCCACCTGCTGGAAGTAGGTGAACTGCGTCACCTCCATGCCATTGAGCCACACCTCCCAGCCCAGGCCCCAGGCGCCCAGGGTGGGGTTCTCCCAGTCGTCCTCGACGAAGCGGATGTCGTTCTTCTTGAGGTCGAAGCCCAGGGCCTCGAGCGAGCCGAGATAAAGCTCGAGGATGTTGCTGGGGGCGGGCTTGAGCACCACCTGGTACTGGTAGTAGTGCTGCAGGCGGTTGGGGTTCTCGCCGTAGCGGCCGTCCTTGGGGCGGCGGCTGGGCTGCACGTAGGCGGCCTTCCAGGGCTCGGGGCCCAGGGCGCGCAGGAAGGTGGCCGTGTGGCTGGTGCCTGCCCCCACTTCCATGTCGTAGGGTTGCAGCAGGGCGCAGCCCTGGGCGTCCCAGTAGCTTTGCAGACGCAGGATCAGTTGCTGGAAGCTCAGCATGTCGATGGCCTTGGAAAGATTCAAAGGGCCGGCGGCGGTTGCCGCGGGCCGAACACGTCATTTTAAGGGGCTGGCAGAGGCGCCACGGCCGGGAATGGCCGCCCGCCCTGCAACCCCGCTCAGGAAGCCGGACGCCGGATGACCGCGAGCACCAACGCCACCGCCAGGCCGATCAGCGGCCACAGACCCCAGGGGCCAGCCCAGCGGGCAAATGGTGTCAGGCCGCTCGTGCCCTGCACCTGTGCCCGCAGCACCCCCTCGGTGTTGGTCGTGAGGGCATCGGTCACCACGCCGAGGTGGTCGATCACCACCGTGGCACCGGTGTTGGTGGAGCGGATCGTCGGCCGCTGGAACTCCAGCGAGCGCAGGCGGGCGATCTGCAGGTGCTGGTGGATGGCCACCTCTTCGCCGAACCAGGCCAGGTTGCTCACATTGGCCAGGATGGTTGGCGCCGGCGACAGCACCCCCACAAAACGGGCCGCCAGTTCCTCGCCGAACAAGTCTTCGTAGCAGATGTTGGGCGCCACCCACTGCCCCGCCACCTCGAACGACGGCGCATTGCGCGGCCCCCGGGTGAAATCGCCCAGCGGCATGTTCATCATGTCCACGAACCAGCGAAAGCCCCAAGGAATGAACTCGCCGAAAGGCACCAGGTGGTGCTTGTTGTAGCGGTAGTACCCACCTTCCAGCCCGCGGGTGTCTTTGGACACGCCGATCACCGAGTTGGTATAGCCGTGCTCGAAGCTGCCCAGCGGCACGCCGATCAAGGCTGAGCGGCCGCCCTGGTGGAAGGGCTTGAGCAAGGCTGCCCAGAAGTCGGGCGGCAGGTCGGACGGCAGCAAGGGGATGGCGGTTTCCGGTGCCACGACCAGGTCGCCCTTGGCCGCCACCAGCTGTTTCGCATGCCACAACAGGGCTTCGCCCTGGTGCTGCGGTTCGAATTTTTCACTTTGCGGCACATTGCCCTGCAGCAGGGTCACGTCCAGCGGCCGGCCGTGAGCCCGCACGAAGCTCACGGGTGCCAACCAGGCCTGTGCCGCCCACAGCAACGCCACCGTGCCGGCGAGCAGCCCCGCACGGGTCCGCACGCTGACCTGGTACGAGAACACCAGCACCACGGCGGCCACCACCGTGATCAGCACCTGCCCCATGCCGTAGACACCCAGCCAGGGCGCCAGCGCCACCAGGGGTGAATCAACCAGTGCATAGCCGCTGGCCGCCCAAGGAAAGCCGGTGAAGATCAGGGCGCGGGCCGCCTCGGCCAGCAGCCACAAGGCGCCCAGCAACACCGCGTCGGGCAGCCAGCGGCGCCGGCGCCAGCGCACCCAGGCGGCACAGGCCAGCGCCAGGTACAAGGACAGGGCTGCGCAAAGCAACAACACCGAGCCCCCCGCCAGCCATGAGGGTAAGCCGCCAAAGCGGTGCAGGCTGACATACATCCAGCCCGTGCCGCCCACCAGCCAGACCGTGCCGAAGCCCCAGCCGGCCCAGGCGCCCTGCGAAGGCCGCTCGACGCTGTGCAGCAGCAGGACCAGCGCCCCCAGGGCCAGCAATGTGGCCACGAAAGGGGCGGAAGGCGTCAGCCGGGTCATCTCGGGCGAGAACGCCAGGGCTTGCAGCACGCCGGCGGCGGCACCCGCACCCAGCCAGCGCAGGCCTTTCACGCCGCGCCGCGTCGTCTTGGTCGGGCGGCTCACGCTTCGTCCGCCGTTTCAGGGTCGGCGTGCTGCCGGATCACCTTGAACCAGCGAACAGCGCCGCCGCGCGCCAGCATCACCGTGAGCTTGAGCCCCCCGATGCGGATCACTTCGCCGCGCCGCGGCACATGGCCCAGTTCGTGCGCCACCAAGCCGCCGATGGTGTCGAAATCGCCCTCCGGCAGCTCGGCCTCGAACACCTCGTTGACCGAAGAAATCAGGGTGTCGCCGGCCACGCGCTGGCTGCCATCGGCCAGGGTGAAGATGCTGGTGTCGCTTTCTTCTTCGTCGAACTCGTCCTCGATCTCGCCGACGATCTCTTCAAGCACGTCCTCGATGGTGATCAGGCCGGCCGTGCGGCCGAACTCGTCGATCACGATGGCCAGGTGGCTGCGGTTGGTGCGGAAATCGCGCAGCAGTTCGTTGAGCCCCTTGGATTCGGGCACGAACATGGGGGTGCGCAGCAGGGTGCGCAGGTTCAGCTCAGGTGCGCGCTGCAGCTTGAGCAGGTCCTTGGCCAGCAGGATGCCAATGATGTTGTCACGCCCGTCCTCGTACACGGGGAAACGCGAGTGGGCCGTGTCGATGATGAAATGCAACAGATCGTCGTAGGACGACTGGATGTCCAGCATGTCCATGCGCCGCACGGCCACCATCACATCGCCGGCCGTCATGTCCGCCATCCGGATCACGCCCTCCAGCATCACGCGCGATTGCGGCTCGATCAGCTCACGCTGCTCGGCCTCGGCCAAAGATTCGATCAGCTCATCGGTGGAATCCGGGCCAGGCGAGATGAATTCGACCACGCGCTCGAAAAGCGTGCGGCGGTCTTTGTGGCTGCCGGGGCGGCCAGGCTTGTCGGCGCGGGGCGGTCGACTGGGGGAAGGTTCGGACACAGAGGGGGTGTCGTGGTTGAGACACAGCAAGAATAGCGCAACCCTGTGGCCACACGGGCTCACCAGCACGGCTACACTTGTGTTATGAGCCTGATTCCCGTCACCATCCTTACCGGCTTCCTGGGCAGTGGCAAGACCACGTTGCTCAAGCGCATCCTCACTGAAGCGCATGGCCAGAAGATCGCCGTCATCGAAAACGAGTTCGGCGAAGAAAACATCGACAACGACATCCTCGTGTCCGACACGCAGGAGCAGATCATCCAGATGAACAACGGCTGTGTCTGTTGCACCATCCGCGAAGACCTGCGCACCACGCTGACCGACCTGGCCGCCAAGAAGCGCGCCGGCGAGCTGTCTTTCGAGCGTGTCGTGATCGAAACCACCGGCCTGGCCGACCCCGGCCCCGTGGCGCAGACCTTCTTCATGGACGACGAGATCGCCGACCAGTACCTGCTGGACGCCATCGTCACCCTGGTCGATGCCAAGCACGCCGAAAGCCAGTTGGACACCCGCCAGGAAGTGCGCCGCCAGATCGGTTTCGCCGACCAGGTCTTCATCAGCAAGACCGACCTGGTGCCCGCCGCCGAAGTCGACGCCCTCGCCCATCGCATCAAGCACATGAACCCGCGCGCCCCGCAAAAGCGCGCGCATTTCGGCGAGGTGTCGATCAACGAGGTGTTCGACCTGCGTGGCTTCAACCTGAACGCCAAGCTGGAGATCGACCCCGATTTCCTCAAGGACGACAGCCACGGCCATGACCACCATCACCATGAGCACGGCCCCGATTGCGGCCATGACCATGGCGACCACGAACACGGCGAGCACTGCGACCACCCGCACCACCACCGCCATGACGACGACGTCAAGTCTTTCGTCTTCAAATCCAACCGCCCCTTCAACCCGACCAAGCTCGAGGATTTCCTGGGCTCGGTGGTGCAGATCTACGGCCCGCGCATGCTGCGCTACAAGGGCGTGCTCAACGTGATGGGCATGGACCGCAAGGTCGTGTTCCAGGGCGTGCACCAGATGATGGGCAGCGACGTCGGGCCCAAGTGGGCCCCTGGCGAGACCAAGATCAGCAAGATGGTTTTCATCGGCCTGGACCTGCCTCAGGATCTGCTCAGGGCAGGTCTGGAGGGCTGCCTGGTCTGATCGTGGCTACAATGCCGCGCGCTCCGGCTGTGCCGGGGTGAGATGATGGAGCGGTCGGAGGCCCTTCGCCACCGACCAGCACACCAGCTGATGGAACGTGTTTTTCGGGAAGGAGGATCCTGTGACCAAGACCACAGCCAAGGCGGCCGACAAGACAGCCACGCCCAAGGCGCCTGCCAAGACCGCTACCAAGGCCCCAGCCAAGACACCGGCAACGGCCAAGGCTGCTCCAAAAACCGATCCGTCCTCCACCGCACCAGCCGCCAAGGCGGGCAAGCCGGCTAGCCGGCCGGCCGCCACGGCGGCTCAAGCTTCGGCCCCAAGTGCCGAATCCGCAGTATCAGCTTCCAAGGTTTCCCAGAACATGCCCACTACAGCGACCAAGGTCGACTCCAAACTCGCCAACGCCTGGAAAACCAAATCGGGCCGCGAACTGACCGACGCCGAACTGCTGGCCATGCCGGACAGCGAGTACATGAGCGACAAGCAGCAGGAAGCCTTCCGCACCCGCCTGGAAGCCCTGAAGGACGACCTGCTGTCCAACGCCGGTGAAACCACCGAGCACCTGCGCGAAGACACCTCCATCGTCCCCGACCCGGCCGACCGTGCCACCATCGAGGAAGAACATGCCCTGGAGCTGCGCACCCGCGACCGCGAGCGCAAGCTGCTCAAGAAGATCTCGCAGGCCCTGACCCGCCTCGAATCAGGCGACTACGGCTACTGCGATGAAACGGGCGAGCCCATCGGCCTGGGCCGCCTGCTGGCCCGCCCCACCGCCACGCTGTCGCTCGAGGCGCAGCAGCGCCGCGAACTCAAGCAGAAGATGTTCGGAGACTGAGCGTTAGCCCCGGCGCTGTCACGGCCTCACCCATGAGCAAGGACTCGAGCAACTTTCTTCGAAAGGTCGTCAAGTTCGTGTCCCACCCGGCCACGGACTGGGCGGAGCTCGACTCCAGCGCTGCTGAAAGCCGCGAGAGCGAATACGCCAAGGCCGAGATCAAAGCCATGATCGAGCGCAAGCGGCGCAACGACTTCGTGCGCAAACGCGAGCTCGACATGCTGCGCAAGATCCGGCGCGAGGGGTTGAGCCACGACAGCGCGCTGGCCCTGACCAGCCCGTCCAACCTGGATTCCGAATCCTCCAAGATCAACAGCGGCAGCGCCAAGTCGGACGTCACCGTCAAGGCCAAGATCGACGCCATCGAACAGCAGATGGTGGGTGCGGGCGAGCCACGGCGCGGGGCGCCGATGCACCACGGCGACACCTCCCCGCCCACCCAGCCCGCAGCCATGCCGGCCGATGGCTATGCGGCCACCCGTCCGTTCAGCCCGACCGACATCCCGACGCAGCCCATGCAGGCACCGGACGCCCCCACCACGGTGCCCGACAGCGTGCTGATGGCCGCCCGCGCCGACCTGCCGCGCATGCCTGGCGAGCCACCCATTGCCCGCAACCCCGTGCTGTCGCCCATGGCGCCCACTGGGTTCACCAACGCCTTCGCGGTGGACGTCAACGAGATCACGCACGATCCCGAACTCGACGAGGCCGTGATCGCCTTCGCCAATGCCGATTTCGAGCAGTGCGAGCGCAACCTGATGACGCTGATCCAGCCCGGAGGGCCCCGGCATGGGCAATCCGACACCTGGATGGTGCTGTTCGACCTGTACCGCGCCCTCGATCAACAGCCCAAGTTCGACACCCTGGCCAATGCCTTCGTGCACCAGTTCGGGCTGTCGGCGCCGCAGTGGTATTCACTGCCGGAGCGCGTGTCGCGCCACCTGACGGCCCGCACCCAGACGGTGGCGCCGGCGAGCGCATCCGCGGAGCCCGCCCCTGTCCAGTCCCGCGCGGCGATGGATGCCGCCGGCGCCCCCCTGGAAGGCTGGATCGCCCCGCCCCTGATGGACACGGACGCCCTGGGACGCCTGCGCTGCGAGGTGCTGCAGCTGCCCCGCCCCTGGGTGATGGACTGGGCAGGCGTCGAAGCCATCACGCCTGAGGCTTCCGGCCTGCTGCACAAGCAGCTCAAGGAATGGGCGCGCGAGCCCCTGCAGATGACCTGGATCGGCGTGGACCGCCTGCTCGAGGTGCTGGCGGACATGTCGGCCACGGGCAACCGCGATGCCGACCCCGACCTCTGGATGCTGCGCCTGGAGCTGCTGCGCCTGGCGCACCGCCCGGACCAGTTCGACGAAGCCGCCATCGACTACTGCGTCACGTATGAGCTGTCGCCGCCTTCGTGGGAGGCGCCCGAGTGCACGGTCAAGCTCATCCGCGACGCCACCTGCACGCAGACGGTCTCGCTCAGCCACATCGGCGAGGTCTCGACCAGCTTCGTCGAATCCATCCTGCACGACGACATCGAGTTCATCCAGATGGCCTCGCTGGAGCTGTCCGGCCAGCTCAGCGGCGACATCGGCAGCACCCTGGCCGAGCTCGATGGGCAACTGGGTGCCAGTGTGGCCGTGCAGCTCGACTGCGCCCACCTGATCCGCGTGGATTTCATCGCCGCCGGCGATCTGCTGAACTGGGTGCTCGCGCGCAGCGCCGAACACCGCACCGTGACCTTCGTGAACCCGCACCGCCTGGTCGCGCTGTTCTTCGGCGCCATGGGCATCACCGAGCACGCGAAGGTCAAGCTCCAACTCGTTTGACTGGCTTGACATGGAAAACTACCACGGCACGACCATCGTGAGCGTGCGCCGCCGCAACGCCGCCGGCAACTGGGAGGTGGCCATCGGTGGCGATGGCCAGGTCACCCTGGGCCACATCGTCGTCAAGGCCAGCGCCCGCAAGGTGCGCAAGCTCTACCGTGACCAGGTGCTGGCAGGCTTTGCCGGCGCCACGGCCGATGCCTTCACCCTGTTCGAACGCTTCGAGGCCAAGCTCGAGAAGCACCAGGGCCATCTGGCGCGCGCTGCTGTCGAGCTGACCCGCGACTGGCGCACCGACCGTGTGCTGCGCCGCCTGGAGGCCATGCTGGCGGTGGCAGACCGCGAGACCTCGCTCATCATCACCGGCAATGGCGATGTGCTCGAACCCGAGATGGGCATCGTCGCCATCGGCTCCGGCGGAGCCTACGCCCAGGCCGCGGCTCGGGCACTGCTGCAGCACACGGAACTCGGTGCCGCCGAGGTGGTCAAGAAATCACTGGAGATCGCTGGTGACCTGTGCATCTACACCAACCAGCACCACACCCTAGAGACATTGGAATGAAGGGCCCACCCCCTACCGGCTTCGCCGGCCCCCTCAAGGGGGCGCATCCTTTCGACCGGCAGAGCCGGGCCGCCGGATGCTGCTCGGCTCGGCCGACTTCGGCGGGCCTTGATGGCGCATGCCACGGACGACTGATATGAGCGCCATGACCCCGCAAGAAATCGTCAGTGAACTCGACAGCCACATCATTGGCCAGAAGAACGCCAAGCGTGCCGTCGCCATCGCCCTGCGCAACCGCTGGCGCCGCCAGCAGGTCGAGCAGCCCATGCGCGGCGAGATCACGCCCAAGAACATCCTGATGATCGGCCCCACCGGCGTGGGCAAGACCGAGATCGCTCGCCGCCTGGCCAAGCTGGCCGACGCACCGTTCGTGAAGGTCGAGGCCACCAAGTTCACCGAGGTGGGCTACGTGGGCAAAGATGTGGACACCATCGTGCGCGACCTGGTCGAAGTGGCCATCAAGCAGGAGCGCGCGCACCAGATCAAGCTGCAGCGCATGCGCGCCGAGGACGCCGCCGAAGAGCGCCTGCTGGACGTGCTGGTGCCACCGCCACGCCACGATGTGGGCTTCACCGCTACGCAAGGCAGCGACAGCACCGCCCGGCAGGTGATGCGCAAGCGCCTGCGCGAGGGCGCGCTGGACGACAAGGAGATCGAGCTGGAGCTGGCCGATGCCAAGCCCACGGTCGAGATCATGGGGCCGGCCGGCATGGAAGACATGGCCGAGCAATTGCGCGGCATGTTCTCGCAGCTGGGGCCTGAGCGCAAGAAGCTGCGCAAGCTCAAGCTGGCCGAGGCCCGCGCCCAGCTGATCGACGAAGAAGCCGCCAAGCTGGTCAACGAAGAAGAGATCAAGGCCCGTGCGCTGGAGAAAGCCGAGCAGAACGGCATCGTCTTCATCGACGAGATCGACAAGGTGGCCAGCCGCGCCGAGGGCCAGGGCGCCGAGGTGTCGCGCCAGGGCGTGCAGCGCGATCTGCTGCCTCTGGTCGAAGGCACCACGGTGAACACCAAGTACGGCATGGTCCGCACCGACCACATCCTGTTCATCGCGTCTGGCGCCTTCCACCTCAGCCGGCCCAGCGACCTGATCCCCGAGCTGCAAGGGCGCTTTCCCATCCGGGTGGAGTTGCAATCGCTGTCGGTGGATGATTTTGAGGCCATCCTGACCCAGCCGAGCGCCAGCCTGATCAAGCAGTACCAGGCCCTGCTGCTGGCCGAAGGTGTGACGCTGGAGTTCACCCCTGAAGCCATCCGCCGCATCGCGCAGATCGCCTTCGAAGTGAACGAGCGCACCGAGAACATCGGCGCACGGCGTTTGTCGACCGTGATGGAGCGCCTGCTGGAAGACCTGAGCTTCAGCGCGCCCAACCTGTCAGGTCAGACACGCAGCATCGATGGCACCCAGGTGGACACCAGCCTGGGCGAGCTGGCACGCAACGAAGACCTGTCGCGCTTCATCCTCTGACAGGCCGGCGGGTCACGAGGTCTGGCGGCCCAGCCCCTGCTCGGCGGCCAGCACCAGCAGGCCCAGGAAAATGAGGTGGTCCACGAAGCGCACAGGCAGCTCGTCTGCCAGCGACAGCAGCTTCGGCGCCGCACCGCCTGACATCAGCAGCAAGGGATCGCAGCCTTCGCGCCGGGCCAGCCGGCGGTAGGCACGATCGACCGCGCCCGCGATCGCATCGGTGCCGCCGCTGGTGAGCGCATCGCTGGTGTTGGTGGGAAAATCAGTGGCCGTGCCCATCGGCACCTTCAAGCCGGCTGTGCCTGTTTCGAGCGCGCGCAGCATCAGGCCGAAGCCGGGCATGATCGCCCCGCCCAGGAAGTTGCCTTGTGTGTCCAGCGCATCGATGGTCACGGCCGTGCCCACCATGATCACCAGCGCGGCGGCGCGGGCAACACCCTGGGTCAAGGCTTCATGCCGCGCACCGACCAGGGCCGCCCAGCGGTCTGCGCCCAGCCGGTGGGGATGGTCATACCCGTTGTTGACACCGCCCGCACGGGGCGTGGCGACCAGCCAGCGAGGCTGCAGTCCCCACCGGTTCAGGTGTTCTTCAACGCGCCGCTTGATGGCTTCGCCTGCCACCACACAGCCCAGCATGCCCTCAGGGCGCGGCAGGTGCTGCCAGGCCGACTCCCACAGGCCATCGATGTCTTCCAGCACCACGGCACCCTGGTGCAGCAGAGGCGACTCGGGATGGGCCTGTTCGTACAGCCCCCATTTCAGGCGGGTGTTGCCAATGTCGATGACCAGAAACGTCATGGGGTAGTGCTGTAGACCGGCACACTCCCCTGCAAATACCAGGCGGAATGCACCCGGGTGGGGCCATGGCCTCGGCTTGTGGCTGCGAGGTCAGGGGCGATTCTGCCTGCAACCGGCACGTCGCTTGCCGATGGGCACGCAATGGTGTGGCTTTTTGAAGGCTCAGTCCTTTGAAATCCGGAAAGCCCCAGCCGCACCGCCCAGCAAATAAAAGGGTAAACACCTAAACTGATCACATTAGATGGAATGGAGCCACACCATGAAGAAACTAGTCACCGCCCTCTCCCTTGCCACCCTGGCCGGGCTGTCCGCACCGGCCTGGGCCGCCATCGAGGTGGACGGCGTGCGTTTCGAGGACACCATCGAGGTGGCCAACCAGAAGCTGCAACTCAATGGCGCAGGGGTACGTGAAAAGGTGGTGATCGACGTCTACGTTGCCAGCCTGTACCTGCCGCACAAGGGCAGCACCACCGAAGAAGCCCTCAACCAGCCCGGCGCCAAGAGCGTGCACACCGTGTTGCTGCGCGATGTCACTGCGCAGGACTTCGTCGGGGCGCTCATCAAAGGCTTCAAGGCCAACAATTCGGCCGAGCAGTACGATCGCTACCTGCCCCGCCTGCAGGAGCTGAGCCGCCTGATGGAGCAGGTGGGCTCGGCCCGCAAGGGCACGGTGGTGAAGATCGATTACCTGCCCCAATCCGGGACGCGCATCTACCTGGATGGCAAACAGCAGGGTGCCGACATCCCTGGCGAAGAGTTCTTCCAGGGCCTGCTGCGCATCTGGCTGGGCCCCAAGCCGGTGGATGCCAGCCTGAAGGCCGCCCTGCTGGGGCGCCAATAATGCCCGGGGCACCCTCAATTCAAGCGCATTCGAGGGTGCGCCCCCTTGCACCTTTTTTCAATTCTGCCGATAACAGGGCATCGTCGCTCTCTTCGCCGACGCCATGATCGACCAAGCGCTGCCCAACCTGTCCGCATGGATCAACGCCCTGTCAGACGCGGACATCCCCGTGCTGCCCGGCACTGCCCTGGACATCGCCGCCCTGCATGAGCAGGAAGAAGCCAAGGGCAATGTCGACGCCCACCTGCTGGCACAGGAGATCAGCAGCGATCCCTTGATGACGTTGAAGGTGCTGGTGCATGTCTCGCGCTACTGCACCCGGCTGAACATCGAGCCGCCGGAGTCACTGACAGGCGCCATCTTGATGCTGGGCATCGAGCCCTTCTTCAAAGCCTTCAGTACCCAGACCACCACAGAGACCTGGTTCACCGGGCGGGCGCAGGCCCTGGAGGGCCTCAACAAGGTCGTTCACCGCAGCCGGCGGGCCGCCCACCTGGCCTACAGCTTCGCACTGCATCGTCAGGATGAAGACGCTGTGATCATCCACGAGGCGGCCATGCTCCATGGCTTTGCCGACATGATGCTGTGGTGCCATGCGCCACGCCTGGCCCAGACCCTGGCCGAACGCCTGGAGCAGGATCCGGCCTTGCGCTCGGCCGATGCCCAGAAAGAGGTGCTGGGCGTGCAACTGGTGGATCTGGCGCCCGCGCTGATGCGGGCGTGGCAGTTGCCGGACCTGTTGATCAGGTGCACTGATGAACGCCATGCGCGCCACCCGCAGGTGCGCACGGTGACGTTGGCTGTGCGCGTGGCCAGGCACACCCAGTACGGCTGGGACAACCCGCACGCCGAAGCGGCGCTGCCCGACGATATCGCCGACATCGCCGATCTGCTGACGCTGTCACCAGAGGCGGCCTACCGCAAGGTGCACGACCTGGACGAGTAGGCCAGGCGGCCAAGGCCGCCCAGGCCCTCAGCGCACTGACACCGCAGAGCGCATGGACTGCACCGCCCCCGCACCGATGGAGGCGCCAAAGCGCTTGGCCAGGCGCTCGGCCAGGTTCTCCTTGACGGTGTAGTCGATGATGTTGTCGGTCTTGACCACATCGCGTGCCACCGAATCCAGGCTGCCCAGGTGATCGGCCAGCCCCAGCTTGACGGCCTCCTCACCGTTCCAGAACAGCCCGGAGAAGGTTTCGGGCGTTTCCTTCAGGCGCTTGCCGCGGCCATCGCGCACCACCTTGATGAACTGCTGATGGATCTGGTCGAGCATGCTCTGCACCATCACCTCCTGGTTCGGGTTGCGCGGCGAGAAGGGATCGAGCATGCCCTTGTTGGCGCCGGCCGTGAGCAGGCGGCGCTCCACGCCGAACTTCTCCATCGCGCCAGTGAAGCCGAAGCCGTCCATCAGCACGCCGATGGAGCCGACCAGCGAAGCCTTGTCCACGTAGATCTGGTCAGCAGCCACGGCGATGTAGAAGGCGGCCGAGGCGCACATCTCTTCGCAAACGGCGTAGACCTTCTTCTTGTGCAGGGTCTTCAGGCGCCGGATCTCATCGTTGATGAGGCCGGCCTGCACGGGGCTGCCGCCTGGCGAGTTCAGCCTCAACACCACGGCTTGCGCGCCCTCATCTTCAAAAGCGCTGCGCAGGGCCGTGTTGAGGTTGTCGGCGTTCGCATCGGCATCGACGCCGATCTCGCCGCGGATCTCCACCAGGGCGGTGTGCGGCGTGGTCGGCGCCTTGCTGGAAGGCATGCTTTCCAGCGAGCCCCAGATCAGCACCACCAGCAGCACGGTCAGCAGGATGCGCCAGAACCACCGCCAGCGGCGCTGGCTGCGCTGCTCGGCCAGGTAGGCTCTCGCAAAGTCGTTCAGCAGCTGTTGCTGAAGCGCCCCTCCCTGGGGCGACGAGGTGGAGTCAATGCTCATGGTCAGAACACCGGTTGGAATTGATCGTCAGGATACCAATAGACCTGTCCGCCCTTTTCTTCAAGGCGAACAGGGATGAGCTTCTTGCCACGGCAGGGCCCCATCACGCACAGCCCGTTGGGCGGATCGTACAGGGCGCCATGCACGGCGCAGATGATGAACCGGCGGTCCTGGTCCCAGAACTCGCCCGGTTGCCAGTCCATTTCGGCCGGCACATGGGCACAGCGGTTCAGGTAGCCCAGCGCCTGGTTGTCGAACCGCACCGCGAAAGCAGAGGCCACCCGGCCGAACTCCAGCACGTCGAAGGTGACCGAGCCTTCGCATTCCTTCAGATCGGCCGATGCGCACAGGTGCTGCGGCTCGAGGTTCAGTTCAGGCATTGGCCGCCAGCCATGCGTGCAGCTCGGCGGTCGAATGGGCCACCAGGCGGGTCGGGAAACTGGCGAAGGCGGCGGGCTCATGCGCCCCATACGACACCGCGATCGACGCGGCGCCAGCGTTGGCGGCCAGCTGCAGATCGTGCGTTGTGTCGCCGATCATGAGCGTACGCTCGGGCTCGACGCCGAACTCGCGCATCAGCTCCATCAGCATCTGCGGATGCGGCTTGGAACGGGTTTCGTCAGCGGTGCGGGTGCCGTCGAACACATCGCGAAGCTCCACATGCTGCAGCGCCTCGTCCAGGCCCTGGCGGCTCTTGCCGGTGGCCACGGCCAGCCAGTGGTGCCTCGCCTTGAGCATGGACAGCATCTCCAGCGTGCCCTCGAACAGGCTGAGCTCGTGCTGGCTGGCGAAGTAATGGTGGCGGTAGCGCAGGCCCAGCTCCGGCACCCGGGCCGGGTCCAGCGTGGGGGCCACATGGGCCAGTGCATCGTGCAGCCCCAGGCCGATCACGTAGGCGGCGGCCTCGCGGGTGGGCACGGGCAGGCTCAGATCCGCGCAGGCAGACTGGATGCAGCCGGCGATCAGGGCGGTCGAGTCGAACAAGGTGCCATCCCAGTCGAACACGACGAGGTCGAACTGGCGGGGTCGGTTGGTGTCCACGGTGGTGACTGCAGGGTGATCTGATTGAAAAGGGGGCAAGTGCCTGGGCACTCAGCCGAGATGATCCACCAAGTCCTGACACTCTGGCGGCAGGGGGGCCTTCAGGCTGATCTCCTCGCCGGTGACAGGGTGCGGCAGGCGCAGGTCGCGCGCATGCAGGAACATGCGGTCGAACTTGTGTCCTTCCAGCAGGGATCCACGGGCCAGGGCCTTGTTGAGCGCGAAATCACCGTATTTCTCATCACCCACGATGGGGTGGCCTTCGTGCGCCAGATGCACGCGTATCTGGTGGGTGCGGCCCGTCTTGATGGTGACATCGAGCAGGGAAAAGCGCTCGAACACCTTCGCCACATGGACGAGGGTGATGGAACGGCGCCCTTCGTCCGCATCCTCGGCCACGGCCTTGACCCGGCGCTCACCCTCGGCCGTGAGGAACTTGTGCAGCGCCACGTCGACCACCTTGCGCGAGGCCGGCCAATGTCCAATCACCAGGGCGGCGTAGGTCTTGTGCGCGGTGCGATGGCGGAAACAATCCTGCAGCGTGACCAGGGCACTGCGCTTCTTGGCGATCAGAAGCACGCCCGAGGTTTCCTTGTCCAGGCGGTGCACCAGCTCCAGAAAGCGCGCCTGGGGCCGCGCCTGGCGCAGCTGCTCGATCACGCCGAAGCTCACGCCGCTGCCGCCATGCACGGCCACGCCGGCAGGCTTGTTCAGGGCGATGAGGTAGTCGTCTTCGAACAGGATGGGGAACTCACGCGCTGGCGTCACCACGTCCGCATGGGCCGATTCGGACAGGCGCACCGGCGGTACCCGGATCTCGTCGCCCAGGGCCAGGCGCGTGTCCGCGGCGGCGCGCGCCTTGTTCACCCGCACTTCGCCGCTGCGGATGATGCGGTAGACCAGCGTCTTTGGCGCGCCCTTGAGTATCTTGATCAGGTAGTTGTCCAGCCGCTGGCCTTCGCTGCCCTCATCGATCGTGAGCCGCTGGACGGCGGCAGCCGGTGGGGGTGACGGTTCTGTCGTGTCGAGTTTCTGCCCAGCGAGAGAAGCCGTCCGCTGCGTCGCTTTTTGCGGATTTTTCGCCCGATGGGATGGTGTTTTCGCACCTATAATGGGCTTGGCCACGTTTGAATCAGTGTTGTGATTGTTGGATATTGCAGTACAGGCAAGGCCCGGCGAGAGTGTAGCGCCCGGACGATTGGTTCGGCTCCTCTGCCCGGATTTGAACAAGGCCAAAAGCGATGGTGATGCAGCAAAGGCTGCCCGGCTTCGAGAGAACCGCCCAAGGCGCGGTTTTGCGGTCGGCACTCTTTGTCAGAACCAGCGACGATCGAACCCACGAACAAGGTTTATGGGCTTGAGCGGTTTCAACGGATATCCGGCGAAAACGCTCTGGCTCGCTTCAACAAGCAAAACACATGATGGGGCCCACCAAGGCTTGTGTCGCCGATACCCCCCGCCTGGCCACTGTCCGCACGACGGAAGTGAATGCCTGTGAGCGGGCGCGGTCGCGCCGCACCCGGACGGCCCTCCCCATCTATGGCACCCCCCGCCCCTTGCAGCAACAGCACACCATGGCGCCGGCTTCGGCCGCGGCATGTTGGCGCCCGCCTGCTCGTGTGGCGACGTACCTCGTGTCCGCGCCGTTGACGCACGCGCCCTTGCTGCCCCGACACATGCGCCACCACCAACGCGCGTCGGTTGCAGCCCAGGCAATTCCTTACCCGGTTCTTTCCCGTTGATTCGTGCATGAAGCGGTGCCCCGGGCCATCCTGGCCAGGGGTGCATCGGGGATTCGTTCGGCACCATCCCGAACGGCCTCGCTGTCACTGGAGTGCACATGAAACGCATGCTGATCAACGCCACGCAGCCCGAAGAGCGGCGCCTGGCCATTGTCGACGGACAGAAACTGCTCGACTTCGAAACTGAAATCGAAGGGCGCGAACAGCGCAAGGGCAATATCTACAAGGCCGTCGTCACCCGCGTCGAGCCCTCGCTCGAAGCCTGTTTCGTCGATTACGGCGAAGACCGCCACGGTTTCCTGCCCTTCAAGGAAATCTCCCGCCAGTATTTCAAGGAAGGCGCCGACGTCCGCTCGGCCAAGATCCATGACGTGATCAAGGAAGGGCAGGAACTGCTCGTCCAGGTCGAAAAGGAAGAGCGCGGCAACAAGGGCGCCGCCCTGACCACCTTCGTCTCGCTGGCCGGCCGCTACCTGGTGCTGATGCCCAACAACCCGCGCGGCGGTGGCGTGAGCCGCCGCATCGAGGGCGACGACCGTGAAGAGCTCAAGGAGGCGATGGACCAGCTCGAATACCCCAAGGGTATGAGCCTGATCGCGCGCACCGCCGGCATCGGCCGCAGTGCCGCCGAGCTGCAGTGGGACCTGAACTACATGCTCAAGCTCTGGACGGCCATCGACGATGCGTCCCAGGGCGGCAAGGGC
Source organism: Aquabacterium soli (assembly GCF_003933735.1). Lineage (GTDB taxonomy): Bacteria > Pseudomonadota > Gammaproteobacteria > Burkholderiales > Burkholderiaceae_C > Aquabacterium > Aquabacterium soli. The sequence goes on along the minus strand of NZ_RSED01000008.1, from coordinate 241,704 downwards.
GCTTTCCTGATCTACCAGGAATCCTCGCTCGTCATCCGCGCCATCCGCGATTACTTCACCGCCGACATCGGCGAGATCCTGATCGACACGGACGACATCTACGAGCAGGCCAAGCAGTTCATGCTGCACGTCATGCCCGACACGGCCAACCGCGTCAAGCGCTACCGTGACGATGCCGCCTTGTTCTCGCGCTTCCAGATCGAGCACCAGATCGAGACGGCCTTCAGCCGCACCGTGAACCTGCCATCCGGCGGCGCCATCGTGATCGACCACACCGAGGCCCTGGTCTCGGTCGACGTCAACTCGGCCCGCGCCACCCGCGGCAGCGACATCGAGGAAACCGCCTTTCGCACCAACCTGGAAGCAGCGGATGAAATCGCTCGCCAGATGCGTCTTCGGGACCTGGGCGGGCTGATCGTCGTCGACTTCATCGACATGGAAGAAGGCAAGAACCGCCGCGAGGTGGAACAACGCCTGCGCGACGCCCTGCGCTTCGACCGTGCCCGCGTGCAGTTCAGTTCGATCAGCAAGTTCGGCCTGCTGGAGATGTCTCGCCAGCGCCTGCGCCCGGCCCTGTCCGAAGGCAGCCACATCACCTGCCCGCGCTGCAACGGCACCGGCCACATCCGCGACACCGAATCGTCGGCGCTGCAGATCCTGCGCATCATTCAAGAAGAATCGATGAAGGACAACACCGCCGCCGTGCACGTGCAGGTGCCGGTGGAGGTCACCTCCTTCCTGCTGAACGAGAAGCGCACCGAGATCACCAAGATCGAGCTCAAGCAGCGCGTGACCGTGCTGCTGGTGCCCAACCGCCACCTCGAGACCCCCAACTACAAGCTCGAGCGCCTGCGCCATGACGACCCGCGCCTGGAAAACATCCAGGCCAGCTACGCCATGGTCGAAGAGGTGGAAGAAGACGTCGGCATCACCCGCCGCGAAAAGTCCACCAAGCCCAAGCAGGAACCCATCATCAAGGGCGTGCTGCCCGACCAGCCGGCGCCCGTGGCCCCGCCCAAGCCTGAGCCGGCCCCCGCACCCGCTGCCGTGGTGGCGGCCCCTGCACCGGTGCAGGCCCCCGCCCCGGCCGCTGCTGGCGGCTTCTTCGGCTGGCTCAAGCGCCTGTTCGCAGCGCCCGAGCCCTTCTCTGCCCCTGCCCCCGCAGCACCGGTCACCGCCCCTGTGGCGCCGGCCGAACCCGGCTCCGAAGGCAAGGGCCAGGGCCGCAACAACAACCGCCGCGACGGAAGCCAGCAGCGCCGTGGTGAACGCGGTGAACGTGGCGAACGCGCAGACCGCGGTGACCGTGGCGAAGGCCAGCGTGGCGGCCGCGGCCGTGGCGACCGTGCCGAGCGCAATGAGCGGCCGGCCGGCGAGGGCGAAGCCCGCGAAGAGCGTCAAGGCCGTGGCGGCAACCGTCGTGGCGGCCAGCGCGAAGAGCGCGCCACTCAAGAATTGGCAATCAGTGGCACACCGGGCGAGCGCGACAGCCAGCGCGATGGACAACGTGGCGATCGTGGTGACGCGCCTCGTGGCGAAGGCCAGCGCAGCGACAGCCGCCGCCGCCGTGGCGGTGAACGCACGCCGCGCGAAGGCGCCGAAGGCCTGGTGGTCGACACCACCGACATGGCCGTGAACCCCGCCAACGAAGCCGCCGGTGTTGAAGACGCCAGCGCAGACGCACGTGAGGGCCGCGAAGGTGGCCGCCGCCGCCGCCGTGGTGGCCGTGGCCGCGGTGCCGATCAGGACGCCGGCAGTGCCGACACCGGCCTGGGCGAAGACAACCGCGGCACGCAAGCCACACTGACCGATGCCCAGCCTGCCGAGACGGTGCAGGACAGCAGCGAGCCTCAGGGCGATAACGGTGTCGAAGCCGAAGGCGAAGAAGGCACCCGCCAGCGCCGCAGCCGTGACCGCTACCGCCGTGATCGCCGCGAACAGCGTGATGACGAGGCCACGCGTGCCGACGAGGCCCTGACCCTGGCCCTGCCTGCCGGCAGCCAGGGCACCGGTCCGTTCAGCCTCGCGGTCGACACGCCCGCAACGCCTGTGGCCGAAGCGCCTGCGGCCCCGGCAACCGTCTCCGCCCCTGTGGCAGCGCCGGCGCCTGTTGAAGCCCTGGCCCCCGTGGCAGCACCTGCCACTGTTGCCCTGGCGCCCGCGGCCCCTGCGGTGCCGGCCTATGAACTGCCGCTCGATGACCTGAACGCCCTGGCGGCGCAGGTCGGCCTGGAGTGGGTCAACTCCGACGCGGACAAGATACGCACCGTGGCCGAGGCCATCGCCGCCGAGCCACGCCCCGTGCATGTGCCCCGCGAGCGCAAGCCTGCGGTGATGCTGGACGAAGGCCCGCTGGTGCTGGTCGAAACCCGCAAGGATCTTAACCAGATCCGCCTGCCGTTCGAAAGCGCGGCCTGATGTGCGATGCAGGGTGACACCACCCTGCCACCGCCCCAGCAAAGCCCGGCACCGCCGGGCTTTTTTCATGGCCGCGCCCATGCGCCGTGTCCCATCAGACGGTGTTCCACCAGAGGGTTTTACCTATGCGATAGCATGTTGACGTTAACGTCAGCCATGCGTCTAATGAAGCCACCCCGATGACAGGCTGGTGCGGCGTGCCTTCGCCCAGCCCACAGGCACAGGAGAAACCGCATGGCGCTGCCCTCTCTCGCGACAACGCAAACAGAACCCGGATCGCCCCCTCCCGCCCGCACACTGCGGTCGGTCCCGGATGGCTTCGTTCCGGCGCCGCTCCGGCTGCTGCAAACTGCCGAAAGGCTCGGCAAGCACCCCGCCTACTTCGTGCGCGAGGCACAAGGCTGGCAAGCCACCAGTTGGCAGGATTACGCCCAGGAGGTGCGCCAAGCCGCCCGCGCCCTGCTGAGCCTGGGCGTTCAGCCCGGTCAGGCGGTGGCCATCCTGGGCTTCAACCGCCCGGAGTGGGCCGTGATGGCCTTTGCGGCCATGGCCATCGGCGCCCTGCCCGCCGGCATCTACTGGACCAGCTCCACCAAGGACATCGAACACGTGCTGAGCCACTCCGGCGCGCCCGTGCTGTTGGTCGACAACGAGGAACGGCTGACCAAGGCCCTGGCCTGCCGTGAACGCGTGCCCAGCCTGCAGCATGTCGCGCTGATGAAGCTGCAAGGGCCTGCGCCCGCCGGCACCCTTGGCTGGGAGGCCTTCATGGCCCGCGGCCAGGGCAGCAGCCTGGATGCCGAACTCGACCTCCGTCTGGCGGCGATCCGGGCCGAAGACACCGGCTCGCTGATCTACACCTCAGGCACCACCGGCCCCTCGAAGGCCGTGGTGCTCACGCACGGCAACCTGTCGTGGACAGCCGCCACCTTGCGCCACACCGTCGCCGCCACCGAGCATGACAGGGTGCTGTCCTACCTGCCCTTTGCCCACATCGCCGAACAGCTGGGCTGCCTGCACAACCAGGCCTGCAGCGGTTTCACGGTGTATTTCGCGCGCACCATGGAAGAGCTGGGCGACCACCTCAAGGAGGTCCACCCGACCATCTTCTTCGGCGTGCCGCGCGTGTGGGAGAAGATGCAGGCCGCCATTGAGGACAAGCTCAAGCAGGCCACAGGCTTCAAGGCCGTGATGGCACGCTGGGCCCTGGGCGTGGGTCGCGAGTGGCATGCGCAGGTGCTGGAGGGCCATACACCGGGCTTCTCATTGAGGCTGCAGAAGCGCCTGGCCAGCCGCCTGGTGCACGACAAGGTCAAGACCGCGCTGGGCTTTGATCAGGCACGCCTGCTCATCTCAGGCGCCGCCCCCATCGCACCCGACAAGCTGCGTTTCTTCACCGGGCTGGACCTGGTCGTGCGCGAGCTGTACGGGCAATCCGAAGCCTGCGGCCCGTCCACCCTCAGCCTGGAAGGCCAGACCCGCCTGGGCTCGGTCGGCAAGGCCCTGCCCGGCACGCAGATCCGCATCGCCGACGATGGTGAGGTGCTGATCCGCGGCCCGCACATCTTCCAGGGCTATGGCGGTCAGCCCGAGGCCACCCGCGAGGCACTGGAGGGCGAATGGCTGCGCAGCGGCGACCTGGGCCACATCGATGCCCAGGGCTACCTCTTCATCACCGGACGCAAGAAGGACCTGATCATCACCTCGGGCGGCAAGAACGTTTCGCCCGGCAACATCGAGGCCGCGCTGATGGACACGCCGCTGGTGGAGCATGCCGTGGCCTGTGGCGATGGTCGGCACTTCCTGACCGCTCTGATCACGCTGGACAACGCCGCGCTCAGCGCCTTTGCCCAGGCGCAAGGCCTGCCTGGCAATGTCGACCTGCACGAACACCCCGCGGTGCTGAAGGCGCTGCAGCAGGCCGTGGACCATGTCAACGAGCAGCAGGCCCGTGTGGCGCACATCCGCAAGTTCGCGGTGCTGCGCCAGGCCTTCACCATCGAAGGCGGCGAACTCACGGCCACCATGAAGGTCAAGCGCAAGGTGGTGATCGACCGCCATGCCAGCGTGATCGACGGCCTGTACGCCAGCGCCGCCGCAGACCGGCCAGCCTGATCAGGCCGGCAGCTTGGCCAGCGCCTGCTGGTAAGGCGCGTGCAGCATCAGGTCGTCCCAGGGCATGGGGGCGGTCTGGGGCAGCAGGTCCAGGCGGCGTGCCTCGCTGTCGGGGCTGGGCGCCCACTCGCCCTGGGCCTGTGCAGCCTGCAGGCCATCCAGCAGCGCATCCACCGCCACACCGCCCTTGAGCGACTGGTTGCACAGCAGCACCAGATCGCATCCGGCATTGAGCGCCGCAACAGCACCTTGTGTGTGGCTGCCGGCCACGCTGGCGCCTTCCATGCTCAGGTCATCGCTGAAAATGGCGCCGGTGAAGCCCAGGCGTGCACGCAGGATCTCCTGCAGCCAGCGGCTGGAGAAGCCCGCAGGCTGGCTGTCCACCTTGGGGTAGATCACATGGGCGGGCATCACGCTGGTCAGCACCGTGCTCAGCCATTCGTAGGGCTTGGCGTCATCGGCCAGGATGGCCTTGAGGCTGCGCTTGTCGACCGGGATCTCCACGTGCGAATCGGCCTGGACGAAACCGTGGCCAGGGAAATGCTTGCCGCAATTGGCCATGCCGGCGTGCAGCAGGCCCTGCATCACGGCGCGGGCCAGGGTGGTGGCCACGCGGGCATCCCCGTGGAAGGCGCGGTCGCCAATGACGGTGCTGCCGCCCCAGTCCAGGTCGAGCACGGGCGTGAAGCTCAGGTCCACGCCACAGGCGCGCAGCTCGGCCGCCAGCACATAGCCGCAGGCACTGGCCGCGTCCATGGCCGCCATCGCGCCATGGCCCGGGGGCTGCTTGCCATCGTTCATCCAGATCTCGCCCAAGGCGCGCATGGGCGGCAGGTGCGTGAAACCATCGGTACGGAAACGCTGCACGCGACCGCCTTCATGGTCCACGCAGATCAGCACATCCGGGCGGATGGACTTGATCTCAGCGCACAGGGCCGTGACCTGGGCCCGGCTCTGCCAGTTGCGCCCGAACAGGATCAACCCGCCCGTGAGCGGGTGGCGCAAGCGACGGCGGTCGTCGTCATTGAGGCTGAGGCCTTCGATGTCGAGCACCACAGGCGCGTGGAAAACGGATTCTTGCGCGGTCGAAGCAAGGTGAGCAGCAGGGGTCTTCTTGGCCATGGGTGATCGTTCGGTGTTGTTCTTGGAGGAGGTTCAGGGCGCGAGCGTTTCAACGACGACAAAGGCCAGTGCATGGTCCACCTCGTCGGTGACGGTGACATGGGCCTTCCAGCCCCGGGCGTCGAACCAGGGCAGCAAGTCCCCTCGCAGTGAGATTTCAGGGCGGCCACTGGCGGCGTTGAGCACCTGCACATGGCGCCAGGTCATGGGCCAGCGCATGCCCAGGCCGATGGCCTTGGAGAACGCCTCCTTGGCGGCGAAGCGCGTGGCCAGGTAGCGCAGGCCGCGGGCTGGCACCCGTGCCGTGCGCTGGCGGTACACCAGCAACTCTTCAGGGCCCAGCACCTTCTCGGCAAAGCGCTCGCCCTTGCGGGTGAGCGTCGCCTGGATGCGGCGGATGTCGCACAGGTCGGTGCCTATGCCCACGATCATGGCCGGCGGCTCCGCACGATCTCGGCCTTGAAGTCACCAATGGCCTGGCGCAGGCCCACCATCAGGGCATGACCGATCAGGGCGTGGCCGATGTGCAGCTCCAGCACCTCGGGCAGGGCCGCCACCAGGGCGGCGCTGCTGGTGCGCGCGGCAGGCGGCAGCCACGGCAAGGCGGGGCCCGTGTCGCTCAAGGCCAGGCCATGGCCTGCGTGCGTGCGCAGCCCCAGCGAGCCGGCGTGGCGCAGGCCCCGCACCAGGCGGTCCAGCTCGGCCTGCACGGCCGCGTCATCCTGGGCCCACCAGGCATTGGCCAGGGCGCCGGTGTGCAGTTCCACGCAAGGCGCGCCCGCCTCCGCGGCGGCATCGATCTGATCCCGGTCTGCACCGATGAAGAGGGACACGCGGCTACCCGCGGCGGCCAGGCGGCCACAGGCGTCCTTCACCCGAGCCAGCTGGCCGCGCACGTCCAGCCCGCCTTCGGTGGTGATCTCCTGGCGGCGCTCTGGTACCAGGCACACGTGCTCAGGGCGGGTGCGCTCGATCAGCGCCACCATTTCGTCCGTCACGGCCGCCTCGAAGTTCAGCGGCGCCTTGATGTGCTCTTTCAGGCGCACGACATCGTCGTCACGGATGTGGCGGCGGTCTTCACGCAGGTGGAAGGTGATGATGTCGGCGCCCGCCTCCACCGCCACCTGGGCCAGCGCCACCGGATCGGGGTAGACCCCACCGCGCGCATTGCGCACCGTGGCCACATGGTCGATGTTGACCCCCAGCAGCGCGGCGTGGGTGTCGGTCCATTGCAAGGGTGAAAGGCTCATGTCTGCTGCAGATCCATCATCAATTGCCGCGTGCGCAGCGGCTGCGGCCCTACATGATAGTGAAGGACGCCGCGCAACACCGTGCGCAGGTCGGACGATCCCAGGCTACAGGCCTGAAGCAGCGGCTCGGGCAGCCCGTCGGAATCAGGATCGAAGGCCGGACCCAGCACCGACTCAAGTTGGCGCATCAGCCAGCCCGGCAAGGCAGCATCCTCGCCCTGCGCCTCGGCCACGCCCAGTTCTGGGTGCAGGGTGTAGAGCACGTCGTCATGCACCGGCCCGCCGCTGGCGCTGTGCAGAGACAGGTCCGGCAGATGGCCCAGCTGGCGCAACACCATCAGCTCGAACGCACGCAAGGCAGCGTGCAGGGTGCCCGGTAAGGTCAGCGCAGGCAACAGCTCCGCATAAGCATCGAACAGGCGCGGCAGGTGGTCATGGCGCGGTAGCAGGCGCATCAGCAGCTCATTGGCGTAGAAGCCCGGCAGCATGGCCGCACCGCCAGGCCAGGCAGGCCCGCCGGCCCACTCGGCCTGCCGCAGCAGCCACACCTCCACGTCCTGCCCCTGCTTGGCACCGAAAGTCACCGACAGCCGCTGAAACGGCAGCAGCACGGGCCGCAGTTGCGAGTAAGGCCGCTTGGCCCCCTTGGCCACCGCCACCACACGCCCATGCGCGCGCGTGAACAGGTCCAGGATCAGGCTGGACTCGCTCCAGTCATGGCTGTGCAGCACGAAGGCCGCGGTGGCGGCGCGAACCTTCACTCGTAACCGTAGGTGCGCAGGCGCGCCTCGTCATCGGCCCAACCAGAGCGGACCTTCACCCAGATCTCGAGGAACACCTTGGTATCGAGCAGGCGCTCCAGCTCGGTGCGGGCCTCGGTGCCGATGCGCTTGAGGCGATCACCCTTGTCGCCGATGACCATGCCCTTGTGCGAATCGCGTTCGACGACGATGGACGCGGCGATGCGCAGCAGCGCCCGGCCCTCGGGCCGATCGGACGGCTCTTCGGTGTAGGTGTCGATCACCACGGTCGAGGTGTAGGGCAGTTCATCACCCGTCAGTCGGAACAGCTTCTCGCGGATGATCTCGCTGGCCAGGAAGCGGTCGGTGCGGTCGGTCAGGGCCTCTTCGTCGTACCACCATGCCTGCTGCGGCAGGTAGGGCCGCACGATACCGGCCAGGCGGCGCACATCATCGAGCTTGTGCGCCGACAAAGGCACGAACTCGGCAAAGGCATGGTGCGTCTGCATCTGCTGCAGCCAGGGCAGCAGGTCGGACCGCTGCTTGACTGCGTCCAGCTTGTTGGCCACCAGGAAAACGGGCTTGTCCTTGGGCATCAGGGCCAGCACCTTGGCATCGTCCGGCCCGAAGCGACCAGCCTCCACCAAAAACAGCACCACGTCCACATCCGACAACGTGGACTGCACCGTCTTGTTGAGGTTGCGGTTGAGTGCGGCCGTGCCCTTGACGGTATGACGCGTCTGGAAACCCGGCGTGTCGATGAACACGAACTGGCTGTCGCCGTCGGTGCGGATGCCGGTGATGCGGTGCCGCGTGGTCTGCGCCTTCTTCGAGGTGATGGACACCTTCTGGCCCACCAGCGCGTTCATCAGCGTGGACTTGCCCACATTGGGGCGCCCCACGATGGCCACCAGGCCACAGCGCTGCTCCGACGCAGGCACCTGCCCCGCACCCTGCCCCGTCTTGGCCAGGGCCAGCCCAGCGAGCATGGCGTCGAGATCAGGAGTGTCGTCGGGGATGTCGTGTTCAGGCGTGGACATGGGCAATGGGGGCAATGCGAAATTCAAGAAAAACAGAAACGGCTCTGGCGCCAGGCCATGCGCAGAAAACCTCAGGCGGCGCCTTCGGCCAGCAGGCGATCCAGGGCGAGCTGGGCGGCCACCTGCTCGGCCGCACGGCGCGAGGCGCCCTCGCCGCTCACGGACCATCCTTGAGTGGTCAGCTCGCACACCACCACGAACACCTGTGCATGGGCCTTGCCCTTGGTGGCCTCGATGCGGTAGCTGGGCAAAGGCAGTTTGCGCCCTTGAAGCCATTCCTGCAAGGCGGTCTTGGCGTCCTTGCGCCAGACCTCGGAGGTGGTTTCGGCCACCAGCGGCTCGAACAGGCGCAGCACCAGGGCGCGGGCCGCGTCGAAGCCGCTGTCCAGGTAGACAGCACCGATGATGGCCTCCAGGGCGTCGGCCAGGATGGAGGGGCGCTGCGCACCACCGCCTTTGGCCTCGCCTTCGCTCATGCGCAGCACCTCGGGCAGGTGCAGCGTCAGGGCCAACTTGTGCAGGGTGTCCTGGCGCACCAGGTGGGCACGGACTCTGGTCAGATCGCCCTCGTCGTTGCGGGCGAACTGGCGGTACAGCAGGTCGGACACCGCCAGGTTGAGCACCGAATCACCCAGAAACTCCAGGCGCTCGTTCTGCTCCGCCCCGAAGCTCTTGTGCGTCAGCGCACGACGGAGCAGGCCCGAGTCGGCGAACTGGTGGCCCAGCCGCTCCTGCAGTGCATTGAGTGGGTGGGCAGACGCGGAACCGTGTGACGGGGACGGCGGCGACCCGGCGGCCCCGCGCCTTGTCACCGTGAGTGGCCCTTGAACTTGATCACCAGGAACACTGGATCGATCAGCTCGATCTCCTTGTCGTAGGCAAAACGAATGACGATCTGATCGTTGTCCTTGGTGATTTCGAGGTCGCGGCTCGTGATCGATTCGATACCGTACTCCACCGAACTGCGCTGGTCGAACGCAGTACGCACCTCCGGCACGCTGCTGGCACCGCTCTTGGCCACCGCGTTGACCACGCTCTGGATGGTCCGGTACTCATTGATGGCTGGGAACAGCTTCATCAGCACCACCGCCACGGCGCCCACGATCACGGCCCAGAACAGCAGACCGAACAGCGTGATGCCGCGCTGGCGGCGAGCCATCGCATTCGATCGAATCACAGGTTTCATCCTCGCCTCCATGAAACTCAATTGAAGAAGCCGATGCGCTTGAAATCGCCGAAGTTCATCCAGACCACGAAGGCCTTGCCCACGATGTTCTCTTCGGGTACGAAGCCCCAGTAGCGCGAATCCTGGGAATTGTCGCGGTTGTCGCCCATGGCGTAGAAGTAGCCCTGAGGCACTTTGCAGGTCACGCCTTCCCCGCTGTAACGGCACATCTCTCGGTGAGGAAACTGCTCGATGGCACGCTCGGGAATGTAGCCCGGACGGTCCTTGTCGACCAGGATCCGATGCTCGGCCGCGCCCAGCTTCTCGGAGTACTGCAAGGTGTAGCGCATGCTGTCTTCATCGTAGAACTCTGCCAGCGGCATCTGCTCGATCAGCTTGCCGTTGATGTAGAGCTTCTTGTTGATGTAGGACACCTCATCGCCAGGTACCGCCACCACACGCTTGATGTAGTCGATGCTCGGGTTCACCGGGAAGCGGAACACGATCACATCCCCGCGCTCGGGGTTGTGGTTGTCGACCACCTTCTTGTTGATCACAGGCAGGCGAATGCCGTAGTGGAATTTGTTGACCAAAATCAGGTCACCCACCAGCAGCGTCGGGATCATCGAACCCGACGGGATCTTGAAAGGCTCGAACAGGAAGGAGCGCATCAGGAACACGGCGCAGATCACCGGGAACAGCCCAGCAGTCCAGTCCAGCCACCAGGGCTGCATCAGCAGCCTGGCACGGGCTTCTTCCACGTTGCCATCGACCTGCGAGATGCCTTGCGAGGCCAGTTGGCCACGGCGGGCCTGGTCCTGCTCCAGCAGCCTGGCGGCCGCGGCCTCGCGGGCCGGGCGGAACTTGTAGCGCTCGGCCAGCCAGTACACCAGCGTCACCATCGTGAGGATGAAGAGCAGCAAGGCGAAATTGCCCTGCCATTGCCCCAGGTACCAGCCCCCCAGGTACGCGATCAGCGCCGCGTACAACACACCAGTGATCAAACTCATCAATCGTCCACTTGTAGGATGGCCAGGAACGCTTCTTGAGGCACCTCGACCGAGCCGATCTGCTTCATGCGCTTTTTACCGGCCTTTTGTTTTTCGAGCAGCTTGCGCTTGCGGCTGACGTCGCCACCATAGCATTTTGCCAGCACGTTCTTGCGCAGCGCCTTGATGTTCTCCCGCGCGATGATGTTGGCGCCGATGGCCGCCTGGATGGCCACGTCGTACATCTGACGCGGGATCTGCTCGCGCATCTTGGCGGCCACGGCACGGCCACGGTACTGGCTCTGGCCTCGGTGCACGATCATGGACAACGGATCGACCTTCTCGCCGTTGATCAGGATGTCCACCTTCACCACGTCGGACGCGCGGTACTCCTTGAACTCGTAGTCCATCGACGCATAACCGCGCGACACCGACTTGAGCTTGTCGAAGAAGTCGAGCACGATCTCGGCCAGCGGCAGCTCATAGGTCAGCATGACCTGCTTGCCGTGGTAGGCCATGTTCAGCTGCACGCCACGCTTCTGATTGGCCAGCGTCATCACCACGCCCACATAATCCTGCGGCATGTACAGGTGCACCGTGACGATGGGCTCGCGGATCTCGCGGAAGCGGCCGACATCCGGCATCTTGGAAGGGTTCTCGACCTCCAGCACCTCGCCGTCGTTCATCTCCACCTCATAGACCACGCTGGGCGCGGTGGTCACCAGGTCCTGGTCGAACTCGCGCTCCAGGCGCTCCTGCACGATCTCCATGTGCAGCAGGCCCAGGAAGCCGCAGCGAAAGCCGAAGCCCAGTGCCTGCGACACCTCGGGCTCATAGCGTAGCGAGCTGTCGTTGAGCTTGAGCTTCTCCAGCGCATCGCGCAGCTGGTCGTACTCGCTCGCCTCGGTGGGATACAGCCCTGCAAACACCTGCGGCTGTATCTCCTTGAACCCGGGCAGCGCCTCGGTGGCCGGGCCCGCGTTGTTGGGCATCTTCTTTTCAAGGGTGACGGTGTCGCCCACCTTGGCCGCAGCCAGCTCTTTGATGCCCGCGATGATGAAACCCACCTCGCCAGCATTCAGGCTGTTGCGGTTCTCATTCTTGGGCGTGAACACGCCAAGGTGCTCGATCGGGTAGACCGTGTTGGTTGCCATCATGCGGATGCGCTCACCCTTGTTGAGCTTGCCATCGATCATGCGCACCAGCATCACCACGCCGACGTAGTTGTCGAACCAGGCGTCGATGATCATGGCGCGGGGTGGGCCATCCGGGTTGCCCTGGGGCGGAGGCATGCGTGCCACCACGGCTTCCAGAATGTCGTCGATGCCCATGCCGGTCTTGGCGGAGCAAGGGATGGCGTCGGTGGCATCGATGCCGATGACGTCTTCGATCTCGGCCTTGGCCTGCTCGGGGTCGGCCTGCGGCAGGTCCATCTTGTTGAGGACCGGGATCACCTCCACGCCGAGTTCCAGCGCGGTGTAGCAGTTGGCCACGGTCTGGGCTTCGACGCCCTGGCTGGCATCGACCACCAGCAGCGCGCCCTCGCAGGCGGACAGCGAACGGCTCACTTCATAAGAGAAGTCCACATGCCCCGGGGTGTCGATCAGGTTGAGGTTGTAGATCTGGCCATCCTTGGCCTTGTACTGCAGCGCGGCAGTCTGGGCCTTGATGGTGATGCCACGTTCGCGCTCGATGTCCATCGAGTCGAGAACCTGGGCCTCCATCTCTCGATCACTGAGCCCGCCACAGCGCTGGATGATGCGATCAGCCAGGGTGGATTTGCCGTGATCGATGTGGGCAATGATGGAGAAATTACGGATGTGATTCATAAAAAAAAAGGCACGTCGAAACGGATGACGCGCCTTCCAACAAAAACGTATGGCAACTGCTTGTTGGGCTTTCATTGTAGCCAAAAGCATCCCCGGCAAGCCCCTCCAGACCGGGGTCACGGGGTCGTTGGCGACCGCCCACAGCACATTTTTGCACAGCTTATCCACAGGGCTTTGTGAATAAATCAGGCCAAGTTTCGCGTCGGGGGTGGATTGTAGCGAATCCCTCGGGAACGGCTTCGCGGGCACCTCGCCATCCGCTCCAACTTATCAACATGGCACCGGGGTCTGATGACGCGTTGCGCCAACCTGAAAAAATGTTGGTTTTTTCACAAAGCAAAAAACCAGGACGACATCAGGGTCGCCCCGGCGGCTCTTAGCCTTGTCGGGCAGCTCAGTTGTTGGGCCTGATCACCGCGTACTGGGCCCACTCGCCACGGCGCACCAGCACGCTCACAGGGCGGCTGCGGTCCACCTTGCCAAGTACGGCTTCGAACTGCTTCACGTCCGCCACCTGCACGTTGGCAATGGCCAAGATCACGTCACCCTCACGCAGACCGGCGCGCTGGGCAGGCCCGTCAGCATCGACCACCAGCACGCCGCTGTTGATCTTGAGCTCGCGCTTCTGCTCCGCAGTCAGGCTGGACAGCTCCAGGCCCAGGGCCGATGCGGCCAGCTTGCCTTCGGTCTTGCCTGGCGTGCCGGATGACCCCGCCGCAGCCTGCTGCTTGGGCTTGTCATCAAGCTCAACCACATTGACCGGCAGATCCTTGTAGGCACCGCGGCGGAACACCTGCAGCGTGGCCTTCGTGCCGGGCTTCGTGACACCCACCAGACGCGGCAGATCGCCCGCCTTGTCCACTACCACGCCGTTGAAGCGCGTGATGATGTCACCGGCCTCGACACCTGCCTTGTCGGCCGGACCACCCGGATCGACCATGCGCACCACCGCGCCCTGAGGCTTGGCCAGCCCGAGCGAGTCGGCCACTTCCTTGCTCACAGGCTCGATGGCCACGCCGATGCGGCCACGCACCACCTTGCCACTGGCCCGCAGTTGGTCAGCCACGCGCAGCGCATCGTCGATGGGGATCGAGAATGAGATGCCCATGAAGCCGCCCGAGCGACTGAGTATCTGCGAATTGATGCCGACGACCTCGCCGCGCATGTTGATCAGCGGCCCGCCGGAGTTGCCGGGGTTCACGGCCACATCCGTCTGAATGAAGCGGATCTCTTCACCGGTGTCGCGCGCCTTGGCGCTCACGATGCCGGCTGTGACGGTGTTCTCCAGACCGAAGGGCGACCCGATAGCCATCACCCATTCACCCACCTTGAGCTTGCTCACATCGCCCACACGCACGGCCGGCAGGTTGGAGGCATCGATCTTGACGACCGCAACATCGGTGCGCTTGTCGATGCCCACGACCTTGGCCTTGAGCTCGCGCTGATCCGTCAAGGTGACGTACACATCATCGGCACCATCGACCACATGGGCGTTGGTCATCACGAACCCATCGGCCGTGAGGATGAAGCCGGAGCCCACGCCGCGCGGACGCTCTTCACTTTGCGGCTCGGCTTCCTTGCCGCCCTTGCCCTTGGGCCTGTTCTGCTTGGGCACGGGCTGGCCCGGCATGGGCATGCCGAAGAAGCGGCGGAAGAACTCCTGCATCTGCTCGTCCATCTCCTCGCCCTGCCCCCCCACCTGCACGCGCTGCGTGGTGCGGATGTTGACGACAGAGGGGCTGACCTTGTCGACCAGTTCGGTGAAGTCGGGCAGGCCACGCACGATCGGGGCGGGCTGAGCTGCGGCCACGGGGGCCTGCTGAGCCTGCGCCGGCAAGGGCAGCAATGCGGCGCCCACCAGCACACTGGCCAGCGACATCATGGCGCCCATGCGCGACAGAGGGAACTGTGAACGCAGCAGCATGGAAGAAATCGACAAGGTCATGGACGAGAGGCCTCGAAGGTTGATCAATGGATGACGTGAAGGACAGAAAAATATCTGGGACAGGAGTGTGACCGACAGTTCAGGGCTTGCACGACTCGGATATCGTCGCAGCAGGTAAACAGGCCGTGAAGGTAGCTTGCTCATGCGCCAATCGCATGAGGCGCGTCGCGCCCATCATGGTCGCTGGAATGCCGATGCAAAGCGCACCACGGTGGCGGCCGGCACATCGCCCACCACCGTCAGCCACCAGTCACCGACGCGCCGCTTGAGTGTCTGCGTAGCGCCTTGTGCCAGCATCAGTTCGCGCTCATGGCGCTTGCCGTCAAACGGCTCGATGAACACGGACACGTGGGTGACGCCGTCGCCGAAGACGGCCTGCACGACATCAGGCCCCTGAGCGGCCGGCTCACTGGCGGCCAATGAAGGCGGCACGCCTGAGGCACCACGGCGCACGCACGTCAGCAGGCGGAATCCCGGCGGCAGATCGTTGACCTGCCACCCTTCCTGCGGCAATGTGGTTTTCTTGAGGTCACTGCGCAGCCAGCGCCATCCGACCAGGGACTTGGCATCGGGCAGGGCCCAGCCCCGTGCAGCCGGGGGTTCTAGGTTCACCTGCGTGAAGGCAGTCCACTCCAGCACCTGGCCGTTGGACGCCAGGGTTTCGGTGCGCAGTACCAGGCCGGAGCGCTGCTCTGCCCACACCCGCTGCGCATAACGGAACTGGTCACGGGCACGCAGCAAGAGCACCATGGACGAGTGGCCGGCCCAGCGCTGCTGCCCCACCAGGTCGATCTGATAGACATCGGCCACGCGATCGTCGAGCTGGGCCCAGGGGCGCGGCACACCCAGCAAGGCACCCCGTTGCTGAACGAGCACGGTCTTTTTCTGCGGCCACAGGATCTGGATGTCGTCGTTGTGGCGGTAGATCTGGCGAACGGGGCCATCGAGCGGCTCCATGCGCTCGAACTGCTCATGGCCCTGGACACGGTGGCTGACCTGAACACTGCCGGAACGGCCGGCCGTGCTCATCATGACGGTGCCTTCGTAGCTGCTCTTCTGAGCAGCCTGCCCCATCAGACGCAGCCAGTGCGCGGGCGTGGAGGCCCCAGCCGCAGGAACATGTGCCGCCCCCGGGACGCTGGCCTCGTTGCTGGCGGCATGGGCCATCGTGACCGAGAGGGCCAACGCCACACCGCAGGCGCGCGCGCCATGCGGCAGAGACTTGTTTGGCATCAGGTGGCGCAGCGCTCGTGTCACTCGGGCCCTCCGAGGGCTGCTCAACGCCCTGCGGGCGCCTCGAACGCGACGCTGCGCACCAGCCCGGCGGGCGGCACGAAGGTGCCCGGCGAGGCCAGCTCACGATGGGCTGCCAGGAACTCGTCGAGTTGCGGATCGCGGATGATGACCAAGTGGCCGGCGCGCTCGGCGGCTGCTTCGTTGGCATTGCGGGTGAATGACGACTGGGCGGCCTCGACAGGCTGGCGGGTCATCGAGCTGTCGGCCACCAAGCCGGAGCGCAAGGCGGGCGCCAGCGCAGCCTCCTGGCCGACCCAGCCCTGGGCTGCCACGGGCACCACGGCGTCTCGCCCGCCCTGCGCCAGCTGCGGAGCATTGGGGGAACCTGCCGGGCCCATTTCAGGGTTCAGCGTGGTGACCACGGCCCCCAGGACCATGACGAAGCCTGCGGCCACGGCCACCGGGCCCGCCCAACGCCGGCGGTGCAGCGGATAGGACAAGTTGGCCACTGCAGGTTCGACCACCGGGGGCATCACGGCAGCTGCCAGTGCGGCGGGCGCCAGCACCACGGGCTCCTGGGCCAGACGGGCCCGGAAAGCGTCCAGGAAGGCCTGATCAGACCCAGCGGGCTGGGCCAGACTGTCCGAGCGCATCACATCACCGATCAGCTGATAGGCATGCCAGCGCTCACGCGCGTCTTCCTGGCCGCGCCAGGCTGCACAAGCCCGCGCGATCTCATGGTCGGCCGCCTGCCCATCGGCCAGCGCCGAGAGAGCTTCGTAAGATTTTGCTTCGTCGTCAAATGGGTGATCAGACATGACGCATACCCCGGTTCAGACAGATCGTCGATTCAAGAGACACCGTACAGCAAGAAAAGTTCACATTGCCTTGCCAGCCTGTGCACAAGAGCACGAAATACCCCTCGAACAAGGGTTCACCAGCGCTTGCCATCGCGGGTGTCAAGCAAAGGCTTGAGCCGCTGGGCAATGGCTTCGCGGGCCCGGAAGATCCGCGAACGCACCGTTCCGATCGGGCAGTTCATCATCTCGGAGATCTCTTCGTAGCTCAGCCCTTCGATCTCCCGCAGGGTGATGGCCTGGCGCAATTCGTCAGACAGGGCCTCAATGGCCTCGTTCACCGTCCGGGCAATCTGCCGGCTGGCGAGCACCGATTCGGGTGTCTCGCCATCGGTGAGTTCGTTTTCGACGCGGGAAGTTTCATCGTCGTCATCGCCCGAGCCGGCCAGCGCCGATTCAGACACCAGCGGATCGCGCTTGAGCTGCATCAGCGCCTTCTTGGCGGTGTTGACGGCGATGCGGTAGAGCCAGGTGTAGAAGGCGCTCTCGCCCCGGAACTGCGGCAGGGCCCGGTAGGCGCGGATGAAGGTTTCCTGGGCGATGTCCTCGACCAGGTCCACATCGCGAACCATCCGTGCCACCAGGCGCTCGATGCGGCGGCGGTACTTGATCACCAGCATCTCGAAGGCGCGCTGGTCGCCCTGCTGCACCCGGGCCACGAGCGCGGCATCGACATCCACGGAGGTCTGGGCAGGCGCCACCGGCCCTGTCACACCCGAGGGCTGATCGGCATCCGGAGGGGATCGGTCGGGCGGTGTCATGCCGACCTCCTGGCTGGTTTGGGCAATATGGCTTTCTGTGATGACGTCTGTGCCCATGATGCCACCATCGCCTCAGCCGTCCCGCACTCGTCGGCGGGCGCGGGGCTGAGCCGGCCGGCTGACATCAGGCGCCAGCGCCATGGTCCGCGCAGGGACCGGCCATCGATCCAGCGCCATTGCATTTGAGCAGTACGGCACGCGCCAGCATCAGCGGTCTGCACGCGCACCAGCACTCCGGCACCGAAGTCCATCTCGACACGGAGGTCTAAGGGAATGCCCTCTTCATCGGTCCAGCGAACGGGCGCCCGCTGGCGGGATGGATCATCGAGAGCATGCCGCAAGGCTGGTGGATGCCAGTACACGAGGCGCTCGGCTTGAGGCTCGAGCGCCTTTGCCCAGCGGTACACGGGCACCAGCCAGGCCAGCAAGGGTGCAGCGGCCAACAGCACGGACCACCAGCTTGCCCGCCCCAGCGAAGCATCAAATGCCAGCGAACCCCACCAGACCAACGCCAGGCAGGCCATGACCACGGCCACACACCGACCTGCCACCACACCATGGCTGGGTGACGGCGGCATCAGCCATGCGTGGCCGGGATGCGGGCGGTGGCGGCGCGAAGAACTCAAATGCGCTTGAACACCAGCGAACCGTTGGTGCCGCCGAAGCCGAAGTTGTTCTTCAGGGCCACGTCGATCTTCATCTCGCGCGCCGTGTTGGCGCAGTAATCCAGGTCGCACTCCGGGTCCTGGTTGAAGATGTTGATGGTCGGTGGCGAGATCTGGTGGTGGATGGCCAGCACCGTGAACACCGATTCGATGCCGCCGGCGCCACCCAGCAGGTGGCCGGTCATCGACTTGGTGGAGTTGACCACCAGCTTCTTGGCATGGTCACCGAAGGCCAGCTTGATCGCATTGGTCTCGTTGGTATCGCCCAGCGGGGTGGACGTGCCATGCGCGTTGAGGTACTGCACCTCATCACCATTGATCCCGGCGTTGCGCAGCGCGTTCTGCATGGAGCGCCTGGGGCCGTCCACATCGGGAGCGGTCATGTGATAGGCATCGGCGCTCATGCCGAAGCCGACCAGTTCGGCGTAGATCTTGGCGCCGCGCGCCTTGGCGTGCTCGTACTCTTCGAGCACCATCACGCCGGCGCCTTCGCCCAGCACGAAGCCGTCACGGTCCTTGTCCCAGGGGCGGGACGCGGTGGCCGGATCGTCGTTGCGGGTGGACAGCGCGCGGGCAGCCGCAAAACCACCCACGCCCAACGGCGACACGGTGGATTCGGCACCGCCGGCCACCATGACATCCACATCACCGTACTCGATCATGCGCGCGGCCTGGCCGATGCTGTGCAGGCCGGTGGTGCACGCCGTGACGATGGCCAGGTTGGGCCCCTTGAAGCCGTACTGGATCGACACGTGGCCCGAGATCATGTTGATGATCGAGGCCGGCACGAAGAATGGAGAAATGCGGCGCGCGCCCTTCTCCGTGTATTCCTTGTGGGTCTCCTCGATCAGCGGCAGGCCGCCAATGCCCGAGCCCACCAGGCAGCCAATGCGCTCGGCCACCTCGGGTTTGAGGACCTCGCCCGTGGGCAGGCCCGAATCGCGCACCGCCTGCATGCTGGCCGCGAGCCCGTAATGGATGAAGGTATCCATGTGGCGGGCTTCTTTGGCCGAGATGTAGTCTTCGATGTTGAAGCCCTTGACCTCACCGGCGAACTTGGCCGCCAGGCCCGACGCATCGAACTTGGTGATGTTGGCGATGCCGGGCTTGCCAGCAATGAGGTTCTTCCAGGACTCATCGACCGTGTTGCCCACGGGGGTGACGAGGCCCAGGCCGGTGACGACGACGCGACGACGGGTCATGCTTGGGTAATGGCTGATGTTCGGAGAGAAGACGGACAAGGCCCCGAAGGGCCTTGTTCACGGCTGGAAAGCTCAGGCCTTCACGTGGCCCTTGGCGTAATCGATCGCCAATTGCACGGTGGTGATCTTCTCAGCTTCTTCGTCGGGGATCTCGATGCCGAACTCGTCTTCCAGAGCCATCACCAGTTCAACGGTGTCCAGGGAATCGGCGCCCAGGTCGGCCACGAAGGCCTTTTCGTTGGTGACTTCCGATTCGGCAACACCCAGTTGCTCGGCAATGATCTTTTTGACGCGTGCTTCGATATCGCTCATGACTCCTCCAGGAGGTGGTAACAAGGGGCAGATTCTACCGGCGGAAACGCGACAATTTGGTTTCAGCCCGCAGGACGGGAAATTGAGATGCCCCAACAGATCTCAATACTTCTTCAATTCATGAACATGCCGCCATTCACGTGCATTTCACTGCCAGTGATGTAGGCGGCAGCCGGCGAGGCCAGAAAGGCCACGGCTTCAGCAATGTCTTGCGGCTGCCCCAGGCGGCCCAGCGGTATCTGTGCCTTCAGGGCAGCGTGCTGCTCTTCAGACAGGGCGCGGGTCATGTCGGTGTCGATGAAACCCGGCGCCACGCAGTTGACGGTGATGTTGCGGCTGCCCAGCTCGCGCGCCAGCGCACGGCTCATGCCGGCCACACCGGCCTTGGCCGCCACGTAATTGGCCTGGCCGGCGTTGCCGGTGGCGCCCACCACCGAGGTGACATTGATGATGCGGCCGTGGCGCTGTTTCATCATCGGGCGCATCACTGCGCGGCTGAGGCGGAACACGGACTTGAGGTTGGTGTCGAGCACCGCGTCGAAGTCTTCGTCCTTCATGCGCATGGCCAGGGTGTCGCGGGTGATGCCCGCGTTGTTGACCAGCACATGCAGCCCACCGAATTCCTTGACGATTCCCTCGATCAGCGCATCGGCCGCAGCGGCGTCATTGACGTTGAGCACCGCGCCACGGCTGCCCGGGAAGGCGGCGAGCGCCTCCGAGATGCCCTGGGCACCGGCTTCGGAGGTGGCCGTGCCGATCACGGTGAAGCCCCGCTGGGCCAGGGTGCGGGCAATGGCCTGGCCGATGCCGCGGCTGGCGCCGGTGACCAGCGCAATCGGGGGGGTGTTCTCGCTCATGCCAGCAGCCCTTTCGCCTCTTGCAGCGAGGCAGGATCGAACACAGCGGCCGACACGAGATCGCCGTCGATGCGCTTGACCATGCCTGCCAGCACCTTGCCAGGGCCACACTCGATCACGTGTGTGAGGCCACGGGCTTTGAGCGCCTGGATGGTTTCCACCCAGCGCACCGGCCCAAAGGCCTGGCGATACAGGGCATCACGGATCGCATCGGCCTCGGTCGCTGCGGCCACATCGATGTTGTTGATCACCGGGATGGCCGGCACGGCAAAGGGCGTGGCGGCCAGCTTTTCCTTCAGGCGCTCCGCGGCAGGCTTCATCAGGCTGGAGTGGAACGGCGCGGACACAGGCAATGGCAGTGCGCGCTTGGCGCCAGCCGCCTTGAGCACCTCGCAGGCCTTTTCGACACCGGCCTTGGTGCCGGCGATCACCGTCTGCTTCGGATCGTTGAAGTTCACCGCTTCGACCGCCTCACCGGACAGCCTGGCCGCCTCCAGGCAACCAGCCTTCACAGCCTCAGCGTCCATCCCCAGGATGGCAGCCATGCCGCCTGTGCCCACGGGCACGGCCTCTTGCATGGATTGGGCACGGAAACGCACCAGCGGCAACGCATCTTTCAATGTGAGCACGCCGGCGGCCACCAGGGCGGTGTACTCGCCCAGCGAATGGCCAGCCACAGCAGCGGGCACCAGGCCCGTGTCGGCCTGCCAGGCGCGCCAGCACGCCACGCCAGCGGTGAGCATCACAGGCTGTGTGTTGGTGGTCAGGTCCAGTTGCTCCTTGGGGCCCTGCGCGATCAGGGCAGCGATGTCTTCGCCCAGGGCGTCGGACGCTTCAACCAGCGTGGCGCGCACGGCGGGGTGATCACCCCAGGCGTCGAGCATGCCCACCGACTGCGAGCCTTGTCCAGGAAACACGAATGCGAAAGCGGTCATGGCGTGTTGTTGTGTTGATGTTGTGGGGGAGATGCTGCGGCGCAGGCGCTCAGTAATCCAGCAGGACGGCGCCCCAGGTGAAGCCGCCGCCCATGCCTTCGAGCAACAGCCGTTGGCCGCGCTGGACCTGGCCTTGCCGAACGGCGTGGTCCAGCGCCAGGGGAATCGAGGCAGCCGAGGTGTTGCCGTGCTGGTCCACGGTGACCACCAACTGGTCCATGCGCATGCCCAGCTTGCGTGCGGCCGTCTGCATGATACGGATGTTGGCCTGGTGGGGCACCAGCCAGTCCACCGACCCCGCATCGACGCCCGCGGCAGACAACACCTCGCTGGTGACGCTGTCCATCACGCTGATGGCCAGCTTGAACACGGCCTGGCCCTGCATCTTGAGAAAGGGATCGCCCAGCACGTGCCCGCCCGCGATGGCGCCAGGTGCGCACAGGATGTCGGCGTGGCGGCCATCGGCATGCAAGCGCGAGGCCAGGATGCCGGGCTGGTCACTGGCTTCGAGCACCACCGCGCCGGCACCGTCACCGAACAGCACACAGGTGGTGCGGTCCTTGAAATCCAGCAGGCGCGAAAACACCTCTGCGCCGATGATCAGCGCCTTGCGCGCCGCGCCCGAGCGGATCATGCTGTCGGCCACGCCAAGTGCATAGACGAAACCGGAGCACACGGCCTGCACGTCGAAGGCGGCGCAGCCAGCCACACCCAGCTTGTGCTGGATCAGGCAGGCGGTGGAGGGAAACACCATGTCCGGCGTGGACGTTGCGCAGATGATGAGGTCGATGTCAGACGGCTCGCAGCCGGCGGCCTCGATGGCCTGGCGCGCGGCCTGCACCCCCAGATCACTGGAGGTGACGCCCTCGTCGGCGAAATGCCGGAAGCGGATGCCGGTGCGCTCCACGATCCAGTCATCGGATGTCTCGACACCGTCTCGGGCCAGTTGCTCGGCGAGCGCCTGGTTGCTCAGACGCCTGGGTGGCAGGTAGCTGCCTGTTCCGGCAATGCGGGCGTACGTGGTTCGCGCCGCCGCCCCGCCGGACACGGGGGATGTTTGGGTCATCGAGTAGAGGTCAGGCCACGCGCCCCACGGGGGTATGCGGGGTTGACGTGACACCATCACCTTGTGGGTTGTCTACGGAAGGTTGTGCACCCTCCGCTGGAAGACTGCCCACGGTGGCCGCGATGCGGTCGTGGACACGGTCCAGCAGACGGTGCCGGGCCGCATGATAGGCCCTGTTGAGGGCCTGCTCGAAAGAAAAGGCATCCGCCGAGCCATGGCTTTTGAACACCAGCCCCCTCAAACCCAGCAAGGCAGCACCGTTGTAACGGCGGTGATCCATGCGCTTTTTGAAGTGCGATAGAACCGGAAGCGCGACGATGGCCACAAGCTTGGTGAAGATGTTACGAGTGAACTCTTGCTTGATGACTGACGCAAACAGCGTGGCCAGGCCTTCGGCCGTCTTGAGCGCCACGTTGCCGACGAAGCCGTCGCACACCACCAGATCGGTCGTGCCCTTGAAAATGTCGTTGCCTTCGACGTTGCCGTGGAAGTTGATGGCACCCCGGGCATCGGCCTGACGCAACAGTTCGCCGGCCTGCTTGATGACATCGTTGCCCTTGATCATCTCTTCGCCGATGTTGAGCAGACCCACCGTGGGGTTCTCCTTGCCATCGACGGCAGCCACCAGCGCAGAGCCCATCACGGCGAACTGCAGCAGGTGTTCGGCGCTGCAATCGACGTTGGCCCCCAGGTCCAGCACCGTGGTGTAGCCATCGTGCTGGTTGGGCATCACCGAGGCGATGGCTGGGCGGTCGATGCCCTGCACCGTCTTGAGCAGGTAGCGGGCCACGGCCATCAGTGCGCCGGTGTTGCCGGCGGACACGCACGCATGCGCTTTGGATGCACCGTCTTCACCCAGCTTGACCTGGCTGATGGCCACGCGCATGGACGAATCCTTCTTGCGTCGCAGGGCCACCTCGACCGGATCGTCCATCGAGACGACCTCGGTGGCCTCAACGAGCGTGACGCGTGACCAGCCCTTGGCGGGTGCGATGGCATCGGCCAGGCCCACCAGCACCAACTCCGCGTCGGGATGGTGCTCCAGGAAGGCCTTGCAAGCAGGCAGCGTGATGGACGGACCGTTGTCCCCGCCCATGCAGTCCACGGCGATGCGCACGGGACCTTGCAAATCAGGCAGGGGATGGCGGCCCGCCACCGGGGAAGCAGAGGCAGGAAGCGCAGAAGAATTCATGAAGGGGCACCGGATCAGGCGCGAACCCGTGACGCACGAATGGCGGCATGCGGGGTGGGCCTGAACAGACTATGGGCCGGAAGTCTGGCAATTGCCAGCGCGACCAGCCCGTCGAGCATGACGACTGGTGAAGCCAGCCTCATACGGAAATAGAGTTCGACCCAACGGGCCGCGCCGGGCGCGGCCGCCGGACAGCGTCAGGCGTCAGCCTTGGTCTTGAGGACCTTGCGACCGCGGTAGAAACCGGTCGGGCTGATGTGGTGACGCAGGTGCACTTCGCCGGTGGTGGGCTCGATGGCGGTACCCGGGGTGACCAGGGCGTTGTGCGAGCGGTGCATGCCACGCTTGGAAGGCGACTTTTTGTTCTGCTGAACGGCCATGTTGGACTCCAATATCGGGCAAGGCCCGAAGCAGGGGCGCGGGATCCACTGCCATCACACCCCTCAATGCACGGCTTGGCAGCCATGATCTGGGGCGCTGCATCAAGACCGGCCTGCCCCTAAAACGAGGCGGCGACCACATGACGCATCAGCATCGAACCCTGCGCGGGTTGAATTCAGTTGACTTCTCCGGATAAATGAATACCCGGAAAACCCGAGATTCTAGCACGCGATACCCAAGGTGCTCAAGATTTGTCACCTGAAGGGCCGCTGTTGCCGCTCTTTTTAAGCTGGGCCAGCACGGCAAAAGGGTTTTTGCGGGGGCTTCCCTCGGAGAGAGAGCCCTCGGGGCCTTCCTCGGCCTCGTCATCGTCCGCGCCGGGATCCGACACGGACATCTTGGGCGGCTGAGGACACTCTTCATGGCGGGGCACCAGGGGCGAAGCCATGATCAGTTCGTCCTCGACCAGATCGAGCAGGTCGAAGCTGCGGCTGGTGACGAGCACGTCGTCGTCCATGTCGGCGTCCAGCTCGGCAGCCAGGGATTCGTCGGCCACGAAACGGATGCTGCGCTCGAACTCTACCGGCAACACCACCGGCTGCAGGCAACGCTGACACACCCACGGCAACATGGCGTGGGCACTCAGGTCGAGCCAGCGCTGGGGCTCACCCACACGCTGGGGCACCAGCCGGCCCTGAGCCTGCCAGCTGACCGGCTCGATCGTGTCCAGAGCCACCTCAGGGGGCACGCCCTCGGCCATGCGGGGCAGCTCGTCCAGGGGGGAGAGGCCGTCCAGGGGAGCCTCTGTGTCGATGAAGGCCCCGATGTCGATCTTGCGGGGTTGGTACTGACGCGGTTTCATGCGCGCAGTGTAGGCGCAAGGCCGCACCCCGCACAGACGACAATGGCGACATGCCTGACAAGTTGCCCTCCCCCGCACTGGTGCTCGGCTCGACCTCGCGGTACCGTCGCGAGCTGCTTGAGCGACTGGGCCTGCCCTTCGAGATTCGCGCCCCCGAGGTGGACGAGACACCGCACGCCGGCGAAGCCCCTCTGGCCCTGGCCGTGCGGCTGGCCGAAGCCAAGGCAGCCGCCGTGGCAGCCTCATTCGCTGGCACGGATGCGACGATGCGGGATGTGGTAGTGATCGGCTCGGACCAGGTGGCCGACCTGGATGGCCTCGCACTGGGCAAGCCCCTCGCACACGACAAGGCCACCGCCCAGTTGCGCGCCATGAGCGGGCGCACAGTGCTGTTCCACACGGCGGTGGCCGTGGCGCGCCCCGCCACCGGACAGTGCTGGCAGGCCGTCGACACGGTCAAGGTTCACATGCGCCCTCTCAGCGCACAGGACATCGAGACCTACCTGCGGCTGGAGCAGCCCTATGACTGCGCGGGCAGCGCAAAAGTGGAAGGGCTGGGCATTGTGCTGATCGACCGCATCGAATCCGACGACCCGACCACCCTGGTCGGCCTGTCGTTGATCACCGTGGCCCGCCTGCTGCGCGAGGCCGGGCTGGATGTGCTGGCGCAACGCGCCGCCGCCCAGCCGTGACCGCCCCTCCCTGAATTTCTTCCGATGCTTGCCATGAATGACCAAACCGCCCGCCGCGCTACTGGACGCCTGCTGCTGATCCCCAACACGCTGGACCTGGGCAGCGTTCCCGAAGGCCAGCCTTTGCCGGATCTGCAGGCCGTGCTGCCGCTGGGGGCGCTGCAGGCAGCCGCCAGGCTGCAGCACTGGGTGGCGGAGAACGCCAAGACCACCCGCGCCTTTCTCAAGCGGGTGGACGCGGTGGCGCGGCTGCAGACACCGCTGCAGCAACTGCACATCGAGGTGCTGCCCCGTCCACCCAAGGGCGGCGCGCCCGCGGGCACCCCGACAGCAGCATGGGATGCGCTGCTGGCGCCGGCCCTGCAGGGGCACGATGTGGGCCTGATCTCGGAGGCCGGGCTGCCCGGTGTGGCCGATCCGGGCGCAGGCCTGGTGCTGGCCGCCCACAAGGCCGGTGTGCCCGTGCTGCCGATCTCGGGGCCCAGCTCACTGGTGCTTGCGCTGGCCGGCAGCGGCCTGAACGGCCAGAGCTTCGCCTTCGTCGGCTACCTGCCGACCGACACGGCGGCCCGCGCGCAACGCGTGCGAGAGCTGGAGCAATACTCCCGCAAGCAGCGCCAGACACAGCTGGTGATCGAGACGCCATACCGCAACACCGCCCTGGCCCAGGCCTTGGTGCAGACCTTGCAGCCCGACACCCTGCTGTCCATCAGTTGCGGCCTCACGCTGGAGAACGGCTGGTGCCAGACCCACCTCGTGTCGCACTGGCGGCAGCAAGCGCTGTCCCTGCCGGACCACATTCCGGCCGTCTTTGCGTGGCTGGCCGCTTGAACAAGGCCTTCCGCCCCCCGACGCGGCGCCGTTCTTGACACAATCCAGGCAGAGGCCGCTGAGCGCCCTCGCCTACGCTCTTCAACACCAGCCTGATCGCACCGTGAGCACCCTGTCACTCGACCCGTCCACCTCGCACACCCTGCCAGGGCGCCTGGCCACGCAACTGAGTCATGCCAGCCTGCTGCCCTTCGTGGCGGGGGTGGTGTTCATCTGGCTGCTGTCCGGGCGGGTGCAGGCAGAGCCCTTCTTCTTTCTGGTGGGCGCGCTGACCAGCTATGCCGCCTTGGTGATCTCCTTCCTGGGCGGTCTGCCCTGGGGCCTGGCCGTGCGCGTGCGCCCTGAAGACACCGACCATGCCCTGGTGCAGCGCACGCTGTGGACGGGCCTGATCCGCCTGGTGACCGCCTGGATCGCGGTGAACATGCCGCCGCACGCCGGACTGGTCGTGCTGGGTGCCCTGCTGATCGTCGGCTACCTGATCGACCGGCGCCTGTACCCGCTGCTGGGTGCCAGCGGATGGCTGACCTTGCGCTTTCGCCTGACGATCGTGGCCAGCCTGAGCTGCTTCCTGGCCGCCGCCCAACTTTGACCACGACCCGCATGATCGAATACCTCATCGAACCGGCCCAGACGAACGCCCATCGCTACACCGTCACGCTCAAGCTGCCCCGGCCCGATGGCCCGGTGCGCCTGAGCCTTCCGGTATGGATCCCGGGCAGCTACCTGGTGCGCGAGTTCGCACGCCACGTGATGGGCCTGCAGGCATCGCAGGGCAAGACACCCTGCCAATTGGTGCAGGAGGACAAGACCACCTGGCTGGTGCACGCCCCCGGCCGCGGCGCCTTGAGCGTGCGCTACGAGGTGTATGCCAACGACACCTCGGTGCGGGCAGCCTTCCTGGATGCACGCCGCGGCTTCTTCAACGGCACCAGCGTGTTCCTGCGCGTTGAAGGCCGCGAAGCGCAGCCACACCGCGTGCGCATCGCCGGCCTGCCCAAGGGCTGGGCTGTTGCCACCGCCCTGCGCCCCGCCGAGGTCGACCAGCAGGGCCAGGGCTGGTACGAGGCTGCCCACTACGACGAACTGGTGGACCACCCCGTCGAGCTGGGCCGCTTCTGGCGGGGACGCTTCACCGCCAAGGGCGTGCCGCATGAGCTGGTGGTGACCGGAGCGGCCGACGATGCAGACCTGGAGCGCCTGATGTCAGACACCCAGCGCCTGTGCGAATCCCAGATTGCCTTCTGGCATGGCCGCCGCAAGCCTGCCTTCGATCGATACGTGTTTCTGCTCAATGTGGTGGAAGACGGCTACGGTGGGCTGGAACACCGCGAGAGCACCGCCCTGATCTGTGCGCGCCGCGACATTCCGCGCCGTGGGCAGGACACCGCACCCAGCGAGGCCTACACCACCTTGCTGGGCCTGATCAGCCACGAGTATTTCCACACCTGGAACGTCAAGCGGCTCAAGCCCCGCGAGTTTGCGCCCTACGACTACACGCAGGAGAACTACACACGCATGCTGTGGTTCTTCGAGGGCTTCACGTCCTATTACGACGACCAGTTCCTGCTGCGCACACAACGCATCGATGCCGCGCAGTACCTTCGCCTGCTGGCCAAGCCGGCCAACCAGGTGCTGTCCACACCCGGGCGCCACCTGCAAAGCGTGGCCCAGGCCAGCTTCGACGCCTGGACACGCTACTACCGCCCCGACGAGAACACAGCCAATGCCACGGTGAGCTACTACACCAAGGGCTCGCTGGTGGCCCTGGCGCTGGACCTGTCGCTGCGGCTGACCCCGGCACGGCCCGATGGCACGCAGCCCAGCCTGGATGGCGTGATGCACCGCCTGTGGGCCTTGCAGCGGCCCATCACCGAAGACGACGTGACCACGGCCCTGAGCGATGAGGCCTCAAGCCCACCACGGCATGCCGCCGACTGGCACGCCCTGCTGGCCGCCTGGGTGCACGGCACCGGTGACCTGCCCTTGCAGGAGTTGCTGGCTGAATTCGGCGTGCAATGGACCACGCGCGCAGGCCCCGCCGCGCAGCAGTTGGGCCTGCGCGTGCAGGAGTCCGCCGGCAGCCTGAAGGCCCAGGCGGTGATGCACGGCAGCCAGGCCGAGTCTGCCGGGATCAGTGCCGGCGATGAACTCATTGCGCTGGACAACTGGCGCCTGCGCCGCATCGACGACCTGTCGCAATGGCGACGCGCCGACAAGGCTCAGTCCCTGCTGATCTGCCGGGACCAGCAACTGCAGACCCTGACCGTGCCAGCTGCGCAAGCAGGGAACGGGGCACAGCTGGTGGCCTTGAGCCTGGGCGGTGCGGCCGGCTCGGCGGCCGAGGCGCGCCGACGCCTGTGGCTGGGCCACTGACCAGGCAGGCATGGCACAAGGGTCTGGTTCGCGCCCACCGTCCGCGTGGCGTCGCCGTGCGGCCCTGGTCGCGGTCGTGGCCGGCGTGCTGCTGGCCCATGCCCTCGTCACACGTGGTGTGATGGGGCAGATGGAGTCGATGGGCGCGGACGGGCCCACAATCAAGCGGATGGAGGCCGTGATGGTGGCCGACATGCGCTTGAGCGCTCCGCCGGTGGTGGCAGCCCCGCCGCCGATGCATCCTCCTGCCGCGCTTGCGTCACCAGCCGCCCCGCAAGCCGCCTCTGCCGCTTCCAAACCGGCTTCTGCCCCGGCGCCCGACAACGCCGCCAGCGAAGAGCTTTTGCCCGAGACCCAGGCTGCTGCTGCCTCGCAAGCCGCAGAGCCCGCCGCGAGCGAAACGCTGGTGGCCGCAGCAGAATCCGCCTCAGCCGCGAGCTCGCCAGAGGCCTTCGCGCCGGTCGTCGCCACCGCCGCCAGCGCAACCATCGACGATGCCAAGCCTTTCGAATGGCCCCTGGCCACCCGCGTGACCTTCAAGGCCGAGGGCTACATCCGTGGCCCCATCTACGGACAGGCGCAGGTGGAATGGGTGCGCCAGGACATGCGCTACCAGGTGCGCGTGGATGCCTCGGTGGGGCCCAGCTTCGCACCGCTGGGATCACAGCGCTGGACGAGCGAAGGCGACATCACGCCGGCAGGCCTGGTGCCAAGGCGATTCGAGTCCATCAACAAGCTGTTGATCAGCAGCGGCACGCCGCGCCGTGTGACCTTCCATACCGACGAGATAGAGCTGTCCGATGGGCACCGCGAGCCCAAGCTGCCCCTGGTGCAAGATCCCGCCAGCCACTACATCCAGCTGGCCTACATGGCCTTGCTCAAGCCCGACACGCTGAAAGTGGGGGGCACCTTGTCGATGCCCCTGGCCTGGACCAACCAACAGGACACCGTCGTCTACGACATCGAGGCGCAGGAGGCGCTGGACACCCCGCTGGGCAAGATCGACACCTTCAGGCTCAAGCCCCGGCCGCTGGCAAGCCAGAAGGAAAGGGAGAAGGAAAGAGGCGAAGTGCTGGCCGAGATCTGGATCGCCCCCAGCCTGCAGTACCTGCCCATCCGCATGCTGCTGCGCCAGGGCAAGGTCAACTATGTGGACATGAAGATGGACAAGATGCCGCAGCAGGCGGCAGCCCCCGCACCGGTGGCCCCGCCATGAGAAAGATGATCAGCCGCCGCCCTTGGCGGCCTTGACCAGACGCTGCTCGACCACATTGGCTGGTGCTGCGGCCGCCAGCCGGCTGCCGTCTTCGAAGAACATGGCCGGCGTGCCGTTGACGCGCAGGCGCTGTGCCATGGCCAAATTGCGCTGCGTCGGTGAAGCGCACAGGCCGAGCGCACGCGGAGGGGCTTGCCCATCAAGCATCCAGTCACGCCAGGCCTGGGTGCGGTCTTTCGCGCACCAGACGTTCTCCGTCTTGGCCTTAGAGTCATCACCCAGGATGGGAATGACGAAGGTGTACACGGTCACATCCTTGATCTGCTGCAGTGATTTCTCGAGGTGCTTGCAATAGCCGCAATTGGGATCGGCGAACACCACCAGCTTGCGCTGGCCATTGCCGTTCTTCCACACCACGGCATCCTTGACCGGCAAGGTGGCGAAATCGATGCGGTTGATCTGCTCCAGGCGTTCTTCGGTGAGGTTGCGCTTGGACTGGGTGTCGATGAGGCTGCCGTCCAGGATGTAATCACCCTTGGCGTCGGTATAGATCAGGTGATCGCCGGCGCGGACCTCGATCAGCCCAGCCAGCGGCGCAGGCCGCATCTCTTCGACGGCTGGCAGGGAAGGCAGACGTTGGGCCAGCTTCTGCTTGAGCGCAGCCTGCTGGGCTGCGGGCACAGCGTTCTGAGCCAACGCCGGCACGGCGGCCAGAGCGGCCAGCGCAACAGCGATGAAAGTACCCCGCATGGGGCGCGCGAAAACTTGCATGGGGGATCCTTTTGCTCTCGTCAACGGTCGAGCGCCTGCCCGACCAGCCACCGTTTGAGGGGGCTCCACTGGTTCAACAGACCCATGCCCGTGTTGCGGAGTTCCCGCACCACGCCCTGGTCCTGTGCGAAAAGATGCAGCAGCCCGTCTGTCAGGCCGGCCATGGCGCGTGTGGGCATCCAGCGCGCTCGTTCGTAACGCCGGAGCAGGCGCTCGTCACCCGGTGAGCGCCAGGGCTCGCGCTCACGGGCCTCGCGCAGGACCGCGGCCAAGGTGTCGACATCGGCCAGCCCCAGATTCAGGCCCTGGCCGGCCAGTGGGTGCACCTGGTGGGCCGCATCGCCCAGCAGTACCCAGCCCGGGCCACTCCAGGGCGACGCCTGGGCCACGGCCAGCGGCCAGGCTGCGGGCGTCCCGTGCAATCGCAATTGGCCCACTTGCGCAGCGCCTGCGGGATCGCTTTCACGGATCGCTTCCATGAGCCCGACTTCGAAAACCTCGGCCGGCTCGGCCAGCCATTGGCGGGCCCGTTCCTGAGGCAGCGACCAGACCAGACCGTAGGAAGCGCCCGGCTCCGGATCATGGAAAGGCAGCAGCGCGAGCACATCGGGCGAGCGGAACCACTGTCGGGCGACGCCGGCATGCGGGCGGCTGGCCTTCAGGCGCGCAGCCAGGCCCCAGTGCCCATACTCCCGGCGTGAGAACGAGGCCCCCAGGGCCTCCCGGGTGCGGGAATGCTTGCCTTCGCACACGGCCAGCAAGGCGGCCTGCACGGGTAGGGCTTCGCCCTCCACCGCATCGATCTGCGTCACGTGAGGAGCGTAGCGGATGGCATCGCCCAGCAGGCGCTCCAGGGCGCCTGCGTCCACGATCCAGGCCAGCTCGCTCACGCACTGCTGCCAGGCCGAGAACGAGAGCTCGCCCCCTTTGTCGCCTTTCACACACATTTCATGCACGGGCGACGCGAATTGTTTCAACTGTGGCCAGATGCGCAAGCGCTCGAGCACGGCGATGGCGCGTGCGTTGAGCGCGTAGGTGCGGATGTCATGCTCACGGGGCGCCAGGGATCCTGGCTCGCAGGCCAGCGCCACCCGCCATCCCTGGCCGGACAAGGCCAACGCCAGGGCCCGCGCCACAGCACCACTGCCGCTCACGCAGACGTCGAAAACAGCTGATTTCATGATGGGACATTCTAGAGCGCCATCTGCCAGCCCCTCGGATCAGGGCTGTGCCTGACTGACGAACGCGTCAATTGCCTCTACAGTTCGGGCAATCGGACCATGTCCTGCCTAAAAGGCCATGGCTTTGACGATCCCGCGGACCGGCGCCTCGCAGCACCAGCCCGCCAACAAACCATGTCAATGACGACGCAAGAACAGGGCAGTGGCGGACCGGTGATTGCCATGCTGGAGCGCAAGACCAGCCTGGCGGTGCTGGGCATCGGGGCGCTGGCCACGGCGGTGCTCTACACCATCGAATCACTCACCGCCGCCAACACCACGCTGGACCGCTGGGTGCAGCCCTTCCTGGTGCTGGCGCTGTTCTGGCTGTTCCTGCGCCTGCACCGGCGTCCCGAAACCCTGGTCACCACCCAGCGGCTGGCCGTGGCCTGCCTGCAGCTGTACTTCGTCAGCGGGGTGGTGCATCTCAGTGTCTTCGCCCCGGGGCAGATCGACACCTACTGGATGGCCTCCACCTACATGTGGACGGTGCTGATCACCCTGTTGCTGCACATGACCTGGCCACAGCGAGAGGCCCTGCTGTGGTCCATTTCGCTGGCCCTTGTTGTGTCCATTCCCCCGTTGATCGCGCGCTGGCACGTGCCGATCGAACGCTGGGATGCCGAGTTCGCGCCCCTGATGCTCAATGCACTGCTGGTGGAACTGGCCATGCTGATGAGCCTGATGAGCGTGTCACGGCTGCGCCATGGCGTGATGCAGATCCTGGCCACGGGCGGCCCGGTGGGGCCGGCCGATGCGCGCAAGGCGCTGGAAGGCTGGCTTCACGAAAAAACCAACACCCTGGCAGAGGCCCGCGATGCCGCCGAGGCCGCCTCACGCGCCAAGAGCCAGTTCCTGGCGGTGATGAGCCACGAACTGCGCACCCCGCTGCACGCCATGCTGGTGTCGGCCGACCTGCTGGCAGAAAAAACCGATGCGGCCACGACGCAGGAGCGCAACACCCGCCTGGTGTCCACCATCCAGAGCAGCGGCAAGCACCTGCTGGCGCTGATCGACCAGGTGCTCGATCTGTCGCGCATCGAGGCCGGCAAGATGTCGATGGTGCACGAGCCCATGGACGTCGTCACCGCCTGCCGGCGCGCCACCGAGGCCGTCTCGCCGATCACCCAGCGCAAGGGCCTGACGCTGCACCTGAACATCGCGTCCGACCTGGTGCTGCAGCGGCGTGGTGACGCGCTGCGCCTGTCCCAGGTGCTGATCAACCTGCTGGCCAACGCCGCCAAGTTCACCGAACGCGGCGGCATCCGGCTGGACGTGTCGCCTTCCGGCACCGAGAGCGTGCGCTTCGACATCGTCGACACGGGCGCAGGCCTGTCGGAAGAAGCCCAGCAGCGGGTGTTCGATGCGTTCTACCAGGTGGAGCACGACAGCACGCGCCGCAATGGCGGCGTGGGGCTGGGGCTCACGATCACGCAGGAGCTGGTCGCGCTGGCCGGCGGCACGCTGAGCCTGCACAGCCGCCTGGGCCAGGGCACCACGGTGAGTGTGGTGCTGCCCCTGCCGCCCTCGCAGGACACGGCCCCGGTGGTGCCGCCACGGGCCCTGCGCCCCGACCACCTGGCCGGCACCCGCGTGCTGGTGGTCGAGGACGACCCCGTCAACAGCATGCTGGCCTGCGAGGTGCTTTGCGGGGTGCGCGCCCAGGCCGAGGCCGTGGAAAGCGGCGAAGCCGCCCTGCTCTACCTGCGCGAGCACCCCGTGGACATCGTGCTGATGGATTTCCGCATGCCGGGCATGGATGGACTGGAAGCCACCTGCCGCATCCGCCACGGCGAGGCCGGCCCAGGCGCCCTGGACCTGCCCGTGCTGGGCCTGACCGCCAACGCCCACACCGAAGACCGCGAGCAATGCCTGGCGGCCGGCATGAGCGAGGTGCTCACCAAGCCCATCGAGCGGCGCCAGCTGATCGAGGCCGTGGAACACTGGCGCCGCCCGCCCCGGGCGCATGAATCCCTGCTGAAAACCGCATCGTGACACCGGCGCATGGCCGCGTCACTTAAAATGGCGGGTTGATTCCCCTTGCGACCTGACCAGGACCGACCATGAGCCTCAAATGCGGCATCGTGGGCTTGCCCAATGTGGGCAAATCCACACTCTTCAACGCGCTGACCAAGGCCGGCATCGCGGCAGAGAACTACCCCTTCTGCACCATCGAACCCAATGTGGGCGTGGTGGAAGTGCCCGATCCGCGCCTGCAGGCCCTGGCCGACATCGTCGGGCCCGAGCGCATCCTGCCGGCCATCGTCGAGTTCGTGGACATCGCCGGCCTGGTGGCAGGCGCCTCCAAGGGGGAAGGCCTGGGCAACCAGTTCCTCTCGCACATCCGCGAAACCGACGCCATCGTCAATGTGGTGCGCTGCTTCGAAGACGACAACGTGATCCACGTGGCCGGCAAGGTCGACCCGATCGCCGACATCGAGGTCATCCAGACCGAGCTGTGCCTGGCCGACATGGGCACGGTCGAGAAAAGCCTGCACCGCTACAACAAGGCGGCGCGCTCAGGCAACGACAAGGAAGCCGCGGCCCTGGTCAAGGTGCTGGAGAAGTGCCAGGCCGCGCTGGACCAGGCCAAGCCCGTGCGCACGATCGATTTCAGCAAGGAAGAGCTGGCCATCCTCAAGCCCCTGTGCCTGATCACGGCCAAGCCGGCCATGTTCGTGGGCAATGTGTCGGAAGACGGTTTCGAGAACAACCCGCTGCTCGATCGCCTGAAAGAGTACGCCGCCGCCCAGAAAGGCCCCGTGGTGGCCATCTGCGCCAAGACGGAAGCCGAACTGTCGGAGATGGAAGACGAAGACCGCGCCATGTTCCTGGCGGAGATGGGCCAGGACGAGCCAGGCCTGAACCGCCTGATCCGCGCCGCCTTCAAGCTGCTGGGGCTGCAGACCTACTTCACGGCGGGCGTGAAGGAAGTGCGCGCCTGGACAGTGCCGGTGGGTGCGACCGCCCCTCAGGCCGCGGGCGTGATCCACACGGATTTCGAGCGCGGCTTCATCCGTGCGCAGACCATCGCCTTCGATGACTTCATCAGCTACAAGGGTGAGCAAGGTGCCAAGGACGCGGGCAAGATGCGCGCCGAAGGCAAGGAGTACATCGTCAAGGACGGTGACGTGCTCAATTTCCTGTTCAACGTCTGATCCTTCATAGCCCCCGACGCTGAAATCCCCGCAAGCCTGGCGCCTGCGGGGATTTTTTTTGGGCTGATCAGATCCGCGTCAGCGTGGCCAGCTCGGCCAGGCGCGACTTGGGCAGCTTGGCGTTGAAATCGTTCTCGGCGTGGTAGCCCAGCGCGCAGGCCACCACGGCGGTGAAGCCGCGTTCGCGCAGGCCCAGCGCCTCATCCAGGGCCTTGCTGTCGATGCCCTCCATCGGCGTGGCGTCGATGCCCAGCGTGCCGGCGCCCAGCAGCAAGGTGCCCAGCGCCAGGTAGAGCTGCTTCTCCATCCAATGCTGCAGGTCCTTGGTCTGGTAGCGGTGGATGTCCACATAGCCCTGGCGGCTCTTGCGCTGGTTGGCTCGCGCGCCTTCGGCGGTGAAGCGGCCATCGCGCTCTTCCTGATCGAGCAGCGCTTCCAGGTAGTCGTCAGACAGGTCGGTGCGGGCGCACAGCACGACCACGTGCGAAGCGTTCAGGATCTTGGGCTCGTTGTACGAGAAGCCGCCCTGCGCACCCTTGGCCACCTGGGCCTTGCCTTCGTCGGTGGAGGCGACCACGAAGTGCCAGGGCTGCGAGTTCACCGACGACGGGCTGTTGCGCAGCAGGGTGAGCAACTCTTCCACCTGGGCCTGTGGAACCTTGCGGGAAGCGTCATAGGCTTTGGCGGTGTAGCGGGTCTGGGAAACGGTGACGAGGCTCATGGCCGGGGCTCCTGGAACAACAAAGGAAAGAAGGGCTGGACGATACCGAAGCAGTCGTGGCTTGTCAGAAGCCCGACAGCACGACCTTGCCGCGCGCTCGGTGACTTTCGATCAGGGCATGCGCGCGGCGCAGGTTGGCGGCGTTGATGGGCCCCAGGTCTTCGCTGAGCGTGGTCTTGAGCACGCCTTCGTCCACCAGTGCGGAAACGCGCTCCAGCAGCTCATGCTGGCGGACCATGTCGGGCGTCTCGAACAATGAACGCGTGAACATCAGCTCCCAGTGCAGCGACAGGCTCTTGGATTTGAGCGGCACCGCGTCCAGCGTGGCCGGGTCATCGATCAGGGCCAGGCGGCCCTGCGGGCGCAGGGCTTCGATGATCTGCGGGTAGTGCGTGTCGGTGTGGGTCAGGCTGGCCACCATGTCCACCGGCGGCAGGTTGGCATTGCGCAGTTCGTCGGCCAGCGGCTGGCGGTGGTCGATCACGTGGTGGGCGCCCAGTTGGCGCACCCAGTCGGCCGTCTCGGGCCGCGAGGCGGTGCCGATCACGGTGAGCCGGGTGAGCTGCCGCGCCAGTTGCGTCAGCATGGAGCCCACACCGCCGGCCGCGCCCACGATCAGCAGGCTCTGGCCTTCGCCACCGCCTTCGGGCACGCCCAGGCGGTCGAACAGCAACTCCCACGCGGTGATGGCGGTGAGCGGCAAGGCGGCGGCCTGGGCCGCGTTCAGGCTGCGGGGCTTGTGTCCCACGACGCGCTCGTCCACCACGTGGTACTCGCTGTTGGTGCCTGGGCGCTTGAGGGCGCCGGCGTAGAAGACCTCATCGCCCGGCTTGAACAACGTCACATCGGTGCCCACGGCATGCACCACGCCCACGGCGTCCCAGCCCAGCACGCGCCAGCCATCGGTGGGCGAATTGGCGCGGATCTTGGTGTCCACCGGGTTGACGGAGACGGCATGCACCTGCACCAGCAGGTCACGGGGGCCGGGCAGCGGCATGGGCAGGTCGACGTCGATCAATGAGCGCGGATCGTCGATGGGCAGACCGTGCTGGGTGTAGGCGATGGCTTTCATGGTGGTGTCCGGTGGCTGTGTTGTGGTGTCGCTTGGTATGCCTTCATGATCCGCCCGCCCATACCTGTTGAAAAGATGCAAAATCAATCAACACTTTCTCTGCTGGAGTGAAAATGGTCCGCGTGGACGATCTGGCCCTGTTCGTGCGCTCGGCGGTGCTGGGGGGCTTTTCCGAGGCGGCCCGCGAGGCGGGCCTGTTGCCAGGCCAGGTCAGCGCGGCCATCAAGCGGCTGGAGCGCGAACTGGAGATCCGACTGTTCGCCCGCTCCACCCGCAGCCTGCGCCTCACGGCCGAGGGTGAGCGCTACCTGCCCTACGCCCGGCAGGTGCTGCAGGCCTTGAAGGAAGGGCACGCGCAACTGCATGAAGAGCGCAGCGAGTTGCGCGGGCTGCTGCAGATCGCCGCGCCATCGGATCTGGGGCGCAATGTGCTGCTGCCCTGGTTCACGGCCTTTCGCAGGCAGCATCCCCAGCTGACGCTGCGCCTGTTCCTGTCAGACCGCGTGGCCGATGTTTTCCGCGAACCGGTGGATGTGGCCATCCGCTATGGCACGCCGCAGGATGCGAGCTATGTGGCGCTGCCGCTGGCGCCCGACAACCGCCGTGTGCTGGTCGCCTCGCCGGGTTACCTGGAGCGCCATGGCCGGCCCGAGACCCTGGCCGATCTGTCGCGGCATGATTGCCTGACCTACTTGCTGGGCGGGCGCGTCTACGACAAGTGGGCCTTCCACCAGGGTGAACAGCGCGTGGTGGCGCACGTGCGCGGCCCGCTGCAAAGCGACGATGCGGATGTGGTGCACCGGCTGGCACTGGAAGGCGAAGGCATCGTCTACAAATCGTGGCTGGACGTGGCCGAACACGTGCGCACCGGGCGCCTGGTGACACTGCTGCCCCAACTGACCGGGGAACACACGCCGCTGCACCTGGTGTGCCCGCACCGCCAGCAGTTCTCGCCGGCGGTGCAGTTGCTGCACCAGTTGCTCAGGCAGCGTTGCGAGGCCGTGGCCGGGGCCATGCCTCGCGCTCAGGCCGGATCAGGGATCCAGTTGCCGTGAAAGCCGAGCGGCACGCGCGCCGGCAGGTGCACCACGGCCTGTGGCGGACCGGACACGTCGGCCGCATTGAGCACCACGAAATCACTCAAGCCCGTGTTCATGTCGCTCACGTAACACACCAGCCAGCCATCGTTCTCGGCGGCATCGGGCGTGCGGGGCACGAACACCGCTTCACCAGGCACTCGGCCCAGGCCGAAGTTGTGCACGGCATGGCGGCCCGTGGCCAGGTCATAGGCGTGCAGTTGCTGCTGTTTCGCGAAATCGAAGCTGAAGCCCACGGTGTAGGCGTGGCGGTAGGAGCGGCCGGTCAGGCGTTCATCAAAGCGGGGGAACTCCTGCTGGCCCTCGGCCACCACCTCGCGCACCACATCGCTGCGGTGGGGGCTGAGCGTCCAGCGCTCGAAGGTGATGCGTTGCTGGTCGGTCTCGGGACCCACGCTTGAACGGTCGAACATGCGGTGGTGCACCACCACGTCGAGCAGCACGCCGCCATCGGCCGTGTCCTGCGCGTTGCAGGTGTGAAAGACAAAGCACGGCTCGACATTGAACCAGCGGATGTCACGCGACGAGGTGTCGCCCTTCAGTGGCAGCAGACCCACGCGCGCCGCATGCCGGTCGTTCCAGGCGTAGGGCATGCTGTTGCCGCGCAGCACGCGCCCCAGGGAGAAGGTGACGGGCAGGTCCAGCACCACCACCTGGCTGCGCGTGATGGCGCAGTCGTGCACCATGGGCCCGTGGCTCACGGGGATGTCGACCAGGCGGGCCACACGGCCCGTGGCGTCGATCTCGACGTGGTGCACGCGGCGCTGGTCCAGCGCGTCGTAGCAGACGGCGTGCAGGGAGCCGGTGTCCGGATCGCGGTGCGGATGGGCGCTGAAGGCGCGCGACACTTCGCTGTCGAAGTAGCCGTGGCGCACGGTCTCCAGCTGATCATCAAGCTGCACGGGCAGCATGCCGGCTTCGACGGAGGCCCACACCCGCCCTGCATGGCCGAACACATTGGTGTTGACCACGTCGGACACGCCACGGCGAGGGCCCGGCGCCACGGGTTTGCCCTGCGCACGGCGCACGCTGTTGCTGCCGATCCAGCGGTTGCGGTACCACAGGGCCTGGCCTTCGGCCAGACGCAGGCCGTGCACCATGCCGTCGCCCGCGAACCAGTGGTACAGGCCGGGGTTGTCCACATGCGTGGGATTGGGGCCGATGCGGGCATACAGGCCGTTGAGTTCGCGAGGCAGCTCGCCCGTGATCCTCAGTTGGGTCTCGGTCACTTCGTCATGCACGGGCGCGAAAGGGCCTTCCAGGTAGATGTTGGAGGCCTGGTAGGGCTGGCGCTGGCGCGCCCAGCGGCTGATCCATCCCACAGTGCGTTCGGCAAGGTTGCGTGACATGGGCGCGGTCTCCTGAAAGTGG
Source organism: Aquabacterium soli (assembly GCF_003933735.1). GTDB lineage: Bacteria > Pseudomonadota > Gammaproteobacteria > Burkholderiales > Burkholderiaceae_C > Aquabacterium > Aquabacterium soli. Next base: position 202,240 of record NZ_RSED01000008.1, on the reverse strand, counting down.
AAGCGTGACCTGAAGGACACGGATGTGTACAGTGACAACACTGTAGTCCCGCAATGTATACGTTGTCAACATGACAAACCAAGCTGTCTCACCCCTGGCCGAGCCCCCTGTCGAAAAGCCCGCTCCTGCCGGCGCCTACCACCACGGCAACCTGCGGGCCGCATTGATCGACGCCGGCCTGCAGGCCTTGCAGAGCAGGCCAGCGCACGAACTCAGCCTGCGCGACCTGGCGCGCCAGGTGGGCGTGTCGGCCAATGCCGCCTACCGCCATTTCGCTGACAAGGAAGCCCTGCTGATGGCCCTGGCAGCCGAAGGGTTCCGCCGGTTTTCGCAGGCGCAGGTCGATGCCGTGGTCCATGGTGACAACAGCCCGCGCGCCATGTTCCAGCGCAGCGGGCAGGCCTACGTTCGCTTTGCCCGCGCGCACACGGCCCTGTTCCAGTTGATGTTCGCGCGCTTTCCGGCTGAAGGGCGCAGCGCCGAGTTGATCGACGCCTCGGAAGCCGCCTTCTCGGGGCTGATGGGGCTGGCGGCCAGCCATGCCCAGTTGCCGCCCGACCACCCTGCCGTCAGGCTGCGTGCTCTGGCAGCCTGGAGCTTCGTGCATGGCCTGAGTCACCTTGTTCTCGACGGGCAACTGGACAAGTTCGGCGAGGACATCGACACTCTGGTCGACATCCTGATCGACCAGATGGGCGCCGCCGCCCTGCCCGCCATGACCGCATCGGCTTGATCTGCATCATCTCCCCGGCCGATTTCATCCTCATTTCAATGGGTGGCCCGCTGCGCCGCTCAAGTCGCGCTCCCACAGGTCGAAAAGCAGGCAGCGTTCGGCGGCTAGGCGCGGACGATGACGGGGGCCCTGTGCCCCGGGGATACAACCATGTTTGTGATGGAATTGATGCGACGCTTCACGATCCGCCTGCGCATGCAGGGCGCCATCGTGACAGTGCTCTTGCTGCTCTCGATGGTGGGCGGTGCCGGCCTGTACGGCATGTTCAGGATTCAGCACCTGAGCGACGACTTCAGACACCATGCTTTCGCGGAGACGCAGACACTGTCGCAGCTGCGCGAGGTGATCGGACAGATGCGTCGGCACGAAAAGCAGATGCTGATGATGTCGGGCCGCGCGGACGAGGTGCAGCGCTCGCTCCAGGCCTGGCGTGAATCCGGCAAGCAGCTGCAGGCCCTGTCGGCCCAGATGCTCCAGGGCGAAGAGGACGACGACAACCCCATCCTGCGGGCCAGCGCGCCCCACATCGCCGCCTACCAGCAGGCCATCGAAGGGGTGCAGGCAGAGCTGTCCAGCGGTGCGCTGAGCGCCGCCGATGCGATCGCCCGCCTCAAGGACGCGGTTCAGAAGGCCGACGGCCTGGACACCATGGTCGCCGACATCGAAAAGGTGCTGCAGGACGAGGCCAACGAGGCCCTCACCGAGCAGCAGGCCGCCGTCAAGCTCACCGAGGCACTGTTCGTCGCGGCCGTGGTGGTGGCCGTGGTCGTCGTGGTGCCCCTGACCCTGCTCAACCAGGTGTCGATCTGCCGCCCCATCCTGGAGGCCCAGTCGCTGGCCACCCGAATTGCCCAGGGCCACCTGGACAACCGCGTCGATGCCAGTGGCCAAGACGAGGCTGCCCAGCTGCTGCGCAGCCTGGGCGAGATGCAGGGCGCCCTGCGCATCCTGGTGGGCGAGGTGCGCGAATCGGCCGAATCCATCTCGACGGCCTCCAGCGAGATCGCCAGCGGCAACATGGACCTGTCCAGCCGCACCGAGAGCACCGCCTCCAGCCTGCAGCAGACCGCCAGTTCCATGGACCAGTTGACCGGCACGGTGCAGCAAAGCGCCCAGGCGGCCGGCCAGGCCAACCAGTTGGCCGGACAGGCCGCAGACGCCGCGCGCCGTGGCAGCAGCCTGATGGACGAAGTGGTCACCAGCATGGGCGAAATCGATGGCGCCAGCCGCCGCATCACCGAAATCATCGGCGTGATCGACGGCATCGCCTTCCAGACCAACATCCTGGCGCTCAATGCCGCGGTGGAAGCCGCCCGCGCGGGTGAGCAGGGCCGTGGCTTCGCCGTGGTGGCGGGCGAGGTGCGCTCGCTGGCCCAGCGCAGTGCCAACGCCGCCAAGGAGATCAAGACGCTGATCAGCGCCTCGGGCGAGAAGGTCGACTCCGGCACCCGCCTGGTGAACGACGCCGGCGCCGCCATGCACGAGATCATGAGCAGCGTGGAGCACGTGAGCAAGATCATCACGGAGATCACCACCTCGTCGAACGAGCAGAGCCAGGGCATCGGCCAGGTCAACCAGGCTGTGAACGAGCTCGACCAGACGACGCAGCAGAACGCCGCCCTGGTGGAAGAGTCCGCCGCCGCGGCCGCCAGCCTGAGGGAACAGGCCGAACGGCTCAGCCGCTCCATCTCTTCTTTCGCGCTGTGAAACGGGCCTTCAGTTTTCCAGGCGCCGTCCGATAGTCAGATCAGAGCCTGCCGCCGGCGCCCCCAGGGTGCCCGTGGCGGGCGTTTCACACGGGTCGGCCGCGCCCTGTTGACGGCCCTTCACATCACCCCAACACGAGGCCTTCCCTCATGGACACCGCACAAGAGACCCCAGCCAGCGCACCCCGCGCCGCCTCCGGCCTTTCCGGCTTCGGCCCCAAGGGCCTCACGCCCAAGCAGTCCACCCGCCAGGCCAACTCCGGCCGCGAGTTCCTGACCTTCCGCCTGGGCAGCGAGGAATACGGCATCGACATCCTGAAGGTGCAAGAGATCCGCTCCTACGAGCCGCCCACCAAGATCGCCAACGCACCCTCCTACCTCAAGGGCGTCGTGAACCTGCGTGGCGTGATCGTGCCCATCGTCGATCTGCGCGTGAAGTTCAACTGCCTCAACGAGCAGGGTGAGGCCGAGATCAACAGCTTCACCGTCGTCATCGTGCTGAACGTCAAGGGCCGCGTCGTCGGTGCCGTGGTCGATTCGGTGAGCGACGTGATGCAGCTCAACGACCAGGCCATCCAGCCCGCGCCCGAAATGAGCGCCAGCGCCGTGGACACGTCCTACATCACCGGCATCGCCAATGTCAGCGACCGCCTGCTGATCCTGATGGACATTGAATCGCTGATGAGCAGCTCTGAAATGGGGCTGATCAACAGCCTGGCAGAGCACTGAGCCAGAGCGGCTTCACCGCCGACCAGCCGCCCCGCGCACGCCGGGCGGCTTTTTTGCGTCAATCGGCCCGGCGCAAGGTGGCCAGCACTGGTCGGTTGAGCAGGCCCCGCAGGCTCCACCACCCGGCCAGCATCACCAGCAGCGCGCCCACGGCGGCACCGCCCAGCGGCCCCCACCAGGGCGGCGCCCACGGAAAATCGAACACCTTGAAGGCCAGCGCGCCGCCGATGGCCAGCGCGGCCAGCGAGGCCATGCCGCCGGCCAGCAGGCCCTGGCTGGCCAGCTCCACACGCTGCACGCGGGCCAGGTGCTCCCGGCTGGCGCCCAGCGCCCGCATCACGGCCCAGTCGCCCGCGCGCCGCTCACGTGAGGACCACAGCCCGGCCAGCAACACCAGCACCCCGGCGGTGAGCGTGAACAGGAACAGGAACTCTACCGCGCGGATCACCTGGTCCAGCACGCGCTGCACCTGGCCGATGGACATGGTCACGTCCACCACCGTCACGTTGGGGAACTGGTTCACCAGCGCCCGGTCGAGCGCACTGCCCTCCGGCACGCGGAAGGCCGAGATGAAGGTGGCCGGCCATTCGGGCATGTCGGCCACCGGCGCCATCACGAAGAAGTTCACCCGCATCGATCCCCAGTCGACCTTGCGCAGGCTGGTGATGCGCGATTCGGACTGCTGGCCGCCCACATCGAACAGCAGCCGGTCGCCCAGCTTCAGGCCCAGGGTCTTGGCGATGCCCTCTTCCACGCTCATCTCGCCCGCCCCGGTGGGCGTGCTGCGGAAAGTGCCGGCCACCACCTCGTTGTGGCCCGGGGCCTGGGTGGCATAGCTCAGGTTGAACTCGCGGTCGACCAGGCGCCTGGCCCGGTCTTCGGTGTAGTCCTCCGGGCGCACGCCCTTGCCGTTGATGCCCACCAGGCGCGCGCGCACCATCGGGTACCAGTCGAAGCGCTCGACACCGCCCTGGCGCAGCGTCTGGCGGAAGGCCTCGGTCTGGTCCGGCTGGATGTTGATGACGAAGCGGTTGGGCGCGTCCGGCGGCGTGGCATTGCGCCAGCTGGCGATCAGGTCCGTGCGGATCAGGATCAGCAGGAACACGGCCAAAAGGCCCAGCGACAGCGCCGACACCTGGGTGATCGTGGCCGCGGGTTGTGCCACCAGCGACCGGATGGCCTGGCGCCACACCACGGGCAAGTTCGCGGCCGAAGGCCGCTCCAGCCAGCGCCGCAGCGCCCACAGCACCAGGCCTGCCACCAATGACAGCACCAGCACGGCCGCCAGCACACCGCCCAGGGCAATGGAGGCCATCAGCGCATCGCGCACCACCAGGGCCAGCAGCACGACCATGGCCAGCACCCCGCCCACCATCACGCCCACCGACGCGGCCTTGGGCGTGCCCAGCTCGCGCCGAAGCACGCGCAAGGCCGGCACCTGGGCCAGTTGCAGCAGCGGCGGCAGGCCGAAGCCCATGGTCAGCGCCAGGCCCACACCCAGGGCCAGCAGGGCCGGCCACAAGCCTGGCGGCGGCAGCTCCACCTTCACCAGATCGGACAGCAGCCACACGAACACCTGGTGGAAGGCCCCGCCCACGGCCAGCCCCAGCAGCGAGGCCAGCAGCCCCACCACCAGCAGTTCGAGCGCATAGGCCTTCATCATGTCGCGCTGGGACACCCCCAGCACGCGCAGCAGCGCGCAATCGTCCAGCCGGCGCATCGCGAAATCGCGCGAGACCATGGCCACCACCACCGCGGCCATCAGCGCGGCCAGCAAGGCCACCAGCCGCAGGAACAGGCCAGCACGGTCGATGGTGGAGCGCATCTCCGGGCGACCGTCGTCCAGCGTCTCGACGCGCACGCCACGGGTCTTGTTGGCCTCTTCACGGGCCTGGGCCGTGAAGCGGGCCATGGTGGCATCGCTGGTGGCGCGCTCCTGAGAGCGTGGGGCGACGCCGTCGTAGGCCGCATCCCCTGCGCGGGCAACACCGGCCACCTGCAGGCGCCAGGTCACTCGGCTGGCCGGCTGGATCAGTCCCGTGGAAGGCAGGTCGGCCCAGGGCAGCATCACGCGCGGCGAGAAGCTCACGAAGCCGCTGCCACGGTCGGGTTCTGCGGCGATCACCGCGGCAATGCGGAAGCTGGCATCGCCCAGCAGCAAGGCATCGCCCACCTTCAGGCCCAGGCCCTGCAACACACCGGCCTCGACCCACACCGTGCCCCGTGCCGGTCCACCGGCGGGCGCCGCATCGCCCGGCTCGACCACACCGCCGGTCCACCGGCCCAGCGTCAGCCGGCCACGCAGTGGGTAGGGCCCATCGACCGCCTTCACGGCCACCAGTCGGGTCTCGCCGCCCTGCTCGTCCGTGGCGCGGGCCATGCTGGGAAACACGGCCGTGCGCGCGGTACGCAGGCCTTGCGCCTTGGCCAGCTCGACCAGGGCATCGGGCACGGGCTGATCTCCCAGCACCACCGCATCACCGCCGATCAGTTGCGCGGCATCGCGGTGCAGGCCACGCTCGATGCGGTCTGCGAACAGGCCCACCGACGCCAGCGCCGCCACGGCCAGCGCCACCGCCAGCAGCAGCCAACGCAGGGTGCCCGAACGCAAGTCACGCCATATCTGTTGCCATACCCACGATTTCATCTGTGCAGCCTTGAACGATGGACACATGCGCGAAGCAGCCGCGCGATCCGCAAGGGTAAGCCCTGGCGAGGGGTTTTCCACCAACGTGGCGCAGCAAGGCCTGCGGCCGCGCACGGATTTGGGACAGCATCACGGCCTCGCGGGGCGCCATCGCGGATGCCCCGGCGCCAGCATGATCGAACCTGCGCTGCTATCGTGGAGGCGTCGTACCCTCACGCGCCCATGCCATGGCCACGCCCTTCTCCCCGCTGTACCTGTCGCACGGCTCACCGATGATCGCCATCGAGCCCAGCCCCACGCAGGACTTCCTCAAAGCCCTGGGCCCGGCCATCGAGCGCACCGCCGGACGGCCCCGCGCCGTGCTGGTGATGAGCGCCCACACGATGGCCCGCGGTGCAGTGCTGCTGGGCTCGGCCCGCCACCACACCATCCATGATTTCGGCGGATTCCCACCCGCGCTCTACGAGCTGCGCTATGACGCGCCGGGCGATCCCTTGCTTGCGAAGCAGGCACAGGCCTGCCTGGCCCAGGCAGGATTCGACGTGCCCGTGCTGGATGAGGGTGGCCTGGACCACGGCATCTGGACAGCGCTGATGCACCTTTGGCCTCAGGCCGACATCCCCGTGGTGCCGCTGAGCCTGCCGGCCACCGCCACGCCCGAATCGCTGTGGCGCATGGGCCAGGCCTTGAAGGGCCTGCCGCCCGACATCCAGGTGATCGGCACGGGCAGCCTCACGCACAACCTGCGGCGGGTGTTCCAGAGCGGCCGGCTGCAGGCGGGCCTGGTCAACCTGCCCGAAGACCCGGAGAGCGCGGCCTTCCGCCAATGGGTGTTCCAGCACGCCACGGCCGGCGACTGGCCGGCGCTGTGGGATTACCGTCGCCTGGCCCCGTACGCCGTCGAGATGCACCCGACCGACGAGCACTGGCGGCCCTTCTACCTGGCCGCGGGCATGGGTGCCACACAGGCCCAAGCCGAGCCCGGAGCCGCCGTGCGCCTGCACCAGGCCGTGGAGTTCGGCTGCCTGGCGCTGGACGCCTACGCTTTCGGGCCGGGCGCCGGTGCGCTGGCGCACACGCTGGCCGCATCGGCCAGCACCTGAGCCACGCTCACTGCGCGAAACGCCGGAAGGTGTCGTCCAGCTCCGCGATCCAGCGGGCCTTGTCCGCTTCAGATACGAAGCTGGCCTCGAAGCTGTTGCGCGCCAGTGTGTAGGCTGCCTGCGCATCCAGGTCCAGCGCCTCGAAGGTCTCCAGGAAGTTCTGGTTCAGGTAGCCGCCGAAGTAGGCCGGGTCGTCCGAATTGATCGTCACCTTCAGGCCCTGCTCCAGCAGGTGTCCCAGGTTGTGCGCATCCATCTTGTCGAACACGCACAGCTTGATGTTGGACAGCGGGCACACGGTCAGCGCGGTGCCCTGCTTCGCCAGGCGTTCCACCAGGGCCGGGTCTTCGACGCAGCGCACGCCGTGGTCGATGCGTTCGGCGTGCAGCACGTCCAGCGCATCGACGATGTAGGCGGCCGGGCCTTCCTCACCCGCATGCGCCACCAGGTGCAGGCCCAGCTCGCGGCACTTGGCGAACACGCGCGCGAACTTCTCGGGCGGGTTGCCACGCTCACCCGAATCCAGGCCGACACCGATGAAGTGCTCACGGTAGGGCAGCGAGGCTTGCAGCGTCTCGAAGGCGGACTCTTCCGACAGATGCCGCAGGAAGCACATGATCAGCGAGGCGCTCACGCCCAGCTCGGTCTTGGCACGTGCACAGGCACGGCTCAGGCCCTTGATCACCACCTCGAAGGGCACGCCCCGGTCGGTGTGCGTCTGCGGATCGAAGAACAACTCGGTGTGGCGGATGTTGTCCTCTTGCGCCTTGAGCAGGTAGGCCCAGGCCATGTCGTGGAAATCATCCTCTTTCAGCAGCACCGAGGCACCGGCGTAGTAGATGTCCAGGAAGCTCTGCAGATCCGTGAAGGCGTAGGCCTTGCGCAGGTCCTCGACGCTCGGGTAGCTCAGCGCCACGCCATTGCGCTGGGCCAGCGCGAAGATCAGCTCGGGCTCGAGCGAGCCCTCGATGTGCATGTGCAGCTCGGCCTTGGGCATGGCCTGGAGCAGCTCGGGCAGGCGCGCGGCGGGGATGCCGGCGACGGGCATGGGGGACACGGTGGCGGCGCTCATGGGGGAGGCTCTCTTTCAATCACGATCAGGGGGAACGGGAAACCATCATCGATCAAAACAAAAGGCCGCCGGGATCAGCGGCGGCCTTTGACATCACGCGCGGCGAGGATTCACCGTGGCGGCGTGATGCCCTTCATCACTTGCCCGAAGGCACCGAGCCTTCCACGCCCTTGACGTAGAAGTTGATGCCGCCCAGGAACTTGTCATCGGCCACGGTGTCCTTGGCCACGACTTCCTTGCCGTCCTGGCCCACGATCGGGCCCTTCCAGATCACGAAGCTGCCGTCCTTCAGGCCATTCTTGACGGTTTCCACCTTGGCCTTGAGTTCGCCCGGCACGGCGTCGGAGATGGACACCAGGTCGATGGCGCCTTCCTTCACGCCCCACCACACGCCACCGGTCTGCCAGGTGCCTTCCAGCGCGTCCTTGGCGGCCTTGGTGTAGTACGGGCCCCAGTTGATCACGGCCGAGGCCAGGTGCGATTTCGGCCCGAACTTGCTCATGTCCGAGTCCCAGCCGAAGGCGTGCTTGCCGGCCTTTTCAGCGGCCTGCAGCACGGCGCTGGAGTCGGTGTTCTGGAACAGCACGTCGGCGCCCTGGTTCAGCAGGCTCTGAGCGCCTTCGGTTTCCTTGGGAGGATCGAACCAGGCGTTGACCCACACGACCTTGGTCTTGATCTTGGGGTTGACGCTCTGAGCGCCCAGGGTGAAGGCGTTGATGTTGCGGATCACCTCGGGGATGGGGATCGAGCCCACGACACCCAGGGTGTTCGACTTGGTGATGCCACCGGCGATCACGCCGGCCATGTAGGCGCCTTCATAGGTGCGGGCATCGTAGGTGCGCATGTTGGGCGCCGTCTTGTAGCCCGTGCCGTGCTCGAACTTCACGTTCGGGTTGTCGGCAGCCACCTTGAGCATGGGCTCCATGTAGCCGAAGGTGGTGCCGAAGATCAGGGTGTTGCCCTGGCCGACCAGATCGCGGATCACGCGCTCGGCCTCAGGGCCCTCGGGCACCTTCTCGACGAAGGTGGTCTTGACCTTGTCGCCCAGTTCCTTTTCCATTTCCAGGCGGCCGCGGTCGTGCGCATAGGTCCAGCCGGCATCACCCACAGGGCCGATGTAGGCGAAGGCGATCTTCAGCGGGCCGCTGGCGGCGACAGCGGCTGGCGCTGCGGCAGAAGCTTCGGAAGCGGCCGGCGCGGCGGCTTCTTCCTTCTTGCCACAGCCGACCAGGGCGGCCGTGGCGGCCAGGCTGGCCCAGCCGGCCAGCTTCAACATCGAACGTTTGGACAGGTTCGGACGAGAGCTCATGTCATCTCCAAGGGGGTAGAAATGTGTATACAGACGGACGCCAACGGCGATGATGCACCGTCATGCGCCAGGATGGAAGGGTTTACCCAGTGAGGCAGGCATGTTGATGCGTATCCACGTCGGATTGCGCGAGATCAGCACCAGCACGACGATGGTGGCCACATAGGGCAGCATGGTCAGCCACTGGCTGGCGATCTGGATGCCCTGCCCCTGCATCTGGAACTGCAGCATGGTCACGCCGCCGAACAGGTAGGCGCCCAGCAGCACTCGGGCCGGCCGCCAGGTGGCGAAGGTGGTCAGGGCCAGGGCGATCCAGCCCTTGCCGGCCACCATGCCCTCGACCCACAGCGGCGTGTACGACAGCGAGATGAAGGCCCCGGCCAGGCCGCACAGCGCGCCACCGGCCATCACCGCCGCCAGGCGGATGGGCCGCACACGGTAGCCCAGCGCATGCGCCGATTCAGGTGATTCGCCCACGGCGCGCAGCACCAGGCCGGCGCGCGAGCGCATCAGGAACCAGGTCATGCCGATGGCCAGCACGATGGCGATGTAGACCAGCGGGTGGTGCTTGAAGAAGGCCGGCCCGACGAAGGGGATGTCCGACAGCACCGGGATGTCGAAGTGCGGCCGCTCGGGCAGTTTCTCCTGCGTGTACTTGATGCCGGCGAAGGCACTGAGCCCCGCGCCGAACAGGCTGAGCGCCAGGCCGGTGGCGTACTGGTTGGTGTTGAGCCAGATCACCAGCACACCGAACAGCGCGGCCATGCCGGCCCCGGCCAGGGCACCGGCCGCAAAGCCCGCCCAGTCGCTGCCGGTGTGGACCACCGTGGCGAAGCCCGCGATGGCAGCCACCAGCATCATGCCTTCCGCGCCCAGGTTGACCACCCCCGAGCGTTCATTGATCAACAGGCCCAGCGAGGCCAGCGCCACCACCGTGCCGGCATTGAGCGTGGCGGCGATCAGCAGCGCCCACGAATCCGCAGTCAAACCCGTCATTTGGAAGCCACCCAGCGCAGACGTTGATGGATGAAGGTGTCGCAGGCCAGCAGCGCGAAGAGCAGCAAGCCCTGGAAGACCCCCGTGAGCGCCTTGGGCAGCCCCAGGCGGGACTGGGCCAGTTCGCCCCCGATGTAGAACATGCTCATCAGCACCGCCGAGAACACTATGCCCACCGGGTGCAGCCGTCCCACGAAGGCGACGATGATGGCCGCAAAGCCATAGCCCAGCGGCACATAGGGCGTGAGTTGGCCTTGCGGCCCGGCCACGTCCAGGGCGCCCGCCAGGCCGGCCATGCCGCCCGACAGCAGCAGCGCCGTCCACAGCGCCTTGCGCGACGAGAAGCCCGCATAGCGTGCCGCAGCGGGTGCCAGGCCACCCACCTGCAGCTGGAAGCCGGCGAAGGTGCGGAACAGGAAGATGGTGAAGCCCACCACCGCCACCAGCGCGATGAACACCCCCACGTTCAGGCGGAAGCCCTGGACCAGCTTGGGCACCCGCGTGGCATCCAGGAAGGTGATGGTCTGCGGGAAGTTGTAGCCCGCAGGGTCTTTCCAGGGCCCGTAGACCAGGTAGCTCAGCAGCATCTCGGCCACGTACACCAGCATCAGGCTGACCAGGATCTCGCTGGCATTGAAGCGGTCACGCAGCAGGGCCACGATGGCCGCCCACAGCATGCCGCCCACCATGCCGGCCAGCAGCACGAGCACGAAGATCCAGTGGCCCGTCTCGGGCGTGGCGCGCATGGCCACCCCACCAGCGAAGATCGCGCCGAGGATGAACTGGCCTTCGGCGCCGATGTTCCACAGGTTGGCACGAAAGCACACCGACAGGCCCAGCGCGATCAGGATCAGCGGCGTGGCCTTGAGGCTGAGCTCGGACAAGGCGTAGCCACTCTTGAGCGGTTCGACAAAGAACATCTGCAGGCCGGCCAGCGGGTCCTTGCCCAGCGACATGAACAGGGCGATGCCCACCAGCACCGTGATCGCCAGCGCGATCAGCGGCGAGGCCAGCGTCAGCACCTTCGAGGGCGCCGGACGCGGTTCAAGCTTGAACATGCGCGCTCCCCTGCTTGGCCGCTGCTGCAGCATCCGTGTCCCACAGGCCGCTCATCCAGGCGCCCACGCGTTCGATGGTGGCTTCGGCGGCCGGGATGCTGGGCGACAGGCGCCCCTGGGCCATGACCATCAGGCGGTCGCAGATCTCGAACAATTCGTCCAGCTCCTCGCTGACCACGAGCACGGCACAGCCGGCATCGCGCAGCTTCAACAACTCGCCGCGGATCTGGGCCGCGGCGCCCACGTCGACACCCCAGGTGGGCTGGGACACCAGCAGCACCTTCGGGCGCGCATCGATCTCGCGCCCCATGATGAACTTCTGCAGGTTGCCGCCCGACAGGCTGCGCGCCAACGCCGGGTGGCCGCCGGCCTTGACCTTGTAGCGTTCGATCAGCGCCGAGGCCATGGCCTGGATGCCGGTCAGGCGCAGCCAGCCACCCACGCCGACCTCGTCGTTGCGCGTGAGCAGGGTGTTCTGGGCCAGCGACATGGTCGGCACGGCGCCACGGCCCAGGCGCTCTTCAGGCACGCTGTGCAGGCCCATGCGGCGGCGCACGCCGGGCGGGGCACGGCTGATGTCCACGCCGAACAGGGTGACGCAGCCGGGTGCGCAACGGGGGTCTTCGCCGCTGAGCGCGGCCATGAAGGGCTGCTGCCCGTTGCCCGACACGCCGGCGATGCCGACGATCTCGCCGGCGCGCAACTGCAGGTCGATGCCGCGCAGGCTGACACCGAACGGGTCTACCCGCGGCAGGTCCAGGGCGCGCACGTGCAGGGCCACCTCGCCCAGCGTGGGCGTGTGGCGCTCCAGCGCGGGCGGTTCGGCGCCGATCATCAGGCGCGACAGGCTGGCATTGGTCTCCTGGCGCGGATCGACCTCGCCGGTGACCTTGCCGCCGCGCAGCACGGTGCAGCGGTGGCACAGCGCGCGGATCTCGTCGAGCTTGTGGCTGATGTAGAGGATGGAGCAGCCCTTGTCGGCCAGTTGGCGCAAGGTCACGAAGAGCTTCTCGACCGCCTGGGGCGTGAGCACCGAGGTGGGCTCGTCGAGGATCAGCACCTGCGGGTTGGTCATCAGCGCGCGGACGATCTCGATGCGCTGGCGCTCGCCCACCGTCAGCGAATGCACATGCCGCTGCGGATCGACCTCCAGCCCGTATTCGCTGGACACCTTCTTGATGCGCTCGGTGACCTCGGCCAGGCTCAGCGATTTATCAAGGCCCAGCCACACGTTTTCGGCCGCGGTGAGCGTGTCGAACAGCGAGAAGTGCTGGAACACCATGCTGATGCCCAGCGCCCTCGCCTCTTGAGGCGACTTGATGTGCACGCGCTCACCGTTGAACAGGATCTCGCCCGCATCGGGCTTGACGGCGCCGAAGATGATCTTCATCAGCGTGGACTTGCCCGCGCCGTTCTCGCCCAGCACGGCGTGGATCTCGCCGGGTGCGACCTTCAGGCTGACATCGTCGTTGGCTCTGACCGCCGGGTACTGCTTGGTGATGTGTTGGAGTTCGAGCCGCCAGGTCATGGTGTTGCGTTGTGTTCGGTGCGCTGGATCAGGACTGCGGGGCCCACGATACGACAAGCGTCGCGGCCGTCAAGGGCGGACAAACCGGGGTTGTCCTGCCACCACGGTGGCCGCGAGGTTGCGCTCGTCGCCCAGGGTGATCCAGGCAAAGAGTCTCTCGTGCAAATCCCGGGCCAGGCCATTGCGATGCAGGGCCACCGGGCCCACGGCGGTGTCCCACACGGCCAGGTCGGCCATCAGTCCGGGCTCGACGCGTCCGATTTCATCGTGCAGCCCCAAATGCTGCGCTGCGCCGGCCGTGGCCGTGTGCAGCGCCTTCCAGGCACTCAGGCGCACGCCCTGCATCGCCTGGATCTTGTAGGCGTCCGCCATGTTGCGCAGCATGGACAGGCTGGTCCCGCCGCCCACGTCGCTGGCCAGGCTCACGTTCACGCCGGATTGCTCGGCCAGACGCCAGTCGAACAGGCCGCTGCCCAGGAACAGGTTCGACGACGGGCTGTGCGCGATCTGCGCGCCATGATCACGCAGCACCGCGCGGTCGTTGTCGTCCAGCCAGATGCCATGGGCCAGCACGGCGCGCGGGCCGATCAGGCCGTCGCGGTCGTACACGTCCAGGTAGCTGCGTGCATCGGGGAAGAGCTCGGCCACCCAGCGCACCTCGTCGCGGTTCTCGGCCACGTGGGTCTGCATGTAGACGCCATGGTGGTGTTGCACCAGTTGACCGGCCATGACGAGCTGCTCGGAGGTGCTGGTCGGCGCGAAGCGCACGGTCACGGCGTAGCTTTGCCGGTCCTTGCCATGCCAGCGCTGGATCAGGTCCACGCAATCGCGCTCGGCCTGGGCCACGTCGTCGCGCAGGCCGTCGGGCGCGTGGCGGTCCATCAGCACCTTGCCGGTGACCAGGCGCATGCGGGCCTCGGAGCCCCGGCGGAACAGGGCCTCGGCGCTGGTCTTGTGCACCGTCGCGAAGATCACGGCGCTGGTGGTGCCATGGGCCCACAGGGCTTCCAGGAAGCGCTCCGCGCCCTCGTCGGCCACCGACTCATCCACGTAGCGTCGCTCGGCCGGGAAGGTGTAGGTGTTGAGCCAGTCCAGCAGTTCGGTGCCGTAGCTGGCGATCACGTCCAGCTGCGGGCAGTGCACGTGGGTGTCGATGAAGCCCGGCATGATCAGCCGGCCACGGTGATCCAGTTGCTCGGCGATCTGCCAGTCGGGGGTCAAGGGCTGATCGGCCGGTTGCACGGCGGCGATGCGCTCGCCCTCGATCAGCACGAGGTGGTCGGGCCGGAAACGCACGCCGGGCGATTCGCCGGGCGGGTTGAAACCAGGGTCGGCCGTGAAATCCAGGACATCGCCGCGCAGGACCCTGCGAGGGCTGTTGGACACGGCGCCGGGCATGGCGCTGGAGGTGGGGGCGGAGGACGGCTGGGGCATGCGACGGGCGGGATTGTAGGGGGCTTCAGGGCGCCCGGACCACCGGCAAGGTCTCAGCGCGCCAGGGTGGACGGACATGCTGCAGATTGCGTACCACCTCGCGCACTTGTTCACGCAGCCAGCGGCTGGCAGCGGAGTGGTGCGTCAGGTCGTGCCAGAGCTGATAGTAGTTCATGGTAGGAAAGCTCACCGGGCAGCGGATGATCTTCACCTTGAGCTGCTGGGCATACCGGTCGCAAAAGCGCCGGCCGGTGGTGAGCACCAGCAGCGAGCCCGCCACCATGTAGGGCAATTGCGCGAAGTGCGGGTTTCGCACCACCACGTTGCGGCGCAGGCCCTGCATCGCCAGGTGCTCGTCGATGATGCCGATGCCGCCCGGGTGCAGGGCCGGGGGCGACACATGCTCGGCCGCCAGGTACTGATCCACCGACCAGGCCCGCTTGCCCTCGCGCGGCAGGCGTGCCGCGGGGTGGTCTTCGGACACCAGGCAGACCACCTCGTCGCTCATCAGGCGGCCCAGGTGCAGCTCATCCGACGGTTCAAGCCAGTTGCCGATGACCAGGTCGACCTCGCCGCGCGCCAGGCTGCGGCGGTAGTCCAGATCGGCCGACAGGGGCACGCATTCGATGCGCAGGTTGGGCGCCAGGCGCTTGAGGTGCAGCGTGAGTTCTGGCAGAAAGAAGGGGTCGAGGTAATCGGTGGCCGCGATGCGGAAGGTCAGCGAGGTGGTGGCCAGATCGAACTCGCGCACGCTGTTCTTGTGGCCGAACATCGCCTGGGCGTTGTGCAGGATGATCGACGCCGGCTCCAGCAGGCTCAGGGCCACATCGGTGGGCGCCATGGCCTGGCCACAGCGCACCAGCAACGGGTCGTCCGTGAGCTCGCGCAGGCGCTTGAGCTGCGCGCTGACGGCAGGCTGGCTGGACTGCAGGCGGATGGCCGCCCGCGACACGCTGCATTCGGTGATCACGGTGTGCAGGACTCGGATGAGGGAAATGTCGATCTTTTCGAAAACAGCTTGCTTGGTCATATGATCACCCTGATACCACACATCAGCAAGATGCTATACCGAAGCCCCCTGGCGGCGATACCCTCCGAAGGGTGATGGCCGCGCCTCCACCGGCCACGCTGGAATGACGTTTGCTGGAGTTTCGCCATGAGCGCCCCCACCCCCTTGCCCCCCCTCGAATCCCCCACCCGCCCGGTGCGTTTCATGCACCAAGGTGAGGTCCACACCGTCCAAGGCCTGCCCCCCACCACCACGGTGCTGCAATGGTTGCGTGAACATGCGCACTGCACCGGCACCAAGGAAGGGTGCGCCGAGGGAGACTGCGGCGCTTGCACCGTGGTGCTCGGCCAGCCCGATGCCAGCGCACCCGGCGGCGTGGCGCTCAAAAGCGTCAACGCCTGCATCCAGTTCCTGCCGACGCTCAATGGCCAGGCCCTGTTCACTGTGGAAGACGTGGCGGCCACCAACGGCGGCCAGGCCCACCCCTGCCAGCAGGCCCTGGTCGATTGCCATGGCTCGCAATGCGGCTTCTGCACGCCCGGCTTCGTGATGTCGCTGTGGCACATGTACCAGCACCACGAGCACCCTGTCTCGCGCGAGGACGCGGCCGACGCGCTCAGCGGCAACCTGTGCCGCTGCACCGGCTACCGCCCCATCCTGGACGCCGCCGATCAGATGTACAAGGCGCCCCGCATCGCGCTGGACCTGGCGCCCGTGGCCGACGCCCTGCAACGTCTGGCAGCCGAGGACACCGGCACCTTCTTCTACGAAGCGCGCGATGCGGCCGATCCAGGCCGCAAGGTGCGCTTCATCGCACCGCGCACGCTGCCTGAACTGGCCCGCTGGAGAGCTGCCTTGCCCGAGGCTCGTCTGCTGGCCGGCGCCACCGACATCGGCCTGTGGGTGACCAAGCAGTTCCGCGCCCTGGGCGACATCCTTTACCTGGGCCGTGTTGAAGAACTGAAGGCCATCAACCCCTGGGGCCCTCCTGAGGCCCCGCAAGGGCTGGAGATCAACGCGGGCGCCTCGCTGGAAGACGCCTGGCGCCTGCTGGCCAGGCACGTGCCCGCGTTGCGCGAGATCTGGCTGCGCTTCGCCTCGCCACCCGTGCGCCACGCCGGCACGCTGGGCGGCAACATCGCCAACGGCTCCCCGATCGGCGACAGTGCCCCGGTGCTGCTGACCATGGGTGCCGAGATCGTGCTGCGCCACGGCGATGCCACACGCACCATGCCCTTGTCCGAGTTCTACCTGGACTACATGAAGAACGCGCTGCAGCCGGGCGAGCTGGTGCAGGCGCTGCGCGTGCCGCTGCCCGCTGCCGGCTCTGCCCTGCGCGCCTACAAGGTCAGCAAGCGCCGCGACAGCGACATCTCTGCCGTGTGCGCCGGCCTGTGGCTGCGCCTGGAGGGGGACACCATCGCCGAGGCCCGCGTGGCCTTCGGCGGCATGGCAGCCACCGCGCGCCGCGCCCTGAAGACTGAGGCCGCCCTGGTCGGCCAGCCGTGGACGGAGGCCACGATGCGCACCGCCCAAGCCGCACTGGCCCAGGATTTCACCCCCCTGAGTGACATGCGCGCCTCGGCGGCGTATCGTCAGCGTGTGGCGGCCAACCTGCTGGAACGCTGGTGGCTCGAAACCCGCCCGGCCTCGCCGCTGCGGGCCGATGTCATCCAGGTCTGGCCCGCCACGGTCTGAGCGCGAAAGGCACCCACCATGAACCAGACCGTCGAACCCTTCCTGAAACAGGCCGCCACCGCGGCCGGCCAGAGCAAGCCACACGAATCCGCGCACCTGCACGTCACCGGCAGCGCGCCCTACACAGACGACATCCTCGAGCTGACCGGCACCCTGCACTGCGCCCTGGGCCTGTCCCCCGTGGCGCACGGGCAGTTGCTGGGCATCGACCTGGATGCCGTCAAGGCCATGCCCGGCGTGGTGGCCGTGATCACCGCCGCCGACATCCCGGGCCGCAATGATTGCGGGGCCATCACGCACGACGACCCCATCCTGGCCGATGGCGAGCTGATGTACCTGGGCCAGCCCGTGTTCGCCGTGCTGTCGGCCGACCGCGAGGCCGCGCGCCGCGCCGCCGCCACGGCCGCCAAGGTGATCCGCTTCAAGGAACTGCCCGCGCTGCTGACCCCGCAGGAAGGCCACGCGGCCCAGGACTACGTGGTGCCGCCCATGCACATGGTGCGGGGCGATGCCGCCACCGCGCTGGCCGCCGCCCCCCACCGCATGGACCTGCACGTGGACCTGGGCGGGCAGGAGCAGTTCTATCTGGAAGGCCAGATCTCCTACGCCGTGCCGCGCGAGAACGACGGCATGCTGGTGTACTGCTCCACTCAGCACCCCAGCGAGATGCAGCACCACATCGCCGTGGCGCTGGGCCTGCACTCGCACCACGTGCAGATCGAATGCCGGCGCATGGGCGGCGGCTTCGGCGGCAAGGAGTCGCAATCGGGCGTGTTCGCGTGCATTGCCGCGGTGGCGGCCCGCAAGCTCAAGCGCCCCGTGAAGCTGCGGCCTGACCGCGACGACGATTTCATGATCACCGGCAGGCGCCACTGCTTCTATCACGACATGGCCCTGGGCTATGACGACGAGGGCCGCGTGCTGGGCACCGAGGTGAGCATGGTGTCGCGCGCGGGCTTCTCGGCCGATCTGTCCGCCCCCGTGATGGGCCGCGCGCTGTGCCACTTCGACAACGCCTACTGGCTGCCCCACGTGGCCATGCACGGCTTCTGCGCCCGCACGCACACGCAGAGCAACACGGCCTTCCGCGGCTTCGGCGGCCCGCAAGGCGCCTTCGCCATCGAGTACGCGCTCGATTCCATCGCCCGCCAGTTGGGCAAGGACGCGCTCGATGTGCGACTGGCCAACCTGTACGGCGTGGACACCAACAACGTCACGCCCTATGGCCAGGTGGTCGAGGACAACGTGCTGCAGCCCCTGCTGGGCGAGCTGATCGCCAGCAGCGACTACCGCGCGCGCCGCGAGGCCATCGCCGCCTTCAACGCGGGCAGCCCCGTGCTCAAGAAGGGCCTGGCGCTCACGCCGCTGAAGTTCGGCATCTCCTTCAACGTGGTGCACCTGAACCAGGCCGGCGCATTGGTGCATGTGTACACCGACGGCAGCGTGCTGGTGAACCACGGCGGCACCGAAATGGGGCAAGGCCTGAACACCAAGGTGGCGCAGATGGTGGCGCACACGCTGGGCCTGAGCCTTGGCCGCGTGCGCGTGACCGCCACCGACACGCACAAGGTGGTCAACACCTCGGCCACGGCCGCCTCCACTGGCACCGACCTGAACGGCAAGGCCGCGCAGGATGCCGCGCTGACCATCCGCAAGCGCCTGACGCAGTTCCTGGCCGACAGGCACCAGGTGCCGGCCGAGAGCATCCAGTTCGCCAACGACTGTGTCGAAGTGGCCGGCAACGCCCTGCCCTTCAATGTGGTGGTGACGGAGGCCTACATGGCGCGCGTGCAGCTGTGGTCCGACGGCTTCTACACCACGCCCAAGCTGCACTGGGACCGCGAGACCATGCAGGGCCACCCGTTCTACTACTTCGCCTATGGCGCGGCCTGCAGCGAGGTGCTGGTGGACACGCTCACCGGCGAATGGAAGCTGCTGCGCGCCGACGTGCTGCATGACGTCGGCCAGTCCATCAACCCCGCGCTGGACATCGGTCAGGTCGAGGGCGCCTTCATCCAGGGCATGGGCTGGCTGACCACCGAAGAGCTCTACTGGCATCCCAAGACGGGCAAGCTGCTGACACACGCGCCCTCCACCTACAAGATCCCGACCGCCAGCGACTGCCCTGAAGACTTCCGCGTCAAGCTGTTCGACAACCGCAATGTGGAGGACACCGTGTACCGCTCTAAGGCGGTGGGTGAACCGCCATTGCTGCTGCCCTTCTCGGTGTTCTTCGCGCTGCGCGATGCGGTGTCCAGCGTGGGCGGGCACAAGGTGAACCCGCCGCTGCGGGCGCCGGCCACATCGGAAGCCCTGCTGGATGCGATCGATGCCGTGAAGGCGGCTCAAGCCAAGGCCTGAGGTTGGCGGGCCTGCCATGAACGCCCTCAGCAACACCGCCTTGCACCAGGCCGCACGCCAATGGCTGGCCGATGGCACGCCCGCGCTGGTGGTGCAGGTGCGCGAGGTGCGCGGCTCCACCCCGCGCGAAACCGACGCGCGCATGCTGGTGAGCACCGACGACGCCCAGGGCACCATCGGTGGGGGCCATCTGGAATGGCAGGCCATCGCGATGGCGCGCCAGGCCTTGCGTGAGCACGCTCAGGGCAAGGCACAAGGCATGGCACTCGCCGCCTGGACGCACACCTTCGCGCTGGGCCCCACCCTGGGCCAGTGCTGCGGCGGTGTCGTGGTGCTGGCCTTCGAGCCACTGGATCCTGCAGCACTCGCATGCTGGCCCGCCGTGGCCCCACGCTTTCGGCTGGACCTGCATGGCGCCGGCCATGTCGGCCAGGCCATCGTCAAGCTGCTGGCCGACATCGACTGCGAGGTGCGCTGGATCGATCAGCGCCTGGACGATTCGCCGCAAGCCCTGCCTGGCGACGACGCCACGCTGGGCCTGCCGAGCGGCCGAGCGCTGGCCGACCTGCCAGCGCACATCCGCTGCCTGCCTACCGAAGATGCCGCCGCCGAGGTCGCCCATGCGCCACCAGCCAGCCTGCACCTGGTACTCACCCACCGCCATGACCTGGACCTGACCATCGTCGATGCACTGCTGCGCCGCGAAGACGTGCGCCAGGGCCGTGCCTGGATCGGCCTGATCGGTTCCCGTACCAAGCGTGCGGCTTTCGAGCACCGCCTTCAGGCACGAGGCCATGCGCCCGAGCTGATCGCCCGCATCGCCTGCCCCATCGGCCTGCCGGGCATCGTCGGCAAGGAGCCCGCCGTGATCGCCGTGTCGGTGGTCGCCCAACTGCTGCAACTGGCTCCACCAGCCGCGGACCACAACGCCAACAAGCCCGCATGACCTCGCCCGACGACACCCCGACCCTGCTGATCAAGGACGCCGAGTGCGTCGCCACCATGGACGACCAGGGCACCGAATGGCGCCAGGCCAGCGTGCTGATCCGGGGCAAGGAGATCATCGCCGCGGGGCCCACGCACACCCTGCCTGCCGAACTGCTGGCCCGCGCCACGCGCACCATCGACGCGCGTGGCCATGTCGTGATCCCCGGCCTGGTCAACACCCACCACCACATGTTCCAGAGCCTGACGCGCGCCATCCCGGCCGCGCAGAACGCGGAGCTGTTCGGCTGGCTGCGCACGCTCTACCCGATCTGGTCAGGCCTCACGCCCGACATGGTGCACACGTCCACCCAGCTGGCCATGGCCGAGCTGCTGCACAGCGGCTGCACCACCAGCAGCGATCACCTTTACCTCTACCCCAACGGCGTTCGGCTGGACGACAGCATCGCGGCGGCCCAGGCCATCGGCATGCGCTTTCACGCCAGCCGGGGGTCGATGAGCGTGGGCGAGAGTGAAGGCGGCCTGCCACCAGACCGTCTGGTCGAGCGCGAGGCCGACATCCTGCGTGATTCGCAGCGCCTGATCGACACCCACCACGACAGCGACCGCCTCGCGATGGTGCGCATCGCACTGGCGCCGTGCTCGCCGTTCTCGGTCAGCCCCGATCTGATGCGCGAATCCGCCGTGCTGGCCCGAGCGGCCAAGCGCGGCGTGCGCCTGCACACCCACCTGGCCGAGAACGACCACGACGTGGCCTACAGCCTGGAGCGCTTCAAGCTCACGCCCACCGAGTACGCCGAATCACTGGGCTGGCTGGGCGACGACGTGTGGCATGCCCACTGCGTGAAGCTCGACGACCACGGCATCAGCCGCTTCGCTGCCACCCGCACGGGCGTGGCGCACTGCCCCTGCAGCAACATGCGGCTGGCCTCGGGCATCGCGCCAGTGCGGAGCATGGTCAATGCGGGCGTGCCCGTGGGCCTGGGGGTGGATGGATCGGCCAGCAACGATGCGGGCCACCTGATGGCCGAGGCGCGCCAGGCCATGCTGCTGGCGCGCGTGGGCCGCAGCCTGGCGCCTTTCGGCTGTGACCATGGACCTTCTGACATGAGTGCGCGCGATGCCTTGCGCCTGGCCACGCGGGGTGGCGCCGAGGTGCTGGGCCGCGACGACATCGGCCAGATCGCACCGGGCCTGGCAGCGGACCTGGCCATATTCGATCTGCGCACGCTGGCGATGGCTGGCGGTGCGGTGCATGACCCGGTGGCATCGCTGCTGTTCTGCCACAGCGTCAGCACCGCGTGGACCATCGTCAATGGCCGCGTCGTGGCCGACCATGGCGAACTCACCTTGATCGACCAGGGGCCGATGGTGGAGCGGCACAACAAGCTGGCGCGGCGGCTGGCCGGCATCTGAATCGGCGCAGAGCCCCTCGGTCAGATGCCCGCGTCGTGATGCGGCGTGCCGTCGTCATCCTCTGCCCACCAGGGTGCACGCGAGGCCCAGTGCATGTGCAGGCCCACGCGGCTGCCGACATCCCCTTCCAGCAAACCCGCACGCAGCCGCAATACGCCAGGCAGCGAGGCCCGTCGGCTGAACAAGGGTGAACCGCAACGCCGGCAGAAGCAGCGCTGCTTGTCTTCGGACGAGTCGTAGACCTGGACCAAATCCTCACCACTCAGCCAGTGCAGCTGGCTGGTCTGGATCGGCAGGTTGGTTGCAAACGGCCCACCTTGCGCACGGCGGCATTGGCTGCAGTGGCAGACCTGGACCGGCGGCATCGCACCGTGCACGGTGAAGCGGATGCCGCCACACAGGCAGCTGCCCCGGTACAAGGGTTCGGCGACAGGCGTGGATGAAGGCTCGGTGCTCATGCACCAAGCCTACCTCATCACCACGGCATCACACCGGCCTCACACCGGCCTCACTTGGGCGCGCCGGCCTGGTACCACTTGCCCAGCTCGGCCCGCTCAGCATCGGTGATCTGCGTGGCATTGTTCAGCGGCATGGCCTTGAGCACCACCGCCTGCTGGTAGATCTGCTGCGCATGCTGGCTGACCAGCTCGGGCGTGTGAAGCATCACCCCCTTGTTGGCCAGCGCGGCACTGTGGCACATCACGCAGCGCTGGGCCACGATGGCCTGCACCTGCTGGAACTGCGACAAGGGCGCGGCTGGCACCGCGGCCGGCACGGCCTGTGCAGCCGATGAGGCCGCATCGCCTGACGCGGATGCCCCGGATGCCGCAGGTGCAGCCGCCACCGCCACCGCTGGCACGGCAGGCGTTGCGGCAGGCACCACGGGCGCCGGCTTGGGCGCCAGCCACACCGCCACGCCCAGCAGCACCACCACGCCGGCCACGGCCCAATGCCACGGCGCGGCCACACCGGCCACCTCCGTCTTGTGGCGTGCCACGAAGAACTGGCGGATCAAGGCGCCGGCCAGCATGATCAACACCAGCACCAACCAGTTCTGCGGGTGGCTGTAGGCCCAGCTGTAGTGGTTGCTCAGCATTGCGAACAGCACGGGCAGCGTGAAGTAGGTGTTGTGCACGCTGCGCTGCTTGCCGCGCTGGCCATGCACCGGGTCCACCGGCTGGCCCGCCTTCATCGATGCGATCACCTTGCGCTGGCCAGGGATGATCCAGAAGAACACGTTGGCGCTCATGCTCGTGGCCATCATCGCGCCCACCAGCAGGAAGGCGGCGCGGCCAGCGAACAGCTGGCAGGCCAGCCACGCGGCGAACACCACCACCGCGAACAGCACCATGCCCACCACCTCGTCGCCCTTGGGGCCCTTGCCCAAGGTGCGGCACACCAGGTCGTAGACGATCCAGAAGCCGGCCAGGAAGCCCAGGGCAGCGCCCACCGCCACGCCAGGCGACCAGTCGTACACCGACTTGTCGATCAGGAAGGTGCCCGCGTTGAACAGGTACACCACCGTGAACAGCGCGAAGCCGGTCAGCCAGGTGGAATAGCTTTCCCAGTAGAACCAGTGCAGGTTGCTGGGCAGGTTCTTCGGCGCACCCAGGTACTTCTGCGGGTTGTAGAAACCGCCGCCGTGCACAGCCCACAGCTCACCGCCCACGCCCTTGTCGCGCAGGGCCGGGTCGGTGGGCGGCGTCAGGCTGTTGTCCAGCATGACGAAATAGAACGACGAGCCGATCCACGCGACCGCCACGATCACATGGGCCCATTTCAGCAGCAGGTTGGCCCAGTCGAGCGCATAACCCAGCAGGGGAGACATCTCCATCATCACGAACGCTTCCGATCAACTGCCACGGTAGGTGGAATACGACCACGGGCTCACCAGCAGCGGCACGTGGTAATGCGATTGCCCATCGGCGATGCCGAAATCCAGCGGCACCTTGCCCAGGAAGGGCGGCGTGGGCAAGGGGGTGCCACGCGCACGGAAGTAGCCGTCCACGTCGAACACCAGGCGGTAGCAGCCGGGCTTGAAGTCATCGCCGCTGAGCAGCGGGCCGTCGATGCGGCCGTCGTCGTTGGTGGTCACGCTGCGCAGCGACAGCCAGCGGCCATCGGCGCAGCCTTCGGAGGTGGCTTCACGCACGTACAGCTCGATGCGCATGCCCACCGCGGGTCCGCCGAGCACGGTGTCGAGCACATGGGTCGTCAATCGACCAGAATGGGCCTCAGGCGTGCTGCCGGGCTGGGAATTTGCTTGAGACACGAAAGGATCCAATCACTGGGTTGCAAGCGGTTCACAAAACTGTATACACTTTAACCACGATGAGTGTCGCACGCAAGAAATCTGCCACAAAGGCCACCGACGAGGTGGCCCAAACAACACGCGCTTCCGTGCGAGCCGTGTCATCCACCGCCATGCCAGCCAACGACACCGAAGACGACGCGCCCTCGGGCTCCAGCACCGAACACATCGTGGTCGCGGTCACCCGCGCCATCGTCGAGCACCGACTGCTGCCCGGCGCCAAGCTGGTCGAGCAGAAGCTGGGCGATCGATTCGGCGTGTCCCGCACGATCGTGCGTCAGGCCCTGTTCAGGCTGTCGCAGCTGAAGCTGGTTCGGCTTGAACCGGCGCGGGGGGCGTTCGTCGCCGAGCCGTCGATCGAAGAAGCGCGCGAGGTGTTCGCCGTGCGCCGCATGGTCGAGGGCCAGATGGTGCGCCAGCTGATCGCCCAGCTCAAGCCGGCCGACCTGCGCCTGCTCAAGGCCCACGTGAAGGAAGAGCGCCAGGCCGTGGAGCGCATCGACGTGGCCACGCGCACCAAGCTCCTGTTCGATTTCCACGTGCGCATGGCCGAGGTGGTGGGCAACCAGGTGCTGGTCGAACTCATCCAGGAACTGGTCTCGCGCTGCTCGCTGATCACGCTGATGTACCAGTCGGCCGACGACGCCGAGGCCTCGAACGCCGAACACACCGACATCCTCGCCGCCATCGAGGCCCGCGACGCCGAACGGGCCGCGGCCCTGATCGATGAGCACCTGCTGACGGTGGCCCGCCAGCTGACAGAACGTCGCCGTGTGCCCAGCTTGCGCCTGGAAGATGCCCTCGGTAGTCCTTGATCCTGTTGCCTCCATGACCTACGACAGCACCCAGCCCTATCCCCGTGACCTGGTCGGTTACGGCCACAACCCGCCCCATGCCCGTTGGCCGGGCGGTGCCCGCATCGCCGTGCAGTTCGTGCTGAACTACGAGGAAGGCGGCGAGAACAACGTGCTGCACGGCGATCCGGGCTCGGAGCAGTTCCTCTCCGAGATCATCGGCGCGGCCAGCTTCCCGGCCCGCCACATGAGCATGGACGGCATCTACGAATATGGCTCTCGCGCCGGTGTGTGGCGCCTGCTGCGCGAGTTCGAGAAGCGTGGCCTGCCACTCACAGTGTTCGGCGTGTCCATGGCCCTGGAGCGCCACCCCGAACTCACCCAGGCCTTCGTCGACCTGGGCCACGAGATCGCCTGCCACTCCTGGCGCTGGATCCACTACCAGAACATGGACGAGGCCACCGAGCGCCAGCACATCGAGCGCGGCACCGCCATCATCAGACAGATGACCGGCGGCCTGTGGCCCCACGGCTGGTACACCGGCCGCGACAGCCCCAACACGCGCCGCCTGCTGGTCGACCACGGCGGCTACGATTACGACAGCGACTACTACGGCGACGACCTGCCCTTCTGGATGACGGTGGACAAGTCCGACGGCAGCAAGGCGCAGCAGCTGGTGATTCCCTACACGCTGGACGCCAACGACATGCGCTTCGCCTCGCCGCAGGGCTTCAACACCGGCGACCACTTCTTCGACTACCTGCGCGACAGCTTCGACGTGCTGTACGCCGAGGGTGATCCGCAAGGCCTGGACCGCCCCAAGATGCTGAGCATCGGCATGCACTGTCGCCTGCTGGGCCGGCCCGGCCGCTTCAAGGGCCTGCAGCGCTTCCTGGACCACGTGCAGGCGCACCGTGACGTCTGGGTCTGCCGCCGCATCGACATCGCCCGCCATTGGAAAACCACGCACCCATGCCCGCCCCTGCCCTGACCATACCCCAGCTCAATGCGCTGGACATCGACGCCTTCACGCAGGCGCTGGACGGCATCTACGAGCACTCGCCCTGGATCGCGCACGAGGCGTGGGCGCAGCGCCCCTTCACCAGCCTGACCGGCCTGAAGCACGCGCTGGCCCAGGTGGTGCGCCAAGCTTCGCGCGATGCGCAACTCGGCCTGATCCGCGCCCACCCCGAGCTCGCCGGCAAGGCCGCCGTGGCCGGGCAGCTCACGGCCGAATCGACCAATGAGCAGAGCAAGGCTGGCCTCACGCACTGCACGCCCGATGAGTTTGCGCGCCTGCAGCAGCTCAACGCCGATTACAAGGACCGCTTCGGCTGGCCTTTCATCCTGGCGGTGCGCGGGCCACGTGGCGCCGGCCTGAGCCGCCAGCAGATCATCGACACCTTCGCGCGCCGCCTGCGCCTGCCGGCCGATTTCGAGCTGGCCGAATGCCTGCGCAACATTCACCGCATCGCCGAGATCCGCCTGAACGACAAGTTCGGTGCAGAGCCGTTGCAGGGCAACCTGGTGCTGGGCTGGGCCGATGAGCTGGCCGTGCACAGCGAGCCGCCCTATGCCGAACAGGGCCAGCTCACCGTCACCTACCTCACGCCCGCGCACCAGGCCGCCGCCGCGCAGCTGGTGCAATGGATGAAGGACGACTGCGGCTTTGATGAGGTGAGCATTGATGCGGTCGGCAACGTCGTCGCCCGCTATCACGGCACCGATGCCTCAGCCCCGCTGCTGCTGACCGGCTCGCACTACGACACCGTGCGCAACGGCGGCAAGCACGATGGCCGGCTGGGCATCTTCGTGCCCATGGCCTGCGTGCGTGAACTGCGCCGCGCCGGCAAGCGCCTGAAGCACGGCATGGAGGTGGTCGGCTTTGCCGAAGAAGAAGGCCAGCGCTACAAGGCCACCTTCCTCGGCTCGGGCGCGCTGACCGGCGATTTCGACCCGCGCTGGCTGGACCAGGTCGATGCGGATGGCATCCCCATGCGCGACGCGATGAAGGCCGCCGGCCACAGCGGAGACCTGGCCGACATTGCCAAACTCAAGCGGGATCCAGGGCATTACCTGGGCTTCGTCGAGGTCCACATCGAACAAGGTCCCTGGCTGGACGAGATCGACCAGCCCCTGGGCGTGGTCACAGCCATCAACGGCAGCGCGCGCTACACCGGCGAGGTGATCGGCCTGGCCAGCCACGCCGGCACCACGCCCATGGACCGCCGCAAGGACGCGGCGGCTGCCGTGGCCGAGCTGGTGCTGTATGTCGAAGAGCGCGCCGCGCAGGATCTGAAGGCATCCAGCGGCCCCTCGGTGGGCACCGTGGGCGTGCTGAACGTGCCGGGCGGCTCGATCAACGTGGTGCCTGGCCGATGCCAGTTCACGCTGGACCTGCGTGCGCCGCTCGACCACCAGCGCGACAGCCTGGCCGCCGACGTGGAAGCCCGCCTGGCCGCCATCTGCGCACGGCGCGGTGTGGACTACACGCTCGAGCGCACCCTGACCGCCGCCGCAGCCCCCTCCAACCCGGCCTGGCAGGCCCGTTGGGAAACCGCCGTGCACCAGTTGGGCCTGCCCGTGGTCAAGCTGCCCAGCGGCGCCGGCCACGACGCGATGAAGCTGCACGAGGTGATGCCGCAGGCCATGCTCTTCGTGCGTGGCGGCAACGCCGGCATCAGCCACAACCCGCTCGAAACCATCACCAACGACGACGCGCAGCTGTGCGTCGACGCGTTCATGCATTTGCTGGAAGGTCTATGACCGCTGCTTCTCCTTCGACTTCGAACTACCAGGCCCTGGACGCCTGGATCGACGCCCACTTCGACGAGGAAGTGCGCTTCCTGCAGGCGCTGGTGCAGGTGCCCACCGACACCCCGCCGGGCAACAACGCCCCCCACGCCGAACGCACGGCCGAGCTGCTGCAGGCCTTCGGCTGGCAGGCCGAAAAGCACGCCGTGCCCGAGGCCGAGGTGCGCGACTACGGCCTGACCAGCCTGACCAACCTGATCGTGCGCCGCCGTTTCAGCGAGCAAGGCCGCACCGTGGCGCTCAATGCCCATGGCGATGTCGTGCCCCCTGGCGAAGGCTGGACCCACCCGCCCTACGGCGGCGAGATCGTCGATGGCAAGCTCTACGGCCGCGCCAGCGCCGTCAGCAAGAGCGACTTCGCCACCTTCAGCTTCGCGCTGCGTGCGCTGGAGGCCTTGTCCAATCAGACCGACGCGCCCAAGCTCAAAGGCGGCGTCGAATTGCACTTCACCTACGACGAAGAGTTCGGCGGTGAACTCGGCCCCGGCTGGCTGCTCAAGCAAGGCCTGACCAAGCCCGACCTGCTGATCGCCGCGGGCTTCAGTTACGAGGTCGTCACCGCGCACAACGGCTGCCTGCAGATGGAAGTGACCGTGCATGGGGTGATGGCCCACGCGGCCATCCCGCACACGGGGGTCGATGCCCTGCAGGGCGCCGTCGCCATCCTCAATGCGCTGTACGCGCAGAACACCGCCTACAAGGCCATCACGTCCACGGTGCCGGGCATCACCCACCCCTACCTGAACGTGGGCCGCATCGAAGGCGGCACCAACACCAACGTCGTGCCGGGCAAGGTGGTGCTCAAGCTCGACCGCCGCATGATCCCTGAAGAAGATCCGGTGGCGGTGGAGGCCGACATCCGCCGTGTGATCGCCGAGGCTGCGGCCACATTCCCCGGCATCACGGTGGACATCAAGCGCCTGCTGCTGGCCAACTCGCTGCAGCCGCTGCCGGGCAACCAGCCCTTGGTAGACGCCCTTCAAAAGCATGGGCAAGCCCTGTTCGGCCAGCCGATTCCCACCATGGGCACACCGCTGTACACCGATGTGCGCCTGTACTGTGCGCAAGGCGTGCCGGCCGTGATCTACGGTGCGGGGCCGCGCACCGTGTTCGAATCCAACGCCAAACGGGCCGATGAGCACCTGGTGCTCGACGACCTGCGCAAGGCGACCAAGGTGGTGGCCCGCACGCTGCTGGATCTGCTGGCATAGCGCAAACCGGCGCGCACCGTTTTGAGGCGCCTCAAAAAAGTCGACCCCTTTCGGTGTCGAGGGGTAAATCCACGGCAGCACTTGCCGAAATTCCCAATGGAGCCGATCTCCGCGCCAGCGCTGCACGCAGCCCTGCCCTGGCGCACTTTCTCTCACCACAAGCACACGGCTCTGGCTGCGCCCACCCCAGAGGGAAAGCCATGTCGTTTTTCAAGAACCTGAGCATCGTCGGGCGCCTGCGCCTGATGGCCGCCAACATCACCCTGGCCGTGCTCGCCCTGTCGGCCTACACCGGCATCGCCCACTACCACGCCTCGATGGACCAGCGCCTGGCAGCCACCCGGGCGGTCGTGGAGCAGTCCAAGAGCATCGCAGAGCGCTACGAGGCCGAGAGCAAGGCCGGCCGCATGAGCAGCGCCGAAGCCCAGGCCAAGGCCATGGCCGAGATCAAGGCCATCCGGTACGACGGCAGCGAGTACGTCTGGATCAACGACATGACACCCCGCATGGTCGCCCACCCCATCAAGCCCGCGCTCGATGGCAAGGACCTCAGCGACATGAAGGACCCGGCCGGTGTCTACCTGTTCAAGGAGTTCGTCGCCACCGTCAAGCGCAGCGGCGCGGGCTATGTGGATTACCAGTGGCCAAAGCCCGGCCAGGAGAAGCCCGAACCTAAGCGTTCCTACGTCAGCGGCTTCGCGCCCTGGGGCTGGGTGCTGGGCTCGGGCGTGTACGTGGACGCCGTCAAGGCCGAGGCGGTCAGCTTCGCCGCCGTCAGCGTGGGCGTGGGCCTGCTGGTGGGCCTGGCCGTGCTGACGCAGGTGCACTTCATGGGCCGCTCGATGCGCCGCCGGCTGGATTCGGCCTCCGAGGCGCTGACCGCCATGGCCGCCGGCGACCTGACCGCCAAGCTGCACCTGGATTCGAACGACGAGATCGGCCGCCTGCTGCACGCCGTGGCCAGCACGCGTGACGGTCTGGCCCACATGGTGCGCGAAGTGCGTGCCGGTACCGAGAGCATCAGCACCGCCAGCACGCAGATCGCCACCGGCAACCTCGACCTGTCGGCCCGCACCGAGCAGACCGCCTCCAGCCTGCAGCAGACCGCGTCCAGCATGGAAGAGCTGACCAGCACCGTGCGCCACACGGCCGACGCGGCCCGCCACGCCGACCAGCTTGCCCGCCAGGCCAGCGATTCGGCTGGCAAGGGCGGCGACATCGTCGACCAGGTCGTCAGCACCATGCAGGAGATCCACGGCTCGTCGCAGAAGATCGCCGACATCATCGGCGTGATCGACGGCATCGCCTGCCAGACCAACATCCTGGCGCTGAACGCCGCGGTGGAAGCGGCCCGGGCCGGTGAGCAGGGCCGGGGCTTTGCCGTGGTGGCTGGCGAGGTGCGGGCACTGGCCCAGCGCTCGGCCACCGCCGCACGCGAGATCAAGGGCCTGATCGGCAGCTCCGTCGAGCAGATCGCCAACGGGTCGAGCCTGGTGCAGAACGCCGGCGGCGCCATGGCCGAGATCGTCACCAACGTCAAGCGCATGAGCGACACGATCGGCGAGATCAGCACCGCCGCCAATGAACAGTCGGACGGCATCGGCCAGGTCAACACCGCCGTGACCCACCTGGACCAGATGACGCAGCAGAACGCCGCCCTGGTGGAGCAATCGGCTGCGGCCGCCGAAAGCCTGCGCGAGCAGGCCCACCGGCTGGCCTCGGCCGTGGCCGTGTTCAGGCTGGCGCAGGCGGCTTGACGCAGCGCACGGGGCCCGGCCCCGAGGTTTGAGACAATCGGGGCACCATGTCCGAGCCCCAAGCCCTGCTGCACATCTCCTTCTACAAGTTCGTCCCGCTGCCCGATGCGGACGCGATGGCCGAGCTGCTGCGTGAACTCGTCGCACCCCTGACCGGCAGCGTGCTGGTGGCCCCCGAGGGCATCAGCGGCGCGCTGGCCGCACCGGCCGACCTGCTCGACGCCTTCGAGCACGCCATGCACCACGATCCTCGGCTGCAAGGCCTGTTCAGCGACATGCCCTTCAAGCGCAGCGCCTGCGCCACCCGCCCCTTCTGGAAGGTGCGCGTGCACCGCAAGGACGAGATCGTCGCCCTGGGCGTCGAGGGCGTCACCGGCGTCGTGCCCGAGCGGGCGTCCGGCAACCACCTCGATCCACAGGCCTTCCGCGAGCTGATCGCCCAGGACGACGTGGTACTGATCGACAACCGCAACCACTTCGAATACCGCCTGGGCCGCTTCAAGCGCGCCATCGACCCCGGCGTGGGCAACTTCCGTGATTTCCCGGGCTACCTGCGCGAGCAGGCACCCCGCTGGCAGGCCGAAGGCAAGCGCGTGGCCATGTACTGCACCGGGGGCATCCGCTGCGAGAAGACCAGTGCCTGGATGCAGCGCGACCTGGGTCTGGACGTCTACCAGCTCGACGGCGGCATCATCAATTTCCTGCACACCCTGCCCGATGCGGAACGCGACTGGCAGGGCGAATGCTTTGTCTTCGACAACCGCGTGGCGCTCGATGCGCATCTGCAGGAAACCGACACCACCGCGCACGAGGTCTACAACGACACCGACGACGAGGCCTGGCGGCTCGAACGTGCGCAGCGCCTCGATTCGGTCGACCCCAAGCCGTCCAAGGGACGCCGCTGACCCGACCATGACCCGGCCAGCGCGCCCGCCCCTGCCCACGCGCGACGGCGTCAGCCCCAGCAGCGTGGCCTTGCCCAGCGGCCCCTGGGCCACGGTGCTCGACTTCATGGCAGAGCGCCTGCCGGCGGTGTCACGCGACGGGTGGCGGCAACGCATGGCCATTGGCGACGTGGTCGATGACCAGGGCCAGCCCGTGCCGCCCCACGCGCCCTACCGGCCGCAGAGCCGTCTGCACTACTGGCGTGCCCTGCCCTTCGAACACCCCATCCCGTTCGAGGAGCACATCGTCTTCCAGGACGCGCACCTGGTCATCGCCGACAAGCCGCACTTCCTGCCGCTCACGCCCAAGGGCCGTTATGTGCAAGAGACCTTGCTGGTGCGCCTGAAGCGCCGCCTGGGCATCGACACGCTGGTGCCCATGCACCGGCTGGACCGCGAAACCGCCGGCCTGGTGGCCTTCACCGTGCAACCGGCTTCACGCGATGCCTACCAGGCGCTGTTCCGCCAGCAGCAGGTGCACAAGGTCTACGAGGCCGTTGCGCCTTTTCGGGCTGATCTGCCTTTGCCGCAGCGCCACTGCAGCCGGCTGGTCGAGAGCGATCACTTCATGGCCATGACCGAGGTGCCCGGTGAGCCCAACTCGGACACGCTGATCGAATTGCTGGACACACGCCATGGCCAGGGCCTCTACAGGCTGAGCCCCCGCACCGGCAAGCGACACCAGTTGCGCGCCCACCTCCATGCGCTGGGCATCCCCATCGTGAACGACCGCATCTATCCCGTGCTGCAGCCAGCGGATGCGCCAGATGCCACGCCCAACTGGGATCACCCGCTGCAACTGCTGGCTCGCCACCTGGCCTTCACAGACCCGGTGACATGCCAGCCACGCGCCTTCACGAGCCAGCGTTCACTGGACTGGCCGCCCAGCCCGCGGCCAGCGCACGCGTGACCTGCGCGGCAGGCAACTCGCGGCACCCGCTGGTGTTCTGGCCTGCCCACAAAGGGCTGAAATCCGACGATCCCGCGGCCTCGGCCCGCGCGCGCAAGGGCGCGATGGCCCCTGTGGCCAGTGGGAAAGCCGGTGCTGCGGAGCTGATCGGGCCCAGCTCGCGCATCGCCCGGTTGACGATGCCCCGCGCGGGCCTGCCCGTGAACAGGTTCGTCAGGGCCGTTTCAACCGCGCCGTCGCTGCACAGCGCCGCCCGGTGCAAGGCACTGGTGGTGGCCTCCGGGCACAGCATGTAGGCCGTGCCCACCTGCACCCCTGCCGCACCCAGCGCACGCGCTGCGGCCACACCCTGCGCATCGGCAATACCGCCGGCCGCGATCACCGGCACGCGCACCGCACGCACGATCTGCGGCAGCAAGGCGAACAAGCCCACCTGCGTGCCGATGTCATCCGACAGGAACAGGCCACGGTGGCCACCGGCCTCCAGGCCCTGGGCCACGATGGCGTCCACGCCGCGTTCGGCCAGCCAGCGCGCCTCAGCCACCGTGGTCGCCGACGAGATCACCTTGGCGCCCCAGCTGCGCACCCGCGCCAGCAAGGCCTCGTCCGGCAGGCCGAAGTGAAAGCTCAGCACCGGTGGGCGAAACGCCTCGATCAACTCGGCCACTTCAGGGCTGAACGGACGACGGCCCGGCCCCTGAGGGATGTCGGCCTGGTCAGCCCCGAACTCACTGTAATAAGGGCTGAGCGCATCACGCCAACCGGCCTCCCGGGCTGCGTCGGACGCTGGCATGCGGTGGGCGAAGAAATTCACGTTGAAAGGCCTGGACGTGCCCGCACGGATGGCCCCCAGTTCCTTGCGCAGCGCCTCGTCAGCCAGCATGGCTGCCGGCAGCGAGCCCAGACCGCCCGCCTCGCTCACCGCAATCGCCATGGCACTGCCCTGCACACCCGCCATCGGCGCCTGGATCACAGGCAGGTCGACGCCCAGCAATTCGGTCAGTGAAGCGGCACTCATCTTGGATCCTTGTGGTCTTTCCAGCGGGAGCTCCATTGTGATCCTCGGCCGCCTTGGCAGCACATGAAGGGCCTTGGTGCCGAACCGGCGACACCAGCCCATGCAGGCCCTAAGATGCCCGGCACAAGGAGACAACCATGTTCAACGCCCTGGTCCTCGACAAGAACCCCGATTTCAGCGCCGAACTGCGCGAGGTGGACGACAGCTTCCTGCCCACCTTCCCGGACGGCGGCGGCGTCACCGTCGCCATTGAGCATTCCACGCTCAACTACAAGGATGGCCTGGCCATCACCAACAAATCGCCCGTGGTGCGCACCTGGCCCATGGTGGCAGGCATCGACGGGGCCGGCACCGTGCTGGACAGCGATCACCCGGCCTGGAAGGCCGGCGACCGCGTGGTGCTCAACGGCTTCGGCGTGGGCGAAACTCACAAGGGTTGCCTGGCCGGCAAGGCCCGCCTGCATGGCGACTGGCTGGTGCGCCTGCCCGAGGCTTTCACCACCCGCCAGGCCATGGCCATCGGCACGGCCGGCTACACCGCCATGCTGTGCGTGATGGCCCTGGAGCGACATGGGGCGCTGGCGCAACCCGCCGATGGTGAGGTGCTGGTCACGGGCGCCACCGGCGGCGTGGGCTCGGTGGCCGTGGCCCTGCTGTCCCGCCTGGGACACAAGGTGGTGGCCGCCACCGGCAAGGCCAGCGAAGAAACCTACCTGAAGGAACTGGGCGCCAGGCAGGTCATCGACCGTGCCGAACTGTCGAACGCCGGCAAGCCCCTGCAGAAGGAGCGCTGGAAGGCCGTGGTCGATGCCGTGGGCAGCCACACCCTGGTCAACGCCTGTGCCCAGACGCGCTATGGCGGCGCCGTGGCAGCCTGCGGCCTGGCCCAGGGCTTTGACCTGCCGGCCACCGTGATGCCCTTCATCCTGCGGGGCGTGGCCCTGCTGGGCGTGGACAGCGTGATGGCCCCCCTGCCCCGTCGCCAGGAGGCCTGGGCGCGCCTGGCCCGCGATCTGGACCCGAGCCTGCTGGAGCAGATCACGTCAGAAGCCCCGCTGATCGGCGCCATCCAGGCTGCGCGCGAGCTGATGGAAGGCCACGTGCGGGGACGCATCGTGGTCAGGACGCAAGGCTGAGCAGAAGGCCGCCGAGAGCGGCCATGGCTCAAAGCGGCATCGGCCGCGAGGCGCCCACGCCAGGGCCGGTGCCCGGTGCCGACGGCAAGCCGGAGCGCGGCGGTGCAGGGCGCGAACCATCACCCGCGCGGCGCTGGAACATGCCCCGCAAGGTGATGCCCACCACGGCCAGCCCCGCCAGCGCGGCCGCAGCAAAGGCCAGCCAGGCCTTGCCCGGCAGGCCATCGCTCAACAGCGTGTAGGTGTCGGGCACCGGCACCGTCACACTGATCACGCCCGCGGGCTTGCCTGCCACGTAGCCGAAGCCGCCGCCGCCATTGAACTGGTTGTTCACGCGCAAGAACTCCGGGGCCTTGGCGGCCGAGTCGTGGCACTTGAGGCAGCTTTTCTGGGCCACCACGGCGCGTGCGTACAGCAGGCGGCCGCCCTCTACCTTCCAGTATTCCAGCGGCTCGCCCGCGGCCGGGGCCGTGGCCTGGGTGCTTGTCTGTCCATTGGCCTGCTTCGCTGGCTGGTGCGCCGCGGCACGTGCAGCACTGGCCGGCGTCTGGCGCTCTGCCGAGGCCTGCATGGCCGTGAGCGCCTCCAGCTCGAAGGCATTGGGCGCGTTGCTCTCGTTGAGCACCGTGCGCGCCGTCAGGCGGTATTGGGCCTTGCTGCCGGCCGCCAGCAGCACGTCGGACAGTTCCCGCTGCACCAGCGCAGGGTTCTTCCAGTGGTAGGCCTCTACGCGCTGCATCACGTCCTTCTCGGACAGCTTCACAGCAGCCTTGTCATCGGAGCGCGCGCCCTGCAGGAAGGCGGCGTCATCGCCACTCATGGCGTACACCGAACGGGTCAGGAAGGTGCCCGGCAGGCTGGCGGCGGCGCCTTCGGTGCGCACATGCACCCCGCCGTATTGCGAGGCCCAGCGGCCCACGTTCTCGGCCACGTCGGCCACCGTGCGGCCTTCACTCACCGTGCGGGAGATCACCAGGGCCTCGGCAGCCCACCAGGCACCGGTGCCCAGCGCCAACACCAGGATCGCGGACAGCAATAAAACCAGAAATCCAGACAGGCGCGGCACAGAAAACCTTTCGGAGACCGCTGGCGCATGCCGCAAGGCTTCAACAACGGAGGGTGAATCTCATCTGGCAAGAATTATCTCCGTCCATCTGCCCATAATTGAGGACAAATGTCTCCACCCCCCACAGACCGGGGGATACCCTTAATCGCGCCCTGTCAAACGCTGGCCATTGGCTTGCCAAGCTGCACTGCACCAGCCGGCTGCCACGTCGGATCAAAGGCCAGTGGGCCCTGCGGAAACAGCAGGACCACGGTCGAGCCGAGCAGGAAACGCCCCATCTCTTCGCCCTGGCGGAGCACGATCTGCTGATCGTCATATCGCCATTCGCGCACCTCGCGCGTGCGCGGCGGGTTGACCACGCCGTGCCAGGTGGTGGCCATGCTGCCGACGATGGTTGCGCCCACGAGCGTCAGCACGAAGGGTCCCCGGGGGCCCTCGAACACACACACCACGCGCTCGTTGCGCGCGAACAGGCCGGGCACACCGCGCGCCGTGGCCGGGTTCACCGAGAACAGCTCGCCCGGCACATAGATCATGCGCAGCAGGCGGCCATCGCAGGGCATGTGGATGCGGTGGTAATCGCGGGGGCTGAGGTAGATGGTGGCGAAGCTGCCATTCTCGAACTGCCTGGCCAGCGTGCTGTCGCCACCCACCAGGGCGGTGGTGCTGTAGCTGTGGCCCTTGGCCTGGAAGATCTGGTCGCGTTCGATGCGGCCGAACTGGCTGATGGCGCCATCGACCGGGCAAACCAGGTCGGCCTGCGCGATCGGCCGCGCCCCCGCCTTCAAGGGCCGCGTGAAGAACTCATTGAAGGTGGGGTAGACGGTGATGTCCGGGTTGGCCGCCTCGGCCATGTTCACGCTGTAACGTTTGACGAACCAGCGGATCACCGCCGTGGTCAGTGCCCCGCCCTTGGCGGATGCGGCCTTGCCCGCCAGGGCCGTCAGGGCCTGCTTGGGCAGGACGTATTGCGACAGCACGAAAAGACGGTCAGACACAGGCACACCCCGGTTGTTTGGCGAAGGGCGCCATTCTAGCTAGGGGGCAGTGGCCCTGTAGGCAGCGAAGCGATCAACGAGGAAGTCGATGAACACGCGCACCTTGGCCGACAGATGGTGGCGCTGCGGGTACAAGGCATGGATGTCGGCCGAGACGTCGGCCCAGTCGGGCAGCACCTGCCGCAACTGGCCCGCCTGTAACATCGGGGCAATGTCCCATTCCGAGCGCAGCAGGATGCCGTGGCCGGCCACGGCCCAGTCCACCGCCACCTCGCCGTGGTTGGTGCTGAGCGGACCGCGCACCTTCACCAGGGTCTGCTGGTGCCCGTCCGACAGTTGCCAGTTGTTGAAGGCGCTGGTGTTCTCGCGGATGACGATGCACTGGTGCCCGGCCAGATCGCGCGGCGTGGCGGGCTCGCCATGCTGGACCAGGTAGCCCGGCGCCGCGCACAGCAGCCGCCGATTGGTCACGATCTTGCGCGCCAGCACGCGCCGGTCTGGCGGCTCTCCGAAGCGGATGCCGATGTCCATGGCGTGGGCGGTGAGGTCCAGCGGCTTGTCGGTGAGCTCGAGCAGCACCTCGACCTCCGGGTAGCGCCACGCGAAATCAGAAATGGCTGGCGCCAGGTGGCGGCGCCCGAAGCCGAAGGTCGCATTGATGCGCAACAGGCCGCGTGGCTGCTCGCGGCTGGCGACCAGCGAGCGCTCCAGCGTGTCGATCTCGCGCAGGATGCGGCCGCCCTCTTCCAGGTAGCGCTCGCCCTCGGGGGTGAGGCTCAGGCGCCGGGTGGTGCGGTGGAACAGCCGCACGCCCAGGCGCTTTTCCAGCGCGGCGAGGCGGCGGCTGACCGCCGGCGGTGTGACGCCCAGTTCGGGCGCGGCCGAGGCCAGGCTGGGGTGGCGTGCCAGAACCGCGAAGAAGACCAGGTCGGGTGTGTTGCTCATCGGACAGCGCAGCCCACATGAATTATTGCACTTAAGTTAATAATAAAATGATTTCGTCACCATTGATGAAATACAGGTCATCAATGATCATCGCATCCATGTTGCCCTTGTCCGTGATGTCGATAGCGCACCTTCTGCCCGCCCTGGCCCTGGGTGCCCTGCTGGGCTTTTTTGGGGGGCTGTTTGGCATTGGCGGAGGCATCATCGCCATCCCTTTGCTGGTGCTGGCCTATGGCATGGACCAGCCCATGGCTCAGGGCACTGCTCTGGTGATGATGGTGCCCAACCTGCTGATCGGCTGGTGGCGCTATACCCGGCACGAGCCCGTGCCCTGGCAGCGGGCACTCGCCCTGGGTCTGGTTGCCACGGCCACCACATGGGCCGTGGCGCACCTGGCCACGCGCATGCCGCCGCACTGGCTTCGGCAACTTTTCAGCTTGTTTCTCCTGAGCCTGTCGGTGCACCTGCTGCACCAGCAAAGGCGCGCGCGCCGGGCAAAGATCGGGGCAACGCCCCCGGCCGACCCCACGCACGCGGTGTCCAACGCACGCCTACCGCAGCGCTACGTGCCTCTGGTGGGCCTGGTTGGTGGCAGCAGCATGGGCCTTCTGGGCATAGGGGGCGGCCTGGTGGCCACCCCCATCTTCACCGGCCTGTTCGGCCAACGCCAGACCATGGCGCAAAGCTTTGCCCTGGCCCTGGTGGCCCCCAGCTCGGTGATCGCCCTGAGCACCTACGCCACCGCCCATCAGGTGGACTGGTCCATGGGCCTGCCCCTGGCCTTGGCCGGCATGTTCACCGTATCGGCCGGGGTCGCGCTGGCGCAGCGTCTGCCCGAACAACGCCTGCGTGCGGCGTTTGCCTGGATGCTGCTGATCACCTCGCTGTGGCTGCTGGCGGGGCCCACCGGCAGATAGGCCCCGGACGCTCCAGCATCAGGAGGGATCGAACACGTTGCACTGGTGGCTCTGCCGAAACTCAGCTGTGCCGAGCACGGAGTTGCCACTGCTTCGGATGTTCAGGATGCTGTCGCGCTGGCTGCTGAATGCGGGCCATGAGGGCAAATGCGGCCCGTTGGGATTGCCCGTCGCGGCGAAGCGGCCCCAGTAGCCGATCAGTTGATCCGAAAGCTGCTTCTGGGCCTTGTTCCAGAACAGCATGGGCCAGGTCTGCTTGCTGCTCTGGAACAGAAAGATCAGCTCTGCCCCATGCAGCGAGCCCAGGCGCATCAGGGGATCCTGAAACAGGAAAGGCAGACCCGTTTCCGAAAACTCATAGGTGTAGGTCGGCACCTGACGGGAGAAGGCCTGAGTTTCCTGCAATGAGTCGCATGAGAAGAAGTAGTCGGTCAGCAGCGCGCTGAAGGCACGGTCGAGGGATCCATAGGCCTGTGCGGCGTAGGTGCTGCGCAGTTGGGCAGCCCGGCTGGTATCGCTGCCTGCGATCTGCCCGATGTAGAACTCGACATCCGCCTGGCGTATGGTCCTGAAAGCCGCCAGGTGGTACTCGGTCCCGACGAACAGATCACCCTCGTCGCGGGTGGTGCCGATCATCATGGGCACACGGTGGAAGCGCCCTTGCCGAACCTGCTGGCCTGGATCCTCAAGCAACGTGACGCCATCGCGCACCGGGGCCCATCGGACCTCCACATCCTTGACCTCATTGCCATTGGGCACAGAGGCCTTCAGCACCTCGGCAGCAGGCTTGTCGCGCAGGCAGGCCAGTTGGCCTGGCCCGTTCGGACAACCCAGTTGGACACCCAGCCTGGCCGACTGCGCCGCCATCGCTTCAGGCGGCGTCGAGGTCAACAGGCCGCAGGTGCCACTCTGCATGATGGCGCGCTGGAACAGTCCCTGCGATTGAGGCGACACCGTGTGCAGGCACACGCTGGCACCACCGGCCGAATGGCCGAACAGCGTCACGCGCGACGCGTCGCCACCGAACTGGCCGATCTGGGACTGCACCCAGCGCAGCGCGGCCTGCTGGTCCTGCAGTCCCAGATTGGAGGATTGGTGCTGCGCTGCCAGCTCCGGCGCCCGGAAGAAGCCGAAGGCGCCCAGGCGGTAGTTGATCGAGACCACGACCGCGCGCGCCTTGCGGGCCAACTGGACCATGTCGTAGTCGGCCGCGGCTCCGGACAGGAAGGCCCCGCCGTGGATCCACACCATCACGGGCAACTTCTCGCCGCCGATGTCGTCAGGCACATGGACATTGAGGTAGAGGCAGTCCTCGTTGACCGACTTGGGCGACAGAAAGCTCAAGGGCTGGGCACAGCGGTCGCGAAACGCCCGGCCATCGCGAGTGCCGCTCCAGTCTGCTGGCGGCTGGGGCGATTGCCAGCGCAACTCGCCGACGGGGGGCGCAGCGTAAGGGACGCCCAGGTAGGCGCGCACGCCATCGGCCAGCTTGCCGCTGAGCTCGCCCTGGCTGATTTGGACCTTCGGTGGCGCTGGGGTGAAGCGCGTTGCCTGGGCCGAGGTCATCAGGAGCGCGCCCAGGGCGCAGGAGGCGGCGAACCGGATCGACCGCCGTGTCCATGGATGAGTCATGTGGTGTCCTTGCGTTTGTCCGGGGTGATGGGGCCCGTGTCACATCGCGGGCCAATCTAGGTGGCTCTGACGCGGTGGCCCACCGGCATCGGACAGAGCGCGTGAACATCGGAGCAGGCCGCCTGGCAGCGTGCCTGAGTGGCGTATGTACATGCCACCACCAACCCCGCCCGCATTCCGCTCGGGCCACGCTGCGGTTCAGGCCGCCGATCCGCGTTTCACACCACCCCGCCTGTCCGGATCCCCGAGGCATGCGTTAGGCTCGCCCGATCGGACTCACGACGCAGTTTCCATGCTCCGGCTCGCGGTACATCCCCCTCCCCATGCGCCCTACCCACCACGGCTGACCTGGCCAAGCTTCGGGCTGCGGCAACTGGCCTTCAACCAGGTCATCGGCAACCTGGGCGCCATCTCCCTCATGACCATCGAGATGATGTACTCGCACGAGGCTGCAACGCACGGCGGGCTGTACTTCTTCATCTGGATGCAACTCATCGTGCTGTGCGGGCTGCTGATCAATGGCACGTGTGGGCTGCTGATCATGCGAGCAGGCTGGCGGCGCCTGCCCGACGCGCAGACCCGCTACGAGCAGCACGGGCTGTTCAAGGCCTTGCAACCCAAGGCGGTGGCAAGCCTGGTACTGGGCATGGCCCTGTGCCCGCTGCTGAGCTCATGGGTGGCTCAACAGGCGTTCGCCGGCATACAGACCTCCGCTTGGGGCACGGCCCATCTGGCACAGGTGCGGCCCACAGCCTCTCTCGCCCTGCTCAACATGCTCTTCGGCGTGACGGCGTCCTACTTCTTCGAGTACCTGCACGACCGCTGGACCCACCGCGAAGCGCGTGAGCGCCGGGCACACCAGCTCACCACCGAGGCGCAACTGCAACTGCTGCGCGCCCAGTTGGATCCCCACATGCTGTTCAACACGCTGTCCAATGTCTGCGGCCTCATCGATGAAAGCCCGAGCCAGGCCCATGCCATGCTGCTGCACCTGATCGGCTTCCTGCGGTCGACACTCGACGGCAGCCGCGCTCCGCAGCACGCGCTGGAGGCCGAGTTCAGACTCGCCTCGGATTACCTGGCGCTGATGCAGATCCGCATGGGAGAACGCTTGCGCACCACGCTGAGCCTGCCCGAACCCCTTCGAGGCATGCCCGTCCCGGCCATGCTGCTGCAACCCCTGATCGAAAATGCCATCAAGCATGGCCTGGAACCACGCCGGCAAGGGGGCGAGCTGAGCGTGGCAGCCACGCAAGAAGCAGATCATCTGGTGCTGCGAGTGCGCAACTCCGGCACCCGCGCACACCAGCAGCCAGAGGCCTTCAGTCCAGGTGGCTTCGGCCTGCACAACGTGAAGGACCGGCTGGCCATGCTGTGCGGGCCTGGCGAGCATGTCGAACTCGCCCACCTCGATGAGCAGGACGCCACCGAGGTCACAGTGCGGCTGCCCCTCCCACTGAAAGCAGGTGCATGAAAGCGCCCCCCCCAACAGCCTTGATCGCAGAGGATGAGCCAGTGCTCGCCAGGGTCCTGTCCAGGGAGTTGGCCAGGCTGTGGCCTAGCCTTCAGATCAAGGCCATCGTGCATGACGGTGAGGCCGCCATCGAAGCGGCCCGACAGCACCTGCCCGACATCCTCTTCATGGACATCCAGATGCCCGAGCGCAACGGGCTGGATGCCGTGGAAGACATCATCGATGACTGGCCCACCGACCGTGCCGCGCCGCTGGTCGTGTTCGTGACCGCCTTCGACCGTTTCGCCATCGATGCCTTCGAGCGCGCAGCGA
Organism: Aquabacterium soli; assembly: GCF_003933735.1. Lineage (GTDB taxonomy): Bacteria > Pseudomonadota > Gammaproteobacteria > Burkholderiales > Burkholderiaceae_C > Aquabacterium > Aquabacterium soli. The sequence continues at coordinate 160,257 of NZ_RSED01000008.1, read as the reverse complement.
TGGACTATGTCCTCAAGCCTGTGGAGCCCCAGCGACTCACGCTGACGTGCGAGCGCCTGAAATCGCGCCTGCTGGAGCGCCAGGGCAATGACGCGGTGGCCCACGCACCTTGGCACGCGCTGCGACGCCCGCCATCACAGGAGCCGCCCCTCACGATGATCCAGGCCGGGATCGGCAGCACCCTGCACATGATCGCCACCGCCGACATCCATTATCTGGAGGCCGACAGCAAGTACGTGCGCGTCGTAACGCAAGACCGATCCCTGTTGATCCGCACGCCCTTGCGCGAACTGATGCCCCGCCTGGATGAACGCCAGTTCACCCAGATCCACCGCAGCATCGTGGTGTGCACGCCCCTGATCGACAAGGTCGTGCGGGAAGACGCGGGCAAGATCTACCTGCACCTGAAAGGCCGCAGCGAGCGCCTGATCGTCAGCCGCAGCTACGCCCACCTGTTCAAGCCCATGTAAAGGGCGCCAGCTTCGTGGATTGACCTGATTTCCCAGCATCGCGGCACAAGGCGCCACGGGGTGTGCACGGTTCTTGCTGCACACAGAACTGTATACAGTTTTACCCCCCGGAGCCTTTCGACATGACCGTGATGAAGTCCACCCGCCGCGCCCTGCTCAGCACTGCTCTTTCTGCCACCGCACTGACTTTGGGCATCGCAAGCCCAACATTGGTGCGCGCCGACACCCCCATCAAGTTCCAGCTGGATTGGCGTTTCGAAGGCCCCTCCGCCCTGTTCCTGCAACCTGCCGCCAAAGGCTATTTCAAACAGGCCGGCCTCGATGTGACCATCGACGCCGGCAACGGCTCGGGCGGCACCGTCACCCGCGTGGCCTCGGGCACCTACGACATGGGCTTCGCCGACCTGGCCGCCCTGATGGAGTTCCACGCCAACAACCCCGACGTGCCCAACAAGCCCGTGGCCATCATGATGGTCTACAACAACACGCCGGCCGCCGCCTTCGCACTGAAGAAGTCGGGCATCAAGACCCCGGCCGATCTGGTGGGCAAGAAGCTGGGCGCACCGGTGTTCGATTCGGGCCGCAAATCGTGGCCGATTTTCGCCAAGGCGAACAAACTTGGTGCAGTGACCTGGATCAGCATGGACCCGCCGCTGCGTGAAACCATGTTGGTGCGTGGCGATGTCGACGTCATCACCGGCTTCACCTTCACCTCGCTGCTGAACCTGGAAGCCCGCGGCGCGAAGGCCGAGGATGTGGTGGTGCTGCCCTACGCCCAGTACGGCGTGAAGCTCTACGGCAACGTGATCATCGCCTCGCCCAAGTTCCTGAAGGAGAACCCCGAAGCCGCCAAAGCCTTCCTGAAGGCCTTCGCCAAGGGCGCCAAGGACGTGCTGGCCAACCCCGATGCCTCCATCGACAGCGTCAAGGCCCGCGACGGCATCATCAACGTGAAGCTGGAACAGCGCCGCCTGAAGATGGCCCTGGACCAGGTCGTCAACAGCCCGGATGCCCGCGCCGAAGGCTTCGGCCAGGTCAAGCTGCCTCGCCTGTCGCTGATGGCCTCGCAGGTGGGTGACGCCTTCGCCACCAAGACCCGCGTCAACCCAGAAGCGGTCTGGACACCGGCTTACCTGCCCTCGGCTGCCGACCTGAACGTGCTGCCCAAGAAGTGATCAGCGACTTGAATCACAACAACAAAGATCCCCGCTGAACATCCATGCGCAACACGAACAAGGTTCCCCAGCCATGAGCACCTTCGTCGATTTCCAGAACGTCTGGCTGGCCTACAACGATGAGTTGATGGCCAAGGGCCAGTTCGCCGTCGAGGACATCAGCCTGAAGATCCGCGAGGGCGAGTTCATCGCCATCGTCGGCCCTTCGGGCTGTGGCAAGTCCACCTTCATGAAGCTGACCACCGGCCTGAAGATGCCGTCCAAGGGACACATCCTCATCGATGGCAAGCATGTGAGCGGCCCACTCAAGATCACCGGCATGGCCTTCCAGGCCCCGTCGCTGCTGCCCTGGCGCACCGTCGTCAGCAACGTGATGCTGCCGCTGGAGATCGTCGAGCCTTATCGCTCGAACTTCAAGGCCAAGCGCAAGGAGTACGAAGCCAAGGCGCGCGCGCTGCTGCAGAGCGTGGGCCTGGGCGGCTACGAGGACAAGTTCCCGTGGCAGCTCTCGGGCGGCATGCAGCAACGCGCCAGCATCTGCCGTGCGTTGGTGCACGAGCCCAAGATGCTGCTGCTCGACGAGCCCTTCGGCGCGCTCGATGCGTTCACGCGTGAAGAGCTGTGGTGCGCCCTGCGCGACCTGCAGGCCGTGCAGAAGTTCAATGTGATCCTGGTGACGCACGACCTGCGCGAAGCCGTGTTCCTGGCCGACACGGTGTACGTGATGAGCCGCAGCCCCGGCCGCATCGTGGCGCAGCGCGAGATCGAGCTGCCCCGTCCGCGCGATCTGGAGGTGACCTACGCCCCCGAGTTCACCGCCATCGTGCATGAACTGCGCGGCCACATCGGCGCGCTGCGCAAGCCCACCAACCTCGCTGCTCCCTCCAGCACCACGGACATCGCGCAATGAAGTTCAGTCAAAAACAAATGGAGCGCTGGTCTCCCTGGGTCCTGCTGGCCATCGTGCTGCTGGTGTGGCAGTTCATCTGCGTGGCCTTCGATGTGCCCGAATACCTGTTCCCCAGCCCCAGCCGCATCGCACAGCAGATGGTCGAGTTCCATGAAGAGCTGACGCGGCACGCCTGGCGCACCTTCTGGGTCACGATGGTGGGCTTCGGCATCGCCATCGTGGTGGGCGTGCTGCTGGGCTTCCTGATCGGCAGCTCACGCGCGGCCTATGCGGCCGTCTACCCCTTGATGACGGCCTTCAACGCGCTGCCCAAGGCGGCCTTCATCCCCATCCTGGTGGTGTGGCTGGGCATCGGCGTGGGCCCTGCGGTGCTCACGGCCTTCCTGATCAGCTTCTTCCCGATCACGGTGAACATCGCCACCGGCCTGGCCACGCTGGAGCCCGAGCTCGAAGACGTGCTGCGCGTGCTGGGTGCCAAGCGCTGGGACGTGCTGGTCAAGGTGGGCCTGCCGCGCTCCATGCCTTACTTCTACGGCTCGCTCAAGGTGGCGATCACGCTGGCCTTCGTCGGCACCACGGTGTCGGAGATGACCGCCGCCAACGAAGGCATCGGCTACCTGCTGATCAGCGCCGGCTCATCCATGCAGATGGCGCTGGCCTTCGCCGGCCTGGTCATCGTGGGCGCCATGGCCATGGTCATGTACGAGCTGTTCTCCGTCATCGAGAAGCGCACCACCGCCTGGGCCCACCGTGGCAGCCAGGGACATTGAAATCGACACGTCAGATTCTTCAGAAAGTTTGACCAGGATCAGCAAACTGGCCCGCCGTTTGCATTGATCAACAGGCAAGAGTAGAAGCGTTCACCAGTGGCACCTCCCCGGTGCCATTGACCGGAAATTGCTCTTGAGATGGATCCCGTTCCTGCCGCCTCACCGCGGCAGGAACCCCATGTCAAGACACGCAGTTTTCGCCATGAACGCCTTGTCCTTCGTTCCGCCCCCACCCGCGACACGGGAGCCTCATTGACCATGAAGTGCCTCGTCGTGTTCGCCCACCCCGATCCGCACAGCTTCAACGCCGCGCTGCACCAGGCCGCGGTGGACACGTTGCGTGCGGCCGGCCACGAGGTGCGTGATCTGGACCTGTACGCGATGGGCTTCAACCCGGTGATGGGTGCCAGCGAAAAGGCCACCTACATGGGCGACACGCAGGTGAACGTCGAGGCGCTCGACGTCCATGTCGAGCCGCTGCAGTGGGCCGAGGCCCTGGTCGTGGTCTATCCCACCTGGATGTACGGCCCGCCCGCCATCCTCAAGGGCTGGCTGGACCGCGTGATGCTGCCCGGCGTGGCCTTCCGCCTGGGCGGACACCGGTTTCGGCCCATCCGCGGCTGCCTGGACAACATCCGCCACTTCGTCGGCATCACCACCTCGGGCTCGCCCTGGTGGTGGCTGCGCGTGATCGGCGACCCGGGCCGCAGCCTGTTCATGCGCGGCCTGCGCCCCCTGTTCGCCCGCCGCTGCCGTGCCCAATGGCTGCAACTGCATTCGATGAACTACGCCACGCGTGAGCAGCGCCACCGCTTCCGGACCCGGGTTCAAACGAGCCTGGGCCGGCTGTCCTGAGCGCATTTGAACCATTTCGCCCTTCACTTCACACCCCGACCTCACCCCACTGGAGCCTTGACGATGATCCGACGCACCAACCTGTCGCTGAGCAAGTTCAACAAGCTGGCCCTGTCCGCCGCGGCCTCGGCCGCCATGCTGGCCAGCGCCCTGCCCGCGCAGGCCGCCGACAAGTTCACCTTCCTGACCAACTGGTATGCGCAGGCCGAGCATGGCGGCTTCTACCAGGCCCAGGCCACCGGCCTGTACGGCAAGGCGGGCCTGGACGTGACCATCAAGATGGGCGGCCCGCAAGTGAACCTGATGCAGTTGCTGGTGGCTGGTCAGGCCGATTGCATCATGGGTTACGACGTGCAGACCATCAAGGCCTGGGAGCAGGGCATCCCCGCCGTCACCGTGGCCGCGGCCTTCCAGAAGGACCCGGCCGTGATCATCGCCCACCCGCATGTCAAGAAGTTCGAAGAGCTCAAGGGCAAGACCATCCTGGTGGGCAGCGCGGGCCTGGTCACCTACTGGCCCTGGGTCAAGAGCAAGTACGGCTTCACCGACAGCCAGGTGCGCCCCTACACCTTCAACATCCAGCCCTTCCTGGCCGACAAGGACATCGCCCAGCAAGGCTACCTGGCCTCCGAGCCCTACAGCATCGAGAAGGAAGGCAAGATCAAGCCGAGCGTGTTCCTGCTGTCCGACCTGGGTTGGCCCCCGTACGCCACCACCGTGGTCTGCACGGCCGACACCGTCAAGAAAAAGCCCAAGATCGTGGCCGCCTTCGTCAAGGCCTCGATGGAGGGCTGGAAGAGCTACCTGAGTGCCGATCCGGCACCGGGCAATGCGCTCATCAAGAAGGACAACCCCAACATGACGGACGACCTCATCGCCAACGGCATCGCCAAGATGAAGTCCGAGGGCATGGTCCTGGGCGGCGACGCCGCCCAGTTGGGCATCGGCGTGCTGACCGACGAACGCATGAAGAAGACCTTCGACATGATGGTGGCCAACAAGCTGGTGGACCCGGCCAAGGTCGATGTGAAGAAGACCTACACCACCCAGTTCGTCAAGGATCTCAAGGTCATGCCCTGACCCTGTCCATCCACGGAGCACAGCACCATGCACAGCCTGCCCATCATCGACTTGAGTCAGACCGAAGGCCTGGCCGAGCGCATCGACCAGGCCTGCCGAGACCGCGGGTTCTTCTACCTCGTCGGCCATGGCGTGGACCCGGCCTTGCGCGCGGCCGTGTTCGACGCGGCGCAGCGCTTCTTCGCACTGAGCGAGGCGGAGAAGGCCCGCTGGCACATCGAGCGCAGCGGCATCCACCGCGGCTTCGATCCCATCGGCTGGCAGGCGCTCGAGCCCGGCCAGCCGGGCGATCTGAAGGAGAGCTTCTACCTTGGCGTGGACCGAGGCGCCGATGACCCGCTGGTGAAAGCCGGCACGCCCAACCAGGGCCCCAACCAGTGGCCCGATGAAGCGCTGGTGCCAGGCTTCAGGCAGGCGGTGCAGGCCTATGAACAGGCGCTCAATGGCCTGTCGCACCGGCTGCTCTCGCTGATGGCGGCGGGCCTGCGGCTGGCCCCTGATCACTTCGAGGCCTACCTGCATGACCCGATGCCGGTGTTGCGCCTGCTGCACTACCCCGAGCAGCCCCCATCGGAGGCGCTGCTGCCGGGCCAGCTGGGCTGCGGCGCGCACACCGACTGGGGCAGCGTGACCCTGCTGGCCCAGGACGATGCCGGTGGCCTGCAGGTGCAGGCGGCCGATGGCAGCTGGTTCGACGCGCCGCCCGTGGAAGGCAGCTTCGTGGTCAACCTGGGCGACATGATGGCCCGCTGGACCAACGACCGCTACCGCTCCACGCCACACCGCGTGTTCAACCCGCAGGGACGAGAGCGCTACTCCATCGCCTACTTCTTCGACATCGATTACCACGCCGAGGTCAGCGCCCTGCCCGGCTGCTTCGACGACGCCGATCCACCCCGCTACCCGCCCACCACGGCGGGCCAGCACATCATCGAGATGTATGAACGCACCCGTGCCAGCCATTGAAGTCCTGTCGGCCGAACAGGTCTACCCCAACGGCACCCGCGCGCTGACGCCGGTGTCGCTCAGCATCCAGCCTGGCGAATTCGTGACCCTGCTGGGGCCCTCGGGCTGCGGCAAGAGCACCTTGCTCAAGATGGTCGCGGGCCTGCTGGAGCCCAGCGACGGCCGCATCCTGCTCTCGCGCAAGCCCGTGCAGGATGCCAACGCCGAGCACGAGCTGTCCTTCGTGTTCCAGGAGGCCACCTTGATGCCCTGGTCCACGGTGGAGGCCAACGTGCGCCTGCCGCTGGACCTGGCCGGCGTGCCCAAGGCCGAATCCACGCCGCGCGTGGCCCAGGCGCTGGAGATGGTCGGCCTGGGCGCCTTCGGCAAGCACCGTCCGCGCGAGCTGTCGGGCGGCATGCAGATGCGCGTGTCCATCGCACGCGGCCTGGTCACCCAGCCCCGGCTGCTGCTGATGGACGAGCCCTTCGGCGCGCTCGACGAGTTCACGCGCAACAAGCTGGACGCCGACCTGCTGGCACTGTGGCGCCGCCAGGGGCTCACCGTGGTGTTCGTCACGCACAGCATCAGCGAGGCCGTGTTCCTGTCCACCCGCGTGATCGTGATGGCGGCCCGCCCTGGCCGCATCGTCGAGGACATCGCCATCGATCCCGGCATCCCCCGCGATGACGACTACCGCACCAGCCCGCGTTTCAACGAGCTGGTGCGCCACCTGCAGCACAGCCTGTCGGAGGCCCACGCATGAGCAGCGCATCGATCACCTCGTCCCACACCCCTGTCAGGACATCCCCCATGGCAACGCCCCCCACCGCCCCCACGGCCACGCGCAAGCCCAGGCACACGCCGCTGCTCCAGCAGGAGGCCGCCCGCCAGTGGCTGCTGCCGCTGCTGGTGGCCGCCCTGCTGCTGGGCGCGTGGCAGGGCTGGACGGTCGTGGCCCAGGTGCCCGCCTACCTGGTGCCTTCGCCCTGGGCGATTGCCACCACGCTGGTGGCCGACTGGGGCCTGCTGAGCGGCGCCCTGTGGGTCACCGTCAAGATCACGGTGCTGGCCTTTCTGGGGTCGGTCGTGGTGGGCTCGCTGGTGGCCTTCGCCTTCGTGCAGAGCCGCTGGATCGAATCGGCGTTCTTCCCGTATGCCGTGCTGCTGCAGGTGACGCCGGTGGTGGCCATCGCTCCGCTCATCATCATCTGGGTGAAGGACCCGACCGCCTCGCTGGTGGTGTGCGCCACCCTGGTCGCGCTGTTCCCCATCATCAGCAACACCACGGTGGGCCTGCGCAGCGTGAACCCCGGCCTGGCGTCCTACTTCAAGCTGCAGCGCGCCTCGCGCTGGCAGACCCTGGTGCGCCTGCGCATTCCCTCGGCCCTGCCCTACTTCTTCGCGGGCCTGCGCATCTCGGGCGGCCTGGCACTGATCGGCGCAGTGGTGGCCGAGTTCGTGGCCGGCACCGGCGGCACGGGCACGGGCCTGGCCTACCAGATCCTGCAATCGGGCTACCAGCTCAACATCCCGCGCATGTTCGCCGCCCTGGTGCTGATCTCGCTGACCGGCGTGGCCGTGTTCGCCGTGCTGTCGGCACTGTCGCGCTGGGCGCTGGGCGGCTGGCACGAGAGCGAGATGAACCGCTGACCCATTCTTCCCCCCTTATGACGACCTCCACCTCCCTGCTGATCCGCCACGCCCAAGGCATCCTCACCGGCCTGCCTGGCGATGCCATGCGCCACGACGTGGCCGTGCACGGTGCCGACATCCGCGTCGCCGACGGCCTGATCGAGGCCATCGGCACACTCGAGCCCCGCCCCGGCGAGCGTGTGATCGACGCCAGCCGCAGCCTGGTCATGCCCGGCTGGGTCAACACCCACCACCACCTGTTCCAGAGCCTGCTCAAGGGCATTCCGGCCGGCATCGATGAAGGGCTGATGGGCTGGCTCAGCGCCGTGCCCGTGGCCTACCGCCGCCACTTCGATCATGACGAGGTGATGCGCCTGGCCGCACGGCTGGGCATGGTCGAGCTGCTGCTGTCGGGCTGCACCACCGTGGCCGACCACCAGTACCACTACTACCCGGGCATGCCCTTCGACGCCTCGGCCGCGGTGTTCGACGAGGCCGAGGCCCTGGGCCTGCGCTTCGTGCTGTGCCGGGGCGGCCAGACCATCGTGCGCACCATCGATGTGAACCCGCCGCCCCAGGTGCGCCCCGAAACGCTGGAGCAGTTCTTCACCAGCGTGGAGCGCGATGTGCACCGCTACCACCAGGCGGGCCCGCGCCCCATGCGCCAGGTGGTAAGTGCCCCCACCACCCCGACCTGGTCGGTGGCCGTGGACCACCTCAAGCCCATGGCACAAGAGGCTCGCCGGCTGGGCATCCGCCTTCACAGCCACCTCAGTGAAACGCAGGACTACGTCACCTTCTGCCGCGAGGTGCATGGCTGCTCGCCGGTGGAGTTCGTCGGCCGCCATGGCTGGCTGGGCGAGGACGTCTGGTACGCCCACCTGGTGCACCTCACTCCTGACGAAATCCGCACCCTGGCAGAAACAGGCACGGGCATGGCCCACTGCCCGCAGAGCAATGGCCGCCTGGGCTCGGGCGTGGCCCCGGCCCCTGAGCTGATGCGCGCTGGCGGGCGCGTCTCGCTGGCCGTGGACGGCGCGGCCTCTAACGAGGCGGCCGACATGTTCCACGAGGCGCACACGGCCTGGATGGTGCACCGTGCGGTGAAGGGCCCCCGCGCCCTGAGCACGGACGAGGTGATCCGCATTGGCACGGCAGGCGGTGCCCAGGTGCTGGGCATGGACGGTGTGGGCACATTGGCACCGGGCCAGGCGGCCGACCTGGTGGTGCTGCCATTGAACGAGCCGCGCCAGTGGGGCCTGCACGACCCGGCCGTGGCCCCGGTGGCCTGTGGCGCAGCCCGGCCCAGCCATGTGCTGTGTGCGGGCCGGTTGGTCGTTGATGACGGCGCGATCCCCGGCCTGGACCTGGAGCGCCTGCATGCCGATGCGGACGAAGCTGTGCACCACATGCGCCGCGCCATGGCCTAAAACCCTCACATGCTCATGCCATCAGTCCCTTACACCGCAATCGGCACGGGACGACTGGCGCGTCCACACCAACAGGCGCACAGTGAAGCCATGGACGACGCTCCCATGCCGTTCATGTCTTCCCACAGATGACAAAGGAGCTTTATCATGAACAAGGACCAAGTGAAGGGCCGCGTGCACCAAGCCGTCGGCAAGGCCAAGGAAGTCGCCGGTGATGCCACCGACAACTCCAAACTGCAAGCCAAGGGCGTGGCCCAGCAGGCCCGTGGCAAGTCTCAGGCGAACTATGGCGACGCGAAGAACTCCGTCGCCAAGAAGATCGACCGTTGACGGAGCGAGGCGATGCGAGACCACCTTGTGAACCAGGGCGTTTTCGCCGCCCCGCCCAACCCGCCGGATGCGCCGCCGCACCCTAACCCGGTGCACGGCACACCGCCCATGACGGATCCGGAAGATACCCCGACTCCTTTGCACAGACCCTCTGATGGAGAGCCGGTGCAGGAACCGGTCGAGCCGGATACCCTCTGAGGTGTGACGTTTGCGACGCGCCCCGCAGGCCACCGCCCTGGCGTGGTGACCTTCAGGCCCGCTGAGGAACTGCTTTCGAGCAGCGCCCCGGCGGGCCTCCTCACGTCTGCTTCAAGAACAGATGCCATTGATGCGGTGTGCGCCTCAGGCAGGTTTCGCCTTGTCGTTGGTCTCGGGCGGCGCCACCTTGTCCGGCTCGTCCGGCACCGACAGGTGCGATGTGCATTGAGGACAGCGGCAAGCCTTGGCCGGGATGATGCTGCGGCAGTAAGGGCACTTCTTTTCGGTCGGCTCACCCGGTGGCGCCGGCGGCTCCTTGAAGTGCGCATCCATCTTCGCTTCGGCCTGGCTCATCAGCCGGCTCACCACGAACATGGCCAGCCCCACCAGGATGAACGCCAGCATGGCATTGATGAACATGCCGTAGTTCAGCGTGACCGCCCCCGCCGCCTTGGCCTGGGCCAGCGTGAGGTAGGGCTCACCGACCGTCGGCCCGGGCCGAAGCACCAGGAAAAAATCCTTGAAATCGGTGCGGCCCATCAGCAGCCCCACCGGGGGCATGATGATGTCGTCGACCATGCTGCGAGCGATGGTCGTGAAGGCCGCGCCCACCGTGAAGCCCACGGCCAGATCCACCAGATTGCCGCGTGTCACGAACTTGCGAAAGTCTCTCCAAAATTGCATGGCGATGTCATGAAAGCAAATGTCATGGCATTGCACCGCCTTTGTTCCCGTGCCGCTGTCGGCCTTGGCCGATGCGCGATGTAGGCATCGGCCGGCACCCCTTCCCATGTTCAGACCATTGAAGTCACCATGAGCACCTACCCCGCCTTGCCCCCGTTGAGCCCGTCTCAGATCGTCAAACACCTGCACCGTGCCAACGAGGTCGCGCGCCGCGCCATGGGCCTGGGTCGCCATCCCTTTGGCGCCATTCTGGTCGGGCCCGATGGCGAGACCGTGCTGGCCGAACAGGGCAATGTCGACACCGTCAACCATGCTGAATCGGTGCTCGCCCGCACGGCAGCGTTGAACTTCAGCCCCGAGGTGCTGTGGCAATGCACGCTGGTGACCACGGCCGAGCCCTGCGTGATGTGCGCCGGCACGCAGTACTGGGCCAACATCGGCCGCGTGGTCTATGGCATGACCGAGCACCGCCTGCTGGAGCTCACCGGCAACGCCGACGAGAACCCCACCATGAGCCTGCCTTGCCGCGACGTGTTCGCCCGCGGCCAGAAGCCCATCGAGGTGATCGGCCCGGTGCCCGAGGTGGAAGAGGCCATGGCCGCCTTGCACAAGGGCTTCTGGCCCTCTTGAGCCCGCCGTCCTGATTCCTGATCGGGAATCCCCATCGTGCGCGGGGGGCGGCGGGCACGGCACAATCGATTCGCATGAAGAACCCCGCGCCCTACACCCCCCTCATTCGCCTGTACCAACAGTGGCTCGAGCAGCGCCATGGCCTGGCCTTCGACAACTACGATGCGCTGTGGCGCTGGTCCGTCACGGACCAGGAGGCGTTCTGGATGAGCCTGTGGGAGCACGATGCGATCGACTCGCCCGTGCCACCCACCGTGGCCCTGGCCAATGCCAGCATGCCGGGGGCCCAGTGGTTCCCGGGCACGCAGGTGAACTATGCGCAGCGTGTGCTGCGCCACGCCGACGCAGCCCACCGCGCAGGCCATCCGGCCATCATCAGCGACAACGAACTGGGCGAGGCGCGCGAGCTGTCGTGGCCCGAACTGAAGCGCCAGGTGGCGTCCTTCGCGCTGACCTTGCGCGAGATGGGCGTGGGCAGGGGCGACCGCGTGGCCGCCTACCTGCCCAACGTGCCCGAGACCATCGTGGCTTTTCTGGCCTGCGCCAGCATCGGCGCCATCTGGAGCGTGTGCGCGCCCGACATGGGCACCCAGGCCGTGACGGACCGATTCCAGCAGATCGCGCCGCGCGTGCTGATCGCAGCAGACGGGGTCTACTACGCGGGCAAGTCCATCGACCGCGCCGACACGGTCACCGCCCTGCGCACCTCGCTGCCCAGCGTTGAAAAACTCATCGTGCTGCAGCTGGGCCATTCGCGCGGCGTGCGCGAGGCCGACCTCACCTTCGCGCAGGCCACCGCCCGTGATGACCAGGCCGTGCGCGACTTCGAGCCCGAATGGCTGCCCTTCGACCAGCCGCTGTGGGTGGTCTACTCCAGCGGCACCACCGGCCTGCCCAAGCCATTGGTGCATGGCCATGGCGGCATCATCATGATCGTCGCGGCCATCGGCAAGCACAACGACATCGGCCCGAGCTACGCGGCCAACAGCTTCGGTGAGCGCTTCCACTGGTACAGCTCGACGGGCTGGATCATGTGGAACACGCAGCTCAGCGGCCTGCTCGACGGCGCCACCATCTGCCTGTTCGATGGCAGCCCGGGCGGCAGCAAGGAAGCCCCCGACTGGACCGTGCTGTGGCGCTTCGCGGCTCGCCACAAGGTCACCTACTTCGGCGCCGGCGCGGCCTTCTATGCCAACTGCATGAAGGCCGGCATCGACCTGCCTGCCTGTGGCGACCTGACGCGCATCCGCGCGCTGGGCTCCACCGGCTCGCCCCTGTCCGAAGACGTGCAGCGCTGGGGCACCGAGCAGTTCGAGCGCATCGGCACCCCCGGCATCTGGTGGAACAACCTGTCGGGCGGCACCGATTTCGCCGGCATCTTCGTGGGCGGCCACCGCGAACTGCCCAACGAGCCCGGCGTGCTGCAATGCCGCCAGATCGGCCATGCGGTGGAGGCCTGGAACGAGCAGGGCCAGTCCGTGGTCGGCGAGGTGGGCGAGCTGGTCTGCACCAAGCCCGTGCCATCCATGCCCCTGTTCTTCTGGGGCGACCAGGGCAACGCGCGCTACCTGTCGAGCTACTTCGATGTCTACCCCGGCGTGTGGCGCCACGGAGACTGGATCAAGGTCAATGAAGACGGCGGCTGTGTGATCTTCGGCCGCAGCGATGCCACCATCAACCGCCATGGCCTGCGCATGGGCACCAGCGAAATCTACGCGGCGGTGGAAGCACTGCCCGAGGTGCTTGACTCGATGGTGATCGACCTGGAATACCTGGGCCGGCCCAGCCGCATGGTGCTGTTCGTGGTGCTGCGCGAAGGCTTCACGCTCGATGCCACGCTCACCGCGCGCATCCAGGGCGCCATCAAGACGGCCCTGTCGCCCCGCTTCATCCCCGACGACATCCTGCAGGCGCCCGAAGTCCCGCGCACGCTGTCGGGCAAGAAGCAGGAGGTGCCGATCAAGAAGCTCTTCCTGGGCCAGCCGATCGACAAGGTCGTCAACCGCGATGCCATGGCCAATGCGCATTGCCTGTCCTGGTATGTGGAACAGGCCGCAGCCCCGCAGGCTTGAGAAAGCGGACAAGGTGTTGCATCGCCGCCGCGCGAAACGTTGCCTATTCCCGATTTGACGAGGTCAGGCGAGAAGTCGTAACTCATCGGGTTGTTACTTGCGTTTCAAACTCTGGTTTCAGGCCAGAATGCGTGAAACCCATAGCCCAGAGTCATGCCCCCAAGCCACGAATTCATGTCGGAGTTGCGCGCGGCGGCGGATGTCCTGGCAGGCCCTGAGGGCTTGACCCGATACCGCCAGCTCGTTGCCGAAGCGCTTTACAGGCGCTTTCAGTGCTCGATGGCGAGCCTGTGGCTGCTGCGCGAGGCCCCTGCCGGGCGCTTCCTCGAATGCGTGGCGGCGTTCTCCGAGAACCCTGAGCTCAATGCGGCCGGTACCGAACTGCATGAGAAGGATTTCCAGGTCTACTTCGACACGCTGATCCGTACCAAGGTCTACAACTCGCCGGACGCCCAAGAGGACCCCCACCTAGCGGGCCTGAAGGACAGCTACCTGCTGCCCCAGGGTGTGCGAGCGCTGCTGGATGTGGCCTTCCAGATCAACGGTCAGCCCTTGGGCGTGCTGTGCATTGAACAGCGAGAAACTCCCCGCATCTGGAGCAAGGTCGACGAGGTCGATCTGCGCAACGCTGCGTCGGTGATCGGCATCAGCATCGCCCGCCACCGCAACGACGAGCAGCAGACATCAGTGGCCTGAACAGGCTCCTCAGACCTGGTGCAGCGGCACCAGATGCAGCTGTCCCTGGCGCACACCACGCTCCGCCAATACCGCGTTCGCGAAATCACGCACCGCACCCGCCGGGCCTTTGAGGATCACGGTCTCCACGCACAGGTCATGCTCCAGATGCGCGTGCATGGACGACACGGTCAGATCGTGATGGTCATGCTGCATGTCCATCAGGCGCAGCGACAAGGTGCGCTCATGGTGGTCGTACAGATAGGTCAAGGTGGCCACGCAGGGGCTCTGCGGATCGAACTGGATCTGCTCATCGCCCAGTTCGCGACGCAGCAGATCGCGGAATGCCTCCGAGCGGTTGTCATAACCCTTGCGTTGCGACCATCGTTCGAAGCGCTCGGCAAGGTCGTCATCGATGGAAATCGTCAGGCGTTGCATGTGCACCTCCGACCAGGAGTGTGCCGCAGCAGTGGCTCGCCCCGTGGCGCAGGCGCATCGATACGCCAAACGACGTACGTATGAAGTATTCACAATTGTTCATACTTCATATCCAATACCGCGTTTGCCTTGAACCTCGCTCGCACACCGCCATGGTCACCCTCGCCCACTGCCACGCCACCCTGTCTTCGCAGCCCAGGCCCTTCTTGAACGCCGTGGCCCTGGCCGTGATGACACTGTCCTGGGGAGCCATGGCGCAAACACCGCCAGCCACCCGTACGGCAAGTCCTGCCTCAGAGCAGGCCCCCACCGAGCTTGGCAACGTGGTGGTCCGTGCCCACTATGACAATTCGGTCGGCTCGTCCGATGCGGCGAGCGAAGGAGCCGTGACCGCCAGCCTGCTGGCCAACCGCCCCACCCTGCGTCCGGCCGAGGTGCTGGAGTTCGTGCCCGGATTGATCGTCACGCAGCACAGCGGTGGTGGCAAGGCCAACCAGTATTTCCTTCGGGGATTCAACCTGGACCACGGCACCGATTTCGCCACCTATGTCGACGGCATGCCGATCAACATGCCCACACATGCGCACGGCCAGGGCTACAGCGACATGAACTGGCTGATGCCGGAGCTGGTGCAGCGCATCAACTACCGCAAGGGCCCCTATTTCGCGGAAGAAGGCGACTTCTCATCGGCCGGCGCGGCCCGCATCCGCCTGGTCGACAGCCTGCCCCAAGGCGTGCTCAACGTCACCGCCGGGCAGGATGGCTACCGCCGGGCGCTGGTGGCCAATTCATCGCCCTTGTCAACAGGCACCCTGCTCTACGCCTTCGAAGCGGTGCACAACGACGGCCCCTGGGATCACCCGGAAGATCTGCGCAAGCTCAATGGCCTGCTGCGCTACAGCGTGGGCGCTGGCGCCAACCGCACCAGCCTCACGGCCATGGCCTACGACGCGCGCTGGAACTCGACCGACCAGATCCCGCTGCGGGCCGTCGAGGGTGGACTGGTCGGCCGCTATGGCGCGCTGGACCCAAGCGATGGTGGCCGCACCTCGCGCCAGAGCCTGTCGCTCGACACGCAACACACCAACGCCTGGGGCACTTTCAAGTTCAACGCCTACGCCATCCATTCGCGGCTCAAGCTGTTCTCCAACTTCGAATACGCCAACGACGACGAACCCGACAACGCCGGGGCCAGCCAGTTCGAGCAGGCTGAGCGGCGCCAGGTGGTGGGCATGGCCATGAGCCAGCACTGGACCACCCAGTGGGGCGGCTTCGAAACCAACAACGTCATCGGCCTGCAGGCCCGCCACGACCGGATGCGCCCCCTGGGCCTGTATGAGGCTGAGGGCGGCGAGCGCACCGGTGTGCTCCAGGAAAGCCGCGTGCGCCAGCGCAGCGTGGGCCTGTACGCGGAGAGCAGCACCCAGTGGCAGCCCTG
The DNA here is from genome assembly GCF_003933735.1 of Aquabacterium soli. Lineage (GTDB taxonomy): Bacteria > Pseudomonadota > Gammaproteobacteria > Burkholderiales > Burkholderiaceae_C > Aquabacterium > Aquabacterium soli. The sequence continues at coordinate 144,522 of NZ_RSED01000008.1, read as the reverse complement.
GCTGCGCAGTGTGCTCGGCCTGCGTGCTGACCATCTTCAGGCCGATGTGGACAGCGCCATGGCGGCCAACAGCGGGCAGACCAGTGCCAGCCTGGCCTCACCCAAGTTGTCGCTGATCCTGGGCCCCTGGGAGAAGACGGAATACTTCATCAACGCCGGCACGGGCTTTCACAGCAACGATGCCCGCGGCACCACGGTCGCGGTCGACCCTGTGCCCCCGCTCGTGCGCAGCAAGGGCCTGGAACTGGGCCTTCGCACCGAGATCGTGCCTGGCCTGCAAAGCTCATTGGCGTGGTGGCAACTCAAGCTGGGCTCGGAGCTGGTGTTCGTCGGGGATGCCGGCACCACCGAGGCCAACCGCGCCAGCAAGCGCCAAGGCATCGAGTGGAACAACCACTACGTCGCCACGAACTGGCTGCAGTTCGATCTGGACCTGGCCGCCTCGCAAGCCCGGTTCACGCAGGATGCGCCCGAAGGCAACCGCATCCCTGGCGCGCTTGAAAAGGTGGCCTCGCTGGGCGTGACGGTGAACGACCTGGGCCGCTGGCATGGCCAGTTCCAGCTGCGCTATTTCGGGCCGCGCCCGCTGATCGAGGACAACAGCGTGCGCTCGAGCTCGACCACGCTGGCCTATGCCCGCGTGGGCTACCGCTTCAGCCCTGCGCTCAAGCTCGATGTCGATGTGTTCAACCTGTTCAACCGCAAGGACAACGACATCGAGTACTTCTATGCATCGCGCCTGCTGGGTGATACCGCAGGCGTGGACGACCGGCACATCCACCCGGTCGAGCCGCGCACGCTGCGTGTGACGCTGAGCGCGTCGTTCTGATCAGCCCATCACCACCGGGCCGCCCTTGGCCAAGGCGCGCTGGTAGGCCGGCCTGGCCACCATGCGGGCCTTGTAGGCCACCAGGTGCGGGCATTGCTGAGCGGCCTGCTTGCTGCGCGCCAGCAAGGCCTCCACGGCAAAGCTCATCTGGAAGTCAGCCAACGTGAGGCGGTCGCCTGCGAACCAGGTGTGCGTGCTGAGGTGGTTCTCGATGAAGGCCTGGCTGTTGCCCAGGTTGGGATCGATCAGCTTGGTTTGCACCTGCCCGCACAGCTGGCGCGCGATCGGCTTGACGAAGAAGGGCATGGGCTGCTGCGGGATGCTCATGAACACCAGCTTCATCACCAGCCAGTTCATCAGCGAGCCTTCGGCGAAGTGCATCCAGAAGCGCCATTGCAGCTGCTCGGGCGAGCCAGGCTGCGGCAGCAGCTGGGCCGCCTCGCCCTGGGCCTGCGCGCCGTAACGGTCCACCAGGTACTCCAGGATGGCAGCGGATTCGGCCACGACCAGATCGCCATCGGTGATCACCGGTGATTTGCCCAGGGGGTGGATCTTCTTGAGTTCGGGCGGGGCCAGGCGCGTGCGCGGGTCGCGCTTGTAGAACTTGATCTCGTAAGGCACGCCCAGCTCTTCGAGCAGCCACAGCACGCGCTGCGAACGGGAGGTTTCCAGGTGGTGGACGGTGATCATGCGGGGTCTTTCACAGGGGCGGTGGTGGCACCGCCCAGGGCCTGCACCAGGGCCACCCAGTTGTCGAGCTGGTTGTAGCGCACCTGGGCCGCGGCCAGTTCGGCCTGCCGGCGTGACTCCTGCGCATCCAGCCAGGTCTTGAGCGGTTCAGCCCCGGAACGATAGCGCAACTCGGTGAGCTGCTCGACCTTGCGCGCCTGCACCAGCCGATCGCCTTGCAGCTGGGCCTGGCGCTGCAGTTGCGTCTGCGCCGACAAGGCCGTGTCCACATCGGACAGGGCCTGGTAGAGCGTCTTGCGGAAATCGAGTACCGCTGCATCGGCCTGCGCCTGCGAGATGGCCACGTTGCGCTGCATGTCGCCCCAGTTCAGGAAGGGCAAGGCCAGGGCGGCGCCCAGCGTGCCCACCGGATTGGCGAGCACGTTGCTGAGCGCCTGGCTGCTGCCGCCCACGCTGCCATTGAGCGTGAGCGAAGGGTAGTAGGAGGTGCGCGTCACGTCCACATTGGCGAAGGACCCGCGCAGGCGGGCTTCGGCCGCGCGCAGATCAGGGCGCCGGGCCAGCACATCGGCAGGCAGGCCGGGCGCCAGCTCGGGCCAGGGCGTGGCGGGCCACTGGGGCTTGGGCAGCACGGCATCGGCATTCTGCGCAGGCTCATCGAGCAGCAGGGCCAAGGATTGGCGCACCACGACGCGCTGCTGCACCAGCTGCGACAGGGCCGCCTCCTGGGCGAGCACGCTCTGGCGGGACTGCGCTTCTTCCAGGCCGGACACGCTGCCAGCCTGGCGCTGGGCCAGCACCAGGTCCAGTGTCTTGCGCGCATAGGCCAGGCTCTGCTCGGCCGTGTCCACCTGCTGGTCCAGGTAGGCCAGCTGCCAGTACAGCGTGGCGGTGGTGCCCACCAGGCTCAGGGCCACGGCACGGCGGTCGGCTTCGGTGGCGGAGGCCTCCCATTGGGCCGCATCGCGTTGGGCGGCCAGACGGCCCCAGAGATCGAGCTCCCAGCTGGCGCCCACGCTGGCCGAGGCCGAGCGTGTGGTGGGCTGGGACTCGCCGATGCGGCGCGAGGCATTGGCACTGACCGAGCCGGAGAAACTGGGCAGGCGATCGCTCTCGGCCTGCTGCAGGGAGAGCTGCGCCTGGCGGACGCGCAGGGCGGCCACCGCCAGATCCGTGTTGCGGGCCAGGGCCTGGTCGATCAGGGCATCCAGCACAGGATCGTTGAAGCCCTTCCACCAGGCTTCGTCCACTGCTGCCACATTCGACAGGTTCGCGGCAGGCGCCGCGTACTGGAACTGCGCAGGCACCTGGGCATTGCCGGCCTGCGGCGCGTTCAAGCCGGCCGTCTGGGTGGCGCAGGCCCCCAGCAGCAGGCTGCTCAGGGCCGCCGTGGCCAACAGGGTGCGCCGCGCCCAGGGGCGTTGAAAGGCTGTGCTCATCTCGTCCATGTCCTTGTTGTGTCTGTCCTGCGGGCCACACAGGCCCTGACGGTGCCTCAGGGGCGCGCCAGCGCCTCCACCGGGTCCAGGCGGGCCGCGTTGCGCGCCGGCAGGTAGCCGAACACCACACCGATCAGGCTGGACACGCCAAAGGCCATCACGATGGAGGTGGTCGAGTAGACCATCCTGAAGTTGCCGCCCGCCAGGTGGTCGAAGAGCTGCCCGATGCCCAGTGCCAGCAGGATCCCCAGGATACCGCCCAGCAGGCACACCAGCACCGCCTCGATCAGGAACTGCCGAAGGATATCGCTTTGCCGCGCACCCACCGCCATGCGCACGCCGATTTCCTGTGTGCGCTCGGTGACGGACACCAGCATGATGTTCATCACGCCGATGCCGCCCACGATCAGCGAGATCACCGCGATCGACGAGATCAGCAGCGTCAGGGTCTGCGTGGTGGTTTCGATGGTCTGGCGGATGCTGTCGCTGTTGCGCACGAAGAAATCCTCGGACCCGTGGCGCTGTGTGAGCAGGCGCGTGATGCCCTTCTCCGCCGCCACCGAGGACACGTTGTCGCTGATGCGCACCGTGACATTGCGCAGGTAGTTCTGCCCCATCAGGCGCCGCATGGCCGTGGTGTAGGGGATCCACACGTTCAGGCTGTCGCTGGCGAACATGCCGTCCTGGGCCTTGGTCACGCCGGTCACGCGCACGGGCACATTGCCGAGGAAGATCACCTGCCCCACCGGGTCCTCGCCCGGCTTGAACAAGGCATCCCGCGTGTTCGGATCGATCACGGCTTCCTGTGTCTGGCGGCGCACGCTCTCGGCATCGAAGGGCATGCCTTTGTCCATCGTGTAGCCTTTGACGCGGAAGAACTGGTCGCCCACGCCCGTCACGCTGGCCGAGGCCTCGGCATTGCCGCGCCGCAGCGTCAGGCTGGTACTGACAGAAGGCGTCACGCTGTCCACGTAGGTGAGCTGGGCCAGCGCGTCGGCATCGGCGGGCACCAGGGTCCGGATGCGCCCGGCCTGCCGGTCGCCGAAGCCTTTGCCAGGGAAGATGTCGATGGTGTTGGTGCCCATGGCGCTGATGTCGGCCAGCACGCGCTGGCGCGAGCCTTCGCCCAGGGCCACCATCGACACCACCGAGGCGATGCCGATGATGATGCCCAGCATGGTCAGCAAGGTGCGCAGGCGGTGGCCGGCCATGGCGCGCAAGGCCATGCTGGTGGCCTCGCCCAGGCGCCCCCAGTTCGACGCCAGGGCGCCCATCCAGCCGGGCGGGGCCTGCCGTGGTTGCCTGATGCCGCCCGGATGCCCGGCCTGTGCCGCCTCTTCATCGCCGGACGCGGGCTTGTCATGCGGAGAGTCCGGGTTGGCCTGGTCGGACACGATCACGCCATCGCTGATCTCGATGATGCGCTCCGCGTTGCGGGCCACCTGCGGATCGTGCGTCACGATGATGACGGTGTGGCCTTCGGCGTGCAGCTCGCGCAGGATCTTCATCACCTCCAGGCCGGAGGTCTTGTCCAGGGCCCCCGTGGGCTCGTCCGCCAGGATCACATCGCCGCCATTGACCAGCGCCCGCGCAATGCTCACGCGCTGCTGCTGGCCACCGGACAACTGGCCCGGGCGGTTGGCCAGGCGGTCGGCCAGGCCCAGCCGGCTCAGCAACTGGCTGGCGCGCTCGCGCCGTGCCTCGCGGGGCGTGCCGGCGTAGATGGACGGGATCTCCGCGTTGCCCACGGCCGAGAGATCGCCCAGCAGGTGGTAGCGCTGGAAGATGAAGCCGAAGTGCTCGCGGCGCAGGCGGGCCAGCTCGTCGGGCTCCAGCGTGGCGGTGCTCTGGCCGTTGACGCGGTAGTGGCCGCGCGTGGGCCGGTCCAGGCAGCCCAGGATGTTCATCAGGGTGGACTTGCCCGAGCCGGAGGCGCCGATGATGGCCACCATCTCGCCGGCGTCGATGCGCAGGTTGACATCCTTGAGCACGGCCACCGTGCCGTCGCCCGAGGGGTATTCGCGCCACAGCCCGCTCACTTCGAGCAGCGGCTGGTAAGCGGCTTGAGGATCAGGCCTTGCCGAGGTCATGGGCAGCACCCCTGGCTCAGAACATGCCGGGGCCACGGCGGCCTGCGCGGCCGACGCTGCCGGACTCGCCTGCCTGGGCCTCGCCCACCACCACCTTGTCGCCCTCGTTCAGGCCTTCGAGCACCTGCGCCTGCACACGGTTGTTCAGGCCGATGCGCACCTTGCGCTTGACGATGCGCTGGTCTTTGCCTTCGCCTTCCAGCACGCTGACCTGGTAGCGGCCATCCTTGTCGCGCCGGTCGCTCAGTGCGGAGGACGGCACCACCAGCGCGTCCTTGGCGTTGGCCAGCACGATGGACACCTGCGCCGTCATGGACACGCGCAGTTTGTCGTCGGGGTTGGGCACATCGAACAGGCCGTTGTAGTACACCGCCGCGGTGGTCGACGAACTGCTGCTCGTCGAGGTGGAGGTGTTGGAATCCGTCTGCTCGGATTCAGGCACGGGCTCGATGGCGCGCAGCTTGGCTTCGTAGCGCTTGTCGGCCTCGCCCAGGATGGTGAAGTACACCGGCAGGCCCGGCTTGACCCGCACCACATCGGCTTCGGAGATCTGCGCCTTTACTGTGATGGTGTCCAGCTTGGCCAGCTTGATGATGGTCGGCGCCGACTGCGTGGCGTTCACGGTGCGGCCCTCTTCCGTCACCACAGCCACCACACGGCCGTCCATGGGCGCCAGGATGCGCGTGTAGCCCAGCGTGACGCGGGCGGTGTCGGCGCTGATGCGGTTCTGCTCGATCTGCGCCTCTTGTGCGGTGATCTCGGCCTTGAGTGTGTCCAGGCTGGCCTTGGCTGCCTCGAACGATTCACGCGAGGTCGCGTCCTGGGCCAGCAGCTGCTGTTCTCGCTTGAAGGTCAGCTCGGCCTGCACCAGCGCGGCCTTGCGGGCCAGCAGCGTGGCCTGCGCGTTGCGCAGCGCAGCCTCGGCGTTGCGCAGCGTGTTGGTCTGGGTGTCGGCGTCGATCTCGCCGATCAGTTGGCCCTGCTTGACCTGGTCACCCAGCTGCACATACAGCTTCTTGATCTGGCCTGATACACGGGCGCCCACGGAGACCTGCTTGATGGCCTCGACCGTGCCGCTGGCCAGCACGTTGTCTTCCAGATCGGCCCGGCGCACCTCGGTGGTGATCACCTGCGGTGTGGGCGGGGGGCTGAACCACTTCTTCTTGACGAACCAGGCTGCGCCGGCGATCACCAGCAGCAGGGCCCAGAATTTCCAACTCGTCCACCAGCGCTTCGATTTCAATGCGTTCATGCGACGCAGTGTGAAGCATCCTTGTTATCGGCCCGTTGCGTCCGGGTAAATCTACTGTAAAGAGACCGCCTTGCCGATAGGGAATTGGGACAAGCGTGCTCAGAACGCCAACTGGCCCGACAGGTACCAGCCGCGCTGCTTCTCTTTCGTGGCGATGTTGCCCAGGTCCACCCAGGCGGCCGTGATGTTCACGTGTCGATGCGGGAACCAGGCCAGGAAGATGTCGTAGGCATTGTCTTCCTCGAAGCCGGGCACGGCGCCGAAGTTGTCAGGCTTGCTGCGGAACTCGCCACCCAGCACCAGGTCGTCGCGCAGCATCACGCCCAGGCTGCCCTCCACCTCCAGGTGGTGGTCGGGCTCGGCTTCACTGCCAAAGCCCAGCAGGCCGAACTGGTTGGCGCGGGTCCAGCGCACGGTGACATTGCCCAGCACGTTGTAGCCAGCCAGCGCTCCCAGCCACACCTTGGTGGCAGTGGCATACAGTTCGACGTCCTCGTCGGAACGGATGGGCAGACCGACCACCTTCAGGAAGTCGACATCATCGGCCATCTTGTACAGCGCGCCGACGCTGATCTGCGGCATCCAGCTGTCCTGGTCGTAGACGGCATTGCCAGCCACCTTCACCTTGGCGCCGAGCACGCTCATCTCCAGCGACTTGCCACCCGGGATCACGTCCTCGCTGACCTTGAAACTCCAGCGGGCCATGCTGAGCTCCACCCGGTCCCTGATGCCCACGGCGGCCGAAGCCACACGCAGACGATGGTCCCGCGTCTTGACCTCGGTCACGGCCACCGAGCCGCCCACCTGATCGCTGGACCCCGTGCCGCCGATCACGGCCCAGGGCGTCAGCCCCCCACCAGCGGCGCCGTCGACGGAAGAGACGCCCCAGGTGGCCGGCAGGCGGTCACCGGCGTGTGCCGCATCGGCCCACCACAGCGCCACCGCCCCGGCCAGCAGAACCGAGCCCTGCCAGGCCAGCCGACGGCTGTCACGGCGGGCAGCCACCACCCTTGCCAGACGGGGGGTGACGGGATCATGATCCCAGGGGGCCTTGGGTTGATGAGGCTTGTTCATGTCCGGGTTCCAGGTAAGGGTCGCTCGATTGAGTCGGAATGCACAAACAACCACCATCCGGCCCCCAATTGCTGAGATCGTCATCGGCACAATCCCGCGAAAATTAATGCAGATGGCCGCCAAATCATGGAGAACGTCATGCCACCTCGCCCCACCCCTCGCCTGTTGTCCATGCGCCCCCTGCTGGCCGCCGCCCTGGCCACCCTGCTGTGGACCGGCTGCGCCACCACCTACCGCAGCGATGTGCCGCTCTACCAGCAGCTCGGGGGTGAAGAGACGATCAAGACCTTCACCGGCAAGGCGCTGAGCCGCGTCGCCGCCGATCCCGTGCGTGGGCGCAGCTTCAAGGGCATCAAGATGCCCTTCCTGATCGACAGCGTAGCCAACTACATCTGCAAGGTGGCCGATGGCCCTTGCGTCTACGAGGGCCAGGACATGCAGAAGTCGCACGCTGATCTGAACCTGGGCGGCTCTGAATTCGATACCCTCGTGCAGACGCTGCGTGAAGAGATGGACGCCGCCGGGGTGCCCAACGGCGCCAAGAACGAACTGCTGCGGCGCCTGGCCCCCAGCCGGCGCGAGATGGTCACGCATTGAGAGCCTCCGGCCCTGTCGATCGACCCACGACACCAGTCAACGGCCCAGCCGCCGGCCTGAACACAGCGGCTTTGCGCAAACGGAAACGCCATGACGACCACCCGACACCCCCTGCCCTTGCTGCACAGCCTGTCCATCGGCGCCCTGGCGCTGCTGTCTGCCCATGCCATGGCCGCGCCCCAGACCTTCACCGTGGTGGACGCCGCCGGACAGCCCATCGCCTCGGCCGCCGTGTCGGTGATCGTGAAAGGGGGCAAGCCCACCGCGCCTGCGGGCACCGTGGTGGACATGGTCCAGAAGAACCGGCGCTTCACGCCCTCGGTGCTGCCTGTGCAGACGGGCACCGCGGTGAACTTCCCGAACCTGGACACCGTCCGGCACCATGTCTATTCGTTCTCGCCCACGCGCAAGTTCGAGATCAAGCTCTACGCGGGCACCCCCGCCGCACCGGTGGTCTTCGACAAGCCGGGCACGGCCACACTGGGCTGCAACATCCACGACACCATGGTGGGCTACATCCACGTGGTGGACACTCCCTACTTCGGCACGACCGATGCGGCAGGCAAGGTGACCATCGATGTGCCGGCGGGCGAACACAAGGCCCAGCTCTGGTACCCCGCCCTGGGCGAGGCCACACCGCCCATCGAGATCCCGGTCAGGACCGGCGCGCCGGTGACGCTCAAGGGCAAGTGAGCCCGGGCCACCGGCCCTGGCAAGCGATCAGGCCAGATCCCGCAGGGCCAGCGTCACGGCCAGTGCCACACGGGCCTGCGCCGGGGTCAGCCGGCCGGCCACCGGCCAGGTGTCGTCGGGGCGGGGCTCGATGCCGCCCCGCGCCACGCGCGAACTGCGCCACACCACCACACCGGCCCGACGGGCCTTGAGCAGCGAGGCTTCCAGGCCCTGGTGCCAGGTGCCGTGCCCTGTGCAGGCCACCACCAGGCCCCGCAACGGGCGGGCCCCGTCCACGCTTGCCGCCAGGAGCAGTGCATCCACCACGGCGCCATCGGCATCCGCATGGCTGGTGACCACCTCCACGCGCGGCAGACCATCCAGTGCCAGGAAGGCCGGCGACCACTGCCCTCGGGGCGGCACCCAGGCCACGTCCGGCGTGCCCAACACCTGGCCGCCCTCGATCCGCGCCAGCGGCGGTGCATCGCCGCCATCGAAGGCATCGATGTGCCAACTGTGGGCCTTGCGCACCTCGGTGCCCGCCCACACGTTCCCTTGCAGCACCGCCACGACGCCCACCAGCCCGGCGTCCGCAGCCCAGCGCACCACGTGCACTGCATCGTCCAGATTGCGAGGGCCATCCGCCTCGGCCGACGTGGCCGGGCGCATCGCCGCGGTGAGCACGACCGGCTTGGCGGGCGGCAGCAGCAGGTGCAGCAGCCACGCGGTTTCTTCCAGCGTGTCCGTGCCATGGGTGATGACGACACCAGCCACCTCGGGCCGCTCCAGCACCTCGATCAGATCCTGCAGCAGCACACGCCACACGGGCCAGCCCATGTCCTTGCTGTCGATCTGGGCCACCTGCCGTGCCTCGAGGGTGCCTCCCTCGTTGTCCGGCACCGCCGCCACGAGTTCGTCCACACCCAACTGGGCAGCGCGGTAATCCCGGTCCTGCCCCGTGCTGGATGTGCCGGCGATCGTACCGCCGGTGCCCAGCACCACCACCACGTCCGCCATCACGCCGGCATTTTCGCCGGCATTCACGCCCGCATTGGCCACGTCATTCATGAGTTCGTCTCCATCAAGCCACGAAAGTACTGGACAAAGCAACAGCCCTGTATAAAATGACAGCAAACCACGGGCGTTGCCATGAACGATAAACCCAAACTCACACCGCGTCAGCAACAGATCTTCGAGCTCATCCAGCGTGCCATTGCGCGCACCGGCGCGCCGCCCACCCGGGCAGAGATCGCGGCCGAACTGGGTTTCCGCTCGGCCAACGCCGCTGAAGAACACCTGCAGGCCCTGGCCCGCAAGGGCGTCATCGAACTCGTGGGCGGCACCTCACGCGGCATCCGCCTCAAGGCCGGCACCCTGCGCACCGTCAACGAAGTCCGCAAGCGCTCGGCCGATGAGCCCAGCCTGGTCAGCCAGATGCTCGGCGGCCTGAGCCTTCCCCTGCCTGGCCTGGAACAGCTGGCCCTGCCGCTGGTCGGCCGCGTGGCCGCCGGCAGCCCCATCCTGGCACAGGAATCCATCGAGCGCACCTACAACGTCGAAGCCAGCATGTTCGCCAAGCGCCCTGACTACCTGCTGCGCGTCAAGGGCATGAGCATGAAGGACATCGGCATCCTCGATGGCGACCTGCTGGCCGTGGCCCGTACCCGCGAGGCCCGCAATGGCCAGATCGTGGTGGCGCGCCTGGGTGACGAGGTCACCGTCAAGCGTTTCCAGCGCACGCCCAAAGGCATTTCACTGCTGCCAGAGAACCCTGATTTCGAACCCATCATCGTCCCCCCCGACCACCCCGAGTTCGAACTCGAAGGCTTGGCGGTCGGGCTGATCCGCAACCACATGCTGCTGTAGCCCAGCGGCACTGACACCCCCGTTGATGCACAGGTGGCGGGCATTTGTTCCGTCCCGGCCGCCAGGCCAGCACGGAGCGATCCTGAGCATCAACGGTTCTGCCGGAATCCTGCCGAACTTCCAGTCTGATCGGAGTTCACCATGATTCATCACTTCGCACGCGCCCTGGCTGTTCGTGAGCAGGTCCGCGCCCAAGCGTCTGCCGCTCAACGCACACCTTCGGCAGCTGCCGCGCCCAGCGCACCTGCGGCGAGCGCCCAGCTCATGCCCCTGGTCGGCCACCTGCGCATCCGCCGCGATCCGGCCGATGGCCGCCGCACCATGATCGCCGGCCGCTTTGCCGATGTCTGCGCCGCACTCGACCGCATGGTCGTCGAGCTGGAAGCTGCCGCCTGACGGCTGGCCATTCGGCCCATCACCAAGCCCTGGGCTTGCAGAGCAAGGCCTCGCCGCTCTCCTTCTCTCCTTCTATTCTGTACACGAGCCCGCCTTCGTCGCACGCCACCAGCGGGGCGAACAAGGGATGTGGTGGCAGCCGGCCGGGCGCCTTCGTTGGCGCTGAGAAGCGCAGCGGCGAGGTGGGCACGCGGCGCGCAGCGCGTGCTTCATTCAACTGACTGGTCGCAGCTGTTTGAGCGCAGCGGCGAAGCCGCGTAGCGAGTTCTGCGACCCCACCTTGCCGCGAGCATCGCAAGGCAGTCCTGCCGCAGGCAGGACCGACAACACAGGCGCCCGGCCGGATGCGCACACATCCCGCGCCCCGCGCTGCCACGCCAAAGCGATCACGCCACCTCAGGCAAAGAAAATCCCCATAGACCAAGCGGCCTATGGGGATCAAATCTTTGTTGCACGCCGCCTGCCAGGGCATAAAGCCAAGGCCAACAAGCGCCACACACCATCAACCCATGTGCAGCCCGCCGTTGATCGAGAAATCAGCGCCCGTGGCAAACCCGGCTTCATCGCTGGACACCCACGAGACCATCGACGCGATCTCTTCCGGCGTGCCCAGGCGCTTCACAGGGATCGTGGCCACGATCTTGTCCAGCACATCCTGGCGGATCGCGCGGACCATGTCCGTGCCGATGTAGCCCGGCGACACGGTGTTCACCGTCACGCCCTTGTTGGCCACTTCCTGCGCCAGGGCCATCGTGAAGCCGTGCATGCCAGCCTTGGCGGCAGAGTAGTTGGTCTGGCCGAACTGGCCCTTCTCGCCGTTGACCGAGCTGATGTTGACAATGCGGCCCCAGCCACGCTCCACCATGTCGTCGATGACCTGCTTGGTCACGTTGAACAGGCTGTTGAGGTTGGTGTCCATCACCGCGTCCCAATCGGCCTTGCTCATCTTGCGGAACATGCCGTCACGCGTGATGCCGGCGTTGTTGACCAGCACATCGATCGGGCCGTGCTCGGCGCGGGCCTTCTTGAAGGCTTCGACGGTGGAATCCCAATCGGCCACATTGCCCACGGAGGCGTAGAAGTTGTTGTAGCCCAGGGCCTTTTGCTCATCCAGCCACTTCACGTGGTCACGGCTGGGGCCACAGCCGGCGATGACGACCAGGCCGTCACGGTGCAGGCGTTGGCAGATGGACGTGCCGATGCCACCCATGCCGCCAGTCACGTAAGCCACTTTTTGAGCCATTTTTGAGTACTCCTCGTTGGGGATGTGAACGCTATCGTTGGTAAGAGAAAGCCGGCCGCCTTTCAATGGGCGGCACCGGCTTGTCAGGATGCAAAGAGCAAGATGCCGGCCAGAGACCGATCACCGCTCGACGGTCAGGGCCACGCCCATGCCGCCGCCAATGCACAGAGAGGCGATGCCCTTCTTGGCATCGCGCTTCTGCATCTCGTGCAGCAGGGTGACCAGGATGCGGCAGCCCGAGGCGCCGATCGGGTGACCAATGGCGATGGCGCCACCGTTCACGTTGACCTTGCTGGTGTCCCAGCCCATTTCCTTGTGCACGGCACAAGCCTGTGCGGCAAAGGCCTCGTTGATCTCGAGCAAGTCCAGGTCAGCGGGCTTCCAGCCGGCGCGCTCGAGCGCGCGGCGCGAGGCCGGCACCGGGCCCATGCCCATGTAGGCCGGATCCAGGGCGGCACTGGCGTACGAGGCGATGCGCGCCAGCGGTGTGAGGCCCAGTTGCTCGGCCTTCTTGGCGCTCATCACGACCACGCCCGCGGCGCCATCGTTCAGACCGGAGGCATTGCCCGCCGTCACGCTGCCGGCCTTGTCGAAGGCTGGGCGCAGGCCGGCCAGCGCCTCGGCGTTGGTCTTGCGGTTGATGTATTCGTCCGCGTCGAACACGATGGGATCGCCCTTCTTCTGCGCGATGCTCACCGGCACGATCTCGTCCTTGAAGCGGCCGGACTCCTGCGCGGCCGCCGCCTTCTGCTGCGAGGCCAGGGCCAGCGCATCCTGCTCGGCGCGGCTGATGCTGTACTGCTTGGCCACGTTCTCGGCGGTGATGCCCATGTGGTACTGGTTGTAGACGTCCCACAGGCCGTCGGTGATCATGGAATCGATCATCGACCAATTGCCCATGCGCTGGCCGTCACGCGAGCCGGGCAGCACATGCGGCGCCAGGCTCATGCTCTCCTGGCCGCCGGCGATGATGATGTCCGAATCACCGTCACGGATGGCCTGCACGGCCAGCATCACGGCCTTCAGGCCCGAACCGCAGACCTTGTTGATGGTGTAGGCCGGCACGCCTTGCGGCAGGCCGGACTTGATGACCGCCTGGCGCGCCGGATTCTGGCCACAGCCAGCCTGCAGCACCTGGCCCAGGATGACTTCACTGATCTGCTCGCCGGTGAGCCCCGTGCGCCTGAGCAGGTCCTGGATGACGACGGCGCCCAGCTCGGCCGCAGGCGTCTTGGCCAGCGTGCCACCGAACTTGCCCACCGCAGTGCGGGCGGCAGCGACGATCACGATGTCGGTCATGGTGTTCTCCTTCAGGGGTCAAGCCCGCTGGCCTGTGCGGCCAACCATAGCAGGCAACTCGCAAAATTCACGCCCGGCGCTTCACATAGCGGCCTGGCGCAGGCTCGATTGCGGGATAGTCCTTAGATCCCGCCGAGGTCGGGGCCTTGATCAGGCGGCCACTGTGTTGTTCCAGCCACGCGGCCCAGGTGGGCCACCAGCTGCCAGGCTGCTCTTCAGCCGTCTGAAGCCAGTCGCCGGCCTTGGCCGGCAAGGCCTTGGCGCCTGAGCGGGTCTGCCAGAAGCTGCGCTTCTTTTTCTCGGGCGGGTTGATCACCCCGGCGATGTGCCCGGAGGCGCCCAGCACGAAGGTGGTCGGCCCCTTCACCAGTTGCGTGGAGGCATAGGCGCTGTCCCAGGGCACGATGTGGTCTTCGCGCGAGCCGTAGACGAAGGTCGGCATGCGCAGGCGCCCCAGGTCGAGCGGCGTGCCGCACACCTTCAGCGCGTTCGGCTGTTTCAGCTTGTTTTCCAGGTAGGTGTTTCGCAGGTACCAGCAGTACATCGGCCCGGGCAGGTTGGTGCTGTCGCTGTTCCAGTACAGCAGGTCGAATGCGGGAGGCGTCTCACCCTTGAGGTAATTGCCCACCACATAGTTCCACACCAGGTCGTTGGCGCGCAGGAATGAGAAGGTGGTGGCCAGCTCGCCGCCCTTCATCAGGCCGCCGCCCTGCGGGCTCTGCGCGCCGATGGTCAGCTCGCGCATGTGCACCAGGGCCTCGTCCACGAAGACATCGATGGTGCCCGTGTTGACGAAATCCAGGAAGGACGTGAGCAGGGTCAGGCTGGCGACCGGGTGTTCGTCGCGCGCATCGAGCACCGCCAGAGCCGAGGCCAGCAAGGTGCCGCCGATGCAGAAGCCCAGGGCATTGATCTGCTCGACACCGGTGATGTCCTGCACGGCCTGGATGGCACGCATCACACCTTGCTCGGTGTAGTCGTCCCAAGTGGCCTGCGCCAGGCTCTCGTCGGCATTGACCCAGCTGACGATGAACACGCGCTGCCCCTGCGACAGGGCATAGCGCACCAGCGAGTTCTCGGGCTGCAGATCGAGGATGTAGTACTTGTTGATGCACGGCGGCACCAGCAGGAAGGGCCGCTCGTGCACCTTGTCGGTCAGTGGCTTGTACTCGATCAGCTGGAAGAAGGGGTTCTCGAAGACCACGGTGCCCTCGGTGGTGGCCACATTGCGGCCCACCTCGAACACGGACTCGTCGGTCTGCGACATGTGGCCCTGGCGGATGTCGCCCAGCAGGTGCTGCATGCCCTGCTTGAGGCTCTCGCCCTGGGTGTCGATGGCCAGCTTCTGCGCCTCGGGGTTCAGCGCCAGGAAGTTGGATGGCGACGCTGCATCCACCCATTGCTGCACAGCAAAGCGCACGCGCTCGCGGGTCTTGTCATCGCCCTGCAGGCTGTCGGCCAGCTGCTTGAGCGTGCTGGCATTGAGCAGGTACATGGAGGCCATGAAGGCCGAGCCAGGCTGGCGTGTCCACTCTGGCGAGGCAAAGCGCTTGTCTTTCAGCGCCAGGCTCTCAGGCTGTGAGAGCGCCCTGTTCCACAGATCGGAGGCCTGCTGGAGGTAGTCCTGCTGGATCTGGATCAGCCGGTCCGGCGCCACACTCAGGCTGGCCACCGACTGTGCCAGGGATCCGACCTCTTGGGCCACGGTTTCTGCTGCATCCACGGCGGTGGCGGCCGCTGGCGGCACGCCGAAAGCACTGGCCTGTGCCCCGGGCGCCGGCGCCTGCGATGCATTGGCGGCGCGGCCCCGCGCAGTACCGGCCGGCTTGTCCTTGATGGGCGAGGCGGCAGTGCGCGCGCGCGGCTGCGGCACCGACTTCAGGGGCACCTTGCCGGCACCCGAGGACACGGTCTTGTCGGACGAAACAGGCTTCTTGACCGCGGTGGATGCGCGGCGCCGTGGTGTGTCGGCCATAGGTCTCCTCTTATGGGCTCTTTCAACGGTGGACAGCGTCGTTGAGAGACGCGGCATGCACGCCTATTCTGGGCTGTTTTTTCCAGACGGCATGGCACAGACCCTGTTTTTACGCGGTTTTGCCAGGCCGTTTGATGACCGCGGACAACAGTCACAATACTCCCCATGTGGATCGTGGTGATTGCCTGGATATATGTGGCCGTGATGATGGCCGTGGCGGAGGCCTTCGGCCCGCAGGGATCCATCCTGGGCGGCATCATCACCCTGCTGCTGTATGGGGTGGCGCCGCTGGCGCTGGTGATCTATTTGATGAACACCCCGATGCGTCGGCGCCGGCTGCGCGAACAGGAAGCCGCCGAACGGCAGGGTGCCGCAGCCCCCTCAGCGGCTGCCCCGCTCCAGCCAGATGCAGGCGGCCTGCCGCCCGGTGACCCCATCGCGCCGGAAGGAAAAGAACCGTGAAGCATCGCTCACGGTGCACCAGCGGCCGCCAGCCACCAGGCTGACACCTTGAGCGGCCAGGCGCTGGCGGGCCAGGCCGGGCAGATCGGCCAGCCATTTCCGAGGCGTCTGCTGGCCAGTGGAAGGCAAAAGCTGGAAATGCGGCGTCACCGCAGCATCCGGGTCAACACCGAAACCACGCAGCACGTCCTCGCTCACTTCGAAAGATTGCGGCCCGATGCAAGGCCCCAGCCAGGCCTGCAGCTCGGCCGGCTCGCAGCTGGCACCAGCACACAAGGCGGCCACGCCAGACTCCAGCACGCCCTGCCCGGCCAGGCTGCCCGCACCGGCCAGGCCGCGCCAACCCGCATGCAGGGCCGCCACGCCACGGCCTTGGGGCGCGGCCAGCAGCACTGGCAGGCAGTCGGCCACCATCACTGTGCAGACCACCCCGGGTTCGGTGGTCCAGCTGCCGTCGGCCTCGACCGGCTGTGCGGGATCCCAAGCTTGGCCATCAACCTGCCAGCCCCCGCCCCCGTCCCCGTCCCGCCCCAGTTGCACTACGCGGTGGCCGTGCACCTGGCGCAGCCAGACCGGGTCGGCCTGCATCGCCTGGGCCAGGGCCAGCCGGTGTGCCGCAACGGTCGCCGGATCGTCGCCGACATGGTCGCCCAGGTTGGCATCGTCGAAAGGAGGCAGGCTGGGCCGGATGGGCACGGCCCCGGCCAGCCCGGTCGGCCAGCGCCTCGTGCTCATCCAGGCACGCACACCGGCCTGCATGGGCCATTGCAAAGGCCCCAGGGCATCGTCGGGAGGGTCGAGACGGGTGGTCATCGGCATGGAGGGTGACAAAAAGGCGCCGGCTTCATGCAGGAACGGCAGCGCCATGACAGCAGAAAGCGGACAGGCCCCGACAAGCGCGAGGCTATGATCCCGCCCCGATGCTACCCCGTTCCGTTTCCCATGTATCCGGCGCGCGGGCCCGACAGGCCCGTGCCGTGAGCTGGCCCGTACAACCGGTGTCGCCAGCCCTGCGCCGCTGGCTGAAGGCCCCCGGCTCGCTCACGGCCCGCCTTCGGGCCCTGGGCACCGTGCACGTGGAAGTGATGAGCCAGGGCACCCGGCGCTTGTGGCCAGCCGAACGCCGACTGCTGAAACAGGCCAGCGGCCATGTGCGCGAGGTGATCCTGTGCCTGGACGGCCAGCCGGTGGTGTGGGCGCGCAGCGTCACCAGCCAGCGCGCGCTCAAGGGGCCCTGGAAAGCGCTCAAGGGCCTGGGTTCACGCCCCCTGGCTGAACTGCTGTTCAGCCATGCCCGTGTGCGCCGAGGCCGCCTGACACAACACGCCTGGCGGAGAGCCGGGCCAGAGCAGGCCCGGGCGCGCCGAGACTGGCACCGAGTGGATCGGCGGCCGCCTTCGGCAAGCGCTGGCCGCGCTCCCGGCTGGGCACGTCAATCGGTGTTCTGGCACCACGGCCTGCCGCTGCGGGTGATGGAGTCGTTTTCGCCCGGGATGCGCAGGCGCTTCACCCCCTGAGCGCCCGAGGTGGGCCATGCCCATGCTCTACACTCGGGGCCATGCATTTTTCACGGCGCATCGAGCATTGCCCCATGTGTGGCACCCGGGTCGAACATCGCATCCCTGATGACGACAACCGGGAAAGAGCCGTCTGTCCGTCGTGCGCGCACATCCAGTATGTCAACCCGCTGAACGTCGTGGGCACCCTGCCCGTCTGGGGTGACCAGGTGCTGCTGTGCCGCCGAAACATCGAGCCTCGCAAGGGTTACTGGACCCTGCCTGCAGGGTTCATGGAACTGGGCGAGACTTGCGAGGAAGGCGCCCGCCGGGAAACCGACGAGGAAGCCGGCGCCCGCATCGAGATGCAAGGCTTGTATTGCGTGATGGATGTGGTCAGTGCCGGCCAGGTGCATTTCTTCTACCGCGCCCGCCTGCTGGACACCGATTTCAACCCCGGCCCCGAGACCATCGAGGCCAAGCTGTTCTCCGAGGCCGACATTCCGTGGCAGGAGTTGGCCTTCCGGACAGTGAAATTGACGCTGGAACGATTCTTTGCCGACCGCAGCACGGGTCAATTCGGCGTGCATTGTGCCGATATCCGCTGAAGACCCGGTTGACTCTCAGCGCGCCGGCCCCCACACAGGCCACGCAACAGGCTCATGAACGCACCCGATAAACCACAGGCAGGCCCGCTGGCGCCCACCGATGCTCCTCCCAGCCCTTCAAATCCTTCCGCACAAGAGGCTGCCACCGCGCTGCGCCTGCGCGAAGACCTGATCGGCCCCGACCCCCTGCTCGACTGCCTGATCGAGGTGTGCCGCCTGCACGGGGTGTCCGCCTCGCGGGCATCGCTGTCGGCCGGGCTGCCGCTGGACAAGGGGCCCTTGTCGCTCACGCTGGCCGAACGCGCCGCCGCCCGCGCCGGGCTGGCCACGCGCGTGCAGCGCCTGCCGGTGGACCAGATCGATCCGTTGACGCTGCCGGCCATCCTGCTGCTGCACGGCCACCATGCCTGCGTGCTGCTGGGACGCGAGAGCGATGGGCGCCTGCGCGTGCTCTTCCCTGAAACCGGACAGGGTGCCATCACCCTGAGCCCCGACGAACTGACCAGTCGCTACAGCGGCGCCGTGCTGTTCGCCCGGCCGCATTTCCGGTTCGACGAACGCGCACCAGAGGTGCGGGCCACCAAATCCGGCCACTGGTTCTGGGGCGCCGTGCTGGCCCAGCGCTTCGTCTACAAGGATGTGCTGTGGGCCGCGCTGCTGGTCAACATCTTCGCGCTGGCCTTCCCGCTGTTCTCGATGAACGTGTACGACCGGGTGGTGCCCAACCATGCGGTCGAAACATTGTGGGCCCTGGCCGTGGGCGTGGCGCTGGTGCTGGGCAGCGATCTGTTCATGCGCCTGCTGCGCAGCCACTTCGTGGACGAGGCCAGCGCCCGCATCGACGTCAAGATCTCGGCGCGGCTGATGGAAAGCGTGCTGGGCATGAAGCTGGAGAACCGACCCCAGTCGGTCGGCTCCTTCGCATCCAACCTGCGCGGTTTCGAGCAGGTGCGCGATTTCATCGCCTCGAGCACCGTCACCGCGCTGATCGACCTGCCTTTCGGCCTGCTGTTCGTGGCGGTCATCGCCTGGATCTCGCCCTGGCTGGTGATCCCCGTGGTCACCGTGTTCCTGATCGTGCTGGTGGCCGGCTACGTGCTGCAACACCGCCTGCACGAGCTGTCGCAGACCACCTACCAGGCCTCGGCCCAGCGCAACGCCACGCTGGTCGAGAGCCTGACCGGCATCGAGACCATCAAGGCACAGGGCGCCGAGGGCGTGATCCAGTCGCGCTGGGAGCGGGCCAACGAGTTCCTGGCCGCCACCAACGTGAAGATGCGCGGGCTGTCGTCCAGCGCCATGTACACCACCTCGACCTTGCAGCAACTGGTCTCGGTCACCATCGTGATCATCGGCGTGTACCTGATCACCGACAAGAGCCTGACCATGGGGGGCCTGATCGCGGCCAACATGCTGGCCGGCCGTGCGCTGGCGCCTGCCGGGCAGATCGTGGGCCTGCTGATGCAGTACCAGGGCGCGCGCACCGCGCTCGAATCGCTCGAGCAGATCATGGAAAAGCCCGTCGAGCGCCCCGAAGGCAAGACCTTCATCCAGCGCCGCGAGCTCAAGGGCGAGATCGAGTTCCGCAACGTGTCCTTCGCCTACCCCAATCGGCAGGATGCGGCCCTCGATGGCCTGAGCTTCAAGATCAACGCGGGCGAGAAAGTAGCCTTCATCGGCAAGGTGGGTTCGGGCAAGACCACGATCCAGAAACTGGTGCTGGGCCTGTACCAGCCCAAGGAAGGCTCGGTGCTGCTGGACGGCATCGACATGCGCCAGCTGGACCCGGCCGACGTGCGCCGCAACCTGGGCTATGTCTCGCAGGATGTGACCCTGTTCTACGGCTCGCTGCGCGACAACATCACCTTCGGCATGCCCCACGCGGTGGACGAATCCGTGGTGGCTGCGGCCGAGATGGCCGGCATGACCGATTTCGTGCACCGCCATCCTCAAGGCTTTGACATGCAGGTGGGCGAGCGCGGCGAGCTGCTGTCAGGCGGCCAGCGCCAGAGCGTGGGCATCGCCCGCGCGGTACTGCACAACGCGCCGCTGCTGCTGCTGGACGAACCTACCAGCGCGATGGACTTCTCGACCGAAGCCTTCGTCACGCAGCGCATGGCCGAGTTCACTCAGGGCAAGACGGTGCTGCTGGTGACGCACCGCACCTCCATGCTGGCCTTCGTGGACCGCGTGATCGTGGTCGACCAGGGCAAGATCGTGGCCGACGGGCCCCGTGAGCGCATCCTGCAGGCACTGTCCGCAGGACGCATCGCCCGCGCCAGCTGAGGAACCCACGACCATGAAAATCCTCATGAACGCCGGCAAGTCGATCCTGGGCCTGCTCGAATCCATCCGCCTGCGCCTGGCACCCATCACCGACCGCGTCCTCGACCGCATCACGGGCCCCCGCATCTCGCCCGCCACGGCCGAAGCGGCCGGCATGCGCAATTTCGAGATGGAGGCCGACGCGGTGATGTCCACCGCCACCACCTACCGCGCCCAGACCCTGGTGCGCACCGCCCTGCTGATCGTGGTGCTGCTGATCGTCTGGGCCTCGTTCGCCCACGTGGACGAGGTGACCAAGGGCGAAGCCAAGGTGGTGCCCTCCAAGCAGCTGCAGGTGATCCAGGCGCTGGACGGCGGCGTGGTCACCGAGATCCTGGTGCAGGAAGGCCAGGTGGTCGAGGCTGGCCAGATGCTGCTCAAGATCGACGAGACGCGCGCCACCTCCGGCGTGCGCGAGAGCGCCGCGCAGACCTTCTCGCTGAAGGTCAAGGCCATCCGCCTGAAATCACTGGCCGAGGGCACGAGCTTCGTGCCACCGATCGCCAGTGGCCCCGAAGAGCAGCGTGTCGTCGACGAAGAAACCCAGCTCTACGATTCCCGGCGCTCGGAGTTGTCGGCCCTGATCGGCATCAGCCAGCAGCAGCTGGCGCAACGCCAGCAGGAGCTCAGCGAAGTGCGCGCCAAACGCGAATCGGCCACCCGCAGCCTGGAGCTGTCGCAACAGGAACTGAACAAGACCAAGCCCTTGTTGACCACTGGCGCTGTCTCCGAGGTGGAGATCCTGCGGCTGGAGCGTGACCTGACCCGGTCCCGAGGCGACATGGAGCAGGCCGGGGCCCAGAGCGCCCGTGTGCAGGCCTCCATCGCCGAGGCGTCCCGCAAGATCCAGGAGACAGAGCTTTCTTTCCGCAACGAAGCCCGCAAGGAACTGTCCGAAACGCTGAGCCGCCTCAACAGCATGAATGAAGGCGCCGTGGCGCTGGTCGACAAGGTGGACAAGGCCCAGGTGAAATCACCCGTGCGGGGCCGGGTGCAGCGCCTGATGGCCAACACCGTGGGCGGCGTGGTGCAGCCTGGCAAGGACATCGTCGAGATCGTGCCGCTGGACGACGCCCTGGTGCTGGAGGCGCGCGTGCAACCCAAGGACATTGCCTTCATCCACCCGGGTCAGGCCGCCACCGTCAAGTTCACCTCCTACGATTTCTCCATCTATGGCGGCCTGGATGCCAAGGTCGAGAACATCAGCCCCGACACCATCACGGACGAGCGCGGCATCAACACCTATTACGTGGTGCGGGTGCGCACCACCCTGCCCAATTTCGGCGAGAAGATGCCGATCATCCCGGGCATGACGGCCGAAGTGGACATTCTCACGGGCAAGAAGACCGTGATGGCCTACCTGCTCAAGCCGGTTCTCAAGGCCAAGAACTACGCGCTGCGAGAGCGCTGATGTCGGCAGCCCGGGGCCTGGGAAGGCTCTGGGCGCAATGGGCCCATCGGCGGCACGAATCCGTGCGCAATTCCTTCATTTCCGTTCGATTCGGTCGAAATAGCGGCCAGCTTGAGCCATGGGTTCGTTCGTCGGTTTGCGCGCCTCCGGCTTTCGGAAACCGCGGACGGCCTGACGAAGGGGCTTAAGCGCATAAATATCCGGTCGGGGAGTGGATTAGTTCTCGGACGCCCCCGGTCAACCCCTTGCTCGCGGGGGGTGCAGGCTTCAATCTAGAGCCCGGCCGGTTGTTACGTTTCGAGAGGATTTCCATGGTCACCACCACACAAGTGCCGGTTGGCACCGTCAGCAGCCTGAAGGGCAATGTCAGCGTCACCCCCGCCAACGGCGGACCGGCCCGCCCTCTGCAGGTCGGCGATGTCATCCACCCTGGTGACCGCATCATCTCGGCCGCAGGTGCCCAGATCCAGGTGACGGACACCCAGGGCGCCCTGTGGACCCCTCGTGACATCGCCGCGCACAACGCGCAGGCCGAAGCACTGCTGGCCGAGCAGAAGGCCGATGCCACCTCCGCGAAGACCAAGGCGGCCGCCACGGTGCTCCCCGGTGACAACATCGACGATGTGATCGCCGCAGTGAACAATGGCAATGCGGACGATGCCACCGCGGCCGGTCTGGCCGGTGGCGGCGGCGGCAGCACGCTGGGCGAGGGCCTGCGCGTGGACCGCGTCAACGAAGGTGTCAACCCGCAGGAGTTCACCTACGGCACCGATGACCGAACCCAAGCCCAAGCCGTGCAAGCCGCCGAGCCGCCGCAAGATGCCAATGACGCCCCCGTCATCACGGACACGCCGACCGATCCCGACCGCCCCACGACCAGCTTCGACCCGAACACCGGAAACTACCAGGTCACGACGCCCGAAGACACGCCGGTGTCCGGCCAAGTCAAAGCCACTGACGCCGATGGCGACCCGCTGACCTATGCCCTGGGCGGCACCGCGCCGGCTCATGGCACCGTGGTCGTCAATGCCGACGGCACCTGGACCTACACACCCGGCAAGGACTACAACGGCGCAGACAGCTTCACCGTGCTGGTGTCGGACGGCAGGGGCGGCACGGCCACGTCCACCGTCTCCATCGGCGTGACGCCGGTCAATGACCCACCCGTCATCACCGACGACCCGACCAACCCGAACTTCCCGGGCACCACCTTCGACCCGACCACCGGAGACTACAAGGTCACCACGCCCGAGGACACGTCCGTGTCGGGCCAGGTCAAGGCCACCGACGTCGATGGCGACACACTGACCTATACGCTGGGCAAGACTTCCCCCGAGCACGGCACCGTGGTCGTCAACGCCGATGGCACCTGGACCTACACGCCATCCAAGGACTACAACGGCTCCGACGTCTTCACCGTGCTCGTGTCCGACGGCAACGGGGGCACTGCCACGTCCACCGTCAACATCGGCGTCACGCCGGTGAACGATCCGCCCAAGCCCGAAGACCCGGACAACCCGACGTTCGATCCGGCCACCGGCAACTACAACGTCACCACCGACGAAGACACCCCCGTCTCCGGCCAAGTCAAAGCCACCGATGCCGACGGTGACACGCTGACCTACACCCTGGGCAAGACCTCGCCCGCACATGGCACCGTGGTCGTCAACGCCGATGGCACCTGGACCTACACGCCATCCAAGGACTACAACGGCTCCGACGTCTTCACCGTGCTCGTGTCCGACGGCAACGGGGGCACTGCCACGTCCACCGTCAACATCGGCGTCACGCCGGTGAACGATCCGCCCAAGCCCGAAGACCCGGACAACCCGACGTTCGATCCGGCCACCGGCAACTACAACGTCACCACCGACGAAGACACCCCCGTCTCCGGCCAAGTCAAAGCCACCGATGCCGACGGTGACACGCTGACCTACACCCTGGGCAAGACCTCGCCCGCACATGGCACCGTGGTCGTCAACGCCGATGGCACCTGGACCTACACGCCATCCAAGGACTACAACGGCTCCGACGTCTTCACCGTCACCGTCTCCGACGGCCATGGCGGCACCGCCACCTCCACCGTCAATGTTGGCATCAATCCGGTGAACGACCCTCCCGTGCTCACCGACCCGAACGTGCCGGGCCAGGACTTCGACCCGACAACGAACACCTACAAGGTCACCACCTCTGAGGACGCAACGGTGGTGGGCAAGGTGGCCGCCACGGACGTAGACGGCGACACGCTGACCTTCACCAAGGGCAATGATCCGACCCATGGCACCGTGGAGGTCGCGGCCGACGGCAGCTACACCTACACGCCGGGCAAGGACTACAGTGGCAGCGACAGCTTCACCGTGGTGGTGGACGATGGCCACGGCGGCAAGGTCAGCTCTACGGTGACAGTGAACATCGCCCCGGTGGCCGACATCCCGGTGGTCACCGTGTCGCTCGGCAATGCCAGTGCCGACGTGGTGGCGATCACCAAGGACAATGCCACGGCCACAGACCTTGGCTTCAAGGTCACGGCCACCAATTTCGACGGATCCGTCGGCACGGTCAGCACGGTGAACGGTATCAATGTGGCCGGTTTCGGCGTGGCTGGCAGCGTCTCCGCAGACACTGGCAACGATGGCGAACCACCCGAGTTGGGACACGACCGCGCCACGCAGACATCCGAGAAGCTGTCCATTGCCTTGGACCACCCGGCCAGCAGCGCCACGGTCCAGTTCTCATGGCTGTCGCCGACGGAGCATGCCGCCTACACCCTGTACGACGCCAGCGGCAATGTCATCGGCAGCGGCGTGGTCACCGGGATCACCGACCAGATCGACCCCGCGATCACGCTCAAGGCAGACAACGGGGCCTCGATCAGCCGCATCGACTTCACGGCACCGGGGTCTCACGACGACTACATCATCAACAACGTCACCTACGTTGCGAGCGAGAGCATCCCGATCACCGTGACGGCAACGCCGACCGACATCGATCATTCCGAGCATGTGAGTGCGTTGGTGATCTCCGTTCCCAGCGATGCCACGCTGTCGGTGGGAACGAAGAACGCGGACGGTACCTGGACGCTGCCGCTGTCGAGCAGCGGTGACTACCAGGTGTCGGTGGATCCGGTCACCCATGCCGTCACACTCACCGGCCTGGTCATGACACTGCCCAGCGACCACGTGGGGGATGTCAAGGTCACCGTCACGGCCACCGTGTACGACACTGTCTCCAGCGTGACCGCCCAAGGCAGCGGTTCAGCGGAGAACAACGTGCCGGTGCTCACCGATCCGGACGTGCCCGGCCAGAGTTTCGACCCGACCACAGGCAACTACAAGGCAGCGACACCCGAAGACACCCCCGTGTCCGGCCGGGTCAAGGCCACTGACGCCGATGGCGACACACTGACCTACACCCTGGGCGGCACCTCGCCAGCCCACGGCACCGTCGTTGTCAACACCGATGGCACCTGGACCTACACGCCTGCCAAGGACTACAACGGCTCCGATGTCTTCACCGTGCTGGTCAATGACGGCCATGGCGGCAAGGCCACGTCCACGATCACCATCGGCGTGACGCCAGTCAATGACCCACCCGTCATCACCGACACGCCGACCGACCCCAACCATCCCGGCACCACCTACGACCCGACCACTGGCAACTACAAGGCCACGACGCCCGAGGACACCGCCGTCTCCGGTCAGGTCAAGGCCACCGACGTCGATGGCGACACGCTGACCTACACCTTGGGCAGCACCAAGCCGGCGCATGGCACCGTGGTCGTCAATGCCGACGGCACCTGGACCTACACCCCGTCCAAGGACTACAACGGCAACGACAGCTTCACCGTGCTGGTCGATGACGGCCATGGCGGCACCGCCACATCCACCGTGAAGATCGGTGTGACGCCGGTCAACGACAACCCGACGCCTCAAGATCCGAACAACCCGAACTTCGACCCGACCACCGGCACCTACAGCGTCACCACGCCTGAAGACACGCCCGTCAAGGGCCAGGTCAAGGCCACCGACGTGGACGGCGACACGCTCACCTTCAAGCTCGGCAGCACCACCCCGACACACGGCACCGTGGTCGTCAATGCCGACGGCACCTGGACCTACACGCCGAACAAGGACTACAACGGCAACGACAGCTTCACCGTGCTGGTCGATGACGGCCATGGCGGCACCGCCACATCCACCGTGAAGATCGGTGTGACGCCGGTCAACGACAACCCGACGCCTCAAGATCCGAACAACCCGAACTTCGACCCGACCACCGGCACCTACAGCGTCACCACGCCTGAAGACACGCCCGTCAAGGGCCAGGTCAAGGCCACCGACGTGGACGGCGACACGCTCACCTTCAAGCTGGGCAGCACCACCCCGACGCACGGCACCGTGGTCGTCAATGCCGACGGCACCTGGACCTACACCCCGTCCAAGGACTACAACGGCAACGACAGCTTCACCGTGCTGGTCGATGACGGCCATGGCGGCACCGCCACCTCCACCGTGAAGATCGGTGTGACGCCGGTCAACGATCCGCCCGTCATCACTGATACGCCTACCGACCCCAACCGCCCGGGCACCAGCTACGACCCGGCCACCGGCAACTACAAGGCCATCACGCCTGAAGACACGCCCGTCTCCGGCCAGGTCAAGGCCACCGATGCCGATGGCGACGTGCTGACCTACGCCCTGGGCGGCACCAGCCCGGCCCATGGCACGGTCGTCGTCAACGCCAACGGCACCTGGACCTACACCCCGGCCAAGGACTACAACGGCTCCGACGTCTTCACCGTGCTGGTGAGCGACGGTCAGGGCGGCACCGCCACGTCCACGGTCACCATCGGCGTGACACCGGCGAACGACCCGCCCAAGCCCGAAGACCCGACCGATCCGAACTTTGACCCCGTCACAGGCACCTACAGCGTCACCACGCCTGAAGACACGCCCGTCAAGGGCCAGGTCAAGGCCACCGATGCCGATGGCGATCCGCTGACCTACACCTTGGGCGGCACAACCCCAGCGCACGGCACGGTGGTCGTCAACACGGACGGCACCTGGACCTACACCCCCGGCAAGGACTACAACGGCTCCGACGTCTTCACCGTCTCCATCAGCGACGGCCATGGCGGCACCGCCACCTCGACCGTCAAGGTCGGTGTCACGCCCGTCAACGACAACCCGACGGCCACCCCCGACCACGTCACCGTGGCCGAGGACAGCATCGTCACGTTCGACCCACGCACCAACGACAGCGATGTGGATGGCGACAGCCTGAGCATCACCGCTGTCAATGGCAGCCCCATCAGCACCACGACCCCCGTGGTCCTGCCCGAAGGCACGATCAGCCTCAATGGCAACGGCACGCTCACCTTCACCCCGGCGCCCAACTACAACGGCACCCTGTCGCTGAGCTACACCCTCTCCGATGGCCACGGCGGCACCGCCCAGGCACCCATCACCATCGATGTCACCCCGGTGGACGATGTGGCCATGGTCGGCTCCGGCTCGGCCAGCCTGTCGGAAGAAGGCCTGTCCAACGGCATCGCCGACAGCACTGGCAGCCCCGACACCACCAATGCCACCTCCGCCTCGGGCAAGCTGTCCGTGACCGATGCAGACGGCGGCAACAACACCATCACGCTGTCCGGCCCGTCGGGCCTGACCAGCGGTGGTTCAACCATCACCTGGAGCGGCACCGGCACGGTGGACAACCCGCTGGTCGGCTCGGCCAGCGGCAAGACCATCATCACCGCCAGCATCGACAGCAACGGCAACTACCAGGTCAGCCTGCAAGGCCCGGTCGACCACGCCAACACCACCACGGAAGACGTGCGCAGCATCCAGCTGACGGTGCAGGCCAGCAATGGCGTGTCCACCTCGACCAGCACGCTCACGCTCAACGTCGAGGACGACTCGCCCGCCAGCGGCAACCAGACGCAGTACATCAGCCCCGCCACGCAGTCGACCAACGTGATGCTCGTGGTCGACGTGTCGGGCAGCATGGAGAATGCGCTGGCCGACAAGACGGTCAATGGCCTGAAGGCCACCATCAAGGGCCTGCTGGACCACTACGGCGAGCTGGGCGATGTGCGCGTGCAGATCGTCACCTTCTCCGACTCGGCCAGTGCCCGCGCCACCTGGATGACGCTGTCCGACGCCAAGACCTTCGTCGACAAGCTGAGCGCCAACGGCGGCACCAACTACGACGCGGCCCTGGCCTCGGCACAGACCGGTTTCAACGCCTCCGGCAAGCTGGCCGGTGCGGTGAACGTGTCCTACTTCTTCTCCGATGGTGAACCCACCAAGGGCCGTGAAGTGGACACCGGCAGCGACAAGACGAAGTGGGAAGCCTTCCTCAAGGCCAACGACATCGACAGCTATGCCATGGGCATCAACGGTGCCAGCTCGTCGAACCTCAAGTACCTGGAGCCGATCGCCTACAACGGTGCCAGCGAGACCGAGCGCCCAGCCGTCATCCTGACCAGCAACACCGCGGTCAAGACCTACCTGGACAACAGCGTGGTCACCGTGGAGCACGGCAGCCTGTCCGGCCTGGCCGGTGCCGATGGTCTGAAGGCTGTCACGGCCTTCTCGGCCACCAACCAGACCTCGTCCACCTATGACGCCGCCACCGGCATCCAGACCATCACGCTCAGCTCCGGCAGCCGCATCGAGCTGAACCTGGCCACGGGTGAGTACACCTACACCCGCCCGGCCGGCAACACCGGTGACACCTTCAGCTACACCATCGTCGACAAGGACGGCGACAAGGGCAGCGGCACGCTCACCCTGACGACCGTCAATCACGCACCTGAAGGCACCGACGGCACCGTCAGCCTGGCAGAAGACACCACCTACCACCTGCAGGTGTCGGACTTCGGCTTCAAGGACAGCGATACCGGTGACCGCCTCAGCGTGGTGCGCATCGACACGCTGCCCACCGACGGCCAGCTCTCGCTCAACGGCAAGGCCGTGGTGGCCGGCCAGGTCATCGCCGCCTCGGACATCGGCTCGCTGGTGTTCAAGCCCGATGCCAACGAGAACGGCAGCACCTACGCCAAGATGACCTTCTCGGTCGCCGACCGCGCAGGGGTCTACGACACCACGCCCAACACGCTGACCTTCAACGTCACGCCGGTGAACGACGCGCCGCTCGCCCGCATCGCCTCGCACGGCGGCCTGCTGGGCCTGGTGGATGTCTCGGTCGATCCGATCCTGAACTTCAGCAGCCACCAGCACCTGGGCGTCTACGATGTGGACAACAACCTCACCCGCATCGACCTGTCGGTCAAGAACCTGCTGTCGGTGGGCGGCCTGGCCAACGACATCCTGGGGCTGATCGGCCTGGGTGGCGACCACAGCAAGCTCACCATCGACACGGCCCTGGCCCAGAGCTATGGCTTCAACATCAGCGGCAATGACACGCGCCACATCGTGATCACCTCGGCCACGGCCGGCGGCACGGTGGACTACGCCCTGGTCAACAAGCTGCTGGCCACGCTGGTGTACGACCCGGCCGAGCTGCTGGGCGTGTCGGCCGACCTGCTGCCCACCATGACCATCAAGGCCACCGACGCCTACGGCCTGTCCAGCACGGACACCGCCTCGGCCGGCCTGATCTCGGTGCACGTGGACACCATCCAGGACGTGCTCGACACCAAGGTCGATGTGTCCTTGAGTGCCACGGTCGATTCGGCCGTGACGCTGACCCACGACGCCTTGACCGGTGAGTTCACGCACGCCATCGACGTGGGCTTGAGCGTGTCGACCCCGCTGACGCTGACCGGTCACTCGGCCTCGTCGGACGTGTTCGCCTGGAGCCTGTCCGACCAGGGCACCGCCACGGCCAGCACGGGCACCAACGGCACGACCGTGGGCGTCACGCACGCGGTGGACACCATCGTCGATTTCGACACCGTGGCCCGCTCTGCCGGTGGCGACGTGCTCGACCTGCGCGACCTGCTGAGCGGCGAGCACACCGTCGGTGGCACGGGCAACCTGAGCCAGTTCCTGGACTTCGACACCACCAGCCAGCCCGGCTCGACGGTCGTCCACGTCAGCACCACGGGCGGCTTCACAGCCGGCTACGATGCCAAGGCGGAAGACCAGACCATCGTGCTGCAAAACGTGAACCTGCGCGGTGACCTGGGCCTGGGTGCCTCGGCCAGCGACAACCAGGTGATCGCCGAGCTGATGACCCGCGGCAAGCTGCTGGTGGACAACCACTGATCGGCAGCGCCCAATAAAAAGCCCGCCATCCGGCGGGCTTTTTTCATGGTCAGGCTGTTTGGAGAAGCCGGCCTGCTCAAGCCAGCCTGCAGGGCCACTAGGCCAGCTTCACCGCCGGGCCGGTCACCCCATCCACACCGCAAGGCCACAGCGCCCCGATGTCTTCGGCATCGCCCACCCCCTCGGCGTAAACGTTCAGGCCCAGGCTGCGCAACATGCTCACCGTGCCGCTGACGAAGGCCTTGCGGGCCAGGTCATGCGCCACGCCCTGCACCACCGAGGCATCGAGTTTCACGTAGTCCAGCCCTGCCTCGAACAGGAACTCGATGCGCGTCAGGCGCTCGCCGGCATGTTCCAGCCCAATGCGCACGCCCAGCGGCCTGAGCTGCTTGCACAGCTCGCGCACCAGCTCGAAGCGGTCAAGGGCGGCGCTCTCGGCCACCTCCAGCCACAGCGCATTGGCCGCCTGGGGCGCGGCCAGCAGATGGGCGCGCAGACGCGGCACGAAGCCGCTGTCGCTCAGCGATGCGGGCGACAGGTTCACGCCACGCGGGATGCCATCCTGGGCGATCTGCTCCAGGGCCATCAGCACGGCCTGCTCGTCGATCTGCGACATCAGGCCGCAGCGCAGTGCCATGGGCAGCCACACCGCCGCGGCCTCGTAGGTGCCGCCCGGATCGAGCTGCAGGCGCATCGGGCACTCGTGGTGCACCAGGCGGCCATCGCGGTCGACCACCGGGAAGCGCACCAGTTGGACGCGGCGGCCGGCCAGGGCCGAGTTCAAGCGGCGGCGCCATTCGTCTTCGCCCATGGTGGGCACCGCGCGGGCCGCGCTCAGATCGGCGGTCTCAACCGAGAAGTTGCCACGGCTTTCCGCACGGGCCAGTGCCGAGTCGGCCGAGGCCAGCACCTGGGCCATGGGCATGCCACGCAGCCAGGGCGTTGCGCCGACCACGGCTTGGCCGTTGATGGCCTGCTCGGAGAACATGCGCTTGAGCGCATCGGCCAGGTACTCGGGCTGAGGCAGTGGGGTGTCGCTCTCGCTCAGGCTCACGGCGAAGTCGCCACCATTCAGTCGCCCCAGGGCCACGCCAGGGATGCCGTGGGTCACCTCCAGCAGCAACTGGGCCAGGCGCTGCAGCAAGGCATCGGTCTGGCGGTGGCCCAGATTGCGGTTCACACCGGCCAGGTCCATCAGGCGCACCAGGTAGAGCACGCCACTGGCCGGCCCATCCTCGCTGGACAGCGAGGCCTGCAACTGTCCCATGAAGTGCTTGCGGTGCGACAGGCCCGTCAAGGTGTCGCAATGGGCCTGCTGGCGCAACTGCTCCACCTGCGTGGCCTGCTCTTCGAACAGGAACTTCAGGCGCGAGACCACCATGTTCATGGCCTGGCTCAGGCGGGCCAGCTCGGGCACGCGCGGCTCTTCGACGGTGATGAAGCGGCGCTCCATCAGCGCCTGGGCCTGGCCCACGGTGGCGTCCAGCGGACGGCGGATGCCCCTCACGCCCAGCGAGGCCAGCAGCCCGGCCAGACCGCCCAGCACGGCCAGCCACATGGCGGTCTTCAGGCTGCCGTCCCAGAGCTGGTCATAGGCAAAGCCCGAGTGGCTGATGACCTCGACCGAACCCAGTGCCCGCCAGCCATCCGTCACCTGGGCCACCCCGGGCGTGGAGTCGATCGACACGAAGCCGACGAACCAGGCGGGGGCATGCCCCAGGCCGGCCCGGGCATCGGCTTCGTGGTTGGAGATGACATGCCCGGCCGGATCCTTGAGCACGATCTGCTTGTAGAACCCCGTGTCGAACTGGGCCGACACCGCCAGGTCCATCAGCGACATGTCGCCTCTTTGCTGCGACAGGCTCAACGCCAACGACTGCGCGTTGTCCGCATTCTTGAGCCTCAACTGGGTTTCGAGATAGCCTCGCGCAGACGCCATCCAGACGCCGAAGCTGCCCAGGAACGCCATCAACAAGGTCACTGCAAGCAACAGCCAGATCTGACGAATCAGCGACATAGCGCCTCCTGCCAAAGCATCTTTTTCACCACCATCCTTCGGCCTTGGCTTTGCTCAGTATGTCCCGCCAGCGCGACAGGCGCGCCACCGGGTCCCCCGCAGACGACCCACCAACGCCCTGCCACAAGCCTTCGGCATTGAAGCTGAACACCGGTGCCAAGTCAGGCCGCCGCGAAGCCGGACGAATGTCCGTGATCAGGTTGTCGAGAATCAGAGGCTCGGCCGTGGGTTCTGGGTAGTAGGCCAACACCATGTGCGCCTGCACCCCCCCGCCCAGCTGGGCCCTGACATAGACCATTCTCATCTTGGCAGGCGCCACGCCCATTGAGATCAAGGAGAAATACTTGGCAATGGCGTAATCCTCGCAATCGCCCTGCCCCTTGTTGAGCAACTCCAGCGGGCTGGCCCAGTAATCGACCATGCCCCAGGCATCGCGGTCATCTCGGAACTGCACCGTGCGGTTGAAGAAGTTGTTGATGGCCTTGAGTTTCTCGTCCTCTGGACCATTGCCCACGGCTTCCATCTCCTGCACCAGCGCCTGGGTACGCTGCACGGCGGCAGGGCTGAAACGCTGGGCCGACTGCAGCAGCTTGGACGAGTCCAGAGCGTTGCCATGCAGCAACAGACACAGCAGGGCCACCACGCCCAAGGCTTGGCCATGGCGCCAAAGCAGCCGGCTTTTCAACAGCCTGATCAAGCGCTCGCACATGCCCAGGGCCACGCGCATACCGGCCTTTTGGGCCGTGTACCACGTAGCGCTCAGCATGGGCCATGAGGGCATGCGCATCAGCAGTCGGCGTTTCCGGACAAGGCCAAAAGGGTCATCGTCGTGTCATCGGCCGACGGCCGGTGAACTTGACCTCCGCGCCTGGCTGCCCCAGGCTGGCACCGCTCATTTGCCGGTCCCCCTGATCCGGCGTCCCCCCAATGTACAAATTGATGCAAGAATCTATAAGTTTTTATGAATAAGGGGCATCCCGAGGTGTCAGTTGTCGCCCTGACTCGTCCATGTTGTCCGATCGCCGGAGGCTAAAACCGTGACCAAGATCCATTTTCGCAACGCCCTGACGGCCACCACGCTGGCCGTGCTGTGCCTGGCCGCTGAAGCGCAAACGCAGCAAGTGCCCGCTGCCAACAGCCTGGCTGCTGCTGCCCAGAAGGCCATCGCCAACAACCCGGAAGTGACGGCGCGTTTCAATGCCCTGCGTGCTTCTGCCAACGAGGTCGATGTGGCCCGCGGCGGTTACCTGCCCCAGGTCAACCTGTCTGCCGACGCCGGCCGTGCCTACAATCGGTACGACACGCGCACACCTGACGAAGGTCGCTCCTTCAATAAATCCGGCGTCGCCTTGAGTGTCAACCAGGTGCTGTGGGACGGCGCAGCCGTCCGGACCGAGGTCGAGCGCCTGGGCCATGCCCGCCTGACCCGCTATTTCGAATTCCTGAGCGCATCCGAAGACACCGCGCTCGAAGCAGCACGCGCCTACATCGACGTGCAGCGTTACCGCCGCCTGGTCTCGCTGGCCGAAGACAACTACGTTCAGCACAAGTACGTGTTCGACCAACTGGCTTCCAAGGTCAAGGCCGGTGTCGGTCGCGGCGTCGACTCCGAGCAGGCCAATGCCCGCCTGGCCCTGGCCGATTCCAACCTGACCACCGAAATCGCCAACCTGCACGACGTGGCGTCGCGCTACCTGCGGGTGGTCGGTGAATCGCCCGCACCTCAACTGGCCGCCCTCGGCCCAGGCGTGCTGGACCGTGGCGTTCCCGCCAGCAACGCCGATGCCGTGGCCCGCGCGCTGGCAGGCAACACCGCTGTGAGCGCCGCCATCGAGAACCTGCGCTCCGTGGAATCCCAGGCCGCTGGCCGCAAGAGCGCCTTCCAGCCGAAGGTTGAAGCCCGTGCCCGCGCCGCTGGCGGCAACAACCTCGACGGCAACCTCGACCAGAGCCGCAACGCCGCTGCCGAGATCGTGCTGAACTGGAACCTGTACAACGGCGGCTCCGACCAGGCCCGCGTGCGCCAGTACGCCGACCTGATCAACCAGGCCGCCGACCAGCGCGACAAGGCTTGCCGCGACGTGCGCCAGACGGTGGCCATCGCCCACAACGACATCCGCAAGCTGCAGGATCAGCTGGCCGCCCTGGACCGCAACGTGCTGGCCATCGAGAAGGCCCGTGACGCCTACCGCCAACAGTTCGACATCGGCCAGCGCAGCCTGCTGGACCTGCTGAACGCCGAGAACGAGCTCTACACCGCCAAGCGCGCTTACGCCAACGCCGAAGGTGATCTGCAGCTGGCCTACGCCCGCACGCAAGCCGCCACGAACGGCCTGGTGTCCACCCTGGGCCTGAGCCGCAACGACGACGGCACTGGCCAACTGGCGTCCAACTGGCAGGCCGCCGACGACGCCGCCCAGCGCTGCCCCGCCACCACCGTGGCCGTCAGCTCGGCCACCAAGGAAGAGCTGGACGCCCGTGCCCGCCGCCTGGTGGCCCCGGCCACCGCCGAAGCCGTGCCCACCCCGGCCGTGACGCCCCAGCCCGTGGCGCCCGCTGCCGCCGTGCAGACGGTGGAGCAGCGCCTGCGTGACTGGGTTGCCACCTGGATGGCCAAGGACGTGGACAAGTACATGACCTTCTACGCCAAGGACTTCGCCCCGGCCCGCATGTCGTCGGCCAAGTGGATCACCGAGCGCCGCCGCCTGGTCGGCAAGAAGGGCCCGATCGAGATCCGCGTCGAAGACGTGAAGGCCCAGGCCCAAGGCCCGTATGTGGTGACGTCCTTCAAGCAGGTCTACGTATCGCAGGACTTCGAGGACACCACCCTGAAGACGCTGACCTGGCGCCCGATCAACGGCGAGTGGGTGATCTTCAAGGAAAGCAACCGCTGATCTTGCCCACCTGACCACACGATCGTGTGGTTCGTTGCGAAAAGCGCCCCCAGGGGCGCTTTTTCACTGGCGCACGCGGTCCCTGACCTGTACATTGGTATGCATGGTCACATTCCGCGACGCCTGCATCGGCGTGTGGTGTCTGAGCTGGCACCCCGCGACGGATGATGTCCGCCTGGAAACCCTCTCGGCGGTGCTGCGCAACAACCGCGTGGCCTGGCCCGGCCACCACAAGGCGGTGCTGGCGATCTTCGGGCACCAAGGTGGCGACGTGCTGGCCCTGCACGATGAAGACAGCGACGAGCACCATGGCCTGGCCCCCGAACATGCCTGCAGCACCTTCCGGCTGCAGCGGCAGATGGGCCTGACACCGGCCTTCTACCCCGTGACGATCGAGAGCGCAGAGCGCTGGCACTGGCTGATGACGGCCTGATCAAGCGCCGGCCTCAGGCGTTCCGGCTCATCCGTTGGCCTGCGGATTCCATGCCCATTGCCGGGTGGGCCTCGGCACAGACTGAATCGAATGTTAAATTCGAAACGAACCCCACATTTCTGACCCGCTTTGGCCTGTCATGGCCCAAGGCGCGCTTGCCCTCGCGCTTGAAAGGACCCTCCCCCAGATGCACCATGAACTCAGCCTGATCACCACCCTGGCGGTGGGCTTCGGCCTGGCCCTGATCTTCGGTTTCATCGCCACCCATCTGAAGATGCCCGCTCTGGTGGGCTACCTCTTCGCCGGGATCGTGATCGGACCGACCACGCCCGGCTACGTGGCCGACATGGACATCGCGAGCCAGTTGGCCGAGATCGGGGTGATGCTGCTGATGTTCGGCGTGGGGCTGCACTTCTCGCTGGGGGATCTGCTGTCGGTGCGCCGGATTGCCCTGCCGGGTGCCGCCCTGCAGATGGTGGTCGCCACGGCGCTGGGCATGGGGGTGGCCATGTGGGGCTGGGGTTGGCCCATGGGCGGCGCCCTGGTCTTCGGGCTGGCCTTGTCGGTGGCCAGCACCGTGGTGCTGCTGAAGGCACTGGAAAGCCGCGGCGTGCTCGATTCTGTCAATGGCCGCATCGCCGTGGGCTGGCTGGTGGTCGAGGACCTGGCCATGGTGCTGGTGCTGGTGCTGCTGCCACCGCTGGCCGGCTGGCTGGGTGCCCCCCAAGCCAATCCAGATGCCGCACCCGGCAGCCTGCTGGCCACGCTGGCAGGCACGCTGGCGCGGGTGGCGGCCTTCGTGGCCATCATGCTGGTGGTCGGCCGGCGCTTCTTTCCGTGGGTGCTGTGGCAGGTCACACGGACCGGTTCTCGCGAGCTGTTCACGCTGTGCGTGGTCGCCGCGGCCGTGAGCATCGCCTACGGATCTTCCAAGCTGTTCGGCGTGTCTTTCGCGCTGGGGGCCTTCTTCGCCGGCATGGTGCTGCGTGAATCGCAGTTCAGCCATCGCGCTGCTGAAGAAACCCTGCCCTTGCGCGATGCCTTCGCCGTGCTGTTCTTCGTCTCGGTGGGCATGCTGTTCAACCCGCATGTGCTGGTGGACAAACCGCTGCACGTGCTGGCGGTGGTGGCCATCATCGTGGTGGGCAAGTCGCTGGCGGCCGCGGGCCTGGTGCTGGCCTTCCGCTACCCGCTCAACACCGCGCTCACGGTCTCGGCCAGCCTGGCCCAGATCGGTGAGTTCTCCTTCATCCTGGCCGGCCTGGGCATGAGCTTGAAGCTGCTGCCAGCCGAGGGCAACAGCCTGATCCTGGCCGGTGCGCTGATCTCCATCGCCATCAACCCGCTGCTGTTCGGGGCGATCGAGCCCATCCAGAACTGGATCCGGCAACGCTCACCGCTGGCCCGCCTGTTTGAGCGCCCGGACGACCCGCTGGCCGAGCTGCCCATGAGCACCGACCGCAAGTACCTGTCCAAGCAGGTGGTGCTGGTCGGCTATGGCCGGGTCGGCAAGCGCGTGGCCCAGGCCCTGACCGAACAAGGCATCCCCTTCGTGGTCGCCGATGAGAACCGCGAGGCCGTCGAGCAATTGCGTGCATCTGGCACCCCGGCCGTCACGGGCAACGCATCCGATCCTGGCGTGCTGATCCAGGCGCACATTGCCGAGGCACGCATGCTGGTGATCGCCACGGCCCAGCCCCATGCGGTGCGGCAGATGATCGAGACGGCGCGCACCCTGAACCCGGACATCGAGGTGGTGGTGCGCAGCCACAACGAACACGAGGCCGAGTTGCTGGCCCGCGAGGCCGGCAGCGTCGTGTTCCTGGGCGAGCAGGAACTGGCGCGATCGATGGTGCGGCATGTTCTGTCCAGGGTGGTGCCTGCGGTGCAGGGCGCGACGCATTGAGAGTGGCCCGAGCCCCTGCCTTGGCCGCAGCGTGACATATCACCGGATAAGCGCTCGCCAGGCCTCACAATTTTTCTCAGGGTTTGCATGAACCCGTCGTTAACCTGTGCAGGACATGCCAGAACAACGGGAGCCCTTCATGCACAAGTCTGATCGCCACCTCATCGGCCAGATCGGCAGCCGCCGCGTCGAGATCCATGTGTTCCGCGATGGAGACGTGCGCATCTGCGCCGTGCCCCGCACCCCGTCGCAGACCGCTGTGGCCATCGAAGCCTCGCACGACGCGATTTACCAGGAACTGACCACCCGCGGCGATTTCACCGTCGACGAGGCACGCACCATCGTCTCGCTGTGCGAGCGTCTGAGCGGTCCCGACGAGGGCGGGCCCCTGTGGCACTGACCCCTTCAGAGTCTGAATTGACGGCTAAACGGCGGTAAAATACCGGCCGATTCCGGCGAGCACCGGCTGCGCCATCGCGGCACCATCCCCCTATCAGCCACGGCCACAGGGGGCGCACGTGATCTCTGCCAACAACAATTTCAACCTGAGCAGCGCGATGCTGGCCTACTCGGACAGCCTGCGCGCCAAGGCCGCGGCTGCCGCGGCCAAGACTGAAGACAGCGACTCGACCACGGCCACGCCCTCGAAATCGGCCACCACCGACAACACCAAGGGCACGGGCACTTCGGCCACCGACCCGGCCAAGGGCAGTACCGCCACCGAGCAGGTGGTCGCCGCCAGCCCCTCCACGTCGTACAAGACCACACGCGGCCGGCAGGAGCTGGACAAGACCCAGCAGGACCTGGCCAAGAGCCTTCGCGACGCCGTGGCCAAGATGGGAGGCTCGCTCAAGGGTGAAGTGGCGTTTTCACTGGACAGCGCCGCGGGCCTGAAGATCACAGGCAGTGATGCGGACAAGGCCACGATCAGCGCAGCCCTGAAAGCCGACAAGTCGTCTCCCTCCCTCGCCTCGCGCCTGGCATCGCTGACCAAGAACGCCGTCGAGCTGGAGTCGACCAACCGCTCCCACGCGGCCATCTCCCAGGCAGCGCGCCACGCCAAGAACTCCGCAGGGGTGATGGCGCTCTACACCACGCTGATGCAACAGCAGCAAGGCACCAGCACCACGGCGGTGTTCGCGGTGTCCAACAAGAGCAGTTCGTTGACCTACAAGGGCATGGTCAACACCTCGGCCTGACACCTCACGTAACCATTGTCAGCAGCAGCCGACACGCATTGCCGGCATCGTCCGACAGCCTCGCGCCCCCTCTCGCTCCTACGATCCTCTGGCACGACCCGTTGATGGCAAACACGCCATCACCGCTTCCCCCCCGCGCCAAAAGGATCGAGATGAAAAAGACCAGCCCCAAGGGCAAACCGGCCACGGGCATCGAAGCCGTGGCCCGGCACGATGCCGAGGTCAACCAGCTCGCTGGTGAGACCCACCACAATCCCAACAAGGCCGGCGAGTTCGGCTACGACAGTGCCGTGTCGCCGCCGCAGGGCGTGACGCATACGCCGCCGTCGCCAGCCACCGTGGGCAGCACCTTGAGCGAGCCCAATGCCAGCGGCAAGACCGGGCACGGCCCCGTGCCGGGCCACAACGCCACCATCGACACCCTGGACCGTGTCCGTGTCGACAGCACCGGCCGTGTGCTCACCACCAACCAGGGTGTGCCCGTCGGCGACAACCAGAACTCGCTGAAGGCCGGGCTGCGTGGCCCCACGCTGCTCGAAGACTTCATCCTGCGCGAGAAGATCACCCACTTCGACCATGAGCGCATCCCCGAACGCATCGTGCATGCGCGCGGCTCCGGCGCCCATGGCTTCTTCGAGGCCTACGGCCCGCTCACCGACCTGACGCGCGCCAGCCTCTTTGCGGAAGCGGGCAAGGTCACGCCTGTGTTCGTGCGCTTCTCCACCGTCGCTGGCGAGCGCGGCTCGGTCGACACGGCACGCGACGTGCGCGGCTTCGCCGTCAAGTTCTACACCGACGAAGGCAACTGGGACCTGGTGGGCAACAACATCCCCGTGTTCTTCATCCAGGATGCGATGAAGTTCCCGGACCTGGTCCACGCGGTCAAGCCTGAGCCCCACAACGGCATTCCTCAGGCAGCCTCGGCACACGACACCTTCTGGGATTTTGTGTCCCTGATGCCTGAATCCACCCACATGCTGCTGTGGGCCATGTCCGACCGTGCGATCCCCCGCAGCTACCGGATGATGCAGGGCTTCGGGGTGCACAGCTACCGGCTGGTCAATGCCAAGGGCGAATCGCAGTTCGTCAAGTTCCACTGGAAGCCCAAGCAGGGCACTCACTCGCTGGTGTGGGACGAGGCCGTCAAGATCATGGGCGCCGACCCTGACTTCCACCGCCGCGACCTGTGGGACGCCATCGAGGCCGGTGAGTATCCCGAGTGGGAGCTGGGCCTGCAAGTCTTCACCGAGGAGCAGGCCGACAAGTTCAGCTTCGACATCCTGGATTCGACCAAGCTCATCCCCGAAGAGCTGATCCCCGTGACACCGGTGGGCCGCCTGGTGCTCAACCGCAACCCGGACAATTTCTTCGCTGAAACCGAACAGGTGGCCTTTTGCACCGCCCACGTGGTGCCCGGCATCGACTTCAGCAACGACCCGCTGCTGGCAGGCCGCATCCATTCTTACGTGGACACGCAGATCAGCCGCCTGGGCGGCCCCAACTTCCACGAGATCCCGATCAATTCGCCGATCGCACCGGTGCACAACAACCAGCGCGACGGGCTGCACCGCCAGGCCATCGCACGCGGTCGTGTGGCCTACGAGCCCAACTCGCTCGGTGGCGGCTGCCCTTTCCAGGCCGGTGTGAAGGGCTTCGTGTCCTTCCCGCAACCGATCAAGGACGACAAGGTGCGGGGCAAGCCCGAGAAGTTCGCCGAGCACTACAACCAGGCCACGCTGTTCTACAACAGCCAGACCGAGGTCGAAAAGGCCCACATCGCCGCGGCCTTCCGCTTCGAGCTGAGCAAGGTCACGGTGCCGGCGATCCGCCAGCGCATGGTGGCCTCGCTGGTGCACGTGTCAGCCGAACTGGCGGCCAAGGTGGCCGAAGGCCTGGGCATCGAGGTGCCACCAGGGCTGCCCCGCGCACTGGACAACCCGCCCAAGCCCGAGGTGAAGGTGTCGCCGGCGCTGTCGCTTACGGCTTTGCCCGGAGAGGTGGGCATCCGCTCGCGTCAAGTGGGTATCGTCGTGGCCAACGGTGTCGACGGCGCTTCGGTGGCAGCTGTGGAGAAGGCATTGCGTGCAGAGGGCGCCGTGCCAAGGCTGGTGAGCATCCGCCTGGGCCAAGTCACTGCGGTCAAAGGCGAAACGTTCGATGTCCACGCCACGCTGGAGAACCATCCGTCTGTGCTGTTCGATGCATTGGTGCTGCCCTGTGGCCAGGACGCCATCGACACCCTGCTGACCAACGGGCACACCCTGGAGTACATCAAGGACCAGTACCGGCATTGCAAGCCCATCCTGGCCCTGGGCCTGTCGGAACAATTGCTGGCCAAAGCGGGCATCCCCGACACGCTGCCCGACGGACAGCCCGACGAGGCCCTGATCAAGGCACAGCCGAGCAAGGTGGCCTCGGTGCTGCCGGCCTTCATTGCCCAGCTGAGCGCGCACCGCTACACTCCCCGCGACAGCGATCCGCCGCGTGTGTGACCTCAGGAGACCCCCATGGCACTTCAGCACCACGAACCCGCTCAACCCATCGACATCAGCCCACTCGGGACGGAACTGGAAGGCGCGCAGAGCCACGCCTTGTTCAAATCGGAACAGCTTGAGGTGATGCGCGTGGTGCTGATGGCGGGCAAGTCCATGCCATCGCACCACGTGACCGGTGAAGTGACCGTGCAATGCATCGAGGGACGGCTGAATGTGATGGTCACCGCAGGTGCCAGGACACTGGAACCCGGGCAGATGCTGTACCTGCCTGCCCAGGAAGAGCACGCCTTGCACGCATTGGAAGACTCCTCTGCGTTGGTGACCGTCGTGCTGGTGGCATGAGGATGCGGATGGCATCACGCACACGGATCACCGCCTTCACGCCCTGCTGCCTCGCTGCACTGCTGGCCCTGGGCGCCTGCTCGAAGGGTGTCGACGAGATCAAGGCGCCCGTGCCTGAATCTCGCGAACACACCTTGAACCCGCTGGGCGAGCAGGCTTCCTCGGCCTCAGCCGCCAGCAACAGCAGCAGCGCTTCGGCCCCCACAGACCGCTGGACGGGCCAGTGGAACGGACCTGAAGGCACCTTCCTGCGGCTGTCAGGCGGCCAGGGGCGCTACGACATCACCATCCAGGATCTGGATGGCCCTCGCCAGTACACCGGCCGGGCTGTGGGCGATCACATCGCGTTCGAACGCCAGGGCAACACCGAGACACTGCGCGCCACCGATGGGCGCGCCACCGGCATGAAATGGCTGGATGGCAAGCGCGACTGCCTGACCGTGCGCGCGGGCGAAGGGTATTGCCGCGACTGAGTACTCGCCACCACAGGCATCAAAACCTGCCAGCTTCGGATCGATCCGGTCAATGCCTGCCCGCGCGACGGCAGCGTCCTTGTGGCCGCCCGGGGCACCTGCAGGCCTGCCACCACGTCCCATCCAGGGACTTGGAAAAACTGAAACTGCGCGAAAAACCCCACAACCGGGCTCAAAACGGTCATGGGCGTCATGGCATCGGTTTGTCATGCACCTTCACAATCGGACACCACAGATTCGTCCGCCCCGTGCATCTGCCATGAGCAGGATTCCCATTCCCCTGAACGAGACCCGGCGCCTGGCCTTGCTGCAGGAACTGCGCATCCTGGACACGCCACCGGACCAGGCCTTCGATCTGGTCACACGCCTGGCCAGCCGGGTGTTCGGCGTGCCCATCGCACTGGTCACGTTGATCGATCAGGGGCGGCAATGGTTCAAATCGCGCGTGGGCATGGACATCCAGGAAACGCCGCGCGATCAAGCCTTCTGCGCCTACGCCATCCTGCAGGCCGACGTGATGGTGGTACTGGACGCCCACACGGACGAACGTTTCCGCGGCAACCCGCTCGTGACGGGTGATCCTCATATCCGCTTCTATGCCGGCGCGCCCCTGACCAGCCGCGACGGCCTGACCCTGGGCACCTTGTGCCTGATCGACAGCGTCCCGCACGAGGCCTTCGGACCGCAGGAGCAGGCGATGCTGTTGACCATGGCCGCCATGGTCACCTTGCGGCTCGAGTCGCTGCGCAACATCGGCTACATGGACGCCACCATGGCGCTGCCCAACCGCACCCGCCTGCTCGACGACCTGGAGCAACTCGGCGCGCTCGGGACCTGCGTGTCGGGCCACCTGACCGCCGTGGCGGTGGACCTGTGTGGTGCCGAGTACTTCAACGACACCGTCAAGGCCCTGGGCTACCGCTATGCAGACGACTACCTGCTGGCGGCCCGTGACCGCCTGGTGAGCCTGCTGCCACCGGGCACCACCGTCTACCGCATCAGCACCACACGCCTGGGCTTCATCCTGGGGCACAGCGACGATGAACTCGGCACCCTGCTCAGCAGCATCGGCCGGGCCTGCGCCGAACCCTTGTGGCTGGGCGAGATCCCGCACAACGCCTGCGCGACCATGGGCGCCCTGCGCCTGCCGGACACCTTCAATGGCCCCGATGTGCTTCGCGCCCTGGTGAGCACCTGCGACGCTGTGCGCCAGGACGGTGGCCACTGGAGCTTCTACGACTGCAGCCAGCACGAGGGCCAGCGCCGTGCCTTCCAGATCCTGTCTGCACTGTCCACCACGCTGTCAGAAGCCTTGGCGCCTCAAGGCACGAACCAACTCAGCCTGCACTACCAGCCCAAGGTGGATCTGCGCACCGGGCGCTGCGTGGGGGTCGAGGCCCTGCTGCGCTGGCAGCATCCCGTGCTCGGTACGGTCTCGCCAGCCGAGTTCATTGCCCTGGCCGAGAAGACCGCGCTGATCGAACGCATCACCCGCTGGGTGATGGACGAGGCGCTGCGCCAGGCCGGCAAGTGGCAACGCCAAGGGCTGAACCTGTCCGTGGCCCTCAACGTGTCCGCCGTCGATCTGGATCGCCCAGGCTTCGCAGATGAGCTGT
Source organism: Aquabacterium soli (assembly GCF_003933735.1). Taxonomy (GTDB): domain Bacteria; phylum Pseudomonadota; class Gammaproteobacteria; order Burkholderiales; family Burkholderiaceae_C; genus Aquabacterium; species Aquabacterium soli. The sequence goes on along the minus strand of NZ_RSED01000008.1, from coordinate 101,186 downwards.
GCGCCCTGCTGGAGCGCCATGCGGTGGATCCGCACCGCATCGAACTGGAGTTCACCGAGAGCGCCATCAGCCACCGCCCGGAGCGGCTGCGCCAGCACCTGCTGCGCATCCGCGGCCTGGGGGTGAAGGTGTCCATCGATGACTTCGGCACCGGCTACAGCAACCTGACCTACCTCAAGACCTTGTCGGCGGACACCTTGAAAGTGGACCAGTCCTTCGTGCGCAACCTGCTGAACGACATCACCGATCAGGCGATCGTACCCGCGCTGGTGCGCCTGGCCCACGAGATCCGTCATATCGTGGTCGCCGAGGGCATCGAGACCCGGGAGGCGTACGAAGCACTGGCGGCCTGGGGGTGCGACCATGGCCAGGGCTACTGGATCGCCCGGCCCATGCCGGCTGCCGCACTGGAGCACTGGCTGGGCAATGAACCGGGGCGATGGCCTGGCCTGTACCAAGCCTCACGGCAGGCTTGAGCATCACAGCAACAAGCCGACACAAGATCGGCCATTCTGGCCTCAAGATGGCGGTTGGCCTGAACCCTCGCCACCCGGCAGGATCACAGCGCTACCCCTGGTTCGATCCGACATCGCGATGCTTCACCGTTTGATCCTGATGTGGCTGCCCTTGCTGGCCCTTGTGCTACCCCTTGTGCTGGGCAGCACCACGGCCCATGCCCGTGACCGCTGCTCGGCCAGCAAGCTCAGCCGCGAAGACGTCGAGTTCTGCGCCGGCCTGCGCGTCAAGGAGGTCGATGACGCCATGAACCGCGCGTTGCGCCTCGCACTGACGGTCGTGGCCGATCCCAAGGCGCTGAGGCTTCAACACCAGAAATGGCAACGCAACGTGCGCGACAAGTGCTCTGGGCGCGAGTGCCTGCTCCGGGTCTACCAGGCGCGCACTGCAGCATTGGGCCGCGTGATCGCCAACTCGGCCAAAGTCAATGACCAGCCGCTGTCCAACCAGGACGCGCAAAACACCTGCGAAGCACTGGCCGGCCTGGCCGATCGCCAGCGCCTGTCGTCGCTGGCCCTGCCAGGCATGGACCAATGGCCGTTTGCAGACACTGCCCCCCCCAGCGATTCGGCCTACACCCCGCAGGAAAAAGCCCGCCTGCAGGCCCGTGATCTGGGCTGGCCCGCCGAAGCCCGCACCATCTACCTGATGCGCCTGGCCCCTGGTGCGACGCCCACCCGCTTCGCCAGCTTCTTCACCGGTGGCAGTTGCCCGGCCTACCAGACCTTCAACCTGCCCTACCTGCTGGAGGCCAAGAACGGCGACCTCGGGATCGACAAGGTGACCGATGGGGATGAGCTGTTCCGCTGGGCCTACCTGGGCGGCGGCGACTACCCCATCTTCCACCAGGGCCGCAACTTCATCGTCACGGCCGATCTGGCCAACCCGGACAAGGCCACCATGATCTCCTGGGTCAAGCCGGACGGCCGCACGCGCCCGCTGTGCATGCTCAAGAGTCGCCAGGGCGAGTTGGAGGTGGTGTCCGCCCGACAGCCGCGCGTGTGCGAGGCCGTGGCCCAGGGCGATGTGAAGCCGCTCAAGTGGCGGGATGCTGCTGAGATCCCTCCCTTCAGCCGCCGCCTGCAAGGCCATCGGGATGAGTTCGTCCAGCGCTACGGCGACGATGCGGAAGACATCGGCCTGCTGCGCACGGACATCGACCGCGACGGCAAGGCCGAGCGCATCGCCCGCTTCCGGCACACCTCGGGCGCAGGCTGCGGCGCCACCCAGGTGTGGTGGTCCGTGCTGACTGGCGACTTGGGTGGCGTGCAGCGTGGCCCGCTCAATGACCAGCTCCGCGCGCTGGATGAAGGCGCCCTGGACATCTACAAGATCGATGGCCGCTTCTACCTGTCCGCCTCACGCAAGGGCCGGCCAGGGTTGTTCCAGATCAGCCGGGGCAAGACGGAGCAGGTGTGCGAGTTCCGGCGCGAAGTGCACACACGTGCTTCCACCCTGTTCCCGGTGACACCTTGAGGCCCGCTGTCTCAATACCCGAAACTCCTCGACCGCGCCTGATTAATTTGCAGTTCAGTTGCGTAACAAACGGCCGATAGATCAGTCTCACATCAGACTCAGACGCGGTGCCTGTGACTCCACAGGGCATCACCACGGTGGGCGCCAGACACCGTGAGGATCACGCACCGCTGCGGCCATGGCCACTCCTGACGATGGTGCTGGCGCTTTCGTCGTGTCTCGCTCGCAGGCTTGTCGCCTTGACGTGGACACATCGCCACACAGAACAAGCATCCGGGAGGAATCGCATGAGCTCGTTCACCAACCTTCGTATCGGCACCCGCCTGGGCGCCTCCTTTGTCGCCCTGCTGGCGCTGATGCTGGCCATCGTTGCCACAGCAAAACTGGGCCTGAGCTCCATTGGCAGCGACATCGACAGCCTGGTCCATGACCGCTATGTCAAGGTCCAGTTGGTCAGCGGCATCGACCAAGAACTCAACCAGCAGGCCCGCTCCGCGCGCAACCTGCTCATCATGGACAGCGCCGAAGAGCGCGCCCCAGAACTCCAGTTGATCCAGACGTCGCGCGAGGCCGTCCGGGCCCTGTACGCGAAGCTCCAACCCATGGTCACCAGCGATACGGGCAAGGCCCTGCTGGCCGCGGCCATGAAAGAGCGCGGGGAGTACGTGGCCACGCTCGACCCCTTTCTGGAGCTGGTTCGACAAGGTGACCTGGCCGGTGCCAAGAGCCAGTTGATGGACAAGCTTCGCCCTGAGCAGCTGGAATACGTCAAGGCCCTGGGCGATCTCACCACCCAGCAGGAGGCGCTGATGAACGAATCAGGCCTGGCAGCGTCGGAGCGCGTCAAGCAGGCCTCGCTCACGATGATCGGTGCCGCCGTGCTGGGCATGCTGGTGGCCGTGGCCGCTGGCGTGCTGGTCACCCGCTCCGTGACCCACCCCGTGCGCCAGGTGGTGGACACACTCAAGACCGTGGCTCAGGGAGACCTGACCGTGGACGTGGCCGTGAACCGCGGCGACGAGGTGGGCGAGCTGCAGCGCGCCCTGGCGGACACCGTCATCGCCCTGCGCCGCGTGGTCAGCGAAGTGCGCAGCGGCGTGGACTCGGTCACCACCGCCTCCAACCAGATCGCCGCAGGCAACCAGGACCTGTCCAGCCGCACTGAGCAGCAGGCCTCCAGCCTGCAGGAAACGGCCAGCTCGATGGAGCAGATCACCGGCACGGTGCGCCATAGCTCGGACAACGCCCAGCAGGCCAGCCAGTTAGCCGCCGCAGCCTGCCTCTCGGCCGGCCGAGGCGGCGATGTCATGCAACAGGTGGTGGACACCATGAGCGCCATCACGGACAGCAGCAGCAAGATCGCCGACATCATCGGCGTGATCGATGGCATCGCCTTCCAGACCAACATCCTGGCGCTCAATGCCGCGGTGGAAGCCGCCCGCGCTGGCGAGCAAGGCCGAGGCTTCGCGGTGGTGGCCAGCGAGGTGCGCACCCTGGCACGCCGCAGTGCCGATGCCGCCAAGGAAATCAAGACCCTGATCAATGACTCGGTGGCCAAGGTCGAAACCGGCAGCCAGCAGGTCAGTGCGGCCGGCAACGCCATGGGCGAGATCGTCACGCAGGTGCGCAAGGTCAACGACCTGATCGGCGAGATCGCCAGTGCCGTGCAGGAGCAAAGCAGCGGCATCGGCCAGGTCAACCAGGCTGTGACCCAGATGGACCAGGTCACTCAGCAGAACGCGGCCCTGGTGGAAGAAAGTGCAGCCGCTGCCAGCAGCTTGGCCCAGCAGGCGCTGCGCCTGGCGGAGTCCGTGTCGGTGTTCAGGTTGCAGCAGGGCGCGCAGGCCTTGGTGCAGTCAGCAGGCTCGCTGCAGCGCCCGGTGAGCGCCAAGCGCCCCACCCACGCGGCAGCAGCACCTAAACCCATGGTCGCACGGACACCCAAGGCGGCATTGCCGTCACGCCAGGCCGCCTCACCCGTGCTTTCGCGCCCTCAGGCGCAGGCCGCCGTGTCCGAAGAAGAATGGGCCAGCTTCTGATCCTCAGGCTGAGGACTCGCCCGCGGCGTCGCTGAGCAAGGCATCGCTGGTGATCGCCAGCGCACTGATCTGCCTGGCCAGCGCCTCGAACTTGGCCGCCAGCGAGCCTGCTGCCTGGGCGCCTTTGAAATCGCGGATGACAAAGGTCTCGTTGCCCTTGCGGGCCTCGAAACGGCAACCCTCGGCCCCCATGGCCCTGGCCGATATCACCATTTCCGTGGTGTCGGAGATGAGCACCTGGTTGCCGACCGGAGAGTCGACCTCATAGTGCTTGCTGCCTTTGACGACCTGGACGAGAAACCACATCTGAAGCCTTTTCGGCGCGCAGCTGATGGGCTGACCAAGTGGTCTAGGAGAACCTATTGCCGATCGGAGGCGCGTGATGAGGTCTCAGCATATAGAGGTTTCCGAGCCGTGGGGGCTTGCGGCGGATGGCCGCGAAGAAATGGGGCCCGGAGCCGCTGTTCACCATGAAAAAACGGGCCTCGAAGGCCCGTTTTTGCTAGCGTCTTGGCGGGAGGGCGTCATACGAACCTCCTTGCTATACCTTGCTTAGCAGGCGATTCCGTGAATTCGTACCCCCATACGGACCCCCAACCACTTCGGATGTCAGTGTGGAGGCATCAGCGGGTGAAGTAGGCAACAGCGGGTAAAGCAATAACCAAGACTACCAACAGAACCGTTCGTTGATTCAAGGCAGAACGTAGGCTCGAAGTAGCTTTTTCGGCATTGGCCCCAGCCAACGTCAGAGCGCTACTCAATGCATTTAAACGCGCCTGCTGCTCCGACACTTGTTGCTGCAAAGTCGAGATCTCTTGTTTTTGCTGTGCCGACGCTACGCCAAGGCCATCGATCATGAGGACAGAAGCTAGCTGCTTTGCTTCTTGATCCTTGAGGGTGAGATTTAAGCCATCAGTCTTCTCAACCACATCTCCGATTTTGGAGTCATGGTCTTTGAGTTCGTCATTCGTCCGAATTTGCTCTTGTGCAAACTGTAACTGCAAGGCCGAAATTTCTTGATTTTGCTGCTTTGACTCTATTCCAAGACCATCAATCAAGCTGACAAAAATTCGCTGCTGGTCGTCCTGCGCCCGAAGCCTGAGATCAAAATCATCGGTCTGAGCCAGCAAATGCACAATCTTTATATCGTGCGCCTTCAGCCCCTCAGCCATCCGCTCTTGTCTCTTTCGCAATTCCTCTTGCTTATTAAGCAAATCTTCTTGCTCCTTCAACTGCATGACCACCGCCAATATTTCTTGGTGCGCCAGCTCCGACAACTCCTCCTCAGAAGCGCCTCTAAGACGCGCCTCCAATTCACGCACCACGACTCGATTGGCAGCAACGTTACCTACCCCCAAAGAGAAAAGATATTTGGTAATCTCTGCTAGTCGTGTTTGGAAATCAAACGCCGTTTTTTGAGCCTTTGCACCTGACTGCACCGCCTCCGCCAACTTCTCACCCGCCTTCTGCAACCCTTCAATCGCCGCTCTTTTATGATCGGTGAAAATTCCTCGGCCAGCTGACAGCTCCTTTGCCTTACGCGCCTCATTTTCAGCCGCTTTTGCGCCCTCAAGCGCCGCTTTAACGAGGCCATCCAGCTCGTTAAGCTTACCAATTTGACCTTGAATCAATTCAGGCAGCAGCCTTTCATCAAAAGAAGGTCGAATATGCTGCGATTCAAATATCTTATTGTCCATGCCTGTGGCTTCTGTCATGTGCGCAACCCTTACGAGAGAATATTACGGATATCGTTAATGAGCTGAGGATTGTGAGTTTGGATCTTGGCTTGCATTTGCCCAATCTGGCGAAGGGAGGTGCGATTAGCCTCCCAAGCACGCATAGAAATCTCAGCTGATTGGCGCATCATCTGCTCGGCCTCTTGCAAACTTGCCTCGGTGCGCTCCGCAGCTTGCCAGACATCAGCTTGCAGGTAGGCCACCTTCGCGTTAGCCCAGTGAAGTTGCTCGCTCAGCACCGCGATGCGCTCATCGCGCAGTCTTTCACGCTGCGAACCCATCGAAACATCGGAGTACGCGGCGATGGCAAAGCGGCCAATGCCCACGAAGTTCACACGCAGGACCAGTTGCGCACCAAAAGCCGCCAAGTTCCCGCCAGATTTCATTCCTGCGCGAATGGCCGCATCAGCTAAGTCCACGACAGTGAACGTGCCAGTGGCAATGGTGAGCATCCGTGTCATGGTTCGGTTGTTCCATGGCAGCGTCTTCTTCCACTCGATGTCGCTGAACGAACGCTTGGCCTTCAATTCGGAGGCAAAGCGACGAATGAAGTAGAAGGCACGCACTAGCACTTCGTTGATCATCACCGGCACGGCTTGGCGCCCCAGTTCGTGCATGACGGCCATTTCGCTGCGCAAGTCGAAACGTTCCTTCACGAAGACTTCTTTCAACTTCTCGGGCAACCCAGTTCTGTCAAGACCAGGGATGGTTGACAACTCCTTCAGCAAAGAAACGATGGGCCCCGGAATCCCCATCCCCACACCTGCTGTCTTGTTGCTACCGGACATGTCGCTAACCAAATGGAAGAACCAATTGACCGTACCGCAGAAGAATTTTGAACTGACATCTGCGCCGATCAACTCCAAACCGTCCTCGTCAATGCTGATAGGCAAGAATGTGCCTTCGCCGTTTTGAAAGTATCCCTTCTTGGTGAACTGCGTCAGGATAGAGAAAAAAAGACCGACTGGCGTAGGGTGGTGAGCCAAGTCATCAAGGTGATGGCTTTTTGCGGAGATGCCTAGGTCTTTTCCTTTCCATATATTGTCACTGGGAACCGGGAACTTGCTTTCCAAAAATTTGATGGCGCCATCCAACCGTTCACCCTCATAGCCCTGCGCCTTGGCAGTCCGCATGACGAAGTCGTTGACCGTGTGGTTGCTCCATGCCTTGCCTCGCTCAAAATTGAATTCACCCACCCAAAAAGCATCGATAAGGCCTGCCAACAATCCGCTGCCGACAGCCACAAGGTTGTCAACTCGATCGGAGTGATTGGTCAGGCGATCAATATCCAGGTTGAGTCGATCGATCTCGTCTTGCGTTGCCTGGATCTCGCCCTCCACGCGACTCAAACCCGCGCTGATCTGTTCAGATAGTGATATCTCGGTTGAGGAATATTCAGCCGAACTTACCGAAAAATCATATTCCACTTCAATGGATTCATGGACTACTTTGAGCGTTGGCAGATCAATGGTGGATAAAGTCAAGGTACACCCTTCTAAATAATGGAATCTGCGTACTCGGTAGCGGTGAACCGGGGAGTGAGCACATTGACTGACTAAGAGCGTTCAGGACGAAGTGGCCGGTAGAGCCTCATCGTACTGATTTGCCGCACAGCGCAGCGACAAGGCGAGGTCTTCTCGAAGTTCTGGCGGCCCCAGCACTTCGACTTCAGCACCGTATCGCATGATGTCCATCTTCAATTCAGCGGCATCGGTGTAGGGCACAACGAGCTCCAATCGCTTGTCGCTTAAAACACGCTGCGTCTGATTCCGATGCCACTGCTCTTTGACCACCCACTTTGCCGCCCATGGGCTGAAAACCAAGTGAGCATGTCGCAACTCTGCCCCGGCGTAAACACCGTAACCTATGTCGAAGTATGCTTCTACGGAATCCTGCGCGCACTCGATCGCTGACTCTTTTTGCAATGCCGTATCTGTGATGGCGTCCAGCGAAAATCGCCTCAAGGCTTGCCTGTCGTGGCACCAAGCATCCAGATACCAGGTATTGCGGTGGTGCACCATGCGCTGCGGTGAAACGAGCCGAGTAGATGCCTGCTCACGCGAACGGGTGAAGTAGTTGAACGTCAGTTGTTTCCTGCGCAACAGGGCAGCGCAAACCGCTTCGAAATATTGGGCGTCAGCTTGTCGGCCCGAGGTAGGCATCACAAGTAGGCGTTGCGATACGCCCATGCTCTGATCTTCCTGGTCGCCCAAGAGCTGCCGGATCCGCTCAAGCAACGGATCGACATGTCGAGCAAGCGCGCCATTAGGATCCAGCCCTGCCAAAAGTTGATGCGAGATCAGCAAGGCAAGCACTTCTTCTTGGTTAAGCCACAGTCCGGGAATCTCGAAACGATCTCCAACGCCCTTCGCTGGATCCAGACGATAGACATCCTCGGCGCGGTTGTACTTGATCGGGCAACCAAGTTGATCCCGCAGGAATGCAAGGTCACGCTTCACCGTGGCTGGGGAAACTTCAAGCTCTTGAACCAAGGCCTGAAAGTTGATATGCCCCCTAAGGCGAAGCATGGCCTCAATCCGGGTGACACGGGCTGTTTGAGTCGCCATGGTCTTGGTTAGGCCTGATCAGCGCCGCTGGCCAGATGTCGACCATCGACCCACCTCCTGTAAAGCGACAGGGCCTCGCTCGCCAGGTAGCCGGCGACAAAACAAATCGCGAACGCCTTGAGGTGTTCAATCGGGGAATCTCGTTCAATCAGCATGGTTTGCTCCATCGTTGTTACGGAGTTCATGCTGACCAAGCAAAAGCTCAAATGCTGAGCTTTTGCTTGCACCCCTGTGAATCAGTGGGAACGAACAGAAGATCCAATTCGACACCGCATACTCCACGACGGCACCCCTCCGATTGTTGACTTTTTTGCTTCGCCGATGGTCACCGATCATGCTGCAAAACGCCACTGCCCATTCAGGGGGCAAAGGAGCGTAGCGGCATGCCTGTTTACGACGGTCTTCTGTGCAAACAAGCGCCATGTGCTGGTAGCTGCGCTGCGGCAGTCGGCTGTCCGTGGGCAATGGACTTGGGCATCATCGTGATGCCCTCGATCACTTTGTCCGGGCTGGCGCACTTGATCAGGCCTGCACGCCGCGTCGATGGTGACCGCAAGAGCAGCAACCCCGCGCCTTCTTCGCCATTGCGCTTGCGCCAGAGCGTCAGAGTTGCAGATCGATAGCTTGCGCGATATATAAGGCGGACTATTGATTCGAATCCGGGGAGCTAAACCAGCCTCATGAGGCTTTTTTCAAACCCTGCCCGCCAAGCCTTCCCGTTGGCCTGATTGCGACACGCCACATACAAGACGCAGAGAATCAGGAAAGTGCGGATGCCGGTTGAATGTGCTGTCCCCTGTGGGCATGACTTGCTGAGCGTGAATGAGCAATCAGCCTCAGGGTCAGAAAAATACTCGTCCAGTTTGGCCGACACTTTGGCGCTTTTCGTCTTGCCCACGATGTCTGAGCAATACGAGGTGAAAAAGGCCAGTTGTGCCTGATCCAGAAGTCGGCAAGTCTGCGCCTTGTAATCGCGATAAATGGACTCAAAGGCAGCCTTCGTGCTGAGTTCATTGAAGTCCAATTCGATTTCCACCGATGCTTGTTGAAGCCTCGGATGCTTCTTGTATCCCCGCAGCACGGTGAGATCCAACGACAGCGCGCGATTGACACCCCCGGGGCGGATAAACATGCATGCCAAATCGACTGGTACCGCAACAGTGCCGCTTGCGTTCGGTTTCGCTGCCGAGCATTCGAAGCCCACTTCGGATGGCTCAAAGATGTCGTCACCCAGAACGGCCTGCGCCGCACCCAACAATGGCTTTGAGTCATCCAATAGCCAACCCAGCGCCGCATCCACAAGCACCTGATACTCGTCGGGGCTCACCCTCGTCGCAAGATCCCCTGGGCAGAGGCTTTCGACAGCTTCCAGCAATGCAGAAAACATGGCTCCACGCCCTCCAGGCTACTTGTTAACTGAACAGCCGTGGAATTTACAGCACGTCCGGTGCGCCCCTCCGCACTGCCCGGCTGCAACTGAAAAGCCACCCACAAACATCTCGATATGGCGCCCACTTCGTAAGTCAGAACGGTGCCCCGCCTGTTCGGCCGTTGACGCAGACCAGCGGCTGAGTTCAACTGATGACTCTCCCAGGGCTCCTTGTCCCCTCCATCGCGGATCAAAAGGCGTTGCGGTCGTTACCCGCCTATCCAGCGCTCCCATGCGGCCCTGCCGCATCTTGTTCACATGGCTTGGCGCCGTTGACCAGATCAACCGCCCAGCCATGCCGCATGCCGCCTCGATGGCATGCCATTGCAGTACCCAAACACTTGCCCTTGGCAAGCGCAGCCACCGCGCCCGGGCTTGAGCGCATCAGACACCTCGCAGTGTTCGCATGCAGCAAAGCGGGGCAGCCGGAGAACTGCATCAAAGCCGACTCGTCGCCAGCGTCGTTACTGGCAGCCTGCTGACAGTGACGACGCCAGTAGCACGACAGAGCGCCTTGTCAACCACCGTGACGTGCGCCAGTGATGCTGCGCAGTGATGCCAGCAAAACGACCAACGTCAAGGGCGTTGATCGAAGTGGATCGAAGGATGGCCAGACCACCTTCAGTGATCCGATGGGCCCGAGCCCATTCATCAGGCACAGCATGCCGACATTGGGCTGCAAGCCTAGTGTCAGTTGCTGCATGCATTGGGCCTTGAGCCTATTCGTACTGACAGCATGAATCCACTGGGCTCCAAGCCCATTGACATTCAACTGTGCCGTGCCTTTGCGGCCCGACCGCAAGGCACCGTCAGGCCACCCGTCAGATGGCCACCCCGGACGTGTGTGAAACACACACTCCTTGGACCCTGGGTCAATGGTCCCTGCGCATCGCGCTATGCCAACAGGCAAGCCAGCGCAGTGCCACAGCGACGTGCAACGCAGGCAAGCAGTAAACAACCTTGCACAAACCGGGAGTGGTGTCCCGCGTCCCTTGTAGTCCCCATCGCGCTGCGGCGTGAGGGGCGGACAGAAACACTTACCTGACCTCTCCACACCACACACAAGTCCGTGCTTTCAATGACACCAAAGCCCGGCAAGCGGATCGATGAACAGTCTTTGAAAGGACTTGGCCATGCGCACCCTCAACCGCGATTTCAAGCTCATGTGCCAGCGCAACCGCGATGGCTCCTTTGCCACGCAGCACGACCGCGAACGGTTGCTGACCATGGTGGCCAACCAGCTTCACGAAGGAGGGTTCAAGAACCTGCGGGCGCAGGGCATCCGCACCAAACACATTGAGCACTTGGTGAGCCGTTGGCAAGCCGAAGGCGCGAGCACCGGCACGATGAAGAACCGCATGTCGGCGCTGCGCTGGGTGGCCGAGAAGATCGGCAAGGAAAACATCGTCGCCCGACACAACGCGGCCTATGGCATTGCTGATCGGCGTTTCGTGACGAACGAGTCCAAAGCGAAAGAGCTGGACCAGGGCAAGCTGGGCAGGGTCTCTGATCCATACACCGTGATGTCATTGCGGCTTCAAGAGGCCTTTGGCCTGCGCCGAGAGGAAAGCATCAAGATCCAGCCAGGATGGGCCGACCGTGGCGACGTGCTGGTGCTCAAGTCCACATGGACCAAGGGCGGCAAGGAGCGGGAGATTCCGATCCTCAATGAGGCGCAACGGGCGGTGGTGAACCAGGCCAAGGCACTGGCAGACCAGGGCAGCTTGATTCCCGTTGCGATGTCCTACAAAGACCAGCTCAATCGCTTCAAGGCCCAGACCGCGTTCGCTGGCATCGACCGTGTTCACGGCTTTCGCCATGCATACGCACAAGCACGCTACGCGGAGTTGACCGGTTGGAACGCGCCGGCCGCTGGTGGGCCGACATCCAAGCAGTTGAGCCCCGAACAAAAAGCCATCGACCGGCAAGCCAGGTTGACCATCTCACGTGAGCTTGGCCACGAGAGGGAGCAAATAACGGCGGTTTACCTTGGCCGCTGAGGCATGGCCGCACCACTACGCCGCCGCGCTGGTGGCTTTGAGAGGCAGCACCTTGGCGCCTGCAAGCATCACATCCAGCTTGTCGGCCCAAACCTGCATCATCTCCGCCCGGCGCTCCAGATGAACGCCGCGCAGGTAGGCCGCATCGGTCAGGTTGTCTTTGGCGTGCGAAAGCTGCGTCTTGATGATTTCGATGGGGTATCCCATTTCCTCCAAGCCCGTGGACACTGCGGCCCGCAGGCCGTGGCCGGTCAGCTTCCCGCCATATCCCATTTTCTTGAGCGCTTGCAGGACGATGTTTTCGCTGGCCATGGACTGGTTCATGGGCGAAGGGAACATGTAGCGCGACGCGCCATTGAGCTTCTTCAACTCCTTCAACACCGCCACCGCCTGGCGGGGCAAGGGCACCACATGCACCCGGCGCTTTTTCATGCGCTCGGCCGGAATGCGCCACACTCCGGCATCCAGATCGAATTCATCCGGCGTGGCGCCACGAACCTCGCCCGTGCGACTGCCCGTCCACAAAATCATGCGGATGATGCCCAGGGTGTTGGGATGACCTGCATAGCCCTCCAGTGCATTCAAAAAGGCTGGCAAGCCCTTCGGGCCGATGCTGGCGAAATGTTCGCGTGTAGGGGCCTGGAAAGCGCCTTGCGTGTCGCGGATCGGGTTGTCCGTGCGTCGCCCCGTCTGCACCGCGTAGGTCAGCACAGAGCCAATGCGCTGGCGCACCCTGCGCAGCGTCTCCAGCTTGCCTGCGGCCTCCAATGGCTCCAGCACACGCATGATGTCTTGTGCTGTCAAGCTGGCTACGGCGCGCGTGCCGATCTTGGGCAACACGTAGTCGCGCAGGCTTTGAAGGTTTTGTTCGAGGTGGCCTTCGGTCCATTTCTTGGCCTTCTTGCCCAGCCACTCTTCAGTGATCACGGCAAAGGTCTGCTGCGCTGCATTCACGCGCAATGCCTTCTGCTCGCGGCCGTTCTGAATCGGGTCGATGCCCTCGCGGATCAGGTTGCGGGCTTCGCCTGCCTTGTGCCTCGCACGGGCCAGCGTCACGTCGGGGTACTCGCCCAGCGCCAGCAACCGTTCGCGCCCCGCCAGATAGAACTTCAGGCGCCAATGCCTAGCACCGCTGGCCCGCACCAGCAGGTACAGGCCCCGGCCATCATGCAACTTGCGGTCAACAGGCACGCCATCGCGCAATGCAGGCTTGGCGCCACGCACGCCAACATCACTCAGGGCATCAATGAGCTTCTTAGGCATGGAAACCTCCTGGAATCCGTACCCCTAACCGTACCCCCAAGGAATTGGGCTGTCAAGAAACCGTATGGGACGCCAAAACGCAAAAAGCCCCGTATTGACGGGGCTTTCGCGTGGTTTTTGAGTCTCAGTGAGACGCCATGAAACCTAGTTCTGGCGGAGAGGGCGGGATTCGAACCCGCGGTGGGCTATTAACCCACACACGCTTTCCAGGCGTGCGACTTAAACCGCTCATCCACCTCTCCGGAAGCCCTCCATTGTAGCAGGCTTTTAACGCTCAATTGGCGTTGATGCGCTTGCCATCCTTGTACGTGTACAACGACATGGCCGGGTTCTTCAGCTCGCCATTGGGCTCGAACTGCACCTTGGCGGTCACGCCCTGGTAATCGGTCTGGGCAATCTTGGCTGCGTACACCTTCGGGTCGGTCGAGTTGGCCCGCTTCATCGCATCCACCAGCACCATGGTGGCGTCGTACGTGTAGGGCGAGTACACCTGAAACTGCTTGGGGAACTTGGCGTCGTAGCGTTTGCGCCATTCCAGCCCGCCCGGCAGCTTGTCGATGGCCAGGCCACCGATGGCGCACACCACATTGCTCAGCGTGCGCGCACCACTGGCCAGATCCGCCAGCTTCTCGGTACAGATGCCATCGCCGCCGAACAGGTAGGCCTTGGTCAGGCCCAGCTGCTGCATCTGGCGCAGCATCGGTCCGGCCTGCGGGTCCATGCCGCCAAAGAAGATGCCATCGGGCTTCTTGCTCTTGATGGCGGTGAGGATGGCCGTGAAATCCACGGCGCGGTCGTTGGTGTACTGCTCGCTCACCACCTCCATGCCCAGCTTGCGGGCCGTGTTCTTGAACACCTCGGCCACGCCCTGGCCATAGGCCGTGCGGTCATCGATCACGGCCACCTTCTTGAGCTTGAGCACCTTGAAGGCGTGCTCCGCCAGGCCGGCGCCAAGGGCGTTGTCATTGGCGAGCAGGCGGTACACGCTCTTGTAGCCCAGCGCGGTGAGCTGCGGGTTGGTGGCCGAGGGCGAGATCATCGGCAGGCCGCAGCCGTTGTAGATCTTCGACGCAGGCAGCGTCGTGCCTGAATTGAGGTGGCCGACCACGCCGTTGACCTTGGCATCGCACAGCTTCTGCGCAGCGGCCGTGCCCTGCTTTGGATCGGCCGCGTCGTCTTCTGCCACCAGCTCGAAGCGCAGCTTCTTGCCGGCGATGGTCACGCCCTGCGCGTTGAGCTCGTCCACGGCCATGCGGGCGCCGTTCTCGTTGTCGCGGCCATAGTGCGCCTGCGGGCCGGACACCGGGCCCACGTGTCCGATGCGCACCACCTGCTGGGCCTGTGCAGGCAGGGTGGCGGCTGCGGCGGCCAGGGCCAGGCCCACGGGCACCAGGGTCGGGAAGATCGCTTTCATGTCTGTCTGCCTCTTGCTTGTGTCAAAAGAAAGTGAAACGACCCTCAAGGGCGGGTGCGCTGGCGCGCCACCTCTTGGGCCACGGCCCGCGATACGACGTCGCGCATGGTCTTGGACAGCTCCTGACGCAACTCGCGCACCAGCGCTTCGGAGGTGCGTGCCAGGATGGGCGTCAGGGCTTCGCGCAGGCGGTATTCCAGCATGCCGTCGATCTGGCGCTGCACCTCGGTCAGCACGCGCTGCGCCATGGCCGCTTCATCGACACCACTGCTTGCGCGGGGGGGCAGCGCCGGCGGAGTCACCAAGGGAAGCGACGCAGGCATCTGCGGTGAGGGTGCGGCCGCCAACGGCGGAATCGCCACAGGCACGGCAGGCACGCTGACAGGCGGGGCTGGTTCAGGCCAGGCCGATGGCGTGGGCACCACAGGCACGTGCACCGGTGCAGGCGTGCCGCCCAAAGGCGCCGCCACGGCTGGCTGCGGCGGCGGTGTGTTGGGTGGCGGAACAGTGACAGGCGTGTCTTGAACAAACGCCTGGGGCACGGCAGCGCCCTCTTCCGCCACCCGCTCTGACGGCAACTCCGAGGGCAACTCGATCACCTCGGTGAGCGTGGGCACGTGCGATGGGGCTGGGCGCGGCGGCGGGTTCATGTTGCTCATTCCTGCGCCAGATGCGCCTTGACCGTCCAGCCCATGGACTCGTATTGGCGCCAGCGCTGGCGCCCCAATTGGCGGTCGTCAGGCTCGGTCGACACCACGTCGAAGAAGCGCTCGTAACGCTCGATGCCCGCTGGCAGGGTGCGGCCCAGGTTGATCAGCACCTGGCGCCCCTCGGGCGCCTGCTCGGGGGCATCGGTCAGCCACACGGGCGTGTCCTTCCAGCGCGGCGGCCAGGCCTGACCAGCGCTGGTGCACACATGCGGCAGGAACTCCTGCTCATCGAACACCCACAGCTGGCGGTCCAGCTGGCGCAGCGTGGCCATGTCGGCCGTGACGACCAGGCTGGCGCCGCTGCGGTAGGCCTTGCGCAACAAGCGGCAAGCATAGACCAGCTTGTCGCCCATGCCGTGATGAAAATCCACCTGCTTCATCGTGGTCGGCGGTCAGCGTGCTCAGGCCTTGGCAGCGCGGCGGGCCACCGTCTTGCGCGCGGCAGGCTTGTTGGCAGCCTTGGTCACGGCCTTGGGTGCCAGCGCGCCCTTGCCCTGCTGCGACAGCACGAAGTGCGTCAGCAAAGGCACAGGCCGGCCCGTGCCGCCCTTGGCACCACCGGATTTCCAGGCGGTGCCCGCGATGTCCAGGTGGGCCCAGCGGTAGGCCTTGGTGAACTTGCCCAGGAACACGGCCGCCGTGATGGCGCCGCCCGCGCGGCCGCCCACGTTGCCCATGTCGGCGAAGTTGCTCTTGAGCGACTCACCGTACTCGTCGTCCAGCGGCATGCGCCAGGCGGTGTCCCCGGAGGCCTTGCCAGCCTGCTCCAGCGCATCGGCCAGTTCATCATCGGCTGAGAACAGGCCGCTGTGGATGTGGCCTAGGGCGATCACGCAGGCGCCGGTCAGCGTGGCGATGTCCACCACCACAGCAGGCTTGAAGCGCTCGGCATAGGTCAGTGCATCGCACAGGATCAAACGGCCTTCGGCGTCGGTGTTGAGCACCTCGATGGTCTGGCCCGACAGGCTGGTAACCACGTCGCCCGGCTTGGTGGCCGTGCCGCTGGGCATGTTCTCGCAGGTGGGCACCAGGCCGATCAGGTTGACCTTGGGGCGGAGCTCGGCCACGGCACGGAAGGTGCCCAGCACGCTGGCCGCGCCGCCCATGTCGAACTTCATCTCGTCCATGTCGCCCGCGGGCTTGATGGAGATGCCGCCCGTGTCGAAGGTGATGCCCTTGCCCACCAGCACCACGGGGGCCTGGTCCTTGCCCGCGCCTTCATAGCGCAGCACGATGAAGCGCGGGGGCTCGGCCGAGCCCTTGGCCACGGACAGAAAAGAGCCCATGCCGATCTTTTCGATGGCGGCGCGGTCGAGCACCTCGACCTTGAGATGCTTGTAGGCCTTGCCCAGTTGGCGCGCCTCGTTGGCCAGCGACGTGGGGGTGCAGTAGTTGCCCGGGCGGTTGCCCAGTTCACGGGCCAGCGTGCTGCCGGCGGCCAGGGCCTGCCCACGGGCCAGGCCTTCGCGGGCACCCGGCGCATCGGCGGCCGAGGTGATCAGCGACACCTTCTTGAGCCCGGCCGGCTTGGGTGCGGAGGGTTTGCTCAGACTGTAGACATAGGTGGCATCGGCCAGCGCGGCGGCCAGGGCCTCGGCATGGGCGGCCGTCACGGCCAGCCCCTGTGCCACGGCCACGCCGGCATGCGCCAGGCGGGCACCCTTGGCATGGCCTGCCAGGCGCGCCACGGCGGATTTGAACTGGCGCGGCGTGTCGCCACCGGCCACGGCCACGGCCAGACGCAGCGCCTTCAGGCCCGCCGGACGGTGCACGTACAAGGTCTGCCCATCCTTGAGCTCCAGGTCGCCCGCGGCCAGGGCCTCGGACACCAGCGCGTCCAGTGGCTGGCACCCCGTGCGCGGTGCTTCGGGGGTGAGCACCACCAGCAGCACATCCGCTGAAAAACCTGCGAGTTCAGGGCCCGTGCCCGCGACGTTGCGATAGTCCATGCTTGCCACGTCCATAATGGACGGATTGAGTTTGATCTGACTGATGTTATTCGATTCCTCTCTCCGCCGAGAACTCTGGCGTGGCTTTGTCGGGACGCTGGTGGTGCTGCTGACCGTGGTGCTGACCATGGTGCTGATCCGCGTGCTGGGCCAGGCGGCCAAGGGCAGCGTGGCCCTGGCCGACGTCAGCCTGCTGCTGGGCTACACCATGATCGGCCAGATGCCCACCCTGATCAGCCTGGCGCTGTTCGTGTCCGTGGTCGCCTTGCTGGCCCGCCTGCACCGCGACAGCGAGATGGTGGTGTGGCAGGCCAGCGGGGTGCGCCTGGCGCGCCTGCTCAAGCCGATCTGGCAGATGGCCTGGCCCGTGCTGGTGGCCCTGGCCCTGCTGTTGCTGGTGGCGCGCCCCTGGGGCCAGCAGCAGACCCAGGTGCTCAAAGACCGCTTCGAGCGCCGCTCCGACATCTCACGCGTGGCGCCAGGCCAGTTCCAGAGCTCGGCTGACGGCCACCGCGTGTTCTTCATCGACAGCCATAGCGACGGCGAGAGCACGGGCAAGAACGTGTTCATCGTGCTCACCGAAGGCGACATCGAGGCCGTGGTCAGCGCCCGCGAAGGCCAGATCGAGACCATCGGCGCGCAGCGCTACCTGAACCTGCGCCAGGGCGAACGCGTCGAGACCAAGCTCTCCACCGGCGAAAAAACCCGCTCCCGCTTCCAGCAGGCCCGGATCCTGGTCGGCGATGCCCCCGTGGGCGCCGCAGGAGAACTGGGCGCACGCGGCACCCCCACCCTGGATCTGTTCAACGCCAGCAACCGCAAGATGCGGGCAGAACTGGTGTGGCGCCTGGGCAGCCTGTGGTCCGCCGGCAACCTGGTGCTGATCGCGCTGGCCTCCGTCAACACCCAGGTGCGCCGCGGCAATGCCTGGAGCATGGTATGGGCCCTGCTGGTGTTTGTGGCCTACTACAACGTGCTCACGCTCAGCCAGGCCTGGGTCACCTCTGGCAAGCTGAGCGACAGCGCAGGCCTGTTCGGCATCCACGGCGTGATCACCGTGGCCGCGTTGCTCACGCTGTGGTGGCGCGACGGCGCCTGGCGCAAGGCCGGTGATGGCGACAAGGACAGTGGCAGCGCCCTGCCCGCGCCGCAAGGAGCCGCCTCATGAAAACCGTCCGCCGCCTGCTCTACCGGCAGATCCTGTCATCGGTGCTCTTCGTCACCCTGGCCTTCCTCGCCCTGTTCTTCTTCATCGACCTGGTCGACGAGCTGCAGGACATCGGCCGCAACGGCTATACCCTGACAGATGCGCTGTGGACATGCATCCTGGCCCTGCCCGGCCATGTGTACGACGTGTTCCCGATCACACTGCTGATCGGCACGATCATGGCGCTGTCGCAACTGGCGCAAAGCTCCGAATACACCATCCTGCGAACCAGCGGCCTGGGCCCGGCGCGTGCACTGACCCTGCTGGCCGCGCTGGGTGTGGGCAGCGCGGTGATGCTCTTCGCCATCGGCGATTTCGTCGCCCCCTGGACCCAGCAGATGACCTCGCTGAACTCGTCTGATTTCCGCAAGGGGCAGGCCCTGAACCTGGGCAAGGGTGGCGCCTGGTTGCGCGAGAGCGCGGGGCCCGACACGCCTGAGGGACACCAGCTCACCGTCAACGTGGGCTCGGCCACGGGCGAGTCGCATTTCAAGAACGTGCGCATCTTCGAGTTCGACGGACAGGGTCGGATGGTGCGCCGCATCACCGCCCAAGATGCGGATATATCCCATGCCATGCAGGGCTCGGGCGGCGCCTCTCTATGGGCCTTGCGCGGCGTGACGGACACGCGCTGGGCATCGGCCGCCAAGGTCACGCCCGAACAGGAAACCACCGGCCAGTCGCTGGTGACCGAGCAACGTCTGGACAAGCTGGACTGGGTCAGCCAGATGACGCCGCAGGTGGTGGCCGCCTCGGTGCTGCCCATCGACACCATGTCCACCTCCGCCCTGTGGCGCTACACCCACCACCTGGCGCGCAATGCGCAGGCCGCCCAGAAGTACGAGCTGCAGTTCTGGAAAAAAGCCTTCTCCCCCTTGACCTGCCTGGTGATGGTGGCCCTGGCCCTGCCCTTCGCCTACCTGCAATCGCGCAGCGGCGGCATGAACCTGAAGGTCTTCGGCGGCGTGATGCTGGGCATCAGCTTCGTGCTGGTCAACCACATCACCAGCCACCTGGGCCTGCTGCACCAGTGGCAGCCCTGGCTGGCCGCCTCGGCCCCCAGCATCGCCTACTTGCTGCTGTCGCTGTCGGCCTTTGTCTGGTTGGTACGCAACCGCTGAACCTGAAAGATCCTCATGTCACACGGCCTGCTGCTCTTCGCCCATGGGGCCCGTGATGCGGCCTGGGCCCGCCCGTTCGAACAGGCGCGGGATCACATCACCGCCCAGCACGGGCCTGACACCCCGGTGGTGCTGGCCTTCCTGGAGTTCATGAGCCCCACGCTGCTGCAGGCCGGCGAGCAACTGGCCCGCCAAGGCTGCGACCAGGTCACCGTGGTGCCGCTGTTCCTGGGCGCGGGCGGGCATGTGCGCAAGGATCTGCCAGCGCTGATGGACCAGATCCGCCTGCGGCACCCCGGCACCACCTGGCGCCTGGCGCCGGCCGTGGGCGAGACCGACACCCTCGTGCGCGCCCTGGCCGATGCCGCCTGGCAACTGGCACACCCCCGCGAACAACCCGGGGCGGGAGGCGACGCCGCATGAACCTGCACCAGTTCCGCTTCGTGTGGGAGGCCGCCCGCCGCAACCTCAACCTCACCGAAACGGCCAAGGCCCTGCACACCTCGCAGCCCGGCATCTCCAAGGCCATCCTGGAGCTGGAAGAAGAGTTGGGGGTGGACATCTTCGTGCGGCACGGCAAGCGCCTCAAGCGCATCACCGAGCCAGGTGACAAGGTGCTGCAGGCCATCGACGTGATCCTGCGCGAGGTGAGCAACCTCAAGCGCATCGGCGCCGAATACGCCTTGCAGGATGCCGGCACCCTGTCGATCGCCACCACGCACACGCAGGCACGCTATGCGCTGCCCGAACCCGTGGCGGCGCTGCGCAAGCGCTTCCCGAAGGTGTCGATCAGCCTGCACCAGGGCACCCCCGAGCAGGTGGCCCGCATGGTGCTGGACGATGTGGCCGACGTGGGCCTTGCCACGGAATCACTGGCCAATTACGACGAGCTGGTCACGCTGCCCCTGTACGAATGGCAGCACGTGGCACTGATGCGCCACGACCACCCGCTGGCCGAGGTGCCCCGCCTGACGCTGGAGCAACTGGCTGCAGAGCCCCTGATCAGCTACCAGCCGTCTTTCGCGGGCCGTTCGCGCATCGACAAGGCCTTTGCGCAGCGCAACCTGACACCCCATGTGGTGCTAGAGGCCATCGATGCCGACATCATCAAGACCTACACCAAGCTGGGACTGGGCATCGGCCTGGTGGCCGACATGGTGGTGAAGGACGACCCCCTGTTCGCCCAAGGTGGCGAGCTGACCTGGCGCCCCGTGGGCCACCTGTTCGGCAGCAACGTGGCGCGCATCGCCTTCAAGCGCGGCAGCTACCTGCGCCAGTTCGTGCTGACCTTCACCGAACTGCTGTCGGAACGGCTCACCAAGCAACTGATCCTGCAGGCCCTGCAAGGGGCCGGCAACAGCACCACCGGGCCTGGCGCACAGACCACCGACAGTGATCAGGGTCTGTGAGCCACTGAGCAAGCACCGATTCGGTCAGCGCTTGTCCTGAGGCAGGTCCACGTGCTCGAAATCGATGGTGTTGCCGCCTGAGTGCTTGCTGCTGGCATGGGCTTCTTCATGCGAATCCACCAAGGCGCCACCATCGGATCCCGGGGGCACCGGATCGTCCAGCGACAGGTCCAGGCTCAGGCTTGGCGTGACCTCGGGCAAGGCCTTCACGGGCCGGGTGGCCATCAAGGGCTGCAGCATCGTCGGCACATCGACATCGCCATCCGCGTCGGCATCAGATGATTGCACCGGCAGCAGCAGATCGACGGGGGTGCGCTCACTGGATTCACGTTCGGACAGATCACGCGCCACGCCGTAGAGGAACAGCAGTTCACGGTAGGCCGGCAGATCGAAGGTTTCACTGCTGCCATCGGCGCGCGTGAGCGACACCTCGAGCACGTCCATCGCCTTGGCCGGCAAGGACCACAGGGACTGCAGGCGGTCGATCACGCCGGGATAGTCTTCCAGGGCATGGCCTTGCTGGAGATCTGACTCCCACGAGGGCGCGTAGGCGTTGAACTGGCTGTTGAACGTGCCACGCACCCGCTCGTAATCGTCACGGCGGTCCAGCCGCTGGTAGATCTCCAGCAGTTTCAGGTAAGGCAGCGGGCTGGCGCCGGCTGTGTTGTGCACATGGCCTTCGAGCAATTCGATGGCGGCATCGTCCTGACCCAGCACCACGAAGAACTCGGCCTGCTGCTCAAGGTCGATCAGCTCTTCGACCGTGATCTCGCGGGCTTCATGGGGCTCGGGCTTGATCAGCAGCGCGCGGCTGTTGGTGGTCGAACCACCTGCCACGGCCGCAGCAGCCACCGCCGTGGGCGTGACTACAGGGGTGGCTATCGGCTCGGCCACAGCGGGCGCGGCCTCGGCTGAAGGCTGCACCGCGCGCCTGGGCATGAACTCGGCCGCAGTGCGCGCCATCGCGGGTTCGGCCATGGCCGGCGCCTCAGGGGCTGACGCGGCAGAACCAGTGCCGCCACCATCGCCGGGCTCGCCTTGCCACCAGGTCGTCGGCGCATCGGCCTGCTGGCGGCGTTGACGTGAGAACAGCCAGGCCACCGCGGCGGCCAGCAATACGATCAGGGCCACCAGGGCATAGACCAACGGATGGCGCAGGCGTTGATCCTCGGCCTCGCGAACGCGTGCTTCCATGGCCGCCACACGGCTCTGTGCACCGCTGGACTCCTGCTGCAGGCGCGCCAGGCGCTGCTCGAGCTCCTGCATGCGCTGCCGGTCACGTGCCAGCTGTTCGGGCGACGAGTTCATGGCAGCCCACAGGGCCGCAGCCGCAGCCCGGCGCTCCTTCACCTCGGGCGCGTCGATGTCGGCCGCCAGGCTGCCCATGGCAGAGCTCATCAGCAGGTTGGGAATGACCAGGGCGTCGGCTTCAGTCGGGTCCAGCACCAGGCGTGCCGTCTCGGCCTTGGGAGCAGCCTTGCTGAGCGCCGGCTTGGCCGGCGTTGACGAGCGGTGGTCGGGCGATACCTTGAACGGCACCGTGGCGCTGCCCCCTGAGGCTCCTTCGGTGATCACGGCGTTGGCAGCGCTGTTGGGGCCCTTGCGGTTGACAGGCGCACGGGCTGCCTTGGGCGCACCAGACGACTTGGCTGTTCGGGATGAGGACCTCGCGCCTTCAACACTACCCGACGCACCAGCGCCACCACCCTGCACGGAGGCCGTGTCCAGCGCTGCCGAGGATGCATCTCCGCGTACGCCAACAGCCCCGCCATCAGGCAGATTGACCATGCCAGGCGGATCGGCGAACGCGACGAACTTGCGCGTGATCTTCGCCTTGCAACCAGCGCCCAGGTACACCGTCACCACGGGCTCATTGATGAGCGAGGTGGTCACCACACGCACGGTGCGCTCCGGGCCATCGCCTGGCAGCAGGGATGCCTTCACAGACAGCGAAGTCTGCTTGTCATCCCCAAAATAAACGTCAGCGGCCACACAATCGTCAGCGATGACCTCGCCAGCTTCAAGATGAAGCGGTACGGTCAGGCTGAGCGTCTCTCCCAAAACGGCGCGGCTGATAGAGCGCCCGAACCCCAGCGACATCGCAGATTCGGACAAACCCACCAGCGAGAGACCAACGACAATGGCCGCCGATACTCCTTTGAATTTCATCATATCGGTGCGGTTTTCTGCCAAGTTTTCACTCTAGCACGTCAAGTTACCCGTCTTTCTGATCATAAGCCCCCATTCACATCGAGAAACAGGAATCATCAGATCCGAGCCATGACGACCGAACTACTGACCGAACGCCAGGACACCGTCCTGGTCATGACCCTTTCCGGGCCCGCCACGCGCAATGCCCTGTCGCCACAGGTGTATGCAGCCGGTATCGAAACCCTGAACATGGCGGAATCCGATCCCACGGTCGCCGCCGTGATCGTCACCGGCGCTGGCGGACATTTCTGCGGTGGCGGGGATTTACAACGTTTGTCGCATAACCGTCAGCAGGATCCAAGCCAGCAGGCGGGCAACGTCGATGCGTTCCACCAATGGATCGAAGCCCTGCGGGCCTTTCCAAAGCCGGTGATTGCCGCGGTGGAGGGCGTGGCGGCTGGCGGTGGCCTGTCCGTGGCGCTGGCTTGCGACCTGCTGGTAGCCGCTGACAACGCGCGGTTCGTGAGCGCCTATGCCAAGGTGGGCCTGTCGACCGATGGCGGCAGCAGCTGGCATCTGGCGCGCCAGTTGCCGCGAGGCGTGGCCCTCAAGTGGCTGTGGACGGGGGGCGATGCCACCGCCCAACAGATGCAGCAGTGGGGGCTGGTCCACCAGATCGAGCCGGCCGGCACCGCGTTGCATGCGGCCCTGACCTTGGCCGAAGAGCTGGCCGCCACACCGATCAATGTGCTGTCCAGCCTGAAGGAATTGGTCAATGACGCGCCCCAGACGCCGCTCAGTGAGCACCTGGCCGCCGAGAAGCGCCATTTTCTGGTCAACCTGATGCGCCCGGAAGCAGGCGAAGCGATCGCTCGTTTCCTTCAGCGCAAGAAGAGCTGATCAGGCTGCGTCGACCAGCTTGCGAGCGGCCAGATCGAACAAGGCGGACACCAGCCGCAACTGGTTGACCTCGAGCTTGTCGCCCGACATGCGCACGGTCAGGATGCCGCGGTTGACAGTCATGACCGCCACCAACGCATCCGTCCACCACGATGCCGCAGCGGCGTCCAGGGCTGCGGCGAGCTCCGCATCCAGCCATTGCCTGGCCACGCCCTCAGCGTTGGACAGCATCAGGAAGCGGCGGCTGAGCACCGGGTGCTCGGCCAGCGCCACCTTGGTGTGCATGGCCAGCCAGCGCATCTCTTCAGGCAGGGTGTTGTCCACGCGGGTCTGCATGGCGTCGGTGAAGCGCTGGAACACATCGGATTCCAGGGTGTGCGCCAGCACCTTTGAGAGGAACAGGATCTGCACGTCCGCAGGGATGCCTGCGTCGAAGCGGAAACGCAGCTCCTGCGCCGGAAAGTAGGGGCGCTGGGCCGGGCCCCACTCCACCCGCCAGCCGGCCGTGGTGTCAACGACCACGCCGCCGGCCTGGCCGGACACGGTCTTGAGCTTGTGTCCCTCTTCCTTGGCCCAGGCAGCCAGCACGTGCTGGTCCTCACCCGCGGCCTGAGGCTGTCGCGCTCCGATCAAGCGCTTGAGTGCGTCCAACATCATTCAAGGACCCCGCTCTGGTTGCACGATGGCCTGCCAGGAGGGAGTCGAACCCCCGACCGCCTGCTTAGAAGGCAGGTGCTCTATCCAACTGAGCTACTGGCAGCGATCGTCGGAGTTTAATGGCTTTGCACCGCCCCGGGGCGTGAACGCTCTGCTCGCCAGCGTGACAACCACAGCGCATTGCCCACCACGCTCACCGAACTGAAGGCCATGGCCGCCCCGGCCAGCATGGGACTGAGCCCACCGGCCATGGCCAGCGGGATGCCGATCACGTTGTAGCCAAAGGCCCAGAACAGGTTCTGGCGGATCTTGGCCGAGGTGCGACGGGAAATGTCCACGGCGGCCGGCACCAGGCCGGGATCACCCCGCATCAGCGTGACACCTGCGGCATGCAGGGCCACATCGGTCGCCCCATGGGGATTGGCCATGGCCATGCCCACATCCGCCGCCGCCAGGGCGGGCGCATCGTTGATGCCGTCGCCCACCATGGCCACCACGCGCGCGCGGCCTTCCGAGTCGACCTTCAGAGCGCGCACTTGCGCAGCCTTGTCGGCCGGCAACACCTCTGCCAGCACCTGCCCGATTCCCAGCGCGCGACCCACCGTTTCAGCCGCGCCCCGGTTGTCGCCCGAGATCATCACGGTCTCGATGCCCAGCGCGTGCAGTTGCGCCACCGCCTCGGCGGCCTGGGGCTTGAGCTCGTCGCCAAAACCCAACAAGGCCAGCACCTGCCAGGCCTGCGCCTGACCATGCATGAGCCAGGATACCGATGCGCCTGTCGCCGCCAGCTCAGCAGCCTTCGACATCAGATCGGCGGGCCTGTCTCGCAGAGGCACCAGGGACTCCATCCAGCGTGTGCTGCCCAGGCGCCACTGCCGGCCCGACCAGTCCGCCAGCGCGCCACCAGACACCACCGCCTGCAGCCCTTGGCCAGGCACGGCCTGGACCTCGGTGGCATCCACCCCGACAGTGCCTTGCTCACAGGCCGCCACGACGGCCCGCGCCAGAGGATGCTCGCTGCCCGACTGCATGGCCGCCGCCACCTGCAGCACTTGTGATGAGCTCAAGTCAGCGCCGCCGATCACCTGCCAGTGCGTCAAGCGTGGCTGCCCAACCGTGAGCGTGCCGGTCTTGTCGAAGGCCACGACAGCGATGCGATGCGCCGTCTCCAGTGCTTCCGGGTCCTTGATGAGAATGCCCTGGCGTGCGGCAGCGCCTGTCCCGGCCATCAAGGCCGCCGGCGTGGCCAGGCCCAAGGCACAAGGACAGGCAATCACCAGCACGGCCACAGCACGCACCAGCGACGCCTCAATGCCCAGGCCCCACAGCCACCACCCCAGGCCGGTGGCGAGGGCAAGCAGCAGCACCGCCGGCACGAACACGGCCGACACGCGGTCCACCACGCGCTGGATGGGGGCCTTGCCCGCCTGGGCTTCAACGACGCTGCGGATGATGCCCGACAGCACGGTCTGGCCGCCCACCGCCGACACACGCATCAGCAAACGCCCTTCCCCATTGATCGAGCCACCTGTCAGGCGCTCACCGGATGTTCTGGCGATGGGCAAAGGCTCACCGGTGAGCATGGACTCATCGACATGGCTGCTGCCCTCAGTCACCACGCCATCGCTGGGCACGCGCTCACCGGGGCGCACCACCAGCATGTCGCCCACCACCACCTGCGCCAAGGGCACGAAGACCTCGCCCTGCGGGCCACGGCGAAGCACGGTGTCGGGGCGCAGGGCCTGCAAGGCGCGGATGGCCGCCGTGGTCTGGCGCTTGGCCCGCGCCTCCAGCGCCTTGCCCAGCAACACCAGCGTGATCACCACAGCCGAGGATTCGAAATACAGGTCCGGCATGGCACCATGGTCATGCCCGCGTGCCGCCACCCCAGTATGCGACCACCACACCCAGCACGACAGCCCCCAGGCGGCGGTCGTGCCCACCGCCACCAGTTGATCCATGTTGCCGCTGCGGTCCTTCAAGGCAGCCCAGCCTGCCTTGTAGAAGCGGGCCCCGAGGATGAACTGCACCGGCGTGGCCAGCGCGAACTGCAGCCAGGCCGGCCAGAAGTGGTGATCACCCCACAGCATGGGCAACACCAAGGGCACGCTGGCCAGCAAACCCAGGGTGACATGTCCCCACACGGACCAGCAAGTGGAGGTCTCGTCAGCCAGCGGCGCATCCGCGGCCTGCACATGCGCTTCATAGCCCGCCCTGGCCACGGCCTCCAGCAGGGCCGCCCGGGCATCGGCACCAGGGGCCAGCGTTTCGCCAAACCGAACCGACGCAGTCTCTGTCGCGAAGTTCACATCGGCCGACGCCACACCGGGCACCTTGCGCAGCGCACGTTCTACACGCGACACACAGGCCGCGCAGGTCATGCCTCGCACGGCCAGTTGCAGAGCGCCGCCTTCGGCCGGCAATGCGGTGGGTGATTCACTCATTTCGGGCTCTTTCCATGGCTCCATCAATGACGCCACTGTTGACCTTCACATCATGGCAAGGTCAATACTGCACGCAGAAAAGGAGAATCATCATGAGCACCCCGCAAACACATCAACTGAACGTCAAAGGCATGAGCTGCCAGCATTGCGTCAAGGCCGTCACCCAGGCGGTGCAGGCGCAGGATCCGCAAGCCACACTGGACGTCGATCTGCCCCAGGGGCGCGTGACCGTGCACACGGTGCTGCCCGCCGCAGCGGTGGCCCAGGCGATCAAGGAAGAAGGCTATGAGGTGGCAGGCACCTGACGCCAAGAACTGACGCCAGAAAACACGAAAGGGTCAGCAGATTTCTCTGCTGACCCTCGTGATTCTCTTGGTCGGGGCGGCGGGATTCGAACTCGCGACCCCTTGCACCCCATGCAAGTGCGCTACCAGGCTGCGCTACGCCCCGACGAAGACTTAGACTATAGCACGACTTTAGGCTGCTTTTGAAGGGCTTGTGTCTTTTTGCACCCACCATGCACCGCAAAGCGATGCGCCCCCACCACTCGGCTCAAGCCAGCAGGTCGCGGATGGACAGCAAGGCTTCGCGCAACTCGGCCGCTGCCTGGGGATGGCTGTGGGCCAGGGCCACCAGGTCAGGGCCCGTCCAGGACATATCCGGCGCCAGGGCCAGCTTGCCGGCAGCATCACCCGCTGCGGCAGGCAGTGCCCCACCTGCAGGTGCGTGATCCTGCAACTGGTTGCGCGCGCCGCTGATGGTGAAGCCCTGTTCGTACAGTAGCTCACGGATGCGGCGGATCAGCAGCACCTCATGGTGCTGGTAGTAGCGGCGGTTGCCGCGGCGCTTCATGGGCCGAAGTTGCGTGAACTCCTGCTCCCAGTAGCGCAGCACATAGGGCTTCACGCCACACAGCTCGCTCACTTCACCGATGGTGAAGTAACGCTTGGCCGGAATGGGAGGCAGGCTGCTCACCGGTGCCACGGCACCCGTGGGCACGCGCACTTCAGTGCGGGCCTCAGAGCGAGCCTCTGCCCTTCCGTCACGCCCGTCCCCACGCGACTCACCCTTGGCATCCGTCCGGGCCAAGGCCTTTGACGCTGCGCGCGGCGACGCCACGCCCTGCGATGACGCGGGCATGGGTGAATCCGAACGCGGCGGTGATTCTTGCTCTGTGCGTTCCATGGGCTTGGGCAGGGAGGTAAAAATCCCCGGGTCATCAGGACGATGAGCCAGGGACTTCAAACTTTACTCCAAGTCGTCTTCGGAGGGAACATCTCCCTGCACCATGCTTTTGAGCTTCTGGCTGGCATGGAAGGTCACCACCTGGCGGGCCTTGATGGGAATGGCCTCGCCCGTGCGGGGATTTCGGCCAGGCCGGGGGGCCTTCTGGCGGATCTGGAAGTTGCCGAATCCCGACAGCTTCACATCGGTGCCCTGAACGAGCGACCCATGCACCAGCTCGAAGAAGGCCTCGACCATGTCCTTGGACTCACGCTTGTTCAGGCCCAGGCGCTCGAACAGCATGTCCGAGAGTTCGGCCTTGGTCAGCGTCGGTGTCTCCAGCGTGGCCGGCAGCAGCACCGTCAGGTCACGGATCTTGTCGTTCATCTTTCAGGCCCTCCCCTTGGCCGTCACGCACGCACGCGGGCGCCGACGCCCTGCGACAGGGCCGACACCACCGAGGCCATGCAGGCTTCGATGCGCTCGTCCGTCAGTGTCTGCTCGTCGTCGCGCAGCTCCACGCGCACGGCGAGGCTGCGTTCATTTTCGGCAATGCCGGCCACCGGTGTCTTGGGCTTGTAGATGTCGAACAGACGCGCGCCACGAACCAGGCCGTCGGCCGGGGCCTGCACGATGGCCGTGATCAGCGAATCATGCGTGGTGGCATCGTTCACCACCAGGGCCAGATCGCGGAACACCGACTGCATCTTGGGCACGGACGTGAAGGCCGGCACCACACGGGTGACCAAGGCCTGCGCGTCCAGTTCGAACAGCACAGGGGCCTGCGGCAGGTCGTAGGCCTGGCGCCACTGCGGATGCAGCTCGCCGATGAAGCCCACGGGCTGGCCGTCCAGCTCCACACGGGCACAGCGGCCCGGATGGAAGGCCGGGTGCTCGGCCGCCACGAAGCGCGGCTGGCGCGGCGCCAGCAAGGCCTCGACATCACCCTTCACATCGAAGAAGTCCACCGGGCGCGAGGCCGCGCCCCATTGGGCGGCGTCGGCTGGACCATAGGCCAGGCCACTGACGCGAACGGGCTGGTCGAAACCGGCCACGGTCTGATCGCCATCCTGCACGCTGGCATCGCGCTTGAACACACGGCCGATCTCGAACACACGCACGCGGTCGGCCTTGCGCGACAGGTTCGTGCGCAGCACCTCGACCAGGCTGCCGATCAGGCTGGAGCGCATCACAGACAAGGGGCTGGCGATGGGGTTGAGCACGCGGATCGGATCGGCATTGCCGGCCAGTTCGCGCTCCCAGCGCTCTTCGACGAAGCTGAAGGTGATCGCCTCTTGATAGCCACGCGCGGCCACGGCACGGCGCACGGCATACAGGCCACGCTGGCGCTCGGGGCGGACACGGCTGGTCACCGGGGCCTTGGGCGCACGCTGGGGCAGCTTGTCGAAGCCGATCACGCGCACCACTTCTTCGATCAGGTCTTCCTCGATCTGGATGTCGAAGCGCCAGCTCGGGGGGTTCACGATCAGGTTGGTGTCGTGCTTGAGCGCCTGGGTGGTGTAGTGCAGGCCCAGGTGGTGGAACACGGTCTGGCAATCGACCAGCGACACGGGCATGCCGATCACGCGCTGGGCGCGCGACAGGCGCATGGTCACGGGCTTGCGCTCGGGCAGTTGCAGGTGCTGATCGTCCAGCGGGCCGGCCTCGCCACCGCAGATGTCCAGGATCAGCTGGGTGATGTGCTCGATGTACTGGGCCGTGGGCGCCGGGTCCACGCCGCGCTCGTAGCGGTGCGAGGCATCGGTGGAGAAGTTGTAGCGGCGCGCGCGGCCGGCAATCGCCTTGGGCCACCAGAAGGCGGCCTCCAGGTAGATGTTGCGCGTGTCGTCGCCCACCGAGGTGGCATCGCCGCCCATGATGCCGGCCAGCGATTCGACCTGCGATTCATCGGCGATCACGCCCACCTGCTCATCGAGCGTGATGGTCTGGCCGTTGAGCAGCTTGAGCGTTTCGCCCGCGCGGCCCCAGCGCACCGTCAGCCCGCCATGGATCTTGTCCAGGTCGAACACGTGCGAGGGCTGGCCCAGCTCGAACATCACGTAGTTGGAGATGTCCACCAGGGCGGACACCGAACGCTGGCCGCAACGCGCGAGGCGCTCGACCATCCATGCCGGCGTCGGGGCTTGGGGGTTCACGCCACGGATCACGCGGCCACCGAAACGGCCGCACAGATCCTGGGACTGCACCGACACCTTCAGGCCATCGTCGATCGAGGGCTTGACGGCGGCGATGGTGGGCAGCACCAGGGGCGCGCCCGTCAAAGCCGACACCTCGCGAGCGATGCCCGCCACGCTGAGGCAATGCGCCAGGTTGGGCGTGAGCTTGAGCGTGAACAGGGTGTCGTCCAGCTTGAGGTGCGTGCGGATGCTCTCGCCCACCGGCGCGTCATCGGCCAGGATATGCAGGCCGTTCGATTCTTCAGAGACACCCAGCTCGCGGGCCGAGCACAGCATGCCCTGGCTCTCGACGCCACGCAGCTTGCCCAGCTTGATCTTGAAGGGCTTGCCATCGGCACCGGGGGGCAGTTCGGCACCCACGGTGGCGCAAGGCACCTTGATGCCCGGACGCACATTGGGTGCGCCGCAGACGATCTGCAGCACCGCGCCGGTGCCCGCATCCACCTTGCAGACGTTCAGGCGATCGGCATCGGGGTGGCGGGCCACCTCCAGCACCTGGGCCACGACCACGCCGGTGAAGGGCGGGGCCACGGGCTCCAGCTCCTCCACCTCCAGCCCGGCCATGGTCAGCAGGTTGGCCAGTTGCTGGGTGTCGAGGTCGGGGTTGCAGAAACTGCGCAGCCAGGACTCGGGGAATTGCATGGACGGGATCCTCGGGAATCTTCTTTAAACGGTTCTTCAGGCAGACGGCGCGGCATCGAAGTCGGCATCCAGCACCACGCGGTAGCGGGCCTTGCCGGCGCGCAGGTGGTCCAGCGCGTCATTGATGCGGCTCATCGGGTAATGCTCGGTCTGCGGCTCGATGCCATGGCGCGCGGCGAACTCGAGCATGGTGTCGATGTCCTGGCGCGAGCCCGTGGGCGAGCCCGACACGCTGCGCTGCCCACCGATCAGCGGGAAGGCCTCGACCTCCATCGGCTGCGGCAGGATGCCGACCAGGTGCAGGCGGCCATTGGGCGCCAGCGTGCCCATCAGCGCCTTCCAGTTGAGCATCACGTTCACGGTCACCAGCACCATGTCCAGGCGGCCGGCCACCTGCTTCATGGCCTTGGCGTCCACGCTGGACACCACCTGGTGCGCGCCCAGTTGCAGGGCCTCGTCACGCTTGGAATCGCTCGACGTGAAGGCCGTGACCTCGCAACCCCAGGCCCGCGCGAACTTCAGCGCCAGATGGCCCAGGCCACCGATGCCAACCACGCCCACGCGGTGCGTCGGTTTGATGCCGAAGTTCAGGAAAGGCGAGAACACGGTGATGCCACCGCACAGCAGCGGACCGGCCTTGGCCGGATCCAGCCCCGCGGGGATCGGGCACACCCACAGCCAATGTGCACGCACACGTTCGGCAAAACCACCGTGGTGGCCGACGATGGTCGGGCGCCCGGCACGGCACAGCTGCGGCTCGCCATTGAGGCAGCTGCGGCAAGCCATGCAGGATTCGGCCATCCAGCCCAGGCCCACGCGCTGGCCAACCTTCAGGCCGCGCGTGTTCGGACCCAGGGCCAGCACCGTGCCGACCACTTCATGGCCGCCCACGATCGGGAAATTCGAGAAGCCCCACTCGTTGTCGATCAGGGACAGGTCCGAGTGGCACAGGCCGCTGTGCTCGACGCGGATCTCGACCTCTTCGGCGCCCAGCGGGCCCGGGTCGTACTCGAAGTTCACCAGGGGCTTGGAGGCTTCCTGGGCAGCCCAGGCGCGGATGTGGGTGGTGCTCATGGGGATGTTCTTCTCTTTCGGTCAGGCGGCGATCACTGGAACTGCTGCAGGAAGCGCAGGTCGCCTTCGTAGAACAGGCGCAGATCGTTCACGCCATAGCGCAGCATGGTCAGGCGGTCCGGGCCCAGACCGAAAGCGAAGCCGATGTACTGCTCCGGGTCGAGCCCGAAGTTGCGGACCACATTGGGGTGCACCTGCCCTGCCCCGCCCACTTCCAGCCAGCGCCCCTTGAGCGGGCCGCTGCTGAAGGCGATGTCCACCTCGGCCGAGGGCTCGGTGAACGGGAAGAACGAGGGGCGGAAGCGGATCTCCAGATCGTCCGTCTCGAAGAAGGTGCTGAAGAAATCGCCCAGCACGGCCTTGAGGTCGGCGAAGCTGACCGACTCGCCGATCCACAGGCCTTCGCACTGGTGAAACATCGGCGAGTGGGTGGCATCGCTGTCGACGCGATACGTGCGACCGGGTGCGATCACGCGGATCTCGGGCATGCGTTCGCCCTGGGCGATCAGATCGGCGTGGCGCTTGACATGCTGAACCGCGTAGCGCACCTGCATGGGGCTGGTGTGCGTGCGCAGCAGGTGGCCACCCTCGACATAGAAGGTGTCGTGCATGGACCGCGCGGGATGGTCTTCCGGCGTGTTCAGTGCGGTGAAGTTGAACCAGTCGGCCTCGATCTCGGGGCCGTCGGCCACGTCAAAACCCATGGAGCCGAAGATGCCCTCGATGCGCTCGATGCTGAGCGACACCGGGTGCAGACCACCTTCGCCACGGCGGCGGCCAGGCAGGGTCACATCCAGTTTTTCAGCCTGCAGTTGCTGCGCCAGTTCGGCATCGGCCAGGGCCTGGCGGCGGGCGTTCAAGGCCGCCTCGACCTGCTGCTTGGCCTGGTTGATGGCCGCGCCCCGGGTCTTCTTCTCTTCGGGGCTGAGGGCACCCATGCCCTTGAGCAAATCGGTCACGCTGCCGGACTTGCCCAGGAAACGCGCCTTGGCGTTCTCGAGGTCGGCGGGCGTGAGGGCTGCGGCAAAAGCTTCCTGGGCCGATTGCACCAGGGCCTGCAGGTCGCTTGGCTGGTCGTTCATGGTCTTGTGTCGAAAAAAAAGGCCAACGAACCGTTGGCCTTTGAGTCACCGGCCTGGCCGTCCGAGGCGAACCTCGGCCGGCGCGGGCCGGAGCAGCATCTTTTGCTGCCCGCTTGAAAAAATCAAGCAGCCAGTTGAGCCTTGGCCTTTTCAACGATGCTGGCAAATGCAGCGGGGTCGTTGACGGCGAGGTCAGCCAGCACCTTGCGGTCGATCTCGATCGACGCCTTCTTGATACCGGCGATGAGCTTGCTGTAAGTCAGGCCCAGTGCACGGCTACCGGCGTTGATACGAGCGATCCACAGGCGGCGGAATTCGCGCTTCTTGGCGCGGCGGTCACGGTAGGCATATTGCCCGGCCTTCATGACCGCCTGTTTGGCGATGCGATAGACGTTCTTGCGGCGACCACGGAAACCCTTGGCCAGGGCGAGAACTTTTTTATGACGAGCGCGGGCTGTTACACCACGTTTGACGCGAGGCATGGATGACTCCTTCGGCGTTGAAACCTAAAACCAGAAATTCGAGACGTGTGCGATCCGGTCGG
Source organism: Aquabacterium soli (assembly GCF_003933735.1). Classification (GTDB taxonomy): domain Bacteria; phylum Pseudomonadota; class Gammaproteobacteria; order Burkholderiales; family Burkholderiaceae_C; genus Aquabacterium; species Aquabacterium soli. The sequence continues at coordinate 67,434 of NZ_RSED01000008.1, read as the reverse complement.
CCAATTACAGGCCGGCGAAAGGCAGCATCTGGGCAACGTGGCCCAGGTTGGTCTCGTGCACGTTGGCGGCGCCACGCAATTGGCGCTTGGTCTTCGTGGACTTCTTGGTCAGGATGTGGCGCTTGAAGGCATGGCCGCGCTTGACGGTACCACCCGGACGCACGCGAAAACGCTTCTTGGCGCTGCTCTTGGTCTTCATTTTGGGCATGTTCTGCTCCTTTTAGTTTGTTCCTGCCAGGCGTCGCGAAACTTCTTCGCGCCTTGATGGCCCCCAGGAACTTATCAAGTGCCGATGAAGGCACTTGTCCGTGGAAGGCGGCGACCAAACCACCAACCAGGCTTCGCTCACCCAGAAAAAATCTGGGCGAAGCTCGCATTCTACGACGGCCGAAGCCGTCTGTGCATCACTTTTTCTTCTTCGGGCCGAGCACCATGATCATCTGGCGACCTTCCAGCTTGGGCATGTTCTCGACAACGGAGACATCCGTCAGGTCATCGCGAACACGCTCGAGCAGGCGCATGCCGAACTCTTGGTGGGTGATCTCGCGGCCGCGGAAGCGCAGCGTAACCTTGCCCTTGTCGCCTTCTTCCAGGAAGCGGCGCAGGTTGCGCAGCTTGATCTGGTAGTCGCCTTCGTCCGTGCCGGGACGGAATTTGACTTCCTTGACTTCAATGACCTTCTGCTTCTGCTTGGCGTCGTGCGCCTTCTTCTGCTCTTGATACTTGAACTTGCCATAGTCCATCAGGCGGCAGACAGGAGGATCCGCGGTCGCGGCGATCTCGACCAGATCCACATCCGCCTCAGCAGACATGCGCAAGGCGTCCTGAATGCTGACGATGCCCAGGGGCTCGTTCTCGACGCCATTCAGGCGGACTTCAAGAGCAGTGATTTCACGGTTCAGCCGATGCTTGCGCTCATCGTTGCGCGTACGGCGGTCAAAGAAGTTAGCGATGTCGAATTCCTTCAGGCCACGGCTGCCCGGCGGCAACCGCACCAGTTAACAATGTTCACGCGCCCAGTCAACGCCGGTTGGAACGTGCTTGGCCGTTACGGCACAGGCAAAGCACGCTCCCGCCTCAGGCCTTGCTGACGATGTCTTGAGAGATCTTCTGGGAGAAGTCATCGAGTGACATCACACCGAGGTTCTGGTTGCCCCGGGCGCGCACGGCGACGGTGCCATCAGCCTTCTCCTTGTCACCGACAACGATGAAGTACGGCACCTTCTGCAACGAATGCTCGCGGATTTTATAGGTAATTTTCTCGTTTCGCAAATCAAGCTGGACCCTAAGTCCTTGTTTTTGCAGTGATTTGGTAATTTCCTGGGCGTAATCCGCCTGCGCGTCGGTGATATTGAGCACCACCGCCTGCACCGGCGCCAGCCAAATCGGCAGGGCGCCAGCGTGTTGCTCGATCAGGATCCCGATGAAACGCTCGAGGCTGCCCAGGATGGCGCGGTGCAGCATCACGGGGTGGCGGCGCTCGCTGGTATCGGCCACGTACTCGGCTCCCAGGCGTTGCGGCATGGAGAAATCGACCTGGATGGTGCCGCACTGCCAGTGGCGCCCCAGGGCGTCCTTCAGCGTGTACTCGATCTTCGGACCATAGAAGGCCCCATCGCCCGGAGCAATGGTGAACTCGCTGTTCGTGGCGCGCAGGCTTTCCATCAGGGCCTGCTCGGCCTTGTCCCACACCTCGTCGGAACCGATGCGCTGCGCCGGGCGCGTGGCCACCTTGTAGATGATGTCGGTGAAGCCGAAGTCCTTGTAGACGGCCTGCAGCAGCGCCGTGAAATCCACGCATTCCTGCAGGATCTGATCTTCGGTGCAGAAGACATGGCCGTCGTCCTGCGTGAAGCCGCGCACGCGCATGATGCCGTGCAGGCCACCCGTGGGCTCGTTGCGGTGGCACTGGCCGAATTCGCCGTAGCGGATGGGCAGATCGCGGTAGCTCTTGATGCCCTGGTTGAAGATCAGGATGTGGCCAGGGCAGTTCATCGGCTTGAGCGCGTAGTCGCGCTTTTCCGATTCCGTCGTGAACATGTTCTCGCGGTACTTGTCCCAGTGGCCGGTCTTCTCCCACAGCGTCTTGTCGAGGATCTGCGGGCCCTTGACCTCCTGGTAGCCGTTGTCGCGGTAGACCCCGCGCATGTACTGCTCCACCGCTTGCCACACCGTCCAGCCCTTGGGGTGCCAGAACACCACGCCCGGCGCGTGTTCGTCGATGTGGAACAGGTCCAGCTCGCGGCCCAGTTTGCGGTGGTCGCGCTTCTCGGCTTCTTCCAGGCGGTGCAGGTACTGCTGCAGATCGTCCTTGGTGGTCCAGGCCGTGCCGTAGACGCGCTGCAACTGCTCGTTGCGGTGGTCACCGCGCCAATAGGCACCCGCAACCTTCATCAGCTTGAAGTGCTTGAGCTTGCCCGTGCTCGGCACGTGCGGGCCGCGGCACAGGTCGGTGAAAGCGCCTTCGCTGTAGAGCGACACATCCTGGTCCGCCGGGATGCTCTCGATGATCTCGGCCTTGTAGTGCTCACCCAGGCTCTTGAAATAGGCCACAGCCTCATCGCGCGGCAGCACGCGGCGCTCGACCTTCTCGTCCTTCTTGGCCAGCTCGGCCATCTTCTTTTCGATGGCCTCCAGATCTTCGGGCGTGAACGGACGCTTGTAGGCAAAGTCGTAGTAAAAGCCGTCTTCGATGGTCGGGCCGATGGTGACCTGCGCCTCAGGGAAGAGCTCTTTCACGGCGTAGGCCAGCAAGTGCGCAGTGGAGTGACGGATCACGTCCAGGCCGTCGGCATCCTTCTCCGTGATGATGGCCAGGGGCGTGTCAGCCTCGATGCGGTAGCTGGTGTCGACCAGGCGCGCGGCATCGCCCTGCCCGACACGGCCAGCCAATGCGGCCTTGGCCAGCCCGGCACCAATGGAGGCCGCGACCTCACCGACGGTCACGGGGCCGGGAAACTCACGCTTGGAACCGTCGGGCAACTGAATCGAAATCATGGTGTTCTGCCTGTTGAATGAAGTGCGCGGACAACAAAAAAGCGCGGGGAGCGCCGCGCTTTCTGTGTAGGTAGGAAGGAATGCGAAAGCAGCGGCCAGCCGACTAGACCTCGGTCGAGGTGAAGGGGGTGGTCGGAGTTCGCGGTGTCATAACCAGAGATGCCTTTCCCGTTCCTTACCGTTGCACAGCGGCGAGGCATGCACAACATGCGACGCTCTTTGGTATTGTAGCCGCCCGTGCGATTTGATGTCGCATGGCCGCGACAGCCAGGCTCACGGAGCCTGCCCACTGCAGCGGGACAAGACCAAGACAAGAAGGAAGGTGGAGGCGCGGCCCGGAGTCGAACCGGGCTAGACGGATTTGCAATCCGTTGCATAACCGCTTTGCTACCGCGCCGCTGGTGCCAGCACCCCAGCAGCAAGCTGGGGCCCGTGGATCCTGATTCGAAAAAGGGAAGCCAACTTGGCGTTGGCTTCCCTTTTGAAGAAGCTGGAGCGGGATAAGAGACTCGAACTCTCGACCTATACCTTGGCAAGGTATCGCTCTACCAACTGAGCTAATCCCGCATACCTTCGTGGGCCTGATACTGCCTTGTTGGCGACTTGGTTGTTGCCAAGCAGCGATCAGCGAAGACCTAGACTATACACCGGATTCAAACCGCATTGCAAGTCACGGCAAAAATTTTCGAGCCGTTCGCCGCTACACTGTGCCCGTGCCCCGGTGGTGAAATTGGTAGACACTGCGGACTTAAAATCCGCCGCTTCCTGAGAAGGGGCGTGCCGGTTCGATCCCGGCCCGGGGCACCATGAGCGCCCCCTGCCCTGGCCCCGCTCACACCTGCAGTTCGCTCTCCTGGCCAGCATCCACCCGATGCTTGAAGGCCTTCACACGGGCCTGCCAGCGCTGAGCATCACGGGAGCCGCTGCCAGCCATGCGCGTCAGCAGATGCGTCAACACCAGGGCCCCGATCAGCGACACCCCCAGCAGCAGCAGGTACAGGCTGACCAGCCCGGCGAAGTTGTGCTTGTTGTTCAGGGCGCGGGCAATACCCAGGAAGCAGGCGAAGATCCAGCTGCTGGAACTGATGGCCGCCATCAGCACCAGGACCGCACGCTGATGAGGCATGGCATCGCAGAGGCGCGCCCCCCGCTGGATCGCGCCGAAAGCGAACCGATGCAGGAACCAGCCATTGACGGTGAGTGTGACCACCACCATCACCTTGAGCCACAGCTTCTGATTGAGCAGGTAGGCCGGATCGCTCAGGTAACCCTGCAGACAGATCGCCAGGCCGGACACCCACAGCACGATCAGCGACGCACTGACAACGGATTTGGCACTGTGGATGCGGTCCACCGCCTTGCGGCTGAGCGTGCTGGTGTAGTACGAGAGGATGAGAAAGTCGGTTCGAAGAATCGTTGCCACGGCGACCGCGCTGGCAAAGAAATGCACGAAGACCAACATCATTTTCAGGATGTCATTGACTGCCATGATGAACCTCTAAAGGGTATCGATTGAACCGGTCGATCCCATGACTTCACCAGATCGCGCACCGTTGAAAGTATCGCTTTTCCGGACAACAAGATCGCCCCTCCGTGTTCTCAATGTAGCCATATAGCGGAAAAAATCACGCAGTTTTTTTACATCTTGGGGAATCTTCTCGATCAACTGCTTTGTAAGTGACGCGAGAACACAACCCCCGATCCACGGGGGCACAGGTAACTGCAACTCACGCTGCAGGCTGAAACGAAAAAAGGCACCCGCAGTGGGTGCCTTTGCAATCATCGAGCCAACCTTGCGGCGGCTCGAAGAGCATGCAGATCAGTGGAACTGGTCTTCTTCGGTCGAGCCGGTCAGGGCCTTCACGGAAGACGAACCGCCTTGGATCACGGTGGTCACGTCGTCGAAATAACCTGCGCCAACTTCTTGTTGGTGCGACACGAAGGTGTAGCCCTTTTCGCGAGCGGCGAATTCGGGTTCCTGCACCATTTCGGTGTAGTGCTTCATGCCTTCGCCGCGGGCGTAGGCGTGGGCGAACTGGAACGTGTTGTACCAGTTGATGTGGATGCCGGCCAGCGTGATGAACTGGTACTTGTAGCCCAGGTCCGACAGGTCTTGCTGGAACTTGGCGATCTGCTTGTCGTCCAGGTTCTTCTTCCAGTTGAAGGAAGGCGAGCAGTTGTACGACAGCAGCTTGCCAGGGCACTTGGCGTGCACGGCTTGTGCGAATTCGCGGGCGAAGCCGATGTCAGGCACGCCGGTTTCACACCACACCAGGTCGGCGTAGGGAGCGTAGGCGACGCCACGGCTGATGGATTGCTCCAGGCCGTTCTTGACGCGGTAGAAGCCTTCTTGCGTGCGCTCGCCCGTCAGGAAAGGCTTGTCGTTCGCGTCGTGATCGGAGGTGATCAGGTTGGCGGCTTCAGCGTCGGTACGGGCCAGAACGATGGTGGGCACGCCCATCACGTCAGCAGCGAAACGGGCCGAGATCAGCTTTTCGATGGCTTCTTGCGTGGGAACCAGCACCTTGCCACCCATGTGACCGCACTTCTTGACAGCGGCGAGCTGGTCTTCGAAGTGAACGCCAGCGGCGCCCGAAGCGATCATGTTCTTCATCAGTTCGAAGGCGTTCAGGACGCCACCGAAACCAGCTTCAGCGTCAGCGACGATGGGCAGGAAGTAGTCCACGAAACCTTCGTCGCCGGGGTTGATGCCACGCGACCATTGGATTTCGTCAGCACGCTTGAACGTGTTGTTGATGCGGCGAACCATCGTGGGCACCGAGTCGTACGCGTACAGCGACTGGTCGGGGTACATGGTTTCCGATGTGTTGCCGTCGGCGGCGACTTGCCAGCCCGACAGGTACACGGCTTCCAGGCCAGCCTTGGCCTGCTGCATGGCTTGACCGGCGGTGATGGCGCCGAAAGCGTTCACGTAGCCCTTCTTGGCACCGCCGTTGACCTTTTCCCACAGCTTTTCAGCGCCGCGCTTGGCCAGGGTGTACTCGGGCTGCAGGCTGCCGCGCAGGCGCACGACGTCAGCAGCGGAGTAGCCGCGCTTGACGAGCTTCCAACGGGGGTTTTCGGCCCAGTCCTTTTCCAGGGCAGCGATTTGCTGTTCACGGGTGAGTTGAGTCATGACGATCTCCGGGGTTGGTGGGAGGTGCTAGAAAGGCTGCGAGTGTATCTCGTTTCCCCTCGATTAGGGAAGACTTGTGTCTTATATAAGACTTGATCCTCCAAACGCGGGGATCTTTGGCGGGTCTTTGACATTCCGGACGGCTGCAGTGCGTTGCGGACAGACACAAACCCTCGGGCAAACCACGATGTCCCGCGTCAGGCGCCGGTCATCAATCGGGCCTAAGGTAAGGGGTAACTACATGCCACCCGCCAAGGAGCCAAGATGACCACGCCTCGCATGGATGCCTTCTGGATGCCGTTCACGGCCAACCGGGACTTCAAGCAGAACCCTCGCCTGCTGTCCAGGGCCGAAGGCATGCACTACTGGACGCCCGAGGGACGGCAGGTGCTGGACGGCACCGCCGGCCTGTGGTGCGTGAACGCCGGCCACGCCCGCCCGCGCATCGTCGAGGCCATCGCACGCCAGGCCGCCACGCTGGATTTCGCCCCACCCTTCCAGATGGCCCACCCGCTGGCTTTCGAACTGGCCGAACGGCTGACCGAACTCACGCCCCCTGGGCTGAACCGCGTGTTCTTCACCAACTCGGGCTCCGAATCGGTCGAGACGGCCTTGAAGATCGCGATCGCTTACCAGCGCCTTCGCGGGGAAGGCCAGCGCACGCGGCTGATCGGGCGCGAACGCGGCTACCACGGGGTGAACTTTGCGGGCACGGCCGTGGGCGGCATGGGCCCCAACCGCAAGATGTTCGGCACGCACGTGGCCGGCGTGGACCACCTGCGGCACACGCACGACCTGCAGCGCAACGCCTTCACGCAAGGCCAGCCCGAGCATGGCGCCGAACTGGCCGATGACCTGGAACGCCTGGTGGCGCTGCACGACGCGTCCACCATCGCTGCCGTGATCGTCGAGCCCATGGCAGGATCGACCGGTGTGCTGCTGCCGCCCAAGGGCTACCTGCAGCGCCTGCGCCAGATCTGCGACAAGCACGGCATCGTGCTGATCTTCGACGAGGTGATCACCGGGTTCGGCCGCCTGGGCTCGCCCTTCGCCGCGCAGCACTACGACGTCGTGCCCGACATGATCACCGCGGCCAAGGGCGTGACCAACGGCACCATCCCGATGGGCGTGGTCTTCGCCAAGCAGGAGATCCACGACGCCTTCATGCAAGGCCCGCCGGGCATCGAGCTGGCCCATGGCTACACCTATTCCAGCCATCCCATGGCCTGCGCCGCCGCGCTGGCCACGCTGGACACCTATGCCGAAGAAGAGCTCCTCACCCGTGCTGCCCGCATGGAAGGCAAGCTGCAATCGGCCCTGCACACCCTCAAGGGCCTGCCCAACCTGGTGGACATCCGCAACACGGGGCTGGTGGGCGCGCTGGAGTTCGCACCGCGCCCAGGCGCCGCACCGGGCCGCCGTGCCTTCGAGGTCTTCCTGGGCGCCTGGAACAAGGGCGTGCTGCTGCGCGCGGCGGGTGACAACATCGCCATCTCGCCGCCGCTGATCATCAATGACAGCCAGATCGACCAGATCGTGAGCACCCTGGCGGAGGTGATCCCCACGGTGGAATGACCGGCGAGGGCCCAAAAGAAAACCGCCCCTCGGGGCGGTTTCTTCATGGGCAGCAAAGAGCGCCCATCAGGCCTTCTTGACAGCTTCCAGGCCGGAGCGGACTTCTTCCTTGGCTTCGTCGATTCCGGCCCAGCCGACCACCTTCACCCACTTGCCGGGCTCCAGGTCCTTGTAGTGCTCGAAGAAGTGCTTGATCTGTGCCAGCAGCAGCTCAGGCAGGTCTTCCAGCGACTGGATCTTCTTGTACATGGGGCACAGCTTCTCGGTGGGCACAGCCACCAGCTTCGAATCGCCACCGGCCTCGTCTTCCATCTTCAGGATGCCGAGGGGACGCACGGCCACCACCACGCCCGGGGGCAGCGGGAACGGCGTGACGACCAGCACGTCGACCGGGTCGCCATCGGGTGCCAGGGTCTGCGGAACATAGCCATAGTTGCAGGGGTAGTGCATGGCCGTTCCCATGAAACGGTCCACGAACACGGCGCCGCTGTCCTTGTCGACCTCGTACTTGACGGGGGCGGCATTGGCGGAGATTTCGATGATGACGTTGAAGACGTCGGGGGCCTTGGACCCTGGAGTGACATTCAGCAGGCTCATGGTGTGCGTCGGTATGGTTGGATGAAAGAAGCGTCGAATGGGGGTGCGCGTGGCGCAAGGGCGCCAGTGTAGGCCAAGCCAGTTTAGATCAATGGGTCTAATGTTTGCTGCAGCGCACAAAAGAAGCTTGCAATGTGGCCGAACTTCCCTAATACTTTAGTCATGTTGCAGCGCAACATAGCGGCTACCAGAAGTCTCGACCGCTAGTCGCCCAGGCAATTCACCAAACCGACGATGGAGATCATGATGCTGACTGCCGAACAACTGCTGGCCACCCACAAAGCCAATATCGAAACCCTGTTCACCCTGGGTCAAAAAGCTTTCGAAGGCGTGGAAAAGCTGGTCGAGTTGAACCTGCAAACGGCCAAGACGACGCTGGACGAAGTGGCTGACCACACCCGTGCGGTGCTGTCCGTCAAGGACGCCCAGGAACTGGTCGCCCTGCAGACCGCCCTGCTGCAACCCAATGCCGAGAAGGTCGCTGCCTACAGCCGTCATGTGTATGACATCGCTGCCAGCACCAGCTCCGAAGTGAGCAAGCTGGCCGAATCGCAAGCCTCTGAAGCCCAGCAGAAGTTCCTGTCGGTGGTCGACAACGCCGTCAAGAACGCCCCTGCCGGCACCGAAAACGCTGTCGTGCTGGTGAAGTCGGCCGTGGCCGCCGCCAACAACGCGTTCGATTCGGTTCAGAAGGCTGCCAAGCAGGCCGCCGACGTGGCCGAAGCCAACTTCCAGGCCATCACCAACACCGCCGTGAAGGCCTCGCAAGCCGTCAAGCCCCGCAAGACGGCCTGATCGCACTGACCGGGATGCGGCGTCGCCGTGTCCCGACAGCTTGCGGAACTTTGCGGGAGTCTGCTGACTCCCACGGATGCCGCTCTGGACAAGCGGCACTCCTTGAAAGGTTGTCTCCTCGGTACCTCCGATCCTCATTCAAGGTACCTTAAGGCCCGGTGGCTTGCCACCGGGCCTTTTTTTGCCTGGCCCAGGCTTGTTTATGCTTGTCACCCATGATTGATTGGCTACAGGCCCACACGCCCTTTCCGGACACGCACCGCGCGCTGGGACCGGACACCGACGCCCCCGGCCTGCTGGCCGCAGGGGGCGAGCTGAGCATCGAACGTCTGCAGGCCGCCTACCGGCGCGGCATCTTTCCGTGGTTCGGCCCGGGCCAGCCGGTGATGTGGTGGTCTCCCGCCCCCCGCATGGTGCTGCCGGTATCGCAGTTCAAGCTCTCGCGCTCGCTGCGCAAGACCATCGCCCGCTTTCGCCGCACGCCTGACACGGAACTGCGCATCGACCATGACTTCCCCGCCGTGATCCGCGCCTGTGCGGACAAGCCGCGAGAGGGCCAGGACGGCACCTGGATCGTGCCCCCCATCCAGGAGGCCTACGCCCATTGGCACCGCGCCGGTCAGGTGCACTCGTTCGAAACCTGGATCGACGGTGAACTGGTGGGAGGCCTGTACGGCGTCAACGTGGGCCGCATGTTCTTTGGCGAATCGATGTTCGCGCACCGCACAGACGCCTCCAAGATTGCGCTGGCCGCACTGGTCTGCTTTTGCCGCGCCAATGGCATCGATGTGATCGATTGCCAGCAGCAGACCGAGCACCTGGCCTCGCTCGGGGCCGTGCCTTGGTCACGGGAACGCTTCGAAGCGCACTTGAAACAGGTGGTGGACCAACCCAGGCCGGCGGTTTGGGCCTATGATGATTCTCTATGGGCCCTGCTGGCCCAAGCCTCCTCTTCGAGCCCCGAGCCCTTCGAGTCCTGAGTTGCCCACGCCGCCGTGACACACCTCAAAGACCTGCCCCTGGCGTCATTGCAGTTCTATGCAACGGCGCCCTACCCCTGCAGCTACCTGGGGGACAAGACGGCCCGGTCGCAGGTGGCCACGCCCAGCCACCTGATCAACGCCGACGTCTATTCCGGCCTGGTGTCCAGCGGCTTTCGGCGCAGCGGCATGTTCACCTACCGCCCCTATTGCGATGGCTGCCAGGCCTGCATTCCTTTGCGCGTGCCAGTGGACCGGTTCCAGCCCAGCCGCAGCCAGCGCCGGGCCTGGAAGGCCCACCAGGGGCTCGAGGCGCGGGTGTCGCGCCTGTGCTTCACGCCGGAGCACTACCGCCTCTACCTGAACTACCAGGCCAGCCGGCACAGCGGCGGCGGCATGGACCAGGACTCGGTGGACCAGTACACGCAGTTTCTGCTCCAGAGCCGGGTCAACTCGCGTCTGGTGGAGTTCCGTGATCCCGGAACGCCTGGCCAGCCCGGCATCTTGCGCATGGTGTCCATCCTGGACATCCTCAATGACGGTCTATCGGCCGTCTACACCTTCTACGAGCCCGATCCACACGCCAGCTATGGCACCTACAACATCCTGTGGCAGATCGAGCAGGCACGGCAATTGAGCCTGCCCTATGCCTACCTGGGATACTGGATCGAGCAAAGCCCCAAGATGGCCTACAAGGCCTCTTTCAAGCCCTACCAGATCCTGCAGCAAGGCCACTGGCGGGACCACCGCGATGCACCATCGCCTGCGGTCCCGACACCGGTCAGCAAATCACGCTGACCGGCTCACGCTGATCAGCGCGTTCAGGGCGAAAGGATGACCACGCCCGACACGGTGGACGTGACGGTGCCCTTGCCAGGCTCGACCGGCAGCGGCGCCGAATCAGCCGCTTCGGCGCGAGCCGCCTTCATCATCATGGGCACGGGGCGACCTTCGAAGCCCTCCCCTGTCTGCACCGTCACCTCACCCAGGGTGTAGTTGGTGTAGCCGAAAGCCTTGGCCAGTTCCACCGCCTTGGCGCGGTAGGTGGCGATGGCCTGTGCGGTGACCTGGGCTTCGTATTGCTGGCGCAGCGCGCGCGAGAGGTCATAGCGCACGTTCACGACGTTGAGCTGGTTCAAACGTCCCACGACTTGCGAGATGCGCGCCATGTCCGTGCCCTCGATGACCAGTTGCGCCTGCCCTTGCCAACCGTTGGTCTTGCCCTGGTTGGTGTAGCGCGGGTGGATCGAGAACGAGCCCGTGCGCACCTCGAGGGCACCATTGGGCTGCACGGCCTTGCGGGCCTCGGCCAGCGCGGCATCGAGTTGCTGCTTGAGCGCGGTCTGCACCTCGGCAGCCTGGGCGCCCTCCTTGTTGGCCTGCAGGGTCACGCTCAGCAGATCCTGGGTGAGTTCTTGCGTGGCGGTGGCCGTGAAGGAAACTGCATTGCGCCGTTCGGCCGTCACGTTTTGTGCCTGGGCCTGGGTGGCCATGAGGGCCGAGGCACCCAGCAGCAACGCAAGGCTGGCAGCAGCAAACGCCGTGCGGCGGGCTGGGCTGGAAGTCATGGACAGGGCGGCAACACGGTGGGAGGAGGTCATCAAGTGGGTCCTGTTTCGTTGTGACAAACACCTCAGCCTAACGCGCCAGCGCATGCCCCTGCCGACAGCGCATGCATTTCTTACCTGGAGGCAAGATTTGTAACAAGCAGTCAGAGTGGCACGAATCCCCACCACAAACTGTTCAAAATCGTCTCTGTTACAAATCGCTGAGGACATAACCATGACTCTTAATGCCAATCAGCGCCACGACCGCGTTCTGGTGGTCGACGACGATGCCCGCATCCGGGATCTGCTGCGCCGCTACCTGAGCCAGGAAGGCTTCGAGGTCCTGCTCGCGGAAGACGCCAAGGCCCTGAACCGCCTGCTGACCCGCGAGACCGTCGACCTGATCGTGCTGGACCTGATGCTCCCTGGCGAAGACGGCTTGTCGATCTGCCGGCGCCTGCGTGCCGCCAATGACGTCACCCCCATCATCATGCTGACCGCCAAGGTCGAGGATGTCGACCGCATCGTCGGTCTGGAAGTGGGCGCCGACGACTACCTGCCCAAGCCCTTCAACCCGCGCGAACTGCTGGCCCGCATCCACGCGGTGCTGCGCCGGCGTCCATCGCCCGAAGCCCCTGGCGCGCCTGCCAAGGATGCCCAGACCGTGCTGTTCGGGCCCTTCGAGTTCGACCTGGCGCTGCGCCGCCTGAGCAAGGAAGGCGAGCCCATCGCCCTGACCACCGGCGAGTTCTCGATGCTCAAGGCCCTGGTGCGCCACCCACGCCAACCGCTGTCGCGCGACAAGCTGGCGCAACTGGCCCGGGGCCGTGAGTTCGAGCCCTTCGACCGCAGCCTGGATGTGCAGATCTCGCGACTGCGCAAGATGATCGAGCCGGATCCCTCGCAACCGCGCTACATTCAGACGGTCTGGGGCGTGGGCTATGTGTTCGTGCCGGACGGTGGCAGCTGAGTGAAGCCGGGGGCCGCTGAGCCCCTGCCTTCGTGAAGCTGTTCATCTCTCCATAACGATTCCAATGCCCCGCAACCGCTTCGCACTCAGTCTGTTCTGGCGTACCTTCATCCTGCTCGCCGTGCTGCTGACGGCGGGCATCGTCGCGTGGGTGCAGACCTTCCGCGCCCTCGAGTTCGAGCCGCGGGCCATCCAGGCCGCGCAGCAGATCGCCTCGCTGGTGAACCTGTCGCGCACGGCCCTGCAATATGCCGATCGCATCAACCGCGTCACGCTGGTCAAGACCATCTTCGACCAGGAGTCGATCAGCCTGAAACCGCGAGAGCCGGCTGACCAGTACGAGCGCTTCGAGATCAGCCGCTTCACCGAGGTCATCTCATCGGAGCTGCGCTCGCGGCTGGGGCCTGACACCATCATCGCCAGCAGCGTGAACAAGGTGCCTGGGCTGTGGGTGGGCTTCCAGATCGAAGGCGACCGCTACTGGCTGCAGGCCGATCCCACCCGCGTGGAGCTCATGACCGGGCGCACATGGTTCATCTGGGTGGGCATTGCCGTGGTGGCCACGGTGCTGGGTTCGGCCACCATCGCGCGGCTGATCAACCAGCCGCTCAAGGAACTGTCCTTCGCGGCCAGCCGCATCCGGGAGGGCGAATACGACTCGATCCTCGATGAATCCATGCTCACGCGCGAGATCCGCGAGGTGAACCAGGGCTTCAACCGCATGGCACGCGAGCTGGCCAAGGTGGAAGAAGACCGCGCCGTGATGCTGGCCGGCATCTCGCACGATCTGCGCACACCGCTGGCGCGCATCCGCCTGGAAGCAGAGATGAGCGTGCACGATGAAGAAGCGCGCCGCAACATCGCGGCCGACGTGGACCAGCTCGACGCCATCATCGACAAGTTCATGGACTACGCGCGGCCAGGCGAGGTCAGCCTGGTGCCGGTGCACGTGTCCAGCGTGGTGGACAAGGCCATCAGCCAGTTCCGCGACACCAAGCGCATCCGCATCGCGGCCAAGCTGCCCATCGACACCAAGGTGATGGCCGACGAGACCGAACTGGGGCGGGTGCTGAGCAACCTGTTCGAGAATGCGCGGCGCTATGGCCGCAACACCTACACCGGCGTGGCCAATGTGGAGGTGAACTACACGCGCTCGGGCTCGTGGGTGATCCTGAGCGTGCGCGACCACGGACCGGGCGTGAGCCCCGAAAAGCTGGTGCAGTTGACCACGCCTTTCTTCCGCGGGGATGCGGCACGCACGGCGGCCTCGGGGGCTGGCCTGGGCCTGGCCATCGTGGACAAGGCGCTGCAACGCATGGGTGGCGCGCTGGAACTGGCCAATGCGCCCGGCGGCGGGCTGCTGGCGCACATCAGGCTGAAGCGGGCGCCCTGATCCGCCGCTTTGGGCCTGTCAGCCCCTGGCTGCCAGCAGGCAGACCGCCCGTGCCTCGATGGCGCGGCCTTCACCCACCGGCCCCATCTTCTCGGCAGTCTTGGCCTTGACATTGACGCGGTCCACATCCACAGCCAGGGCCTGGGCCATGCGTTCGCGCATGGCCGGGATGTGCGGCGCCATCTTCGGCGCCTGGGCCACGATGGTGCTGTCCACGTTGACCACCTGCCAGCCGGCCTCGGCCACGCGCCGATAAGCCTCTACCAGCAATGCGAAGGAGTCCGCGCCCTTGAAGGTGGGGTCGGTGTCAGGGAAGTGGCGGCCGATGTCGCCCAGGCCTGCTGCTCCCAGCAGGGCATCGGTCAATGCATGCAGCAAGGCATCGGCATCCGAATGGCCCAGCAGGCCATGGGTGTGCGGGATGGTCACGCCGCCGAGCACCAGCGGGCGGCCCGTGACCAGGGCATGGGTGTCCCAGCCTTCGCCGATGCGCAAGGCCGGCCAGGAGGGGGTTGAAGACGTCGTCATGCAGCAAGTATCGCAGACGGTTGCCGCCCGATTGGATGCACCAATCTTGATCAAAAGCGGGTGTGAAAGCACCTTTTAAGTGCGCCTAAGGCCGCCACATCGCGCCACATCGGCGTTTAAAAGGCGAAATTCGGGCATGTGTTTTGCTTTATTTCGGTGCATCAACAACCCAAGTCGGCGCATTCAACCCAATACGGTGCGCCGCACGCTCTTTCAGAAGTCACCGACGATGGAACAACTCAAACAAGGCACGGACGCGCTGTTCATCCTGCTGGGCGCCGTGATGGTGCTGGCCATGCATGCCGGCTTCGCTTTCCTGGAACTGGGCACCGTGCGCGGCAAGAACCAGGTCAATGCGCTGGTCAAGATCCTGGTGGATTTCTGTGTGTCCACCATCGTGTATTTCTTCGTGGGCTACACGGTGGCCTATGGCGTCGACTTCTATGCCGGCGCGGGCACCCTGGCGCAAAACAACGGTTACGCGCTGGTGAAGTTCTTCTTCCTGCTCACCTTTGCCGCGGCCATCCCGGCCATCATCTCCGGCGGCATCGCCGAACGTGCCAAGTTCGGGCCACAACTGATCGCCACGGCGCTCATCGTCGGGGTGTTCTACCCGCTGTGCGAGGGGGCCATGTGGGGCAACAAGTTCGGCTTCGGCGATTGGCTGACCCACGTGACGGGCGGGGCCTTCCATGACTTCGCAGGCTCGCTGGTGGTGCACGCCTTTGGGGGCTGGGTCGCCTTGCCGGCGGTGCTGATCCTGGGCGCACGCCGCAACCGCTACCGCAAGGACGGCGCCATGTCGGCACACCCGCCCTCCTCCATCCCCTTCCTGGCGCTGGGCTCGTGGATCCTGGCGGTGGGCTGGTTCGGCTTCAACGTGATGAGCGCTCAGACCATCGACAAGATCTCCGGCCTGGTGGCGGTGAACTCGTTGATGGCGCTGGCCGGTGGCACCTTGGTGGCCGTGCTGATGGGCCGCAACGACCCGGGTTTTGCCTATAACGGCCCACTCGCTGGCCTGGTGGCCGTGTGCGCGGGCTCGGACGTGATGCACCCTGCAGGCGCCCTGGTGGTCGGCGGCATTGCGGGGGCCATCTTCGTCACCATGTTCACGCTGACGCAGAACAAGTGGAAGATCGACGATGTGCTGGGCGTGTGGCCGCTGCATGGCCTGTGTGGCGCCTGGGGCGGCATCGCAGCCGGCATCTTCGGGCAGCAGGCCCTGGGTGGCGCGGGCGGCGTGCACCTGGGCACGCAGGTGCTGGGGACCGTGATCGTGGTGTTCTTCGCGCTGGCCTCAGGGTTTACCGTCTACGGCCTGCTGCACCGCGTGCTGGGGCTGCGCCTGTCGCAGGAAGAGGAATTCGACGGGGCAGACCTGTCCATCCACCGCATCAAGGCCAGCCCTGAGCAGGAAGTCTCATGGTGACCCGAGGAGCAACTGGACATTTTGGCCAAAATAGCTAAAATGGACCACACACTGACGACGGATGTTCCATCATGACCGCTCTGACACTGCGCAACGCCCGAGGCGAAGACGTGCCGGTGGCTGAATTCTCAGCCACCGAGGCCAAGAACAGTTTCGGCAAGGTGCTGGACACGGCCTTCAGCCAAGGCATGGTGGCCATCACCAAGCGCGACCGGCCCACGGCCGTGGTGCTTTCGCTGGATGCCTACCAGGCCCTGCTGGATGCGCAGGCGCAACCGCTGGACACCCTGAGCCACGAGTTCGACGCCCTGCTGCAACGCATGCAGGGGCCTGCGGCCCGCGACGCGATGCTCGATGCCTTCGATGCATCGCCTGATGAGCTGGGTCTGGCGGCCGTGGCCGCCGTCAAGGGCTGACACCTCAGCCCTTTGGGGGCACGCCCCCTCGCCGACGTTATAGAGTCGACCCCTGGGATCTCGTCGATCCCCACGGAAAGGCGCACCCTTCGGTGCGCCTGTGCCTATTGATAAAACAAGACAGAGAGACAACGCCGTGGCTTCCACCGACCACACCCCTCGCCTTTTCGTCCTGGCCGGCACCAACGGCGCCGGCAAGAGCAGCGTGGGCGGCGCCACCATCCGGGCGCGTGGCGCCCAGTACTTCAACCCCGACGAAGCGGCGGCCTCCATCCGGCGCGCGCAGCCGCACCTGAGCGCCACGCAGGCCAACAGCGCGGCCTGGCACGAGGGCAAGCGCCTCCTGCAGCACGCCATCGCGCTGGGCCTGGACTACAACTTCGAGACCACGCTGGGCGGCAAGAGCTTCGCCAAGCTGCTGGAAGAGGCCGCCAGCAAAGGCTTCGAGGTGCGCGTGTGGTACGTGGGCCTGGCCAGTGCCGAGCACCATCTGGCCCGGGTGAAGGCCCGCGTGCGCAAGGGCGGGCATGACATCCCCGAGGCCGACATCCGGCGCCGGTTCGACCAGAGCCGTCTGCAGCTGATCCAGTTGCTGCCGGTGCTGACCGAGCTGCGCGTGTACGACAACACGGCCGAAGCCGATCCGCACAAGGGCATCGCGCCCAAGCCGCAGTTGCTGTTGCACTGGCAGCGCGACAAGGCTGGCCGCGGCGCCGTGCGGCATCCTCAGGATGCGGCTGCGTTGGCAGACACCCCTGAATGGGCCAAGCCGGTGGTGATGGCCGCCATGAAGGCGTCGCTGCAGGCCGCCAGCCCCGAGCCGCAGACAGGCCCCAAAGCAAAAGCCGCAGTATCCCCTGCGGCCGGGCCCGTCGCTGACCTGAAACCGGCAGCCAAGGCCGAGCGTCCCAAACGCTCGGCGCCCGTGTCGCTCAAGACAGTGGCACCGTCGCCAGCAGGCGCGCCGCCAAAGCGAAATCGCCCGGCCAAGTGAGCTTGAAGTTCTCGAAGTCGCCAGGCACCAACCTCGGTTGATGCCCGAGCGCCTCGATGGCGCTGGCTTCATCGGTGATGCGGGCGGCCAGGTCCGGATCGCTCAAGGCGCCCACCAACGCGGGGCGCAACAGGCCCAGGCGGAACATCTGCGGGGTCTGTGCGGCCCATTTGGCGGCGCGGTCGACCGTGGCCGCCACCCGGGCCTCGCCATCGCCGCCGGGCAGAGCAGCCTTGAGGGTGTCGGCCACCGGCAGGGCCAGCAGGCCTCCCACCTCGTCCTCCTCACAGGCCAGGATCAGGCGCTCGACCCATTCCGGCCGCAGCAGGCAGCGGGCGGCATCGTGCACCAGCACCCAATCGTGGGGCTGGGCGCCGCGTGCCAGCAACTCGTCCAGGCCATTGGCCACGCTTTCGGCACGCGATGCGCCGCCCACGCGGACCACCCAGCCGCGTTCGCCCTCGAAGCCGGGCGCGTGCTGCTCGAACTGCGTGTCCTGCGGTGACAGCACCACCAGCGTGGCATCCAGCCGGGACACGGCCCCCAGGGCCGCCAGCGTATGGGCCACCACGGCCTTGCCCGCCACCGGGTGGTACTGCTTGGGGCCGCCCACGCCCGCCCGCTCGCCGATGCCGGCACAGGGCACAACGGCAAAACAACGTGGTTTGAAATCAGGGGATTGGAAAGACATGGACATCGGGATATTGTCGCCGCGGCGCCTTGTCTGTTGAGCACAAGGCGCCCAGCATCAACAAGACGACATGATGACCATCGACATCGACGCACTGCTTGAGCAGGAAGAGGTGGTGCTGGCCCCCGAGGGCGGCACCTTCGACACCGCGGCCATCGGCCAGCGCATCAGCAGCATCGGCCCGGCGTGGAATGACCCTGTGCGCCCAGAGGTCTGGCTGGTCTTCGCTTCGGACGATGCACGGCAGGCCTTCATCGACACCTTCGACCCGGCAGGACCGAAAAAATACCCCTATGTCCTGCTGTTCGAGGTCAGGCCGGCCACGCTCTACACCAACCTGTTCGCGGGCGAAGAGGTCTTTCCCCAGGCCCGCGCCCTGCTGGAATGGGTGAGCAGCACCTGGCCCTGCAAGGTGGTGGAACCCGGTCACTGAGGCCCGCCGCCACGTCGCTCTAAAATCCCCAGCTGATCCTCAACGCCCGCACACACCCGTGTTCGGGCGCTTTGTCATTTCCGGACCATGCTGCCTGCCCTGCCCCTGCCCTCCATCGCCCCTGGCAAACGCTACACCGTGCCTCGTCCGCTGGGCTCGGCCGACGCCCTGCTGCTGGCGCGGTTCGCGCAGGCGCGCAAGGCCCAGGGGCAGCTCACGGCCATCGTCACGGCCGACCCGGCCGATGCGCAGCGCCTGATCGACGAGATCGGCTTCTTCGCGCCCGAGCTGCGCCGCGCCATCTTCCCGGACTGGGAAACCCTGCCCTACGACACCTTCTCGCCCCACCAGGACCTGATCTCCGAGCGCCTGGCCACCCTGTGGCGCATGCAGCAGGGCGTGAAGGCCGAGGGCGATGTGGGCGTGGACGTGGTGCTGCTGCCCGCCACCACGGCGCTGACACGGCTGGCGCCGCCTTCCTTCCTGGCCGCCTACACCTTCCAGTTCCGCCAGAAGCAAAAGCTCGATGAGGCCGCGCTGAAGTCGCAACTCACGCTGGCCGGCTACACGCACGTGAGCCAGGTGGTCTCGCCCGGCGAGTACGCGGTGCGCGGCGGCCTGATCGACCTGTTCCCCATGGGCTCGCTGGTGCCTTACCGCGTGGACCTGTTCGGCGACGAGGTCGACTCCATCCGCACCTTCGACCCCGACAGCCAGCGCAGCCTCTACCCCGTGCCCGAGGTGCGCCTGCTGCCTGGCCGCGAGTTTCCGATGGACGACGCCGCGCGCGGCGCCTTCCGCAACCGCTGGCGCGAACGCATCGAGGGCGACCCGACCAAGTCGCGCATCTACAAGGACATCGGCAGCGGCGTGGCCACGGCCGGCATCGAGTACTACCTGCCGCTGTTCTTCGACGAGACCTCCACGCTGTTCGAACACCTGGGCGCCGACGCCGCGCTGGTGCTGCACGGCGAGATCGACGAGGCCCTGCGCCGCTTCTGGACCGAAACACGCGAGCGCCACCGCTTCTTGCAGCACGATCCGGAGCGCCCGCTGCTGCCACCCGAAGACATCTACCTCAAGCCCGAGGATTTCTTCACCCTGGCCAATGGGCACGCGCAACTGGCCGTGCGGGGCACCGAACCGGTCGATTGGGCCCGCCCGCTGCCCGATCTGTCCACCGAACGCGGCGCGCAGGAGCCGCTGCGCAAGCTGCAGACACACGTCAAGAACGCCCGCCAGCGCGTGCTGGTGGTGGCCGAGAGCGCCGGCCGCCGCGAGAGCCTGCTGGAGCTGCTACGCGACCACGGCATCGACCTGCCCGCGGTGGAGTCGCTGCAGGCCTTCGCCGAGAGCGACCACGCCCGTGCGATGGTGGTGGCCCCCCTGGCCGGCGGCTTCATCTGGCAGGAGGCCGACCAGCCCGATGGCGGCCTGCAGTTCATCACCGAGACCGAACTGTTCGACGCCAGCCCCACGGCGCGCCGGCGCAAGAAGGCCGAGCAGACCACCGACGTCGATTCGCTGATCAAGGACCTGTCCGAGCTGAACGTGGGCGATCCGGTGGTGCACAGCAACCACGGCATCGGCCGCTACCAGGGCCTGATCAACCTGGACCTGGGCGACGGACCATCCGAGTTCCTGCACCTGGAATACGCCGACAAGGCCACCCTGTACGTGCCCGTGTCGCAACTGCACCTGATCAGCCGCTATACCGGCGTCAGTGCGGATGAAGCACCGCTGCACAAGCTGGGCTCGCCGCAGTGGGACAAGGCCAAGCGCAAGGCCGCCGAGCAGGTGCGCGACACCGCCGCCGAGCTGCTGAACCTGTACGCCCGACGCGCTGCGCGCGAGGGCTTCGCCTTCCGCTTCAGCGCGCAGGATTACGAAGCCTTCGCCGCCAGTTTCGGCTTCGAGGAAACCGCCGACCAGCGTGCCGCCATCCACGCCGTGATCCAGGACATGATCAGCCCGCGCCCGATGGACCGCCTGGTCTGCGGCGACGTGGGCTTCGGCAAGACCGAGGTGGCCCTGCGCGCGGCCTTCGTGGCCGTGACGGGCGGCAAGCAGGTGGCCCTTCTGGCGCCCACCACCCTCCTGGCCGAGCAGCACTACAACAACATCTCCGACCGCTTCGCGCAGTGGCCGGTGCGCGTGGCCGAGATGTCGCGCTTCCGCTCGGCCAAGGAGATCAAGGCCGCGATGCAGGGCCTGGAAGACGGCACCATCGACATCGTCATCGGCACGCACAAGCTGCTGAGCGATTCGGTCAAGTTCAAGCGCCTGGGCTTGCTCATCATCGACGAAGAACACCGCTTCGGCGTGCGCCACAAGGAGGCCATCAAGGCGATGCGCGCCGACATCGACGTGCTCACGCTCACGGCCACGCCCATCCCGCGCACCCTGGGCATGGCGATGGAAGGCCTGCGCGACCTGAGCGTGATCGCCACCGCACCCCAGCGCCGCCTGGCCATCAAGACCTTCGTGCGCAGCGAATCGAGCAGCGTGATCCGCGAGGCCGTGCTGCGCGAACTGAAACGCGGCGGCCAGGTCTACTTCCTGCACAACGAGGTCGAGACCATCGAGAACCGGCGCGACAAGCTGGTCGAGCTGCTGCCCGAGGCGCGCATCGCCATCGCCCACGGCCAGATGCCCGAGCGCGAGCTGGAGCGCGTGATGCGCGACTTCGTGGCCCAGCGCCACAACGTGCTGCTGTGCTCGACCATCATCGAGACCGGCATCGACGTGCCCAGCGCCAACACCATCGTGATGACGCGCGCCGACAAGTTCGGCCTGGCGCAGCTGCACCAGTTGCGCGGGCGCGTGGGCCGCTCGCACCACCAGGCCTACGCCTACCTGCTGGTGCCCGATGTGGAGGGCCTGACCAAGCAGGCCGCGCAGCGCCTGGACGCCATCCAGAACATGGAAGAACTGGGCAGCGGCTTCTACCTGGCCATGCACGACCTGGAAATCCGCGGCGCCGGCGAGGTGCTGGGCGACAACCAGAGCGGCAACATGATGGAGGTGGGCTTCCAGCTCTACAACGAGATGCTGTCCGAGGCCGTGCGGTCCCTCAAGAACGGCAAGGAGCCGGACCTGCTGTCGCCGCTGGGCATGTTCGGCAGCAACAGCAACACCGACATCAACCTGCACGCCCCCGCGCTGCTGCCCGACGCCTACTGCGGCGATGTGCACGTGCGCCTGAGCCTGTACAAGCGCCTGGCCACGGCCGATTCGCTCGACAAGATCGAGACCATGCTGGAGGAGATCGTGGACCGCTTCGGCAAGCTGCCGCCACAGGCGCAGACGCTGTTCGACACGCACAAGCTGCGCGTGCAGGCCAGGCCCTATGGCGTGGCCAAGATCGACGCGGCACCGGGCATCATCAACGTGACCTTCCGCCCCAACCCGCCGATCGAGCCGATGCGCATCATCGAGCTGGTGCAGAAGAACAAGCAGATCAAGCTGGCCGGCAACGACAAGCTGCGCATCGAGAAGGCCTTGAGCGATCCGAAGGACCGTGCTCAGTACGTGCGGGACCTGCTGCGTTCGCTGGGGCAGCCGATCAAGGCCTGAGGGCCACTGGCCTGATCAGGCCAGGTCCTTGATGCCCGGCGCCTTGACGCCCAGGATCGAGGCGCCCAGCGCCTCGGCCACCTCGATGCCATCGACGCCGGCCGACATGATGCCGCCGGCGTAGCCCGCGCCCTCACCTGCCGGGTACAGGCCCTTGACATTGAGGCTTTGGTAATCGCGGCCGCGTGTGATGCGCAACGGCGAAGAGGTGCGTGTCTCGACACCCGTCAGCACGGCATCGGGCATCGAGAAGCCCTTGATCTGCTTTTCGAAGGCGGGCAATGCCTCCCGGATGGCTGCCAGGGCATAGTCGGGCAGGCTGCCAAGACCCTTCTGGGCCAGGTCCGTCATGAGCACGCCCGGCTTGTAGGACGGCATCACATCGCCCAGCGCCGTGCTGCGCTGGCCCTTGATGAAATCGCCCACCAGTTGGCCCGGCGCCATGTAGGCCCCGCCGCCCAGCTCGTAGGCGCGTGATTCCCAGATGCGCTGGAAGGCCATGCCGTCCAGCGGGTTCACGGGGCCCTCGCTCAGGCCATCCTGCCGGTAATCCTGCGGCGAGATGCCCACCACGATGCCGGCGTTGGCGTTGCGTTCGTTGCGCGAGTACTGGCTCATGCCGTTGGTGACCACGCGCTCGGGCTCGGACGTGGCGGCCACCACCGTGCCGCCAGGGCACATGCAGAAGCTGTAGACCGAGCGGCCGTTGCGGGCGTGGTGCACCAGTTTGTAATCGGCGGCGCCCAGGATCTCGTTGCCTGCGTTGGGGCCGAAGCGGGCGCGGTCGATCACGCCCTGCGGATGCTCGATGCGGTAGCCGATCGAGAAAGGCTTGGCCTCCATGTAGACGCCACGCTCGTGCAGCATCTGGAAGGTGTCGCGCGCGCTGTGGCCCAGCGCCAGCACGACGTGGTCGGCGCGCAATTGCTCGCCGCTGGCCAGGGTCACGCCACGCACATGGCCGTCTTCGATCTCCACGCCTGTGACGCGTTGCTGAAAGCGGATCTCGCCGCCCAGCGCCTCGATCTGGGCACGCATCTTCTCGATCATGCTGACCAGGCGGAAGGTGCCGATGTGGGGCTTGCTGACGAACAGGATCTCTTCAGGGGCGCCGGCCTTGACGAACTCGGTGAGCACCTTGCGCGTGAGGTGGCGCGGATCGCTGATCTGGCTCCAGAGCTTGCCGTCGGAGAAGGTGCCCGCCCCGCCCTCGCCGAACTGCACGTTCGATTCGGGGTTGAGCTCGCTCTGGCGCCACAGGCCCCAGGTGTCCTTGGTGCGCTGGCGCACTTCCTTGCCGCGTTCGAGCACGATGGGGCGCAGGCCCATCTGCGCCAGGATCAAGGCGGCGAACAGCCCGCAGGGGCCGAACCCGACGATCAAAGGGCGAGGTGTTCGCGCCGCACTGCCATCGGCCGGCGCATGGCCGACGAAGTGGTAGCTGGTGTCCGGCGTGGGCCGGATGTGCGGATCACCCTGGAAGGCGTCCAGCAGGCGGGCCTGCGCGGCCGGATCGGCCAGCTCGCAGTCCACCGTGTAGATCAGGACGATGGCGGATTTCTTGCGCGCGTCGTAGCTGCGCTTGAACACCGTGAAGTCCTTGAGCTCGGTACCAGCCTTGAGGCCCAGGCGGGCCATGATGGCTGGTCTCAGAGCGTCTTGCGCATGGTCCAGCGGCAACCGCAGTTCAGTGATTCGCAGCATGGACGACGCGCAGGAGCAATCAACGGCCCGATCAGCCGCCCTTGTGGCAACGCTTGCCGGCGTTCTTTTTGCTGCGGGTGTGCGAACCACGCTCCAGGCTGCGCTTCTGGCCCTTGCCGCGGGTCAGGGTCACGCCATTGGGAGCGACGGGACGGGGGGTGGCGAGGCGGGAAGCTTCGGTGATGATTTTGTTGCCCATGGTGGCTCCGGTACAGAGGGTGAAAGATCGAAACCCTCAATTTTAGGGCACAAAACGCCCTCTTGGGGCGCACACAGCCCCCCGAAGGGGCCGCCGACTCAAAAGCCGCGCCAGGGCAAGGCCAGCGCCGCCCGCCAAGTCGGGGCCGCACGCATGTCGGCCCACAGGCGCCGGAGCTCGAAGACGTTGGCCGTCCACGGGTCCTGCCTGGGCGGCATCACCGTGGCGCCGTAGTCCACCGGCTCGGTCTGCCGCACATGGGTGCGGAACACGTGGTCCCACAGCATGGTGAACTCACCGAAGTTGCGGTCCAGGTAGACGGTGTTGCGGCCATGGTGCAGCCGGTGGTTGGCTGGCGTGTTGAACAGCCATTCGAAGCCCGGCAGCCAGCGCAACCGGGGAATCCACGACGTGTGCGTCCAGAAGGACCACAACTCGATCAGCGCGTAGCACAGCACGATCATCTCGGCGTGAAAACCCAGCAGCGCCAGCGGCAGGAAGAACGGGATGCGGTCCAGCGTGTCCAGCACGCCCAGGCGCGGCCCCACGGTGAGGTTGAACTCGGGCGCCGTGTGGTGCACGCTGTGCCCCACCCAGAACCAGCGCACGTGGTGCTGGGTGCGGTGCAGCCAGTAGGCGCAGAAATCCGTGGCCAGCAGGCACAGCAGCCAGGTCACCACCCCATCGGCGGGCAGTTGAAACACACTGAAGTGCAGCCGCACGGCCTCCAGCGCCGGCAGCGCCAGCCCCACCGTGGTCAGCACATAGGCCCCGAAATGCAGCAGCGCCAAGGCCCCGCTCGACAGGGTGATGCGCACAGTGTGGGTGGGCCGCCGATGCCAGGCAGACCAAGCCCCTTCCAGCAGGATCAAGCCCACGACCAGCACCAATTGGTGATTCACCACGGCTTGCACCCAAGGGGTCAGCGAGATCGACACCATGTCAGCGCGAAGGCACGTGCGGCTGGCTCCGTGTCACATCCTCCAGGGCCATCAACAGGCTGGCGCGGTCTGATTCACCGATGTCCTGCCACGGCACGCCACTCAGCGCCCCCTCGAGTGCCCACAACAGGTGCAGCGTGGTGTCCGGGCGGGCGGCTTTCACCCGCGCAAAGGCCTTGACGGCCCCGGCCTTGCGCAACACGCTCTCCGAGCGAATGCCGACCCCCACCAGCATGTCGACGGTTTTGGGCCCGAGGTTGGGCAGGGCCAACAGGCTGGCCGCAGCCTGTCCCGTGCCGCGCCCTGGGGATGCCCCTTTCGAAGGCTTGTCGCGCAGGCGGGCGGCCTTGCGCGCCGCCGGGCGCTGGCGGACCGCGCAGTCATAGGCCAGCCGTGCCCACCAGGCCATGCGCTGCGGATCATCGAACACCTCGGGCGGGGCCTCGTGGTAGCGCAGGCGTGCGGTCTTGCCTTTAGATTCATAGGTGAACGGTGGCAGTCCTTCGCGGGTGAATTCGCCTTCGCTCTGGTCATCGGCCTTGAAGTACAGCTGGTCGTTCGCGATGAGCGCGAACATCAGGCCATCCCGGTAGATGCCAAAGCCGCCGAACATGGGCTTGGCCTGTACGGGGGCGAAGGCATCCATCTGCTCGACCACCTGGTCGGCAAAAGCCTGCTTGCGGGACACGGGTGCGGCACGGGACATGGTCAGGGGGCCTGAAAGGATCGGGCACCAATATCCATGATCAGCGCAGCCGAGGCAAGCAGGCCGACCATCTCCCCCTCGCCGGAAGGCCCCAGGCCGAAGCCAGGGATAATCCAGGCTCCTTCAAGCCCTGCTTTGATGTTCGCCATGAGTGCTCCTTTCGAATTCGCCCCCGGTCTGGTCGTCCAGCGCTTCACGCCGCCGCTGAGCCTGAGCGCCTTCAAGGCCATCGCTTTCGACATGGATTCCACGCTGATCAACATCGAGTGCATCGACGAGATCGCCGATGCCGTGGGCAAGAAGGCCGAGGTGGCCGCCATCACCGAGGCCGCCATGCGCGGCGAGATCACCGATTTCAAGGACAGCCTGCGCCGCCGCGTGGCCCTGCTGCAGGGCGTGCCGGCCGAGGCCCTGCAACAGGTCTACGACCAGCGCCTGAAGCTCAACCCCGGCGCACCCGAGCTGATCAACGCGGCCAAGGCTGCCGGCCTGCAGACGCTGCTGGTGTCAGGCGGCTTCACTTTCTTTGCCGACCGGGTGCGCGAACGCCTGGGCATGCACGAGGCGCACTCGAACGTGCTGGAAGTGCAAGGCGGCCTACTGACCGGCCAGGTGCTGGGCGACATCGTCGACGGCGAAGCCAAGCGGCAGCACCTGCTGGCCCTGTGCGCACGCATCGGCTGCGAGCCCTCGCAAGCCATTGCGGTGGGCGATGGCGCCAATGACCTGCCGATGATGGGCGCTGCCGGCATGAGCGTGGCCTACCACGCCAAGCCCAAGGTGCGCGAGCAGGCCATGGTGGCCATCAACGAAGGCGGGCTGGACCGCGTGCTCGAACTGCTGAACTGAGCACGCGCAAGCTCCACCTGGCCGTCAGCGCAACAGCTCGCCCTCTGGCCGCGCCTGGTTGATGCGGCCCAGCTCATCGACCGCCTGGCGTGTGGCCTCGGCCAGCACCTCGGCGAACTGGTCGATCTGCTCAAAGGTGTGGTCGGCCATGATCTGCAGGCGCAGGCGGCTCGCATCGCGCGCCACGGCCGGGTGCTCGACCAGGTTGACCAGCATGCCGCCCGCCAGCATGAAGCGCGTCAGCAGGCGCGAATGGCCGATGCCGCCCACCACCAGGGGCACCACGGCCGATGGCAGGCCCAGCACCGTGTGGCCGGTGCCCGTGAGCACCTGGCGCAGATGCAGGGCGTTGTTGAGCAGGTTCTGGCGGCGCACCTGCCCTTCGGGCGACTGCACGATGTCCAGCGCCTTGAGCACCACCGCCGCCTGCACGGGCGACATCGCGTTGGTGAAGGTGTGGGGGCCACAGCCGAAACGGATCGCCAGTTTCAGGCCGGGCTCGTTGCAGGCCACGAAGCCGCCGTTGGCCGCGAAGGTCTTGGAGAAGCTGCCCATGACCACGTCGATCTTGCCGACCATGTTCTGGGTTTCGATGGCGCCCAGGCCGGTCGGGCCCATGCTGCCCAGGTCATGGGCCACATCGACCAGCAGGGTCGCGTGGTAGCGGCGGGCCAGGTCCTGGTGGGCCTGCAGATCGGGTGAATCGGCGTCCATCGAGAACAGCGATTCGGTCACGACCAGGATACCGCCGGACGGATCCTGCTGGCGGATGCGCACCAGGTTTTCTTCAAGCTCCTTGACCGAGAGGTGGGCGAAGCTGTGCACGTTCCTGGTGGCGCCACGGGCCCCCTCCCACAGGCAGGCATGCGACAGGTGGTCGATCACCACGTGGTCGGTTGCACGCACCAGCGTGCGGATGGCGCCATAGCCCGCGCCCCACCCGGTGGGGAACAGCGCGCACGAGCGCATGCCCAGAAAAGACGCCAGACGCTGCTCGAGCTCCACCGACAAGGTGGTGTTGCCCATCAGCGCCGGGCTGCCGGCCGAATGCACGCCATAGCGCGCGATGGCCTCGACCGCGGCCGTCTGGATCTGCGGGTGGCAGGCCAGCGAGAGATAGTCCTGGCTGGCGAAGTTGATGCCGCTGGCCAGCAGGCGCCCCTTCCGGTCATGCGCCTGCGCCCTTGTGAGCACGGGGCCCACGATCTGCTTGGCGAAGGTGTCGATGCTGAAATCATCCAGCATGTCCCAGCCATACGGCAGAGGGCTGAGCCGATCCAGCAGCGATGCCGGGCGGGGTGTGGTTGAAGAAGTGGCAGCCCCTGCGGGCTGGGCTTTGGCCATTTCAGCCATGAAGCCTGCCAGTGTTCCCTGAAGTGCGATTGTTGTGCGGTCCATGGATCGGCACTGTACGGCGATCCATGGACATTTGACGAATCACGACACACCCCTGCTTGGGGGGATTTGAGGACAGGATCAGGCCGATGCGGGCTCCGCCATCACCACGATCCCGTCTTCATCGGCATAAAGCCAGTCGCCCGGGCGAACCCACACACCCTGGATCTGCACGGCCACGTCGCGCTGGCCTTCGTTGCGCTTTTCCGTGGGCAGGGGCATCGAGGCCAGAGCCCGGATGCCGGTGTCGCATTCGGCCAGCTCGGCCACGTCGCGCACGCAGCCATCGACCACCACGCCGGCCCAGCCGTTCTTGGCCGCTGCCTTGCCCAGGTTGCCACCCACCAGGGCACGGCGCAGCGAGGCCCCGCCATCGACCACCAGCACCCGGCCATTGCCCGGCGAATCGACCGCAGCCTTCACGAGGGAGTTGTCTTCGAAGCATTTGACGGTGCTGACAGGGCCGGCGAACTTGCGCTTCTTGCCAAAATCCTTGAATACGGGCGGCAGCACGCGGAAAGCGCCGTCGGTGTCGTTCTTGTGGTCGTCGCACAGGTCGCAGGTCACGAAATCGGTCATGGCAGGCTCCAGGAATTCAAGTCGGGTAAAGCTACAAAGCTTATTGTCACCGGCCCGCAAGGCCTCGAAAGGCCGGGACGCGTGAATGGGGGACAATGGAAGGCTGTCCGCACCCTGCTGCCTGATGAGCCCCACGCCCCCCAACACCCCGACGCGACGCTGGCTGCAGCAGGCGCTGACGTGGCTCGTGGGCCTCGGTTTGCTGGCTTGGTTGCTGAGCCATGTGCCGCTGGACACGGTGCGCGAGGCCCTGGCCGCGCCCTCGCCATGGGTATGGGCCGGCACCCTGCTGGGCCTGCTGCTGAGCTACCTGATGCGGGCCGCCCGGCTGCAGATCGTGCTCGGCCTGGCCGACAGCCCCCAAGCACCGTCGGCGCGCACCGCACTGGGCCTGCGGCTCGATGCCCTGCGCGTGATCCTGATGCACAACGCCGCCGTCAACCTGCTGCCGATGCGCGCAGGCGAATTGAGCTTTCCGTGGCTGGCCTCGACCCAGTTGCGCATGCCGCTGGCGCAGGCCGTGGCCAGCCTGCTGTGGATGCGCCTGCAAGACCTGGCTGTGCTGCTGGCCCTGGGTCTGATGCTCTGGCCTGGTCTGCCATTGGCCTGGCGTGCCGGCGGCCTGACGCTGCTGGTGCTGGGCTGGCAGGCGGGCATCAAGACCCTGAATGCCCTGCATGCATCGGCCCATAAACAGGACGGGGCCTCTGGCGCCAAGTGGAAGGCCCTGCTACAACGTCTGCACACGGCACTGCTCGACCCTCATCATCACCAGCCGACGGCCTGGCTGTTCACCTGGGCCAACTGGGCGATCAAGCTGACGGCCGGTGCGCTGTTGCTGTCGGCCATCACCCGTGCGGGCATGGGCGCAGGCTGGGCCGGCGCCCTGGGTGGTGAACTGGCGGCCGTGGTGCCCATCCAGGGTCCTGCAGGTTTTGGTACCTATGAGGCCGGTGTCTGGGCCGGCTTCGCCTTGAGCATGCCGGCCGGATCGGTCGGGCTGAGCCAGGCGGTGCCCGCCGCATTGGCGCTGCACCTTTGTTTTCTGCTGTGCGCCGTGGCCGCAGGCGCCATCGCCTGGGCCACCCCTTCGTGGACGTCCCCTCGTCTTCCCGACTGACGACCCCCACGCGTTTTTGCTACAACCCCCTTCTCATGTCTGTCGAGTCCATGGACCACGCTCCAACCAGTTTCCCCTCGCACCGCCTGTCCATCGTCGTGCCGATGTACAACGAGGTGGACAACGTCGAGCCGTTCGTGACCGCGGTGCATGAAGCCCTCGACAGCTACCCCCACCCCTGGGAGCTGATCATCGTCAACGATGGCAGCCGCGACGGCACCCAGCAGGCCCTGGACAAACAGGCCCAGTTGCGCGGCCCTCATGTGCGCCCCATCCACCTGTGGCGGAACTTCCGCCAGACCGCGGCCATGCAGGCCGGCATCGACGCGGCGCGCGGCGATGTCATCGTCACGCTCGATGGCGACCTGCAGAACGACCCGAAGGACATCCCTTCGCTGGTCGACAAGCTGCTGAAGGACGATCTGGACCTCGTGGCCGGCTGGCGCCAGAACCGCCAGGACGCGTTCATCCTGCGCAAGATCCCCTCGCGCATCGCCAACCGCCTGATCCGCCGCATCACCGGACTGGAGTTCCAGGATCTGGGCTGCAGCCTCAAGGCCTACCGCGCCGACGTGCTCAAGCGCGTGCGCCTGTATGGCGAGATGCATCGTTTCATCCCCGCGTGGATGGCCACGGTCACATCGCCTGCGCGCATGTCCGAAGTGCCCGTCAGCCACCATGCCCGCACGGCCGGCGAATCCAAGTACGGCATCTCGCGCACGCTGCGTGTGGTGCTCGACCTGCTGGCGGTGAACTTCTTCCTGCGCTTCGCCGGGCGCCCCGGCCACTTCTTCGGTGGCATGGGCCTGGGCGTGGGCCTGGTGGGCACGCTGATCCTGTCCTACCTGGGCGTGCTCAAGCTGCTGGGCGAATCCATCGGTGGCCGCCCGCTGCTGTGGCTGGGCTTTTTCTGCGTGCTGGGTGGCCTGCAGTTCCTGACCACCGGTGTGCTGGCCGAGCTGCTCATCCGCATCTACTACGACCGTGGCGATGTGGCGCCGTACCACACATCGCACACCGCCCCCACGTCCGACGCCGACAGCTGGCATCGCCGGACCTGATCTTTCCTCCTGCTAGCCATGACCAACACGACCTCTCCGACCGCGGCAGTACCCACCCCCGAGATTGCGCGCACCCAGGGTGCCCGGCCTGCCCATCGTTGGCCCCGCCTGTGGGGCCGCCGCATGTGGCTGCTGCTGGCCCTGGCCGCCGTGTTGCTGGTCTACCGTGCCGGGGTCGTGCACTACAGCGGCATTTCCCTGTTCTTCGACGAGGCCCAGTACTGGGACTGGTCGCGGCACCTGCAATGGGGCTACTTCTCCAAGCCCCCGGTGATAGCCGGCCTGATCGCGGCCAGCACGGCCGTGTTCGGCAACGGGGTGCTGGGGGTCAAACTGCTCACCATGCTCACCTATGTGGCCACCGCCGTGGCCATGGTGGGCCTGGCCCGGGCGCTGTGGCCCACGTCCAGCGGCGTGCGCACCGGCATCGTCGCGGGGGCGTTGTTCCTCACCTCGCCCATGGCCGGCATGCTGGGCATGTTCGCCAGCACCGATGGCCCGCTGCTCCTGTGCTGGGCACTGGCCGCCTGGGCGCTGTGGCGCGCCCAGGTCACCAACCGCCTGGGCCTGTGGCTTCTGTTCGGCGCGGTGTGCGGCGTGGGCATGCTCAGCAAGTACACGATGGCGGCCTTCGCCATCACGGCGCTGTGGGCGCTGTGGGGCGTGCACGGTCCCAAGCGCGGCCTGCTGCGCATCGGTCCCTGGGCCGCGGTGGCCGCAGCGTTGCTGGTGCTCAGCCCCAACATCGCCTGGAACGCCGAGTGGGGCTTCCCCACCTTGCAGCACACGGCCGACATCACCACCAAATCCAGCCGCTCGGGCGGGCCGGTGGCGGCGCTGGTGTTCCTGGTGGGGCAGATCGCCATGCTGGGACCGGTGGCCGTGATCGCCGGGCTGTGGCTGCACCGCCGCGTGCACGCCGGCACCAACGAGGTGGCGGGCCAGAGCCAGTGGGCGGCCTCCAGCCAGATGCTGCCCCCCAGCCAGTGGGCGCCCAGCACGCAGGTGGCCCCCTCGTCCAGCCAGCCGGCCAGCTCGCAGCTGTCGCAAGGCGAACAGCCCCGCGTCAAATCAACGCGCAACTCGGCGTACTACCTGGCCTCGGTCACGTCTTACCGCTACCTGGTGGCCCTGAGCGCACCGCTGCTGCTGATCGCGGTCGTGCAGGCCGTGATGGCCGATGCGCACGTGAACTGGGCGGCGCCGGCCATGATCAGCCTGTTCCTGCTGCTGGCCTCACGCTTGAGCCTGCCGCTGGTGCCGCTGTCTGCCCCGCGCCCCGTGACCTGGTTCTGGGTGGTGCTGGCCAGCAACCTGCTGCTGACGGGCATCGTGCTGCATGCCCGTGACGTGATGGGCGACAAGCTGCCCGCCAAGGCCGATGTGCTGGTGCGCATGCGCGGCTGGGACGCGGCCTTCGGCCAACTGGGCTCGCTGCTCAATGACCCACGTGTCCAGGGCCTGCCCGTCGTGGCCGACAAGCGCCTGATGCTGACCCAGGCCGCCTACCAGTGGCGCGATCACAAGCCGCGCATCATGGCCTGGAACCCGCGCGGCGAGCACACCGACCACTACCAG
The DNA here is from genome assembly GCF_003933735.1 of Aquabacterium soli. Lineage (GTDB taxonomy): Bacteria > Pseudomonadota > Gammaproteobacteria > Burkholderiales > Burkholderiaceae_C > Aquabacterium > Aquabacterium soli. Next base: position 35,242 of record NZ_RSED01000008.1, on the reverse strand, counting down.
CTTCAGCACAGCATGCCCAACACGGTGGGCCAGGATGTGCTGGTGCTGACCGACAAGCCCAACCCCGATCACATCCTCGACCGCTTTGCCTTCAAGCGCGAATTGGGCCGTTCGGTGGTCCAGGCAGGCCCTGGCCGCCAGATCACGCTGTACCTGTACCTGGCGCGCGGTTTCGTGGGCTACGACAACCAGACCTACCTCGACCAGAGCGGTACCGCCGACGAGCGCGGCGAAGATGTGCCCTTCACCGAGAGGCCAGCGGAAAGCAGCAAGTGAGCCGTCCTTCCCGTTCCCGATCCGCGCCACATGATTCAGCCCAGGACGACGACAACACCTTCGACACCCGGCTGATCTGGGCCGGGCTGTTCGTGAGCCTGGCCGTGTTCGCCAAGGCCCCACGCGTCGACATCCTGTTCTCACAGCGCTACTACACACCGCAAACCGGCTTCTTCCAGGCCAACAACCCGGTGGTGCAGGCGCTGTACCAGTACACCCCGGTGGTGGGCAACACCCTGCTCGTGCTGGCTGCGCTGCTGGCCGTGGCAGCCCCCTGGCTGGCACGCTTGGCCCGCCGTCGCGGGGCCGAAAGCACCGCCACCCAGTTGCTCGGGCTGTGGCGCCGCACGGCCATTGCCGTGGTGTGCGTGGCCGTGCTCAGCTCGGGCCTGATCGTCGAGCTGGGCCTGAAGAACCTCATGGGCCGTCCGCGCCCGGTGCAGACCATCGAGTTCGGCGGCGACCAGCCCTTCCATGCCGCGTTCGAGCGCGGTGCCACACCAGAGCGCCACCGCAGCTTCATCAGCGGCCATGCCACCGCCGGTTTCACCTTGATCACCCTGGGCCTGTTCGCCGGCCGCACCTGGCGTCGCCGCTGGGTACAGATCGGCTTGATCGCCGGCATCGCCGTGGGCATGGGCCGCATCATGCAAGGTGGCCACTACCTGAGCGACGTGGTGTTTTCCTTCTACGCCGTGTGGCTGTCGTGCGAACTGGTAGCCTTCGGCATGCGGCGCTTCGACCAGCGTCGGCAAGCCCAACCCCGCGCCCCCACCGCGTCCTGACGTACCCCGTTCCGTCCTATGTCTTCCGAGTCTGTTCTCTTTGACTACACGCGCCAGGATGCATCCGGCGCCAGTTGCACCGCCCATGCCTGGGCCAAGGTGCCACCTGCCCTGCCCGCCGACGAAAAAGCAGCCGTCAAGGCCCGCATCAAATCGCTGCTGGTCTCGCAGAACGCCGTGCTGGTGGCCCACTACTACGTGGATGGTGACCTGCAGGACCTGGCCCTGGAAACCGGCGGCTGCGTCTCCGATTCGCTGGAGATGGCCCGCTTCGGCCGCGACCACGCCGCCCAGACCTTGATCGTGGCCGGCGTGAAGTTCATGGGCGAATCGGCCAAGATCCTCAGCCCCGAAAAGCGCGTGCTGATGCCCGATCTGGACGCCACCTGCTCGCTCGACCTGGGCTGCGAGGCCGACGATTTCGCCAAATTCTGCGATGTGCACCCCGACCGCAAGGTGGTGGTCTACGCCAACACCAGCGCCGCCGTGAAGGCCCGCGCCGACTGGATGGTGACCAGCTCCTGCGCGCTGGCCATCGTCAGCCACCTGAAGGCCCAGGGCGAGAAGGTGCTGTGGGCACCCGACCGCCACCTGGGCCGCTACATCCAGCAGCAGACCGGCGCAGACATGCTGATGTGGAACGGCGCCTGCATCGTGCACGACGAGTTCAAGGGCCTGGAACTGGATCTGCTCAAGGCGCAATACCCAGGCGCCAAGGTGCTGGTGCACCCCGAATCGCCCGAAAGCGTCGTGGCCCAGGCCGACGTGGTCGGCTCGACATCGCAACTGCTCAAGGCCGTGGTCGAACTGGACGCACCCGTCTTCATCGTGGCCACCGACAACGGCATCCTGCACCGCATGCGCCAACTGGCGCCCACCAAAACGCTGATCGAGGCGCCCACCGCCGGCAACAGCGCCACCTGCAAGAGCTGCGCGCACTGCCCGTGGATGGCGATGAACGCGTTGCAGGGTGTGCTGTCCTGCCTGGAAGCCGGCACCGGCGAGATTCAGGTGGATGAAGCCACCCGCGTGCAGGCCCATGGCTGCATCGACCGCATGCTGGATTTCGTGGCACGCAACCCCTCGGCCACGGCCAAACCGGCCCAGGGCTTCGTGCCCAACGTGGGCGCAGCCTGAGCGCCTTGCCGCGTCGCCCGCTCTTTCGCCATTGAATTGCTGATTCCCATGTTCGACCACAACGAAACCCTGGCCGAAGCCCGCGCCCGCAACATCCGCGATGCCCTGTTTGAAGACGTGGGTGTGTGTGACTGGACGGCCGCCCTCGTCAAACCCGGCCAGCGCGTCAAGGCCCGCCTGCTGGTGCGCGAAGAGGCCGTGCTGTGTGGCCGCGAGTGGTTCGAAGGCTGCCTGCGCGCGCTTGATGCGCAGGCGCGCATCGACTGGTCCTACGCCGAAGGCGACCTGATGGCCGCCGACACCCCGGTGTGTGCCATCGAGGCCGACGCCCGCGCCCTGCTCACCGCCGAGCGCCCCGGGCTGAACTTCCTGCAGACCCTGTCGGCCGTGGCCACGCTCACGCGCCGCCACATGGACGCCATCGAGGGCGCATCGCCCAACCCACGCGGCTGCAGTGTGCTCGACACACGAAAGACGCTGCCCGGCCTGCGCCTGGCGCAGAAGTACGCCGTGCGCATCGGAGGCGGCGCCAACCAGCGCCTGGCCCTGTACGACGGCATCCTGATCAAGGAAAACCACATCGCCTCGGCCGGCAGCGTGAGCGCCGCCCTGCGCAATGCGCAGGCCCTGGTGGCCGAACAGGCCACCCCCAAGGGTTACCAGATCGGCATCCAGATCGAAGTGGAGACCCTGGACCAGTTGCGCGAAGCCCTGGGCGCCGGCGCCACCAGCATCCTGCTGGACAACTTCGACACCGACCTGATGCGCCAGGCCGTGGCCATCAACCAGGAGCTGACGGGCGGGCAAGCCCTGCTGGAAGCCTCCGGCAGCGTCATGCTGGAGCAGCTGCGCGGCATCGCCGCCACGGGCGTGGACCGCATCTCCATCGGCAAGCTGACCAAGGACGTGCGCGCGGTGGATTTCTCATTGCGGGTACTCGAGCGCATCGCCTGAGGGCAGTGGCATCAGCGCCATGCCCCCTTGACTGGATGGGCTGGCGCCAACTTCGGTCAAAACGCGCATTCTTCACGGCAAGGCGTCTGCAAGGCTGGGCACACTGATGGCATCCCGCCATCAGGATTGCTGCCCGAGCCATGCCCGCCGATTTCCATACCCTGCGCAACTACTACGAGCGCCAGGTCATCGAATGCGTGAACGACCACGCCCTCAACTACCCCATGCTCACCGAAGAGCAGCACCCCGACGTGGCCTGCGTGGCACTCAATCGCCTGCCGCCGCGCTACATCCGGCATGAGGTGGACCTGGCCTTCTACCTGACCGAAAAGGAACGCACAGAGAACGAGCGCGTGATCGACGAGGCCGTGCGCTACGCCTTCGAGTTTGTGCAGGCGCGTTTTGCGATGCGCGCCCGCCGCTGAACACGCTGCCTGACACGCAGCGCTCAGAGCGCGCGGTTGCGCGCCAAGGGCGGGTTGCGGGCGAAGTAGCGCACGATGCCCGTCGCCAGGGCATCGGCCAGTTCGTTCTGGTAGGCCTCATCGTGCAGCTTGCGCTCTTCATCCGGATTGGAGATGAACCCTGTCTCGACCAGGATCGAAGGGATGTCCGGCGCCTTGAGCACCGCAAACCCGGCCTGCTCCACACGCGGCTTGTGCAGCTTGCCCACCTTGCCCAGGTGACCCAGCACGGACTTGCCCAGCTTCAGGCTGTCCTTGATCTGGGCCGTGGTGGACATGTCCAGCATGGCGCGCATCACCTGCGCATCCTTCGACTTGACGTTGACGCCACCAACCATGTCAGAGGCGTTTTCCTTGTTGGCGATCCAGCGCGCCGCCGCGCTGGTGGCACCGCCTTCAGAAAGCGCGAACACCGACGCCCCCCGTGCCTGGGGGTTCAGAAAGGCATCGGCGTGGATGGACACGAACAGGTCCGCCTGCACACGCCGGGCCTTGCGCACCCGATCCTGCAGGGGCACGAAGTAGTCGGCCTCGCGCGTGAGCATCGCCCGCATGCCAGGCTGCGCGTTGATGCGTGCGCGCAGCTTCATCGCGATCGCCAGGGCCACGTGCTTTTCGTACAGACCCGAGGGCCCGATGGCGCCCGGGTCTTCGCCGCCATGGCCTGGGTCCAGCGCCACGATCACCAGGCGCTGGGCGCCTGACTTCAGCGAAGCGGCTTCATCCTCTTGCGCTTCGGTGCTGCTGTTGGTCGAGCGTGGCGGCGCCACCTTGGCCAGGCCCTTGTCACCCGCACGGTCGGCTGGTTTGTCACCTGGCTTGCGGCGCAGGTCGGTGATGAAATCACCCAGCGCGTCGTTCATGGCCTCGGCCGCCTCGCGTGAGGCCATGCTGGAGCCCGGTGATGGCTGGGCGCCACCGCTGGCAGCGCTGCCATCGGGCACGGGATCAGCCTGGACCGACGCCGAGGCGGCGCCCTTGCCAGGCAAGGTGCCCGGGCTCGATGGGGCAGACCCCGCGGCCGTGCCGCTCTCCGGCGTGCCCAGTTGCGAAGCAGGGGCACCTGCCTGCAAGGCCAGGGCCGGATCGGCCTCCTGCATGGGGTACAGATCGAACACCATGCGGTGCTGGTAGGCGGCCACGGGCGCCAGGCCGAACACCTGCGGCTTGATGCCCTGCTTGAGGTCCACCACCAGGCGCACCACGCCGGGCTTGTTCTGCCCTACTCGCACGTGGGCGATGAAGGGATCGTCCGCGCGCACCTTGCGCACCAGGTCACGCAACTGGGGGCTGAGCTCCAGTCCCTCGATGTCGATGACCAGCCGGTGTGGGTTGGGCATCAGAAAGTGCTTGGCTTTGAGCGCCACATCGGATTCGAGCGTCACGCGGGTATACGACTTGGCCGGCCACACCCGCACGGCCAGCACCTCGGCACCCCAGGCCAGCTGGGACGGGCCCAGCGCCAGCAGCAGCGAGCCCCGTGCGCCAGCGGCGAGCACGTCGCGCCGGCTCAGACCCTGGCCCGACGAAGGCTCGGCAGGCTTGCGTGGTGGTTTGAGGCTCATGCGCTACCTCCCGTCGAGGGTTGGGCCGAAACCTGCAGGGTGGCCAGCAGGCTGGCGCCCTGCGCCGTGCGGGTGCGCAAGGCCACCTGGCGCCCGCCCTGGGCATCGGTGTCGATGTCCATCAGCAGATCAGCAGGCGGCAACAGACCCGCCGCCTTGTCTGGCCACTCCACCACCTTGAGGCCAGGCGCCGCAAAGATGTCGCGAAAGCCTGCGTCTTCCCATTCGCGCGGATCGGCGAAGCGGTAGAAATCGAAATGCCACACGGGCAGGCCATCAGGGTCATACGGCTCGACCACGGCGTAACTGGGGCTCTTGATGCGGCCTTGCACGCCCAGGGCGCGCAGCAGGTGCCTGGTGAAGGTGGTCTTGCCGGCCCCCAGGGTGCCGCGCAACTCGATCAGCACCGCGGCGCCCTGCGCCAGGCGCGGGGCCAGTTCATGGGCCAGGGTCCGCGCATCATGGGCGCAATCATCTTCCGTGGGCCAGTGCTGACGCACACTGGCAACCTCCGCGGTATCGGGCACCACAGAGAACAAGGTGGAGTCGGAGGTCGTCTGGCTTGCTACGATCGTCACATGCATTCGGCCCCATCTCCATCCCCCGCTGCCCCGGCTGGTCAATCGACCGGCCAGGTCCTGCCTGCTCAGGCTGGCTGGGATGCGCAGAATGTGATGGCGCAACTGCGGCACAAGGCCGCGACACTGGGATTTTCTCAGATTGGCGTAGCCGGGGTGGACTTGTCAAGTGCTGAGCCCGCTTTCCTGAACTGGTTGTCTCACGGCTTCCACGGCGACATGCACTACATGGCCAGCCATGGGCTCAAGCGCGCGCGCCCTGCAGAGCTGGTGCCCGGCACCGTTCGGGTGATCACCGCGCGCATGAACTACCTGCCTGCCAGCGTCCCCGCCGGATGGCAGAACATCGAATGGGCACGCCAGGCCAGGCCCGATGCGGCCACCGTGTCCGTCTATGCCCGGGGCCGCGATTACCACAAGGTGTTGCGCGCGCGGCTGCAGAAGCTGGCCGACGAGCTGGCCCTGCTGATCGGGCCTTATGGTTACCGTGTCTTCACGGATTCGGCGCCCGTGATGGAGGTGGAACTGGCCAGCCGCAGCGGCCTGGGCTGGCGCGGCAAGCACACGCTGCTGCTCTCGCGCGAAGCGGGCTCCATGTTCTTCCTGGGCGAGATCTTCGTGGACGTGCCCTTGCCGATCACCGAGCCCGAAACCGCCCACTGTGGCGCCTGCACGGCCTGCATCGACATCTGCCCGACCCAGGCCATCGTCGGCGAGAAGCTGGTGGACGCCCGGCGCTGCATCTCCTACCTGACCATCGAGCATGGCGGGCCGATCCCGCTGGAGCTGCGCCCGCTGATGGGCAACCGCATCTACGGTTGCGACGATTGCCAGCTGACCTGCCCCTGGAACAAGTTCGCGCAACGCGCCAGCGTGCCGGATTTCGACGTGCGGCCCGCGCTGGACGGGCCGAGCCTGCTGGACCTGTGGGCCTGGGACGAGGCGCGCTTCCTGCGGCTGACCGAGGGCAGCCCGATCCGGCGCATCGGCTTTGCGCGCTGGCAGCGCAACATCGCCGTGGCCATGGGCAATGCGCTGCAGGCCTGGTCAGACGCGGGGGTTGCGGGCGACGACGAGCGCGTGCGGCGCGTCACCGGGGCCTTGCACGCCTGGCTGCAATCCCCCCCAGACGGCACCGACATCGATCTGGTCGGCGAACACGTGCGCTGGGCGCTGTCACGAACGCCCGAGGCCAGCACCCGCCCCGCCTGATCAACCCTGGTTCGTCAACACCAGCTTGCCGCGCACCTGGCGAGACCCCATCAAGGTGAAGGCCTCCTTGATCTGCGACATCGGCAGCTTGTGCTCGATCAGCGGCTTGATCTTGCCTTCCATGTACCAGGCGGCCAGCTGCATCAGGCTGGCGGCATTGTTCTGCGGCTCGCGCTTGGCGAACTCACCCCAGAACACGCCCATCACCGACGCGCCCTTGAGCAGCGTCAGGTTCAAGGGCAGCGACGGGATCTGGCCATTGGCGAAACCCACCACCAGGTAGCGGCCGCGCCAGGCGATGGAGCGGAAGGCCGCTTCGGTGAAATCACCGCCCACGGGGTCGTAGACCACATCGGGGCCCTTGCCACCGGTCAGCGTCTTGAGTTCGTCGCGCAGGTTCTGCGTGCTGTAGTTGATGGTGTCGTCGGCGCCCAGGGTCTTGCACAGCGCGCACTTCTCATCGGTCGAGGCGGCGGCGATCACCTTGGCGCCTGCGGCCTTGGCGATCTGAATGGCTGCCGTGCCCACGCCACCGGCAGCGCCCAGCACCAGCACGGTCTCGCCGGCCTTGAGCTGGGCCCGGTCGATCAGGCCGTGGTAGGTGGTGCCATACGTGCACAGGAAGGCGGCGCCATCCTCGAAGCTGAAGGCAGGCGGCAGCGGCATCAGCACGGCGGCCGGCGCAATGGTGTGCGTGCCGAAGCCGCCCGTGCCGGCAAAGCCCGCCACGGCGGTGCCCACGGCCAAGTGCTTGACGCCCTCGCCCACCGCTTCGACCACGCCGGCAAATTCGGCGCCGGGCACGAAGGGCAGCGGCGGCTTCATCTGGTACTTGCCCTGCACGATCAGCAGATCCGGGAAGTTCAGGCTGGCGGCCTTGATGGCCACGCGCACCTCGCCCTTGCCGGGCTCAGGGGTGGGCGCTTCTTTCCAGTTCAGGGCATCGGGGCCGTCCAGGGTCTCGCAGAACCAGGCTTGCATGGGAAGGGTCTCCAGTCGTCGTTCAGGTTGTAGGGAAAGGAAATGCAGCCCGGGTCACACCGGCTGCTTGGTGAAGGTGTTGCACTGCGCCGTGTCGCCTGATTCGAAGCCGCGCTTGAACCAGCGCACGCGCTGCTCGCTGCTGCCGTGGGTGAAGCTCTCCGGCACCACGCGCCCCTGCGATTTCTTCTGCAGGGTGTCGTCGCCGATCTGCGCAGCGGCGTTCATCGCCTCTTCGATGTCGCCCTGCTCCAGGATCTGCCGGCTGCGCTCGGCATGGTGCGCCCACACGCCGGCAAAGCAGTCGGCCTGCAGTTCCAGCCGCACGCTCATCGCGTTGTACTGGGCCTGGCTGACACGGCCACGCGCCTGCTCCATCTTGGCCGAGGTGCCCAGCAGGTTCTGTACGTGGTGCCCCACCTCGTGGGCGATCACATAGGCCTGCGCGAAATCACCAGGCGCACCCAAGCGGTCACGCAGCGTGTCGTAGAAATCCAGGTCGATGTAGACCTTGTGGTCGGCCGGGCAATAGAAAGGGCCCATGGCCGATTCGCCCTGGCCGCAGGCGGTCTGCGTGGCACCGCGGAACAGCACCAGGCGCGGGTCTTCGTACTCGCGTCCCGCCTGCTGGAACTGCGCACGCCACACGTCTTCGGTGTCGGCCAGCACCGTGGCCACGAAGGCCTTCTGTGGATCGTCCTTGCCGGACACCTGCCCGCCCGGCGCCTGTGCAGGGCGAGAAGGAGACTGCGTCTGCACGGGCCCGCCGCCACTGAGCATGCTCAGCACGGTGAGCGGGTTCACGCCCAGCACATAGCTGGCCACCAGCGCGACCACGATGGTTCCCACACCGAGGCCCCCCCGGCCAATGGGCAGGCCGATGCCACGCCCACCGCCCGACGAACCCTCGCCGCGCAGGTCTTCCACGTTGTCGCTCTGCCGTTGACCTTGCCAGCGCATGGGGCACTCCTCGTAGACCGCCGGCGCCTTGTTCTGATGGGGTGGATGGGCCGGCAGGGCATGTTAGCAGCGCAGCGCCTGCTGCGTGAACGGCGCGGCCATCGCCGCGGCCCTAGAATCGCCCCATATGGTGAGAGAACCTTCCAACGGGGCCGCGCCCCTTCCCGTCGTCATCATCGGAGCCGGCCTGGCCGGCCTGACGGTGGCCCTGCACCTGGCCGAGACACAACCGGTGATCGTGCTGGCCAAACGCCACCTCGAAGAAGCCGCCACGGCCTGGGCCCAGGGCGGCATCGTGGGCGTGCTGGGCAGCGACGACAGCATCGCGTCCCACGTGCGCGACACGCAGGATGCAGGCGCCGGCCTCGTCGACGAGAACGCCGCCGAGTTCATCGCCGAGCACAGCGCACAGGCCGTCGAATGGCTGGTGGCGCGCGGCGTGCCCTTCTCGCCCGATCCGCAAGGCCCGCTGGGCCTGCACCTCACGCGTGAAGGTGGCCATGCGGTGCGCCGCATCGCGCATGCGGCCGATGCCACGGGCAAGGCCATCCACGACGTGCTGCTGGCCGAGGTCAAGCGCCATCCCAACATCACGCTGCGTGAAAAATGGATGGCGCTGGACCTGATCACCAACCGCCACCTCAAGCGCAGCGGCGTGGTCGCCCAGGGCGAGGCGCAGCGCTGCCATGGCGTGTACGCGCTCGACATCGAAAGCCAGCGGGTCGAGACCCTGCCGGCCGCGGCCGTGGTGCTGGCCACCGGTGGCGTGGGCAAGGTCTACCGCTACACCAGCAATCCGGACACCTCCACGGGCGATGGCATCGCCATGGCCTGGCGGGCCGGCTGCCGCGTGGGCAACATGGAGTTCATCCAGTTCCACCCCACCTGCCTGTACCACCCGCAAGAGCGCAGCTTCCTGATCACCGAGGCCATGCGCGGCGAAGGCGCCCACCTCAAGCTGCCCGACGGCACGCGCTTCATGCCCGCGCACGACGAACGGGGCGAACTGGCTCCGCGCGACATCGTGGCCCGCGCCATCGACTTCGAGATGAAGAAGCACGGCCTGGACTACGTGCTGCTGGACGCCACCCACCTGGGCGAAGCCTTCCTGAAAGAGCACTTCCCCACCATCCATGCGCGATGCCTGTCATTGGGCATCGACATCGCCCGCCAGCCCATCCCGGTGGTGCCGGCGGCGCACTACACCTGCGGCGGCGTGGTCACCGACCTGAGCGGCCGCACCGACCTGCCCGGCCTGTACGCCGTGGGCGAGACCAGCTACACCGGCCTGCACGGCGCCAACCGACTGGCCAGCAATTCACTGCTGGAATGCGTGGTGCTGGGCCGCACCTGCGCCAAGGACATCGAGCAGCACATGCCCGCCAACCGCCCCACGCTGCCAGGCTGGGACGAAAGCCAGGTGTCCGATGCCGACGAGGAAGTGGTCATCTCGCACAACTGGGACGAGCTGCGCCTGGTGATGTGGAACTATGTGGGCATTGTGCGGACCACGCGCCGGCTGGAGCGCGCGCTGCACCGCATCAAGCTGCTGCGCAGCGAGATCGACGATTACTACGCCAATTTCAAGGTCACGCGCGACCTGCTGGAGTTGCGCAACCTGGTCGATTGCGCCGAGCTGATCGTGCGCTCGGCGCTGTCACGCCAGGAAAGCCGCGGGCTGCATTTCAGCCGCGACTATCCGCGCACGCTGCCGGTGAGCTTCCCGACCATCCTGTGCAAGAAGCCCAAGAAGAAGGACGCCTGGCTGCCGTGAGCCAGGCCCTCTGAGCCTCTGACGCTCACGCTCTCCCGGCCTCGTCAGGAGGCCCCGGCGGCCTGCGCCCGGCGGGCCTTCCAGGCGCCAAAGATGGCGATCAGGCCCGGAATCAGAATCAGCGCCCAGATAATCTTGCTCAGGTGCTGCTGCACGATCGGCAGGTTGCCGAACAGGTAGCCCACCACCGTCAGGCCCACCACCCAGATCAGCGCGCCGATCACGTTGAAGGCGGTGAAGGTAGCGCGGTTCATCTGCGCCACGCCAGCCACGAAGGGCGCGAAGGTGCGGACGAAAGGCATGAAACGCGCCAGGATGATGGTGATGCCGCCGTGCTTCTCGTAAAAATTGTGGGCCGCATCGAAGGCGCGGCGGTTGAACCAGCGGGAGTTTTCCCACTGGAACACCTTCGGCCCGATGGTGCGCCCAATGGTGTAGTTGACCTGGTCGCCCAGGATGGCGGCCACCAGCAGCACGGCGATCGCCAGCGGCAGGCTCATCACGCCCGTGCCGGCCAGTGCCCCCACCATGAACAGCAGGGAATCGCCCGGCAGGAACGGCATCACCACCAGACCGGTCTCCACGAACACGATCAGGAACAGCAACGCGTAGATCCACACGCCGTAGTCACGCACGAACTCGGCCAGGTGCTGGTCCACGTGCAGGATGAAATCGATCAGGAAAAGTGCAATGTCCATGGCGCCGCATTATGACCGCGCCTTTTACAATCGAGCCCATGACCCCAGAGCGCCCCCCCCGAGTCAGCATCCGTGAGCTGCCCGACGAGCTGATCAGCCAGATCGCCGCCGGCGAGGTGGTGGAGCGCCCGGCGTCCGTGGTGCGCGAACTGGTCGACAACGCCCTGGACGCCGGCGCCACCCAGATCACCGTCAAGCTGCTGGCCGGCGGCATCCGCCAGATCCTGATCGAGGACGATGGCTGCGGCATCCCGATCGACGAGCTGCCCCTGGCCCTCAAGCGCCACGCCACCAGCAAGATCCGCTCGCTGAACGACCTGGAAAGCGTGCTGACCATGGGGTTCCGGGGCGAAGCGCTGGCCGCGGTGTCGTCGGTGGCCGAAATGGCACTGTCCAGCCGCACCGCGAACGACGCGCACGCCCACCGGCTGGACGCCCGTTCGGGCGAGTTGACCCCGGCCGCGCGCGGCGTGGGCACCAGCGTCGAGGTGCGCGAACTGTTTTTCAACACGCCGGCCCGGCGCAAGTTCCTCAAGTCCGAAAACACAGAGCTGGCGCATTGCGTGGACGCCGTGCGGCGCCATGCCCTGGCCCGGCCGGACGTGGCCTTCACCGTGTGGCACGAAGGCAAGCTGGTCGAGCAATGGCGCGCGGGCGACCAGGAGCAGCGCCTGCGCGACGTGCTGGGCGAGGCCTTCGTGCGCGACAGCCGCCCGGTGGAATGGCAGATCGGCCCCGTGCGCGTGACCGGCCGCGCCGGCATCCCGGATGCTGCCCGGTCCCGCGCCGACCAGCAGTACTGCTACGTCAATGGCCGGTTCGTGCGCGACAAGCTGCTGGTGCATGGCGCCCGCGCTGCCTACGAAGACGTGCTGCACGGCCACCGCCAGCCGGTCTACGCCCTGTTTGTGGAGATCACGCCCGAACTGGTCGATGTCAACGTGCACCCCACCAAGATCGAGGTGCGTTTCCGCGATGGGCGCGAGGTGCACCAGGCCGTGCGCAAGGCCGTCGAGGCTGCCTTGGCGGTGTCGCGCGCCGGGCTCGCCCCCCCCGCCAACGAACCAACCAGCCAGGCCGAGCCTGTGGCCCAGCTCGATGCCGCCACGGGCACCGGCACCGACGGGCCTGCGGTGGTTGAACCGCTACCCAACAGCCAGCAAGACCGCCTGCCCTGGGGTGCCATCGCCCCCACCACCCAGGCCCTGACCGGCGTGCGGCGTGCGCCCGGCGGCTTCGCCGACGCCGCGCCTCAGCAACGCTGGGGCGGCTGGCCGACTGCCAGTTTCCTGGCCGATGGCGCCGCCAGCACGGAAGCTCGGCGCCACGACACGGCCGGCAACGACGAACCCGCCATCACGGCGCGCGAGCGCGAGCCGCTGGAGGGCTGGATGCCCCGGACCGTGCCCGACACGGCGCCGCGCGCCCCGGCCGAGCCATCACCGGCGCTGGCCCCGCATGCGCCGGAAGACTGGCCCCTGGGCCGTGCCATCGCGCAGATCGGTGGCATCTACGTGCTGGCCGAGAACGCCAAGGGCCTGGTCATCGTGGACATGCATGCCGCCCACGAGCGCATCGTCTATGAGCGGCTCAAGGGCCAGATCGCGCAAGATGCCCTGCCCTCGCAGCCGTTGCTGATCCCGGTCACCTTCTCGGCCACGCCCACCGAGATGGCCACCACCGAAAGCCACCGCGACGCCCTGAACGCCGTGGGCCTGGACGTGGGGCCGCTGGGGCCCAACACGCTGGCCGTGCGCTCACGCCCCATGGCGCTGGACCAGGCCGACCTGGTGGAGCTGACCCGCTCGGTGCTGGCAGAACTGTCCGGCTTCGACGCCAGCCACGTGGTGCAGCGCGCCCAGCATGAACTGCTGGCCACCATGGCCTGCCATGGCGCCGTGCGCGCCAACCGCCGCTTGACCCTGGCCGAGATGAACGCGCTGCTGCGCGACATGGAAGCCACCGACCGCGCCGACCAGTGCAACCACGGGCGCCCCACCTGGCGCCAGATCACCGTGGCCGAGCTCGACAACCTGTTCCTCAGAGGCCGCTGAGCGGCACCCCGCCCTTCATCGGCCCTTGATGACGCCCAGCGCCCACCACGAGCGCCTTTTCCCGACCCCACCATGAGCGAACGCCGCAAACTGAGCCTGACGCCCGAAGCCAAGGAGGCCGCCGCCAACCCCACGGGGCGCAAGCCCGTGCGGCCCAATGCCCCCATCGTGCGCGACCGCGTGCGCCGGGCCGAACCCGAGGCCGAGACACCCGCTGCGCAGGAGGCGCCGGCAGAACGCCATGCGTCGCCGCGCAGTGATCGAAGCGATCGCGGTGACCGCCGTGAACGCGCTGATCGCCCCCGCGACGACGCGCCTCGGCCCCCTCTCCGTGGCGAGCAGGGTGCGCGCCCTGCAGGTCGGTCGAACCCGCGCCCACCCCAGCGTGAGTCCCGTGGCGACTACAGAGACGACCATCGTGGCCATGAGGGCGGCTACCGAAGCGAAGCCCCCCGCGATCAACGCTACCCCGAACGCCCAGCCGGCCGCGCACCCATCGAGACGCCCCGCCAAGCGCCAGAAGACGGCCGTGTGCGCCTGTCCAAGCTGATGAGCGAGCAAGGCCTGTCCTCTCGCCGCGAGGCCGACGACTGGATCGTGCAGGGCTGGGTCAGCGTCGATGGCGAGGTCGTCACCGAACTGGGCACACGCGTGTGGCCGCACCAGACGATCACGGTCGATTCGCAGGCCAAGGTCGAGCAATCGCAGCGCGTCACCATCCTGCTCAACAAGCCCATCGGCTATGTCAGCGGCCAGGCCGAGGATGGCTACGACCCGGCCGTCGTGCTAGTGCGCCCCGAGAACCGCTGGTCGGGCGACACCACGCCCTGGCAGCTCACGCGCGGCCACCTGCACAAGCTGGCGCCCGCGGGCCGCCTCGACATCGACTCCACCGGGCTGCTGGTGCTCACGCAGGATGGCCGCATCGCCCGCCACCTGATCGGCGAGGACGCCATCGTCGAGAAGGAATACCTGGTGCGCGTGCAGAGCATGGCGCAGCCCGACGCCGAGAACGTGTCGGCCGTGCTGCCCGAAGACCAGCTCGAACTGCTGCGCCACGGCCTGTCGCTGGACGACAAGCCGCTCAAGCCGGCCAAGGTGTCGTGGCAGAACGAGCAGCAACTGCGCTTCGTGCTGCGCGAAGGCAAGAAGCGCCAGATCCGCCGCATGTGCGAACAGGTCGGCCTGAAGGTCGTGGGGCTCAAGCGCGTGCGCATGGGCCAGGTGGTGCTGGGCAAGCTGCCGCTGGGCCAGTGGCGCTTCCTGGGCCCCCATGAGCGCTTCTGACCCCCGCGAGGCGAGCGCGCTGCCACCGCACTGGGTGGTGGTGACCGCGCTGTCGCTGCTGCTGGGCCTGCAGCCTGTTGCCACCGACCTGTACCTGCCGGCCTTGCCGCAGATGCCCGCATCGCTGGGCGTGAGCGCGGCCGCAGTGCAATGGACGCTGTCCGTCCTGGTGCTGGCCTTCGGCATCGCCCAGCTGTTCTGGGGCCCGGTGTCCGACCGGCTGGGACGCCGCCCCGTGCTGATGGCCGGGCTCGCGCTGTTCGTGCTGGCCAGCGTGGCCACCGTGCTGGCACCCGGCCTGGGCGTGCTGGTGGTGGCCCGGGCCGCGCAGGGGGTGGGGCTGGCGGCCGCGCTGGTCTGCGCCCGCGCCATGATCCGAGACCTCTACACGCCCGAGCAAGGTGCGCACGTGCTGTCGCAGGGCCTGAGCGGCCTGGGCGTGATCGCCCTGGTGGGCCCCATCATCGGCGGCATCACCGCGGCCAGCCTGGGCTGGCGCACCACCTTGGCCCTGCTCGGCGTGTTCGCCCTCGCGTCACTGGTCTTCATCTGGCGGCGCTTGCCCGAGACCCTGCCGCAGCACCGCCGCCAGCAAGGCCTGAGCGCGCGGCAACGCCTGGCGCAGTGGCACGGCATCGTGCGCCAGCCCATGTTCCGTGCCTACACCACGCTGACCTCGTCCACCTACGGCGGGCTGTATGTGTTCCTGGCGGCTTCGTCCTTTGCGTTCATCGAGGTGCTGCAGGTCAGCCGGCCGGTGTTCGGCATGGTGATGGCATCGATGTCGCTGTTCTACCTGGGCGGCACGCTGCTGTGCCGCCGCTGGCTGCCCCACCGCGGCCTGACGGGCACGGTGCGCGTGGGCGCGATGTGCTCGCTCACCGGTGGGCTGTGGTGCGCCGGCCTTTCGGCCTGGACCCTGGCCACCGACACGCTGCCCTCGCCGTGGGCCGTGATGCCCGGCCTGTGGATCTACGCCATCGGCCACGGCCTGCACCAGCCCTGCAGCCAGGCCGGCGTGGTGGCGTCCTTCCCGCACCAGGCGGGCGCAGCCTCGGCCCTGTCGGGCTTCATCATGTGCTGGATCGCCTTTGGCATCAGCGCCGTGCTGGCCGTGTGGATGAAGACCCCCGGCATGGCCGGCACGCTGCACCCCTTGACGCTGGGCGTGGGCCTGGGCGGCGCGATCACGGCCTGGGTGGCCCTGGGCCTGGTGCAGCGGCATGGCCGGCCGGCAGTCGAACAGCACGCGGTGTCGTGAGCACCATGGCGCCTTCGCAGACCCTTCCAATGAACGACGCACCGCACGACCACGCGCCCCTGATCCTCGCGGGGCCCACCGCATCAGGCAAAACCGCACTCGCCCTGGCGCTGGCCGAGCACCTGCCGATCGAGATCATCAGTGTCGACTCGGCCCTGGTCTACCGCGGCATGGACATCGGCACGGCCAAGCCGAGCGCCGAAGAACTGGCCCGCGTGCCGCACCACCTGATCGACATCATCGACCCGGCCGAAAGCTACAACGCCGCGCGCTTCGTGGCCGACACGCAGCGCCTGAGCGGAGAGATCCGCGCACGAGGACGCCTGCCCCTGCTGGTGGGCGGCACCATGCTGTACATCAAGGCCCTGCTGGACGGGCTGGACGACATTCCGTCGGCCTCGCCCGAGGTGCGGGCCATGCTGGACGCCCGCGCGCTGGCCGAAGGCTGGCCTGCCCTGCACGCCGAACTGGCCCGCGTGGACCCGCTCACCGCCGCACGCCTGCCGCCCAACGACGCCCAGCGCATCCAGCGGGCACTGGAGGTGTGGCACACCGCGGGCCGTCCGATCTCGGATTTCCAGCGGCGCCACCGCGCCGATGCGGACAGCACCGAGCCCTCTGCACCGGCCGGCCTGCTGCTCGCGCTGGAGCCCACGCACCGTGCCTGGCTGCATGAGCGCATCAACCTGCGCTTCACGCAGATGATGGACCAAGGCCTGATCGAAGAAGTGCAGCGCCTGCGCCAGCGGCCCGACCTTCACCTGGGCCTGGCGTCCATCCGCTGCGTGGGCTATCGGCAGGTGTGGGAGGCGCTGGACCAGGGCCTGGACCCTCACGACCCCAAGGTGCGTGCCGACATGGCCCAGCGCGGCGCCGCCGCCACGCGCCAACTGGCCAAGCGGCAGATCACATGGCTGCGCTCCATGCCCTGGCGCCATGTGCTGCCCTGCGACCAGGGCATCGACGTGGATGCGCTGGTGCACCTCATCAAGAAAAACGCCTGACACACGGCCAGGCGTTTTGTCATCAAGCGGCCCGCGCAGCCTTCAATGCGCGCCGCCCGCGTCCACCGAAGCCCCGCCCTTCGCCGGCCGGGCCAGCCACAGCAGCGGGATCAGCGCCACGAACAACCAGGCCGACACCAGAAAGACGTCGTCCGCCGCCATCGTGAAGGCCTGCTGGTCGATCAGGCGGTTGATCTGCGCGGCGGCCTGCTCGAAGCTCAGGCCCGATCGTGTCAGCATGTCCATCGCGCCGACCATGCTCGGGTCGGTGCTGGCCAGCTTCTCGGTCATGTGGGCATGGTGCATGGTGGCGCGGTTGTCCCACAGCGTGGTCACGATGGACGTGCCCATGGCCCCCGCCGTGATCCGCGCAAAGTTGCTCAAGCCCGAGGCCGAAGGGATCTGATCCGGCCGCAATCCCGACAACGTGATCGCGCTCAGCGGCACGAAGAAGAAGGCCAGCGCACCGCCCTGGATGATCGTCGGGATCATGATCGTGCCCAGATCCGTCTGCACGGTGAAGTTCGAGCGCATCCACAGCACGATGCCGAACACCACGAAGGCCACGGTGGCCAGGCGGCGCGGATCGACCTTGCCCACGTTCTTGCCCACGAAGGGCGACAGGATGATGGCCAGCACCCCCACCGGCGCCAGCGCAATGCCCGCCCAGGTGGCCGTGTAGCCCATGTACTGCTGCAGCCACAGCGGCAGCAGCACCACGTTGCCGAAGAACAGCATGTAGGCCACCGACAGTGTGAGCGTGCCCAACAGGAAGTTGCGCCCGGCGAACAGCCGCAGGTTGACGATGGGGTGCTCTTCCGTCAGCTCCCAGGCCACGAAGACCACGAAGCCGACCGCCGCCACCACGGCCAGTGCCACGATCTGGCCACTCTCGAACCACTCCAGCTCCTTGCCCTTGTCGAGCATGATCTGCAGCGCGCCGACCCACAGCACCAGCAGCCCCAGGCCCACCGAATCGATTGGCAGCTTGCGCGTGGGCGTGTCGCGCTTGGCGTAGATGCGCCAGCTGAGCGCCGCGGCCAGCAGGCCCACCGGCACGTTGATGTAGAAGATCCACGGCCAGGACACGTTGTCGGTGATCCACCCACCGAGCAATGGCCCGGTCACCGGCGCCACGAGCGTGGTCATGGCCCACAGGGCCAGCGCCATCCCCGCCTTGGCCGGTGGGTAGCTGGCCAGCAGCAGGGTCTGCGACAGGGGGATCATCGGCCCGGCGACCAGGCCCTGCAGCACGCGAAAGCCGATCAGGGCCTCCAGCGACGGCGCGAAGCCGCACAGCCACGAGGCCAGCACGAACAGCAGCACACTGGCCACGAACAGGCGCACGGCGCCGAAGCGCTGCGTGAGCCAGCCCGTCAAAGGCACCGAGATGGCATTGGCCACCCCGAAGCTGGTGATCACCCAGGTGCCCTGCGTAGGGCTCACACCCAGATCACCCGAGATGGCCGGCAAGGACACGTTCGCGATGGACGAATCCAGCACGTTCATGAAGGTGGCCAGCGACAGGGCCAGCGTGCCCAGGGCCAGCGTGCCGCCGGTCAGCGGCGCCGGAGCCGCTGAGGCAGGAGACGAAGCGCCGCTCATGATCAGGCGCCAGGAGCGATGGCAGGCTTGGTGCTGGCGCGCTGCGGCGAGGCCGAGCGCTCAGGCGCAGCCGTTCGTGTGCTCGCCACGTTGTGCTGGACCACTGCCGATGCCGCACCCGCGTTGGCCGCGATGATGCGGGACACCATGACATCGGCGTCCTTCTGTACGTCATCGAACACCGCCGTCTGCAGCGCAGGCTGCGGGCGCCCGGCTTCGGCCAGCAGCGGGCCGTCCTGGCTGCTCACGTCCACCGCAGCGTCCATCGACAGGCCCACGCGCAGCGGGTGCTTCTTGACCTCTTCGGCCTGCAGGGCGATGCGCACGGGCACGCGCTGCACCACCTTGATCCAATTGCCGGTGGCATTCTGGGCAGGCAGCAGCGCGAAGGCGGCGCCGGTGCCGGCCCCCAGGCCGGCCACCTTGCCGTGGTACTCGACCTTCTGGCCATACACATCGGCGGTGAGCGTGACCGGCTGGCCCAGACGGATGCGCTGCAACTGGCTTTCCTTGAAGTTGGCGTCCACCCAGACCTTGTCCAGCGTGACCACCGACATCAGTGGCGAGCCCGCCTGCACGCGCTGGCCGACCTGCACGCTGCGGCGCGCCACCATGCCATCCACCGGCGCGACCAGGTCCACACGCTTGAGGGCCAGGTAGGTCTCGCGCACACGGGCCGCGGCACGCAACACATTGGGATGATCCTGCACCGTGGTGCCGTCGGTCAGGGCACGGTTGGACACGGCCTGTTCACGCGCGGCGGCCAGTGCCGATTGCGCGGCCGCCAGGGCACTTTTGGTCGATGCCAGCTGGGTCTGCGTGTGGTTGAACTCTTCCTTGCCCACGGCACCCGTGGCCACCAGCGGTGCGCGGCGGCTCACATCGTCCTGCGCCTTGGCGACATCGCTCTGCACCTTGGCCACATCGGCCTCGCGCAAGGCCACCTGGGCCGCCAGCGTGGCGTTGTTGGCGAACACGGTGCGCACCTCGCGCACGGTCTGAGCCAGCTGGGCCTCGGCCTGGTCCAGGGCCACGCGGGCATCGGCCGGGTCCAGGCGCACCAGCAACTGGCCGGCCTTGATCACGTCGGTGTCATCGGCCTGGATGGCCAGCACAGTGCCGCCCACCTGCGGCGTGATCTGCACCACGTTGGCCTGCACATAGGCGTTGTCGGTGCTCTCGATGCGGCTGCTCACCAGCCACCAGTGGATGCCCCAGGCCACGCCGGCCACGAGGACGACGCCACCGATGATCTTGAGTGATTTCTGACGCTTGGGGTTGGCCGCCGTGGCGGCCGCGGGGTTGTTCTGGTTGCTCATGGGAACATCACTTCAGGGAAAGCTTGGCCGTGGTGTCGACGGGCGTGCCGTCCTGACCTGCAAGGGCGGTGGGAGCGGGCCAATGTCCCCCCAGGGCCTTGATGAAGGACACGCGGTTGTCCACGGCGCGGGCGCGCAGGTCCACCGCCAGGCGGCGCTGGTTGAGCACCGCCGATTCGGCGCTGAGCACCGTCAGGTAAGGGCCCAGGCCCGCGCGGTAGCGCTGCAGCGCCAGGTCGTAGGCAGATTCGGCGGCACGTTGCGCCAGCCCCTGCTGCGCCACCTGGCGGTCCAGCGACTGGCCGGTGGTGAGCTGGTCTGCCACGTCGTGCACGGCCTCGATCACCGCGCCGTTGTAGGCCGACACGGCCAGGTCCTGCTCGGCCAGGCGGCCCTTCAGGTTGGCCTGGCGCCGGCCGGCATCGAACAGCGGCAGGTCGATGGCCGGGGTGATGCCGTACTGCTGGCTGCTCGACTTGAGCACACGGTCCAGCCCGATGGCGTTCAAGCCCAGGAAGCCGGTGATGTTGATGTTGGGATAGAACAGCGTGCGCGCGGCATCGACCTCGGCACCGGCCGCCTCGGCACGCCAGCGCTGCGCCATCACGTCGGCCCGCTGGGCCAGCAGATTCACGGGCACCTCGGCGGGCAGCGCATCGAGGTTGATGCGCTCCAGTTGGGGCGACACGTTCGCGGTGGCCCCCATGGGCTGCGCGCTCAGCGCGGCCAGCAAGTGGCGCGACAGCGCGATCTGCTCATTGAGCGCCTCGATCTGCTGACGCGTCTCGGGCAAGGCGCCCTCGCCCTGGCGCAGCTCGACATTGGTGTCCAGCCCTGCGTCCACACGCTGGCGCACCAGCGACAGCAGCTCGTCGCGCTGGGCCAACGAACGCACGGCCACCTCGCGCTGGGCCAGTTGGCGGGCCAGTTGCACATAGGCGCGGGCCACATTGGCCGACAGCAAGGTGCGCGCAGCGTGTGCATCGGCCTGCGAGGCACGGGCCTGGCCCAGGGCCGAGCGCAGTTCAGCGCCATGGCGGCCGAACAGGTCCAGTTCCCACTGCCCTTGCAACTGCAAGGTGCCGATGCTCCAGGTGTTGCCGGCAATGGGTGCGGGCACCAGGCCGTTCTCGGTGAAGCGCTGGCGCGATGCCTCGGCATGGGCACCCAGCTGCGGCATGTCTGCGGCTTCCCGGGTCTGCACGGCAGACTGGGCCCGGGCCAGGCGCGCACTGGCGGCCTGCATGTCCGGGTGCTCGCTGAGTGCCTGGCCGATCAACGCATCCAGTGCAGGGTCACCCAGGCGGCTCCACCAGGATTCGGCCTGCGGGGCAGGCTGGTCCTTGCCATCGGCCAGCCCATAGCGGCCGGCCTCGACCGGTGCCACCGAGGCCTTCAGGTCGCCCTGCGACGCGCAGCCGCCCAGGGCCGCGATCACGGCGACGCCCAGACCGGCCACCTTCACACGCTTCTTGTCCATCATCCCGCTTGACTCCCGGGCTGGTGTGCTTCCTTGAATGCGTCGGCGTTGCACACCATGCGCCGCAGCAGTGACAACAGGGTCTGCCACTCGTCGTGGCTGAACCCCGTCAGGTAAGCATTGAGCACCTCAGACATCACCTTGGGCACCTCGGCGGCCACCGAGCGGCCTTCGTCGGTCAGCTCCAGGCGCGCCACGCGGCGGTCTTCCGTGGAGCGCACGCGGCGGCACAGGCCCTTGGCCTCCAGCCGGTCCAGCGTGCGCGTGAGCGCACCGGGATCGATCTGCAGTTCTCGCGACAGCTCGGCCAGCGTGCCGGCCTTTCCTTGCGCGATCATGAACAGCGGCGTCCACTGCGCGTGGGTCAGGCCCAACACATCCAGACGGCGGTCGATATCGGTCACCAGGCCCAGCATGATCCGGCGCATGAGGAAGCCCACGCTGTCATCACTGCAGTAGCCCTGCGCCTTATAGAAGGTCGGTGTACTCATGCCGCAAAATATATTTGCCTAAGCAATCATTGTCAAGGCAGCATAATTCAGACACCGTTAAGACCCGAACACCATGAACGCCATCGTCGCCAAGACCGAGGCCCCTGCAGCGGCCCGCTCACCCGCCCCGCTGCGGGCCCTGGCCCCCTTCCTGCGCCCCTACCGCGGGCGCATCGTGCTGGCCGGTGTCTTTCTGATCCTGGCCGCGCTGACCACGCTGGTGCTGCCCATCGCCTTGCGGGCCCTGATCGACCAGGGCATGGTGTCGCCAGACCCTGGCGACCGCGTGATGGCGCTGCGCGAGCACTTCCTTGCACTGGGCGGTGTCGGCGTGGCGCTGGGGGTGTTTTCGGCGCTGCGCTACTACTCGGTCACCTGGCTGGGCGAACGCCTGGCCGCCGACCTCAAGCGCGCTGTCTACAGCCACATGCTGCGCCAGAGCCCGGTGTTCTTCGAAACCACCCAGACCGGCGAGGTGCTCTCGCGCCTCACCGCCGACACCACCCTGATCCAGACCGTGGTGGGCTCGAGCCTGTCCATGGGCCTGCGCAACACCATCATGGGCCTGGGCGCCCTGGTCCTGCTGGTGATCACCAACCCCGTCGTGATGGCCCAGGTGCTGGGCGCGCTGGTGCTGGTGGTGCTGCCGGCCGTGGTCTATGGCCGCCGTGTGCAGCGCCTGTCGCGCGCCAGCCAGGACCGCGTGGCCGACACCAGCGCCATCGCGGCCGAAGTGCTGGGCGCCATCCCCGTGGTGCAGAGCTACAACGCCGAAGGCCGCGAAGCCATCCGCTTCGGCGACTCCACCGAGAACGCCTTCCGCACCGCGCAGCGACGCATCAGCGCGCGTGCCGTGCTGGTGGCCTTCATCATCAGCGCCACGGCGGCCGCCCTGCTGTGGGGGCTGTACCAGGGCACGCAATCCGTGCTCGACGGGCGCATCACGGCCGGCCACATGGGCCAGACCGTGGTCTATGTGATTTTGCTGATCAGCTCGGTGGCGGCCCTGTCCGAGGTCTATGGCGAGATCCTGCGCGCTGCCGGCGCCACCGAACGCCTGATCGAACTGCTGAACACCCGGCCCGAGATCCAGTCACCCGCGCAAGCGCGGCCGCTGCCCGACACACGCGGCGGCCTGGCGCTCGATCTGCGCGACGTGCGCTTCCACTACCCTTCGCGCCCGAGCCAGCTGGCACTCGACGATGTCAGCCTGCAGGTGCGCCCCGGCGAAACCGTGGCGCTGGTGGGCCCCAGCGGTGCCGGCAAGAGCACCGTGTTCCAGCTGCTGCTGCGCTATTACGATCCGCAAGGTGGTGCCCTGCTGCTGAACGGCATCCCCATCGCCAGCCTGAGCCTGGACGACCTGCGCCAGCACGTGGGCATCGTGCCGCAGGACAGCACCGCTTTTTCGTCCACCGCGCTGGAGAACATCCGCTATGGCCGCCCCGAGGCCACGGACGACGAGGTGATGGCCGCCGCCCGCGCCGCGCATGCGCATGACTTCCTGATGCGCCTGCCCGAGGGCTACAATACCTTCCTGGGCGAGCGCGGCGTACGCCTGTCGGGCGGCCAGCGCCAACGCATCAGCATCGCCCGGGCCATCCTGAAGAACGCCCCCCTGTTGCTGCTGGACGAAGCCACCAGCGCCCTGGACACCGAAAGCGAGCGCGCCGTGCAGGCGGCCCTGCAGGAGGCCATGAAGGACCGCACCACCCTCGTCATCGCCCACCGCCTGAGCACCGTGGTCAATGCGGACCGCATCGCAGTGATGGACCAGGGCCGGCTCGTGGACATTGGCACCCACGCGGAACTCATGGCACGATGCGATCTCTATCAGCGGCTGGCATCGGCCCAGTTCGATGCCGAACCACAGGCCCCTCGCGCCGTCAGCATCGGCTGACAGGGGGATCAGGCAGTGCCGATAGCCTCCGCAGACCCTGCCGGACACACTGGCAGCCATCGCCTCACAAGGCACGACCGTTTATGGAGAAACACAACATGACGCAGAACAACAAGCAGTACCGCCGCCACGCCTTCCTGGCCAGCACCCTTCTGGGCGCCGCGCTGATCACCGGTTGCGCCAACATGGACGACACGCAAAAGCGCACCGCCGGCGGCGCTGCCGCAGGCGCCGTGCTGGGTGGCGTGCTGAGCAAGGCCACCGGCAACAGCGGCACCATCGGTGCGGTGGTTGGCGGTGCCGCTGGCGCCGTCATCGGCAACGTGTGGTCCAAGCGCCTGGAATCGCAGAAGCAGGCCATGGAACAGGCCACGCAGGGCACTGGCGTCGAAGTCACCCGCACGGCCGACAACCAGCTCAAGCTGAACATCCCCAACGACATCTCGTTCGCCACCAACAGCGCGGCCCTCAAGCCTGAGCTGCGCACGGTGCTCGAGACCTTCGCCACCAGCCTGCGCAACAACCCCACCCTGGTGGTGAAGGCCGTGGGCCACACCGACAGCACCGGCAGCGACGCCATCAACAACCCCCTGTCGGTCTCTCGTGCCAACAGCGTGCGCGAGTTCCTGGTGGACCGTGGCGTGGCCTCCAACCGTCTGGAAGCCGACGGCCGTGGCTCGCGCGAGCCCATCGCCAGCAACAGCGATGAAGCCAGCCGCGCCAAGAACCGCCGCGTCGAGATCTTCGTGCGCGACACGGCCACCGCCGGCTGATAGCACGCGATAACTTTCAGCTGTCCGGCCCCTCGCCGGACAGCGCCCGCCACAGCCCGGATAATCCGGGCTGTCGCTTTTTCCGACTGTCCGATTTCACCTTTACCAAAGAGGTCACCCGGTGAGCCGTCCCGTCCGCAGCCAGTACGAAGATTTCATGCGTCACGTGTACACCACGGGCGTGCTCAAGACCGACCGCACCGGCACCGGCACGCGCAGCGTGTTCGGCCACCAGATGCGCTTCGATTTGTCCGAAGGCTTTCCGCTGGTCACGACCAAGAAGGTGCACCTGAAGTCCATCATCGTGGAGCTGCTGTGGTTCCTGCGCGGGGACGACAACGTCAAGTACCTGAAGGACCATGGCGTCACCATATGGGACGAATGGGCGCGTGAAGACGGCTCGCTCGGGCCTGTCTACGGCGTGCAGTGGCGCAATTGGCCCAAGCCCGATGGCGGCCATGTCGACCAGATCAGCCAGGTCGTGCAGCAGCTCAAGGCCAGCCCCGATTCGCGCCGCATCATTGTCAGCGCCTGGAACGTGGGCCTGATCGAGCAGATGGCGCTGCCACCCTGCCATGCCTTCTTCCAGTTCTACGTGGCCCCTGCCACCGCCCCCGGCGGCAAGGGCAAGCTGAGCTGCCAGCTCTACCAGCGCAGCGCCGACATCTTCCTGGGCGTGCCCTTCAACATCGCCAGCTACGCCCTGCTCACCCACATGCTGGCGCAACAATGCGATCTGGACGTGGGCGACTTCATCTGGACCGGCGGCGACTGCCACATCTACAGCAACCACACTGAGCAGGTCGAGCTGCAGCTCAGCCGCACGCCACACCCCTACCCCGTGCTGAACATCAAGCGCAAGCCCGATTCGATCTTCGACTATGCCTACGAAGACTTCGAGATGCTGGAGTACGAACACCACCCCGCCATCAAGGCGCCGGTGGCCGTCTGAACAGGGGATCGGCCATGATCGTCACCGTCATCGCCGCCGTGGCCCGCAATGGCGCCATCGGCAAGGACAACGCCCTGCTGTGGCGTCTGCCCGAAGACCTGCAGTTCTTCAAGCGCACCACCATCGGCAGCCCGATCATCATGGGCCGCAAGACCTTCGATTCCATCGGCAAGCCGCTGCCTGGGCGGCGCAACATCGTCATCACCCGCAACACGGGCTGGCTGGCGGCGGGCATCGAGGTGGCGCACTCGCTGGAGGCCGCGCTGCACCTGGTCGCGGATGTGCCACGGGTGTTCGTCATCGGTGGCGCGCAGGTCTATGCCGAAGCCCTGCCCCATGCCGACGAGCTGGTGCTCACCGAGGTGGGCCGCGACTTCGAGGGCGATGTGTTCTTCCCGCCCTGGGACAAGGCCGCGTTCGAAGAAGTTGCCCGCGAAGTGCATCACTCGCCCGCGCCCAACGACTTCGACTATGCCTTCGTGACCTACCGGCGGCGACCAGTCATCTGATCCACGGGGAGTTCAGCCTCGTCAAAGCCCCAGCGGGCGAACGCATTGGATGACGAGCCCGAGCGCGGCACAGGCCGCGATCAAGGTGATCACACCGACCTTGAAGCGGAACAGGGCCACCGTGGCCACGGCCACGATGAGCGCGGACACCGCATCGAAGGGTCCATCGAACCCCTTCGGCCACAGCACGTGGTACGCAAAAAACAGCGCGAGGTTCAGTATCACCCCCACCACCGCGGCCGTGATGGCCGACAAGGGCGCCGTGAACCCAAGCTTGCCGTGCGTGGCCTCGATGGCGGGCCCGCCAGCAAGGATGAAGATGAACGACGGCAGGAAGGTGAACCAGGTGACGATGCTCGCTGCCAGGGCTGCCCCGGCGAACACCGCATCCGGGCCCATCACCTCCTTGAGCCAGCCGCCCACAAACCCCACGAACGCGACCACCATGATGAGCGGCCCCGGCGTGGTCTCGCCCAAGGCCAGCCCGTCCATCATCTGCGTGCCCGACAGCCATCCGTGCTGCTCGACCGCGCCTTGGTACACATAGGGCAGCACCGCGTAAGCACCTCCGAAGGTCAGCATCGCTGCCTTGGTGAAGAACCACCCCATCTGGGTCAAGGTGCCCTGCACGCCCTGCGTCGCAACCAGGACAGCCATGCCGGCGGCCCATAGCCCGAGCCCCACCAGGAGAATCCTGAGCAGGCGGGCCCGCGTAAAGCGCGCGTGCGATGGCGTTGGCGTGTCGTCGTCAATGAGCGCGGGGCCGTAGGATGGTTGGCCGCCCCCATGGCCACCTCCCAGCGCAAAGACCTGTGGCGCCCTGCGCGCGCCAAAGTGCCCAATCAGTGCGGCAGCCAGAACGATGGCAGGGAACGGCGCGTTGAACGCGAATATGGCGACGAATGCGGCCAGCGCGATGCCCCACATCCATGCGTTCTTCAGCGCCCGGGTCCCGATGCGGTGGGCCGCGTGCAGCACCAGTGCCGTCACGGCCGGCTTGATGCCGTAGAAGACGCCGGCAACCAGGGGCACGCTGCCAAATCGCAGGTAAACCCAGGACAGGGCGATGAGGATGAACAGGGACGGCAAGACGAACAAGGCCCCGGCCACGATGCCTCCCCAGGTCCGATGCATGAGCCAGCCGATGTAGGTCGCAAGCTGCTGAGCCTCCGGCCCGGGCAGCAACATGCAGTAGTTCAAGGCGTGAAGAAAGCGCTTCTCGCTGATCCAGCGGCGGCGCTCCACCAGCTCGGCATGCATGACGGCGATCTGCCCCGCGGGCCCACCAAAACTGATGAAGCCCAGCTTGAGCCAGAAGCACAGGGCCTCGAAGAAGGAAACGGGATGAGGTCGTGCCAGAACGGCATCTTTTGGCAAAGCGGTGTCCACAAAAACTCCAGGTGAGCTTCCAGCGCTTGGACGGGACACCGTCTGTCTTTGCAGGCCGGGAGGCTGTTTTCCCGACGGGAAGATTCTAGCTGAAGCTTCGACCGGACTGTCAGGCGAAGCGATCCATTCCCTGCACCAAACGCTTCGCCAGGCGCGGCTGCTTGAACTGCTCCAGCCACCAGGCCAGCGCCCGTCCAGACTGATCACCTCGCCAGGCCACATAGAGCGTGTTGGGCTCCCGCGGATCGGCCATGCGCTTTTCCACCAAGGCCCCGCTGGCCAGCAAGCCGGCCACACGCTGCCTGGGCAGCCACCCCACCCCCAGCCCATCGCGCTGAGCCAGGATCTTGGCGTGCATGCTGGGCACGGCCAGCACCGCCTGCCCCCCCAGCAAGCCATAGCCCCGCACATCCGGGCGGCGCGATGAATCGGCCACCACGATGCTGCGGTGCTGCACCACGGTCTCGCGCTCCAGCGGTTCGGCGACCTTGGCCAGCGGGTGGCGTGGCGACACGGCGAACACCCACTCCATCACGCCCAACTCGGCCCAGCGCAGCTTGGGGATGGCGGGCGGCTCATTGGTCGCGCCCACCACCAGATCGGCGCGCCCGTCACGCAGGGCCTCCCAGGTGCCGCCCAGCACCTCGTGCGTGATGCGCAAACTCACGCCGGATTCGAGCTTGTCGAAGGCCTGAATCACCGGCAGCAGGGTGTCGAACTCCAGGATCTCGTCGGTGACGATCCACAGCCGGTCTTCCCAGCCACCGGCCACCTGCTTGACGCGGCGGGTCAGGCGGGAGACATCCTGCATCAGGCGGGCGGCCTCCTGGGTCAGCAACTGCCCTGCGGGCGTGAGCTGCAGCCGGTAGCGACGCCGATCGAACAGCAGCGCATCGAACTTGGCCTCCAGCTGGCGCGCCGCATGCGAGACGGTCGAGGGCGCCTTGCCCAGTTGCGCCGCTGCGCGCGACAGGCTGCCGCTTTGATGGATGGCCTCCAGCAGGGCCAGATCGTCCTCGGACAACATGTTCGATCCTTTCGAACGAGTTCATCGGTGCCATGGTACGGCAAATGAGCCATAGCCGATCAATATTGATTCCACGGCAAGTCGCCGGATTCGAAGGAGATCACCATGACCCGTTTCAACACCAAGTCCATCCTCGTCACCGGCGGCAGCAGTGGCATCGGCCTGGCGGCCGCCCAGGCCTTCGCCAGTGAGGGGGCCCGCGTCGTCATCACCGGTCGCGGCCAGGCCGCCCTGGACGACGCCGCCCGCCAGATCGGCCCCGGCACCATCGCCCTGCGCCACGACGCCGCCGATGTGGCCGGCGCCAGGGCCCTGGCCGCCACACTGGTGCAGCAAGGCATCACGCTGGATGCCGTGTTCATCAATGCCGGCATGGCCCGTTTCGCCGCCCTGCCCGATGTGGACGAAGCCCTGTGGGACGCCACCTTCGGCACCAACGTCAAGGGTGCCTACTTCCAGATCCAGGCACTGCTGCCAGTGCTCAACCGAGGCGCATCCATCGTGCTCAACGGTTCGATCAATGCCCACATCGGCATGCCCAATTCATCGGTGTATGCCGCCAGCAAGGCCGCGCTGATCTCGCTGGCCAAAACCCTGTCGGCCGAACTGCTGCCCCGCGGCGTGCGCGTCAACGTGCTCAGCCCCGGGCCGGTCGCCACGCCCTTGTACGGCAAGCTGGGCCTGGACACGGCCACGCTGGAGGCCACCGCCGCCCAGATCCAGAGCCAGATCCCCCTGGGCCGCTTCGGCACCCCGGCAGAGATCGCGTCGACCGTGCTTCACCTGTCCTCGCCCGAGTCGGCCTTCATCGTCGGCACGGAAATCATCGTCGACGGTGGCATGAGCCAGCTCTGATCTGCCCTGCCTGCAAACCACCAACACGATCTCGACCAGGAGTTCACCATGAATGCTTTCATCACCCGCCTCGCCCTGCCCTTGACCACGCTCCTGCTGGCCGGCATCGCCAGCGTGGCGCCGCTGCACGCGAACGCCGCCGCAGGCTCCGCCGCTCAAGCTCCAACCATCCAGGACCACACCGCCACCGCCAACGGCGTGTCCCTGCACTACCTGCAGGCCGGCCAGGGCAGCGACACGCCCGTCGTGCTGCTTCATGGGTATGCCGAGACCAGCCGCATGTGGCGCCCCTTGATCACGCAGCTGGCTGATCGCCGCGTGGTCATCGCCCCCGACCTGCGCGGGGCCGGCGGCTCGGCCAAGCCCGCGTCCGGCTACGACAAGAAGACCCTGGCGCAGGACATCCACGCCCTGGTGCACAGCCTGGGCCACCAGAAGGTGAAGATCGTGGGGCACGACATCGGCCTGATGGTGGCCTATGCCTACGCGGCCCAGTACCCCGCCGAGGTCGAGAGCATCGTGCTGATGGACGCCTTCCTGCCCGGCGTGGGCGACTGGACCACCGTCTGGCTGCTGCGTGACCTGTGGCACTTCCACTTCCATGGCGAGGTGCCGCTCAAGCTGGTCGAGGGCCGCGAGCGCACCTACTTCGAGCACTTCTGGAACGATTTCGCGGCAGACCCCAAGCACTCGGTGCCCGAGGCCGATCGCCGGTTCTACGCCAAGGCCTATGCACAGCCCGGTGGCATGCGGGCAGGTTTCGAGTACTTCAAGGCTTTCGAGCAAGACGCCCGTGATTTCGCCGGCTTCGCACAGACCAAGCTGCCCATGCCCATGCTGGTGCTTGCCGGTGAAAAGGCCTCTGGCGAGTTCCTGATCCAGCAAGGACGCCTGGTGGCCACGCAGGTCGATGGCCGCGTCATCAAGGGCTCGGGCCACTGGCTGATGGAAGAAGCCCCGGAGCAGACCATCCCGGCGCTTGTCGAGTTCATCAACCGCCCTGCGCCCTGAGCTCGCGTCAAGCCCCATGCGGGTGGGTGCCCCCATGGTGCCTGGCGGGCACCACCCCTTGAACGCATCGGCACCCCATGTAGGCACAATACGCATCCACGCTCAAAAGCCCTCCTGTCCCATGAAATTCGCCACCTGCGAGTTCAACTAGCCTTTCAAGGGAGTTCAACACATCCCACGCAACGACCATAAGCTGTTGTCAACAAACAGCTTTCCTCCCATAGCGTCCCATCACGTCTCACTGAAGCACAACAAAAATGGGTAGCTAGCTGGGTAGCTAGCGGACTAAAATTGCGCCTAGCTACCCAATGGAGGACGAGCCATGGCACGCCGGGGAAATTTGCTGGACGATGTACAGATTCGACGCTGGGTCGCAAAAGGCGCCGCCATCGCGCGATCTGATGGCGATGGCTTGACTTTCACCTTGTCGAGTGCAGGAACCGCCACGTGGGTTCTGCGCTACCGAGTGTCTGGTGTGCGCCGCAAAGAAATCACGCTTGGGAACTATCCGGACCTGACACTCGCAGCAGCCCGAAAGCTTGCTCGTGAGCGACGCGTTGATGTAGACCAAGGCAAAGATCCTGCCGCAGACAAGAAGGTCCTGAAAATGAGGACCCAGATGGCTTGGACAGTGCGGGAGTTGATCTCGGACTACAAGGAAAAGAAGCTGACCACACCGCCATTGGCGGAGGGAACTGTCTACTACCGAAAGTGGGATCTGGACAAGATCATCGGACCCAAGTTGGGCTCCATGGAAGTACGCAACGTCACCCCTGCTGATATCGTGCACGTGATTGAGTCAAGCAAACGTTCTTGGACGATCTGCAAACGCTTGCTCACTTCAGCGAAATTGCTTTTCGCACACGCGTGCGGCAAGCGCCTGATCAATGTGAACCCATGCGTGGGCATTGACCTTACTGCTTTGATGGGCGCACGCCCACCCATTCGCAAGCGCGTGATGCTGGCCGAGGACGAACTGCGTGCGCTCCTGAAGGACATCAACGACATTGGCGTTGAAAACGGCCTGGCCTTCCGCATCTTGCTGGCCACCTGTGTTCGGTCCATCGAACTGGCCAAAGCCAGATGGGAGCACATCGACTTCGAACTTGGTACTTGGTGGGTGCCGGCCGAATCGGTCAAAACGCGCACAGGCTTTTTGGTCCCCATCACACCAACAGTTGCAGAGTGGTTCAAAAGTCTCCAGTGCCTCTCCGGTGACTCCCCTTGGGTTTTGCCTGCCAGAACGGATCGACGCCGCAAACGTGTGGGTGACACTCATGTGGGAAAAACGACGCTTTGGGCGGCAATCACCCGGGCCTTTGATCGCGGCGACATCGACGTGCGGCGCTTTACCCCTCACGACACCCGTAGCACGGCAAAGGGGCATATGCGAAACATGGGGATCCCCAACGACATCACCGAGATTGCACTCAATCACGCGCTCAAAGGCATGGAGGCTGTCTACGATGTGCGCGAGGAGATCCCCGAGCGCCGTCAAGCCTTGGAAAAATGGGCGGCCTTCATCGAGGCTTGCGAAACTGGCCGCCCCTGGAATGTGCAACCTATACGGCGCGTGGCTTGATGCACTTACAAAGGTTCCGGTTGCAACCCATATTTCTTCGCAATGCCCCGCGCCATCTCAGGAAACAAAACGCCGAGCACCTTGTCGTAGGTGCTCGGACGCAGGTAAGTCACGTCTTGAAGGTCGACCCCATCAATGATGGATTGCCTCCATCTGGCATAGCTATCAGCCTGTGCCTTTGTGAAATGCGCCTCTAGACCATAGGCCTTCACAGCCATCGTGTAGATGGTGTGCCAACGCTTGTTGTCAGGCCCGCTCTGCATGATGGCGTTGAGCACTTGGTAACCCGTGTTCATGTCATACCCCACGCCTCGGTTCTGCTGGATCGACAGGATGCGGGTAACCATCCCGGATTCGTCCACCATCATCCGATCAAGAGCGCCTGGCAGTCCATGCGCAGCAAGCGCCTCAGAAGCTTCCTCCACTTGCTGCCAAAGTTCGCTGTCGCTGCCCAAGAATTGGGGCTTGGGGCCATTGCCCACGTGCTTTCGCCCTGCCCTCTTGATACCGACGTTGGCGTCGTGAAACGACGTCATCGCAGAGATGTACCTGGCGGCCCAGTACGCTGCGGGTTGAGCAAGGTAGGCGGGGCGGCGCAACTCCAAGAGTCGCTCGCGGTAGCGCAAGGTCACAGGGTGTTCATCAATCGCTGATTCAAGCACCCGGCGCTTGGCCCGCAGGACGGGGTGGTGCACCCACCGCTTCCCGAGCAACTGGTTGACCACCAAGTCACGCAAATTCTCGCGTGTCACCGTCCCGCCCAGCGAGCCAATGTCAATCTCCAGTGTCGGCATGTCCAGATCCCGAATCCGCCGCAACTTCTCGTCGTCGATGCCATGCGTCACAGTCACCTCGACCAGGATGGCTGCAGGCCAAGTGAAGGGGTACGTGTCTTCTTCGTCTTCGTCGAAGTCCCCGGCAACCCAAGTCATGGTCCCGCCCCAACCGTGAACCTTGCCTGGATTCAGATCTGCAATGACATCGGGAACGATGCTCGCCACCTTTTTTTCAAGACGAACATCGCCAAAGTCGAGTTGACGAGGCCCTGTCATCCACATCTTGCGGATGCTGGCCGTCTCCCACTCTCCGGCGAACTCATCTGGCGGATCCCGCTCCACCACAACCTCCAGGCCCGGGGTTGCAATGGACGATGCACTTTCAAGGATGGCTTTCACCTCGCGGTGCAGCACCGTCTCGCGCCTCAAACCAGGAATGAGGCTTGGCTCCACGTCTTTCGGCAACCGTGCCAGAAATTCAGCTTCGTCTGCCGCATCCCAACTGTCGAGTGCATCCTTTGCAGCTTTGGCCGCGACTGCATCACCTTCAACAGCCAGACTGGCGTCATTCCAGTGTGAACACCAGTGCATATCAGGAAGGATTCGCAGTCTCGCGCGGATCTCTTCCGGGTCCATCATCGCAAGAGATGGATCTGAGAGCGAAAGAGTCACGACGGCATGCCCCAGTCCATCAGCCCCAGGCTCACGCACCCCCGTCAGATCAACCAGCAACTGCCGCCCGTCATCCAAGGTCAGCAGCGCCGTGGCGTGGTCGTGCATCGTCGCGTTAACGATTGAAATGAACTCGGAGGGTTGTTCCACCCAGACCTCATACCCATGCCCGAGAAAACCAAGTGCCGTTCGACTCATCCGTCGCCTAGGCAACACCAGCACCCCCAACTCCAACAAGTGCCGAGTTGCCGCTACGCGGGCAGCAACGAGTGAACAGTCGTCTTTGTGCGCGCCATCAGGATGCCGGAAATGAGCCGTTGGTCTCACCCGCAAGGGCTGACCCGCCATAACCGGAGTGAGAGGCAAATCACAAGCTGGGCAGATGCAGGCAGCGGTCCGACTGACGACGTCCGAGTCATGTATGTAGCGCGGCTGACCAGTTTTTGCGTCGTGCGCCCACTTCAACGGCACCGCAGACGCATCCGCACCAGCATCCTTACTTGCCGAGCCGCTACGGTCAATTTGCCATGTGCTCATTGATTGCGATCCTCTTCCATATTGGATTGAGCGTGAATGTGCTGATGCCCGGTCAAAGTGGATTTTCAGAGATACTTCGGCCACTTGGTAGTCATTATCCCGACGCGAGTGAGCGCACCAAGACTCGCATGATCCAATGTGTCCGATGAGCAAACCCACCGAACAAACCGTCAAGCGCTTATTCGCCCTGTCTGGCAACCTGTGCGCCTTCCCCGGTTGCTCGCTACCCATGGTCGAGGGCACTGGCGTCGTCACCGGCGAGATATGCCACATCCACGCAAGGCGAAGCGGCGGGCCGAGGTTCGCCCCAGATCAGACAGAGAAAGAACGGCAGGCTTTCAACAACCTGATTTTGATGTGTGGCCCTCACCACAAAGTCATTGATTCCCAGCCAGACATTTACTCTGCCGACGTCCTCAGGGAGATGAAGTTTGTTCACGAAGGTGCAGCAGGTCGGCCCGAGCAACCGACTGATGGCGTCTATGCCAAGATCCTTCTGAACCATATGGATCGCATTGAGGTGGTCAACAACTCTGGCAACGTTGCGATCAACAGCCCTGGAGCGATTCAAGCGGGCACTGTCGTTCTCAAGACCACACGCAAATCAGTCGCGGTCACGCCTCCGCCAAACACTGTTGGTGCCGATGCGCAACTCAGCCGCTACGTTCAGTACCTGATCTCCCGCTACAACGAGTTCGCGGGCTCAGATCCAAGGCGCGCCACAGCGTTCAATCCCAGCGTGATTTCCAAGAACATTGAACACAAACTCGGCGCGCCCTGGCGGCTCCTATCTGTTGATAGGTTCGACGAGGTATGTAGCTACCTTCAGCAGCGGATCAGCAAGACAAGTCTGGCCAAGCTGAACACCAGCAAAGGCAGACCTTCATTTTCAAGCTACGCCGACCACCTCAGGAAGAACGCCTGACGCGCTGCGTGCCGCCCATCGGAGAAACCTCTTCGACAGCTTTCTGATCAGTCCGCGATGGACGGCCCAAACAAATCATTGGTGATCTGTCCGCCGCGACCTACCTCCTCCCCTTGTTGATCACCACCCGGGTGAGACGCCACCATGGAGACGATGTGCCCGCTCTGAATGAGCAAGCCATCATAAGCAAGCACCCGCAGTCGATTGATCCTCTTGGTTCCTTTGGGGAACTGGATCAGATCGTCGTACAGCCTGGGGTGATCAGCACGCGCCAGTTCAAACACCAGTCGGATCGGTTCCCCACTGACCTTGGCGTTGCCGTTCATTGCTTGCTCCCCGATAGCGTCGCACCTTGATCGGCCCGTGATGCGACCATCACCGTCCGCGCATAGTTCTGCCCTGCCAGTTGAAAGCCCCGCACATTGGCGAACATGGGTTCCTTGACCTCA
>NZ_RSED01000079.1 GCF_003933735.1 Aquabacterium soli | reverse complement strand
GGTTAACCTGGGCGTTAGGCCTCCCCAAATGCATCAGCTATTCAGGTTGTGGAAGAAGCGCCCTCCTATTGACGAGTCCTTCATTGAGGCCATAGGTGTAATTCGATGGTTTGACAAGTGCGGCCACACAGCAGGGTTTGACATCCCGATTGCAGCGGAGCCTGTGCATTCTTGGAATGAAGCAATGGCGGCTTGTGAATCCCAAGAGGGACGAGATGCGATGCTGGAAGCACGTAACCAGCTGACTTCCTTTCTATGCGCGAAGTATCCAAAGGAGGACCAACGGTGGAATGAAGTCACAGATGAAGCGAAGCGACGATGCGTCACACCACTTTCCACTCAAGTCTGGCAGCCGTTCGCGCAGAAGCGCGGCTATTCGAATGACCTTGTCCACTCTACACAATGGAATGTGCTGGCCGCGATCATGGAGCACGAATACGAGTATTGCATTGGCAGGCCGGCCTTCTTTTTGTATCTGTTGGAGGTCTACCGCTCCGGCCACTTCCCTTGCGGCTGGGTCGGCTCCTGGCCTAGCGGGAAGCTTTTGTACTACTAGCATGTGCACGCCCAGCCCTTCTATCACGAGGCTCTTGCGGGCTCGTCGCACCGCGTTTTTTGCGGCCAGCCTAACTGATTGGTCAAGCCGACGCCCACA
>NZ_RSED01000078.1 GCF_003933735.1 Aquabacterium soli | reverse complement strand
GCTCTCGGCCATGCCGTTGCTCTGTGGACTGCACACCGGCGTGTTAATCGGCTTGAGCCCCAGCTCTCTGGCAATGCGTCGGGTGTCGATGGCGATGTAGGCTCCGCCGTTGTCCGTGAGGAACTCAAGCTGGTGACCAGCAGGGATGGCCTCGACCGAACCAAAGCGCTTCTCCACAGCCTCGATGAGCATCTCTCGCACTGGCTCACCAGGCAGACCTTTGCCTGGCCACGCGCGCCAGGCCATGATCTCCCGGTCGCAGCAATCCTTGGCAAAGGTGGCGGTAACCGTCTCACCGGAATCACATTTGATCTCGAACCCATCGGAGCACCAACGCAGGTCACTGCTGGCCACGGCGACTTTGCCGTCGTGCGGCCTGCTTGAGGCCCTTCTGCGAGGCGCGCGTGGCAGCAAAAGTCCATGTTGCTTCATGACCCTGTAAGCCCGCTTTGGATTGACCACTGCTTGGCCGCCGGCGCGGCGTGCGCGGTTGACCAAGGCGCAAGCGCGTCGGTAACCATAGCTGGGCAGCTCTGTGATGTGCTGACGGATCTCGCCCACCAACTGCTCATCGACGACAGGTGTGCGCTGCGTTCTGCCATCGACCCAGCCATCAGCCCGACCAAGCAGGTCGTGGACATGAGAGCGCGCCAACCCAAGGGCCAGG
>NZ_RSED01000077.1 GCF_003933735.1 Aquabacterium soli | reverse complement strand
AATTCTGCAGCTTCAACGCCCACGTTAAGCTGCGCCGCAAGGAGCGCAGCGACTGGAGGGAACCAACCGCAAGGTTGGCGTCAGCTTGAACAACCAGTTGGGCCAGCCCAAGTGACTTAGATGCTTGAACAACAGCGTTTGCAAAGCTATAACCCCTGAAAAATTTTGATGCCTTGGCCAGTTGCCATGGTGTTTTGCGCTGTTCAAGCAACTACTAGATTCAATGAGCTTGCCAACATTGAGCAGACTATGCCAGATGTTCGTTTGAAGCAAAAGTTCATCAAGCCAGCTATCGAGAAAGCAACCAAAAAATGCCAATTGCGATTAAGGTAATTACTAAGAATTTCAACCAAGTTGGAAGCCCGAACTCATGATCTTGCCGCTCAAATTCGTAAAGCCAAGAGAAGGCTGAGCCAATGATTGTGCCAACATTAGAACCAAGAATAAAGCCAAGTAGTGCGAATACAGCCGATGTGCCAATGATCAAATGCTTAGCGTTCAGATGAATATCGCTTGGGCCGAGTGTTTGAGAGTAGACGCCAAGTAACCAAGTGAGAATGGCACCAATAACCAAGCCGAAAAGTGCGCCAAAACCGGCGGAAGATAGACGTTCCCCAAATGATAGATTTCGCATGTGCCCTTTGATTCAAGTGAAAGGCCTAACGCCCGAGTT
>NZ_RSED01000076.1 GCF_003933735.1 Aquabacterium soli | reverse complement strand
CGTTAGACAGCATGGACAGTAAGGTCGTTAATCGAGAGATCAAGAAATACATTTGGCCCGCGCTGAAGGCCGAAGGATTCGACACGTTCACTTCACGGGTCGCATGGCGGCATACCACTGAGCGAATCGATGTGATTGAATTTCAATCTTTCAACAAATACAACGCAGATGTCATCGGAACAACCACGTTCTCCTTCGCGGTGCGGCTGGGTTGCATCCCACTCTACATACCTCCACAGTGGCCACTACCAGTGAAAAATGGAGTGCTCATCCCGTCTGAAGCTGCGTGTTACTTTCGCAGGTCGCTTGTCTGCTCACTTCATTCGAGCTTGGGGGACAAGTGCATCTGGCCAATTGACGCTGAGGGCAAGAATCTTCATTGGAGCATTCAAGACGTACTGAATCAGCTTCCAGAAGCGTTGTCATGGTTTCAACGTCTGAGCAGCAGACATGAAGTTCTCCGTGTGTTGACAGAAGAAGATGAGAACATGCAGCTGCTTTGGGGCATGGGGCGTAACCCTTCACCAATCAGGTCGTATCTCACTGGCTATGCCGCGTTGGCAAACGGAGATCAAGAACTGGCCAAAGCCAACCTCAATGAGGCCATTGAATCCAAGTGCTTTATCAACCTATTTAGCAGTGTGGAAGGCGCAATCAATCGTGCCGTCTAACTGTCGGTTCAACGCGG
>NZ_RSED01000075.1 GCF_003933735.1 Aquabacterium soli | reverse complement strand
TGGCGATCATCAGCTTGCCCAGGGCACTGTCGATGCGCTGCTTCATGCGTGTGATCAGGTCGGGCTTGTCGGTGGGGGCCTTGCCTGAGAAGAAGGCCACCTGGCGAACTTTGGTCTGATCAGGCTTGCGCAGACATTGGTCCCGCAATCCACAGGCCTGGCAGTCGCGAACAGTGCCTCTGAACTTGATGGCCATCAGGCCATTGATCACACAGTTCGATCCGTTGCCGTAAAGACGCTTGCCTGCTGGGCAAGTGCATGTGCCGTTGTCCCTGTCCCAGTGGAAGTCGTCCTGGTCGAAGAGCGTGACCTTGTTGGTATTGGTGGGCTTGGCGCTCTTGTCGTACAGCGGATCATCCTTGGCGCGGTGGTGCTCCTGGCCGGCATACCGAGGGTCACGCTGGCGATAGCCGTTGTCAGCGATGAAGGCCGGGACACCCGCCTGATCCAGGTGCTCGAGGCCCGCCTTGCTGTGATAACCGGCATCAGCGGTGATCACGGTACTGGCATCACGGTAAGGCTCGGTGGCATCGACCACCGGCGCCAGCAAGGCCTGCTCTGATCCAGTGCCGAAGGCCTGTGCATCAATGATGACCTGATGCTTGGCATCGACGGCAGCCACACCCGTGTAGCCCTGGATGACGCCCTTGTCGGTGGCCATCTTGGCCGAGTCGTTGTCGGTGAGGTTG
>NZ_RSED01000074.1 GCF_003933735.1 Aquabacterium soli | reverse complement strand
TCCTTTCGTACTAAAATATTTTTTTTGTTTAAGATAGAAACCAACCTGGCTCACACCGGTTTAAACTCAGATCATGTAAAATTTCAAAGGTCGAACAGACCTAATATTTTAGCTTCTACACCAAAAATAAATTTTAATCCAACATCGAGGTCGCAAACCTTTTTTTCAATAAGAACTATTAAAAAGATTACGCTGTTATCCCTAAGGTAATTTAATCTTATAATCATTTTTATGGATCAATTATTCAATTATTATTGTTTATATAAAAAAAAAGTTAATTTAATTTTTTTGTCACCCCAACAAAACTTAAATTAAATTAAAAATTTAAAATTCTAAAATTATTAATTTTATATTTAGTCAAACTCTATAGGGTCTTCTCGTCTTTAAATATTATTTAAGCTTTTTAACTTAAAAATAAAATTCTATTAATAAAATTGAAACAGTAATTTTCTCATCAAACCATTCATACAAGCTTTCAATTAAAAAACTAATGATTATGCTACCTTTGCACAGTCAAAATACTGCGGCCCTTCAAAATTCAGTGGGCAGGCCAAACTTTAAATTAAAATCAAAAAGAGATGTTTTTAATAAACAGGTGGAAAATAATTTGCCGAATTCTTTAATTTTAAATTTTTTAAATTTTTAAATTAACATTATTTTATACTAATTCTATCATTATTACTTAAAATTAAAAATTT
>NZ_RSED01000073.1 GCF_003933735.1 Aquabacterium soli | reverse complement strand
TCGTTGACATTGGCCACGGCGCTGGTGGCTGCGCTGTCCACCGCTTCGGCCATGCCCTGTCCATCGGTGTAGACCGCACGCACGGTGATGGCCTTGCCGACATCGGCCTGGCTCAGCACGTAGGTGCCGCCGGTGGCGCCGGTGTTGACGCCATCCCGCCACCACTGGTAGGTGATGGCGCCCAGGCCATCGGCGTCGGCCAGGGTGTTCGATGCGGTGAGGGTTTCGCCCTGGGTGGGGGTTCCAACGATCAGGACGTTGCCGGTCGGGGCATCGTTGGCATCGGCCACGGCGCCCGTGGTGAGGCTGTCCACGGATTCAGCCGCGCCATACCCATCGGTGTAGGTGGCACGCACGGTGACGGTCTTTCCCACGTCGGACTGGGTCAGCGCGTAGGTGTTGCCGCTGGCGCCGCTGTCCACGCCATCGAGCAGCCAGTGGTAGGTGACGGTGCCCAGGCCATCCATGTCGGCCAGGGTGTCGGATGCGGTCAGTGTCTGGCCTTGGGCGAGCGTGCCGGTGATGGTCACTGCTCCCGTCGGCGCATCGTTGATGTTGGCCACGGCGCTGGTGGCCGTGCTGTGCACGGCCTCGGCCGTGCCCTGGCCATCGGTGTAGACGGCGCGCACGGTGATGGCTTTGCCGACATCAGCCTGGGTCAGTGTGTAGGTGCCACCGGTGGCGCCAGTGTTGACGCCA
>NZ_RSED01000072.1 GCF_003933735.1 Aquabacterium soli | reverse complement strand
ACCAACACCACGTTGTGCGCCACTTCCGTGAAGCCGGTCTCGGCCAGCGTGTGCACGAGCTTGCTGTCCACCGGGGACACCGCAAAGTCGAACCCAGCCAGGTCTCGGTGCACAGGGAACTTGGCTGCGTGCATTTGATGATTGACCGAGCGCATGCCTCGGTCTGTGGCCTCGACTTGCAGCAGGTGTTCGATCAGCCAACGGGCCTCGTCTGTGCCTGAACTGGCCCCTTGTTCGATCAGGTCCAGCCAGGCGCCCGCCATGCCGTGCAGACGCAGATGTTTGAGCTCGGCGGCGATGTCACGCATGGTTGATCTCCTCCGTGCTGCCTTGCCCGCGCAAGCTGTCGTAGCGCGCGGTGTTGGCCAGCGGCGCCACCGCTGTCTGCAGGCAGGTCTGCGCATCCTCTGGCGTGGGTGCGGCATTGAGTCGGCTCAGCACATTGATCACATGCTCGACGCTGACCTTCCCAGACGGTGGCGCGCTCTCCAGCGCCAACTCCACGGCCACCAACACCGCATCTAGGCCTGCCGTGCTCACAATGGCCAGTACCTGCGCCATGACACGGTCGCCACCAGCCTGCCGCAACAGCCCTCTGCGCAACTGCTGCAAGGCCGGGGGAAGGTCGGCGAAGGGGGCTCCATTGCGTAGCGCTCCGGGCTTTCTTTGCACCAGCGGGATGTAGTGCTGCCAGTCGTAGCGGGTC
>NZ_RSED01000071.1 GCF_003933735.1 Aquabacterium soli | reverse complement strand
TTTCTGCAGCCTCGTTAGGCTTTTCGCAAACACAAGCTATGGCCATCCGATAGGGTTCCCAATAAATGCTCCGTCTCATCGCCATTGCAGCAATTTGCACGATGTTACTGGTACCGATTGCCGGCTTCTCCAGCAACGTCATATCCAATGGTCCGCTATTGATCCTTGTGTCCTTTGGCCTCGCGTACCTTGTCATTCCAGCGTACTTGTTGCATATCTGGCCCGTCCAAAAGTCTCCGAAAGGTAAGTCCATGCAAGATGCACTTTGGGATGGCGAACTGGCCACGATAGAGCATCAAGTGAGCGAAGTTGCGCAAATTGAGGAAGTGGAGGACGAAGGCCTTCACTTCCTCGTTCACACCTCAAATGGCGAAACACTTTATCTTTCCGGCCAATATCTCTATGGCCCTGTAGAGCGCAAGAGTTTTCCTTCTGACCGAGTTCGAGTCTTCACAAACCGTAGTAACGGCGTTCGCTATGGCATCGAACCAATTGGCCCTTTAATGAAGTCTTGGCCTGTGTACGAATCGCCCAACTTGGAGAGCGGGAGTGCATTGAGCACACTAGAGGATGGCCATATTTACAAGCAAACAATCGCGGAACTGGCCGCGAAGTTTGACCTTCGACCAGCCAAGTCACAGACAACTCTCGGTGATGCCTAGGTCAAAATACCAAAGACAATGAGTAATTCAACTCAAAAAGCATCTGCCACCAGCCTAA
>NZ_RSED01000070.1 GCF_003933735.1 Aquabacterium soli | reverse complement strand
TACGACTGCGAGCCCGACCTGGGCTGGGACCTGCTGGGCTGGCTGCGCCTGAGCTACAGCCACATCTGCTACAAGGAGCGCGCGCAGTACCTGAGTAGCTACCTCAACAGCCTGAACGTTGCGCACTACATCACCTACGACCGCAACGCCTTCCGGCGCGAGCTGCGCAGCGGCGCCTACACCAGCATCTGGATGCTGGGCGCGCTGCCCGACTGTGGCCCGCACCTGCTCAACGAGGTGCGCGAGGCGGTCAACCGTGGCGCGACGCTGCTGGTCGATGGCGGCACCACCGCCTACGAGAACCACGCCCTGTACCGTCTGGCCGGTGCCCGCTATGGCGGCCACATCTGGCTGTCGACCAAGGCGATGGACGTCAGCGGCGCCTCGTTCACCAGCACACGCCTGAGCACGGTGGGCCTGCCGCTGCGCCTGAGCCTGAGCGGCGGCACGGTGCTGGCCAGCTACCAGCGCCAGTACTGCTACCGCGTGGACTACGACGGTGAGGACAACACTCCGCACCCCTCGGGCAGCTCCTACCCGGCGGTGGTGGGCAATGCCTACGGCCGCGGCAAGGCCCTGGCCTTCGGGTTCGACCTGATCAGCGCCCTGCGCAACGGTGGCTCGGACACCGCCGCGTGGAAGCGCTTCGTGACCGAGACGGCCGGCTACCTCAAACCGCTGGACGAGCAGCGTGCACTGGTGGCTGGCGAGATGGCCGTGTTCGGCACGA
>NZ_RSED01000007.1 GCF_003933735.1 Aquabacterium soli | reverse complement strand
GTTTTTCAACAGAATTGGCTGGTTGCAGTCCTTCAGTCAATGCTCGTCGAGCGACAGCTATCGACCCGTTGGCGACGCGCAAATTGCCGCTCATGCCGCGCGCCAGCAGATCCACGCGCGGTGTAGCGAGCTCTAGGCGCCGTCACCTGTCAGATACGGCTTCCACGCCTCGATCCAATTTGGCGAATCGTTCCAGGTTCGCTCATAGAGCGCCCGCACTTCTCGCACAAGCTTGCCCTCCGGCGCGTCATACTTGGCGTCGATGTAGGGTCGCGCCAGATCGAATAGATCGTGTGAGGGCAGGCTGGAGGTTCCCAGTGCCCGCTCACGGTGCCGGTCGATGGCGAGGAGCCAGGTGGGGAAGAAGTCGTAGCCGGGTGCGTGGATGTCGTCGTACCCGGTGAGCGCG
This sequence comes from Aquabacterium soli, assembly GCF_003933735.1. GTDB lineage: Bacteria > Pseudomonadota > Gammaproteobacteria > Burkholderiales > Burkholderiaceae_C > Aquabacterium > Aquabacterium soli. The sequence continues at coordinate 300,175 of NZ_RSED01000007.1, read as the reverse complement.
ACATGGCACTTGGCGAGATGCCAGTCGGCCAATTCCGCCAGCGCTTGAGCGAAGTGACCATCCTTCTCCCACGCACCGCGCAACACCTCGAACGGCGAGGTCTCTGCCAAGGTGTCGAGGTCTGCGCTGGTTGGTTGCGCCGTCGACAGGAACCTCATCAGAGCAAGCAATTGATGCTCCAGTTCGACCCGATGTGACCCGAGGCGGCGCAAGCGAGTTTCGAACAACGGGTAGAACGAGGCGCACTGCTGGAACTCTTCCTCGAAGCCGAAGCACGAAAGTGCCGCCGCGGCCACTGTCAATTCCAAGTACTGCTGCGCGTCGAAGAAGCTGACCTCCCGGGTGGCAGCGGCCAGGTTGGGAAACTTGGTCATGGATGCGAGGTAGGCACGCTCGAGGAACGCACGCTCCAGCAAGCGAAGTCGCCAGCAATCGCGCAGAGTACCCGCCATCGCGGCATCTCCCATCAGCAACCGGCGCGATGCGCGCCGTTGGATCCAACTCGTTTGCAGCCCCACCTTAAATGCGATAAGCCATGGGTCCGTCTCCTCCCCATTGCTGGGCAATGTCCACCGAGCGTACGGCGGCACCAACGAATCTGCCGATTCGGCCGGATCGAGCGTGCTCTCGTCGTCCAACAGCTTACGAAGCGACTTGATACAGCGAGCGCGGTGCTTGGATGCCTGCTGCGCCGGATCGATCGTTTTCGTCGGCTGCACGAAACCGACCGCCGCGAGGTGTATGCGAGCCGGCGCGTAGAACTCGTCTGCGCCAAAGTCGTCGGAAATGGTCACCACGTTCTTGCGCGCCATGCCGTTGAGGCGATCGAAGTCGGAAGGCGCGAGCACGCCGAAGCGGTAGGCATCGTCACCGACATCGATGAGCGCCAAGCGCAATCCGATCTGCTGCAGTTGATCGCGCAAGTGACACAAAACGTTGTTGTTGCGCAGGACCTCGCCCTGGTCCATGTCTATCAGGTGGTCGACAAAGGACCAGTCAACCGTATTACCAAGGCGGGCCAGCATTCGGTCGGTGCCGTTGATGATGCCGGAGGTCTCCTCACGCCAGTCGATGCAGGAAAGAGATCCCTGGGCGATGGCTGCATCCAGAAGCTCATGCAAACTCCCCGGCGGATCGACGGCCTCCCGCAGCAGTACCGAGGCGAGCTCGGTCAGGTCAAGCTTGGGCTTGCGTGGCATCGGGTGTTCTCCTCTGTGGTGGACTATGGCCAACCAGAAATGTAGGGCAGCTGAATGGAGTGGAGGGCCCTCGCGCGCGTTTTCGACTCTCAGGGTCCGCTCCTGGCCCGGCAGCAGCCCCTCGCGGCCTGAAGACCGATCGGTCGCTCTCGCTGCGAAGCAGCCATTCGGCGTCAAGTACCGAATGACTGCCTTGGGTCCTAAGCCAACGCTTTGGCAATGCTCCCCACGGTCCGCAACGCCGACTCAAAATCCTCGTGGTCCGGATGCCCGAAGTTGACGCGCATGTGGTGCGTGAAGCCCTGCCCTGCGGAAAAGAGCTGGCCAGGCGCCACGCTCACGGCCTGCGACAGCGCCAGGCGATGTAGCTCCAGCGCATTGACGCTGGGCGGCAGCTCCACCCAGGCGAAGTAGCCGCCCTCTGGGCTCGTGACCTTCGTGCCCGCAGGGAAGTGCTTGGCAATGCCGCGCAGCACCTGTTGCTGCTGCTGCGCCAGCAGGCCGCGCAGCTGGCGCAGATGCCGGTCGTAGCCGCCGTGGCGAAGGTACTCGCTGAGCCCTTCCTGCGATGGAACAGGCGCCGCCAGCGAACTCATCAGCTTGCGCTTCGCCACCTCGGCCGTGAACCGCCCAGCCGCGGCCCAGCCCACCCGATAGCCTGGCGCCAAGGTCTTGGAGAACGAGCTGCAGTGCATCACCAGGCCGCTGCGGTCCCAGGCCTTGGCCGGCCTCGGCCTGCTGGGGCCGAAGTAGAGCTCACCGTACACGTCGTCCTCGATCAACGGCACCTGGTGCTTCGCCAGCAGCTCGACCAGCGCCTGCTTGGATGCGTCAGGCATCAGGCTCCCGAGGGGGTTCTGGAAATTCGGCATGAGCCAGCAGGCCTTGACCGGATGCTCGGCCATGACGGCCGCCAACGCGTTGACATCGATGCCAGTGCGCGGGTGGGTGGCCACCTCGACAGCACGCAGCTTGCGGCGCTCCAGCGCTTGCAGGGCGGCATAGAAGGTCGGCGACTCCACGGCGACCAGGTCACCCGGCTCGGTGACCACCTCCAGGCACAGGTTGAGCGCTTCCATCGCACCGTTCGTGATGACGAGCTCATCGGCATCGACGCCGCAGCCCATCGGCAGATAGCGCATGGCGATCTGCCGGCGCAGTTCGGCACTGCCCGGTGAGAGGTCTTCCACGGTCTGCCATGGATCGAGGCGCCGCATGGCCTTGCCCATGGAGAGCGCCAACTTGGGCAGCGGGAACAGCCCGGGGCTTGGAAAGGCCGAACCCATCGGCACCAGCGCGCGGTTCTTCGCGTGCCCCAGCACCTGAAACACCAGTTCCGAAATCTCCACCGGACGACCGGCTGCAGCAGGCGCAGACGGCTCAGGCTCCACATGCTTCGCCATGGCGCGGCTGACAAAGTACCCCGACCGCGGCCGCGCCTCGATCAGCCCGCGTGCTTCCAGCAGGTAGTACGCCTGAAACACGGTCGATGGGCTGACACCCCTGCTGCGGCAGGTCTCACGAACCGACGAAAGCCGCTCTCCTGGGCGTATACGCCCCTGCGCGATGGACTCGGCAACCTCATCGGCAAGGACTTCGTAGCGCTTCATGAAGGGGCAGCTGGCTGCAAGAACGGGGGCTGAGGTGGATCACACACCATACCAGCGCGCCATCTGATACGCAGTTTTTTCAGAAAACTGAATCTGGTATCGAGCCAGATGGTCTGGCAAAGTCATGCACCGGCAATAGCCTGGAAATGCTCGAAATGGATTGGGTCCCTACTGTCTTCATTGTGTTCAAGGCTCTCGTGCTGGGCACGGGCATGTTCTTCGCGATCAAGTGGCATTACGACCAAGGCAGAAAAGGCAAAGGCAAGGCAGAGCAGAGCGCGGTGTTACGCGCAAGCGTCAAAGTGGCCACGGCCTTCACGCTATCGCTCCTCGTCCTGATGCTCCTAGCCTTCGGCCTTGCCAAGCTGCTCGGTTTGGACTTGACCATCCCATGATGGCAAAGAACCATTAAAAAAGCCGCTGCGGTTGCAGCGGCTTTTCTGGCTCAGACCAAGGCGATCAAGCCGCCTTCTTCTGCTCATCCCGCAGCTCACGCCGCAGAATCTTGCCCACGTTGGTCTTGGGCAGGTCATCACGGAACTCGATGTACTTGGGGCACTTGTAGCCCGTCAACTGCTCCTTGCAGAAGCGCGCCAGGTCTTCCTCGGCCAGCGTCGGGTCCTTCTTGACCACGTACAGCTTCACCGCCTCGCCCGACTTGGCATCAGGCACACCAACGGCGGCGCACTCGACCACGCCCGGGTGCATGTTCACCACCTGCTCCACCTCGTTCGGGTACACGTTGAAGCCCGACACCAGGATCATGTCCTTCTTGCGGTCCACGATCTTGCACAGACCGGTCGCGTCCATCACGCCCACGTCACCGGTGCGGAAGTAGCCGTCGGCTGTCATGACCTTGGCCGTTTCGTCCGGGCGGTTNACCGGTGCGGAAGTAGCCGTCGGCTGTCATGACCTTGGCCGTTTCGTCCGGGCGGTTCCAGTAGCCGGCCATCACCTGCGGGCCACGCACGGCGATCTCGCCGGCCTCGCCGATGGCCAGCTCATTGCCGGCATCGTCCAGGATGGCGATCTCGGTGGAAGGCACCGGCAGACCGATGGCGCCGTTGAACGCGGCGTTGTCCAGGCGGTTGATGGTGGCCACCGGTGCGGTCTCGGACAGGCCATAGCCTTCCACGATGGCGCAACCCGTGACCTGCTTCCACTTGTCGGCCGTGGCCTGCTGCACCGCCATGCCGCCGCCGTTGCACACGCGCAGGGCCGAGAAATCCAGCTTGTTGAAATCAGGGTGGTTGACCAGGCCGTTGTACAGCGTGTTCACGGCCGGGAACTGGTTCACCTTGAAGCCCTGCAGCGTCTTGATGAAGCCGGGGATGTCGCGCGGGTTGGCGATCAGAATGTTGAGGCTGCCCATGCGCGCGCCCACCATGTAGCAGGCCGTCAGCGCGAAGATGTGGTACAGCGGCAGGGCGCACACGCCCACCAGCTGCTCGTTGCCGTTCTTGTCCAGCTCGGGCTTGAACCAGGCTTCGACCTGCAGGATGTTGGCCACCACATTGCGGTGCAGCAGCGTGGCCCCCTTGGACACGCCGGTCGTGCCGCCCGTGTACTGCAGGAAAGCCACGTCATCGGACTTGATCGTCGGGCGCGTGAACTTGGTGCTGGCGCCTTGCGACATCATGTCGTTGAAGCGGGTCACCTGCCGGCCACCGCCATTGGGCAGCGTGAACTCGGGCACCATCTTCTTGACGTGGCGCACCACGAAGTTCACCAGCTTGCCCTTGGCCCAGGGCAGCATGTCGCCCATGGAGGCCAGCACCACGTGCTTGACCGGGGTGCGCTCGATCACCTCTTGCAAGGTGACGGCGAAGTTCTCCAGGATGACGATGGCCTCGGCGCCCGAATCCTTGAGCTGGTGCTCCAGCTCGCGCGGCGTGTACAGCGGGTTCACGTTGACGACCACGTAGCCGGCACGCAGCACGGCGGCGATCGCCACCATGTACTGAGGCACGTTGGGCATCATCAGCGCCACACGCGCGCCCTGCTTCAGGCCCTTCGACTGCAGCCAGCCGGCCATGACCTTGGAGGCCTCGTCGAACTGCTCGAAGGTCCAGCGAGCACCCATGAAAGCCGCCGAATCGCGCCGCGCAAACTTCTTGAATGATTCATCCAGCAGATCGGCCAGCGAGTCGTAGATGCTGGGGTCGATTTCTGCGGGCACGCCGGGTTGATAGTGGGCCAGCCAGGGCTTCGCACTTGCCATGCTTGTCATCCTCAAATCTCAGAATGGAACGAAAAAAAACGCCCCAGCGGGCGGCGCAAAACAATTACAGGGATTCTGCAACAGTTCCACACACCTGAAATGCCATTCAGACGCGGGGCCACCTGGGGTCTTCCCGTACTTTAGGACAATCTGGAATCAAATGTTTCCCTTTATCATCCGACGCTTACGTGGAGTCCCCCAAATACGTCACGGCCCGACATGAGTACTGCCCAGCCCTCCCCCGCGTCGCCCAAACGGCGCTGGTTCCTCAAGACAGTGGTGGCCGTGGCCGCCGTCGGCGCAGCCGTCGGTGGCGGCATCTGGTTCCGCCGCGGTTTCGATGGCACCACCCTCACACCGCACGGCCGCGAGGTCTTCAAGGGCGTCGCGCGAGGCGTGCTCGGCCCGATGCTGCCGCCGCCCTCGCCCGAACGCGAGGCCATGCTGGCCAAGTACCTGGACAACCTCGAGGCCCTGATCAACAGCCTGCCCAAGGCCAAGCGTGACCAGATCAGCCTGCTGGCCGGCCTGCTGTCCAACGCCCCCACCCGCTGGATGACCTCCGGCATGTGGACCTCCTGGGCCGATGCCACGGACGAGCAGGTGCAGCAGGCGCTGACCCACCTGCAGACCTCCGACTCGATGGTGCCCAACATCTCCTTCGTGGCCGCACGCGCCCTGACGTGCATGGCCTATTTCACCATTCCCGACTACTGGTCTCGTGTGGGCTACCCCGGCCCGATGGCGATATGAGCAAACAGCCCGATGTATTTCGCGACGGCATGCAGCAGCATGGCTGGAAGATCTTCAATGGTGAACAAGGCCTGCCCGAGAAGCTGAGCTGCGATGTCGTCATCGTCGGCACCGGTGCCGGCGCCGGCATCACCGCCGAGGTGCTCACGCGCGCCGGCCTGGATGTGATCCTGCTTGAAGAAGGGCCGCTCAAGACCAGCAGCGACTTCAACCAGAAGGAAACCGAGGCCTATACCAGCCTCTACCAGGAGAGCGCCGCGCGCGCCAACATCGACAACAGCGTCACCATCCTGCAGGGCCGCTGCGTGGGCGGCACCACGGTGGTCAACTGGACCAGTTCCTTCCGCACCCCGCCCGACACGCTCAAGTACTGGCAGGAGCGCTTCGGCCTGAAGGACTACACCGTCGAATCGATGGCGCCCTGGTTCAAGCAGGCCGAGACACGCCTGGGCGTGGCCCCCTGGGAAGTGCCGCCCAACCCCAACAACGAACTGCTGCGCACGGGCGCCGAGAAGCTCGGCATTCCGGCGCATGTGATCCCGCGCAACGTGCGTGGCTGCTGGAATATCGGCTCGTGCGGCATGGGCTGCCCGACCAACGCCAAGCAGTCCATGCTGGTGACCACCCTCCCCACCGCCCTGACCGCTGGCGCGCGCCTGTACTACCAGACCCGCGCCGAAGCCTTCAGCATCAAGGATGGCAAGGTCCAGCACCTGAGCTGCGTCGGCATCCGCCAGAACGGCGACAAGGTGTCCGACAAGGTGCTTCACATCACCGCCAAGCACTACGTGGTCTCCGGCGGCGCGATCAACTCGCCAGCGCTGCTCAAGCGCTCCGACGTGCCCGATCCGCACGGCCTGATCGGCAAGCGCACCTTCCTGCACCCCGTGTCCTTCTCGTCGGCCATCTACGCCGACAAGATCGAAGGCTGGACAGGCGCGCCGCAGTCCATCTACTCCGACCACTTCCTGCACACACAGCCGGTCGACGGCCCGATGGGCTACAAGATCGAGGCGACGCCCATTCACCCCGGGCTGGTCTCCGTGCTGCTGGGCGGCATCGGCAGCGAGCTGGCCGAGCGCTTCAAGAACTACCCGCACACGCAGATGCTGCTCTCGCTGATGCGTGACGGCTTCCACCCCGAATCCGAAGGCGGCTCGGTGTTCCTGAACGTGGACGGCTCACCACTGTTGAACTACTCGCTCACGCCCTATGTGCTGGACGGCTTCCGCCGCTCCTTCCTGAGCATGGCCGAGATCCAGTTTGCCGCCGGCGCGCAGAAGGTGATGCCCTACCACCAGCACGGCAAGTACTACACCAGCTGGGCCGATGCCCAGAAAGCCATCAAGGAACTGGACATGCGCCCCTTCCTGACGGGCGCCGGCAGCGCGCACGTGATGGGCGGCTGCGCCATGGCGGGTGATGAGCAGCGAGGCGTGGTGCAGCCTGATGGCGTGCACTGGCACATCTCCAACCTGTCGGTGCACGATGGCTCGCTGTTCCCGACCAGCGTGGGCGCGAATCCGCAGCTGTCGATCTACGGCACCACCAACCGACTGGCCACTCAGCTGGCCAAGCGGCTGTCCGGGAAGGATGTCGCGCTGGCCTGAGCCACCGGCTCGGGCAACAAGGCGTCGGCCGGGATCGGCTCGTTGTGCGCCACTCGGCGCGCGCTGTCCGCCCCGAGCCTGTAGGCCACCCAGCCCACGCAGGCCGCCAGCGCCAGGTGGCGCAGCGAATGGCCGCTGATCACCTGGCCCGTCCAGTCGAAGAAGGGCCGGTCGGCCCAGTCCACGGTCTGGGCCACCACGAAGCTCAACTGCGAGCGCATCCAATCCTGCCGTGACAGCAGGTGGCCATGCAGCGTCCACGCACCCGTGGCCACCAGCGCAATGGGCGACAGCTCCAGCCAGATCAGGGGCCGCAGATCGCCCACGCCCCAGACGTGCAGGCTGTACAGCCACCAGATGCCCCCCAGCAGGGTGGCGATCAGTGCGGTGGCGATGGCGGGGCTCAGGCCGAAACGCCGGTCGATGCGCTCGGCCAGGAAGGCCGCCGCGAACAGCGAACAGGCGGCCGAACGAGGCAGTTGATCCCAGATGAAGGTGACGTCACTGGGCGCCCAGTGGTAGACCATGCCACCCACCGTGGCCAGCATCTGGCAGCAGAAAAACCATCCCCAGACCCAGCGCAAGGGCTCGCCCCCTGGCAGGCGGCTCACCCGCCACAGGCCCCACAAGCCGATGGGCAACAAGGGCAGATGCGACCACACGTTGACTCCGAAAGGCGTGCCCACCCAGGTGCGCTGATCGGCGAATTGGTGCATGTGCGGCACCAGGCTGACCGGGCCCCAGGCCACCAGGCCGGCGGCCCCCGCCAGCGCCATGGCGAAGACGAGGGCCACGGTCGAGCGCCGTGACAGCATCGAAGAAACCGCAGCTTGTTCGGGAATCTGGGGGTTTGACATGGCGAGCAGAAAGCCCGGCAAACGGCACCGGCGGTGCAATCCTCCCGCAGGACGCGGGAAGCGTTCAATGCTAACCCCCTAGAAACAAAGCAACAAGTTCGGTTACAGAGTTCGTGCGAGGCTGCAGCACCAATGAAAAACCCCACCAATGGCGGGGTTTTTTTGGGGCCCCCGAGGGAGCCCGGCGTCCGGAAACCGGAAGCGGCTTACTTGGCGCGGGTGCCGACCACTTCGATTTCAACGCGGCGGTTCTTGGCGCGGCCGTCGGCAGACTTGTTGTCAGCCACGGGTTGCAGTTCGCCCTTGCCTTCGGTGTAGACGCGGTTGGCTTCGATGCCCTTGCCGGTCAGGTAGGCCTTAACGGCTTCAGAGCGACGCACCGACAGCTTCTGGTTGTAGGCATCGGTGCCGACGGAGTCGGTGTGCCCCACGGCGATGATGACTTCCAGGTTCAGGTCCTTGACCTTGTCGGCCAGGTCGTCGAGCTTGGCCTTGCCTTCAGGCTTGAGGACAGACTTGTCGAAGTCGAAGAAGGCGTCAGCAGCGAAGCTCACCTTCTCGGTTTGCGGAGCGGGCGGCACCACGACCGGGGCGGGCGCGGCAGGCGCGGCCGGGGCGGGCGTAGCGGCGGGAGCAGGGGCGGCCGGGACGGGCACGCCATCGCAACCTTGGACGCCGGTGGCCGGGGTCCAGAAGGCATCACGCCAGCACAGTTCGTTGGTGCCGTTCTTCCAGACGGTACCGTCGGTACCGCGCCAGTTGTCGACTGCCTGGGCCTGGGCCGCACCGGCGGTCAGAGCTGCAACGGCAAACAGGGCGGCGATGTTGTTCAGTTTTTTCATGTGAATCCTTACCTTGGTCGTTTGACGGCAGCCTGTGCTGCACGGGTCCCTCTTGGCTGGGTACATCAGGGGAATACCCTAGCGAATAACGCACAACCCATTCTGCCATAGGCGGCCCAGGGCTCAAGTCAAGGCCGGCTTACAGATCTTTTCGGGCCTCACTTGTTGCTGCATCGCTACAAGTGAGGCCCGAGCGTGTCTGGAAAAGTGCGTGGAAGGCGGCCCGCGCCCGCGATCTACAATCGGAGGTTGCCCAGCGCATCCCACCAACACGCATGACGCAATTCGCCAAGGAAACCCTGCCCATCAGCCTCGAAGAGGAGATGCGGCGTTCGTACCTCGATTACGCGATGAGCGTGATCGTCGGTCGGGCTCTGCCCGATGCCCGCGATGGCCTCAAGCCCGTCCACCGTCGCGTCCTGTACGCGATGAACGAGATGGGCAACACCTACAACGCCAAGTACCGCAAGAGTGCTCAGGCCGTGGGTGAGACCATGGGTAAATATCACCCGCACGGTGATTCGGCCATCTACGACACCATCGTGCGCATGGCCCAGCCGTTCAGCCTGCGGCACATGCTGATCGATGGCCAGGGCAACTTCGGCTCGATCGATGGCGACAACGCGGCGGCCATGCGGTACACCGAAATCCGCCTGGACAAGATCGCGCACGAACTGCTGGCCGACATCGACAAGGACACCGTCGATTTCGGGCCCAACTACGATGGCAGCCACAAAGAGCCGGCCGTGCTGCCCACGCGCCTGCCCAACCTGCTGGTCAATGGCTCGGCCGGCATCGCGGTGGGCATGGCCACCAACATCCCGCCGCACAACCTCAACGAGGTGGTCGATGCCTGCCTGCACGCGCTGAAGAACCCGGAGTGCAGCGTCGATGAGCTGATGGAGATCATCCCGGCGCCCGACTTCCCGACCGCCGGCATCATCTACGGCCTGAGCGGCGTGCGCGAGGGTTACCGCACCGGCCGCGGCCGCGTGGTCATGCGTGCCCGGGTGCATTTCGAGGACATCGGCAAGGGCGACCGCCAGGCGATCATCGTCGACGAGATCCCCTACCAGGTGAACAAGAAGAACCTGCTTGAGCGCATCGCCGAGCTGGTCAACGAAAAGAAGATCGAAGGCATCAGCCACATCCAGGACGAATCCGACAAGTCCGGCATGCGGGTGGTGATCGAGCTCAAGCGCGGCGAAGTGCCCGAGGTGGTGCTCAACAACCTGTACAAGCAGACGCAGCTGCAGGACACCTTCGGCATCAACATGGTGGCGCTGATCGACGGTCAGCCCAAGCTGTGCAACCTGCGCGACCTGGTCATCGTGTTCCTGGAGCACCGCCGCGAGGTGGTGACCCGCCGCACGGTGTTCGAGCTGCGCAAGGCGCGCGAGCGCGGCCACGTGCTGGAAGGCCTGGCCGTGGCGCTGGCCAACATCGACGAGTTCATCGAGACCATCAAGACCTCGCCCACGCCGCCGGTGGCCAAGACGGCCCTGATGAGCAAGGGCTGGGATTCGTCGATGGTGCGCGAGATGCTGGCCCGGGTCGATGGCGACCCTCAGCAGTACCGCCCCGAAAGCCTGCCGGTGAACTTCGGCCTGCAGGCCGACGGCCTGTACCGCCTGTCTGACGCTCAGGCCAGCGAGATCCTGCAGATGCGCCTGCAACGCCTGACCGGGCTGGAGCAGGACAAGATCATCGGTGAATACCGCGATGTGATGGCCGAGATCGCCGACCTGCTGGACATCCTGTCCAAGCCCGAGCGCGTGTCCACCATCATCGGCGAAGAGCTCGCCGCCATCCGTCAGGAGTTCGGCCAGACCAAGCTGGGCGCGCGCCGCTCCACCATCGAGCACAACGCGCAGGAGCTGGGCACCGAAGACCTGATCACGCCCACCGACATGGTGGTCACGATCAGCCACACGGGGTACATCAAGAGCCAGCCCCTGAGCGAATACCGCGCTCAGAAGCGCGGCGGCCGCGGCAAGCAGGCCACCGCCACGAAGGAAGACGACTGGATCGACCAGCTCTTCATCGCCAACACGCACGACTACATCCTGTGCTTCAGCAACCGGGGCCGCGTCTACTGGATCAAGGTCTGGGAAGTGCCGCAGGGCTCGCGCAACTCGCGCGGCAAGCCCATGGTCAACATGTTCCCGCTGGAGAAGGACGAGAAGATCAACGTGGTGCTGCCGCTCACCGGCGAGTTCCGCAGCTTCCCAGAAGATCACTACGTGTTCATGGCCACGCGCATGGGCACCGTCAAGAAGACCCCGCTCACCGACTTCAGCAACCCCCGCAAGGCCGGCATCATCGCCGTGGGCCTGGACGATGGCGATGTGCTGGTGGGGGCGGCGCTGACCGACGGCAAGCACGATGTGATGCTGTTCTCCGATGGCGGCAAGGCCGTGCGCTTCGATGAAGAGGACGTTCGCCCGATGGGCCGCAGTGCCCGCGGCGTGCGCGGCATGATGCTGGAAGACACGCAGAGCGTGATCACCATGCTGGTGGCCGAAGACGAAACGCAATCCGTGCTCACAGCCACCGAGAATGGTTTCGGCAAGCGCACGAGCATCGTCGAGTACACCCGCCACGGCCGCGGCACCAAGGGCATGATCGCCATCCAGCAATCCGAGCGCAACGGCAAGGTGGTCGCGGCCACCCTGGTGCGTCCGGCAGACGAGATCATGCTGATCACCGACAAGGGCGTGCTGGTGCGCACCCGCGTGTCGGAGATCCGTGAGCTGGGCCGCGCCACGCAGGGCGTGACCCTGATCGCCCTGGACGAAGGCGCCAAGCTGATCGGCCTGCAGCGCATCGTCGAGAACGACGCCAATGCCGCCCTCGACGTCGACACCGAGGGCGACACCCCTGCCGGCGACACGCCTGATACTTCCGCCGACAATGGTGGAACCGAAGGCTGAGGCCTGACACCAAGCAACCAGAGGCCCGTCGCGGACGGGCACTTTTCACGAAATAAGGACCGACCTCTTATGAAGCTGACGAAAACTGTGTGGGCGACCGCGGTGGCCTCGACCCTGCTGGTGGCCTCGCTGAGCGCACACGCCCAGACCAAGAAGGAACTGGTGCAAAAGCTGATCGACATCCAGCAGTCCTCGCTGGAGAACACCGCCCGCGGACTGACCGAGAACCCCGCCCGTCAACTGGTCGCCGCTGCCCAGCAGGTGATCGTGCAGGGCGTGCCCGAAGACAAGCGTGAAGCCACGGCCAAGCAGGTCGACGCCGAGATCAAGAAGTACCTCGATGCCGCCAACCCCATCGTGCGCGCCAGCACCCTGAAGCAGAGCCAGGCCGCCGTGGCACCCCTCATCGAAGAGAAGTTCACCGAAGACGAGCTCAAGCAACTGGTGGGCATGCTGGATTCGCCCGTGCTCAAGAAGTACCAGGGCCTGCTGCCCGAGATGAGCAAGACCCTGGTTGACAAGGTCGTGGCCGATGCCCGCCCGCAGGTCGATCCCAAGCTGCAAGCCACACAGACCGCCATCCGCTCGATCCTGGACAAGGCCACCGGCGGCAAGCTGAGCCAGCAACAGCCCCAGGACAAGCCCGCCGCGGCCAAGCCCAAGGCCAAGTGACGGAGCGAGGGTGGTTGCAGGCATGACGACGCGTCCCTTCAATTTCTCGGCCGGTCCGGCCGTCCTGCCCGAAGAGGTGCTGGCGCAAGCCGCCGCCGAGATGCTCGACTGGCAGGGCTCTGGCATGAGCGTGATGGAGATGAGCCACCGGGGCAAGGAATTCATCTCCATTGCCAGGCGGGCCGAGGCTGACCTGCGCGACATCCTGGCCATCCCGGCCAACTACAAGGTGCTGTTCATGCAGGGCGGGGCCATCGCCGAGAACGCAATCCTGCCCCTGAACCTGTCGCGCGGCGGCCGAGCCGATTACGTGGTCACGGGATCGTGGTCGCTGAAATCGCAAAAGGAAGCCCGCAAGTACTGCGACGTGAGCGTGGTGGCCACCAACGAAGGCGACGGCCACACCACGGTCCCGAGCCCATCGACGTGGGCGCTGAGCAATCAGGCCGCTTACGTGCATGTCTGCAGCAACGAGACCATCAACGGCGTGGAGATGCACGAGCTGCCCGATCTTAAGGCGCTCGGCAGCAATGCACCGCTGGTGATCGACTGCTCGTCGCACATCGCCTCGCGCCCGATCGACTGGTCGCGCGTGGGCGTGGCCTATGGTGGTGCACAGAAGAACATCGGACCGGCCGGCCTGACCTTGGTCATCATCCGCGAGGACCTGCTGGGCCACGCCCTGCCGGTCACGCCCACCGCCTTTGATTACAAGGTGGTGGCCGACAACGACTCCATGTACAACACCCCGCCCACCTACGCCATGTACGTGGCCGGACTGGTGTTCCAGTGGATCCAGCGCCAGCGCGAGGGTGAGCTGTCCGGTCTGGCCGCGATCGAGGCCCGCAACGTGGCCAAGGCGCGCCTGCTGTACGAGTGCTTCGACACCTCGGGCTTCTACGCCACCAAGGTGGTGCCCGAAGCGCGCTCGCGCATGAACGTTCCCTTTTTCCTGCCCTCCGACAGCCTGAACGATGCCTTCCTGGCCGGGGCCAAGGAACGGGGTTTGCTTCAACTGAAGGGACACAAGAGCGTGGGCGGCATGCGCGCCTCCATCTACAACGCCATGCCGCTGGCCGGGGTGCAGGCCCTGGTCGATTACCTCAACGATTTCGCGCGGCGCCATGGCTGATTCTTCCCACACCCCCGCTTTCCACCATGTGCCCGATGGGCGCCCGGTGGACGAGCAGTTGGCCGACCTGCGCGTGCGCATCGACAGCGTGGACCGGCAACTGCTGGGCCTGCTGAACCAGCGCGCCCAACTGGCGCAGGCCGTGGGCGAGGTCAAGAAGGTCGATGGCTCGCCGGTGTTCCGGCCCGATCGCGAGGCCCAGGTCATCGACGGCCTGAAGGCCGCCAACCCCGGCCCGGTGCGGGCCGAAAGCATCGCGCCCATCTGGCGCGAGATCATGTCGGCGTGTCGCTCGCTGGAAGCGCGCCTGCGTGTGGCCTTCCTGGGCCCGGTGGGCACCTTCAGCGAACAGGCCATGCTGGATTACTTCGGCTCGTCCATCGAGCCGCTGCCCTGCCCCAGCTTCGACGAGATCTTCCGCGCCACCGAGGCCGGCTCGGCCGACTACGGTGTGGTGCCGGTCGAGAACTCTACCGAAGGCGTGGTGGCCCGCTCGCTCGACCTGCTGCTGCAATCGCCACTGACCATCGCGGGCGAGACCTCGCTGCTGGTCACGCACAACCTGCTGCGCAAGACGCTCTCGCGCGATGGCATCACCGCCGTGGTGGCCCACCCGCAGGCGCTGGCGCAGTGCCAGGGCTGGCTGAGCCAACACCTGCCAGATGCCGAGCGGCGCGCCGTGAGCAGCAATGCTGAAGGCGCCCGCCTGGCGGCCGAGGATGATTCCCTGGCCGCACTGGCCAGCGAGCGCGCGGCCTCGCAGTTCGGACTGCACGTGGTGCAGCGCGCGGTGCAGGACCAGGCCCACAACCGCACCCGTTTCGTGGTCGTGACCCGCACCGATCGCCACCCGCCTTCAACCCCCACAGGCCACGACTGCACCAGCGTGGTCGTGTCGGTGGACAACCGGCCCGGCGCCGTGCACGACATGCTGGTGCCGCTCAAGGTCAATGGCGTGTCCATGACCCGCCTGGAATCCCGTCCGGCCCGTTCGGGCCAGTGGGAATACGTGTTCTACATCGATCTGGCCGGACACCCGCAAGAGCCCAACGTCGCCAAGGCACTCGACGAACTGCGTGCCCAGTGCCGCTTCTTCAAGGTGCTGGGCAGTTTCCCGCTCGATGCGCATTGATGCGCCGGTAGTTTTGTTTCTGATTTCCCTGGACGATCTGGCATGTTCAACCAACTCGGTCTGATCGGATGCGGCCTGATGGGCGGCTCCTTCGCACTGGCCCTGAAAAAGGCAGGCCTGGTGCGCCGCGTGGTGGGCTACAGCAAATCACCCTCCACGGTCGAGAAGGCGCGCCGCCTGGGCGTGATCGACGTGGCGGCCGAATCGGCGCTGCTGGCTGTGTCCGGCTCGGACATCGTCATCATCGCCGTGCCGGTGGCCGCCACCGAGAGCACCTTCCGCGCCATCCGCCACCTGGTGGATCCGGGCGTGCTGTTCATGGACGTGGGCAGCACCAAGCGCGACGTGGTCGATGCGGCCCGCCGTGTGCTGAAGGAACGCCTGCCCTCCTTCGTGCCTGCGCACCCCATTGCCGGCCGTGAAGTGGCCGGCATCGAGCATGCCGACGCACAGCTCTACCAAGGCCGCAAGGTCATCCTGACACCGCTGCAGCAGACCGACCCGGTGCTGGTGCAAAAAGCCACCGACGTGTGGGCCGCCATCGGCTGCCAGGTGCTCAAGATGACGCCGGAGAACCACGACACGGCGTTCGCGGCGGTGAGCCACCTGCCGCACCTGGTCGCCTTTGCCTACATCAACGCGATGCAGCAGCAGCCCTCTGGGCGCGAGTTCCTGTCGCTGGCCGGCCCGGGTTTCCGCGATTTCACGCGCATCGCCGCGAGCGAGCCCACCGTGTGGCGCGACATCCTGCTGTCCAACCGCGAAGAGATCCTGAAACAGTCCGAGGCTTTCCGCGCCACGCTGGACGCCATGGAACGCAGCATGCGAGACTGGGACGGCGAGGCCTTGCAGCAGCAGATCCAGTCTGCCTCCGATTCGCGCAGCCAGTGGACGCTCAGCACGCACACACCGCCCAGCGGGCCCTCTGGCGGGGGCAAGACCTCCCGCTGATGCACACAGGCCCCTGACACGATGTTCCGGGGCCTTCTCTTTTCTGAACCGCCGCCATGTACACCACCGCCTTCCTCGACCTGCCTCCCCTGCTCCAAGCCGAGGGCTCGGTGCGCCTGCCCGGCTCCAAGAGCATCTCCAACCGCGTGCTGCTGCTGGCCGGCCTGAGCGAAGGCACCACCCGCGTGCACGACCTGCTGGCCTCCGACGACACCCGCGTGATGCTCGATGCGCTGCGCACCCTGGGCTGCGACATCCGTCCCGAGGGAGAGACGCTGGCGATCACCGGCCTGGGTGGCCAGTTGGGCGTGCCCAACGCACAACTGTTTTTGGGCAATGCCGGCACCGCCATGCGCCCGCTCACGGCCGCACTGGCGCTGCTGTCGGCCACCCAGGGCGGCGTGTTCGAACTCAGCGGCGTGCCGCGCATGCACGAGCGCCCCATCGGTGACCTGATCGACGCGCTGCGCCCGCTGGGCTGCCACATCGAATGCCTGGGCCAGGAGGGCTACCCGCCCCTGCGCCTGAACGGCGGCATGCTGAAGCTGGACGCCCCCATCAAGGTGCGCGGCGATGTCTCCAGCCAGTTCCTGACCGCGCTGCTGCTGGCCTTGCCTCTGGTGTCGAAAGACCAGGCCCTGACCATCGAGGTCGAGGGAGAGCTGATCTCCAAGCCCTACATCGAGATCACCCTGAACCTGCTGGCGCGTTTCGGCATCGCCATCGAGCGCCAGGGCTGGGAGCGCTTCATCATCCCGCAGGGCAGCCGCTACCAGTCGCCCGGCGAGATCCACATCGAGGCCGATGCCTCGTCCGCGTCCTACTTCATCGCGGCCGGCGCCATCGCGGGCATTGAGCAACCCGTGCGCATCGAGGGCGTGGGCCTGGACTCCATCCAGGGCGACATCCGCTTCGTCGAAGCCGCACGCGCCATGGGCGCCCAGATCGAGGGCGGCCCGAATTGGCTGGAGATCAAGCGCGGCGCATGGCCCTTGAAGGCCGTGAGCATGGACTGCAACCACATCCCCGACGCGGCCATGACGCTGGCGGTGATGGCCTTGTACGCCGAAGGCACCACGCGCCTGAGCAACATCGCCAGCTGGCGCGTGAAGGAAACCGACCGCATCGCCGCCATGGCCACCGAGTTGCGCAAGCTGGGCGCCGTGGTCACCGAAGGCGGGGATTACATCGAGGTGATGCCACCCGCCCCCGGCGCCTGGACGCACGCCAGCATCCACACCTACGACGACCACCGCATGGCCATGTGCTTCTCGCTGGCCGCATTCCACCCGCTGGCACCCACCATTGGCGCAGGGCAGACCGTGTCGGTGCGCATCGAAGACCCGCGCTGTGTCGGCAAAACCTTCCCGGATTATTTCGAGACGCTTTTCCAGGTGGCGAAAAATGAATCTCGCCAAATCCCGGTCATCACCATCGACGGCCCCAGCGCGTCGGGCAAGGGCACGCTGGCCAGCGCCCTGGCCACCCGCCTGGGCTACCAGTTCCTGGATTCCGGCGCCCTGTACCGCGTGACGGCCCTGCTGGCCCTGCGCCGTGGCGTGCCTGCCGACCATGAGCCCGCCCTGGTGGGCCTGGCCAGACAGTTGGGCGAAGAGATCCCCCTGCGCTTCGAAGGGCATCAGGTCTGGCTGGACGGCCAGGAGGTCAGCGAAGACCTGCGCCAGGAAGAAGTCGGCCAGAACTCGTCGAAGATCTCGGCCCTGCCGGGTGTGCGCCAGGCCCTGGTGCGCCAGCAGCTGGCCTTCCGCAAGCTGCCCGGCCTGGTGGCCGACGGCCGCGACATGGGCACCGTGATCTTCCCGGACGCCGGCCTGAAGGTGTTTTTGACGGCCTCCGTGGCACAGCGGGCGGAGCGCCGGTATAACCAATTGATTTCAAAGGGGATTTCTGTTACCCTTGATGAGATCTGCGCAGACCTTGAGGCGCGCGACCTGCGGGACAAGTCTCGTGCGGTTGCCCCGATGGTGCCTGCTGCCGATGCCCGTTTGCTCGACAACTCTGCGCTGTCCATCGACCAGTCGGTGGACACGGTGCTGGGTTGGTGGACAGACGGGTGGCCCCATGTGGTCACGCCCCAGGCGTGATCAGGCAAGGCCAATTTTAGGTGTGATGTGCCCTCCCCGCCGCCCGGCGCGGAGGCGAGGTTTCGAACCTCGGCACGGCAACAAGGCCAGGCCGTACATCGCTTCTTCAACCTAACCGCTTGTTCCGTTGCCTGTCGGTCCAAGCGTTACCGTCGGCCCCAAAGCCGACACAGGAAACCTCATGTCTGAATCATTTGCCGCCCTATTTGAAGAGTCGTTGCAGCGCGCCAACATGCGCACTGGCGAAGTCATCACCGCCGAGGTCGTGGCTGTGGACCACAACTTCGTGGTCGTCAACGCCGGCCTGAAGTCCGAGGCCTATGTGCCCATCGACGAGTTCCGCAACGACCAGGGCGAGCTCGAAGTCCAAGTGGGCGACTTCGTCTCCGTGGCCGTGGACGCCATCGAAAACGGCTACGGCGACACCATCCTGTCGCGCGACAAGGCCAAGCGCCTGGCCTCGTGGCTGTCGCTGGAAACCGCCCTGGAATCGGGCGATTTCGTGACCGGCACGGTCAATGGCAAGGTCAAGGGCGGCCTGACCGTCCTGGTCAACGGCATCCGCGCCTTCCTGCCTGGTTCTTTGCTCGATACGCGCCCTGTCAAGGACATGTCGCCGTTCGAAGGCAAGACCATGGAGTTCAAGGTCATCAAGCTGGACCGCAAGCGCAACAACGTCGTGCTGTCGCGCCGTGCCGTGGTCGAAGCCTCGATGGGCGAAGAGCGCGCCAAGCTGATGGAAACGCTGCGCGAAGGCGCGATCGTCCATGGCGTGGTCAAGAACATCACCGAATACGGCGCCTTCGTGGACCTGGGTGGTATCGACGGCCTGCTGCACATCACCGACATGGCATGGCGCCGCGTGCGTCACCCTTCGGAAGTGGTGACGGTTGGTCAAGAGCTGTCCGCCAAGGTCCTGAAGTTCGACGCCGAGAAGAACCGCGTCTCGCTGGGCCTCAAGCAAATGGGCGACGATCCGTGGGTTGGCGTTTCGCGCCGTTACCCCTCGGGCACCCGCCTGTTCGGGAAGGTCACCAACATCGCTGACTACGGTGCTTTCGTCGAGATCGAACCGGGCATCGAAGGCCTGGTGCACGTGTCTGAGATGGACTGGACCAACAAGAACGTGGCGCCCAACAAGATCGTCAACCTGGGCGACGAAGTGGAAGTCATGGTCCTGGAGATCGACGAAGACAAGCGTCGCATCTCGCTGGGCATGAAGCAGTGCAAGCCGAACCCCTGGGACGACTTCTCGCAGAACTTCAACCGTGGCGACCGCGTCAAGGGCCCCATCAAGTCGATCACCGACTTCGGCGTGTTCGTGGGCCTGGCTGCCGGCATCGACGGCCTGGTGCACCTGTCCGACCTGTCGTGGAACGAAGCTGGCGAAGCCGCTGTCCGCAACTACAAGAAGGGCCAGGAAGTTGAAGCGATCGTGCTGGCCATCGACGTGGAACGCGAGCGCATCTCCCTGGGCATCAAGCAGCTGGATTCCGACCCCTTCACCAACTTCACGACCCTGAACGATCGCGGTGCCACCGTGACCGGCGTGGTTGCCACGGTTGATGCCAAGGGCGCCGAGATCAAGCTGGCCGATGACATCCTCGGCTACCTGCGTGCCTCGGAAATCAGCCGCGACCGCGTCGAAGACGCCCGCAACGTGCTGAAGGAAGGCGACGAAGTCTCGGCCGTCGTGATCAACGTCGACCGCAAGACCCGCAACATCCAGCTGTCGATCAAGGCCAAGGACAACGCAGAGCAGCAAGAAGCCCTGCAGTCCCTGCGCGCCGACACGACCAAGGAAGGCTCCGGCACCACCAGCCTGGGCGCCCTGCTCAAGGCCAAGCTGGACCAGAACAACGGCTGATCTTCGGCTGTTACCGCTGGCGGGCCTTCGGGTTCGCCGGCCGCTCCCAGAGACCGCTCCGGTCCGGGCCCGCGTCAAGCAGGCCTGGGCCGGCTCTCCCTGGGGGCTGTGATGAAGCGGCACGCCGCACCGCAGGCCCCACGCCCCTTCATCACAGCCCCTGAATCAGTTCTGTCGCATCACCCATGACCCGTTCCGACCTGGTGGCCAAGCTGGCCGAGCGCTTCGGCCAGCTCACGCAACGCGATGCCGAGTTCGCCGTCAAGACCATCCTGGATGCCATGTCGGAAGCGCTGGCAAAAGGCCACCGCATCGAACTGCGCGGCTTCGGCAGCTTCTCGATCAACCGGCGCCCGCCGCGCATGGGCCGCAACCCGCGCTCTGGCGAGCAGGTGCTGATCCCCGAGAAGCTCGTGCCGCACTTCAAGCCCGGCAAGGCCCTGCGTGAATCGGTGGACGCCCGCTCACCGGGCAACAACGCAACAGCCCCAGGGGACGACACCGCGGATGCCGACGCCACGATGGTGGACAATCAGCCTCAGCGCTGAGCAAAAAGCCTCCCCATCCCCAACCGAGCCAAGAAGAGGGACCGACATCCATGCGTGCACTGACCTGGCTGTGGCGTGCGTTTCTGTTCTTCGTGCTGTTCGCCTTCGCCCTGAAGAACCAGCATGTGGTCGACGTGCGGGGATTCTTCGGCTACAGCTGGCAGGCCCCGATGGTGTTCGTCATGCTGGGCGTGTTCGGCGCCGGCTGCGCCATTGGCGTGGTGGCCATGGTGCCCAGCTGGTGGCGTCACCGCCGCGATGCGCGCAAGCGCCTGCACATCATCGCCGAACAGTCACCGGCGGCCGACGACCCGCAGGCCGCCCCTGATACCGCGGGCGCCGTGCCCTCCCAACTGCCGCACCCGCCTGACATGCCCGCGCCTCGCAAGCCTGGCCGCTGACATCTCCTGCGCCACACACGATGGACTTCGATCTGCAATGGCTGCTGCTGGCGTTGCCCGGCGCCTTCCTGCTGGGCTGGCTGGCCTCGCGCCTGGATCTGCGCCAGATGCGCCGCGAAGAAGGTGCCACGCCCCAGGCCTACTTCAAGGGCCTGAACCTGCTGCTCAATGAACAGCAGGACAAGGCGATCGATGCCTTCATCGAAGCCGTGCAGCACGACCCGGACACCTCCGACCTGCACTTCGCCCTGGGCAACCTGTTCCGCCGCCGTGGCGAGTACGAACGCGCCATCCGCGTTCATCAGCACCTGCTGGCCCGCGGCGATCTCAAGCGTGAAGAGCGCGAGAAGGCCCAGAACGCGCTGGCGCACGATTTCATGAAGGCCGGCCTGTTCGACCGGGCCGAAGAGGCCTTCAAGGCGCTGGAAGGCACGGCCTTCGGCACCGATGCCCGCCTGGCCCTGCTGACGCTGCACGAGCGCTCACGCAACTGGCACCCGGCCATCGAGGTAGCCCGCCAACTGGAGGCCGCCGGCACCGGCTCGTTCGCGCCCCGCATGGCGCACCACTGGTGCGAGATCGCGCTGGAATCGGATGCCCGAGGCCACACCGACGAAGCTGATCAGGCCTTGCGCCGCGCCCGCGAGGCCGCGCCCCAGGCCGCACGCCCGCTGGTGCTGCAGGGCCAGCGCCATGCCCGCCGTGGCCAGCCGGCCGAGGCGCTGGCCGCATGGGACGAGTTGATGGCGCTGCAGCCGCAATCCTTCACCCTGGTGGCGGCCGACTACGCCAAGGCCGCACAGCAGTGTGGCCAGGCTGACAACGCCCGCCACAAGCTGCAGGCACTGTATGGCCAGTACCCATCGGTGGATGTGCTGCAGGCGCTCAACAGCCTGCAGGACGACAGCGCCGAACGCCGCACCCGTCTGCTGAACCACCTGCACCTGCAGCCTTCGCTGTCAGCCGCGCAAGGCCTGATCCGCGAGCGCCTGGCCACCGGTGTTCCCTTGAGCAACCAGGAGATCGAATCCCTGCAACAGGCCCTGCACACGGCCGCCAAACCCCTGCAGCGCTACCGCTGCGCCGCCTGCGGCTTCGAAGGCCAGCACTACTTCTGGCAATGCCCTGGCTGCCAGGGCTGGGACACCTACCCGCCGCGCCGCCTGGAAGACCAGTGACGCGTCAGGGGGCGGTAACGGCCATCAATGGCTGTGGTGCTCATGCGTGTCGGCCACCGGTGTCCCCACCGGTGCGGCGCTGCGCACGGGCACGCTCACCCGCTGCTCCAGCACACGCCCCTCGGGCGTCTTCAGCTGCAGCACCACCGGCACGCTGGCGCCGGCCTTCAGGGGCGTCTTCAGGGACATCAGCATCAGGTGGTGTCCACCGGGCTTGAGTTCGACCGCCTGGCCAGCCGGCAGGTCCAGCGAGGCCACGGGGCGCATGCGCATCACGTTGCCGTCCATCGCCATCTCGTGCAGCTCGGCCGAGCCGGCCACGGGGGTGCTGAAGCCCACCAGTTGCAAGGGGCCGTCCTTGCTGCGCAGGCTCATGAAGCCGCCGGTGCCGCTCTGACCCGGCACGGTGGCCCGCACCCAGGCGCCGCTCACCTCGACCGCCGCAACCTGGGCCTTGGTTTTGGCGACGGGCTTGGCCGAACCGTGCGTCGATGCCGTCCCTGGATGCTGGTGATCGGCCAGCGCGGTGCCCGGCGCGAGCAGTGCAGCCGTGCCGACCAGACCGCCGGCCGCACAGGCCAGGCTCAGCAAGGGCGTTGTCAGGAACATCGAGCGCTTGGCTTTCATGGGGTCTCCTCAGGGTTCGGATGCGGTGTCGCCGGCCAGGGCCGCACACCAGCTTCGCAGTCTAACCAGAGCGATGGGCAGATGTGGCACAGCCCCAGGGTGGCGGCAATCCCTGATTCATACCCTTGCGCTTTGCGGACAACACGCAGACGATTCGACCTCGTCAATGGTCAATGCCAAATGGGTCAAGGTCAGTCAAAAGGGGAAGACACCATGGACAAGCTGAATTACGTCCACAGCCGGGGGGGCGCCTTCGGCCCGGACACCGACACCTCGGCGCAGGACATCGCCGCGGCCGTGGAGGCTGCGCTGGCGCACAAGGATGGCCACCTGATCCTGCACTTCCACGGCGGGCTGGTCAGCAAGCAGACCGGGCTCGATCTGGCCGGCAAGCTGCTGGGCACCTACGAGGACGCCGGCCACCCCCTTTTCTTTGTCTGGGAGTCGGGCTTTTTCGAGACCCTGCGCAACAACTTCGCTGAGCTGGCCGACGAGCCGGTGGTCAAGCAGTTGCTGCGCAAGGTGATGGAACACGCGCTCAAACGCCTGGGCTCCGTGTCGGGCACGCGATCGATCGCGCCGGCCGCCGTGGACGCACGCCAGGTGCGCGAGGCGGTCGATCGCTTCTGGGCCGACCCGAGGCCTGAGAACGTGCCCTATCGCCACGAACGCCCCCATGTCAGCGAACTGCAGGCGCGCAGCAGCGCCGGTCAGGTCAACGAGGCCGAGATCCAGGCCGACCTCGAGAACGACCCGGAGTTGCGCGCAGCGCTGGCCGGGCTGCCGGGCGTGCCCACGCAGACCCGATCCAGCTTCGCCGCTGGCCTGGGCCCCGTGGTCGAGCGCGACACCCCGGTGGCCGACATCCTGAGCCACGAGTTTTCCAGCCGGCCGGGCCAGCGAGGTTTCATCGCCTGGTTCAAGGTCGCGGCCTTCGTCGTGGCCTGCCTGCGCCGCGTGCTCAAGCGCTACGCGGGCGCGCGTGACCACGGCCTGTACGCCACGGTGCTGGAAGAGATCACGCGGGAGATCAAGCTGGGCGGCTCCAGCCTGAACCAGTGGGGCCAGGCCCTGCAATGGAACCGCATGAAGCAGGACACGCTGGATGCCTTCCAGCCCGATGCCGACCGCTATGTCGGCACGGCCCTGGTGCACGCCCTGAACCAGCAGGCGCAGGCCGGGCGCTCGCTCAAGCGCATCAGCCTGATCGGCCACAGCACGGGCGCCATCTACATCGCGCAATGGCTCAAGGCCTGTGCGGGCACCCCGCTGGCTCAGGTGCCCACCCAGGTGCTGTTCCTGGCACCGGCCATCACCTACAGCCTGTTCGACCAGACGCTGCGCCAGTACTGGGCGCCGGTCAAACGCTTCCGCATGTTCGCGATGACCGACGAGCTGGAACGCGACGACCAGGTCTGGGGCGAAGACCACAAGCTGCATGAAGGCGAGCGCGACTGGCGGCGCTTCATCTATCCGTCCTCGCTGCTGTACCTGGTCTCCGGCATCCTGGAGACCCAGGCCGATGCCGATGGCCAGGAGGTCGACACGGCCGACACGCCCTTGCTGGGCATGGAGCGCTTCTACCGCCTGGCCTCGGTGTTCGACGAGGCGGGCTTTCCGGCGGTGGTGCGCACACGCCAGTGGCTGGATGCGGAGCCTGGCCGGCTGGTGTGGTCACGCACTGCCGAGGGCACGCCAGCCGGCCTTCAGAGCCACAGCATCGACCACGGCGGCTTCGACAACGACGAGCTCACGCTGGCATCCCTGCAGCACGCCCTGAGCCAGCCGCTGTGAGGCCACCATGAGCGCCACCCCTGCCCTCAACACCGAAGACCACGCCATCTTGCTGGCAGTGAACCGCTACCCCGGCCTCACCCCCTTGAAAGGCCCGGAGAACGATGCCCAGGCCTTCAGGGCCTGGCTGGTGTCTCCCCAAGGTGGCGCGGTGCCAGAGCAGCAGGTGACGAGCATTTTCTCGAGCGATCACCCTGCCCCGGTCGATCCTTACGACGAGCGCCCCGCCATCAAGGATTTCCACCGTGCGCTGGACCGCCTCACCCTGGATGCCCAGCGCCAGTTCAAGACCCGCGCGGGTCGGCGGCTCTACCTCTTCCTGGCCGGCCACGGCTTCACGGCGGGCGCCATCAAGAACGACCCGGCCCTGTTCACCGCCGAGGCCCAGGCCTACGACGCCGTGCACATCGCCGCGCCGCGCTATGCCACGCGCATGGCCGATGCCGGGCTGTTCGACGAGATCGTGCTGGTGATGGACTGCTGCCAGGACTTCTTCTTCACCAAGGAGGTGATGAATCCGACCTGGACACCGCCCGCGCGCAACCTGTCCAACCAGGTCAAGGTGTTCCAGGCCTTCGGCGCACCGCGCGGGCAGGCGGCCTATGAAGAAGCTGTGGCGGAGGGCGGTCCGGTGCATGGCAACTTCTCGCGCATCTGGTGCGAGGCCCTGGCCTCGGCGGATGCCGACGACGAGGGCTGGGTGACCAGCGACACCGTGCGCCGGCGCGCGCTGCGCCTGTGGAAGGACAGCGGCCTGCAGGACAAGACCGGCAATGTGCCGCCCATCGACCTGCCGTCAGAGGACATCCGCTTCTACCGCAAGGGCAGCACGCCACAGACACCAGCAGCCATCCGGTTGCCGCCCACCAACGCCATCCCGCGGATGGAGCCGGTGGGCAGCACCGCACGCACCACAGCCATACGCACCGGTGTACGCGCTACCAAGGACGCGCTGGGCGCCGGTTCGGCCGGGGCCAGCCTGCCGACCGCCGTCTTCGGTGGCCCGCCCGAGACACCCGCAGGGTCCGTGGCGCCGGTTGTCTTGCGCCGCTCGGAGGTGCGCATCGAGACGCAAGACGATCTGGCCCACATCGAGGTGCTGGACAAGCACCTGCACACCGTGGCCACGGGTGTGGGTGACCTGATCGTGAAGCTGCCGGCCGGCCGATACACGGCGCGCTTTCGCCTGGGCGATGCCCTGCTGGAAGAGCCCTTCCAGGTGCTGAGCGCCCCCCTGGTGGTGCGTTGCCCGCAACGGCTGCGCTTTTCCAGCCCGGTGCCCCTGCCTGACACCGCCACCACGCACGAGTACCAGTCCGGCCCGGCCGACCACCTGATCCAGCAGGCACGGCTGGCCGACGCGACACCGCGCACGCCCGGGCAATTGCTGGTGTTCGTGCGCGCCTCGCAGCATGCCCCGGGCGGCCGGGATGCCGATGTCGACGAGGCAATGACGCGGCTGACCCTGCGCGATGCGCAGCATCAGGCACTGCCACTCGACCAGGATGACCGCGACGCCCCCAGCGGCTGGCGCTTCCTGAGGGCCAGTCCGTGGGAAGGCGTGCACTGGCTGTCCTGGCGCGACAGCGATGCGCTAGAGGCTCGCTCCCTGGAGATCCCCGTGCACGTGTCCGATGGCCAGACCACCCAGGTCTTCGTGGATTGCGAGTTGCGCGACACGCTGCGCCTGCCCGGCGAGGGCCGTGTGCGACTGCGGCTGGCCGAGGCGTCCATCGTGTCGTGGCCGCACGCCCGCCTGCCGGCCCTGCAGGCGCCCGAGATGCGCCTGATCGACAGCCTGCGCAGCCGCCTGGCCTCGCCACTGGTGGGTGACGCGACAGCGCTGGTGGACAAGGCCGTGGGCCTGGCCGCTGTCTCGCCACAAGCCGCGCTCTACGCCATCGGCCTGTGCCTGAGACAAGGCAACGTGGACTGGCATCAGGTGCTGGGCATCGCGCGGGCCGCACTGGCCCAGGCCGCAGCGCAGGCAGCCCCCATGTCAGCAGCTGCCCTGAAGGCACCTTTCGCCTACCGGCCCGGGCCGCCCGACCTGTTCGCCCTGGTCGCCATCGCCGAGAAGCAACTGGGCCAGCCGATCTCCATTGCCTTGCCGTTGAGCGAGGCCCCGCAGATGGCCTTCGTGTGGGACCTGGCCGAGGCCTGGCCCACCGGTGAACTGCTGGAGTTGGCCTTGTGCCGGCTGGAAACCCACCTGCGCGTGTCCGGCGGCCTGCAGGCCACCTTTGTCAGGCCGAACGGATGGCAACTGCCCGACGAGGTGTCGCTGCAGATGGCAACGCCTCTGGCAGCGCCTGAAGACTGGGCCGCGCTGGTACCGGCCCTCAAGCGACTGGGCCCGCAGATGACGCCGCTGCAGGGCGTGATCCGCGGGCGCATCATCGCGCAGGTGACCGAGCATGGCCGCTTCGATGCAGCACAGCTGGATCTGCAAGGCCGCATCGACGCGGTGGACGTGCGCCATGCGCTCAATGGCCTGTATCAGCTGACCAGCGAGACGGCGCCACCCTCGGTCACGGTCGAAGAGACCGTGCTGGGCTGACCCGCGTCAGGCTCAGCCTGGCACGCCCAGCCGGCTGCCGCCGGGCCAGGTGAAGATCTCGACGCCGGTGTCGGTGACGCCCACGGTGTGCTCGAACTGCGCCGACAGGGAATGGTCTTTCGTGACCGTGGTCCAGCTGTCGCCCAGCACCTTCACATCGACCTTGCCGGCATTGAGCATGGGCTCAATGGTGAAGATCATGCCCGGCTCGAGCAGCACGCCCGTGCCGCGCTGGCCGTAGTGCAGCACCTGGGGTGCATCGTGGAAGACCTGGCCCGTGCCATGCCCGCAAAAATCGCGCACCGACGAGAAACCCGCCTCACGCGCGAAGGCTTCGATCACCGCGCCGACATCGCCCAGCCGCGCGCCGGGCTTGACCTGGGCAATGCCCAGCATCATGGCTGCGTGGGTGGTGTCGACCAGGCGCTGCGCCAGGATGGAGACCTTGCCCACGGTGAAGGTGCGGCTGGAATCGCCGTGCCAGCCATCGAGCTTGGGCGTGACGTCGATGTTGACGATGTCGCCCACCTTGAGCACCTTGGTGTCGGACGGAATGCCATGCGTGACCACGTGGTTCACCGAGATGCAGGAGGCGTGCTTGTAGCCCTTGTAGTCGATGGTGGCGGGGATGGCGCCGGCCTCGCGCATGAAGGCTTCGCAAAGGCGGTCCAGCTCGGCAGTGCTGACACCGGGGCGCACATGCGGTGCGATGAAATCGAGTGTGTCGGCGGCCACGCGGCCGGCGCGGCGCATGGCCGCGAACTCGGCCTCGTCGTGCAGGGGAATGGGACGGCCGGCGTCTTGTTGGGTGGAAGGGCGCATGGGGCAGGCTCAGCAGGAACGGGTCAATGGGTGGAAGAAGCCCGGGCAGGCACGGCAGACGACGTGACAGGGCGCATGGCCGGATCAGCGAGGAGCCGCTCCTGCACATCGTGGTCATTCACGGCCGCCTGCTGCCACCAGGGACACAAGGCCTCATGCGAGGTCCGCAGCAGGTCTTCGGCGTTCGCCGGGATCTCGCGGCCTTGCGACAAGGCCGGCCGAAGCATGGCCAGCGGGGCATCGAGCAGCACGAAGCGCAGCAAGGTGGTGGTGGTGTCGGTCGAAGTGCACCAAGGTGCGCAACGCCGCACGGCCTGCTCAAAGGCCTGCTCCATCGCGAGCTGCTCGTCGTCCAGGCGCTGGCGCCAGGGTCCGGCCAGGGCCTCGTCGATGGGGGGGTGCCCTTCGCATTGCATCAGGAAACGCGCGTGCAAGGGGTGCTGCCGACACCAGGCCAGCAAGGCCTGCACGGCCGGCCAGGTGCGGCCCGCCTGCCAGTGCGCGGCCACGGCCTGGCGCAGGCCGGCCTGGGCTTGCAGCCACGCCCTTGCCAGCACCTCGCTGCGTGACCCGAAGCGGTGGTAGACGGAGCCCATGGGCGCGCCGGCCTTGCTGGCGATGGCGGCCATGGACACGGCACCCACACCGCAGGTGGCGGCCACCTCGATGGCGGCCTGCACGAAGGTGTCGTCGTTGAATTTGGCGAGTCGGACCATCCAATTAGAATAAATCTTCTAATTGAAGACGTCAACTTGTCGGCACTTCTCCCAGCCAGGCGAAGGGCTGAACGGCGCCGCGGCAGGCACACGCCATATACTGTATGCAATCACAGTATTTTGATCATGGGCGCCGCGCAAGCACTCTCTTCCCTGCCCCCGGCGCTCCAGGATGCGCTGTGGTCGGCCAGCCAGGTCAGCCCTGGCCGGCAGCGTGCGTGCGCCACGGGCTTTGCGGCACTGGACCGCGAACTGCCCGGCGGAGGCTGGCCCACCCATGCCCTCACCGAATTGCTGCAACCCCGGCCGGCCCTGGGCGCCCCGCTGGCCGAGTGGCGGCTGCTGCGGCCTGGCCTGGCCGGCCTGGCAGGCGCCGCTGGCCAGAGCCTGGTCTTCGTGGGGCCTCCGCTCGCGCCCCATCTGCCGGGCCTGCAACAAGCCGGCGTGGCCGCCTCACGGGTGGTCTGGGTGCCCGTGGACACCGCCCACGAACGGCTGTGGACCACCGAGCAATTGATCAAGGGGCCCGGCGCCGCCCGGGAGCTGGCGGGCCTGGTGAGCTGGCTGCCCCAGGCCACCGCCGCCCAGATCCGGCGCCTGCAGACCTGGGCCCTGCAATGCGATGCGCCGGTGTTCATCGTGCGGCCGGTGCAGGTGGCGGCACAGGCCTCGGCCGCGCCCTTGCGGCTGCGCATCGACCTGCAGGGGCCGGGCCAGTTGCGCGTGGAGATCCTCAAGCGCAAGGGCCCTGCGCATGCAGCCCCGCTGACCCTGCACGCCTGGCCGCCGGGCCTGGCGCATTGGCAGCACCGCGTGCCCACCCCCGCCCTGCCCCAGGTGCCCCAGCCGGCCGAGGCCCAAGCCGCCCCGGTCGCCATGGCCGCCCACGCCGCACGCGTGGACGAGATCAACGTGAGGACACCCCATGCTCTGGTGCTCGCTGATCCCCCTGGCGCCTGAAGGCAGCACGCCCGAAACGCAGACCTGGGCTCAGCGCCTGCTGGGCTGGTGGGCCTTGCGCTTCAGCCCCCGCGTGGTGCTGCTGGACGAGGCCGTGCTGGTCGAGGTGTCTGGCAGCCTGCGCCTGTTCGGCGGCGCTGAGGCCTTGCGGCAGCGCCTGCTCGACGGCGCGCCCGCACCGGGATGCCAACGCCTGGCGTTGGCGCCGACCAGCCTGGCGGCCCTGGCCCTGTTGCGCCATGAAGCAGAGGGTGACATCGATGAAGCCCCCGCCACGATGGACGCCCTGGCCGAGCGCTTGTCGCCCTTGCCTGTGCACACCTTGAGCGCCGCGCTGCCCCACCTGGAAACCTTGTCCCAACTGGGCTGCCACACGCTGGGCCAGTTGCGCCGGCTGCCACGCGGCGGCCTGGCCCGGCGCTTTGGCGCACCACTGCTGGACGCGCTGGACCAGGCCCACGGCCTGCGCCCGGACACCGTGCCGGCCTGGCTGACACTGCCGGAGGTCTTCGATGAGCGGCTGGAACTGCCTTTCCGCGTGGACTCCACCCAGGCCGTGCTGCAGGCCGCAGACCACCTGCTGCAGCGCCTGCAGGACTGGCTGACGCTGCGCCATGCCGGCGTGCTGGCTGTGGTGCTGCGCTGGCGGCACGACATGGCTTCGCGCCAGGCCGGCCCGGGCGAGGAACTGGAAGTGCGCACCGCCCAGCCCGTGCGCCAGGTGGACCACCTGGCCCGCCTGCTGGCCGAGCACCTGGCCCTGGTCAAGCTGAAAGCCCCGGTGGGCGAGTTGAGCCTGCACGCCAGCGAGATCGAGCGCCTGCCCGGGCAGGCCCTGTCGCTGCTGCCCGATGCCCTGCCCAGCGGCGAAGCGCTGCGCCACACGCTGGAAAAGCTCAGCGTGCGCCTGGGCGCCGAGCGGGTGCTGCGCCCCATCGCGCTGGCCGACCACCGGCCTGGGCACATGCAGGCCTGGGTGCCGTGCACACAGCCCGCCTCCACGCTCGGCACCGGCCCATCGGCCCCACCACCCCAGGCCATGCCGCTGCCGGCCTGGATTCTCGAATCGCCACAAGCCCTGACCGTGCGCGGCCACCAGCCTCAGCACCACGGGCCCCTCAGCCTGCTGGCCGGGCCGCAACGCATCGAAGGCGGCTGGTGGGACCAGGCCCATGCCGACGGATCGCAGGCCCGTGATTACTTCATCGCCAACTCGCCAGCGGCGGGCCTGCTGTGGATCTACAAGGAGCGCGTGCCGATGGCGGCCGAAGACAGCACCACGGCACACTGGTACCTGCACGGGGTGTACGGATGAACGCGCGTGCGGGCCTGCCAGCCTATGCCGAACTGCACTGCCTGAGCCACTTCAGTTTCCAGCGCGGGGCCTCTCACCCGGCCGAGCTGGTGGAGCGCGCCTGCCAGTTGGGTTACAGCGCACTGGCCATCACCGATGAGTGTTCGCTGGCAGGGGTGGTGCGGGCGCATGCAGCGTTGAAAGACATCGTTCGGCAAGCGGTGGTGAACGACCGCATCGTGCCCACGCTGCAGTTGCTGATCGGCAGCGAGTTCACCGTGCAACCTGCCGTTGATGACCCGCAAGGCCTGCCGTTCAAGCTGGTGGTGCTGGCGTGCAACCGCGATGGCTACGGGCACCTGAGCGAGTTCATCACCCGGCTGCGCCGCAACAGCCCCAAGGGTCAATACCGCCTGGACATCGACCAGATCACGGCCGATGCCCTGACGGAATGCGTGATGCTGGTGGTGCCTCCTCGGCCCTGCACCACGTCAGCGTTGCACCGCCTGGCCCAGTGGGCTGCCAGCCTGTTCAAGGACAAGGTTTGGATCGCCGTAGAACTGCTCAGCGCCTGGGACGACACCGAATGGCTGGCGCAATTGCGCGATACCAGTGAGGCCAGCGGCGTGCCACTGGTGGCTGCAGGCGACGTGCACTTCCATGTGCGCTCACGCAAGCCCCTGCAGGATGTGATGGCCGCCGTGCGGGTGGGCAAGCCCGTGGCCGAATGCGGCTTCGAGTTGCAGCCCAATGCCGAGCGGCATCTGCGTTCGCGCATGCGCGTGGCCAGGCACTACCCGCCTGATTTGCTGGCCGCCACGCTGGAGGTGGCCAGCCAGTGCAAGTTCAACCTGGGCCAGCTGAGCTACGACTACCCGCAGGAGTTGGTGCCTGCCGGAGAGACACCGACCAGCCACCTGCGCCGGCTGACATCGGCTGGCCTTCGCCGGCGTTACGACCAAAGACCTCCGCCGCCCTACCGCGTGCTGCGCCAGATCATCAAGGAGCTCCGGCTGATACAGCAGCTGGATTACGAGAAGTTCTTCCTCACGGTTGAAGACATCGTGCGCCATGCCCGAAACGAAGGGATCCTGTGCCAAGGGCGCGGATCGGCCGCGAACTCGGCGGTCTGCTACATGCTGGGCGTCACCGAGGTCGACCCCAGCGAATCAAGCCTGCTGTTCGAACGCTTCCTCTCCAAGGAGCGCAATGAGCCGCCCGACATCGACGTCGACTTCGAACACCAGCGCCGCGAAGAGGTCATCCAGTACCTCTACGGGAAGTACGGCCGCCATCGCACGGCGCTGGCCGCCACCGTCATCAGCTACCGCACCCGCAGCGCCGTGCGCGATGTCGGCAAGGCCTTGGGCTTCGATCCCGGAACGATCGATGCGCTGGCCAAGAGCCACCAATGGTGGGAAAGCCGCGAGGCCCTGGACCTGCGGCTGCTCGAGATGGGCATCGACCCGGACACACCTGCCTTCCAGCAATGGCTGGCACTCACGCAGCAGTTGGTGGGCACACCGCGCCACCTGAGCCAGCACGTGGGTGGCTTCGTCATCGCCGCCGATTCGCTGGGACGGCTGGTGCCCGTGGAAAACGCTGCCATGAAGGACCGCACCGTCATCCAGTGGGACAAGGATGATCTGGAAGCACTGGGCCTGCTCAAGGTGGATGTGCTGGCCCTGGGCATGCTCAGCGCCATCAAGCACTCACTGGCCTTCATCAGCCAGCGAACGGGCCGGACCTGGGCGATGCAGGACATCCCCAAAGAAGATCCAGAGACCTACCAGATGATCCAGCAGGCCGACACCATCGGCGTATTCCAGATCGAAAGCCGTGCGCAGATGAGCATGCTGCCGCGCCTGAGGCCAGCAAGGTTCTACGACCTGGTGGTGCAGGTGGCCATCGTGCGGCCCGGGCCCATCCAGGGGGGCATGGTGCACCCTTACCTCAAGGCGCGAAAAGAAAAGAAGCCCGCGCCCTACCCCAAGCTGCTGCACAAGGCCTTGGACCGCACGCTCGGCGTCCCGATCTTTCAGGAGCAGGTGATGCAGATCGTGATCGATGGCGCGGGCTTCACGCCAGGCCAGGCCGATCAGTTGCGGCGCGCCATGGCGGCTTGGAAGCGCAAAGGTGGCCTGGAACCCTTCAGGGACCGCGTCATCGAAGGCCTGGTCGTGAGTACCGGCGATCGCCCATTCGCAGAAAACATCTTCGAAATGATCAAGGGCTTCGGCGAATACGGCTTCCCCGAATCGCACGCCGTGGGCTTCGCCAAGCTGGCCTACATCAGCTCGTGGCTCAAGTGCCATGAGCCCGCCGCTTTTCTGGCAGGCCTGCTCAACGCCCAGCCCATGGGCTTTTACTCGCCACGCCAACTGGTGCGCGATGCGCAGCGCCATGGCGTGGAGGTGCACCCCATCGACGTGACGCACAGCGAGATCGGCGCCACGCTCGAAGCCATCGACAAAGGCAGCTTCTCGCACCTGCTGCGTGACAACCGTCCCCAGCGCGTTCGCCTGGGCCTGGCCCTGGTGTCCGGCCTGGGATCGGCCGCGGCACAGCGCATCGTCGACGCACGCCACCAGCAGCCCTTCGCCAACGTGGACGACCTGGCCCGCCGCGCCCAGCTCGACCAATCAGACCTGCGCCACCTGGCCGCCGCCGATGCCCTGCAGAGCCTCGCCGGCCACCGGCGCCAGCAGGTGTGGGAGGCCGCGGCCCGGCACAAGGCCCCGCCCCTGCTGCGCGAGGCGCCTGTGCACGAACAGATCCTGCTGCTGCCCGCCGCGCCCGAAGCCGATGAGATCACCATCGATTACGCCGCCACGGGCCTGACGCTGCGCCGCCACCCCCTGGCCCTGCTGCGCGACGAGCTCACACGCCGCCGGCTGCACAGCGCCGCCGCATTGCAGAGCCTGGACAACGGCAAACCCGCACGCGCCTGCGGCCTGGTCACCATGCGCCAGCAACCGGAAACCGCCAAGGGCACCATCTTCGTGTCGATCGAAGACGAGACCGGCAGTGTCAATGTGGTGGTGTGGAGCAGCGTGCGCGACCAGTGCCGCGCCGCGCTGCTGCAATCACAGCTGCTGGCGGTGCACGGCACATGGCAGAACGTGGATGGCGTGTGCAACCTGGTGGCCCATCACCTGGAGAACCTCACGCCGCTGCTGCAGGGCTTGAGCATCCACAGCCGCAATTTCCATTGACCGCCGTGGAGCGGTCAGCCGTCCAGCGCCTCGGCAAAGTGCGCGGCGAACGCCTCCATGAACGCGGGGGAGGCACTGATCGTGAGCGTCACGGTGCGCCACAAACGGTCGCCAGTGCGCTCCTGCGTCACCTGCAGGTCGTGGTCCCAGGCATGGCCTTCGTCCAGCGGGCCGTGGTCACCAGGAAAGCGCCGCGACGCCCAGCCCAGCACCTGCTGGATCTCTGCATCCACGGCATCGCCCTGCTCGGGCGCCGTGGAGGCCGAGGCCTCGATGGTGCCGACGCCATCGGTGTCATCGCTGAGGTCGACAGTGAGGTAATGCAGGTGGTCCATGTGAAAGCGCTGACAGGGGTCGACTACGGTGGGGTGCTGCTGCCCGGAACAGCCGCCCCCTTGGGAACGATCGACTGCAATGCGTCCCGCACAGCCCGGGTCGATTGCACCCGGGGGTCATTCTGCACTGCCGCATCATCGACCTCGGAGGCACCCGTCTTGCGCTTGACGTCTTCCTTGGCCTCGATCACGGCGGCCTTGTAATCCTGCACGGCCACGGAAAAGCACACCGGAGTCAGCCTCGACCACTCCACGTCGGACGTGCTTGCATAGAGCTTGCGAAGGCAGCGCCCGCCTTCGTCATTGAATGCGCCGGAGAACACCGTCTTCACAATGTTGGTCACCGCATCGGCCACCTTCTCGACCGCACGATCGGACACCGGCCTGGACGCGATCCGCATGGGGGCCGTGGAGTACCCGGAGGTCGACGCCGCGGTTCGGCCCTTGGCCGCCTTGAAATCGGACTCGGCGATCTCTACCGCCTCCTGGTAGACCTCCACAAGATGCGCCTGCAGGTTGACGTCCCGGTGGGCCTTCTTCAGTTCATCCTGTGCCAGCTTGGTGTCGGCCAGGGCCTTCTTCTCGGCCTCGCTCAGGGCGGACTCTTCCTTGCCCTTGAGCGGCGCGGATTGCTGGTCCAAGGCATGGAAGCTGGCCTGGGCCTCGTCATGGACTGCCTTGAGCTCATCGAGCCGCGCCTGCTGCTGCGCCAGATTCTTCTGAGCTTCCACCAGACGGTCCGCCTCTGCATTCGCACCGCCGCCGGTCAAGGCCGAGGCATTGGTGTGCACGGAGATCGGTTGCGAGGCGATGGCGCCTGTCAGTTGCTCGATGGCCAGCAGGCCCACCACCTGGGCCTGGAAGCGCCGCTGCAGGAACAGGTAATCGTCGTTGCCGATGGCGCCGCTCATGTAGGCTTCGCAGGCCCGGTACATGGCGTCACGCATCAACTGGATGGACTGCGTCCTCAGGCCGACATAGGCCGCGCTCTCATTGATGGCGGCCGACAACTGGGAGCTCGACCCCACCGGGGTCGAATGGCTTGCGCCCAGGCTCGCGCCGAGAGACGCCAGTGCATCGGGGCTCGGCTCCACGCAGATGCGCTTCCACTCCTTGCCGTCTGCATCGCCGATCTTGGTGTTCATCAACAGCATGCGCTGCTTGATGTCGACAGAGACGCCCGTCGTTGGTGAACCCAGATCGGATTTGTAGGTGGTGAAGTAAGCGCAGCCCTGCAGGCTGAGCACGGCCGCCAATGCCGCCAAACGTGACATCCACATGGGGAGCCCCCTGTTGCATGGTTGTGTATGGTTCTCGAAGCGACGCCAGGGCCACCCTTGAACTTCACAATGTGGCACGGCAGCCCTGCCCGTGCACCACCTAGAACGTGGGAGACGCCGCGGCGGCCTCAAGCGCCCGGCAAGGCCCGCCGGTACTGGATCGCCTCGGCCACGTGCGCGGCCGACACCGTGTCCACCTCGGCCAGGTCCGCGATGGTGCGTGCCAGCCGCAGCACGCGGTGAAAGCCCCGTCCAGACCATCCCAGCCGGGCGCTGGCCGCCTTGAGGAACTGCTGGGCCGCCGGCTCCAGCGCGGCATGCCGGTCCAGGCCGCTGCCGTCCAGTGCGGCGTTCAGGCAACCCTGCCTGGCACGCTGCCTTGTCTGGGCGCGCAGCACGCGCTCGGCCACCACCGCGCTGGGCTCGCCATCGGGCGCGCCGGACAGCACCTCCGGGCTCACGGCCGGCACCTCCACCTGCACATCGATGCGGTCGAGCAAGGGGCCACTCAGGCGGGACTGGTAGCGCAGCACCTGCTCGGGCGTGCAACGGCAGGTCTTGAGCGGATTGCCCAGGTGGCCGCACGGACACGGGTTCATGGCCGCCACCAGTTGGAAGCAGGCCGGGAAATCATGGCGCCGCGCCGCCCGGGAGATGGTGATGTGGCCGGTTTCCAGCGGCTCGCGCAAGGCCTCGAGCGCCCCGCGGGCGTACTCGGGCAGTTCATCGAGGAAGAGCAGGCCACGGTGGGCCAGGGAGATCTCACCCGGCCTGGGCGGCGAGCCCCCACCCACCAATGCCACCGACGACGCTGAATGGTGCGGCGCACGCCAGGGCCTGTGGCGCCAGGCCTCCGGCCGGAAGCTGCCCGCCAGGCTCTGCACGGCCGCGGCCTCCAGTGCTTCATCCTGCGTGAGCATCGGCAGCACCGAGGCCAGGCGCCGTGCCAGCATGGACTTGCCCGTGCCCGGCGGGCCGACCATCAGCAGGCTGTGCGCGCCGGCGGCCGCCACTTCCAGCGCTCGCTTGGCCGCGCCCTGCCCCTTCACGTCCTGCAGATCGCCGAAGGCGGCGGACAAGGACTCTTCCACCATGCCGTCCGGGCGGGCCACGCGCAGTGGTTCGGGCGGCGGCTCACCATCGCGGTGCGGCCGCAGCGCGGCCACCACCTGCGACAGGTGCTGCGCCTCCAGCAAGGTCACACCCTCCACCCGTGCGGCCTGCCTGGCGCTGTCGGTGGGCAGCACCAGGCTGCGAGCGGGCGGCGCTGGGCGGGTATCACGCCCAGACGAATCGCCCGAGGCCTGGCGCCGCAGCGCCAGTGCCATGGCCAGGGCGCCGCGCACGGGCCGCAACTCGCCGCCCAGCGACAATTCGCCGGCGAACTCCATCGCCTCAAGCTGGCGCGCATCCACATGCCCCAGCGCCGCCAGGATGCCCACGGCCATGGGCAAATCGAAGCGCCCGGATTCCTTGGGCAAATCGGCAGGCGCCAGATTGATCGTGATGCGCTTGTTGTGCGGGAACTCAAGGCCACTGTTGCTCAGAGCCGCACGTACCCGTTCGCGCGCCTCCTTGACCTCGGTGTCTGCCAAGCCCACCAGGGTGAAACAAGGCAGGCCATTGGCCAGGTGCACCTCCACCGTCACTTCGGGCGCGTTCAGGCCATCGAGCGCGCGGCTGCGGACCACTGCCAAGGTCATGTCGTCTTCCTGATGTTGTGATGGGCTGCGAGCGACGCTCACGCCTGATCGCCCATTGTGTGGAGGAAAACCGGACGCCATGCCCCCCTGAAGGGTGATGGGCGACCTCACCTCAAGCCCCAGGATGGACCATCTGCTGGCGCACCGCCCAACACCAACCAGCACCACTACAGTGCAAACACCCTTGCAGCGCTGCCGCAGCAGACAAATGCACCAAATTAATGCACCATGCCGGTGCTCAATGTCCTCATTGCCTTATCTTGGTGCCAAGTCAGGCGCACGGTTGTGAGTGCACCCTGAAGGCCCGAGGTGGCATGGATCGTGCAGTTTGAGTTCCCGCAAAGCTTTCCATCTTTAAAGGAGCCCCTCATGAAAATGGTGACCGCCATCATCAAGCCGTTCAAGCTTGATGAAGTGCGTGAGGCCCTGTCCGCCATCGGCGTGCAAGGCATCACCGTGACCGAAGTCAAAGGCTTCGGTCGCCAAAAGGGCCACACCGAGCTGTACCGTGGCGCGGAGTATGTGGTCGATTTCCTGCCCAAGGTCAAGATCGAAGCGGCCGTCGACGAGTCCATCCTCGACCGCGTGATCGAAGCCATCGAAGCAGCTGCCCGCACCGGCAAGATCGGTGACGGCAAGATCTTCGTGACCTCGCTCGAACAGGTCATCCGCATCCGCACCGGCGAGACCGGCAAGGACGCGCTCTGACGCCCTGCGCCATTTTCTGAACTTCGCCGGCACCGCCTGGTGCACCACGGCTTCGACCTGTCCATTCAACCCGATTCCAAGAGGCAATCCATGAGAAAACTCATTGCGTCGCTCGCACTGGGTCTCGCAGCGTTCGGTCTGCTGGGCGTATCGCACGCCCAGGACGCCGCCACGGCGACCCCGGTTGCAGCTTCGGCCGCAGCCGATACCGCATCCGCAGCAGCGCCCGCCGCTGAACCCGCACCCGCCGCAGAAGCCGCCGCTTCCGCGGCCGCGCCTGTTGCCGCCGCGGCAGCCCCCGTGCCCAACAAGGGCGACACCGCCTGGATGATGGTCTCCACCATCCTGGTGATCCTGATGGTCGTGCCCGGCCTGGCCCTGTTCTACGGCGGCCTGGTCCGCAGCAAGAACATGCTGTCGGTGCTGATGCAGGTCATGGTGACCTTCTCGCTGATCGCCGTGCTGTGGTTCGTGTATGGCTACAGCCTGGCCTTCACGGAGGGCAATGCCTTCATCGGCGGTTTCGATCGTCTGATGATGAAGGGCATCTGGGACAACGTCGCCGGCACGTTCGCCAATGGCGCCACCTTCAGCAAGGGTGTCGTGATCCCCGAGATCGTGTTCGCCTCCTTCCAGGCCACGTTCGCCGGCATCACCTGCGCCCTGATCGTCGGCGCCTTTGCCGAACGCATCAAGTTCTCGGCCGTGCTGCTGTTCATGGTGCTGTGGTTCACCTTCAGCTACATCCCGATGGCCCACATGGTCTGGTTCTGGATGGGCCCGGATGCCTACACCTCGGCTGACGTCGTCGCCGAGATGAACAGCAAGGCCGGCCTGATCTGGCAACACGGCGCGCTGGACTTCGCCGGCGGCACCGTGGTGCACATCAACGCCGCCGTCGCTGGCCTGGTGGGTGCCTACATGGTGGGCAAGCGCATCGGCTACGGCAAGGAATCCTTCACCCCTCACTCGCTGACGCTGACCATGGTCGGTGCCTCGCTGCTGTGGGTGGGCTGGTTCGGCTTCAACGCCGGCTCCGCCCTGGAAGCCAACGGTTTTGCCGCCCTGGCTTTCGCCAACACGCTGGTAGCCACCGCCGCCGCCGTGCTGGGCTGGATCCTGGGTGAGTCGCTGCTCAAGGGCAAGGCCTCGATGCTGGGTGCGGCTTCCGGTGCCGTCGCCGGCCTGGTCGCCATCACCCCCGCCGCCGGCAACGTCGGCATCGGTGGTGCCCTGATCATCGGCCTGCTGGCCGGCCTGATCTGCTTGTGG
Source organism: Aquabacterium soli (assembly GCF_003933735.1). GTDB lineage: Bacteria > Pseudomonadota > Gammaproteobacteria > Burkholderiales > Burkholderiaceae_C > Aquabacterium > Aquabacterium soli. The sequence continues at coordinate 260,878 of NZ_RSED01000007.1, read as the reverse complement.
GGTGTGACCGGCCTGAAGAAGCTGCTGGGCGCGGACGACTCGCTGGACGTGTTCGGCGTGCACGGTGTCGGCGGCATCCTGGGTGCCCTGCTGACCGGCGTGTTCAACTCGCCCAACCTGGGTGGCCCCTCGCTGGTGGCCGACTGGACGACCGTCACCATGGTGACTGGTGCCGACTACTCCATCGCCAGCCAGCTGTGGATCCAGCTCAAGGGCGTGCTGATCACCATCGTGTGGTCGGGTGTGGTCTCCGTGATCGCCTTCAAGATCGTCGATCTGGTGGTGGGCCTGCGTGTCCCCGAGGACGAAGAGCGCGAAGGTCTGGACATCACCTCGCACGGCGAAACGGCCTATCACAAGTGATAGACCAAGGGGCCCCGCCACCGGGCGGATCCCCTGCCAAGCTTCAAGGGCTGCCTTCGGGCAGCCCTTTTGCATTTCCGGACAAATGACCAACGTCAGCGAACACCCCCTGGAAATCTGCCAAAGCATCCCCACTTGGGCATATCGTCACGAAAAACGCCCCCGACGGCCGGCCTACAATGTCCGCCACGACACCGAAGAGCACCACCCCATGGTTCCACACCTGATCACCGCGCTGACCGGCCCCATCAACGAGCTGGAACAGCGCATGCTGGAATCCATGCCCGCCATCGAACGCTGGTTCCGCCTGGAATGGATGGAGCACACGCCCCCGTTCTACACCTCGGTCGATCTGCGCAATGCCGGCTTCAAGCTGGCCCCGGTCGACACCAACCTGTATCCCGGCGGCTTCAACAACCTGACGCCCGAGATGCTGCCCCTGGCCGTGCAGGCCGCCATGGCCGCCATCGAGAAGATCTGCCCCGAAGCCAAGAACCTGCTGCTGATCCCCGAGCGCCACACCCGCAACTCGTTCTACCTGACCAACGTCGCGCGCCTGGTCGAGATTTTCTCGGCCGCCGGCCTGAACGTGCGCCTGGGCTCGCTCGATGAAACCATCACCGAGCCCACCGTGCTGAACCTGCCCGACGGCAACACGCTCACGCTCGAGCCGCTGGTGCGCACCAAGCGCCGCCTGGGCCTCAAGCACTTCGATCCCTGCACCATCCTGCTCAACAACGACCTGTCGGCCGGCATCCCTGAGATCCTGCAGGGCCTGCACGAGCAGTACCTGCTGCCGCCGCTGCACGCCGGCTGGGCCGTGCGCCGCAAGAGCCAGCATTTCCAGGCCTACGAGGAAGTCGCCAAGAAGTTCGCCAAGCTGCTGGGCATGGACCCGTGGCTGATCAACCCGATGTACGCCGTCTGCGACGACATCAACTTCCAGGACGACACCATCAACGAGAACCTGCAGGTGCAGGTCGAGACGCTGCTGAACAAGATCCGCCGCAAGTACAAGGAATACGGCATCAACGAGAAGCCCTTCGTCATCGTCAAGGCCGACAACGGCACCTACGGCATGGGCATCATGACCGTGCGCGATGCGAAGGACCTGGCCGACCTGAACCGCCGCACCCGCAACAAGATGTCGGTGGTGAAAGACGGCCAGGAGGTCACCCGCGTGATCATCCAGGAGGGCGTGCCCACCTACGAGCAGATCAACGACGCCGTGGCCGAGCCGGTGGTCTACATGCTGGACCGCTACGTGATTGGGGGCTTCTACCGCGTGCACGCCGACCGCGGCATCGACGAGAACCTCAACGCCCCGGGCTCGAGCTTCGTGCCGCTGGGCTTTGCCGAGCCTTCGCACCTGCCCAAGCCGGGCGCCAAACCCGGCGCCAGCGTGCCCAACCGCTTCTACATGTACGGCGTGGTGGGCCGCCTGGCCATGCTGGCCGCCGCCTACGAGCTGGAGGCCACCGACCCGAACGCCGAGGTCTACGACTGACATGCAGGGCTGACATTTGGGGCTGGGTTCACGGCACAATGCGGCTTCCGCCGATCTGCAACGAGTTTCCGTGCAACCAAGCTCCAAAGAAACGCTGAGCCGCGCTCAGCTGGGCGCGCTCACGCTGGGCGCCATCGGTATTGTCTATGGCGATATCGGCACCAGCCCCCTGTACGCCTTCAAGGAAGCCTTCACCCACGGGCACCTGCCGGTCACCGCGGAGAACATCTTCGGCATCCTGTCGCTGATGTTCTGGACGCTGACGATCATCGTCTCGCTCAAGTACGTGACGCTGATCCTGCGGGCCGACAACAACGGCGAAGGCGGCCTGATCGCCATGCTGGCCCTGGCCTCCACCGCCGTGAAGGACAAGCCGGCGCTGCGGCGCTTGCTGCTCGCCGTCGGCATCTTCGGCACGGCCATCTTCTTCGGCGATGGGGTGATCACACCAGCGGTGTCGGTGCTCTCGGCCGTCGAGGGCGTGAAAGTGGCCGCCCCAGGGCTGGAGCGCTTCGTGGTGCCCATCACGCTGGTGGTGCTGACCATCCTGTTCATGGTGCAAAAGCACGGCACCGGCGGCATCGGCAAGTTCTTCGGGCCGATCATGGTGATGTGGTTCCTGGTGCTGGCCGTCCTGGGCTTCATCCACGTGTCCCGCAACCCCGCGGTGCTGGCCGCGATGAGCCCCCACTACGCGCTGAGCTTCATCGTCAACCACCCACAGCTGGCCTTCGTGGCCCTGAGCGCCATCATCCTGTGCGCCACAGGGGTGGAGGCGCTCTACGCCGACATGGGCCACTTCGGCAAGAAGCCCATCCGCGTGGCCTGGTTCGCGCTGGCCATGCCAGCCCTGGTGCTGAACTACTTCGGCCAGGGCGCGATGCTGCTGCAGCACCCCGAGAACATCAACAACCCCTTCTTCGAGATGGCGCCACACTGGGCGCTGTACCCGCTGGTGGTGATGGCCACCTTCGCTGCGGTGATCGCCTCGCAGGCCCTGATCTCGGCAGCGTTCTCGGTCACCAAGCAGATCATCCAGCTGGGCTATCTGCCTCGCCTGCGCATCCTGCACACCTCGGTCAACGAGACAGGACAGATCTACATCCCCTTCGTCAACTGGACGCTGTACGCCTGCATCGTGCTGGCAGTGGTGTTCTTCGGCTCGGCCAGCAAGCTGGCGGCGGCCTACGGCATCACCGTCACCATCGACATGCTGATCACCACGGTGATGACCTTCTTCGTGATCCGCTACGCGTGGAAGCTGTCCCTGGCGCTGTGCCTGTTCGCCACGGGCTTCTTCTTCGTCATCGACGTGCTGTTCTTCAGCGCCAACGTGGTCAAGGTGATCGATGGCGGCTGGTTCCCGCTGCTGATCGGGGCGGTGATGTTCACGCTGATGATGACCTGGAAGGAAGGCCGCGCGCTGCTCAGCGAGCGCCTGCGCACCGATTCCATCGAGCTCGAACCCTTCCTGGACGCGGTGTTCTCCAGCCCGCCCACGCGCGTGCCCGGCACGGCCGTGTTCCTGATCGCCGATGCGGGCACCACGCCCAACGCCCTGCTGCACAACCTCAAGCACAACAAGGTGCTGCACGAGCAGAACATGTTCGTCACGGTGCGCTCGCACGAGGTGCCCTGGATCGGCTTCGAAAAGCGCGTGGAGCTCAAATCGCTGGGCAAGGACTGCTGGCAGGTGATGCTGCACTTCGGCTTCAAGAACGAGCCCGATGTGCCCGAGGCACTCAAGCTGCTCAAGCAGCGCGGCGTCAAGCTCGACGACATGGAGACCAGCTACTTCCTGTCGCGCGACATCGTCATTCCCACCATCGGCAGCGGCATGGCGCCCTGGCGTGAAAAACTCTTTGCCTCCATGCACCGCAACGCGTCCGGTGTCGCTGACTTCCTGAGCCTGCCTGCCAACCGCGTCATCGAGATGGGCTCCAAGGTCGAGATCTGAGCACCTCACCCACTTCCGACAACGCCCTGATCCCGCGCCTGCTGCGGGCGGTGGCCGATTCGTCCTTCGCCGCCGTGGCCGCAGGGTTCGTGGCCATGCTGGTGGGCTTCACCAGCACCATCGCGCTGGTCTTCCATGCGGCGCAATCACTGGGTGCCACGCCGGCGCAGACGGCCTCTTGGGTGTGGGCGCTGGGCATCGGCATGGGCCTGGGCACCATTGGCCTGTCGCTGTGGACACGCATCCCCATCCTGATCACCTGGTCCACACCAGGCGCCGCCGTGATCGCCGCAGCGGCCGGCGGGGCGGGGGGCATTTCAATGCCCGAAGCGGTGGGGGCCTTTCTGGTGTGCGGTGCGCTGATGCTGCTGTCGGGCCTGACCGGCTGGTTCGACAAGCTGATGAACCGCATCCCGATCACGCTGGCCGCCGCGCTGCTGGCCGGCATCCTGACCAAGTTCGCCCTGCTGGCCTTTGCCGGTACCACCGAGCAGCCGGGGCTGGTCATCACCATGTTCCTGCTGTACCTGGTCGGACGGCGCTGGTGGCCGCGCTTCGCGGTGCTGGGCGTGCTGCTGGGTGGCACGGTGGTGGCCCTGGCGCACGGCCTGCTCAACCCGTCGGCGCTGCAAGGCGGGCTGGCCGTGCCCGTGCCGGTGATGCCGGCCTGGTCGTGGCAGGCGGTGCTGGGCATGGGCGTGCCGCTGTTCATCGTGACCATGGCCTCGCAGGCGGTGCCTGGCGTGTCGGCCATCCGCGTGGCGGGCTACAAACCCCCCGTGTCGCCGCTGATGAGCTGGTCGGGCGTGTTCACGCTGCTGCTGGCGCCCTTTGGCGGCTACACCTTCAACCTGGCAGCCATCACGGCGGCCATCGTGCTCAGCCCGCACGCCCATGACGAACCAGGCAAGCGCTACACGGCCGCCCTGTGGTCGGGGCTGTTCTATGTGCTGATGGGCCTGCTGGGCGGCGCCGTGGCGGGCATCCTGGCGGCGTTTCCGCCGGCGCTGGTGATGGGCGTGGCCGGCCTGGCCCTGCTGGGCACCATCGGGGGTGGCCTGGCCACGGCCTTGAGCGGCGCGGCACACCGTGAAGCGGCCTTGATCACCTTCCTGGTCACCTTGTCGGGCATGACGCTGTGGGGCGTGGGCTCGGCCTTCTGGGGGCTGGTCGCCGGCACGATCGCGCTGTTCGTGGAACACTACAGGGCTCCCTCACCCGATTCCGCCGATTCGCCATGAAACTGCTGTTCGTCGCCGACCCGCTGGCCACCTTCAAGACCTACAAGGACAGCACCTTCGCCATGATGCGCGAGGCCGCCCGCCGCGGCCACGAACTGTGGGCCTGCGAGGCGCGCGAGATGGGCTGGCGCCAGGACCACCCCGTGGGCACGGCAGCGCGCCGCATCCGCCTGACGGGCGATGAGCTGGCCTGGTTCACCGTGGAAGAAGAAGCCCGCATCGCGCTGCGCGACATGGATGCGGTGGTGATGCGCAAGGACCCGCCCTTCGACACCGAGTACCTCTACGCCACCCACCTGCTGACCCAGGCCGAGCGAGAAGGCGCGCGCGTGTTCAACCGTGCGCAGGCCCTGCGCGAGCACCCCGAGAAGCTGGCGATCCTGGAGTTTCCCCAGTTCATCGCACCCACGCTGGTCAGCTCGGACGTGGACACGCTCAAGGCCTTTCACGCAGAGCATGGCGATGTGATCCTCAAGCCGCTGGACGGCATGGGCGGCGCCGGCATCTTCCGCGTCAAGCAGGACGCCTTGAACCTGGGCAGCATCCTCGAATCGCTGACCTTGCTGGGCACCCGCACGATCATGGCGCAGCGCTACCTGCCGGCCATCACGCAGGGCGACAAGCGCGTGCTGCTGATCGGCGGCGAGCCGGTGCCTTACGCGCTGGCCCGCATCCCGCAGGGCACCGAGGTGCGCGGCAACCTGGCGGCCGGCGGCAAGGGCGTGGCCCAGCCGCTGAGCGCCAGCGACCGCGCCATCGCCGAGACCCTGGCCCCAATCCTGGCCGCGCGCGGTCTGCTGCTGGTGGGCCTGGACATCATCGGCGACCGCCTGACCGAGATCAACGTGACCAGCCCCACGTGCTTTCAGGAGATCACGCAGCAGACGGGCTGGGATGTGGCTTCGCGCTTCATCGATGCGCTGGAGCAGCAGGTGGCCGCAGCCACGGCCGCGCAGGCCACCACGGCCGACTACCGCGAGTAAGCACGCAAGTCAGCGCGGCCCTCAGCGCTTGGCCGCGGCCCCATCGGCCCGGGCCGGCGCGCTGAAGGTGTCCAGCAGCCCCAGGCGGTGCGCCTCGAACACGGCCTCGCTGCGTGAGTGCACGGCCAGCTTGCCGTAGAGCTTCTTGATGTAGGTCTGCACCGTGTGCACGGTGATGCCCTGCTGGCGGGCGATCTCGGCGTATGAGAAGCCCCGCGCGATGAACTCCAGCACCTCCTGCTCCCGGCGCGACAGCACCACGGGGGCGGCTTCATCGCCCGACGTACCCTCGGTGCCCTCCACTGCCACCGGTGCAGCCAGCGCATCCGCATGCGGGGCCTCGGGCCTGGCCAGGGGCTGCATGCGGCGCAGCAGGTGCCGCGCGATCATCGGCGAGATGGGCGAGGCGCCCTGCTTGACGGCCAGCAGGGTCTGCGCAATGTCGGCGGCGTCATCGTCCTTGTGCACGTAGCCCACGGCGCCGGCTTCGATGCTGGCGACCACGTTCTCTTCATCCCCGAACATCGAGACGACCAGCATGTCGCAGGCCGGCCAGCGGGCGTGCACCTCGCGCATCAGGGTCAGACCGCTGCCATCGGGCAGGCCCAGGTCGATCAGCAGCAGATCCGCCTCGTGCTGCGCGAACCAGTGGCGCGCCGGCGCCAGGGTCGAGAACGCACCCGACAGGCTCAGCGCCGGGTGGGCCTGCACGCAGGATTCGAGGAACTCACGGTGCTGGTGGTTGTCTTCCACCACCACGACACGCCACACACTGGATTCGTTCGGGTTCATGCCGCCGAGGATAAGGCAGGACCGGGCTGCCGGGCCGTGCGCGGCAGACTCAGGCGCAACTCCAGACCGCCCTGCGCGGGCACCAGGAACTCCAGCCTCGCACCGATCAGCGAAGCCCGGCCCTGCATGGTCTGCAGGCCATGGCCCGAGGCCTTGGGCGAGGTGTGCCAGCCGCGGCCGTTGTCGATCAGGCTCAGGCGCAGGTGGTCGTCGAACACGCGGGCCGACAGCACCAGCCGCGTCGCCCCCGAGTGCTGCAGCACATTGGACAGGCCTTCGAACAGGATGTACTGCACCTGGCGCAGCACCGGCGTCTGGCCGGGCGGCCAGGACGGCAGGTCGTCCACATCCCACACCAGCTCCAGCCCGGCGGCTTTCAGGCGCGGCGTGAGGCGAAAGCGCCAGCTGGCCAGCAGGCCCACCACATCGCCCGGCTGCAGCGACATCGCATCGATCGAGAGCTTGAGGTGATCCAGCGAATCGCGCAAGGTCTGGGTGACCAGGGGCACGTCGACCGGGGTATCGGGCGGGCCCTGCAGCTGGCGCAGGGCCGAGGTCAGGTGGGCGCCCACGCCATCGTGCATGTCCTTGAGGATGCGGCTGCGCTCGGCCGACACGGCCTGGGCGCTTTCCAGCGCGGCCAGGCGCTCGAAGCTCTCTCGCAGGGCCTGTTCGCGTTCGGCCACGCGGCTGGCCAGGCTGGCGTTGAGGTCGGCCAGCGCCTGGCGCGAGCGGGCATAGTCACCCGCCAGGATCATGAAGCTGCAGGCGATCATGCTGGGGCCGGCCAGCGGCAGCCAGTACACCGAATCGAAGGGCAGGCTGCCCAGTTGCACCATCACGTCGTGCGCGCCGGCCGGCACCACCAGCGCGCAGCCCAGCACCAGCCAGGCGCCATCGGGCCGGCGGGTGCGCAGCACGTGGCCGATGGCCGCGACCATGCCCGTCAGCGCCATGCCGTAGATCAGGGCGTAGATGGCCGCCGTGATCTCGAAGCGCGGGAAGAACAGGTAGTAGGCCGGCACCAGCAGCGCCATCGTGACGACCAGCCGGTCCACCCAGGGCCAGGGCCGTTCGGTGAAGCGGAAGAAGAAGGCCGTCAGCGCCAGCTGGTACCACACCGTGGCCGTGAAGCTCAGGCGCTCCCAGACCAGCAGGTCGGTCAGTGGCGTCGGGCTGATCATCATCAAGGTGCTCAGCCCCCAGAACAGGGCCGATGCCCCCATGAAGCCGAAGGCCGACTGCGCCCGGTCACGCAGCCACACGATCACCATCACCAGGCCCAGCGAGATCATGGCGACATGGGCGATCTGCACCCCATCGACCTGGGCCCACTTGCGGTGCTTGTAGACGGTGGCCACGGTGTCCACCGGACCGATCTGGATGGGCGCCAGGCCGTTGCGCGCCTGGTAGCCACTGGCCACGCGCACGTGGACGATGTTCTCGCCCGGCTTCCACAGGTTCGCCGGCACGCTGAACAACAGGGGCACGTACCAGTGCCGCGTCACCGGATCGGCCATGGAGCCGGTGTAGTCCAGCGCCACGCCGTTGACCCACACCTGCGCGTTCATCACCACCCGCGGCAGGTACACGGCCCAGGGCGCATCCGGTGCCGCAGGCAGCGTGATGCGGAACCGATACCACATGGAGCCTTCGAAGCCGGCGTGCGTGTCCTTCCAGCGGTGAGGCAAATGCACGTGCAGCCACGGTGCCGCATCACCCGGGGGCAGGCCGGGTTGCAGATCGGCCAGCAGGCAGGCCTCGGGCAGCTCGGTGACCTGCCCCAGCGGCAAGGCCACCCAGGGGTGGATTTCAGCGGGCGCCGCCGCAGCAGATTCGGCCGCGCGCACGGGCAAGCAGCACACCAGCGCCAGCAGGCACGCGCACAGCAGCCCCCAGAGCGCAAGCCCGGAGGGGCTCAGGCGCCGGTGCGCCGCCACGCGGGCCCGGCTGGCGATCCAATGTCGATCGTGCATGGCCGAGATTGTGACCTTGTCCACCGCGCCGCGCACCCCCGCTCCTTCAGGGAATTGGCCATACCGCGCCGAAGCGGCGACAATCGGGGATTCGGCCACATGCCGACTGTTTCCGGATGGGCCCGCCTTTGTCGTCGCTCCTGCCGTTTTTCCCCCATTTTTCGCCTGCCCACCCACCATGGCCGTTCTGACCCTCAGCCAGGCCCAACTGGCCTTCGGCCACGTCGCCCTGCTCGACAATGCCGCCTTCTCGCTCGAAACCGGCGAACGCGTCGGCCTGATCGGCCGCAACGGCACGGGCAAATCCTCCCTGCTCAAGATCCTGGCCGGCCTGGAAAAGCCGGACGACGGTCTGCTGCAGATGCAGAGCGGCACCGAGCTGGCCTATGTGCCGCAGGAGCCCGATTTCGCCCCGGGCGCCACCGTGTTCAGCACCGTGAGCGAAGGCCTGGGCGACATCCGCAGCCTGCGCGAGCGCTTCGAGGCCCATGCCGATGGCGAGGATCTGGACGCCCTGATGACCCAGATCGAGGCCCGCAACGGCTGGAACTGGGAACAGCGCGTGGACGAGACCCTGCAGCGCCTGCGCCTGGCGCCCGAACTGCCCATCGACGGCCTGTCGGGCGGCACCAAGAAGCGCGTGGCCCTGGCCCGCGCGCTGGTGGCCAGCCCCGATGTGCTGCTGCTCGACGAGCCGACCAACCACCTGGACCTGGACGCCATCACCTGGCTGGAAGAACTGCTGGTCGCCTTCAAGGGCAGCGTCTTCCTGATCAGCCACGACCGCGCCTTCCTGGATGCCGTGTGCACCCGCATCGTCGAGCTGGACCGTGGCACCCTGCGCTCCTACCCCGGCAACTTCGCGGCCTATGAGGCGCTCAAAGCCCAGCAACTGGCGGATGAGGCCTTGTCCAACGCCCGGGCCGACAAGCTGCTGGCGCAGGAAGAGGTCTGGATCCGCAAGGGCGTGGAGGCCCGCCGCACCCGCAGCGTGGCCCGCATCAAGCGCCTGGAGGTGCTGCGAGACACCCGCGCCTCGCGCCGTGACGTGATCGGCCGCGTGAAGCTGGAGGTGTCGCAGGGCGAGCGCGGCGGCAAGATCGTGGCCGAGCTGGAAGACGTGTCCAAGCGCTATGGCGATCGCGACATCGTCAAGGGCTTCACCGGCACCATCCTGCGCGGCGACAAGGTCGGCCTGATCGGCTCCAACGGCGCCGGCAAGACCACGCTGCTCAAGCTGATCCTGGGCGAGCTGGCCCCCGACAGCGGCACGGTGCGCCAGGGCGCCAACCTGGGCGTGGCCTACTTCGACCAGATGCGCGACAACCTCAACCTCGATGCCACGCTGGCCGACTTCATCAGCCCGGGCAGCGAATGGATCGAGATCAACGGCTCGCGCAAGCACGTGATGAGCTACCTGACGGATTTTCTGTTCTCGCCTGCCCGCGCCAACTCGCCCGTGCGCACGCTCAGCGGTGGCGAGCGCAACCGCCTGCTGCTGGCGCGCCTGTTCGCGCGTCCCAGCAACGTGCTGGTGCTCGACGAGCCCACGAACGACCTGGACATCGACACGCTGGACCTGCTGGAAGACCTGCTGGCCGACTACCCGGGCACCGTGTTCCTGGTCAGCCATGACCGGCGCTTCCTGGACAACGTGATCACCAGCTCCATCGTGGCCGAGGGCGAAGGCCGCTGGCGCGAGTACGAAGGCAGTGTCGAGGACTGGCTGATCCAGTCGCGCCGTGCCCAGGCCCTGGCGGCGTCCAAGTCGACCCCGCCCAAGGCCGCCGCAGCGCCTGCGCCGGCAGCCTCCGCGCCCGTTGCGCCCCCGCCGGTGACCAGCCAGCCCAAGAAGAAGCTCAGCTACAAGGAACAGCGCGAGCTGGACGAGCTACCGGGCCGCATCGAAGCCCTGGAAGAGGAGCAGGCCCAACTGAACGCGGCGCTGGCCGACCCTGATCTTTACAAGAAGCAGGACGCGCACAGCATCGCCGGCCTGCAGGCGCGCCACGCCAGCATCGACGAAGAACTGCTGGGCTTGCTCGAACGTTGGGAAACACTGGGCGGCGCCTGAGGCGCTCAGGGCTCACACCAGGCCCACAGAGCCCGCAGAGAGCGGGTCAGGCCACGGAAGCCAGACGCGCGGGTGACAGGGCGGGCGCCCCACCCGCCACCTGGGCCTCGGCCCAGGCCTTCTCGGGCTCGTCGCTGGCCAGCACGATGTCGACGGCACCGGCCAGACGGCGCGTGTCGGCGCGCAGCACGCGCTGCTTGACGGCCGCGACCTGCGTGGGGTGCATCGAGAAACTGCGCAGGCCCATGGCCAGCAGCAGTTCGGTGAAGGCCGGATCGCCTGCCATTTCACCGCACACGCTCACGCCGCGCCCGGCGGCATTGGCCTGCTGGATGGTCTGGTAGACCAGGTTGAGCACCGCGGGGTGCCACGGGTCGTACAGGTGGGCCACGGCCTCGTCGGCGCGGTCGATGGCCAGCGTGTACTGGATCAGGTCGTTCGTGCCTATCGACAGGAAATCGAAGTGCTTCAGGAAGATCGGCAGTGTGAGCGCCGCGGCCGGCACCTCGATCATGGCGCCCAGCTGCACCTTGCCGATCGGCTTGCCCGATTCAGACAGTTGCCGCTGCACCAGCGCCACCTGCTCCAGCGTCTGGCGGATCTCGTGGGCACTGCCCAGCATCGGGATCAGGATCTTGACCGGCCCATGGGCGGCCGCCCGGAAGAGCGCGCGCAATTGGCGGCGGAACATGCTGGGCTCTGACAGGCTCCAGCGGATGGCCCGCAAGCCCAGCGCCGGGTTCAGCACCGATTCGTGGCGCAGCTCGCTCTGCGTCATGCCCTCCAGCGGCTTGTCGGCGCCGATGTCGACCGTGCGGATGGTGACCGGCAGGCCGTTCATGCCTTCGACCGCGCGGCGGTAGGCACCGTACTGCTCTTCCTCATCGGGCAGGTCGATGCCGCGTCCCATGAACAAAAACTCGCTGCGGAACAGGCCCACACCGGCCGAACCCGCCTCCAGCGCCACGGGCGCGTCTTCGGGCATCTCGATGTTGGCCAGCAGCTCGATGCGCTCGCCGTCGAGCGTGACGGCCGGCGTGTGCCGCAGGCGGGCCAGGCGGCTGCGCTCGAGCTCGCTCTGGCGCTGGCGGAAGCGGTATTCCTCCAGCACGATGGGCGAGGGATCGACGATCACCAGGCCGGCGTCGCCGTCGATGATGATGCAGTCGTCCTGCCGGATCAGGCCGCTGGCCTGGCGCGCCCCCACCACCGCGGGGATGTCCATGCTGCGCGCCACGATGGCGGTGTGCGAGGTCTTGCCGCCGACATCGGTGACGAAGCCCGTGAACACGCTGCGCTTGAAGGTCAGCATGTCGGCAGGTGAAATATCGCTGGCCACCAGCACCAGCGGCTCATCGCCGCCGAAATCGCGTGCGTGCGGCTGCATGGCGGGCAGGCCCACCCCTCGGCCCAGCACCCGCAGCAATCGCTCGACCACCTGCTCCAGGTCGGCCTTGCGCTCGCGCAGGTAGGCGTCTTCCATCTCGTCGAACTGCCGGGCCAGCACCTCGAGCTGCGCCGACAGCGCCCACTCGGCGTTGTAGTGGCGCTCGCGGATCCAGTCGCCGGCGGCCCCGATCAGGGCCTCGTCCTGCAGCAGCATCTGGTGCACGTCCAGCAGGGCGGCCAGTTCGGCCGGCACGTCGCTGGGCAGATCGCGCTTGAGGGCATCGAACTCGACCGCCACCGTGTCGCGGGCCTCGGTCAGGCGTGCGATTTCTTCGTCGACCCGGGCAGGATCGACGAAGTGGTGAGGCACGTCCACACGTCCGGACGCAATCAGCACGGCGCGGCCGATGGCCACCCCCCGTGAAACTGGCAGGCCGAAGATCTGGATGCTCATGTGGGGATGCTAGCAGTTCAGGCGGTGGAAGGGACTCCGGATTTAACCAGGATGCAGCCCGTCAGGGTCTTGCCCTGCGTCATGGTTCCGTCACACAAGGTTCATGGCGCGGTCATGCCCGCCGCCCACACTGCCGTGCATCAACGACCAACCGGAGATGACGATGCGGGACCTGCCTTTGCCCACCCTGCCACTGTCGGACCTGAGCCCTTCGCTCGCACGCGGCTCCGCGCCGTCCCGGAGGTCCCTTCATCGTGGCTCAACACCCCCCGATGCTGCCGCAGCCCCGAAACTGGAAGTCGTTTGGGCGCGCACTGCGCAGGATGTTCTCGCGGCCCAGCGCCTGAGGCACCAGATCTTCGCCGACGAGATGGGGGCGCGCCTGAGCGTGCCCGCCGGCAGCCCGCCCGGCCATGACATCGACCTGTTCGATCCCTACTGCGAGCACCTGCTGGTGCGCCTGGAAGGCCAAGGCGGCGAGCCCGGCGAGGTGATCGGCACCTACCGCGTGCTGACGCCGGAAGCGGCCAAACGCGTGGGCGGCCTGTACAGCGAGACCGAGTTCGACCTGACCCGCCTGCGCCCGCTGCGCGGCAAGATGGTCGAGCTGGGCCGCTCCTGCGTGCACCCCGACCACCGCCAGGGCGGCGTGATCCTGGCCCTGTGGGGCGCGCTGGCCGAGTTCATGGTGCGCAACGACCTGGACACCATGATCGGCTGCGCCAGCATCAGCATGCGTGACGGCGGCCACGTGGCCGCCAGCCTGTGGGAGCAGCTGCGCCACACCCACCTGGCCCCCATCGAGTGGCAGGTGCGCCCCCGCCTGCCCCTGCCCGTGGCCGACCTGGACAGCCACCTGGCCGTCGAGCCGCCCGCGCTGATCAAGGGCTACCTGCGCTGCGGCGCCAAGATCCTGGGCGCACCCGCCTGGGACCCTGATTTCAACACCGCCGACCTGCCCATGATGATGCGCATCGCCGACCTGCCGGCCCGCTACCGCCGCCACTTCCTGGGCGCCTGACCGCCTGGCCCCTGCCCCCCGCTTCACGAAACTACACGCGCAGCGCATAGACTGCGCGCCATGCCTGCTCCGTCCCGACCTCCGCATTCCGCATCCCGGAATGCCCCTGCCAGCCCCGCCGGCGCCCCGCCTTTGTGGCGCCTGCTCAGCCACTGCGCCGATGCCGTGGCCGCCGTGCAGGCCGGGCGATCGCTGACCGACGCGCTGGACGCCTGCCCGCCCGCCGTGCGACCCGGCACCCAGGCCTTGTCCTTCGCCGTGATGCGCCGCCTGGGCCTGGCGCGCCGGCTGCGCGCGCTGCTGGTGCCGCGCGCGCCAGCCCCCTCGGTCGATGGCCTGCTGCTGTCGGCCCTGGCCCTGGCCTGCGGCACAGAGTACAGCCCGCACACCCTGGTCGACCAGGCCGTGGACGCGGCCAAGCGCCAGGCCAGACCGGCCTCGGGCATGGTCAATGCCGTGCTGCGCCGTTTCCTGCGCGAGCGCGATGCCCTGCTCGCCCAGGCCGAGCAGGATGAAGAAGCGCGCTGGAACCACCCCCGCTGGTGGATCGACCAGTTGAAGCAGGACTGGCCCGATCACTGGCAGGCCCTGCTGCAGGCCAACCAGCACCCCGGCCCCATGGTGCTGCGCGTCAACCGGCGCCACGGCACGCGCGAGGCCTACCTCGCCCGCCTGCAGGACGCCGGATTGAACGCCACCCCGGTGCTCGGCGACGGGCTGTTGCTCACCCAGGCCGTGCCGGTGCACCTGCTGCCCGGGTTCGAGCAAGGCGACGTGTCCGTGCAGGACACCTCGGCCCAGCGCGCCGCACCCTTGCTGCTCGAAGCGCTGGGCGATCGCCTGATGCCGGGCACCCGGGTGCTCGATGCCTGCAGCGCCCCAGGCGGCAAGACCGCCCACCTGCTGGAAACCGCCGACCTGGACGTGCTGGCCCTGGACTTTGATGCCGCCCGCCTGCGCCGCGTGGACGACACCCTCCAGCGCCTGCACCTGCCCGCCACGGCCCGTGCCACCACCCGCGCGGCCGACGCCGCCGACACCAGCGCCTGGTGGGACGGCCGCCCCTTCGACGCCATCCTGCTGGACGCGCCCTGCAGCGGTTCCGGCATCGTGCGCCGCCACCCGGACGCCCGCTGGCTGCGCCGCGCCAGCGACATCCCCGCCCTGGCCGAGACCCAGGACCGCCTGCTCGACGCCCTGTGGCCCCTGCTGGCGCCAGGAGGCCATCTGCTCTACTGCACTTGCTCGCTCTTCAAGCAGGAGGGCGAGCAGCGCATCGACGCATTTTTGCAACGCCAGCCCCAGGCGAGCCGCCTGCCGGCCCCAGGCCACCTGCTGCCTGTGGTCGAATACCTTGAGGCGGTCCCCACGGGCAGCCCCGCCGAGTCTGCCGGCCCTCGCGATCCGGGGGATGGCTTCTACTACGCCTTGCTGAGCAAGTCCGCCACCCGCTGACCATGCCCGAGTCCCGCCGTCGCGTCTTTTTGCTGCGAGTCGCCACCACCGTGGCCGCAGCCGCCATGGCCGGGGCCGTCCACGCGCAGATCACCACCAGCGGCAAGCCCCAGGTCGAGCTCACCCAGTTGCAGGTCCAGCGCGCCGAGGACGGCCTGGTGCTGAGCTACGACGTGCATTTCGACCTGCCGCGGGACGTGGAAGACGCGCTCTACAAAGGCGTGGCGGTGGTGTTCGTAGCCCGTGCCGAGGTGTTTCGCGAACGCTGGTACTGGAGCGACCGCTCCCGCGCCGTGGCCGAACGCCGCTGGCGCCTGGCCTACCAGCCCCTCACCCGCCGCTGGCGCGTCAGTTTCGACGGCCTGAGCCAGCACTACGCCAGCCTCACCGAGGCGCTGGGCGTGCTGCAGCGCAGCAGCCGCTGGCGCATCATGGACGGCGCGCCCGCGCCCGACGACCGCAGCCACTACATCGAGTTCAGTTTCGAGCTCGACCGCGACGAGCTGCCCCGCCCCCTTCAGATCGGCCTGAGCGACCAGAACGAATGGACGCTGGCCGTGCAGCGCCGCCTGGCCGTTCCCGCCACCCGATGAGTCTTCAGAGATGAGCACCATCAAGGCCAACCGCTGGGCCTGGATCGTCGCCGGCCTGGCCATGCTGGGCGCCGGCCTCGTGCTGGCCTTCATGCTGGTGTTCGCCACGCAGAACCGCGAGCGCTTCGAGCCCCTGTTCGCCTGGCTGTTCTGGACGAACGTGGCCATCGCCTCGCTGCTCGGCCTGGCCATCGTGCTGGCCCTGGGCACCCTGGCGCTGCGCATACGCCGGCGCAAGTTCGGCAGCCAGTTGCTGCTCAAGCTGGCCAGCATCTTCGCGCTGGTGGCCCTGGTGCCGGGCCTGCTGATCTATGGTGTGTCCTACCAGTTCGTCTCGCGCAGCATCGAGACCTGGTTCGACGTGCGCGTCGAAGGGGCGCTGGAAGCCGGGCTCAACCTGGGCCGCAACACACTCGACACCCTCAGCCAGGACCTGGGGCAAAAAACCCAGCTGGCCGCCGAGCGCATGTCCATCCTGCCCAGCCAGCGCCTCATCGACACCGCCCCGCAACTGCTGGAGCTCGAGCGCCTGCGCGAGCAACTGGGCGCCGAATCCATCGCCCTGGTCAGCGAATCCGGCATGGTCGAGACCCGCGTGGGCGGCGACACCGCCACGCAGTTGCGCACCCAGCGCGTCAACGCCACCTGGCGGCAGGATGCCCGCCAGAAAGGCGTCATCTCCCTGATCGACGGCCTGGACGAGGGCGACACCCCCCGCGTCATCGCACTGGCCTGGATGCCCGACCGCAGCTTCAGCCTGCAGGGCCGCGGCCACTTCCTGCTGGTGCAGCAGCGCCTGCCGGCCGATCTGGTGCGCAATGCGCTGGACGTGCAGAACGCCTACCGTGAATACCAGCAACGCTCGCTGGGGCGTGAAGGGCTGCGCAGCATGTACATCGGCACGCTGACGCTGTCGCTGGTGCTGGCGGTGTTCGGCGCCATGGTGCTGGCCGCCATCCTCGGCCAGCAGTTGGCCCGCCCCCTGCTGCTGCTGGCCGAAGGCGTGCGCGACGTGGCTGGCGGCGACCTCAGTCCCAAGCCCATCTTCGCCTCGAAGGACGAACTCGGCGGCCTGACCCGCGATTTCGCGGCCATGACCCAGCAACTGGCCGATGCCCGCACGCAGGCCGAGATCAGCGCCCTGCAGGTCGACAGCGCCTATGTGCACGTGCAGACCATCCTGGACAACCTGACCTCGGGCGTGATCGTGTTCGATCGGCACGGCCTGATCGACACCGTCAACCCCGGCGCCACGCGCATCCTGCGGGCGCCACTGTCGGCCTACCGCGGCCAGCCGCTCCATGCCGTGCCCGGCCTGCAGGCCCTGGCCGTGTCCATCGACGAGCGCTTCGCGTCCTACGCCAGCGACCCCGAACCCGGCGAGCGCCAGCAATGGCAGGAATCCTTCGAGCGCCCCCTGGCCGAGGGCGGCAGCACCAACCCTGAGGACCCGAAGGCCGCGGCCCAGACCCTGCTGGTGCGCGGTGCCGACCTGCCCGCCGACGCCCGCCTGATCGTGTTCGACGACATCAGCGAGCTGGTGTCGGCCCAGCGCTCCAAGGCCTGGGGCGAGGTGGCGCGGCGTGTGGCGCACGAGATCAAGAACCCGCTCACGCCCATCCAGCTGTCGGCCGAGCGCCTGCAGATGAAGCTGGAGGCCAAGCTGGACGAGCCCGGCCAGCACCTGCTCAACCGCTCCGTCACCACCATCGTCACCCAGGTGCAGGCGCTCAAGACACTGATCAACGAGTTCCGCGACTTTGCGCGCCTGCCCTCGTCACGGCTGGCGCCGCTGGACCTCAACACCCTGGTCAACGATGTCCTGGCCCTGTACGGCCAGGCCGTCGAGAGCGGCCTGCTGACCGTTCAACTGGCGCACGACCTGCCCCACATCCTGGGCGATGCCACCCTGTTACGCCAGGTTGTGCACAACCTGGTGCAAAATGCGCTTGATGCCGTGCAGACGACAGCCAGCGACGACACCCGCCCACCGCGCGTCACGCTGCTCACCGAAGTGCGGCAGAACCCACCGGGGCACACCCCTGCCGTTCGACTCGTGATCCGAGACAACGGACCCGGTTTTCCAGAACAGGTGCTCAAAAGGGCGTTCGAACCCTACGTCACCACGAAATCACACGGCACGGGCCTGGGCTTGGCCGTGGTCAAGAAGATCGCCGACGAACACGACGCCACCGTGCGGCTGCGAAACCTGGAATCCCCTGGCAATCCCTCAGCGCCCGGCGGTTTGAGAGGGGCACAAGTTTCGCTATCATTTTCAAAGCTGTCATCCCATACTCCCGTGGCGGCGCATCCAGGCGTGTAGCGCACACCACAGAGACACAAAATTCATGGCAACCATCCTTGTAGTTGACGACGAACTGGGCATTCGGGCCCTGCTGTCGGACATCCTGACCGACGAAGGCCACTCCGTCGAACTGGCCGAGAACGCCGCCCAGGCCCGCACCATGCGCGAGCGCTGCAACCCCGATCTGGTGCTGCTGGACATCTGGATGCCTGATGTGGACGGTGTCACGCTGCTCAAGGAATGGGGCGCCAACGGCCAGCTCACGATGCCCGTGATCATGATGTCGGGCCACGGCACCATCGACACCGCCGTCGAGGCCACCAAGGTGGGCGCCCAGGCTTTCCTGGAAAAGCCCATCACCATGCAGAAGCTGCTGCGCGCGGTCGAGCAGGGTCTGGCCAAGCCTGCCCCCGCCACACCCGCACCGCTGTCACGCCCTGTGGGCCTGGGCATGCCTGGCACCCCTCACCTGGCCAGCGTCACCCCCATCACGGCCGCGCCCTCGTACCACCACAACGCGCCCTCACAGGTGGTGCCGCTTCGCAGCACCGATGTGATCGGCAACCAGCCGCTGCACAGCAGCCATGGCCACCACCCGGCCGCACATGGCCTGCACAACGGCCACGGCGCTGCTGGCGCGCTGTCCAGCGGTCTGGCGCATGAGCAACTGTTCGAGCTGGACCGCCCCCTGCGCGAAGCCCGCGACGATTTCGAACGCGCTTACTTCGAGTTCCACCTGGCCCGCGAAGGCGGCAGCATGACCCGCGTGGCCGAAAAGACCGGCCTGGAGCGCACCCACCTCTACCGCAAGCTCAAACAATTGGGCGTCGATCTCAGCCGCAATCGCAAAGCGGTCGCAAACTGATATATACTCTTGGTTTCCCGAGATCGCTACAGCGCAGATCGGGTTGATGGCCAAGTAGCTCAGTCGGTAGAGCAGCGGATTGAAAATCCGCGTGTCGGTGGTTCGATTCCGCCCTTGGCCACCACAAATGCCAAGCCCTTGATTCCTAACGGAGTCAGGGGCTTTTTACTTGTGCCGCATGTCGCTGCCCGCCTGGATTGGTACACCAAGCAGGTACACCATGGCATCTCACATCGCTTCGGTCACTGGCATCGGCGTCCTGTACATCGGCTTGCCGGTCGCGCTGACAACCGCAACAGGAATATGCTCTTGGGCCATATGGCGATGGGCGGATGACAGCCTGCTCTCCCAGGAAAGCCTCGTTCCCCGGGGCAAGCCACCCCAGTGCTCAGAGCCTCGTGCTTTGGTATAGGTGTGCGCGGCAGACCAAGCAGTTAAGATGCCTGGAATGGTCATTCGATGCGAGCGGCCTGTTCCTCCGCGCTTGAGTGCGCACGCACGGCCATGCAGCATCCCTTCTACTCTTCCGTTGGCTACACAGGCCTCTCAATGGAGGCCTTCTTTTGAACGCAGGTACGGTCGTTGCCATCATTGACGACGACGCCTCCT
Organism: Aquabacterium soli; assembly: GCF_003933735.1. GTDB lineage: Bacteria > Pseudomonadota > Gammaproteobacteria > Burkholderiales > Burkholderiaceae_C > Aquabacterium > Aquabacterium soli. The sequence goes on along the minus strand of NZ_RSED01000007.1, from coordinate 241,294 downwards.
TACGAGAAGCCATCGGCAGCCTTCTGGCGTCGTTTGACATACGGTCCGAGGCGTTCCGCGATGCTCAAGCCATGCTTGCATCGCCGAGACTGTCAGAGTTCGGGTGCTTCCTCAGCGACGTGGTCATGCCGGATGCAAACGGCTTCGAGTTGCTCGAACGCCTGCGCGCGGCCGGCCACCAACAGCCCGTGATCTTCATGACCGCTCACAAGGCAAGAGGCTACGCTGAACGCTCCGATGCCCTCGGCGCGTGCTGCCTGCTGACCAAGCCCTTCACGACCGAAGCCCTCATGGACTGTCTGGCGAAAGCGCTGGAGAAGTAGCGGGGCTACCCCAGCGCCAGTGGCAGCTCACGGGCTGAGCCCCACCGGACTCTCAGCCCGTGGCAGGATGCGCTGCCATCCCCGCCGCCAGCGGCAAGTCGAAGGCCAGCACGGCCCCGCAGGGAAGCCTGGGCGCAGCGACCAGGGTACCGCCATGCGCTTCCACGATGGTTCGGCAGATGGACAACCCCATGCCCATGCCATCGGCCTTGGTGGTGAAGAACGGTTTGAAGATGTCGTTGGCAGCGCCAGGCGGCAGGCCTGAACCTGTATCGCCAATGGCAAGATGGACTCTGCTCGCGGCAGCCTCGGTCCGCATGCTGATGTCCAAGCTTCGTCCCCCAGTCGTCCGCTCTGCCATGGCGTCTATGGCATTGGCGATCAGATTGATGAGGACTTGTTGAATCTGCACGCGGTCTGCCAGCACCTGCGGGCGCTGGTGGGGAAACTGCACCTGCAGTCGCACCGCATGGCGGTCCAGCTCAGGGCGCATCAGTTCCACGGCCTGCAGCACCAGTGACTGCACATCCAGCACGTCGACCGAAGACGCCGCGCTCTTCACCAGGGCTCGCAGGCTGGCAATGACCTCGCCCGCGCGGCTGCCGTCCGACTTGATGCGCTCCAAGCATTGACGTGCCTCCTCTATCTCGGGCGCGGCCTTTCTAAGCCAGTTCAGGCCTGCGCTGGCGTTGGTCACGATGGCGGCCAGCGGCTGGTTGACTTCGTGCGCAATCGAGGCCGTGACCTCGCCCATGCTTGTGAGCAGGGAGGCCTTCCCAAGCTCCCGGTGTGCAACACGCAACGCGTGCTCCATGGCGCGGCGGCGTGACAGCTCGCGGAACACGAGCACGGCGCCGGCCGAAGGCTCGCGGTCACCAGCGAGGGGCGTACTCTGCTCCTCGACCGGCCACTCCTCGCCCGTGCGGGAGAGCAGCAAGGCATTGCGCACCAGCGGCGCACCCTGCTCCGGATCCTGCAGGACCTCCAGTGCAGTGGACCGCAGGGGCTCACGCGTCGTCTCCTCGACGATGCGGAACACCTCTTCAAGAGGGCGTCCCGCGACCTCGGCCGACGTCCAACCCGTGAGCCGCAGCGCGACGGGGTTGAGGTAGGACACCACAGCGCCCGGGTCTACCACGATGACGGCGTCGCCGATGCTGGCCAGTGTCGCGGCGTAACGGCGCTCGCTCTGGCGCAGCCGGCGCTCGGCGGCATGCTTGTAAAGCGCCATCTCGACCACGGTACGAAGCTGCGTGGTCTCGAACGGCTTGAGCAGGTAGCCGAAAGGCTCGGTCAGGTTGGCCCGGCGGATGGTCTCGTCGTCCGCATAGGCTGTCAGGAAGATGACCGGGATGTCGCACTGCTCACGGATGGTCTGGGCGGCCTGGATGCCATCCACCGGCCCGGCCAGCCGGATGTCCATGAGGACGATGTCGGCCTTCGATGCGCTCGCCAGCGCTGCGGCGTCCGCGCCGTCCGCGGTCATGGCAGTCACGGCATGGCCCATGGCCTCGAGCTGCTGCCGGATGTCGCGCGCGACGATGCGGTCGTCTTCCACAACCAGGATGTTGACCATGCTCACCGACCTCCTTCATCGTTGACAGGGAAGCGGATGCGAAAGCGCGCGCCACCGTCCCGCTCCAGGGTCAACTCACCACGCAACTGGGCCGCAAGGTCATCGACAAGCTGCAAGCCCAGCGTGGCCGCGCGCGAGATGTCCAGGTCGGCTGGCAAGCCCGTGCCATCGTCCGCAACGCTCAACTCGCATTGCCCGTCGCCTACCAGGTGCAGGCTCACTTGCACCCGGCCATGGTCTCGCTGCCGGAAGGCATGCTTGAGCGCATTGGAAAGCAGCTCGTTGATGATGAGACCGCAAGAGACTGCGCGGTCGAGGTCAAGCTGGATGTCGTCGACCTCGACCTGCACTTCGACGCGCTGTGCCGCCATCCCATAGGCGTGTGACAGTTCCGCGCACAGCTTGCCGATGTGGGCGGGCATGGGCACCCGGGCGAAATTGCCAGCGCGGTAAAGGTTCTCGTGCACCATGGCCATGGAGCGCACACGATGACGGCTTTCGGCGAAGAGCTCGGCGACATCCTTGTCGGGAATGCGCGATGCCTGAAGGCTCAGAAGGCTGCTGATCAGCTGCAGGTTGTTCTTGACGCGGTGGTGCACTTCCTTGAGAAGCGACTCCTTCTCCTCCAGCGAGGCGTTCTCGATGTAGAGCGCAGCCGTGACGACCAGCAGGTTGAGCAGAGCCACGCGGGACTGCGTGAACACATGGCTGACCAGGCTGTTCTCCAGGTACAGCACGGCGATGAGCTCGTTTTTCCGGATCAGCGGCAGGCACAGCACCGACCGGCATCGGCCTTCGGCGATGTAGGGGTCCTTGGAAAACTCATCTGATTCACGAGCGTCGTCCAGCAGCACCGCTCCCGCCGTGCGGATGACGTGGTGCAGCACGGCAAGGGGCAGGTCCGTCGGAGCGACGGCCACGGACTGCAGACCGACCTCCGCGCCATCCGCGCCAAACCGTGCCAGTGCCTCGATGCGCAGCTGGTCGCCCTTGGGCAGGATCAGCACCCCCCGGTTGGCGCCCGCATGTTCCAGCGCAATTTCCATCAGCGCCCGCATCAGTTCGTCCAGGCCCGCATCATGGCTGACGGCCTGGGACGTCTTGAGCATGGAAGCCGCATCGGCATCCTGAAACGGGTTTGGCGCCACCTCAGACACTTGACGCGGCAGGCCAGTGGGGCGGATGTCCGGGAAGTCGCGTTCAAGCTGTGCGACCTTGCCATCTGCGCCCCATCGCTGGTACAAGTCGCGCGCCTGCGCAAGCAGACTCTGCGCGGTTCTACCGAGCCCGTTGCGCCGATAGAAGCGCGCCGCGGTCTCCAGCGTCAGGGCGATGTGTTGCGGGGCCTTCTGATGCACCTGCGCCAACGCACGCTCGTATCCTTGCATCGCCTCCATCATCCGGCCCTGTACGCCGGCCATCTCGGCCTCCACCAGCGACACGCGAAAACCAAAGGTATCCGGGCAATGGACGGCCCAGGTTCGCAACTGGTTGAGGTGTGTCTGCACTTTGGACATCAATGCATCCTGGTGCGCCTGCGGCATGCCATGGCAACAGGCCGTCCGTGTGAGCGCGGCACCGAACTGGTACTGCGCCATTTCGAAATGGCCCGTGGATGTCCACAGCAGCGGCTCGGCCTGCTGCAACGCCTCCTCAGCCTCCTCGAAGCGGTTGGTCATGAAACGCGCGTGGGCCTTGCGTATCCAGTACCAGCAGCGGGCGATGTCCAGGTTGCGGTCGGCCATCAGCCGGGCCTCGTGCTCTGCCTCCGAGAAGTGCTCGTCGTCGAACGATCCGATGTCGCGTGTCTGGCCACGCAGTGTGGCGATCAGCTGCAGCTGCGCAGTCATGATGTCGCTCACGAGGCCGAACTTGGCATGGGACACGTAGCGCAGGCGTTCACGCGCTTCAGCTTGCACATCCGCCAGGTGGGTGCTGTGCGACAGCAGGCTGGTCACAAGCGTGCAGGAGCTGAAGCCCGCGTAGGTCACGTCGCCGCCATCGCGTGCGATGCGATAGGCCTGACGCAGCAGGTCCAGGCTGTTGCCCAGCGGCTTGGCCCAGGCGCTGACGTGGTACGCAAAGGTCATGTAGACCCGTCCACGGTAGCGGTTGCCTTCGTTGCGCTCGACCAGCTCATAACCGACACGCCCCAGCTCAAAGGCCAAGGCATACGCATCGAAGCGGTGGCTGATGACCATGCCCAGGTAAGCATAGGCCAGCGCCGACGCATCGCCGTTGCCGTGCGCCAGGCTCAGGCGCGCCATGCGGCACAGGGCATAGCAGACCAGGTTGGCATCGCTGAAGAAGGCTGGGGGAAGCATCGCCGCCAAGGCATCCAGCACCGCGCGCTGTGCCGGATCGCTTGCCGCCGGCAGTGTCAGCAGGGCACGTGCACCACCCAGGGCATCGAGCTGCTCGACCATGGCCTGGTATTCCCGCTCAACCTCTGCGTCTTCTGGATGCGGCGGAATCTCGACGCCTGCTGTCCCAAGGAAGCGCAGGCAGGTGCGGATGGCCTCGTCGCTGCGGTCCAGCGCCGTGTAGAGCGTGACCTGCCGCCAGGTCACGTCTGCGCGGTCCACGGTGTTTCGTGCGTGGTCTTGAACATCCAGCAACAGCGCTTCTGCCGCGTGCATCTCTCCGAGCAGGAATCGGCATTCCGCCATGCCGATGGCCACGGCCAGTGCGAGTGCGTAACTGGAGGTCCAACGGTCGCTGCCCAGCAGCGCATCGGCGTGTTCGAAATGCCGCAGCGCCGCGGCGTACGCCGTCTCAGCCCTGGCACGTTCGCCTGCAGCCTTGAAATGAGCGGCGGCGCGCAGCCGTTCATGCTCTTCTATGAGCGTTATGCCGGGTGCGAGTTGGTTCGCGATGTCGAAGATGTGTGTCTTGACCTCGTCGTCTGTCAGGTTCGCGCACAAGCGGCGTGCAATCTCAAGATGCCTGCGCGGTCTGTCCGCCTCCGGAATGAGCGCGTAGGCGGCCTCCTGGATGCGGTCGTGCGCGAAACGGTACCCACCCTCGGTCTTGGTGATGAAGCCCCCCTGCTCAGCAGCATCCGCATAGACACCGCACTGATCCATCTCCACGTCGCAGGCGACCGCCATGCAGCGCGTGTTGGCTGATGAGCCGAAGCAGCTCAGCGTCTCGATGCGGTAGCGCAGGTCGTCGGGCAGGCGCGCCAGCTTGGCGATCAGGAACTCCCTGACATCATTCTTCTGTTCATGAGCCTTGATGGCGCCAAGGTCCCAGTTCCAGGCCTGGCTTGCGGCATCGAAATGAAGCAGGCCATCGTCAGCCAGGGCCCGGATCAGCTGAAGTGAGAAGAATGGATTACCGCCTGTGCATTCGGCCAGGTAGCTGGCAAGCGAAGCCACGCGTTCCGGGGCCATGTCCAGAGTTTCTGCGAGCAGATTGCGGAGTTCTGAGACGGGCAACGCTGAGAGCGGCAACTCTGTCGTGCGCACGCCCTGTGCTTGAGCCGTGCCGATGAGCCTGTGCAGCCCATGCTCGGCACCGACTTCATTGGTGCGGTAGGCGCCAATGAAGAGCCAGCGGCATGGCTCACCACTCGACATGAGGTGCTGCAGGACATCCAGCGTCGATTCGTCAAGCCACTGCAGATCGTCAATGAACAGCACGAGGGGCTGGCCGGCGTCCACCAGGGCCGTGACCAGATTGGCCATCGCCATCCGGAATCGCGTGGCGGCATCGGTCGGAGAAAGATCGGGCGCTGCGTTGATGGGTCCCAGCAGCGCCGCCAGTTCGGGCAATGTTCCCTGCAGGCTGACGGCATTCACGCCCAATGCGGCCCCGAGCTTGCTCCGCCAGTGCGCGCGCTGGGCCTCATCCAGCAGCAACACATCGGCCAGCAAGGCGCCAAAGCCTTGGGCCAATGTGGCGTACGGGGCGTCGTTCTGGCTTTGCTCGAACTTGCCCGATGCAAAGAGTCCGCCTTGCTGCGAGACGTGGCGGCGCAGCTCATGGACGAGCGCCGACTTGCCGATACCTGAAGCGCCGCTCACCAGCACAAGCTCCACCGCACCGGATTTGCCGACACGCTCGTAGGCGGCCTTCAGCGCATCGAGTTGGCTTGTCCGGTCGCGCAGACGCTGGGGAGCGGCGAGCCGCTGCAGGTGTTCTGCCGCGGAAACGACGGCAGCCCCATCGTGTGCATGCCAATCGGAGATGGCCCGGTCAAGGTCTTCGATGAGTGCACCGGCCGTCTGGTAGCGGTCCTCGGCGGCCTTGGCGAGCAGCCGGTCAACGATACCGAGCACCATCAGCGGGCAGTCTGGAACCTTCTGAGACAGCTTCAACGGCTCACGTGCGACATGACAGTGAACCCACTCCATCGGGCTGTGGGCCGTGAACGGCAAATCACCCGCCAGCAACTCATACAGCATGACGCCCAGTGAGTACAGGTCGCTTCGTTCGTCAACCGGCCGATTCATGCGGCCGGTCAGCTCCGGCGACATGTACGGTAGCGAATCTGCTGCGTCCGTGAGAACCAGTGGCGCTGATGGCTCGTCGGCGCACGACGCCCGGCCATAACCCAGCAGCCAGGCTCGGCCATCGTCGCGTGTCAGCACGTTCGCGGGCCGCAGGTCGTTGTGCACGCAGCCGCGAGCGTGGCTGCTGGCCACCGCCTCGGCGATGCCGCGGACAAGGCGCAACGCGTCGCCGACGGAGCGTTCCCGCAAGGTCGGATGCTCAAGCAGTTGCCCGCCTGGGTCGTCCAACACGAGGCACATGCCCGCATCCGTCTCCAGCAATCGCTGGGCTTGAACAGCGAAGTCTCCAGACAGCATCGGTGACAACGTTGCCGCCCGGCGCAGACGCTGCCGGACGAAGTCAGGCGCATGGGTATCGGCGACCAGCACCAGGGAGGTGTCGTGCCTGTCGCCGTGGCGTGCGCGAAAGAGCCGCGTCCAGGCGTCGCGGCGCAACTCCGAAACGTCGAGTGGACACTGGGCGTCACGACCGCTTGTCAGCGCGTCAGCAACAGAAAAGGGCAGCGAAGGAGACGGGTCTAGCATGCACGGGTGACCACGCGGAGCTTGTGGACTGGTTGCCGGCCATCTGGAAACCTTGTCATTGAGCGGTTGTTTCAAAGCCCAGCACGCGGTGGCCACAGATGGCGTGAGGTCGGTACATCCTGCAGAAGCAGGGAGAGTCGACCCGACGTCGATTCTGCACGCTCATTGGCCCATGCTGCACGACCGCAACCCGAAGGACCACTATACCTTTGTATAGCGGCCCCTTCTTCCACGTGCCCCCATGCGCTTGCAGTCAACCATCGACGGCAAAGCGCAGCATTCTGGCGGCTTCGCGAACACGTTGCGGTGCCCTCGCCAGAACATCGCATGGCCTTTCCCCGTCAAGAGCAGCGTTCGCATCGGCAAACCATTCAGCTCTTGACAGGGCATCGCTCGTGTGCGGGAGCTCCGCGAGCACCGGGGGCAGCTGTGGCGCGATGTGCTCCGCGGTCGGCAAGAGTTGAAATCGCGGAATCCAGTAGCCGCCTCGCCAGTGGAACGAGATCAGATGCCCGTCGACAATCCAGCGCGCGACCAGTCCGACGCCTTGTCCGTGCGAGCGCTGCAGGGTGCTCGCCAGTTCCTCTGCCCCAATGACACCGCCCGTCGACCGAAAGGCCTCGCACAAGTCATTGAATCGGTCGTCGGTAAGAAGCATCGAGTTCGCGTCTGATACGTGGAACACAGGAAAGCGCAGTGCAACGCTGACCGGCGATGCTCCTTCCACGAGCCGATGGTGGCCGACTTCCCGTCGGCACACATCCCTCCATCGAAAGATGCCGACCCAAGCCGTAGGAGCGAAAAGCGCGGGCGCTGCCGGGATCGGCGTGATTCTGTGCGCGGCTGCACCGTCTCTCTATGTCGAAGTGGAGATGGCAAGGGCTGCCTGGAAACCTATTCTGCCGACGTCCCCATGGACTCGCGAGCTCAACTCGCTCGCGAAGGCCGCTGCCCCAACCGTGGGCTCAGCTCTACAACTCCCTCTGGAACGAACATGTCCTCCCAAGCCAAACTTGAAGTCCTGACACCCAAGAACAGTCAGCTGATCATCATCGACCATCAGCCCCAGATGGCCTTCGGTGTGCAGTCGATGGACCGACAAGCGATGAAGAACAACGTCATCGGCCTGGCCAAGGCTGCCAGGATCTTCGACGTCCCCACGACCATCACCACGGTTGAATCCGAGACTTTCTCCGGCTTCACCTATCCCGAACTGCTCGACGTTTTTCCCGAGAAGAAGACGCTGGAGCGCACTTCGATGAACTCGTGGGACGACCAGAAGGTACGCGATGCCCTGGCCGCCAACGGCCGCAAGAAGGTCATCGTCGCGGGCCTGTGGACCGAGGTCTGCAACACCACCTTCGCCTTGTGCGCGATGCTTGAAGGGAACTACGAGATATACATGGTCGCCGACGCGTCGGGCGGCACCACGAAGGACGCGCATGACTACGCCATGCAACGGATGGTGCAAGCCGGCGTGGTGCCAGTGACCTGGCAGCAAGTCCTGCTGGAATGGCAACGCGACTGGAAGAACCGCGACACATACGACGCCGTCATGAAAGTCGCCAAGGAGCACTCTGGCGCTTATGGCATGGGCGTCGATTACGCCTACACCATGGTTCACAAGGCGGCTCAACGCACGCAGACCCAGCACGAATCGCTCGCGCCTGTTCACGCTGCTGTCATCGAGCGTTGACGACTTTGAGGCGGGGCAACCCCGCCTCTTGGCGAGTTGCCATTTTTATCCAGGATTTTGAAATGACCCAGACCACAACGCCTCAGTCGAAGCAAATCGCCAACCACGGTGTGCCGTGGGAGGATGCCTATGGCTATGCCCAAGCCGTCAAGGTGGGCGACACGATCTACGTGTCAGGGCAACTGAGCCACGATGCGCAGGGCAACCTGATCGGCGCGGCCACGCTTGACGCTGCCGGCCGCCCCTCGGGGTTCTCGAACATGGGCCTGCAGATGCAGGCGACCTATGAGAACGCTCGCAAACTGCTTTCCCATTTCGGGGCGACCTTCGATCAAGTCGTCGAGGAGACCCTGTTCGTCCTCGACGTTCCCGCAGCGTTTGCCGTGGCCGGTGAAGTGCGACGCGGCGTCTATGGCAAGACGCCGCGTGTGGCGAGCAATCTCATTGGTGTCTCTCGCCTGGCCTTCCCGGAGCAGCTCATCGAAATCACGTTCCGGGTGGATCTTTCGGTGGCCAAGGACTCACCAGCTTGAGCGAGTTGCCCCGTCGCAGTGCGGGGCAGCTTGACGCATCGGCCGGCACCACAGCCATGACCGAGAGAGAACCACACATCCGGCTCAGTCTTCGTTGAAGGCTGCGCCGGAGGCCATGTGGAACGTGGTGCGGGTTGTGACCCAGAGGACGACGCAACTCGCGAGACCAAGCGCGACCAGCGCGATCGCTGCCGTGTAAGTGGAAGGTCGTGCATGGTAGTAGCCGATGGAGGCTCCCGCCCATCCGTCCACCGGGAAGGTCATTGCCCACCAGCTCATGAAGAATGGGCCGTGCGCGGCGTGGCGGATGAGGCTCAGCAAGAGCATCGCGATGAACAAGGCCAGGCAGTAGAGGATGTCGCCCATCGCCCCCGCCTGGCCGCCGGTAAAGGCCAAGTAGGCCGACAGGCCAATGGACGGTGGTGCCAGCAGGATGAACAGCGTGGGCAGGCTTCTCTGGCTCATTGCAGGCACAAACAGCACCCGGTGCAGGACGATGGTGAAGAAGGACAGCCACAGCATCAGCCCGACGGAGAAGAAGAACCAGCTCACTTCCACGTAGCCTAGCGGCACACCACCAACTGGCACCAGGATGTTTCCGACGACCGGGATGAACCACGCGGGGGTCAACACACCCTCGTCCTGCGCATGCAGCACCCAACGGCGGATCAGCACCATTGCGAAGATGAGGTGAAGTCCTGCACCCATGCACCACAGGACGTTGGCCACCTCGAAGGCATAGTTCCGCAGGCCGATTGAAAGAACGATGGACGCGACAGAGATGGCCGGGAAGAAGCTCGACCGCACCGGGTGCGCGAACTCCTCTGCCACGTCGGGAAAGTGCAAGAGCAGCTTGGCAAGATGCGCCAGCACCAGAACAGCGAAGATGGCCGTGGCGATCCCAAGGAGCACCTGGCTGATGACCAAGGGAAAGCCGAAGGTCTTACTCGCAGCGCCCCATGCATTGGCCAAGCCGCCGATGCCCATCACCATGCCGAACATGGCAACGGACAGCCGTGACAGCACAGGTCGTTTCGCCTGAGACGCGTCCCCTGCCAGCATGGCGCTGACGGCACCCTCAACCATGACAAGCCCTCCTGAAGAAGGGCTGCCGAGACGATGTTGGACAAGTGGTACCCGGGCGTGAAGTCGCCGCGGCGAATGTTGTACGGTTCATGTTGTGCTTTTGAGGTCCAGGTGCCAGACGCGGCTGAGACGTCTGATGCGGCCCAGCGCCTGCGCGCAAGTGCAGTCTGCACAGCAACGGCCCACTGGACATCCTCCGATGGAGAGAGTGTTCGGACCCACCGTCAAGGGGAGCGAAGCCAACATGGCTGGCGGCACAAACGGCGCCTATACCAAGGCTCAATGTTCAGTTTGAGATTTCATGACTATGGTCAAGGCATCTGCTCTCAACCGGGGGACCATCGTGCCTGATGCCACAAGCATTGCCGACGAACACCTAAGTGACGTCTTCATCTGCCATTGCGACCCACTGATTTCTCTTGGGGTCGCGTCTGCGCTGCGCAGCACTGATCGATTCCATGTGAACCGGATAGATCCATTCCAGAATGCACCTCCATCCGGGGGGCACGGCACTGGCGCTGTCTTCGTCTGCGATTTCGACACTGGATTGACGCTCGTCGAGAAGGCGTGGGGGAATCGCGTCAGCCCCCGTGTGGTCATCGTGACCCCAAGAGACAAGGAGGCCGATGTCCAGCTTGCCCTGTCGCGAGGCGTCCTGGGGTATCTCCTTCTCGGCTGCCAGTTGCAGGAGGTGGTCGATGCGGTCATTGCCGCAGGTCGAGGCCAACGATTCCTGACCGCGTCCGCCGCCGAGTTGGTGGCAAGCCAGTTCGGCTACCAACCCCTCACTCAGCGCGAGGTTGAAGTCCTGACCCTGGTCGCCATGGGACGAAGCAACAAGATGATCGCCAACCAGCTCGGCGTGACCGAAGGCACCATCAAGTGTCATGTGAAAGCCATCTTGGGCAAGCTGGGCGTGCGCGGCCGCACCGAGGCTGCCAACGTTGCGATGCGCCGGGGCATTGTCTCCGAGCCGATGGGCTTTCCCGCGGCGGGTCAGGGCCAGGGAGGCCGCCCTGCCCACCTCAGCCGAAGCCTGGCAGCACAAGTCCACACGGCCTAGCGGCGTCTGGAACCCGTCGACTCGTCTACGTAGAGCGCGTCAGTGCGATGCGCACAACCTGCAGCAGCTCTTGCTGGGCAATGGGCTTCTTCAGCACTGCGGTCACACCGGGAAGCGCCGCCACGGCAGCAACCTCTTCATCGCCCTTGACCGTGAATATCGTGACAAAGGGGCGTGCCGCAGCACCGAGAGCTCGAAGGAACTCTTGGCCGGTCATTCCGCGCATGGACCACTCGGCGATGAGCCCTTGGCACGTATGCGAATGGCCGGAGAGCAGGAACTCTGCTGCATCCACGAATCCGTGGGCATCAACGCCCATGGCGTGCAGTGGCGCACTCAGCGCCGCGCGCACAGCGGCGTCGCTCTCGACCACACAAAATGTCAGCTTGCCGTTCCCGGCGCCGTTCTTAGCGGCCCCATTTTTCTGCATCCGACAAGCATAAGGTGTGCGCGCCGTGGCGCCATTACACCTTGGTATAGGCTGCCTGCCCGGGGATTTCGATACCCAGCTTTTCTGCGGAGCGCACCAAGTCGGCGACGGTCCGAACCTCGAACTTTTCCATGATGTGCCGCCGATGAACCTTGACGGTGATCTCGGTGATGTTCAGCTCTGCCGCAATCACTTTGTTCAAACGGCCGGCGACCACGAGAACGAACACTTCTCTCTGCCGAGGAGACAGCGATTCGTAGCGCTGACGGAGGGACAGCGCGGCCGCGCGCGCATTCCAGCCATCGCGGTCGACCGCAATGGCACTCTCGACGGCGTTGAGCAGTTCCTGGTCACTGAACGGTTTGGGAAGAAGATTGGCCGCACCGGCCTTCATCACCTGCACCGTCAGTGGAATCGTTCCATGGCCGGTCAGAAAGACGATGGGCATATTGAAGCCCATCTGGTTGAGCGCGCGCTGCAGGACGACGCCGCTGTCGCCGGGCAAATGGACGTCCAGCAGAACGCAGCCCAATCCCAGGTTGGGGGCCGCCGCCAGAAACTCCTCTGCTGAGCCGTAGGTCGCGACGTCGTGGTTCAAGGAGCGAAGCAACGCAGAGATGGCTTGCCTCAGGGAAGGGTCGTCCTCGACCAGATGGACGCATGGCCGGGGCAAAGCACTCATGGGAAATGGCTAGATCAGTTTCAACAGCGACCAGAAACGGCCTGCCTGCGCCTGACTGTTGGCCACGCAAGCTCGCGTGGCAGCAGTGTGCAGGTGGCCCGCTTCACGGTAGACCTCACTCTACACCATCGAGAATGATTCCTACTGCAAAGGGACAAGGTGCGCGTGCAGCTCACCATGGAGCTTTTGCCACTCTGGGTTCTTCGAGAGCGAGGCCCGAACGAAGGCTCTCATCCGCTCCAGCTCTGCTTCGGTCAGCCGCAGCGAGGTCGCCATCGACTTCAAATCGCGGAACTCGCGTGGAAGGTCTCTGAGCGAAACCTCAATGACATGGAACTCCGTACCACGGGATATGTAGTCGCCCAGGCGTTCATCAGAAGCATCGGCGATTTGAGCCTTCCACCGTCCGACAGCACTGCGCAGCAGGCTCACACTGTCTGAAGAGTATCTGTCGATCGGGACATCTATTGCAGCCCTGAGCTGACGCACGAGGCCAGGCGTGTCAGGTGAGCTGTCCTCTTCAAAGTCAGGTTGCAACTGTGCGTTGACGAGGATGAACACACGCTTGCGGACGCCGCGGAAGCCAGCCTGCTTGGTCGCCTCGATGATGCCTCCGCGTGACAAGATGATCTCCAAAGGCATTCGCACACCAATGTTGTCCGCGAGTCCACCATCGACCAGATGGATGTACCTGGCCTTGCCGATGTCCGAATCAAACTTGTAGAGGTCCAGGTTGACGGTACAAGTGTCGGTGTAGTTCCACAAGGTGATCGGACTGAAGACAACCGGAACAGCCATGGAAGCGGCCACGGCACGCGCCAGTGGGACCGAAGACAGGTCAGAGCAGAGGTAGTCGAACTGATCTTGGCTGAACTCGAACCTGGCCCCGTGGCGCATGTCTGTTGCATTGACGTAGACCATTGGTCGGCGCCTGGACAGCTCTGCAAATGTCGCCCCGTGGAAGACCTCCTCGTCCAGGACCTCCTGCAACAGATCGCCACGGCCATATCTTGGCGAGGTCTGGCGCCAGAGCCCTGCAGGCGAGATGGCCCGGCTCACCAGGTGACCCTGCAGGTCTTTGAAAAGCACTTCAGCGGGAAAGCGTGTAAAGAACGCATCCCTGTGGAGCCCATAGTAGGCTGCAGGCAAGGCGCCGCCGGACACTCCGGATATGAAGTCGACTTCATCAAGCAGCGTCGTGCGATGACCATCCCACGTTATCTCCGTCTCATGGAGAACCTCCATGACGGCAAAGGAGAGCGCTGCTGCACGAAAGCCACCACCGGACAGTGCAAGCACGATGTTGAGGCTGTCCGTGTTTCCGCCTCGCTCCAAGTTCCGGATTGAGTAGCCTGCCGGCCCAGGGTGCTCCTTAAGCGGCTGGTTCAGAACGTAGTGCTGGGCTGAGCACGCAGACAGCGAGGCCAAGATGCAGGGCACTGCCACGGCGGCCCAGCCACGAGTACAACGGACAGCGAAGGCCCAGACATGGCGCATACAACTCTCAGTACTGCGCTGCCGGCGCGGCGGCGCAAGCGCTTGAACAGGTCAGGACGCAATTGTCCAGGGCAAAGAGTGGCGCTGGTTGACCCATGAAGCTGGCTGCAGTGGCAATTGCCAGGACTCTATGGCGTTCGTGATGGCACCGCGACCTTCGACAGGGCGAGCTTCTCCTCTCTCTATGTATGTAGGTACAAAGGGCAGAGCCGATACCTCGGCTTGTCACTGGGCCGCGTGATGTTCCGGCTCACGTGGGGACCACGGGGTGGCTGCGGCCCTCTGCGCACGCCAGGCCCTCACCATCGGCAGGTAGCGCCGCTCCTTGGGGATCATGCGGAACGTCACGCGCACCAGCGCGCAGAACATGCGCAGCAGGCGCTCGTCCAGCGCCGACCAGTCCAGGCCCAGCTTCGAGCGCGCCTGCAAGGGCAAGGTGCCCCGGGCCAGCCACTGGGAAAACCGGTTGACGAAGGGATCGATCAGCCACCACACCGGCTTGGGGATCGAATCGAAGGGCCTGGGCGTGCGGCGCAGTTTCAGCGCATGATCCGTGATGAGCGTGGGTTGCAGGGTGTCAAGCATGTCGGCCCAATAACGTTTGAAGCTGGCGTAGTCCGGTGGCACAGGGCGCATCGACAGTCCATAGCGGCGATACCACTCGATGGACTCGTCATACAGCAGCACCTGTTCGCATTCCGTCAAGGGGGTGCCGAAGCGCTCACTCATGGCGATGACGCCCTCGACGAAGGTGGCGTGTGTCCAAAAAAACAGATCAGGACTGAGTGCGTGATATGCCTGCCCCGACTGGAGCGTCCCCTTGATGTCCACGTGGTAGTCATGCACCTTGCGCCCGATGGCACCTGGATCGGGCGCATAGATCACACCCATGATGGGTGGCAGCGAACGCAACAGCCGGTTCCATGGATTCTTCAGAAAGACCTCGCCCGAATGATCCTCAAGGGCGCGGCTCACGGCCGGATGCATGTTCTGCAGCAGGCCGATGCGAAAGACCGTCAACAGGCCCCTGAGATCGCCCAGGCGGTCCCAGATCAGCGAATCAGGGCCGAGCCTGCGCACATCAGCCACGTTGGTCTTCTCCTCGTCGGAGACGTTGAAGTGCGTCGGGTCTGACGGGATGTCGGCGGATGCGGGGGCTTGCGCGGTCAGCATGGGGGGTCTCCTTGTCTGTGATCAGCCCCTTCACTATGATGCAAACAAATGTTCGCATTCAATTCGCAAACCGACGTGCTCCCCCTATGCGCAAGCCCCCGCAGCAGCAGCGCTCCCAATTCCTGGTCAAGAACTTGATCGAAGCCACCGCGCGCGTGTTTGACCGCCGAGGCCTGCACCTGACCACACGCGACGTGGCCGAAGAGGCCGGCGTCAGCGTGGGCTCCCTCTACCAGTACTTCAAGAACAAGGACGAGCTGCTGGCCGCCCTGGTGTCCCAGATGTCCACGGATGTCGCCCTGGTGGTCACCCGCAACCTGCCACAGCGGCTGGCGCTGGACTACCCCACCTTCTACAAGACCTGCCTGACGGAGATCGTGGCCCTGGTGTCGGAGAACCTGGGCTATCGGGCGGTGGCGCGCCACTGGCATGAACTGCGCACGGCCCAAGCCGTCCAGGCGGCCGAGCAGCAGCTCATGGAGGTGGCGCGGCAGTACATGCTGCACCACCATGACGAATACCGCCCCCGGGACCTGCAGGTCAGCGTCTTCATCGCCTACAACAGCACCGTGTACACGGTGATGCAGTACCTCAGCCTGCCTCACCCGCCATTCGGCATCGATCGACTGGTGGAAGAACTGACGGAGATGATGAGCGCGTACATGGCGCGCAGCGGAGCGCCATGACCCTCAAAGGGGCCTGGTGCAACATTCCCTTACACGGCTTGACGCCTCTCTGGCCGGCTTCCCCCCGAAACAAGGGGGCGCCCTGATCCGTTAAAAACGCACTTTTAGCCATTTTTTCAAGGACAAACCCGCACAAAACACGTCAATTCGCACACTCCGCATGCAACGCCCCTAGGTTTGCCCTGAGCGGAGAACAGGTCTCCTACGGTAGAGTTGTGACCAAAGGATGGTGAGAGCAAGACATACACCATGAAACCCTCCAACTACAGCATCTACCTGCAGACGTTGAAACAGCGCACCCGGCGTTCCGGCGCCACCGTGCTGTCGACGTTCATCGACGCGATCGACTGGGATCAGGCGCTGGCGCGCCTGGCCACCTGGGCCCGCCAACGTGAATCTCGATACGTCTGCCTGTGCAACGTTCACTCGGTGGTCACCGCCGACAGCGACGCGTCGTTCCACGATGTGCTGGCCGGTGCCGACATGGCCCTGCCAGATGGCGCCCCCGTGGCCTGGGTTCTCAGCAACTCGGGCTTCGAAGAGCAGCAGCGCATCAACGGCCCTGACCTGATGTGGCGTTACATGAAGGTCGCTGAAGAACTCGGCCAGTCCGTGTTCTTCTACGGCAGCACGCAGCACACGCTGGACAAGCTGGAAACCGCTGTCCGCAAGAGCTTCCCCACCCTGCGCATCGCCGGCATGATCTCCCCGCCTTTCGGCGAGGCGATGGAGCAGCATGACCAGGCCCATGTGGATGCGATCAACCATTCCGGCGCCAACGTGGTGTTCGTCGGTCTGGGCTGTCCCAAGCAGGAGGCCTGGATGGCCGATCACAAGGGCCGCGTGTCGGCCGTGATGATCGGCGTGGGCGCCGCGTTCGACTACCATGCCGGTACGCTGCGCCGTGCCCCGGTGTGGATGCAGAACCATGGCCTGGAATGGCTGTACCGCCTGGCCAGCGAACCGCGCCGCCTGTTCAAGCGGTACCTCATGACGAACTCCGTGTTCGTCTACAAACAGGCCATGAACTGGGTGGCCGGCGCCAAGTAAACCTGCCACCATCGCCGCGCCCCACGCGCCCTGCCCGCCTGCCGGTCAGGGCGTTGTTCTTTCAGGGGCGCCCTGCGCACACCGGGCAGGCCGGGTCACGCCGCACCGACAAGGCCGTGACCTGCCAGCTGCGCCCATCGACCATCAGCAACCGCCCGGTCAGGGGCACCTGCCCGGCTGAGGCATCCAACCCGGCCAACAGCTTGATGGCTTCGCCGGCCTGCACCACACCCATCATCCCCACCAGCGGAGCGAACACGCCCAGCAAAGCGCAGCGCGCCTCTTCAGGCGGCGCATCGGGCGGGAACAGGCAGGCATAACAGGGCGACTGCGGCTGGCGCGGGTCATACACGCTGATCTGGCCGTCGAATCGCAGCGCCGCTGCCGACACCAGCGGCACCCCGGACTCTCGGCACACGCGGTTGATCAGGTGGCGGATGTCGAATCGGTCGGTGCAATCGAGCACCACATCGGCCTTCGGCACCCAGGTGCGTAGCAGCGACTCATCGGCCGCCTGTGCCAGGGCGTGCACCTGCACCCCGGGGTTCAGTTGCGCCAGGGCCTGGCGTGCCGAATCTGCCTTGGGCAGGCCGACGCGGTCAGTGGTGTGCGCGATCTGGCGCTGCAGGTTGGTCAGGTCCACGGTGTCGTGGTCGACCACGGTGATGCGCCCCACCCCCGCACTGGCCAGGTACATCAGGGCCGGAGCACCCAGCCCACCCGCCCCGATCACCAGGGCATGCGAGGCCAGCAGCCGCTCCTGGGCGTCTTCAGACCACTCGTCCAGCAGCAGGTGCCGGCTGTAGCGCAGGCGCTGGCTATCGTCCACGCGGCGCCACGGTGATCACTCGGCAGCTTTGGCGTCTTCGGGCTGGCGCTCGGTCATGGTCTTGGAGACCAGCACGGGCTTGCCCTTGAGGCGGTTGAGCGCCTGCTGCAGCTGGAAGTCTTCCTCGCTGCCGAACTCGGGCAGGGGCTTGGGCTTCTCGTCCTTCTTGGCTGCCGCTTCTTCCAGCTTCTTGATGGCCTCTTCGCGCGCCTTCTCGCGGGCGGCGTCCTTGACTTCCGCACCCTGGCCGCTGGCGATGTGCTTCTCCAGATCGGCCTCGCGCATGCGCAGGGCGCCGAACAGGTTGCCATCGGGCGTTTCGTCGACCATCAGGTCGGGCACGATGCCCTTGGCCTGGATGGAGCGGCCGCTGGGGGTGTAGTAGCGTGCGGTGGTGATCTTCAGCGCCGTGTCGGCGGTGAGCTGGCGCACGGTCTGCACCGAACCCTTGCCGAAGGTCTGGGCGCCCATCACCGTGGCGCGCTTGTGATCCTGCAGCGCGCCAGAGACGATTTCAGAAGCCGAGGCCGAGCCTTCGTTGACCAGCACCACCAGGGGCACGGTCTTGAGGCCGGCGGGCAGGCGAGACAACGGATCGCTGCTCAGCCGGCGGGAATAGTCTTCCGGGCGGGCCAGGAACTTCTGCTTGGATTCAGGCAGCTGGCCGTTGGTGGTCACGACCACCACGTCCTTGGGCAGGAAGGCCGAAGAAATCGCCACGGCACCTTCGAGCAGGCCGCCCGGGTCGTTGCGCAGGTCGAGCACCAGGCCCTTGAGCTTCGGATCTTCAGCATAGAGCTTGGTGACCTTGGCGACGAAATCCTCCACCGTGCGGTCCTGGAACTGGCTCACGCGCACCCAGGCGTAACCGGGCTCGACCAGCTTGGTGCGCACGCTCTGCACGCGGATCTCTTCACGCGTGATGCTCACGGGGAAGCTGCGGTTCTCGCTCTTGCGGAAAATGGTGAGCAGGACCTTGGTGCTGGGCTCGCCGCGCATGCGCTTGACGGCCTGGTCCATGGTCAGGCCCTTGACGAAGGTCTCGTCAATCTTGGTGATCAGGTCGCCGCTCTTGAGGCCGGCGCGGAAGGCGGGCGAGCCTTCGATGGGCGACACGATCTTGACCAGGCCGTCGTCCATGCCGATCTCGATGCCCACGCCGACGAACTTGCCGGTGGTACCTTCGCGGAATTCCTTGAAGGTGGTCTTGTCGAAATACTGCGAGTGCGGATCGAGCCCCGCCACCATGCCGCCGATGGCGTCGCTGATGAGCTTCTTCTCGTCGACCTGCTCGACATAGTCGGTCTTGACCATGCCGAAGACGGCGGCCAGCTGCTGCAGCTCTTCAAGGGGCAGCTGAGGCGCTGCATTGCGGGCCGTGGCCTGGAACTGAAGAGTGGTCAGGCCGCCTGCGAGGGCGCCCACGGCTACCCAGCCGGCGATCTTGAATTTGGAGGTCATCGTGTCTTGCCTCGTGCTGCACAAGGATGCCTGTGGAGAACAAACGCCCACAGATCTCCCAGTATAGGAGAGCGGTGGGCGCTGCAAAGTTCAATCACAGGGTAAAGCGGGGTCAAATCGTGCGACGAAGGTCTCACGGGGCGCGCTTTGAGCGGGCTTGTCGTGCAAAGCTGACGACTTCGCCGCCAGCGCAGATTCAGGGTGCGTCGGGCCAGAGCGCGAAATCGATGGGCACCCAGCTGTAGCGGCCTCGGCCGTCTTCACGGACATGGCCCAGGCCCGGGAAAGGAAGGTGCATGCCGGCCACCAGCAAGGCATCTTGCGCCGTCCACTTGAACAGCGCCTGGCGCGTGCGCGCCGCCACGGCCGGGTCCGCATCGAACTCGATGGTGACGTTGGGGTGGGCCATCTGCACGGCCACGTTGTGGACCAGGTCACCCCAGATCAGCAGCCTTTGCCCTTTGGATTCAAGCAGGTAGCCGGTGTGGCCGGGCGTGTGGCCGGGGGCCGGCAGGGCCTTGATGCCGGGCAGGATTTCAGTGGCGCCGGCAAAGGTCTTGAGTGCGCCGGCCTGGGCGTAGGGGGCGGTGGCGTCCTGGGCGATCTTGAAGAACCCCTTCATGGCTTCGGGCGCCTTGGCGATGGCATCGGCCGCCAGCCAGTGGCTGGCCTCGGCCTGGGACACGTACACCGTGGCCTTGGGGAAGACGCGCTGGCCATCGGCGCCCAGCAGGCCGCCGGCGTGGTCGCCGTGCAGGTGGGTCAACAGCACCGCATCGACCTGTCCGGGCTCGTAGCCGGCCGCCTTGAGGTTGGCCAGCACCTGCCCCAGCGTGGGCCCGAACACCTTGGCCGCGCCGGTGTCCACCAGCACCAATTGGCGGCCGGTGTTGACCAGGAAGGCGTTGACGGCGGTGGGCGTTGGATTGTTGCGGAACTGCAGGGCCAGCAGTTTCTGGATCTCGCCGGCGCGCAAGTTCTTGAGCAGCTTCGTGTCCAGCTTGATCTGGCCATCGTGCAGCACCGTCACCTCGAAATCGCCGACGGCCTGGCGGTAGTAGCCCGGCACCTGGGTCTTGACCTGTGGCGCCTCGGCATGCGCCGGCACGGAAATGAGGGGCCAAAGCGCGGCCACGGCCAACAAGGCTTTGCCCGCCCACCAGGCGGTACGCAGGGACATGGCTTGCATGGGGTCTCTCCTGGGTCTCAATGGATGTGAAGTCCCAAAGTCTAGGGGCACAAACAACAATAAGGCCACCGACGCGCAAAAGCCCTATGTGCCGGCTGTGCTCTGGCGGATACTCTGGGGCCAACGCTCCGCGAACTCCCACCTTGGCAAGACACCACCCCATGCCCGAGGCATTTGCTCCCCACGGCCGCTGGTCCCGGGGGATCGTGACCTACCTCATCTACGTTGCCGCAGGTACCGTTTCCCTGGCGCTGTCCACGTCCAGTGACACCATCTCCCTGCTGTACCTGGCGGCCGGATTCGGGCTGGCCTGCGTGCTGTGCTGGGGGCGTGCACAAGCGGTTGCGGTAGGGTTGGGCTCGCTGACGGTGGGCGCCATCGGCGTGCTGGCCGACCACAGCGCGCTGCAGCACTGGGGCAGTTTCCTGGGGCTGGCCGCCAGCGGCCTGGGCGGCGGCCTGCAGGCCTGGGTGGCCGCACGCTGGGTGCAAGGCCCTGACGAGAACGCCCCGCTGCCGCTGGACAACCTGCGCGACATCACCCGCTTCATGCTGCTGGCCGGCCCGCTGGCCTGCGTGATCAACCCCGTGCTCACCTCGACCACGCTGGTGCTGACCGGCGCCACGCCCTACACGGAATGGCTGCCGCTGATGGCCAGCTGGTGGGCGGGCGACATGCTCGGCGTGCTGATGGGCACGCCGCTGCTGCTGACCTTGTGGGGCCGCCCGGAGCGGCTGTGGCGCCAGCGCCGTTTCGTGGTGGGCATGCCGCTGCTGGCCTCGTCGATCCTGCTGGGGCTGGGCATCCGCCAGATCCAGGATTGGGATCAGGAGCGTGAGGACTCGGCCTTCCGCCTGCACGCCGAGGCCACCAGCAATGCCATGCGCCTGCGCCTGAACGCCTATCTGGCTGCGCTGGAATCCATGCGCGGCATCTACGACGCCTCCGACAGTGTCGAGCGCGATGAGTTCCGCCGCGCCTCCACCAGCTGGCTGCGGCAACTGCCGGGCACGCAGGCGCTGGGCTGGACGGAAAAGCTCGGGATCGGGCGTTTGGAGACTTTCGAGATGCTCCAGCGCGCGGAGGGCGTGACGGGCTACCGCGTCTTCGATCAGCCAGGTCGGGTGGCAGCACAGGGCCCCGACTTGGCCGCGATCCGCTTCATCGAACCACTTGACGGCAACGAGGCTGCGCTGGGCCTGAACATCCTCTCCGTGCCGCTGGCACGCCAGACCTACCAGCAAGCCATCCTGAGCAACCAGCCTGCAGCCTCCCCGGGCATGCGGCTGACACAGGAAAAGGGCAACCAGCTCGGTGTGGTGATCTACCGGGCGGTCTACCGCAGCCCCACGGTGCTGGCCTCGGACCGCAACGCCACCGCCATGGGCGTGGTGTTCCTGGCGCTGCGCATCGACGATGCGCTGGTGGCCGTGCTCAAGGACATGCCGCCTTTCATGCAGGCCTGCCTGCTCGACCGCAGCGAATCCAAGGGCGAGCCCCTCTTCCTGGGCGGCACGTCGGGTTGCGGGCGCAACGCCAAGACGCCTTCACCGCACTCGGTGGTAGTGCCCCTGTCCTTCGCGCAGCGGGAATGGTCCCTGCACATGTGGGCCGTGGGGCCTGTGCCCTCGGTGGGAGGGCGGGCCACAGCCTGGCTGTTTGCGATCGGCGGCGTGGGCTTTGCCGCCGCCCTGGGCACCTTGCTGCTGATGGTCACCGGCCATGCCGAACGCATGACCGCGGCCATCGACGATGCGCGGCTGCAGCGTGCCGCCGCGGAATCGGCCAACCAGGCCAAGAGCGATTTCCTTTCGCGCATGAGCCATGAGCTGCGCGCCCCGCTCAACGCCATCCTGGGCGTTGCGCAGGTCATGGGCCTGGACCGTCGCCCCCCCCTGAGCGACGCCCAGAACCACCGCCTGCAGCAGATCCAGCAGGCGGGCTGGCACCTGCTGGACATGATCGACGACGTGCTGGACCTGTCCCGCATCGACGCCGGCACCCTCAAGCTGACCGCCGTGCGCCTGCCCCTGCCACCGCTGCTGGATGCCACGCGCCAGTTGGTGGACGATCTGGCGCGCCAGAAGCAGGTTTCCCTGACCATCGATGGCACATTGCCGGCGGGATGGGGCGTGCTGGCCGACGAGACCCGGCTCAAGCAGGTGCTCACCAACCTGCTGAGCAACGCCGTGAAGTACAACCGGCCCGGGGGCAGCGTGCACGTGCAGGCCGCGCTGCTGCGCCACAAGAGTTCGGAGCCGCCCACCGTCAACATCGTGGTGACCGACACCGGCCTGGGCATGACCGAAGCCCAGCTGGCCCAGCTTTTCCAGCCCTTCAACCGGCTGGGCCGCGAGAAAAACACCCCCGATGGCACCGGCATCGGTCTGGTGATCAGCCGCCACCTGGCCCTGCTGATGAATGGCCAGCTGGAGGCCAGCAGCCGCGAAGGCTCGGGCTCGACCTTCACGCTGTCGCTGCCGGCCACGCAGCTGGCCTCTGAGCCGCCGGCGGCGCCTCCCGCCCCGCCCCGCCATGAGCCCGCCATGGACGCCGACGACGCGGCCCGCGACACGCGCCACGTGCTCTACGTGGAAGACAACCATGCCAACACGGCCGTGGTGCAAGCCGCCTTGTCCAGCCGCACCTGGATCAAGCTGACGGTCGCCGCCACCATCGAGGCCGGCCTGGCCGCGCTGCATGATCGATTGCGCGGGCCCTTGCCGCAGTTGATCCTGCTGGATGTGCACCTGCCTGATGCCTCGGGCCTGGACTTCCTGAAACTGGCCAAGGCCAACCCTGAAACCCAGCACATCCCGGTGGTGATGATTTCGGCGGATGCGCTGCCCGAACAGATCGACAATGCCCTGAAGGCAGGCGCTGCGGCCTACCTGACCAAGCCTCTGCAGATCACGGCACTGCTGGACATGGTGGACGACATGCTGAAACTGCCGCCTCCCACTAGCCGGAGCGGACGCGGCGGCAGCGTCTGATCCGATGTACTTTTGAGGCGCCTTGCTGTCAATGGCCTCCTTGACCCACATCCTCGCCGCGACCGACCTGTCGCCCCCGGCACTGCACGCCGCGCAAAGGGCGGCCCTGCTGGCCCGCCAGAACGGCGCCCGCCTGGACCTGGTCCACGTGGCGCAACAGGCTCCCATGGCCAGGCTGCAGCAACTGGCGAGCGCCGGCTCGCTGCCCGCCGACCTGGACCAGCGACTGCTGGACAGCGCGCAGGCCCGGCTGCAGGAACTGGCCGATCTGCTGTCGCAAGAGCAAGGGGTGCAGGCCGGAGTGAAAACCACGGTCGGTGATTTGCTGCCCACCCTGCAGGCCGAGGCCGATGCCCACCAGAGCAGCCTGGTGGTACTGGGCAGCCACGGGGACAGCCTGCTGCGCCACCTGGTGCTGGGCTCGACCGCAGAACGCCTGCTCGGCAGCGCCACGCGTCCCATGCTGGTGGTCCGGCAGGCACCCAGCGAGGCCTACCGCAGCGTGCTGGTCCCCGTGGACCTGTCGTCCGCCTCCCTGCGCACCATCGACCTGGCCCGCGCCATCGCACCCGGCGCCCGGCTGTGCCTGCTGCATGCCTTCGACTTGCCTTTTGAAGGCAGCCTGCGCTATGCGGGTGTCAGCCTGGCCGAGATTGACCAATACCAAGTCGCAGCGCACACGCAGGCCGAGCAGCAGCTGAACGAACTGCTCAGCTCTGCCGGCCTGCCGACGGACGCCACCCTCACCGTGGTGCAACATGGCAATGCTGCGGCCCGCATCCTCCAACAGGTGCAGGCATTCAATGCCGATCTGATCGTGATGGGCAAGCATGCCGATGGCATGCTGCAGCGGCTGTTCCTGGGCAGCGTGACCCGGCGCGTGCTGGGCAGCACCGAGGTCGACGTGCTGGTGTCGGTCTAGGCCTGCACCCGCTCAACCCAAAACAGCTCAGCGCGGCGCGTACTCGGGCACCAGCGCGTGCAGGCGGGAGCGCACCTCGCCGGCCTGCAGGCCCTGGCCTTCGGTCGCCAGTGCCTGCATGCGTTCGATCCAGTCGTCCGACAAGGCCTCCTTGAGCTGCGCCAGGCGCAGCCGCGGGTGCGGTGTGGGCAGCGTGGTGTCGTCATCGGCCAGCAGCTCTTCATAGAGCTTCTCGCCGGGGCGCAGGCCGCTGAACACGATGGGGATCTCGGCCTCGGTGTGGCCCGACAGCTTGATCAGCTCGCGCGCCAGATCAGCGATCTTCACCGCCTGGCCCATGTCCATCACGAAGACCTGGCCCGATTCAGCCAGGGCCGCGGCCTGCAGCACCAGCTGCGCCGCCTCGGGGATGGTCATGAAGTAGCGCGTGATCTCGGGGTGCGTCACCGTGACCGGCCCGCCTTTGGCGATCTGCTCCTTGAACTTGGGGATCACGCTGCCGCTGGAGCCCAGCACATTGCCGAAGCGCACGGCCATGAAGCGCGTGCCCGGCGCCTGCTGTGCCCAGTGCGACACCACCATTTCGGCGGCGCGCTTGGTGGCGCCCATCACGTTGGTGGGGTTCACGGCCTTGTCGGTGGAGATCAGCACGAAGCGCTGCACGCCCTGTTCGGCTGCGGCCTGGGCCGCCAGGAAGGTGCCCAGCGTGTTGTTGCGCACAGCGATCCAGGCGTTCTCGTCTTCCATCAGCGGCACGTGCTTGTAGGCCGCCGCATGGAAGACGATGTGCGGGCGGTGCTGGCCCATCACACGGCGCAGCGCGTCCAGGTCCTTCACATCGCCCACCAGGCGCACCAGGGGCAGGCGCGGGAAACGCTCGCCCAGGTCCTGCTCGACCTGGTAAAGGGCGAACTCGCTGAGCTCGAACAGCACGATGCGAGATGGGCCGTAGCGGGCGATCTGGCGGCACAGCTCGGAGCCGATCGAGCCGCCAGCGCCCGTGACCAGCACCGTCTGGCCGCTGATCAGCGAAGACACGCCCGATTCGTCCAGCTTGACGGATTCACGGCCCAGCAGGTCGTCGGGCTCGATGTCGCGTACACGGTCGATGCGCGAGCGGCCCTCGCGCAGCTCGGCCGCACTGGGCACCGTCACCACGGGCAGGCCGGCGGCCACGGCCAGGTCGAGCGCACGCTTGCGCTGGGCGCCAGAGGCCGACGGCATGGCCAGGATCAGGTGCGAGATGCCCTGCAGCGTGTCGGCCTGCGACAGCAGATCGAGCCCGCCCCACACCGAGACGCCGGCCACGCGGGCGCCATGCTTGCGCGGGTCATCATCGAGCAGGCCCACCACCGTCCAACCACGGTGCTGGATGCCGGCGATCAGCAGTTTGGCTGCGGCCCCCGCGCCCAGCACCAACGCGCGCTGGCCGCTGTCGTTCGTGCCGGTGCGGCGGGCCCGTGCATGCTCATGCGCCATGCGCAGCAGCATGCGCGCCAGGGTCAGGGTCATCAGGGCGATCAAGGGGTGCAGCGCCAGCACGGCCCGCGGCACCTCCACCAGTTGCGCCATCAGCACCAGCACGGCCGACACCAGGCCAGCGCCCAGGCACATCCAGCCCAGGCGCGCCACCTCGTTGAAACTGACATAACGCCAGGCCGCCTTGGGCACGTCCAGTGCCCAGGACCACAGGCTGTAGATGAGCACCACGCCCAGCAGCACAGCCCCGTCATAGTGAGGCGGCTCATGCAGCCAACGCTCCACCCCCATACGGAACAGGTAGGTGGCATGCCAGGCCAGCGCGATCAGCAGTGCATCGACCACGAGGACCGCTGGTTGGCGGCGCGGACGCAGGCGGTCCAGCAGGCGGTCGATTCGGCTCCAGAGCATGGCGTGATCAAGCAGGGTTGGAAGGTTCGGACAGGGCAACCCTTTATTGTGCCAGCCGGCCTGCAGCCGCTTGTCCCTAGGCGAGAGACCACGCAACCGCTTCGCCAAGCTTGAATCCTGTAACAAATATTTTTAACACGAAACAAATGTGAATCAACCCGGTGTCAGGCCACCCCGGGGCATCGCAGGGATAGCCCCCTCCTCTAAGCTTGCCGTCACACTGACAAGCAACCATTCTCGTTTCACACCATCCATGCACACCCAGCCGCTCCCGGCCCTGCGCCGGCTCCGGGGCCTGTCCTTCCGCCAATCCCTGCTGGCTGCGTTCCTGGTGATCGCCGCCTTGCTGGGGGGCGCGGCTGTGCAGGCCCTGTTGACGCTGGAGCACGTGGCCAAGCAGAGCCGCGCCGTGTCCCACAACGCGGTCCGGCTGACCGAGAGTGCCCAACGCCTGGCCGAACGCACCGTGGCAATGGAGCGCAGCGCGCGGCAGTTCCTGGTGCTCGACGATGACACCTTGCGTGATCGCTACCAGGCGGCCTGGCAGGAGGCCCGCGCCACGCAGGACGTGATCGTCTCCACGATGCCCGCCGAGGCGCAGACCTTCCATGAATGGGCCGTGCAGGCCGAAGGTGCCTGGGACATCCTCAATGCCACGCCGCGCCAGGCCGCACTGCCGCTGCTCACGCCCATCTTCAGCCGTCTGCATGCGGCCAACGAAGCCCTGGCGGAACGCAGCCAGAAAGAGGTGGACCGCCGCAATGACGCGTTGCTGGCCGATCTGGAACGCCAGCGCCAGTTGATCAGCGGCCTGGTGATCGGCGCGCTGGTGGTGGCCGCCGGTTTCGCGTTCGGCTTCGGCTGGTGGCTGTCGCGGCCCATGCGGCGCATCGGGGCGGCCATCAACCGGCTGGGCGCCAACCAGTTCGACCAACCCATCACCGTGCGCGGCCCGGTCGACCTGCAGCGCCTGGGCCGCCAGCTCGACTGGCTGCGCCAGCGCCTGGCCGCGCTGGAATCCGACAAGACCCGCTTCGTGCGGCACATCTCGCACGAGCTGAAGACGCCGCTGGCCTCGATCCGCGAAGGCGTGGCCTTGCTGCAGGATGGGGTGGCTGGCGAGCTCACCCCCGACCAGGCCGAGATCGCCCGCATCCTGCGCGACAGCACCGCCTCGCTACAAGGCCAGATCGAAGACCTGCTGCGCTACCACGCCACCGCCTTCGAGGCCCAGCGCCTGCGCTGCCAGCCGGTGGATGTGAAAGCCCTGCTGCTGCGCATCGCCGAGACCCAGCGCCTGCAATGGCAGGCCAAGAACCTCAGCGTGTCCGTCTCGGGCGCCACAGGCCGTGCCGAGCTGGACGCCGACAAGCTGTCGGTTGCCCTGGGCAACCTGCTGTCCAATGCCGTGCGCTTCAGCCCGGCCGGCAGCCCCATCCGCTTCGTGGTGACCGACGGCAAGGGCCGGCTCGCGATCGATTGCATCGACGAAGGCCCGGGCGTTGCCGCCGAAGACGCCGAGCACATCTTCGACCCCTTCTACCAGGGCCGCCACCAGCCTGCAGGCGCACGCCATGGCAGCGGCATCGGCCTGTCCATCGTGCACGACTACGTGCGTGCGCACGGCGGCTCTGTGCGCTTGATGCCCCGCGAAGGGGGCGCCCATTTCAGGATAGAACTGCCTCATGAACAAGCTGCTGCATGACCCCGGCACGGGCCTGGCCGCCCAGCGCGGGGCCTCTGCCTTGACCACCCTGCACCGCGCCGTGCTGACCACAGCGGTGCTGTTGTCGCTGGCCGCCTGCACCACGGCGCCACCCGCCCCGCCACCATCGCCAGCACCGCCAGAACCCGTGGCCTGCGTGCCCGATCCTGTCGATGCGCTGCCGGTGTCACCGGCCCCGCTGGAGGTGCTGCTGGCCTACCACCAGAACCTCAAGGCCTTGAGCCCCGCCGAGCTGACACGCGAGCTGAACACCCTCAACACTCAGCCCAGGACGCCTGTCGGCTCAATGCGCAAGGCCATGGTGCTGAGCATCGGCCGCAATGCCAACGACCTGGCGCTGGCGCAGATCCACTTGGACACCGTGCTGAGCAGCACCGATGAAGAGGCCGAAGCGCTCAAGCCCCTGGCCCGCATGCTGGGCACGCAGTGGACCGAGCAGCGCCGCCTGGCCGATGCGCTGGACAAGCTGGGCACGCAGGCCCGCGACAACCAGCGCAAAACCGACCAGCTCACCGAGAAGCTCGAAGCGCTCAAGACCATCGAACGAACCCTGCCCGCCTCCCCCGCCACCGCGGCACCGGCCGCCGGGGCCTCCTCCGTCAAACAACAAGGTGGATGACATGACCTCCAACCATTCGATCCTGCTGGTGGACGACGACCTCGACCTGCTGCGCCTGCTGACCATGCGCCTGAGCGCCGCCGGCTACCGGGTGAGCACCGCCGAATCGGCCGAGGCCGCCCTGGCGCAACTGGCCGTGTCCCAGCCCACGCTGGTGATCAGCGATGTGCGCCTGCCGGGCCTGGACGGACTGCAGCTGTTCGACGAGATCCGCGCCCAGCATCCAGCCCTGCCTGTGATCCTGCTGACCGCGCACGGCACCATCCCCGATGCGGTGGACGCCACCTCGCGCGGCGCTTTCGCCTACCTGACCAAGCCCTTCGACAGCCACGAGCTGCTCGACAAGGTCTGCCAGGCCACCAGCCTGAGCCCCGGGGCCAAGGGCGATGCAGGCGGTGACCACAGTTGGCGCGAAGAGATCATCAGCCGCAGCCAGGCCATGGCCGATGTGCTGGCAGAGGCCCGCCTGGTGGCGGCCACCGATGCCAGCGTGCTGATCGCGGGCGAAAGCGGCGCCGGCAAGGAGCTGCTGGCCCGCGCCATCCACCGCGCCAGTCCGCGCGCGCGCAAGCCTTTCGTGGCCATCAACTGCGGCGCCATCCCGGAGCAGTTGCTCGAATCCGAGCTGTTCGGCCATGTCAAGGGCGCGTTCACAGGCGCGCAGACCAGCCGCCAGGGCCTGTTCCAGACGGCCGACGGCGGCACCTTGTTTCTGGATGAGATCGGCGACATGCCCCCGCCCCTGCAGGTCAAGCTGTTGCGTGCGCTGCAGGAGCGCACGGTGCGCCCGGTGGGCAGCAACGAGGCCATCCCGGTGGATGTGCGCGTGCTGTCGGCCACGCACCGTGACCTGGACGTGGCCATGGCCGACAACCAGTTCCGCCCCGACCTCTACTACCGCCTGAACGTGGTGAAGCTGAGCCTGCCGTCGCTGGGTGAACGGCGCGAGGACATCCCCCTGCTGGCGCAGCATTTCCTGACGCAGCTGGCGGCCAAGTACCGCAAGACGCTCAATGGCTTCGCACCGGATGCGCTCGAAGCGCTGGTGGGCGCGCCGTGGCCAGGCAATGTGCGCCAGCTCTACAACGCGGTAGAGCAGGTGTGCGCGTTGGCCACCTCGCCATTGATCCCGCTGAGCCTGGTGCAGCGCGCCCTGCAGGCCGAAGCGCCCACACAGGTGCTGAACTATGTGAACGCCAAACAACGCTTCGAGCGGGGCTACCTGAGCCAGTTGCTCAAGCTCACGGCAGGCAATGTCGCCGATGCCGCACGCCTGGCCGAGCGCAACCGCACCGAGTTCTACCGCCTGCTGCAGCGGCATGGCCTGGTGGCCCAGCGCTTCAGGGATGACCTGCCTGCCGGGGATGAAGCGTCGGGACAGGGCGACAGGAAAAACCCCGTTGATTCAAGCACTTAGCGTTGGCGCAACACCTGTCTGTCGCCGTGCGGCGACAGAAATCGGGGTTTTGGCGGGTGTTTGGCGTGGGGTTGGCGTGGGGTTGGCGTGGGCCATTTTTCAAGTTGTTGATTCACAAAGAGTTTTCCGTTCTGGCACGGTCGTTGCCCTGTGGGAGGTGTGGTGCCTGAAACAGCGGCACCGCGATTCTTCCAAGCCAACTGCATTCACATGCACAACAGGAGATCCCTATGCAACAACGTTCCGCCATCGCTCGCCTGATCGCTGCCGCCGCCCTGGTCGCCGGTTCCGCCTCCGTCTACGCTGCCGGCCCTGCTGCAGCGACTTCGCCTGATGCCCAGGCCCCCGCCCCGACCGGCGAAGCTTCGTACGCTGGCGACGCCGTGGTGAACAGCAAGGTCAAGGCCGCGCTGCTCGAGAACAAGGACCTGTCGAGCCAGAAGATCGACGTGTCGACCAACGACGGCGTGGTGGTGCTCAAGGGCTCCATCCCCAACGCTGAAGCCGCTCAGCAAGCCATCTCGGCTGCCACGGCTGTTCCTGGCGTCAAGGACGTCAAGAACGAGTTGAAGCTGGGCAAGTGATTGCCTGAGATCGGGCTTGACCGGTCAGCCAGACGGGCTGGTTGGGCTTAGAAAAAGGAGACCTTCGGGTCTCCTTTTTTTGGGTGTGCCTTGTTCTTTGCCTGCGTTGGTTGTGGCGCTTTGTCGTGAGAGCGCGGGGCGGGGTCTGAGGGGGACTCTGGCCGGGCTTCAATGTTGGCGGTCCCGCCTTCGGCAGGACTGCTCTCCGGTGCTCGTCCGGGACAGGTGGCTGCGCAACTCGCCCTGCGGGCTCAAACATGCTCGCCATCCCCTGGCCTGCGGCCAGGGGCAAACCTGTCCCTCCCTGCGCGCCTGCGACGCCAACAAGGCGCCCGCCCAGAGTCCCCCTCAGCCATTTTGTGCCCCGCTCGCCGCATGCGGAGGGCCTTGTCCTCTGTCTGGCTTGAGCTGGCATCCAGATGCTTGGGTCAGCCTCTCTGCCGACGCGCGCTGGCCGTGCACGCCCCGCCTTCTCCGCACGCCACCAGCGGGGCACAAAAGGGATGTGGGGGCGGACGGTCGGGCGCCTTGTTGGCGCCGAGCAGCACAGTGGTGAGGTGGGCGCGCGCAGCGCGCTTCGTCATCTGACTGGCCGCAGCTGTTTGAGCGTAAGGCCCACAGGGCCTGAAGCGAGTTCTGCGGCCCCACCTCGCCGCGAGCAGCACAGGGCAGTCCCGCCGAAGGCGGGACCGACAACAATGAAGCCCGGACGGCTGCCACCACATCCCGTGCCCCGCGTTGCTGCGACAAAGCGCACGAACCGCCGAAGGCAAAGAACGGCCCAAAAGTCAACGCCGCAAGATCGCCAAGATCGTCCGCAGGATCAGCCTCACATCCAGCGCCAAGGAAGCCTCATCCACATACCGCGCCGCCAGGGCCAGCTTGTGCGGCAGCACCTCGTGCAGATAGGCCTGCTCCGGATCCGACGCCCGCGCCAGCACCGCACTCTCATCGCGGTACTCGATCGACGCGATGTCCGTGATCCCCGGCCGCACCGACAGCACCTTGTCTCGCAACGACACCGGGTAATGCGCCACATACCGAGGCACCTCGGGGCGCGGCCCCACCAGGCTCATGCTACCCAGCCACACATCGATCAGCTGCGCCAGCTCATCGAGCTTGCTGGCCCGCAGAAAGCGTCCCACACGCGTGATGCGGTCATCCGCCCCCACCGTGATCTGCGGCCC
This sequence comes from Aquabacterium soli, assembly GCF_003933735.1. Taxonomy (GTDB): domain Bacteria; phylum Pseudomonadota; class Gammaproteobacteria; order Burkholderiales; family Burkholderiaceae_C; genus Aquabacterium; species Aquabacterium soli. The sequence continues at coordinate 209,640 of NZ_RSED01000007.1, read as the reverse complement.
CGCCCCGGCCGGATCGAAGCGCATGGTGCGGAACTTGTGGATGCGAAACGGCACACCGTGCCGCCCCACCCGCTCCTGCCGGAAGAACACAGGACCCGGCGAATCGAGCTTCACCAGCAAGGCGATCAGCAGCAGCAAGGGCGCCAGCGTCAGCAGACCCAGCGAGGACATCACCCAGTCGAACAGGCGCTTGGCCACGTGTGCTCCGCCCCGACCTGATCAAGCGCGGCCCAGGGCCTTGCGCACCGAGGCGATCACCCGCTCCACATCGGCATCCGTCATGCGCGTGTACAACGGCAGGGTCAGCATGCGCTCGAAGGCCTTCTGGCTGTGCGGGAACTGCTCGGGGCGCAGGTCGTAGCGCTCTTTCCAGTACGGGTGCAGGTGCAGCGGGATGTAGTGCACGCTCACGCCGATGCCATCGGCGAACAGGCTGTCGATGAAGGCATCGCGCTGCACGGTCGTGCCATCGGACAGGCGAATCACGTACAAGTGCCACGAGTGCGTATCGCCCGCGTGCACAGGGCGCGGCGGGCGGATGATGGGCAGGTCGGCGAAGGCCTCGTCATAGCGCTGGGCGATCTGCTCGCGGCGCACCTGAAAGCCCGGCAGGCGCTTGAGCTGGTGCAGGCCCAGCGCCGCGGCGATGTCGGTCAGGTTGTACTTGAAGCCCGGCGCCACGATCTCGTAGTACCAGCTGGGCACCTTGGCCGTGAAGCGGTCGAAGGCATCTCGGTTGATGCCATGCAGGCGCATCACCTTGGCACGCGCGGCCAGGTCGGCATCCCGCGTGACCAGCATGCCGCCCTCGCCCGTGGTCATGGTCTTGTTGGCGTAGAAGCTGAAGACCACCGCGTCGCTCTTGAGCGTGCCGACCAGCTGGCCCTTGTAGGTGGTGGGCAGCGAGTGGGCGGCATCTTCGATCACCTTCAGGCCATGTTTGTGTGCGATCGCGTAGATGGCGTCCATGTCCACCGCCAGGCCCGCGTAATGCACCGGCATGATGGCCTTGGTGGCCGGTGTGATCGCGGCCTCGATGGCCACCGGATCGATGTTCAAGGTGGCCGGGTCGATGTCGACCAGCTTGACGTCCGCCCCCAGGTAACGCACCACCTCGGCCGTGGCCGTGAAGGTGTGCGTGGTGGTGATGACCTCGTCGCCGGGGCCGATGCCCAGGGCCTCGAGCGCCAGATGCAGCCCGGCCGTGGCCGAGTTCACGGCGATGGCCTGCAGGCTGTCGTCACCCAGTAACTCGACAAAGGCCTGCTCGAAGCGCCGGGTCTTGGGGCCGGTGGTGACCCAACCCGAACGCAGCGCATCGGCCACTTCGGCGATCTCTTCTTCGCCGATCTCAGGCAGGGCGAAGGGCAGGAAAGGCAGGCTCTGGTCGGTGCTCATGGCGGTGAGGGACGTGCGGTCACGAATGTTCTGGACGGGCCGTGGTGGCTGGGTCGGGGCGTCAGTATGCGGGCGTTGTCAGCGGGCAGGCCCGCGTGTCAGCTTGCCGAAAGCGGGATCGGGACGCCCCTTGACGATCACATCCCACCACCCACGCAGCGATCCCAGCCCATAACCCACGTGGTAGGCCGCGATCACGCGGGGCAGGTAGGGCATCAATTCGCGCCCCTGCTGCGTGGCGATGAGGCTGCTGACCAGCAGCACGCCCAGCCCATAGAGCAGGTTCAAGCCCACGAACAGGCCCGCCGACAGCCCGGCAAAGATCCAGGCCAGCCAGGGTCCGTGCGACGGGTAAGTACCTGCGGCAGCCATCACCGGTGCGGTGGATGGGGCCCAGGGCGAAGCCGCCCAGAGCAGGCTGCCCAGGGTCAGCAGCAGCAGCGCCAGCCAGAGCCCGACGAACACACCGGGCACCAGGTGGCGGATCGACGCGGCCTGGCCGTGCTTGCGCATCACGAAAGGCTTCCAGTAACCATACTGGCGGTATTGCCGGAACACGTCGGACACCAGCGCCCGCGGGTAGTAGGTGGAGCGGATGGTGGACGATTGCCACACCCGCCCGCCGCCCTTGTGGATGCGCAGGTTGTGCTCGTCGTCCTGGTTGCGCACCAGGGTTTCATCGAAGCCACCGAAACGCGCGAAGGTTTCGCGCGGCCAGGCGCCCAGGTACACCGTGTCCACCGGGCCTTCGTAGCCCAGGTCGCGTGAGCGTGCGCCCCCGGCCACCCAGCGCGACTGGAACGCTGCCGCGATGGCGCACTGCACGCGCCCATTGGGGCCGGATGCGCCCTCGGCCTTCCAGGGGCCGCCGACATTGTCGGCACCCGTGGCATGCCAGGTGTCCAGGCAGCGCGCGAGGTAATCGGGGGCATAGACGGTGTGCACATCCAGCCGCACGATGAAGCGGCCCTGCGCACGTTCGATGCAGCGGTTCAGCCCGCAGGACACGATGCGCCCGGGGTTGTCGATCATCACGAAGCGGGCATCGCGCGCGCACAGCGCGGCCAGGCACTCGCGCGTGCCGTCGTCGCTCAGGCCATCGGCGATCAGCACCTCCAGCGTCCAGCCCTCGGGTACCTGCTGCGCGGCCACGCTGGCGCAGAAAGCCTCGATGTGGTCGCGCTCGTTGCGGCAGGGCACGATCACCGACAGCAGGCCGCCTTCCAGCTTGCTGCCCCCCTCATTGTGCAGATCACTCAAGAAGCCTCTCCCTGGCTGGCTGTTTGTGCGCCCTTGCGCTGTTTGGGGTTGGGCTTGAGCAGCTGCAGGTAGAGCAGCCACATGCGGTCCATCTGCCCGCGCCGAGAAGCCTCGCGCTCGATGCGGCGGCGGTTGTGCACGCCCTTGAGCGTGGCGGCGGTGGGGTCGTCGTGCGCGTCCAGCAGGGCCTGCGTCAGGGCATCGATGTCGCGCACGGGCGTGAGCCAGCCGCCGCGGCTGTCCACCCACTGGCGGTTGGCGGGCAGGTCAGAGGCGATGATGGGCAGCCCGCAGGCCATCGATTCGAGCACCGACACCGAGGTGGCGTCGCTGGTGGGCACCGACACCGACACCCGGCAGCGCTGGATGGCCTCGATCATCTCGACATCGCCCACGCGGCCATGGAAGCGCACCTGCTGCAGCAGGCGCAGCGCCGTCACGCGCTCTTCCAGCGCGCCCTGCAGCGGGCCGCCGCCCAGCAGGTGCAGGCGTGCCTGCGAATGCGGGCGCAGGCTGACGAAGCGGGCAAAGGCCTCGATGACCAGGTCGATGTTGTAGTTGGGCTCCCACACGCGCAGGCTGACCACCTCGAAATCCGGGGCCGGTGGCGCGGGCAGGAACTTGCCTGTGTCGGCCCCCCACAGGATCTGGTGCACCGGCGCGCTGGGGTGGTAGGACGCGATCTCGTCGACCATCTCGATGGAGTCGGCCGTGATGAGGTCGGCACGGCGCAGCGTCCAGCGCACGATCAGGCGCATCAGGCGGCTCTCGCGCGGCGTGACCAGGATGTCGGAGCCCCAGGCCGTCAGCACCTTGGGCACGCGCACACCGCAGGCGGCAGCCCACAGCCCGTACGAGGTCACGTAGTGGCCATGCACCAGGTGCGGCCTGAAGCTGGCGGCCACGCGGCCCGCCACACGCCGCACCTCGGGCAGGGCCTTGAACCAGCTGGCCTTGTCCTGCCCCGGCGCAATGGCGATGACCTCGCGCGCGCCGGGCACCTCGGCCGGCTGGCGGGTGATCACGATGGCCTCGGCGCCGCGCTCGGCCATGGAGGCCACCCAGCGCCGCGTGTGCACGCTGGAGGCGTCGGCGAAGAACAGGATGCGCAGAGGTTCGTTCACGGGCGGCCTCCGTGGGCCAGCGCGCGGCGCAGGTTGTCCGGCCCGGCCCAGGCCGCATAGGCCTCGTGCAGCTCGGGGTGCTGGGCCAGCAGCCCGGCATCCATGTCGCGCGTGTCGCCCATCACCACGGCGGCCTGCCCGGGCACGCGCGTGCCCACGATGGCGAAATCAGGCACATCGCCCGAGACGAAGCTGTAGCCCTGCACGATCACGCCCTTGCCGATGCGTGCGCCCGGCGCGATCACGCAATGGGGCCCGATGAAGCTGTAGGCCCCGATGTGGGTGGCGCGGCGCACATAGCCCACCGGGTCGGCATGCCCGAAATAATGCCGGCCCATGATGCGCACCGAACGGTGACTGGAATGGCTGAGCACGGACACGTAGTTGGTGATCTGGCAGCCTTCATCGATCACCAGGCCATTGGCGCCGTCGATGCGGTTGAAGTGGCCGATGAAGACATGGTCGCCCAGCACCAGCCCGGCGGCACCATCGATCGAGGTGTGCGTGCTGACCCGGGTGGCCGCGCAGTACACGCCATTGGCATTGCGCCAGCCATAGACGACGCGCGGCCCGGTGAACACCGACAGCAGTCGGGCCAGCAGGCGGATCAGGCGTTGGCGCAGGGCGATCATGGGCACGACAGGGACACGGGAAGGGTCACACGACCCCGAAACGGGTAAACCCGGGATTGTCGCCCGCTTTGGCCAACACCAGGGAGAGCACAAGCCCCCAGCCCCCGCATTTCGGGGCACCCATCAGCTGGAGGGCATCCGGGTCCACAAGGCCTTGAGCGGCAAGCCCGCGTGCCGCAGGAACACCCCATAGGCCACCAGGATGGCCAGGATGTAACCCGTGCTGCTGCCAATGGCCGCGCCCTTGGCGCCCATGGACGGCACCAGCACCAGCGCCACCACCACGCTCACGGCCAGCGACAGGCTGGCCACCAGCCCCGACAGGTGCGGCTTGCCCAGGTGGTTGGTGTAGAAGGCCGACAGGCTGGAGGCCGCCGCGTAGGCCGCCACGCCGGGCAGCAGGAAGGCCAGCGGCATGATCGACTCGGCATAGGCCTCGCCCATCAGGCGTGGCACGGCCCAGGAGGCGCCGGCCAGCAGCACCGGCGCGGCCACCACGGTGGCCAGCACGTTGATGCGCACCGCCTGCACCGTCATGGCGGCCGACACGGCCCGGTCCGGGTGGCCGATGCGCGAATAGGCCGACACCGTCACCGAGGAGGACAGCAGCCACAGCAGCTCGGCCACCGTCACGGCCACGGAGTAGGTGCCCACCGCCGCCAGACCATGGAAGTGCTCCACCAAAAACAGCGAGGCCCGGTAGTTCATCAGGCTGATCACGTTGGTGATGCCGATGGTGGCCACGAAGCGCCAGTCCGTCCACCAGGACGGGCGCCCATCCTTGAAGACCAGGCTGTGCGGCGCACGCGCCTCGTCGTGGCGGGCGCTGTCGTGCAGGGCATAGATGGCCGTCAGCACCGCCACCAGCGATTTGCCGCTGACCCAGGCCGTGAGCACCAGCACCGCGGCGGGCGTCTTCCAGGCCACGTCCTGCATCAGCCACCACACCACCGCCAGGCCCGACAGCACCGAGGCGGGCGCCGCCACCTGGGCCAGGTTCAGCGGCCACATGCGGCCCCGGCCCAGCCACAGGCCTGTGGCCGTGGGCACCAGCAGCAGGAAAGGCGCAGCCAGCGCCAGCAGCCACAGCTGCGCATAGGGCAGGCTGTCGGCCCACCAGGACACGCCCAGCAGCACCCCCGCCGCCACCAGGCCCAAGGCCACCGAGGCGCGTAGAACGCTGCGCAACAAGGGCAGTGTGCTGCCCGGCTCGCCGGCCTGCTGGCGCGACACCTGCCGGGCCAGCCACAGGCCCAGTCCGGAAAACAGGGTCAGCAAGGCGGCTTCCACGGCCACGAACAGCGCAAAAGCACCCTGCACCCGGGGGCCTTGACGGGCCACCAGCACCGTGATCGCCAGGCCCAGCCCCACGATCACCAGCTTGGCCAGCAGGTTGCCCAGTGCGGCGCTGGGCACGGCCGCCCAGGCGCGCCGCCAGGGCGATGTTTCTTCTTGGTCAGACATGGGCGCCATTGTGGCGCACGGTTTCATACAATGGAGGGTTACCGCCGCCCCCGGCGGCCCACCGCGCCACGCCCATGACCAAGCCCAACACCCCGACGCCCGACCAGACCTCCGCGACAGCCTCCACGGAAGCAGCCGCCCCGGTCGACACCAACAAGCTGGTGGCCGAGCGCCGCGAGAAACTGGCCGCCATCCGCGCCCAGGGCGTGGCCTTCCCCAACGATTTCAAGCCGGCCGACCGTGCCGACAAGCTGCACGCCGCGCACGACGGCACCGAAGCGCCCGATCTGGAAGCCCAGAATGTGGTTGCCAGCGTGGGTGGCCGCCTGATGCTCAAGCGCGTCATGGGCAAGGCCTGCTTCGGCACCCTGCAAGATGCCACCGGCCGCATCCAGGTCTACGTGACGCTGGACAACGTCGGGGCCGATGCGCTGCAGGCCTTCAAGCACTGGGACCTGGGCGACATCCTGGGCGCCGAAGGCACGCTGTTCAAGACCAAGACGGGCGAGCTGTCCATCAAGGTCACCAGCATCCGCCTGCTGACCAAGGCCCTGCGCCCGCTGCCCGACAAGTTCCACGGCATGACGGACCAGGAACAGAAGTACCGCCAGCGCTACGTCGACCTGATCGTCGACGAAGAGTCACGCGCCCGCTTCGTGGCCCGCAGCAAGGCCATCGCCTCCATCCGCGCCTTCATGGTCGAGCACGACTTCCTGGAAGTTGAAACGCCCATGATGCATCCCATCCCCGGCGGCGCCAACGCCAAGCCCTTCACCACGCACCACAACGCGCTCGATCAAGAGATGTTCCTGCGCATCGCGCCCGAGCTGTACCTCAAGCGCCTGGTGGTCGGCGGGTTCGAGCGCGTCTTCGAGATCAACCGCAACTTCCGCAACGAGGGCGTGTCCGTGCGGCACAACCCCGAGTTCACGATGATGGAGTTCTACGCGGCCTGGTGGAACCACCGCGACCTGATGGACTTCACCGAAGAGGTGCTGCGCCATGCCGCACGCGCTGCCGTGGGTTCGGCCAAGCTCACCTACGGTGGCAAGGATGTGGACCTGGAATCGCCCTTCGCCCGCTTGACGGTGCGCGATTCGCTGGTGCAGCACGCCGGCCTCACGCCCGAAGAGGCCGACAACGCCGAGGTGCTGCGCGCCCGCCTGAAGGCCCATGGAGAGGAAGCCCCCGCGCGCTGGAGCCTGGCCGAGTTGCAGTTCGGCCTGTTCGAAGCGGCCGTCGAAGAAAAGCTCTGGCAGCCCACCTTCATCATTGACTACCCCGTTGAGGTCTCGCCTCTCGCCCGCGCGTCGGATGACAACCCCGCCATCACCGAGCGCTTCGAGCTGTTCATCACCGGCCGCGAATACGGCAACGGCTTCAGCGAGTTGAACGACCCCGAAGAACAGGCCGCGCGCTTCCAGTCGCAGGCCAGCGCCAAGGATGCGGGCGATGAAGAAGCCATGTACTTCGACGCCGACTACATCCGCGCGCTCGAATACGGCCTGCCCCCCACAGGCGGCTGCGGCATCGGCATTGACCGCCTGATCATGCTGCTGACCGACGCGGCCAACATCCGCGACGTGATCCTGTTCCCGGCCTTGCGCCGCGAGGTCTGATTCCTGCGGAGCGCTCGGGGGTGCAGGCCACACAGCTCACCCCTGTCGCGCTGGCCCGGCGCCTGCCCGCGCACCTGGTGAACGGGCTGAGCGTCGGCGCGGGGCTGGCCAGCATCACCACGGCCGTGGCGCTGGCCGCCGGCCTGCCCGCCGCGCTCACGGTCTCGTCCGGTGCCGCCGTGGTCAGCATTGCGGACACCGTCGCGCCGCCCCAGGCCAAGACGCAACCCATGTTGATGGCGGCGCTGGCCGCCTTCGCCGTGGCGCTGCTGGTGGCCCTGTGCCACGGGCACCATGTGCTGATGGGCCTGGCCGTGCTGCTCATCACCTTCAGCGCCATCCTCTGGACGGCCTGGGGCAAGCGGGGCGGCACGCTCACCTTCACGATGATCCTGTCGCTGGTCTTCCAGATGGCTGCCTTTGATCAGGGCCACCTGGAAGGCGCAGCCATGTGGACTCATGTGGGCTGGGTGGCGCTGGGGTGCGCCGCGATGGCTGGGTGGTCGCTGGCTTCGGGCCGCGTGCTCGCGCCGCGCTACCAGAGCCTGGCCGTGGCCGACAGCCTGCGTGCCCTGGCCCGCCTGATCGAGGCCCAGGCCGACTGGCTGGCCACGCTGCCGCACCGCCACATCCAGGGCGCCGACCCCGAGGGCAGCCTGCTGCCACTGGTGCGCCAGCAGGCCACCATCGCCGACGTGCTGCAGCAGACGCGCGACCTGCTCTACAGCGACCTGACGCGCCCCGGCGCGCGGCGCTGGATCCCCGGCTTCATCGGCATCGTGGACGTGCGTGATCTGGTGCTGGCCTGCCAGGTGGACCTGGACCAGTGGCCCGCCGACACCCCCGTGCCCGAGGCCCTGCTGCAATGGGGCCGCGAGATGAAGGACCTGGCGGCCCACCTGGACCGCACCGCCGAGGCCGCCGCCCGCCACCTGCCCTGGCCCACGCTTCCCGTGGCGCGCGACATCGCCCACACCCCTCTGAGCGACGTGCCCCTGGCCTTGAACCAGACCCTGCTGTCGCTGCTGCGCCGCCACGCCCAGATGCGCCTGGGCCTGCAGCGCCTGCGCGACGCCGTGGCCGTGCCCGATGCCCAGCCCCTCACGCTGGACACCGCCGTGCTGCAGTCCATGCGCTCGCCGGTGGACTGGCCCCTGGCCAACCTGCGCGCCGTGCTGAGCTGGCGCTCGCCCGTGCTGCGCCACGCCGCGCGCACCACCGCGGCCATGGCCTGCGCCTACCTGCTGGCCCACAGCCTGCCCTGGACGGCCCACCCTCAGTGGATGCTGATGACGGTGGCCGTGGTGCTGCGCGGCAACCTGGAGCAAACCCTGGCGCGCCGCGACGCCCGCGTCATCGGCACGCTGGCAGGCTGCCTGCTGGCCTCGCTGCTGCTGGCCCTGCAGCCCAATGGCTGGGTGGTGCTGGCCGTGCTGGCACTGGCCCTGAGCATCGCCCACGCCTATGCCCTGGTCGACTACCGCATCACCTCCATGGCCGGCGCCGTGCTGGCCCTGCTGCAGGTGCATGTGGCGCACGGCCACATGCCCTCGCTGGCCGTGCTCGAACGACTGGGCGACACCTTGGTGGGTGCCGGCCTGGCCTGGGGTTTCAGCTACCTGTGGCCCGCCTGGGAGCGCCACCAGTTGCCCCAACTGGTGGGGCGCCTGCTGCGTGCCGAGGCCCGCTATGCCCACCACGTGATGGGCCAGGGCGTGCAGAGCACGCTGGGCGAGCGCGGCAGCCATGCTCGCCGCGAGGTCTACGACGTGGTCTGGCTGCTCACGCAATCACTGCAGCGCATGCAGAAAGAGCCGTCATCGCAGCGCGCCCACCTGGGCGATCTGGAAACCGTGGTGGTGCGAAGCCATCGCCTGACCAGCCAGATCGCCGGCGTGCGAGGCCTGCTGCTGGCCCGCCAGGCCGAGTTCGACCCGGCCCACACCCTGCGCCTGCTGGGCCAGGCCGATGCGCGCATGGGGGCGCTGTTCGGCGAGGTGATCCCACTGCCCACCGGGCCCACCACACCCGCAAACGAACCGCAGGCCTCGCCAACCCCCCTGGCCCCGATGGACGACACCGGCGCCGAGCACGCCCCCATCACCAACACCGCCCTGCTGAGCACCGAGCACCCGCAGTCCTCGGATTCGGCCCTGTCCTGGCTGGCGCGCCGCCTGCGCCAGGCGGAGGTCGACGCCCAGGCGCTGGTGCAGGCCGCGCGCGCCTTCATGGCCTGAGCGCACCGGGCTGGATGGCAGGGCCATCTCGTGGCACGATGGCCGTCCCCGCTGTCCCTTCCCCAAAGCCCCACGAGCCCCATGAGCCAGACCGTCCCCCACGCGCCGGCCACCGCCCCCACCGTGCTCTCGACCCGCACCGTGCAAGGCGCCTGCAACCTCTGCGAAGCCATCTGCGGCCTCGAATTCCAGGTCGAGACCACCACGCAGGGCGAGCGCATCGCCAGCGTTCGCGGCAACGACAAGGACCCGTTCTCGCGCGGACACATCTGCCCCAAGGCCGTGGCCCTGAAGGACCTGCACGAAGACCCCGACCGCCTGCGCCTGCCCATGAAGCGCGTGGGCGACACCTGGCGGCAGATCGGCTGGGACGAGGCCTTCGACCTGGTCGCGGACAACCTGGCCCGCGTGCGCGAGCAGCACGGCGCCAACGCCGTGGCCATCTACCAGGGCAACCCCAATGTGCACAACTGGGGCAATGTCACGCACGGCCCGATGTTCTTCGGCCAGCTCAAGACACGGCATCGCTTCTCGGCCACCTCGGTCGACCAGTTGCCGCATCACGTGGTGGCGTACTGGCTGTACGGCCACCAGATGCGCATCCCCATCCCCGACATCGACCACACCCGCTTCATGCTGGTGCTGGGCGGTAACCCGCTGGCCTCCAACGGCAGCCTGATGACCGTGCCCGATGTGCGCCAGCGCCTCAAGGACCTGCGCCAGCGTGGCGGCAAGCTGGTGGTGATCGACCCGCGCCGCACCGAGACCGCCGCCGTGGCCGATGCCCACCACTTCATCACACCGGGCACCGATGCCGCCTGGCTGCTGTCCGCCATCCACATCCTGTTCGACGAGAACCTGCTCAAGCCGGGCCCGCTCGAGCCCCTGCTGGACCAGGTCGACGCCGTGCGCGAGGCCGTGCAGCCTTTCTCGCCCGAGGCCACGGCCGCCCTCACCGGCATCGACGCGGCCACCACCCGCGCCCTGGTGCGCGAGCTGGCCGCCGCCGATGGCGCGGTCTGCTACGGCCGCATGGGCGTGTCCACGCAGGCGCACGGCGTGGTCTGCCAGTGGGCCATCCAGGTGATCAACCTGCTCACAGGCAATGTGGACCGCGTGGGCGGCACCCTGCTCACCTCGCCCGCCGTGGACCTGATCAAGCTGGGCCTGATGGGCCCGGGCCACCACGACGTGTGGCGCAGCCGCGTGCGCGGCGCGCCCGAGTTCAGCGGCGAACTGCCAGTGGCCGTGATGGCCGAAGAGATGCTCACGCCGGGCAAGGGCCAGATCCGCGCCCTGGTCACGGCCTGCGGCAACCCGGTGCTGTCCACGCCCAATGGCCGCCAGCTCGACCAGGCCCTGCAGGGGCTGGACTTCATGGTGTCCATCGACTTCTACCTGAACGAAACCACACGCCACGCGCACGTGATCCTGCCCCCCACCTGCTTCGTCGAGCACGACCATTACGACCTGCTGTTCTGGCACCTGGCCGTGCGCAACGCCACGCGCTACAGCCAGGCGGTCGTGGCCCCGGCGGAAGGCGCCCTGCACGATTGGCAGATCTATGCAGAGCTGGCACGCCGCTATGCCCACCGCACGTGGGCGCTGGAGCGATCCACCACTTCGCAACGCCTGAAGGGCCTGGCCACGCGCAGCATCCTGGGCCGCCTGCGGCCGGATCAGCTGCTGGCGATCGGCCTGCGCAAGAGCAGCTACCCGCTGCGCATGAAGCAGTTGCGCCAGCACCCCGAAGGGATCGACCTGGGGCCGCTCCAGCCCTCCCTGGTGAAGTTGCTCAGCAAAAAATCACGTCGCATCAAGCTGCTGCCAGCCCCGATCACGCGCGATCTGCACGACATGCGCGCGCAGGTTCAGGCCGCGCAAGCAGCCGAAGCCCCAGCTGACACCGAGACAGGTGCCCAGGCCGCCTTGAAGCTGATCGGCCGGCGCGACGTGCGCAGCAACAACTCCTGGATGCACAACAGCGCACGCCTGGTGTCGGGCAAGCCGCGCTGCGTGCTATGGATCCACCCCACCGATGCCCAGGCCCGCACCCTCAGCGAAGGCCAGACGGTGCAGGTGCGCTCACGTGTCGGCCAGGTGGCCGTGCCGGTGCACATCACCCCGGACATCAAGCCTGGCGTGGTCAGCCTGCCGCACGGGTGGGGCCATGACCGCCAGGGCACGAACCTGACCGTGGCACAGGCCCATGCAGGCGCCAGCCTCAATGACCTGACCGATGACCTTCTGACCGACCGCATCAGCGGCAACGCCGCCTTCAGCGGCGTGCCCGTGCAGGTACAGGGGCAGGTGGCCGCCTAGAATCAACCGCATGAGCGAGATCAGCCAAGAAATCGCCGCCGCGGCCGCGCGGCTGGTGGTGGAGGAAGGCCTGGAATACGGCCCGGCCAAGCGCCGCGCGGTCAAGGTGCTGGGCCTGAACGCCCGCACCGCCCTGCCCGGCAATGACCAGGTCGAAGAAGCGGTGGAGGAGTACATCGCCATCTTCTGCGCCGACACCCAGCCCGCCGAACTGGCCGCGCTGCGCGCCCTGGCCGCCCGCTGGATGGGCCGTCTGACCGAGTTCCGTCCACACCTCACAGGGGCCGTCTGGCGCGGCACTGCCACGCGCCTGAACGACATCCACCTGCAGCTGTACTGCGACGATCCGAAATCCGCCGAGATCGCACTGATCAACCAGCGCCTCTCGTACGATGTCAGCAGCGCGCCTGGACCGCGTGGCGATGAAGTGGACCGCCTCAGCCTCACCGTGCCCTGCCCTGGCCTGGGCGGCGAGGCCATCGGCCTGCACCTGACCATCCTGGACCTGGACGACCTGCGCGGCGCACTCAAGCCCGATGCCCGCGGCCGCACGGAGCGCGGCGATCTCAACGCACTCAACAAACTGCTGGAGGACCCCCACCATGGCTTGCACCCCACGCCTCCGCCTGGCTGAGCGCACCGTGCGCCTGGCGTCCACACTGCTGGCCGCCTGCGGCGTGTGGGCAGCCCTGCCCTCATCGGCCGCTCCGGCATCCGGGCCCGTCGTCAAGGCCGTCGCGACCGCCCCTGCCTGGCAAGGGGTCTGGGAAGGCCGCCTGGCAGGGCAGCCCATCGTCATGGCCCTGTACCTCAACGAACAGGGACGATGGACTGGCCGATACTTCTACGAGCGCTTCGGCCGTGACCTGGGCCTTTGGGGGCCTGTCCCCGACGCGGATGCCGGCTCGTCGGACACCCTTGCCCTGCAGGAATGCGCACCCGACTACGGCATCGCTGACGCACCCTGCGAGCGTCCGCGAGCCACATGGTCGCTCACGCTGGCCGGCACGAGCGCCAAAGGACAGTGGCAGGTGTCCAGCCCCACCGCCCGCTTCGTGCCGGCCACCGTCTCGCTCACCCGTGTGGCCGACTACGCCCCCACCGCCGGCGCGCTGACCGACCCCTACGAACAACGCCGGCTCAAGGGCATTCGCGGGCAGCGCATGCCAGGCGGCCAGCTCGGCCCCGTCGCCTGGGAAACCCTCAGCGACGCGCGCTCCAAGGTGGCGGCCCCTCAGTTCACCCGAGGCGCCTCGCCCGCCGCGCTGCAGCGCATCAACGACCAGCTCAAAACCCAATGGCAGGAGCGCATCGGCCAGGCCCTGACAGCACTGGACCACGACGACCAGGTGGATGTCGCCTTCGCCAACCAGCGCTGGCTGGCCCTGACCTACAGCGTCGGCTTCTATTTCGCAGGTGCCGCCCATCCCAGCAACGGCTTCACCGCCACCACCTATGACCTGTCCACGGGCCAGGCGGTCGACTGGTCACGCTGGTTCCGTTTCACCGCCCCGGGCACCGAGGCGGTCGACTTCGAGCGCCGCGACCTGCTGGCCGCGCAGGCGCTCAAAGCCTTTGCCGCCCAGGTGACTGCGCTGCCCCCCGATGTGCCATCAGCCACGTCGGACCAGGCCCGCTGCGCCCGCTTGGTGCTGGCCCACTACGAATGCAGGGGTGGCCGCTGCACCCGTGGCGACCTCACCGGCGGTCGCGTGCCCGATGGCTGGCAGATCTGGCCCACCGCGCCGGGCCTGGCGGTGGCCCCTGATGTCTACGCCGAAGTCGACCGCGGTTGCCGCGGCCAGCCTGTGGTGCTGCCCTGGGCCCAGGTGCGCGCCAGCCTGCTGAGACCCCAGGCCCTGCCCTGACCGCCGCCCGGGCGGACAACAGCGCCAGGCAGCGTGCCCGCGTACACTGCCACCCCATGGAAAACCCGAGCACCCCCTCCGCCGCGCCTCCTGCCTCCCCATCCCGACGCCTCTGGGTGGCTGGTGGCATGGCCGCGCTCGCAGGCCTGGGCGGCGGGCTCTGGTGGGCCCGGCACCGGGAAGGCGCTGACAGCGCCAATGCGCCGGGCGATCCCCTGCCAGCAGATTTCTGGAGCCAACAGTTCGACACGGTCGACGGCCCGCCATTGAAGCTCGCGTCCTTCCAGGGCAAGCCGCTGGTCGTGAACTTCTGGGCCACCTGGTGCCCCCCTTGCGTCAAGGAAATGCCCGACCTGGACCGCTTCCACCAAGCCCACAACGTCCGGGGCTGGCACGTGATCGGCCTGGCGATCGACAGCGCCACCCCCGTCAAGGGCTTCCTGGGCAGAACCCCGGTACACTTCCCCATCGGCCTGGCCGGCTTTGGTGGCACCGAGCTGGCCCAGGCCTTGGGCAATGGGGCAGGTGCCCTGCCTTTCACGGTGGTCATCGATGCCCAGGGGCGCATCCGCCAGCGTAAGATGGGGCCGACCCACGCTGATGAACTCAGCGGCTGGGCCCGCGAGTTCGGCTGACACGCCCCCAGCCCCTGCCACGGCGGCTTTACGGGGCAGATTGCTCAAGCACATAAGCAGATGAGATTTTTGTGCTCATTTGTGCTTAAAATCCGCCTACTTTCATTTTCTTGAACGAACAGTTGGACACAATCCGGCCTTCGTTCAACGAACACATGCAGATTCTTGTCCTCCATGGCCCTAACCTGAACCTGCTCGGCGTCCGAGAACCACAGGTCTACGGGGCCACCACGCTGGAGCAGATCAACGCGGCCCTGAGCCAGCGCGCGGTCCAACGCGGCGCCACGCTCAGCGCCTTCCAGAGCAACCATGAAGGCGCGCTGATCGACCGCGTGCATGCTGCCCGTCTGGACGGCACCGCCTTCATCGTCATCAACCCCGGGGCCTACACCCACACCAGTGTGGCGCTGCGCGATGCGCTGGCGGGCGTGGCCATTCCCTTCATCGAAGTGCACCTCTCCAACGTGCACCGCCGCGAGCCTTTCCGCCACCACTCCTATTTCTCGGATCTGGCGGAAGGCGTCATCGTCGGCCTGGGCGTGCTGGGTTACCAGCTTGCCCTGGATGCCGCGCTGGAGCGCCTGAACGCGCCCGCCCCGGCCGCCTGAGCCCGACGCCCTCTTTTTCTCCCCTATTTTTCATCGAGCCGACCGGGCCCCGGCCCGGCGACCCTGGAGATCCTCAGCATGGACCTGCGCAAACTCAAGACCCTGATCGACCTCGTTTCGGAGTCCAACGTCTCTGAACTGGAAATCACCGAGGCCGATGGCAAGGTGCGCATCGTCAAGGCAGGTGCAGCCCCCGTGGCCGTCGCCATGCCGGTGATGCAGGCGCAACCCGTGGCCGCCGCCCCGGCTGCAGCCACCGCAGCCGCCCCCGTGGCCGAAGCCGCTCCGATCGAAACCGGCCACGTGGTCAAATCGCCCATGGTCGGCACCTTCTACCGCGCTTCCAGCCCCGGTGCCAAGGCCTTTGCCGAGGTGGGTGATCAGGTCAAGGAAGGCCAGGCCATCTGCATCATCGAGGCCATGAAGATCATGAACGAGATCGAGACCGACAAGGCCGGCACGATCACCAAGATCCTCGTGGACAACGGCCAACCGGTCGAGTACGGCCAACCCCTGTTCGTCATCGAATAAGGGGGGGCCATGTTCAAGAAAATCCTGATCGCCAATCGAGGCGAGATCGCGCTGCGCATCCAGCGTGCGTGCCGTGAGATGGGCATCCAGTCGGTGGTGGTCTACTCAGAAGCCGACCGCGACGCCAAGTACGTGCGCCTGGCCGACGAAGCCGTCTGCATCGGCCCGGCCCCCTCCGCGCAGAGCTACCTGCACATGCCGGCCATCATCTCGGCGGCTGAAGTCACCGATGCCGAGGCCATCCACCCCGGCTACGGCTTCCTGTCCGAGAACGCCGACTTCGCCGAGCGCGTCGAGTCCAGCGGTTTCACCTTCATCGGCCCCACGCCCGAGTCCATTCGCACCATGGGTGACAAGGTCTCGGCCAAGCAGGCCATGATCAAGTCGGGCGTGCCTTGCGTGCCCGGCTCCGAAGGCGCCCTGCCCGAAGATCCGAAAGAGATCATCCGCACCGCCCGCGCCGTGGGCTACCCGGTGATCATCAAGGCGGCCGGAGGTGGCGGCGGGCGCGGCATGCGCGTCGTGCACACCGAGGCCGCACTGATCCACGCCGTGCAGACCACGCGTGCCGAGGCGGGTGCCGCCTTCGGCAACCCGGCGGTCTACATGGAGAAGTTCCTGGAGCACCCGCGCCACATCGAGATCCAGGTGCTGGCCGACCAGCACAAGAACGCCGTGTGGCTGGGCGAGCGCGACTGCTCCATGCAGCGCCGCCACCAGAAGATCATCGAAGAAGCGCCTGCACCGGGCATCCCCCGCCGCCTGATCGAGAAGGTGGGCGAGCGCTGCGCCGCCGCCTGCAAGAAGATCGGCTACCGCGGCGCGGGCACCTTCGAGTTCCTGTTCGAGAACGGCGAGTTCTACTTCATCGAGATGAACACGCGCGTGCAGGTGGAGCACCCCGTCACCGAGATGACCAGCGGCATCGACATCGTGCAGATGCAGATCCGCGTGGCCGCCGGCGAGAAGCTGCCCTTCACCCAGCGCCAGATCGAGCTGCGGGGCCACGCCATCGAGGTGCGCCTCAATGCGGAAGACCCGGTCAAGTTCATTCCCTCGCCCGGCCGCATCACCACCTGGCATGCGCCCGGCGGCCCTGGCGTGCGCGTCGATTCGCACATCTACACGAACTACTTCGTGCCGCCCAACTACGACTCGATGATCGGCAAGATCATCGTGCACGGCGACACGCGCGAGCAGGCCCTGGCCCGCATGCGCACGGCCCTGTCCGAGACCGTGATCGAAGGCATCAACACCAACATCCCGCTGCACCGCGAGCTGATGGTGGACGCCAAGTTCATCGAAGGCGGGACCGACATCCATTACCTCGAACACTGGATGGCCGCGCGCAAGCGCTGAGCGGCCCGCCTGATACCGCTCAGACTACCCACATGCACGAACTCACCCTGCTCGCCACCGAGGCCGACGTCGAACTGCTCAGCGATGCGCTGATGGAGGTCGAGGCCCTTTCGGTGTCGGTCGAAGATGCCGACGCCGACACCGAGCACGAGGAAGCCCTGTGGGGCGAGCCCGGCATGCCGGTGTCGCGCGAGGCCTGGCAGCGCTCCACCGTCAAGAGCCTCTTCCCTGACGAAGCCGCCGCACTGGAAGCCGCCACCCTGATCCTGGCGCAGGACTGGGCCACCGACATCCACGTGCAGGGCATCCAGGAAGTGGCCGATCAGGATTGGGTGCGCCTGACGCAGTCGCAGTTCGCGCCCGTGCCCATCACGGACACCTTCTGGATCGTGCCTACGTGGCACGAGGTGCCAGCCCAGGCCACCACCGCCCTGCGGCTGGACCCGGGCCTGGCTTTCGGCACCGGCACCCACCCCACCACGCGCATGTGCCTGAAGTGGATCGCCGGCCACGCCGGTGAGCTGCAAGGCCGCCGCGTGCTGGACTACGGCTGCGGCTCGGGCATCCTGGCCATCGGCGCGGCGCTGTTCGGCGCGGCGCAGGTCGATGCGGTCGACATCGACCCAGCGGCGGTCGACTCCACCGAGGCCAATGCCGCGGCCAACCTGGCTCACCTGGCCGATGCCCAGGGCCGCACACCGATCAACGCCGGCCTGCCCGACCTGATCGGTGAATCGCAGGGCAGCTACCCCGTCGTGCTGGCCAACATTTTGGCCACACCGCTCAAGCTGCTTTCCCCGCTGCTGGCTGGCCATGTGGCCCCCGGCGGCCACCTGGTGCTGGCCGGCATCCTGGCGCGCCAGGAGCAGGAACTGAAGGACGCCTATGCTGGCGTGGGCTTGCAGTTGCAGGTTGCCAACGAAGAAGACGGCTGGATCCTGATGACGGCGCAAAAACCCGCCTGATCGGTGGCATAAACGTGGCCTTATGAGCCTGGCCACCCGCTGCCCCCACTGCAACACCATCTTCAAGGTCGTTCAAGACCAATTGAAGGTGTCCGAAGGCTGGGTGCGTTGCGGGCGCTGCACCGAGGTGTTCAACGCCCTCGAAGGGCTGTTCGACATGGAGCGCGAGGCGCCCCCACAGCGCATCGTGCCGCCCACCACGGTGGTCACGCAGCCGCCCAGCCCGTCGCTGCCAGAACCGCCTGCCGTGCCCAGCCCTGCCGAAGCCTTCCAGGCGACAGAGCCGACGGCCTTCCCACCGGCCCCTGACGACGCGGTGATCCGCGACGACCTGCCGCCGCAGGACCGCCGCCCGACCTCGGCCGTCACCCATTTCGAACTGGACCTGCCCCCGTCCGACGAGGCCGTGGCCGCCGCGATGTCCGCGCTGACCCAGCCCGCCATCCGGACGGCGAATGATGACAACGGCGACGAGGGCGAATACCCCGTCACCGACGAATCCGACGCGCTGGATTCGCGTTACCTGCTGCCTTCCGACGAAAGGCGGCCGCCCACCCGCCGTCGGTCCCGCCGCGGCCCCGAGTTCGCCGACGCCGAGTTTCCCAGTGATGCCATGGCCGATCTGGACGACGACTGGGCGGCCGGCTGGAGCCGCTCAGGTGAAGACACGCTCAACTTCCCTGAAACAGACCCGGTGGGCGAGACCGCACCGGCCGAGGCCACTGATCCCGCCGAACCCGCGCAGGCGTCCGACGCATCGCCCCTGCCCCCCGCGGCAACACCTTCCGCCGTGGTGGCCGCCGCGACACCGCCTGCATCGGACGCAGACACCGATCACGGCCCCAACACCATCCCCTCGCGCCTGCCCGAGGATGGCGACTACCGGCCCGAACAATCCCTGCCGCCCCCCAGCAAGCGCAAGGGCCGCCCCGGCACGCGTGGCCGTGGCCCGCAGACCGAAGCCCCTGGCTTCATCAAGCAGGCCGAGCGCAAGGCCATCTGGCGCCACCCGGCGGTGCGCGCCGTGCTGTCCTTCACCGCCCTGGCCCTGGCCCTGCTGCTGGCCGCCCAGGTAGCCCAGAAGGAGCACGACCGGCTGGCCAGCCACTACCCGGCCCTGGCGCCCTACCTGGCCCAGTGGTGCCAGCTCACCGGCTGCCGGATCAACCCGCCCATGCAGATTGAAGACCTGCAGGTGGACAACATCGCCCTCGTCAAGACCAGCTCGCTCGGCGAAGACACCTACCGGCTCACCGCCATCATCCACAACCGGGCCGAGGCCACGCTGGCCTGGCCCCACCTGGACCTCAGCCTGACCGATGCCAACGGCGCGGTCGTCGTGCGGCGCGTGTTCGATGTCAAGACCGCCACGCGCGCGGCCAGCGACAATGCGGACACGGACCGCAGCACCCGGCCGCCCGACGCCGTGCCAGCCCAGAGCAGCACCACGCTGCAATGGCAGCTGCGCGCGCCCGATCTGGCGCTGGCCGGCTACACGGTCGAGCTGTTCTATCCCTGATCTCTTTCAAACGGACACCACCATGGCCATCCTCATTGGCGGCTCGCTCGCCTTCGACAACATCAGCCGCTTCGAAGGCCGCTTCGCAGATCAGATCCTGCCCGACCAGGTGCACATCCTGAACGTGTCCTTCCTGGTGCCCACGCTGCGCCGCGAATACGGAGGTTGCGCCGGCAACATCGCCTACAGCCTGCACCTGCTGGGTGGCACACCGCTGATCATGGCCACGCTGGGCAGCGACGGTGCCCCCTACCTGGAACGCCTGCGCGAATGGGGCGTGCCGCTTGATCTGGTCAAGACGCTGCCCGATGCGATGACGGCCCAATGCACCATCATCACGGACAACGACAACAACCAGATCACCGCCTTCCACCCAGGCGCGATGTCGAACGCCCACAGCCAGGCCGTGCCCCAGCGCGACGATCTGCAGTTGGCCATCGTCGGCCCCAACGGCCGCGACGCGATGATCGAGCACGCCACCCAGTTGGCCCAGGCCAAGGTGCCCTTCATCTTCGATCCGGGCCAGGGCCTGCCCATGTTCGACGGCGAAGACCTCAAGCGTTTCATCGGTCAAGCCACCTGGGTGGCCGTGAACGACTACGAAGGCAAGATGCTGGCCGACCGCGTGGGCCAGTCCCTGGCCGAGATCTCGCGCCAGCCGCACCTCAAGGGCCTGATCGAGACCCTGGGCGCCGAAGGCTGCAACGTGTGGCAGCAAGGCACGGCCACGCATGTGCCGGGTCTGAAGGCCGACACCGTGGTCGACCCGACCGGCTGTGGCGACGCCTTCCGTGGCGGCCTGCTGTACGGCCTGTCGCAAGGCTGGGACCTGGTGCGCAGCGTGCGCCTGGGCAACCAGATGGGCGCGGCCAAGATCGCCACCCCCGGCCCGCAGACCTACACCATTGATCGCCAGGCGCTGCTCGCCCAGGTCTGAGCCCATTGCCTGAGAACCCTGCCATGACGGCTACGCAACGCAGTATCCCCATGGCCGTGTTCATGCGGCATGCCACCCGTGCATCGAGGACGTTGAGCGCGCTGCTGGCCGCCGCCGCGTTGGGTGCCAGCCCTGGCCTGGTGCAGGCGCAGAGCCGCCCGCTCACGCTGATGACCTGGAACATGGAGTGGCTGATCGCCCCCGCGGACGAGCGTGAGCTGCGGGCGCACTGCCAGCGCCAGCAGCCCGCCAGCGATGAGCGGGCCGTGCCCTGCGCCCCAGGGCGCAAACCACCGCCACTGCGCAGCAACGCCGATTTCGAGGCGCTGGCCGGGGTCGCCCGCCGTGCGGCCGCCTTGCCCGGTGACGTGGTGGTGGCCTTGCAAGAGGTCGATGGTCCGAAGGCGGCCGGCCAGGTGTTCCGCCAGGGCTGGGCGCTGGACTGCTTCACGCCGCGCGCCCACCCGCAGAAGGTGGGCTTCGCGATCCGCCAGGGCGTGCCCTACCGCTGCAACCCGCCGCTGCAGGCGCTCGACATCGACGGCCGCACCCGCGGCGGCGCCGACATCACGCTCTACCCCAACACCAAGAATGCCGTGCGCCTGCTGGCCGTGCACCTCAAGAGTGGCTGCTTCGAGGGCGCGCTGGACCGAGAGTTCGCACCGTGCGGCAAGCTGCGTCAGCAGGTGCCGGTGATCGAGCGTTGGGTGGATGCCCGCGTGCGCGAGAAACAGCACTTCGCCGTGCTGGGCGATTTCAACCGACACCTCGATCGCGACGCACGCCTGGCCGCCGGCCCGGACGAAGCCGCGCCCCTGGCCTTGCTAGATGCCATCAGCGATGACCGCCCGGTAGGCGCGGTGCTCTATCCCGCCACCAACAAGCAGGTCTACGTGCCCTGCACGTCGAAAGAAAAGCACAGCCGCTACATCGACGACGTGCTGATGGGCCAGAGCCTGCGTTTCGCCACCAGCCGCGTGCGCTTCGCTCGCCTGCCCTACACGCTGGAAGAAGAAAGGCGCCTGGTGTCCGACCACTGCCCGCTGGGTGTGCAGTTGGACAACATGGCGCCTTGACGAGCCGGCAGCGCGCCGGCTCGATCCATGAGCGATCGCTCAGGCCTTGCCCTGCGTGGCCACGGCCGCAGCGGCCTTCGCGGCGGCTTCGGCATCGCCCAGGTAGTAGTGGCGGATGGGCTTGAGGTCGGCGTCCAGCTCGTACACCAGCGGGATGCCGTTCGGGATGTTCACGCCCACGATCTCGTCATCGCCGATGTTGTCCAGGTACTTGACCAGGGCGCGGATGCTGTTGCCGTGCGCGGCCACCACGATGCGCTTGCCGGCCTTGATGGCCGGTGCCATGGCCTCGTTCCAGAACGGCAGCACGCGGGCCACGGTGTCCTTCAGGCATTCCGTCAGCGGGATCTGCTCGGGCTGCAGCTTGGCGTAGCGGATGTCCTGGCGCTGGCCACGCGGGTCGTTGGCGTCCAGTGCGGGCGGCGGCGTGTCATAGCTGCGGCGCCACACCAGCACCTGCTCATCGCCGTACTGCTTGGCGGTCTCGGCCTTGTTCAGGCCCTGCAGGCCTCCGTAATGGCGCTCGTTCAGGCGCCAGGAATTGACCACCGGCAGCCACGGACGGTCCATCTCGTCCAGGGTGTGCCACAGGGTATGAATGGCGCGCTTGAGCACCGAGGTGTAGGCCACGTCGAACTCGTAGCCCTCGGCCTTGAGCAGGCGGCCGGCCTGCTTGGCCTGCTCCACGCCCGTGGGGGTCAGTTCCACATCGGTCCAGCCGGTGAAGCGGTTTTCCAGGTTCCAGGTCGATTCGCCGTGGCGGATGAGGACAAGCTTGTACATGGCGCTGCTGCCTTGTTGGTCAGTCAAAAAGAAGGAAGGCGGCGCGGCAGGCCATATGGCTTACCGCACACCGGATCCAGGGATTTTATAATCTCCGGTTCCGCGCACGGGCCCCCGCCCGTCGGGACCACTTGCACGCCACACGCATCATGATGAGTTACCTCACCCAAAACTGGTACTGGATCGCCGCAGCCCTGGGCTCCGGCGGCGCCCTGCTGTGGCTTCAGTTGCGCAATGGCGCTGGCGGCGGCGACCTCGAGCCCCAGGCCGCCGTGATGCTGATCAACCGCGAGAAAGCCACGGTGATCGACGTGAGCGATGCCGCCGAGTTCGCGGCCGCCCACGTGCGCAATGCCCGCCACGTGCCGCTGGACACCATCGCCGATGGCGTCAAGGGCCTGCCCACCAACAAGCAGCTGCCCCTGGTGGTGGTGTGCGCCACGGGCGCGCGCGCCGGCAAGGCGGTAGCCAAGCTCAAGGCCCTGGGCTACGACAAGGCCCAGGCCCTGCGCGGCGGCCTGAAGGCCTGGCGCGAGGCCAATCTGCCGATTGACAAGGCCGCCTGAGCCATGGTGTGCCAGCCGCCCTACACCAGGGTGGCAACACCTTGTCGGCGCCTTGGTTAACCCCGGGGCAGGACAATCCCCTCATACAAGCCAGCAGCCAAAGCCATGCAGAACGTCAAGATGTACACCACGCAGGTCTGCCCCTACTGTCAGCGGGCCAAGATGCTGCTCAAGCAACGCGGCGTCAGCGCCATCGAAGAGATCCGCATCGACCTCGATCCCCAGCAGCGTGACCACATGATGGAAATCACCGGCAGGCGCACCGTGCCGCAGATCTTCATCGGCGACACGCACGTGGGTGGCTGCGACGACCTGATCGCGCTCGACCAGGAAGGCAAGCTGGTGCCCCTGTTGGCCCAGGCAGCCTGATCCCAGGGCCTGGCGGACAAGCTGTCCGCCATGGCGCCCATCCGGGCGCAGGCACCCCGAAACAGGGGGAATTCCCTGCAAACCATGAGCGCTGCCCCACCGAGGGCTGTCACAGGGCTGGGCGATAATCCAGCCCTGTTGCCTTTCCGGCTTGGAGTTCTCCGCGCCAACCGCAGCGCCCCGGCCTGAACCAATTCACCGATATTCACGCACACTCGAGGATCACATGAGCGACCAAGCCCAACCCAGCTTCAACATCCAGCGCATCTACCTGAAGGACCTGTCGGTCGAGCTGCCCAATGCCCCCCAGATCTTCCTGGAGCAAGGCAACCCCAATGTCGACGTGCAGCTGAACCTGAACGCCGAGAACGTCAGCGACAGCGGCGTCTACGAAGTCACCGTCAGCGCCACCGTCACCACCAAGGTCAACGACAAGGTGCTGTTCCTGGTCGAAGCCAAGCAAGCCGGCCTGTTCGAGATCCGCAACGTGCCGGAAGACCAGCTGCAGCCCATCATCGCGATCGCCTGCCCGCAGATCGTCTACCCCTACCTGCGCGCCACCGTGGCTGACGCGATCAACCGCACCGGCTTCCCGCCCGTGCACCTGACCGAAGTCAACTTCCAGGCCATGTACCAGGCCCAGGTGGAGCAGGCCCAGGCTGCCCAGGGCGGCGCCGTCGGCCACGCCTGACCGGTTTGACGCACACCCCCTTGGCGCCCGTGCCGACACCCCCACTGAATGTGGCCGTGCTGGGCGCAGGTGCCTGGGGCACAGCCCTGGCCATCAGCGCCGCCCGCCGCGCCAGCGGTGCGGGCCGGGTGCTGCTGTGGGGTCGTGACGCCACCCAGGTGGAAGACATGCAGCAGGAGCGCCGCAACACGCGCTACCTGCCCGAAGCCGGGCTGCCCGCCAGCCTGGAGATCACCGATGACTGGCAGGCCGCCCTGGCCCACGCCGGAACCACCGGCCTGCTGGTGATCGCCACGCCCATGGCGGCCCTGGCCGACATGCTGGCGCGCGTTCCTGCCGATGCCGCCGTGCTGTGGCTGTGCAAGGGTTTTGACAAGGCCACCGGCCGCCTGGGCCACGAAATCGCCCAGGCCGTCCGCCCGGGTGGCCGCAGCGGGGTGCTGTCCGGCCCCAGTTTTGCGCTGGAAGTGGCGCAAGGCAGCCCCACGGCCCTGGTGGCCGCCAGCCCCGATGCCGCGCTGTGCGAGCAGGCCGTCACGGCCTTTCACAGCGACAGCCTGCGTGTGTACACCTCTGCCGATCCGGTCGGCGTCGAGGTGGGCGGCGCGGTCAAGAACGTGCTGGCCATCGCCACCGGCATCGCCGATGGCCTGGCACTGGGCCTGAACGCTCGCGCGGCCCTCATCACCCGCGGCCTGGCCGAGATGACACGCCTGGGCGTGGCCCTGGGCGCGCAGCCGGACACCTTCATGGGCCTGTCCGGCCTGGGCGATCTGGTGCTCACCGCCACCGGCCACCTGTCACGCAACCGCACGGTGGGCCTGCAACTGGCCCAGGGCAAGGACCTGCCCACCATCCTGCGTGAACTGGGGCATGTCTCCGAAGGGGTCTACAGTGCTGCCACGGTGCTGGCGCGTGCCCAGACATTGGGCGTGTCCATGCCCATTTCCGAGGCCGTGGTGCAGGTGATCGACGGCCGGCTGAGCCCGCAAGCCGCCGTGCAGGCGCTGATGGGCCGCGAGGCCCGCCCCGAGCATTGACCCTGCACAGGGAAGGCGAGCGAACAGGGCCTGGTGCGCCATCGGCGACATGGCACTACATTTGCTGCAAGACATTCGGCTTTCGAAGGCGCAGCCTGCGTCCCAGGCCAACGCCCCAGAAAGGCCCTTGTGATCAAGATCAAGCTCGGCATCGAGCTCCGGTATGACATCGCCCCCCCAGGCTGCGATCTCATCTTCAACATCCACGCCGCCCACACCAGGCAGCAGACGGTCACTCAAGAGAGCCTGCAGATCAGCCAGGCCCTCATCCCCCAGATTCACACCGACAATGCCACGGCCAACCGCTACCTGCGGCTGAGCGCGGCGCCTGGGCCCCTGACCGTGCAGTACGGCGCCACGGTGGCGCTGCACCACCACATCGCCCAGCCAGACCAGATCGCCGAGATCCCGGTTTCGCAACTGCCCATGCGGGCCCTGAGCTACATCTACCCCAGCCGCTACTGTCAGTCGGACCAGCTGCACAAGCTGGCGGTGGCCGAGTTCGGGCACCTGTGGCAGGGCTACAGCCGCGTGCAGGCGATCCAGGAGTGGGTGCAGCGCCGCGTCAGCTTCACCTCCAACACCTCGGATTCGAACACCTCGGCACTGGACACCTTGCGCGACGGCGCGGGCATCTGCCGCGATTTCGCCCACCTGATGATCGCCTTGTGCCGCGCCGTGAACATCCCCGCGCGCTTCGCCACCGGCATCGACTACGGTGCGGATCCGGCCCTGGGCCCGACCGACTTCCACGCCTATGTGGAGGTCTACCTGGGCCACCGCTGGTACATCTTCGACCCCTCAGGCACAGCCATCCCGATGGGCTTCGTGCGCTTCGGCACCGGGCGCGATGCCGCCGATGTGGCCTACGCCACCATCTTCGGCACGGTCACCTCACCACCGCCGCTGATCACCATCGAGGCCCTGGTGGCGCCTCACGCCACCATGCCCTACCGCTGCCGCGAGGCGCTGTCCACCGACGACGGCATGTGAGTGGGCAAGGCGCTCGCGAGGCTCAGGCCCCGCCGGCGTAGCCGTTCTGGCGCCAGGCCTCGAACACGGCCACTGCCACGGCATTGCTCAGGTTCAGGCTGCGCTGCCCTGCCAGCATTGGCAGGCGCACGCGCTGAGCAGCAGGAAACTGCTCGCGCAAGGCCGGATCCAGCCCTCGCGTTTCACAGCCGAACACCAGCCAATCCCCCGCCTGCCAGGCCACCTGGCCCACCGGCTGGCTGCCATGCGTGGTGAAAGCGAAGAGCCGAGCCGCATCAGGCCTTTCGGCTTGCACAAACGCCTCCCAGCTGGCATGGCGCCTCACCGGCGCGTACTCGTGGTAATCCAGGCCGGCGCGCCGCAGCAGCTTGTCGTCCATCGAGAAGCCCAGGGGCTCGATCAGGTGCAGCTCGCAGCCCGTGTTGGCCGCCAGGCGGATCACATTGCCCGTGTTGGGCGGGATTTCGGGCTGGACCAGGACGATGCGGAACATGGGGCGCGATTCTAGGCCTGCCACAGCCCCTGCCGCTGTGCGGGGCCTACACAGATCTTTACGCGGGGTCCACACACGCTTTACCCCCGGGGCGGACCATGGGCCCATGGACAGAGAGGCATCGTGCCCTTCTGCAACACCCAAGGAGACCCCTCCATGACTCAATCGATCCCCACCGCCCAGACTCGTGGCCACGCCACCCGCTGGACACGCCTGGCCTCCGGCTCGATGCTGGTGGTCGGTGCCGTGCTGGCCTCCGCTTCCGCCATGACCGCCTGGGCGACCCCAGGCCACGGCCCGCGCGCCGCCATCCACAAGGTGGCCCACCACCCAGGCCCTGCTGGCGGCCCCGGCATCCTGTTCGGCGGCCCCGGCCTGGACCGCCTGCTCGACGAGGTGCAAGCCACCGCCGCGCAGCGCGCACAGATCCGCCAGATCGCCGGCGCCGCACGCGATGACCTGCGCCAGTTGCGCGAATCGGCCCCTGATCTGCGCAAGGACACCTTGAACGTGCTGACACAGCCCAGCATCGACGTGGGCGCGGCCGAACAGGCCCGCCAGAAGATGCTGGCCCAGCACGACGCCGTGTCCAAGCGCACGCTGACCGCCATGCTGGACGTGGCCAAGGTGCTGACCCCTGAACAACGCGCCCAGCTGGGCGAGAAGGTCAAGGCGCGCCAGGCCGAGCGCGAAAAGCGCCGTGAGGCCCGCCGCAGCGACCGCCCCGAGTCGGCTGACCGCCTGCCCGGTGACGCCCCTCCTGCGCCCGCCCAGTGAGCGAGCCTCCCGGCTGCCGGCCCCGGCAGCCGGGGGCTTTCGCCGAACAGACCCTACTTGAGCACGGCCGCCGGAGAACGCCACAATGATGGACATGAGCGAACACATCCTGATGATCGACGACGACCTGCGGCTCAGTGCCATGGTCGGCGACTACCTGCGCAGCCACGGCTACCACGTGTCGACCGCCCCCAGCCTGGGTGCCGGCCGCGAACTGCTCGCCCGCCAGGCCTGTGACGCGCTGGTGCTCGACCTCATGCTGCCCGACGGCGACGGCCTGGACCTGTGCCGTGAGCTGCGCTCATCGCCGCGCACGCGCGCCATGCCCCTGCTGATGCTCAGCGCCCGCGGCGAGCCCACCGACCGCATCGTCGGCCTGGAGATTGGCGCCGACGACTACCTGCCCAAGCCCTTCGAGCCACGCGAGCTGCTGGCCCGCGTGCGCGCCCTGCTGCGCCGCACCGCCACCGCCCAGGCCGACGACGATGTCTGGCGCTTCGGCCGGCTGGAGATCGACAACGGTCTGCGCCAGGTGCGCCTGGACAACCAGCCCTGCGATCTCACCTCCTATCAGTTCGACCTGCTCACTGTGCTGGCCCGCCACCCGGGCCGCGTGCTCAGCCGCGACCAGATCATGGATTCGCTCAAGGGGCACCCGCTGGACGCCTTCGACCGCTCCATCGACGTGCACATCTCGCGCATCCGCGCGGCCATCGAGCAAGACCCGAAGAACCCCCAGCGCATCCTCACCGTGCGCGGTGTGGGCTACGTGTTCGCGAAGAAGCAAGACGCTGAATGAGAACCCTGGCGCTGCGGATCTACCTGGCAGTCGTCACGGTCCTGCTGCTGTTTGCGCTGCTCACGGGGTGGCTGGCCAAACGCAACCTCGAGCGCGAACTCGAGCGCTTCCAGAGCCAGCAGTCCCAGCAGAACAACGAGGTCGACCGGGACGCCGCCTGGGGCGAGCTGATCGAAAAGAGCCTGCCCGGCATCGACACCCCGGAGGCCCAGCAGCGCGAGGCGCTGCTCGACTGGGCGAAACGCCTGCGCATCCCCCTGGCGCTGGACAACGCCCAGGGCCAGCGCATCGCCACCTCCGCCCTGCTGGAGGAACGGCTGGAGCGCCGCCCAGAACTTGCGACCCACCTGCAGAGCACCAAGCTGACCGATGGGCGCGTACTGTGGATCCTGCGGCCGGGGCCCTTCATGGGCGGCCGCATGCGCATGAATGGGCCAGGCCCCGGTGCTGGCTTCAACGGCCGCGAGGGCCCAGGTGGGGGGCCCGGCAATCCCAATGGCCCCTTTCCGCGCCCAAACAGCGGCCCGCCGAACGGCCCGCCGCCCTTCGCGCCCAACGAGCCCTGGCTGTCTCCGCTGGGTGTCATCCTCCCCGCCGGCTGGGCTGGCGGCGTGCCTGAACTGGCGATCGTGCTGGTGATGGTGTTCATCGCAGTGGCCGTGGGCGCCTGGCCCGTGGCCAACCGGCTCACCCGCCGCCTCAAGCAGTTGCGCCACGGCGTGGAGCGCTTCGGCGAGGGGCAGCTGCAGCACCGCGTCGAGGTGGAAGGCAAGGACGAGGTGGCCGATGTGGCCCGCAGCTTCAACCAGGCCGCGCAGCGCATCGAAGAGCTGGTCACGGCCCACCGCAGCCTGCTGGCCAACGCCAGCCACGAGCTGCGCTCACCGCTGGCGCGCATGAAAATGGCCATCTCGATGCTGGGCGACGTCCCGCCCGAGCATGCCACCCGCCTGAAGGCAGAGATCAACCAGGACATCCATGAACTCAATGACCTGGTCGAAGAAGTGCTGCTGGCCAGCCGCCTGGATGCCCGTCCCACGCTGGACCTGCAGCCCGTGGACGTGCTGGGCTTGCTGATCGAGGAGGCTGGCCGCGTGGGCGCCGAAGTCGACACAGAGCATCTGCCCCCAGGCCTCGCCAGCACGCCATTGCGCGCCGACGAGCGCCTGCTGCGCCGCGCCGTGCGCAACCTGCTGGAAAACGCGCGGCGCTACGGCCACACGGGCAACACACCCGCTGCAGTGGAGGTCAGGCTGCGCATGGCGCAGAACCAGCACCTGGACATCCTGGTCGAAGACCGCGGCCCTGGCGTGCCCGCAGAGCAGTGCGAACGCATCTTCGAGCCTTTCTACCGCATGCCCGGCCATGCCGAGCATGCCGGTGGCGTGGGCCTGGGCCTGAGCCTGGTGGCCCAGATCGCCCAGCGACATGGCGGCGAGGTGCGCTGCGAAGCGCGCGAGGGCGGCGGCAGCCGCTTTGTGATCCGCCTGCCGCTGGCAGGCCGGAACATCAGGCCTTGAAGTAGGCCCGGTACCAGGCCACGAAGCGCGCCACGCCATCGTCGATGGACACGGCTGGCTGCACCCCGGTCCAGTCTTCCAGCCGCGCCGTGTCCGCATAGGTGGCGACCACGTCGCCCGGCTGCATGGGCTGCAGATCCTTCACCGCCTCACGGCCCAAGGCGCTTTCCAGCGCCCCGATGAAATCCATCAAGGCCACCGGCTCGCTGTGGCCGATGTTGAAGACGCGGTATGGGGCCCATGACGAGGCCGGCGTCGGATCCTGCCGGTCGAAACTGCCGTCAGGGCCAGGCACGCGGTCCAGCGTGGCCACCACGCCCGCGACGATGTCGTCGATGTAGGTGAAATCACGCCGCATCTGGCCATGGTTGAACACCTTGATCGGCTCGCCGGCCAGGATGGCCCGCGCGAACAGCATGGGCGCCATGTCCGGCCGGCCCCAGGGCCCGTACACCGTGAAGAAGCGCAGCCCCGTGGTCGGCAGGCCGTACAGGTGGCTGTAGGTGTGCGCCATCAGCTCGTTGGCCTTCTTGGTGGCCGCGTACAGGCTCACGGGGTGGTCCACCCGGTCGCCCTCGGCAAAGGGCATCTTCTGATTGCCACCGTACACGCTGGAACTGCTGGCATACACCAGGTGCGCCACACCATGGTGGCGGCAGCCCTCCAGCACGTTCAGGAAGCCCACCAGGTTGGACTGCGCATAGGCCTGCGGGTTTTGCAGCGAATAGCGCACACCCGCCTGCGCGGCCAGGTGCACCACGCGGTCGAAACGCTCGCGCTCGAACAACGCCGCCATACCCGCCTGGTCGGCCACATCCAGCGGCTCGAACCGGAACGGTGCGCCCGGCCGCTGCTGCTCAATGTGGGCCAGGCGATCGCGCTTGAGCTGCGGATCGTAGTAATCGTTGAGGTTGTCGATGCCGACCACCTCATCGCCACGCGCCAGCAGCGCCAGCGCGGTGTGCATGCCGATGAAGCCGGCCGCGCCTGTCAGCAGGACTTTCATGCCACCACCACGGTCAAGCCGCCGCGCCCCGTCCGATGGCCTGGTAATCCAGTCCGAACGATTGCACCAGTGATGGCTCATACAGGTTGCGCCCGTCGAACACCACCGGCGTCTTGAGCGAAGCCTTGATGCGCTCGAAATCGGGGCTGCGGAACTCCTTCCACTCGGTCACGATCACCAGCGCATCGGCACCGTCCAGCGCGCCCGAGGGGCTGTCGGCGTAGGTCAGGCGGGGCTCGTCACCGAAGATGCGGCGCGCTTCATCCATCGCCACCGGGTCGTAGGCCGTCACACTGGCACCTCGCTTGAACAGCTCGGCCAGCACCACACGGCTGGTGGCCTCACGCATGTCGTCGGTGTTGGGCTTGAACGCCAGGCCCCACACCGCGAAGCGCTTGCCCGACAGGTCTTCACCGAAGCGGCGCACGATCTTGTCGACCAGCACCAGCTTCTGCGCATCGTTCGCGTCTTCGACCGCCTGCAGCACCTTGAGCTGCTGGCCGTTCTGCGCGGCCGTCTGGATCAGGGCCTTCACATCCTTCGGGAAGCAGCTGCCGCCGTAGCCGCAACCGGCGTACAGGAAGTGGTAGCCGATGCGCGGATCCGAGCCGATGCCCTGGCGCACCTGCTCGATGTCGGCGCCCATCTTCTCGGCCAGCAGCGCCAGCTCGTTCATGAAGCTGATGCGCGTGGCCAGCATGGCATTGGCCGCGTACTTGGTCAGCTCGGCGCTGCGCACGTCCATCACGTGCACCTTGTCGTGGTTGCGGTTGAAGGGCGCGTACAGCGCACGCATCAGCAGGATGGCCTGCTCGTCCTCAGCACCCACGATGATGCGATCCGGCCGCATGAAGTCGTCAACCGCCGCGCCCTCTTTCAGGAACTCGGGGTTGGACACCACCGCGAAGCGCGCATCGCTGCCGCGCTGGGCCAGTTCATCGGCGATGGCCGCACGCACCTTGTCGGCCGTGCCCACGGGCACCGTGCTCTTGTCGACCACCACCTTGTAGTCGGACATCAGGCGGCCGATGTTGCGGGCCGCGGCCAGCACGTACTGCAGATCGGCCGAGCCGTCTTCATCAGGGGGCGTGCCCACGGCGATGAACTGTAAGGTGCCGTGCGCCACCGAGCGGGCGATGTCGGTGGTGAAGGCCAGGCGGCCGGCCTTGACGTTGCGCGCCACCACGGCGTCCAGGCCAGGCTCGTGGATGGGGATACCGCCTTCTTCCAGGATGCGGATCTTGTTCGGGTCGACATCCAGGCACAGGACATCGTTGCCCATTTCGGCGAGACAGGCGCCAGTGACCAGGCCGACGTAGCCGGTGCCGATGACGGAGACTTTCATACGAGAGGATCGTTTAATAGCAGCAGAGCGTGATTGTGCGCCTGCTTGAGTGCAATGCATGGACAATAGCACCCGCCCGAGCTTCTAATATGCCCTCTGCCACCTGCCCCTTCAGAACACGCGCGCCCATGGCTTCCATGCCCCTGCACAGCGGTCTGCTCACCGAGTCGGATTGCACGACACCAGGAGCGCCACTGTGCGCATAGTGCAGATATTGCACAGTCAGGGCTACGGTGGCGCAGAAAACCATGCCCTGGTGCTAAGCCGCGCCCTACATCAGTCCGGCCATGAGGTATCCCTGGCATGTCCTGAGGGTTCCTGGTTGGAGAGAAATGCATCACAAGTCGGCCTGACGGTGCTTCCATTGCGCATGAGGGGCCTCTATGACTTGGTATCGCACTGGCGACTGAGGCGCTGGGTCCGTGCAGAGCGGCCGGACATCGTTCATGGACACCTGATTCGCGGCGCATACTACGCGGGTTGGGCCGCCCAGGCATGGGCAAGCGCTGCCCCTGTGTGTACCGCCCACGCCACCACGGCCTACAAGCACATGGGGCGATGCCGGCGCATCATCGCGGTTTCCCAGGCCGTGAAAAACCATATGCTGGCAAGAGGCCATGCGGATGCGCTGATCGACGTCGTCCACAACGGCATGCCGGACGTACCGCCAGCCGAGCGACAAGCACGGCGCGCCGAACTGCTCATCCCACCTAGTCATCTTGCCCTGGTGCTGGTGGGACGCTTCGTGCGCGACAAGGGGCAAGATCTTGTGCTGCGCGCGCTGGGCGGACTGCCGGAGCATGTGCACCTCTACTTCATCGGTGACCCGCAGACCAGCTTCGGCCAGGAGGTCAAGGCGCTGGCGCAGACTGAAGGCTTGGCGCACCGAGTGCATTTCCTCGGCTACCGGCAAGACGTGCCACGCCTGCTGTGCGCTTTCGATCTCTATGTCTCGGGCTCTCGCCGTGAGGCCCTGGGACTGTCGCTGGTCGAAGCATCAGCCGCAGGTCTCCCGATAGTGGCCACGGCTGTCGGCGGTGTTCCGGAAGTCGTCGTCGACCAGCACACCGGCCTGCTGGTCCCACCGGATCGGCCTGACATCCTGACGCAGTCCCTGGCGCAGCTCATCGACCAGCCATCCAATCGACAGACTTTGGGCCGCCAAGGCCGCCAACACTACCTTCGACAATTCACGGTTGAGGCAATGCTGGCCGGCACCCTGCAAACCTATGAACGGGCCCGGACCATACCAGGCACCAGGCAAATCCCGTGATGACATCCCGCGATCCACAACGCATCCTGATCATCCGGCTATCAGCCCTCGGAGACGTGGTGATGGCTTCGGGCCTGATCCCCGCGCTGCGGGCCCGCTACCCCCACGCAGCCCTCTTTTGGCTCAACGAAGGCCCCGGCGTTCCCCTGCTGACGCACAACCCGGATCTCAAGGGCATCATCCTGCTTCCCAAGGAACGCTGGAAGTCGCTGTGGAAAGCCCGACAGCTCCGCACACTGTGGCAGGAGGTGAAGGCCTTTCGGCGCCAACTGCGCGAACACCGTTTTGATCTGGCCCTGGACACGCAGGGGCTGCTCAAGAGCAGCCTTTGTGCATGGTGGAGCGGGGCGCCACGCCGCATCAGCATCATCGGACGCGAAGGCGGCCACCTGCTGGTACACGAGCGCATCAAGCCCCCCGCAGGCCAGGACACGCGCATGGGTTCGGAATATCGCTTCCTGGCAAGTTACCTGGGCGCACGCGATGAAGACTTCAAACCCGACCTGGCCATCGGTGAGAAGCCCAGGTCCAGGATGCGGCAGGCGCTGGCCGAAGCTCGTTCCCGCGACAGCGCTACGCGCCCAATGGTGATGCTATGCCCCTTCACCACACGCCCGCAAAAGCACTGGTTCGAAGACCGCTGGGTCGACCTGTCCCGAGCCCTGTACGAACATGGATGGCAACCCGTCATTCTTGGAGGCCCGGCAGACAAGGCCGCCGCCGAACGCATCGCGCAGGCCCACCCGCAAACGCTCAATATGGCCGGCGCACTGAAACTTGACGAGAGCACCGCAGCTATCGCAGAAGGCCAACTGCTGATAGGGGTCGACACTGGCCTCACCCACATGGGCTCAGCCCTGGGCATTCCCACAGTCGCGCTGTTCGGCTCTACGCGCCCTTACCTCTCGTCCGGCCAGCCCAGCACGCGTGTGATGTATGACGGACTGTCCTGTTCACCATGCCGACGCAATCCAACCTGCAACGGCCGCTTCGATTGCATGCGCCAGTTCACGGTCGAACGCGTACTCAACACGGCCCTGGACCTCATACGCAACACCAAGGAAGGTCCATGAAGGTCCTACACGTTGAAGCCGGCATGCATCTCTATGGAGGCGCACTGCAGGTGGTGTTCCTGCTCCGAGGACTCAAGACAGCTGGCGTGGAATGCATCCTGGCCTGTCCAGAGGGCAGTGCCATCGCCCAGGAGGCTGCAGCTCATGCCGGCGTCGTCACCATGCCCATGAAGGGCGATGCGGACATCGGATTGGTGGGAAGGCTTCGCGCGCTGATTCGGGAAGAGCAACCTGACCTGGTCCACCTGCATAGCCGGCGGGGAAGCGACATCTGGGGCGCTGTAGCTGGGCGGCTCGAGAAAACCCCCGTTGTCCTCAGTCGCCGCGTCGACAACCCCGAACCACCGTGGCTTGCCAAGCTCAAGTACCGCCTGCACGATGAGGTGATCTGCATCTCCCAGGGCATTCAGCAGGTGCTGCTGTCTGAAGGGGTTCCGCCAGCGAAGGTCCACTGCGTGCCCAGCGCGGTGGACACCCAACAATACAAGCCAGGTCGCCACGATCTGGCCTGGTTCCAGCAGACCTTCAGCCTGCCTGATAACGCTTTGACCATCGGCATGGTGGCCCAGTTTATTCAGCGCAAAGGGCATGACACCCTGCTGGCGGCGCTTCCGCATGTACTGGCTGCGTATCCCCAGGCCCATGTGCTGCTTTTAGGCCAAGGCCCCCTGCGCGATGGCGTAGTCCAACGCATCAACGCCTCGGAGACATTGCGTGGCAGAGTCCAGTGCCCAGGCTTCCGCAGCGACCTCGACAAGGTGCTGCCTTGCCTGGACATCGTCGCTCACCCGGCTTTCATGGAAGGGCTTGGAGTCTCACTGCTGCAGGCAGCGGCGTGCGGCGTGCCGCTGGTTGCAGGGCGTGCCGGAGGCATCCCGGAGATCGTCCAGCCCGGACTGAATGGTGAACTGATCACACCCGGAGATGTGGCGGCGCTTGACAAACACCTCCAGCACCTGCTGGGCGATGCAGAGTTGCGCGCGCGCTACGGTGGCGCCGGGCGGGCCTGGGTAGAACAGCACTTCTCGATCGACGCGATGGTCAACGGCAACCTTTCCATCTACCGGCGACGCCTTCAAGCATCGAGCACTGCGCTCACGCAACGTTGAAGATCGCGGTAATGCCCGTCTGCCGCCACCGTGGCATCCTGCCCCGACTCGGCGTTGTCGGAGTCGACAATGTAGGCCTTGCCCACCCCTGCGGCCCGGGCAGCGTGAATGTCCGAGGGCTTGTCGCCCACCAGCAGAGAATCGGGCAGCGACAGCCCAAGCTCCTTAGCCGCTCTAAGGATCAACCCCGGGGCCGGCTTGCGGCAGTCGCAGTCTCGCGCGAACTCGAACACCTTGCCCGACGGATGGTGCGGACAGTGGTACACCCCCGCCAAAGGCACGCCTTGTGCAACCAGGTGTTCACGCAGATGCTGGGTCAAGGTTTGGTACTGGGTCTCGGTGTACATGCCTCGGGCGATACCCGACTGATTGGTCACCACCACCAGCGCGTAGCCCGCCTCGGCCAACCGCCTCATGGCATCGACTGCGCCAGGCACGAACTCGAAGTCTTCCCAGCGGTGAACATAGGCCCGGTCCAGGTTGATCACACCATCGCGATCAAGGAAGGCGGCCTTGCGGAGCACTCGCCCAGCCCGGATGCGCTGCACCAGGGAGGTGGTCGAATAACCGTCCACAAAAGGAATGGCCAACGCTTGACCGCCCCATTCGCGCACCACCTTGGTCTCTTCCAGCCTTTCCATGTCGTAGTCGCCGCCTTTCACGTACACGTCCGGGCGGACGACCCGGATGAGCGAGACGGGAGTGCGCTCATCAAAAAAGGTCACGAGCGAGACCGACGCCAGCGCTGCCAGCACCATGGCACGGTCATCGGCACGGTTCAGGGGACGGTCTGGCCCTTTTCCAAGCAGGCGTGCGGACACGTCCGAGTTGAGGCCCAGCACAAGTGAGCCACCCAATTGACGCGCAGCATGGAGATACTGCACGTGCCCACGGTGCAGGACATCAAACACCCCATTGGTGAACACCAGGGGCTTGGGCAAAGCCGCGATGCGCCCGGCGAGCTCGGAGCGCGAACAGATCTTGTCCGCCAATTCAGGAGAGCTCATGGCGTAAACAACTCCTCGTAGCTCACGGTGGCCGTACCGAATTTTTCGACGACCAGACCGCCAGCACGATTGGCGTGGACCATTGCATCAGCAGGCGCCAAACCACAGGCCAGCATCAGGGACATGGTTGCTATGACGGTATCGCCCGCACCGGTAACGTCGGCAACCTCGCGGGCCTGCGCCTCCACGTTCGACCGCTTGCCGTCCTCAAACAAGGACATACCTTCTTCGGAGCGCGTGAGCAGCAGTGCATCCAGTTCGAGCTTCTGGCGCAACTGCTCTACCTTGGCCTGCAGTTCCTCCTCGGTATGCCAGGCTCCAACCACCTGCATGAGCTCTGCACGGTTGGGCGTGATCATCGAAGCACCCGTATACCGGGCGTAATCACTGCCCTTGGGATCAACGAGCACCGGCTTCCCAGCGGCGCGCGCCATCCTGATCATCCTGGGAATGTGCGCCAGCCCGCCCTTGCCATAATCCGAGAAAACGATGGCATCGTGAGCAGGCATCTCACGGGCGAAGTCATCCAGCATCTGAGCCAGCACCTCATGCATGGGCTCCCGTTCAAAATCCACCCGAAGCAGTTGCTGATTTCGGCCAATCACCCGCAGTTTGACGATCGTCTGCAATGATGGATCCTGACCCAGGACCGCCTTTACCCCGTGCTGGGCCAGTAAGCTCTGGAGGCGACGTGCCGGCTCATCGGCACCGACCATGCTCAGCAGAGTCACCTGCCCTCCCACGGTCTTGATATTCAAGGCCACATTCGCGGCGCCACCAACCCGCTCCTGTTCGGAGTTCACACGTACCACCGGCACGGGCGCTTCGGGTGAGATCCGCTCCACCGCTCCAAACCAGTAACGGTCCAGCATGACATCGCCCACGACCAACACACGGCGTCTGGCCAGATCATCCCGCGAAGGCACAACAGCTTGACTCATGGCTTCGGCTCTCAGCACAGTCCAAGCCGCTCTTCGATCAGCCCGCACAAGGTGTGCCCGATCAAGATGTGGGACTCCTGTATGCGCGCAGTGACCTCACTGGGGACGACGATGGCCACATCGCACATGGCACGGATCGCGCCGCCATCGCGCCCCAGCAGGCCGATCACGGTCACGCCCAAGCCCTTGGCTTCCTCAATGGCACGGATCACATTGCGTGAGTTGCCAGAAGTCGAAATGCCGACCAATACGTCGCCTGCTCGTCCCAGGCCACGGACCTGCCTCGCGAACACCTCGTCAAAGCTGTAATCGTTTCCGATGCAGGTCAGTGCCGAGGTATCTGTCGACAAGGCCAGCGCAGCCAGAGGCGGTCTGTCCTTGATGAACCGGCCGGTCAGCTCTGCGGCCAGATGCTGGCTGTCGGCGGCAGATCCGCCATTTCCGCAGAACATGGCCTTGCCGCCCGACGCCAGGGCGGTTGCCAGACGTTGCGCGGCGTCATCGACCACGCCTGCCAACACGGGCAACGACTGCAGCACGACCACTTGGTCAGCCACATTTTTCAAGAAAAGTTCACTCATGACACAAGTAGAGGTCGCGATTCGCGTATTGTCGCGCCAAACGCTCACCACTGTACGTCCAGGCAGATAGAGGCAAAATAGCGGTTTGCTTTCCCTCTGACGCCAGCCCCTTCATGTCCGCTCCCAACGACAACCGGCCCCGCACCGTGGTCATGCTGCAGTACGCCGGTATTGGCGACCTGATCTGGCACGTCCAGTACTTCAAGCGGGTGGCGGAAACCAGCCAGGGTGGCAAGGTGACCGTGGTCGCACAGCCCTCCACGCTGACGAGGGCCTTCATCGGCCACGAAGCATGGATTGAAGCCGTGATCGAGCACGATCACCGCCCTCGACGGGGAGAAAAGCGCCGTGGTGCCCATGCCGGCCTGAAGGGGATGTGGCGGATGGCGCAGCAACTCAGGCAAGGCCACTTCGATCGCATCATCCTGTTCTCAGGCAGGCCGAGCCGAGGACTGGTCGCCTGGCTAAGCGGCATTCCAGTGCGCATGGGGTTCGGCTACCGATGGCTGCAGCGCATCTTCCTGAACAAGGGCCCCTACATCAAGGCCTATCGCGGTGACGCGCTGGCCGTCTATCCCGAAGCCAGCGCCTTCATGGTGGCCCACGGCTTCTGTACGGCGCCTGTGGTACCACAGCTGACGCCACCAGCAGAGCAGATCGTGCTCATGGAGAAGCGACTCGCCGCATTGCCCCGTCCCTTGTACAGCTTTGCCATCGGCACTAGCGAGCCTCACAAGCAATGGGGCGTGGACAAGTTCGCCGCCTTGGCTGCCAGGCTGATCCACGAGGGGTGCGGCGTGCTGCTGATCGGTGGGCCTGCAGAGGTCGAACTTGCCCGCGAGATAGAACAAGCCGTCCCCGACAACTGCCGCCACGGCCTGGCCTCGGTCACAGATGCGCCTGTCCTGGGCAGCGCAGCAGCGCTTCGGGTGGCAGACGCCTGCGTCGGCAATGACACCGGCATGGTCAACGTTGCAGCCGCTGTAGGACGACCCAGCTACGTCATCATCGGGTCGCGCCCATGGCTGAACCAAGACCCGGAGAACATGCATAACATCCGTGCCAGACAGTTGTCAGACATCGACGTCGACCGAGTCCACGGCCTCCTGATTCAACACCGCTCCCCGGCCCATGCAGCTCTCTGATACCGCCAAACGCCTGCTCGACTATGCGCGCCCCCACTGGCGCATGTTTGGTGCGTCTCTCCTGTTCTTCATCCTGGGCGCAGCCGTGGAGCCTGCCATCCCGGCACTGTTCAAAAAGCTGATCGACTCGGGCTTCCAGGAGGGCATGAGATACCCTTTGTGGATCGTGCCCATCATCATTATCGGCCTGTTCGCCATCCGAGGAACTTTCAACTTCTCGGGCACATACGTGATGACCTCGGCCATCACCTCGGTCGTCCTTGATCTTCGTCGTCATCTGATGCGAGCGGTGGTGAAAGCCGATGCCAAGCTCTTCACGAACATCAGTCCTGGCATCGCGGTCACGAAGGTCATCAATGACCCCCAGATGGCATCCCAGATCCTGGGCAGCTCGCTCATCTCCGTCATCAAGGACGCCACGACACTGTTCTTCCTGGTCTGCTACCTCGTTTACTTGAACTGGCAACTCACACTGATCACCTTCATGACTCTGCCGCTGCTGGGGCTGACAATCAAGCTGGTGCAGAGGCGCGTCAACAAGGTCGGGGCCGCCCAGTATGAGTCGCAGCAGCGACTCGTCGGCACGGTGGACGACAATGCCCGGGCTTGGCGCGTGGTCCGCACCTTCGATGCCGCCGACTTCGAATTGCAACGATTCGACGACGAAGCCTACGTCCACCGTCGCATGATGATGAAACAGGTGGCCACCACATCGCTGGTCACACCGATCAGCCAGGTCGTCGCAGCCATCGGCGTGTCCATCATCATCACCTTAGCGTTGTGGCAGGCCAGCAAGGGCTCTTCTACAGTCGGAGAATTTGTCTCCTTCGTAACCGCCTTGCTGATGACCATCTCGCCGATGCGTCATCTCACGGACATCTACCAGCCCATCAGCGGCGCACTCATCACCGCTCGAGGCGCCTTTGAGTTGATGAATACCCCGCCGGAGCCAGACGATGGCACGCAGGACATGCCGCACAGCAAGGGCGACATCGTGTTCGATAAAGTCTGGGTGGAATACGAAGGTGCCCCATACCCTGCCCTTCAAGGCTTCGACCTGCACATCCCTGCCGGCAAGACCGTCGCGCTGGTGGGATCTTCCGGCGCGGGTAAGAGCACGGTGATCAACAGCGTTCTGCGCTTCGCACATACCAGCAAAGGTGAGATCCGACTAGACGGCACGCCAATCGAATCGCTGAAACTGGCGGCCTTGCGCAGGCACTTCGCTGTGGTCTCCCAGGACATCGTGCTGTTCGACGGGAGCATTGCCAGCAATGTGGCGTACGCCAGCCCCGAAGGCGTCAACCGTGACAAGGTCGAGAGATGCCTGAAGGCTGCCAATCTTTGGCCGCACATCAGCAGCCTGCCTGAAGGCATGGATGCCAACATCGGCACCAATGGCAGCAAGCTGTCCGGAGGACAGCGCCAACGTCTGGCCATCGCCCGGGCGCTTTACCGCAATGCAGCCATCTGGATTTTTGATGAAGCCACATCAGCACTTGACTCCGAGTCCGAGTCCATCGTGCAACGCTCAATCGAAGATCTGCGTCACGCCAAGACGCTGATCCTGATTGCCCACCGCCTCAGCACCATCAAGAACGCGGATTTGATCTGTGTCATGTCGGAAGGGCGCATCGTTGAACGCGGCACCCACGCGGAACTGGTCGCACAGAATGGCCTGTACGCCGGTATGGTGCGCATCCAAGCAGCAGACTAAGCGTCCCCCGCATTGCCCGCCCCTCCCCCGGCGATACAAAACATCATGATCATCATCACAGGCGCCACCGGCTTCATCGGCTCCAATCTTGCCGCCGACCTCAACCAACAAGGGCGGACTGACCTGCTTCTCGTGGACGACCTGGGCACCCAAGGCAAGTGGAAGAACATCGCCAAAAGGCGCTTTCTGGACCTGATCGATTACCGCAAACTGCATGAATTGCTGCCCACGCTGGCCCAGGCGGACGCAGTTTTCCATATGGGGGCCGACTCGTCGACCACATCCACCGACGGTGATAAAATCCTCGAAGTCAACCTGCGTGCATCGATGGCCTGGTGGCAATGGTGCGCCAACACCGGCACGCCTTTCATCTACGCGTCATCGGCGGCCACCTACGGTGATGGTCAGCAAGGGTTCGACGATGGACAGGAGACTGCTGAACTGGACCGTCTGGCACCTCTGAACCTGTACGGGTGGTCCAAGCACCAGTTCGACAAGTGGGCCATCGAAAGGGCTGCCGAAGGCAAGGCGCCGCCTCAATGGGCCGGCCTCAAGTTCTTCAATGTGTACGGCCCCAACGAATACCACAAAGCTGACATGCGCAGCCTTGTGGCCAAGAACACGGGAGTCATCGCCCGGGGTGAGCCCGTGCGGCTCTTCAAGTCTTACAAGCAGGGATGCCCCGACGGGGGACAATTGCGGGATTTTGTCTATGTCAAGGACTGCACCGCTGTGATGACTTGGCTGCAAGAAAATCAACATGTCAGCGGCCTTTTCAATCTGGGCACCGGCCAGGCCCGCTCTTTTGCAGACTTGATGCACGCCATTGGCAGCGCCCTGAACCAGCCTGTCCAAGTCGAGTTCGTCGACATGCCGGAAAGCATCCGCCCCAACTATCAATACTTCACCGAAGCGCGCATGGACAAGCTGCGCTGCGCAGGCTTCAACAAGGCTTTTCATTCCATGGAAGAAGGCGTGGCGGATTACGTTCAACACCATCTGCAGACGAGCGATCCATTTCGGTGACACATGGCAGTCCGCGTCCTGCAAATCTGCCCTTTTGACATCCCGCAAGAGCCCCGTGCTGGCGGGCAAATCAGAATCGAGGCCATTGCCCAGGCCTACCTTGCTGCGGGATGCGAGGTAGTGCGTTCCTGCGTGGTCACGCGTCAGCGCGACGTACGACGCCCCGCGGACCTCGTGCTGCCGTGGATCGACCGCATCCGCCGCAAACATGTGGGCAAGCCGGGCCATCTGGGCCAGATCCGGCAGCACTGGGCGTCCAGCAGAAGCCGAGCGCTGCAGCACCAACTGGCAGCCCACCTGGAGGGCAGCTACCAAATCGTGCATGTGGAGCATCCCTGGAACGTCGCACTGATGCACGCCATGCGGCACCACCCCTCACTTTCCAGTGCTCGGCTGGTATACAGCGCTCACAACATTGAATCCGCGCTGTTCAAGTCAGTCGTGACCGAGCAAGGCCATTGGAATCGCGCAGCGCGCAGCCTGCAGCAAGAGATCTTCGAGATCGAAATGCGCGCAGCTGCATGTGCCGACCTGGTTTGGGCAGTCTCCGAGCACGACGCGCACCAGTTGGAAAACGCAGCCAACCGGGTGTTGGTCGTGCCTAATGGTTGCCGTGCATTGCCGCAGCAGCCCACGCCCTCTCCGTTTGGCGCGATCAAAGGTCGCTACGCACTCTTCGTGGGAACGGATTACGGTCCTAACGTGAATGGCTTCCTGCGCATGTTGGGCGATGACTTCACCCACTTGCCTGCAGGTTGCAGCGTCCAGACCATCGGCTCGTGCGCCGACGTCCTGAAGACACACCCAGCCCACGCACGGTGGCTGGCAGAGGGCCGCCTCGTCCACCACGGTAGGGTTGATGCAGATACGCTTGATGCAGCGTTACTCCAGGCTGGCCTGGTGCTGCTCCCCATCCTGGCTGGCGGTGGCACAAACCTTAAGACGGCAGAGGCGCTTGTCAGCGCACGCCCGGTGCTCGGCACT
Source organism: Aquabacterium soli (assembly GCF_003933735.1). Taxonomy (GTDB): domain Bacteria; phylum Pseudomonadota; class Gammaproteobacteria; order Burkholderiales; family Burkholderiaceae_C; genus Aquabacterium; species Aquabacterium soli. The sequence goes on along the minus strand of NZ_RSED01000007.1, from coordinate 166,848 downwards.
TCCCATGCGTTCAGAGGCTTCGAAGACTGGCGGTCCTCACCAGAGGTGCACGTGCAAGACCAGCCGGCCGCCTTCCGCACACTGATGGCCGAGTTGCTGGCACGGCCCACCGATTTCGCCATACAAACCGATGTCCTTCGCCATCAGTCCTTACTATGGCCCAACATCCTGCGCCCTGCAGTGCAGCAGACCTTGCAGGCGTGAGAATCCATGATCACCAGCGATCAAATCAGTGTTGTCATACAGGGTGCGCTCGGGACAGATGTGCTCGCGTGCGTGCGGAGTATCCGTCAGCAGCTTCCCCAGTCGGAACTCATCCTGTCCACCTGGGAGGGCAGCAATGTGCCAGCCGGCCTTCCTGTTGATGAATGCATCTTCAGCGCCGACCCGGGTGCCCAGCCGGCCGACCGAAAGGGCCAGGTCCTCAATAACACCAATCGACAACTCGTTTCCACATTGGCCGGCCTGCGCCGCGCCACGCGCCCGCATGCGTTGAAGATCCGCACAGACTTTGAACTGAGCGGAAGCGGCTTCCTCACCGCGTTCGATTCGACCCAGCGAAGGGACGAGCGCTTTGTTCACTACCGCCGCAAGCTCGTCATTCCGCACTATTCCACGCGTTTTCCGGATGCTGCCCGCCCTTTTCCTTTCCATCCCTCCGACATCAGCCTGTTCGGGCTCACCGAAGACCTGATCAGGCATTTTGATGTACCGCTTATCGAAGGCAAGGACTGGAACTGGGCCGAGCACCACCTGGCCGAGATACCGATCGAACGCCAGCATGACCTCTACCTGCCACAGTTCGCTCCAGAGCAGCACTTCTTCGTGCACAGCCTTAAGCTTCACGGACATGACATCCCGATGCGTCATTATCACGACTGCCATGGCGACATCCCGGAACAGAGCCGCCGCTTTATGGCCAACAATTTCGTGATCCTGGACATGGCTGATTTCGGCATACGCACCAAGAAGGCCGCGCTGGCCTACGCCATCGCCAAGGACACTGCCAACTGCTACTCACACCTTCTATACCGCATCGAGTACCGGCAGTGGTGTGATCCGCAGGCCGAACTGTCCTGGCGAGAGAAGTTGGAGGCCCGCCTCGCAAGGCGAAAGAAAATTCACGAAAGATTACTGAAGCACCGCTTCGCCATGCGGCAGCATGCGGCATTGATTTTCTCAACCTCCGAGGAGGGCTGGTTCACGCACTGCCATAAGATGCTGGCAGATGGCCTGTCCACTTTCTATTACTTCATGAGGGCCGTTGCCTGATCATGCTCAACATTGTCATCCCCATGGCGGGAGCCGGAAGCCGCTTCACTAAGGCTGGTTACAAGGATCCCAAGCCACTGATCAAGGTTCACGGCACTCCGATGATTGAAGCCGTGGTGCAGAATTTGCGGCCTTCCGGCCCTCATCGCTTCGTCTTCATCGTTCAAGCCGCCCATGCCCAGGCCTACGGCCTGCGTGATTTCCTGCCTCGGATATCCGGTGGCGGAGATATCATCGAAATCGACGGTCTCACGGAAGGTGCGGCCTGCACGGTTCTGAAAGCTCGGCATCTGATCGACAATGCTCAGGCACTGATGATCGCCAACAGCGACCAGTACATCGACTGCAGGATCGACGATTATCTCGACGTCATGTCGGAGCAGGAACTCGATGGACTCATCATGACCATGACCGCCAACGACCCGAAGTGGTCGTTCGTGGCGCTGGACGCTCACCGACATGTCACACGGGTGGTCGAAAAGGAAGTCATCTCTGACGAGGCCACCGTAGGCATCTACAATTTCCGGCATGGGCAGGATTTCGTGCAGGCGGCACTCGACATGATTGAGCGCGATGAGCGCGTCAACGGCGAATTCTATGTGGCTCCGGCTTACAACACGCTGATCCGGCGAGGCCATCGGGTCGGCATTCATAACATAGGCAGAGAAGCCGACGGCATGTACGGGCTGGGCATTCCGTCTGACCTGGAACTCTTCCTGAGCCTGCCCTTGTCGGAACGCTTCAAGCGAGGCTGAACATGCGCATCATCTCCCACCGCGGGTGGTGGCGTTCTCCCGCCGAAAAAAACACCATGGCGGCTTTCGAGCGCTCTTTCGCGGCAGGCTACGGCACGGAAACAGATGTGCGAGACTTGGACGGGCAACTGGTCATCTCGCACGACATGCCTCTTCGTGACAAGGTGCTGCCCCTTCAGCCTGTGCTGGACATGGCGCATCTCCACGGGGTTCCGCTGGCCATCAATATCAAGGCCGATGGGCTGGCCCAGGCGCTGCAATCGCAAGTGAGCGCGCTCCCCGGATTGGACTGGTTCGTTTTTGACATGTCCGTGCCGGATATGCGAGGCCACCTGTCGGCCGGCAACCCTACCTACACGCGCTGCAGCGAGGTCGAACGACAACCGGCATACCTTGAACGAGCTTCCGGCATCTGGCTCGATGCCCTGGATACACCCTGGTTGGATGCCCGGGAGGTCAGCCGCGTGCTGGCTTGGGGCAAGCCCGTATGCCTGGTTTCGCCCGAACTCCATCGCCGCGATCCCATCCCCTTGTGGAAAGAACTGATGTCCCTTCAAGACACCTCATTGCTGACACTGTGCACAGACCTGCCCGATCAGGCCAGGCACCATATTCTTGGAGTCGCCCCATGATCAAAGCAGTGATCTTCGACATGGATGGCGTCCTGATCGAAGCAAGGGACTGGCACTATGAAGCGCTCAACCGCGCCCTGCGCCTGTTCGGGTTCGAAATCTCACGCTACGCGCATCTGTCCACGTACGACGGGCTGCCCACCTCCAAGAAACTTGAAATGCTCAGCATCGAGAGTGACCTGCCAAGGTCCTTGCACGGCTTCATCAATGAGATGAAGCAGCAGTACACGATGGAGATCGTGCATACCCAGTGCCGTCCAACCTTTTCACACGAACTGGCGCTGTCGACACTGAAAGCACAAGGATACAAGTTGGCGGTGGCGTCAAACTCCATTCGATCAACAGTGCACACCATGATGGAACGCTCCAATCTGGTGCGCTATCTGGACCTGATGCTGTCCAATGAAGACGTCGCCAAACCCAAGCCAGACCCAGAGATCTACGTTGCGGCCATGCAAGGTTTGGGGCTGGAACCCCACGAATGCCTGATCGTGGAAGACAATGACAACGGCGTTAGGGCGGCTCTGGCATCCGGTGCGCACCTGCTGCGCGTGCGGGATGTACACGAAGTGAATATCGAGAACATCGAGGCTCGCATCCAGGAGGTCAGCCATGGCTGAACGGCAGATCAATGTGTTGATTCTTGGGGCAGGCGCTACTGTCAGCGGACAGGGTGGAGACGCGTTCCCAGCGTTCATGGCAGAGGTCAAGGGCTTGCCACTGATCCAGCGCCTCGTTGAATCTTGCACCGCTCTATCGCCAGCCTGGATCGGCATTGCTTGTCAAGCGTCCGACATCGACACCTACCGCATTGGCGCTTTGCCTAAACTGTTGCACCCGAATGCGGAGTTCGTGACCACGAAGGGCAATACCCAAGGCGCCGTGTGCACGGCCTTGCTGGCGGCCCAGTATATTGATCACGACGACGAACTGCTCATATTGGGTGTGAATGAGTATGTCGATGTCGACTTTGCTGCGACCATCCAGACATTCCGCCAGCGGGAACTCGATGGAGGCGTATTGACGTTTAATTCCATCCATCCTCGATATTCCTACGTCAAGACCAATTCTGAGGGCTTGGTGAGCCTGGCGGCCGAGAAGCGCCCCATCAGCAACACCGCTGCCGCGACTTTTTTCTGGTACAGGCGCGGGGCCGACTTCGTGGAAGCGGCCAAGGACGTGATCCGCAAGCATGACCATGTTAACGGTTCTTATTACATCGCCCCGACCATCAATCAGATGCTTTTGCGCCAAAAACGCATCGGCATCGAGCGGATTGACGGAAGCAGATACCATCCACTCAAGACCTCCCGTCAGATCGAAAACTTCGAAACTGTTCAGGAAATGAGGAGGTGACCTTGAAAGTATTCAAACTGGGCGACATGAAGGGTGGATGGTTCATGGGTGACTTTGAGCCGACACTCCTTGCAAGCAAGGATTTCGAGATTGCTGTCAAGAAGTATCCGCAAGGTAGCCACGAACACAAACACTTTCATAAAATCAGCACTGAATGGACCGTTATAACGTCTGGCAAGGTGCGCATGTTCGATCAGATCTTCCATGAAAACGACATCATCGTAATTGAGCCCGGTGAAGCCACCGATTTCACCGCCTTGGAAGATACCACCACAGTTGTGGTAAAGACTCCGTCCAGCAAGAACGACAAATATTTGGTCGATTGACATGGACTCAGTTGCAAAAACAGCGGCAACGGCAGGTTCAAAAAGCATCGCCCTTGTCGCCCATGAATTTGGCCGCTATCCTGGCCATGGCGGCATCGCGGTCTATCTGAAGAATCTCGTAGACAGCATCTTGGCGCACACAGATTTTCACATCCATGTATTCTGTGTGCAGCATCAGACGAAAATATCCAACGAACGCATCACCATTCATAAGCTTTCCGGCTTAGATTTTTCATCCCAGCGCACTGTCACCAAGAAACTTCAGCAAATTCAACCTTCGTGGGTGGAGGTCGCTGAATTCGGCGCTTTGTGCTTGGATTACCTTATACAGAGGGCAGTGGGCAGATTCACCGGCGCCTTCCCTGTCATCGTCAACCACCACACTGGTTGCAGGGAAATATGGGAATGGGGCTCTGGAGTTCAATTCGAGGCTTGCACCGACGCTTTCCTGGCGGGCGCGCATGCGCAGGAAAGCGCTCAAAGCATTCTCGCAGATGCCAATGTCAGCGTCTCCACATTTTTGACGCAATACTTGCACCAGCGATATGACTGGCGTTTCATCGCGCCCCTGCACCCCTATTTTCCATTGGTGGAAAAGGCAACAGAGGTGCCAAGTAAAGAAGTTCGCGGAAAGACCCTCACCATTCTTAGCCTCGGTCGTTTCGAACCGCGTAAACGCCAGGAAAATTTGATATCAGCGACGCTGGACCTATTGAAAGATGGCATCTCCGTCCATGTGAATTTCGTGGGTAACACCGTGGGAGTTCCGGGAACTGGTGAAGATTATCGGGAAATTTGTTACAGAAAAATTCCTCCAAGCCTGCGAAAACATTTCAGCTTCTGGGATTTTGCGTCTCCAGAAGCCGTGGAGCACCTGTATAAAGAAGCAGACTTGTTCTGTATCCCGTCTCTATTCGAGAATTTCCCGACCACTGCCCTGGAGGCCATTTCCATGGGATTACCGGTGATGGGCTCGCAAGCATCGGGCTTGGTTGACATGGTGGGTTCCGCAGGCCTCTACTTCGACCCCCTCGATAGCACATCATTGTCGCGGGCACTTCGGAGCGTTTCAGCGATGTCCAAAAAACAGTTGCTTGGCATCGCGGATGAGCAATTTCGACGGCTCAGTCTTGCCGTATCTGTGGCCAACACCACTTTGAAGCGTCTGGATATATACAGTCAGATCAAGGTGGAGAAGCCGACTGCGTCGCACAATGCCAAGCTGCTGCTGATTCTAGACGAGCCCACCAAGAAGGGGCGCAGGCTCGCGGCCGCGGTCAAGGCCAAGTATCCCTCTATCGAATTCCACTCAGGCCACGATGCATTCGATCCCAACGGCCAGGATGACACTGTCGGGGTGTTTTTTTTCGACGACACGCCTTTGGCGGTCGTGATGGCACTTGTTTCGTTGGCCAAAGACGCAAACCACCTTCTTCCGGCAACCCCCGTGGCGCTGAGCAAGGCCTATGTGGGATCGACCTCACTGGCCATTGCCCTTCGCGCCAAGACGTTGCCAGCCTTCCTCGGATTTCTGTCTGGGCCAGCCAATCAGCAACTGGGATGTACCTCGTTGCATGAACACTTGGCCGCCAGCTTGTGCAGTGCCAGAGAGTTTGCTTATTTGTGCCACCCTCAGGCTATTCTGTCTCGCAAGTCCATCGCGCTGCAGACCTACCTGAGCCGCCGACACTTTCCATTTGTTCCAGACCATGCCTATCACTCTGCTGATCCACGGGCCGATCTCCGATTACTCTCGTCTGGTACTGGCTGACGGACGCAAAGCCGTCGAAAACGGGCTCGTGGATGACTGCGTCATCGTCACCTACAAGAAGGAAGAAGCCAAGCTTCGCACAACGGCCAGGGATGCACTGGAATGGGCGAGAGTAGCGCTGGTTGATGATGTCCGAAACCCCGGTTTCGCCAACATCAACCGACAGATCAACATGGTCCGGTCAGGCATGCAGAGTGTCGATGCCAACGATCGAATCATTGTCAAGCTCCGCTCCGATCAGCGGGTCTCCCTCGCCAAGGTGCGGAACATCATTGCGATGCACCAGCATGCTCTGCAAGCAGGCGCCCTTCTCACGACGAACTGCTACACACGCAAGGACAGGCTCTACCATCCGTCAGACATGTTCCTGATCGCGCTCAAAGCAACATTGTTGGATTACTACCCGGCCCAGTTTTTTGCGCAAACTGAACTGGATGATCACATGGCGATCCGTGAAACATCACGCGCCAGCAAAAGCCTGCTCACCATCGAGCAATGGCCAGAAAGCCGCCTTTACAGACACCTGCTTGTCAGCAGAGCTTGGGTTTTCCGGAACACCATCGAAGACAGCGTGGCAGCCCTACGGGCCCACTGTGTCATGCTGGACTCTCGGTCCATTCGCCTCAAGTGGGAAAAGTTCTACGGCGGCCACGTTACCCTTGTACCCTACGACTTCCAGATGGCCCCGTTCGAAGGGGTTGTAAAGGAACAGGCTCAGTGCTTCACCGTGGAAGAACTGCACGGGCGCGACGCGGGGCAAAGCAGGGTCACGCGCCTGATGACCCGACTGCTTTGGAATGATTTCTACCTTGCCGGCCGCCACTATGGCAGCTATTGGAAGGGGTTCCGAAAAGTGGTGAAAGGACAATACACCGCCCGTTGAAAATCATGAGACGGTGTCCAGCGCGCCGAAGATGTTGCAATACACCTTCAGTCGAGGGCAAATCTCACTAGACGATGACACGGCAACGTTTACATTCGTCCTTTGGTCCGACTGGGCATTCGCCCAGATAATCGGTAAAAACGCGCTTCATCTATTCAGGACATGGCAGACACCTTGGCGGAATCACCGGGAACGCTGTCCGGCGTCGCCCGGGTGCTGGTCAATGCCGGCAAGCTCGACAGCCGGCAGGCAGAAGAGCTGACACGCACGGCGAGGGAGCAGCGTCGCAGCTTCGTCACGACACTGCTTGCCGCAGGCTCGATCAAATCCGACGACCTGGCCCATACCCTGTCCCGCGCCCTGTCCGTGCCGTTGCTCGACCTGGGTGCCCTGGACATCCAGCGCCTGCCCCAGGGCGTGATCGACGCCAAGCTGTCCAACCAGTACCAGGTGCTGGTCCTGTCCAAGCGTGGCAGCCGCCTGTTCGTGGCCGGGGCCGATCCGACCGATCAAGAGGCCATTGAGCGCATCAAGTTCGCCACCCAGCTCAACCCTGAGTGGGTCATCGTCGAACATGACAAGCTCGTCAAGGTGCTGGAAGGCACCACGGGCACGGCCGGCGATCAGATCGCCGCGATGGCCAACGAGGATTTCGATTTCGACATCACCGACGATGCCACCGAGCCCCAGCAGGAGCCATCGTCCCTGGCGTCCGAGGTCGAGGATGCCCCTGTCGTCAAGTTCCTGCAGAAGATGCTGGTGGACGCGATCAACATGCGCGCCTCCGACCTGCACTTCGAGCCCTACGAATACAACTACCGGGTGCGGTTCCGTGTCGACGGAGAACTGCGTGAAATCACCCAGCCTCCGGTGGCCATCAAGGACAAGCTGGCCTCCCGCATCAAGGTCATCTCCCGCCTGGACATCGCCGAAAAGCGCGTGCCCCAAGACGGCCGCATGAAGCTGAAGTTCGGCACCAAGTCGATCGATTTCCGCGTCAGCACCCTGCCCACGCTCTTTGGCGAGAAGATCGTGATCCGGATCCTGGATCCGTCCAGCGCCAAGCTGGGCATCGAGGCGCTGGGTTACGAGCCTGAAGAAAAAGCCCGCCTGATGGACGCCATCGTGCGCCCCTACGGCATGGTGCTGGTCACGGGTCCCACCGGCTCGGGCAAGACGGTGTCGCTCTACACCTGCCTGAACATCCTGAACCAGCCAGGCGTCAACATCTCCACGGTCGAGGACCCGGCTGAAATCAACCTGCCGGGCATCAACCAGGTCAACGTGAACGACCGGGCGGGGATGAACTTCTCCACCGCGCTCAAGGCTTTCCTGCGCCAGGATCCCGATGTGATCATGGTCGGTGAAATCCGTGACCTGGAAACCGCCGACATCGCCATCAAGGCCGCCCAGACCGGCCACATGGTGATGTCCACCCTGCACACCAACGACGCGCCCACCACGCTCACGCGCCTGATGAACATGGGCGTGCCCGTGTTCAACATCGCCTCCAGCGTGATCCTGATCACGGCTCAGCGCCTGGTGCGCCGACTGTGCGAGAACTGCAAGGCACCCACCGAATACCCGCGCGAGGCCATGCTCAAGGCAGGCTTCACCGAAGAGCAGCTCGAAGGCAACTGGAAGCCCTACCGGGCCATCGGCTGCTCCAGCTGCAACAACGGCTACAAGGGCCGGGTAGGCCTGTACCAGGTCATGCCCATCACCGAAGAGATGCAGCGCATCATCCTGAACCAGGGCACCGCCATGGACATCGCCCAGCAGGCCCAGCGCGAAGGCGTGCGAGACCTGCGCCAGTCCGGCCTGGTCAAGGTGCGCAGCGGCGTCACCACGCTGGAAGAAGTCATCTCGGCCACCAACGAATAACGGAGCACCACCCTATGGCCACCGCCGCCAAGAAACCGCAGGATTTCGTCTTCGAGTGGGAAGGCAAGGACAGGACCGGCAAAGCCGTGCGCGGCGAGATGCGGGCCGGTGGCGAGGCCATGGTCAGTGCGTCGCTGCGTCGCCAGGGCATCCTGGTCAACAAGGTCAAGAAGCGACGCATCAGCGGCGGCAAATCCATCCAGGCCAAGGACATCTCAGTCTTCACGCGACAACTGGCCACCATGATGCGTGCCGGCGTGCCCCTGCTGCAGGCCTTTGACATCGTGTCACGCGGCAGTACCAACCCGCGTGTGACCAAGCTGCTCAACGACATCCGTGGCGACGTGGAAACCGGCACCAGCCTGTCGCAGTCCTTCCGCAAGCACCCGATGTACTTCGACGCGTTGTACTGCAACCTGGTTGAAGCCGGTGAAGCGGCAGGTATTCTGGAAACACTGCTGGACCGCCTGGCCACCTACCAGGAAAAAACGCTTGCCATCAAGCAGAAGATCAAGTCAGCCCTGATGTATCCCATCTCGGTGCTGGTGGTGGCTTTCGTCGTGGTCACCGTGATCATGCTGTTCGTGGTGCCCGCGTTCAAGGACGTGTTCTCATCCTTTGGCGCAGAACTCCCGGCCCCGACGATGCTGGTCATCGCCATGTCAGAGTTCTTCGTGAGCTACTGGTGGGCGATGTTCGGGTTCATCGGCGGCGGTGTGTACTTCTTCTTCCAGACCTGGAAGCGCTCCGAGAAGATGCAAAAGACCATGGACCGCTGGCTGCTGAAGATCCCGGTGTTCGGGGGCCTGCTCTACAAGTCGGCCGTGGCCCGCTGGACGCGCACCCTCTCAACCATGTTCGCGGCCGGTGTGCCGCTTGTTGAAGCCCTGGACTCCGTCGGCGGCGCCGCTGGCAATGCCGTGTTTGCCGAAGCCACAGAGAAGATCCAAAAAGACGTTTCCACCGGTACCAGCCTGACCACCTCGATGCAAAGCACCAACATCTTTCCCATCATGGTGCTGCAAATGGCGTCCATTGGGGAAGAGTCCGGTGCGCTTGACGCCATGCTGGCAAAGGCTGCCGACATCTACGAGGGTGAGGTCGACGAGCTGGTGCAGGGCCTTTCCAGCCTGATGGAGCCCATCATCATCGTGTTCCTGGGCACCTTGATCGGCGGCATCGTGGTGGCCATGTACCTGCCCATCTTCAAGATCGGTCAAGTTGTCTGATGTTCGATGTCTACCTGTCGATCCTGCTGACCCCGGCCGCGCTGTTCGTCGTCGGCCTGCTGATCGGCAGCTTCCTCAACGTGGTGATCCACCGGCTGCCGCTGATCCTGGAGCGGCAGTGGCGGCAAGATGCCCGCGACATGCTGGAGCTGGGTGATCAGGCCGGTGACGACAAGCCGCTCAGCCTCTCCCAGCCCGCATCGCGCTGCCCGTCCTGCGGCCACCAGATCCGCTGGTATGAAAACATCCCGCTGGTCAGCTGGCTGGTGCTGCGGGGCAAGTGCTCGGGCTGCGGTTCACGCATCTCATGGCGCTACCCCCTGGTCGAACTGGCCACCGGCCTGCTGTTCGCCGCCTGCGCCTGGCGCTTCGGCCCGCACCCCTTCACGCTGGCCTGGTGCGGCGTGGTGGCCGTGCTGGTGGCCGCATCGCTGATCGACTGGGACACCACCCTGCTGCCCGACGACCTCACCCTGCCCCTGCTGTGGGCCGGCCTGGTGGCAGCCGGGCTCGGGTGGGCCTCCCTGCCGCTGCACGATGCACTCTGGGGTGCCGTGGCGGGCTACCTGTCGCTGTGGTCGGTGTACTGGGTGTTCAAGAAGGCCACCGGCAAGGAAGGCATGGGCTATGGCGACTTCAAGCTGCTGGCCGCGCTGGGCGCCTGGCTGGGATGGAAGATGCTGCTGCCCATCATCCTGATCTCGTCGATCATCGGCGCCGTGGTGGGCATCGCCCTCAAGATCCAGAGCAGCCTGCGCGAAGGCCAGTACGTGCCTTTCGGCCCCTTCCTGGCGGGCGCAGGGCTGGTGGTGCTCTTCGCGGGCGAAGCCCGCGTGCTGGACTGGTTCGGCTGGTGATCCAGACCATCGGGCTCACCGGCGGCATCGGCAGCGGCAAATCCACGGTCGGCCAGATGCTGGTCGATCTGGGCGCCCACCTGGTCGACACCGACGCCATCTCGCGCTCGCTGACCGCCCCGGGCGGCCATGCCATCGACGCCATCTCGCAGGCCTTCGGGGCCGACATGATCGATGCCCAGGGCGCCATGGACCGTGCCCGCATGCGCAACCTGGCTTTCGGCGACCCCACCGCCCTGGCCCGCCTGGAAACCATCCTGCACCCCCTGATCGGCCAACGGGCCGACCACCACGCAGCCCAGGCTGCCCCAGGCCAGCGTGTGGTCTACGACGTGCCCCTGATGGTCGAATCGGGCCGCCGCTGGCGCGACAAGGTCGACCGCATCCTGGTGGTCGATGCCCTGCCCGAGACGCAGATCCAGCGCGTCATGGCCCGTTCCGGGTGGGAGCGCCCTGCCGTGGAGGCCGTGCTGTCCAAGCAGGCCACCCGCGAACAGCGCCGCGAGGCGGCCGATCACGTCATCCTGAATGACGGCATCACCCTGGAAGAGTTACGGCAGCAGGTCCAGGAACTCTGGGACCTGTGGAACAATCACCCATGAACCGCTTGCACAGGCTCCAGGTGACGCGTTGATCCTCTACGAATACCCTTTCAACGAAAGCATCCGCACGATGCTCCGGCTTGAGCACTTGTTCAAGCGCCTGGGGTTCCTTGCCTCGCGCGACACGCCGGTGGACCACCACTACGCGCTCGCCACCATGTTCGAGATCATGGATGTGGCCTCGCGGGCCGACATCAAGAGCGATCTGCTCAAAGAGCTCGACCGCTACAAGGGCCAATTCGAGAGCTACCGCGGCAACCCCGCCATCCAGGAGGGTGTGCTGCTGGAGGTACTGCAACGCATCGAGCATGCCTACCAGGGCCTGAACCAGCTGCAGGGCAAGGCCGGCCAGGCCCTGGCGGCCAACGACTGGCTGATGAGCATCCGCAGCCGCATCAGCATCCCGGGCGGTACCTGCGAGTTCGACCTGCCCTCCTACTACGCCTGGCAACACGAGCCGCCCGCCCGGCGCCAGGCCGACCTGCAGCAATGGGGCGGCACGCTGGCGCCCCTGTACGAGGCGCTGGCACTGATGCTGAGCCTGCTGCGCGATGCCGGCCACCCGCACATGGTGGCCGCCCCCGCCGGCCAGTTCCAGCACAGCCTGAAAGAAGGCCGCACCTACCTGCTGCTGCGCCTGCGCATCGATGGGGCCCTGGGCCTGGTGCCAGAGATCAGCGGCAACCGCCTGATGGCCTCCATCCGCCTGATGCGCCAGGATGCCGAGGGCAAGCCCAGGCTGGCCACCGACACCGACGCCAGCTTCGAGCTCACGCTCTGCGCCTGACGCCCGCCTGATCACCCGCCAGACACGCTGGCCTGATGCCATGACGACGCCCAAGAAGACCTTGATGGTGCCCTGCCCCTCCTGCGGCGAGCCCCACCCCTACAGCACCGACAACCCCTACCGCCCCTTCTGCAGCAAGGGATGCCAGGCCATCGACCTGGGCGCCTGGGCCAGCGAGCAGTACCGCATGGCCGCCAAGCCCAATCCCGAAGACCTGCCGGAAGACCTGATCGATCCCGACGACATCCGATGAGCACGCTCAGCGACGATGACCTCAGCGCGCTGAAATCAGCCCTCCAGCGCTCGCGCCGCCAGCCCATGAACTTCGCGGCGGTGCTGGGCAAGCAGCCGGAAGATCACTGCCTCAGCCTGCACGCCACGCGGGCCGGCCGCGCCCTGGCCAAGGCGCTCAAAGAGGCCACCGGCTCCAAGCAGCTCGCTTCAGGCACCACCGAGGTCGACGACAACCGCAAGGACACCCTGGTGCTGGTGCTCGACGCCAAGCCCCCTGGCGGTCTGGCCAAGAAGCTGGGCGCCTGGCTCAAGCTGCAAGGCATGCCTGTACGCAAGGTGGCGCTCAAGATGGACGGGCAGGAGCTGGCGGATGATGACGAGGAAAGCGCCACCAGCGCTCCCGCCCTCACCGACGCCAACGCCAACGCCAGCAAAGCAGAACCCGCCAACACGGCCGCACTGGCCAAGGTCCAGGCTGCGCTGAAGCTCTTGCTGCCACAGGTTCAGCAAGCCATCTTGGCAGGTGGCCGCCAGGCCCCCGCGCTGCGCCAGACCTTGCAAGATCTGTCCGCTGCCATCAAGGGCGGCCTGACCGCGCAAGCCGCCGAGGGCGTGAAGAACCTGAATGTCCTGCTGCGCCAGGCACAGGCCGAAGCCCAAACGCAGAAAGACCTGAGCAGGCTGGACGAGCCCGGCATGGACAAGGCCTTCGTCCTCATCAAGAACCTGCAGGACGACCCGAAGATCCAACAAGAGCGCCAAGTGCTCAAGAAGCTCGGGGCCAGTGTCCGAGAACGACTGCTCGCCGCGCGCAAAGCCGAGGCCTCGGGCGATCTGGCCACGGCCGAGAAGCTCAAGGCACAGGCGCACAAGGAGCGCCTGGCAGCACGCGCGGTGCTTGAATCCTGCTGGCCCAAACGCGATGCGCTCTGCAAAGGCACCGCCGAAGACTGGGCACCGCTGGTGGCCCGCCTGGATGTGTCATCCCCCAAGGACCTGGCCGTCTTCTGGTCCGGCGACAAGGACGCCGCCATCGACATCGCAGCGGGTCAAGGCGGTGTGGCGCTGGAGTCGACGCCCGGCGGCACCCTCATCGACGACTGGAACAAGGACGACCCCAGCAAGGCCCTGCCCTGGAACCAGGATTCCAAGGAGCCGCCTCCTTACCTTCGTGACCTGTGGGCGCTGGCATCGGCCTCGTATGCCGAGAGCGCGCAAGGCAAGATCACCATCGTGCAGACCCCTGATCGCCACCCTGATGGCGGCATGATGTGGCGTCTCGTCGAGGAACGCATCCTGCGCAACAAGGCCCGACGCGGTGAAATCACGTTCACCCCCACCATTGTCCTGCCACCCAAGACCGCACCATGACCGCTGCCTACGACCTCTTCATCAAGGAACTGCAGGCCGATGGCCGTGAACGGCTCGAAGGCTTCTCCACCGGCAGCTTCGCACGCCTCACTCCGGACGAGCGCACCAAGGTCCGCCAGGCCCTCGTGGGCCTCGTCGCACAGCATGACATGCGCGCGCCCCTGCCGCTGGCCGTGCTCAGCCCCGAGCCCGACACCGTGGCCTTGCTGGAACCGTTGGCACCCGCCGCCGCCACAGCCGCACAGGCCACCGATTTCGAGTTGCAGGTGCTGGCGGCGCTGGCCTTGCTGACGGGCAAGCCCCTGGTGCTCGACGCCCTGGAAGGCGTCTTCACCAAGGCCACCGACAACTGGAAGCGCGGCATCGCCATGGATGGGCTGCGCTGGGCCCAGCCCGCCAGCGATGCCAGCCCTCGCCTGGCCCGGCTGGTTCGTTCGATGGATGACGAAGACCTGCGCGCCGATGCCGCAGACACACTGCTGCAGCGCCATGGCTGGTACCTCACGGATGCCGCCACACAGGCCGAAGCGCTGCAGTTGCTGCGTGCCCTGGTCGACGGCGACGCTGCGCAACGCGATGGCGCGCTGGTCAAAGTCCTCAAGGCGCCGATCAAGCCGCTGGCACGCCCTTGAGCCCTGATGATCGCCCCATGACCGCGGCCTATGACCTGTTCCTGAGAGAGTTCAATGCCACGGGGCGTGAGTCGATGGAGGGCATGTCCGTCTACCACCTGGCCCAGCTGAGCGAGGCTGAACGCCCGAGGGTGCACCAGATCCTCATCACGGCCTTTGAGCAGCGCAATGCGCGCGCGCCGCGCTCACTGGCTTTCATCGCCCCGACACACACCACCCGGCAACTGCTGGAGCAGGCGCTTCAGGCACACGCGGCCACCACCCGGCACGCCGATGAATTCGTGCTGGACTGCGCCTATGCGCTGCTCTCGCTCGCCGACCACATCGGCGCGCTGGATGTCCTGACGCGCAAGGTGCGCGATGACGACGACCTGTGGCTGTGCGGGCTGGCGATGGAAGGGTTGCTCCGATCGATCCCCGCCACGGACGCGAGCGATCGGCTGGCCGACATCGTGCGCACCGATCCAAGGGAATCGCTGCGGCTGTCCGCGGCCGATGCCCTGTTGATGCGGCATGGCTGGCGCCTGGAAGATCCCGACCGCAAGGCCGAGACCCTGGCGCTGATGCGCGCGATGATCGGTGATGAGGCCGAAGCGCGGGATGCGGCGTTGCTGCAAGTGCTCAAGACGCCCGCGTTGAAGTGGCCGGTTTGACGCCACGCGTCAAGGTGCCCCGGTCTGCAAGGCCCGCGGACCACGCGTGGACGTGAGGTCATACAGCGTGAAGCGCCGACTGAGGCGCGCCCCACCATCGCGTAGCAGCGGGGCATAGACGATCGAGGCCTCCGAAGGGCCCGACTTGGGCAGGATCGCATCGAAGGGGATCGTCACGTACACGCCTTTGTCGAATGAGCCCTCACCGAAGCGCTCAGCCGACACGTTGGTCTTGGTGGCGTAGGCCCCCATGGACACGCCGTTACGGAACACGCGTGACACATCCAGGGTCACACCCCGGTCACCCGCCAGGTACTGGCCCGCGCTGAGCTTGGCCACCAAGTCATACCAACCGGTATCCCAGTAGGCAGTGGCATGGCCGGTGTTCACCTCGTAGTCACGCAGGCCGAAATCCTGCTCGAAAGCCCTTTGGCGCACACGGTTCACATCCACGCCCACGGCCAAGCGGCTGCCCACAGGGCGGTACAGGTACTCGCCGCCCAGGCCGGCGAACATGGTCTCCAGCAACCCGGCATACCCCAGGTAGAAGTGGTCACTTCCCCCCAGCGCCTCAAATGAGCCCATGTGCGTGATCTGCAGGTTGGGGATCGTGGCGTTGCGGGTGGTCAGGTACTCGCGGATGTAGGTGCGCACGCGCGGCATGTCGCTGGGCGCCGTGTATTTGAACTTGTCGTAGTTGTCCACCAGGCCCACCCGCAGGCGGCCATTGGCCCAGGTGTCGTCACGCAGGCGCCAGCTCAGGTTCAGATCGGCCGCCAGCTGGAACAGCAGGAAGGCATCGGGGCCGCCCAGGCTCTGGCGATAGGCCAGGCCCACGCCATAGGCAAAACGGTTCGGCTCGGCCTCGTACAAGGTCTTGTCCGGCGCCTTGTCAGTCGCCACGGCCTCTGTGCTCAGGGCCTCGCGCTGCTGGCTGGGCGGCAGCAACTCGGTCTTGGCGCGCGCCCAGGCCTCACGGTCCACCACGGCCTGTGCCACTTGCACACCACGCTGGTCGAAACGCAGTTCGATGCGGTCCACCTCCGCTGGTGCATCACGGTGCACCACAGCGGCCACCCTCTCGACCACGGGGCGCTCGTAACCCATGTCGGGGTCGGTCACCACCACGGACCAGGTTCGGCCACGCTGCTCGATGGCACGCACCTTCAGATTCGTCTGATCCTGGATGTCTTTCGCCGTGGTGGCAACCAAACCGGCCTGCGCAGGCCGCGTGGGCAGCACAGGCACCGGGCGCGCATCCAGGAACTTGGGCATGGTCAGCTTGTCGAGCGGAGCATGGGCCGACACCGTCACGGTGGCCATGTTGCCGCGCTCCACACCCACCGTCACATCCAGCCATGAGGCCGCCCGGTACACCAGGCCCAGGTTGACGGGCGAATCCTGCTTGATCGGACGCCCGGCCGGGTCGTGCTCATAATCGTTGCCATCCACCTCGGCCTTGAGCACCCACTGCTGCCACGGCAACTGGTACTGCACACCGCCAAAGAAGGCGGCAGGCCCACGGAAGAAGGTCTTGCCGTTGACCTGCCCGCCGCTGCGCGAGAACGTGTCGCGGCCCGGCCGGGTGTCGAAGCGCTCCGACACCCGGCCCAGCGGGTTGCGCACATCCCCGCGCCCCCCCACGTAGCCAAAGCCCAGGCCCGCGCTCACATCGAAGGGTCCATAGCGCTTGCTGGCCACCAGGTATTCACCCGAAAACGCGCCCGTGCCCAGGAAGTCGCGCCAGCCCAGGGCCACCTCGGGCCACCAGGCCGATTCCTGCCACAGGCGAACCTTCAGGTGTGCGCTCTTGTCTTTCCAGCTCTGGTCACCGCTGAGCTCCGTCGGGCCGTAGGGCCTGTCGGAAATGCTCATGTACCCCAGGGCCAGCTCCAGCCACTCGACCGGCTGCAGCCGCATGTTGAGAACGCTGTAGGGCTCCTGGCGGCTGTAGGTGATGGCCAGGGTGCCGGCTGGGCTCATGCGGGCCGTCGGGGTCTGCATCAGGCCTACCACGCCCCAGTCATTGCCTACGGTGGGCAGATCGCGCGCATCGGCCGCCAGGGTGATGTCGCGCGGCGAGCGCTTGAACGACCAGGTTGGCGACAGAGGGGCCACCTCCTGCAGGGCCAGGAAGCTGGCCACCTGATCGGACAGATCCGGATCGATGTCATCACCCAACTCAGGCGCCCAGATCCAGGCACCGGCCGCGGGCGCATGTTGCGTGCTCTGGTTCCAGCGGGCCACGCCATGGCTGGTGATCACGCCATCGGGCTGCACCACCCAGGCGCGGTCGGCCGACACCACACCGCAGGCGCGCAGGTAGGTGGCGGCATCGGCACCGCCCTGGTGGGGCACCTGGCATTGGTGGCCCGTGGTGAGAAGCACGGTGATCTGCTGACTGCGTGGGGCCACATGAACGATGTCGCCGGGGCTGAGCCATGGGTCGGCATGGGCATTGGCCTGCAGCCAGCGGGCATCGGCTTTGGGCACAGCCACACGCCCTGTCACGGGCATGTCGGCGATCACACCCCCCAGGGCAGACCAGCGCCCATTCAGCCGCTGCCGCAGTTGCGACTGAAGCGCTTGCTGGCGGTCCTGCTCTGCGGCAGAGCGCCAGCTCAAGGCCAGCAGATCGGCGTTGTCAGGCAAAGGGTTGGCCAGCAACCAATCGCTCAGGCGCTGGCGAGTCTCGATCCGGTAGTCGGTGGCGGCGCCCTGTGATGGCACATGGCCAGCCGCAGGCGCAGCCACCGAAGCAGCGGCCACCAGCAGCGATGACAGCATCACACCACCACCCCACGGTGAAAAGCTCAACCGGTTGATCATGGTGTTGTCTTGGGTAGCGGAGGCCAGGATTGCCATGTCAGGCAGAAATCTGCCGCCAGGCACTGCTCGCCATACACCGGTACAGCGCCTGAAGCTGTCTGCCGCACGGCATAACGCGCGGAGGTGCTGCCGCTGGAGGGCACCTCCTGGTACCAGCGCACGTCGGCCGATGCGGAGCCTCGCCATGCTGTGCTGCCGGGCGGCGCGATGGCTTGAAGCCTCAAGGTGTCTTCCACGCCCAAACGATAACCTGGCATCTCATCGAGCAAGCGTTTGTAGGGCGCAGGCGATACCGGCTCAGCACCCCATGCGGGCAAGCCCGCAGGCCAACGAACGGACCGCCATTCGACAGGCGTGCCCACCAACCCGGCCAGCCGTCCTGCGCGAAGGCGCAGCACTTCGCCGCTCGCGCTGTACCAGACTTGCTCGGGCCACTCCGAAGAGGATCTGTCCACATAGCCCAGCACCATCAACAACGGTTTATCGTTGACGGTGACACGCAGATAGGTGAGCTTGGGATTCAGGGGGCTGCTGTCGATCGCGGCGTTGGGCCTGGCGACATTGCGCAAAGCCATGAACGCCGCCGACTGAGACGACGAACAAGCGGTCATCAGACACAGGCTGGTGCCTGATACCGCCCATAACGCAACCCTGATGGCTTTGTTCAAGCACCTCGCCATGCTCATGGCGAGGCGACATCAACCAACCGGGCCCCAGTGACAGGGCCGGGACTGGATGACGGCACGGCCGCTCAGCGGGTGCCAGTGGTGCCGGAAGGGCCGTCGTCGTTGCTGTCGTTGGCCACGGCGGCCACAGCACCCACAACGACCACGCCACCGACCACGGCGCCGGCGGTGATGCCGCCGAGTGCGCCGGTCGTGGCGCCCGTGACACCCACACCACCAGTGCCCAAGCCACCAGCACTGCCTGCGGTGCCGGCCCCACCTGCGGAAGGCACCGCCCCCGCTGTAGGGGCCACAGGCGCGCTACCAGCGGCCGGGGCAGCGCCTTGAGCCATGGCCGAGGAGCCCAACAGAGCCAGGACGGCTGCAATTGCAGTTTTCTTCATGGCAACTCCGCTTTGCTTGGTGAAAAATTAAGAGGCAGTATGGCATACCCCAACAACTGCATCAAGCAAATGACCATCCGTTGCCGCCAGGAAGTTGCTCCCCCTCCGGGATAGCACTAGGATGCATAGCCCTATCAAGGAATGGGGCGCGTGCAATAACTCGAATTGATCACCATCAGCCTCGAGTCTCGTGGGTTTACCCCCTTGCAGCATGCTTCAACATAGAGCCGAGCGCCTAAAATCAGTGTGCGCAACCGCCCAACAATAAACGGGATCAGTAAATTGAGACTCCTCGACGCCACGTTTGCAGTTGTACTTGGCATCACGCTAGGGAGCAGCTTCATGGTTTGTGCTGCCCTGATCGCGACTCAGAAATGGCACGGCAGGTTTTCACTGGACCATGACACAACGGGCGCCCAGAAAATCCACCGGCAGCCGGTCCCTCGTGTTGGGGGCATTGCCATCGCCTTGAGCCTGGCCATCGGCGCCGCATTGGCCTACTCGCTCCACAGCCCTGACGGTCTCTCGATGGCCACGCTGCTGATCTGCGCCACTCCAACATTCGCCGCCGGTCTGTTGGAAGACCTCACCAAGCAGATTTCAGTTCGCATGAGGCTGGCCGCCTCCATGGCATCTGCTCTGGCCACCATCTATCTTCTGGATGCCCAATTGGTTGAGGTGGACACCCCATTATTGGACACGCTGATGGACTTCGGCATGTTGGCCATGCTGTTCACATGCTTTGCAGTGAGCGGGGTGATCAATTCGATCAACATCATTGACGGTGTCAATGGCCTGGCGTCGGGCAGCGTGGTGATCATGCTGGGTGGCCTGGGGAGCATTGCCTGGATGCAGGGTGACTCTCTGGTATTGCACCTTTGCCTGGGTGGCATCGCGGCCCTTCTGGGCTTCATGGCTCTTAATTACCCGTTCGGTAAGATCTTCCTGGGAGACGGAGGCGCCTATTTGGCGGGCTTCTGGCTGGCGGAGTGCGCCGTGTTACTGCTGAAGCGCAACCCGGACGTATCCACGTGGGCAGTCCTTCTGTGCTGCATCTACCCTGTCTGGGAAACGGGCTACTCCATGTACCGGCGCCACATGGTCAACCGCGTCAACAGCGGCATGCCGGACATGCTTCACATCCACCATTTGGTGCTGCACCATTACTCCACGCTGCGCGAGCATGCATGGGCGCCCTCATGGCTGCTTCACGCCATGACCAGCAGCAGCATCTGGATGATGGTCTTGCTCTGCCAGGCGGTGGCAGTGTCGGGCTACCTGGACACAGCCTTGATGATGCCTTGCGTGATGGCGTTCGGGCTGCTCTACCAACTCATCTACGCGCCCTTGGCAGGATCTAGCAGCAAGCAGCCGCAGAACATTCTGGGATAACGCCCGTGCCGCAACGGGCGGGCTTGCGGGGCTGAAGTTCCATCACAATGCTGAAAAGGGCTGGTCAATTGCGCGTTGCGGCATGCGCCAACGAAATGCCAGCATCCCGCTCATAGCCGCAACAGGTCCCATCGATGCCGCGCTTCCAGATCAGGATCGAAACGCTCTACCTGCTGACGCTCGCAGCCCTGAACACCATCACCTGCTACCTGGTGCTGGAGTACGGCTTCTATGGTAGCGCGGTTCTGTTCAAGTCGGTCGACAAACCAGAAGACGTTTGGACCAACCTAGCGGTTCTTTTGGCAGGCTATGCGTGCCTGTACGCATTCATGGCAAGCCGGCGAGAACCACACGCACGCCCACGTACTCACCATGACAGACTGGACGCCGCCTACTCCCTGATCATCGGTGTCAACTGGCTCATCTTCCTCACCACGGGCATCGGTGTTGCTGGTACTTCGGCGCAGTCCCTGGGCTTCCTCGTCAACATGCTGCCAATGGCACCGCTGCTACTGGTGTATTTCGCTGATCGCGAGCGCAACGTCAACACGCACTACTTGGTCAATCTGGCCACGGGTAGCCTGCTTATCATGTTAAGAGGCTGGTCCGCCATCGTGGTGGTGATGGTGATCATCCTCGTCCTCAGCCGCATTCGCGTCGTCAACGCTCGTAACGCACCGAAGATCGTGCTGGCGGCCGGCATCATGATCTTGGCGTACAACTATCTTTACCTTCTCAAATACTACATACGCGAGGGAGTACTCTTCGAATCGAACTTTCTGGTGACGGCTGAATATGCGATCTCGCGCGTCACAGCGTTTCAGAACTTCGACTACTTCTCGTCCATCGTCCCCGACTTCCTGGGCTTCATCGATGGCGACGCCCTGTTCTACATCAAGGAATTTTTACTCGCCTTCCTGCCTAAGTCGATGATCGGCTACGAGAACTACCGGCCCCTGGACAATATTTTCGCCACGCAGTTCATTGCGCCCGGCATCGATGGCATGGAGGGCACGGGCTTCGCGGTAACCCTGCCAGGCATATTCCGCCTGGCCACGGAGCTTTCCCCGTTGAACGCGCTGATCTTCCCGGTCTTCGCGCTGTGCCTGTACGGTCTGATCTTCGTGTTGTGCAAGCCGCTGTGGTCACCACGTATCAAGTACTACTTCATCATCACGGCGCTCAACCTGTACTACTCCGGCAATATGCGTGAGTTCGCCTTCTGCATTTATGCGCTCGTGCTTCACAACCTCTTATGCAGACTCGACCGGCAACAGCTCAGATCCCCGCTTCAAACCTCGGAGCTGACTCGGGTACCGCACTCACGAAAGGCATGAGCAGACCTTTGAAGATTGCCCTCATCCTCAACTCAAGTTGGAACATCGTCAACTTCCGCTCGGGTCTCGTGAATGCCATCCAGGCGCGAGGCCATCAGGTGCTCGCACTGTCACCACACGATGCGCACACAGACAGACTAAAGACCCTGGGCTGCGACCATGCCAATCTGCCAATGCAGACCACCGGGCTCAATCCAATTGCCGACATTACCTTGCTCGTCAGGTTGCTCCTGATCCTTCGGAAGGAACAACCCGATGTGATCCTGAGCTACACCATCAAGCCCAACATCTATGGTTCGCTAGCGGCACGGGTGCTTGGCATACCGGTCATCAACAACGTAGCAGGCCTGGGCATGGCCTTCACGCGCGAAGGCTGGTTGAAGACCCTGGTATCCCGTCTGTTCAGATTCGCTTTCGCGAAATCCCACACCATCTTCTTCCAGAATGAAGACGACCGGCGGATGTTCGTGGACAAGAGGCTGGCCAGCGAACACCAGACCGTCCGCCTACCTGGGTCCGGCGTGGATCTGGACAAGTTCCGTCCACCGCATCGCCGGCCTCACAGTGGAGGGATGACCTTCATTCTCGTCGCTCGGCTGCTGCGAGAAAAGGGGGTTGCCGACTTCGTTGCGGCCGCACGCTTACTCAGAAGCGATTTCCCAAACGCGTCCTGGCGCATTGTGGGCTTCCTTGAACCGAACCATCCTGCCTTCGTCTCGGAGAGCGAGATGCACACCTGGGTCACCGAGGGCACAGTGACCTTTGACGGGCCCCGCGACGATGTGCGGCAGGCCCTGTGCGAGGCAGACTGCATGGTACTGCCCTCCTACTACCGAGAAGGCGTACCTCGATCCCTGCTGGAAGCCGCCGCCATGGGATTGCCCCTCATCACGTGCGACACGGTGGGCTGCCGTGATGCTGTGACCGCGGGGACCAGCGGGCTGCTCTGCGCCCCCCGAGATCCAACCGATCTCGCCCGATGCATGCGACAGATCCTTGAAATGAGCGAAGAGGCACGCGCAGCGATGGGCCGTGAAGGCCGACTCAAGATGGAAAGGGAATTCGGGGAGTCGCGGATCGTTGAAGCCTACATGGACGCGATCACGCGTGCATCCGCCATGTCTTCGTCCATCTGAGAGCAATCAATCCACTTGGCCCAGCACATCCTTGCTCATAACCCGACGGCCGGCACGCACGGCTTTCAAGGCATGGCTGGTGATCCATCGCAGGAAAGCCTGCGAGGGGCCATCGTTGATCGGCTCCTGCACGATCTCTTTGAAGCTAACGAAGCTTGATCTATGCTTGGTGACGAATCGCCTGAGTCGCTCGACCTCATGGTCCGACATGGCGTTGACATGCACACAGATTGTGATCACGCCAAAGGGGAATGCCAGCGGTCGGCTCAGCAACTGAGGGACAAGCCTGAAATCATCGAGGGCATAGGGGAAAAATCCCATGCCGTCTGTGATGGCCACGAACCCAGTCGATTTGAGGGCCCGGACAGTGTCGCGGTCGAACGAGTGCGACGGGGGCATGAAGTAGGGCTGCCAGACCTGCTCTCGCTGCAGAATGGCCTTTCCCTCGCCGAGCTTGCGCAACTGCTGCTCTAACGACAAACCCGAGAACTCTGATCGGGAATTGATGCCCAGCACTCCGGCTTGAGCCGTTTCATACACGTGAAAAGCACCGTGCTGTGCGACTGTGTCGCCGAAGGACTGCCATAGCCGGACCAAGTCGAAGAAATCGGCCCGCTCAGGCTCGACAAACAGCGACGCATCTCTGCAACAAGGCACCACCCCCAGCAAGCACCGGACCCCCTGCTCCTCGATGAATTGCTTCAACGGCAGGAAACGGCTCCAGGCCATGCCTGGTGCCACGTCATCGAAGCGAAGGATGTAGCGCGCGCTCATATTTCAATATCGCCAGGTCACGGACTGGGTCAATCCTTTCAACCAGGGTCAGCAGCGAAGCCTGTAGCCCATCCTGCCTGAGTTGCGTGACGGTGTGACGATGCGTGAAGCCCAGCGCCGGCGCGTCCTGACGAATCAAGTCGACAACCAAGTAGTCAAAGCCGGCGGGCACACCGTTGGCCAAGGTGGCCAACTCGCTGGAGGCCAAGCCGTGAGGCCAGTTCAGAAGCAGCAGCACATTAGCGTCTGCACCGGCATCACCCAAGTGTTCGAAGCTTCCTTGGCGCAGATCAAGGCCCCGGCGAAGGTACCGCCCAGCAGCGATCACAGCTGCCTCTGCATCGAGGCCGATGTAGGCCACGTCACGCTCTCGCAGCAGATGCCCGATGTCGCCAAGGCCACAGCCGATCTCGACCACCCCCCGGGGAACGAGTTGGCCAATACTGTCTGCCACGATCTGCTTGTAGGGCCTGCAGGCACAGGGCGCATCCGCATGCCACGGATCGAATCGAAATACCAGCCGCAGCGCGCGCAGCTTCAACCGGCTAAATGAGCAGCGCAGGAACCCGAGCCACCCCAGTTCGTCGAGTTTGTCCTGCAGACTCATCCGGCCACCTCCAGACGCCCGTGCGAGGCTAACATCCAGCATTGGCGATAGCCCTCCGCCATCGCCGCCGCAGAGAAGTTGTCGACGATTC
The DNA here is from genome assembly GCF_003933735.1 of Aquabacterium soli. Classification (GTDB taxonomy): domain Bacteria; phylum Pseudomonadota; class Gammaproteobacteria; order Burkholderiales; family Burkholderiaceae_C; genus Aquabacterium; species Aquabacterium soli. Next base: position 142,369 of record NZ_RSED01000007.1, on the reverse strand, counting down.
GCTGCCTCGCAGCCTGGCACCTCAGCTCCCAGTCCGGAGCAGACTCACTGGCCTGCAATGCAGTGGCCAGAGCATCAGCCAGAGCCGCCGGGTTTTTGGCCGGAACGGTCCACCCGGTGTCGCCCACAATCAACGAGGCGTCACCCACATCGGTGCTCACGCATGGTACGCCGCAAGCCATGGCTTCATTGAGCACATTGGGAAAAGCTTCTGTGGCGCTCGACAGAACCAGCACGTCCAGCGCGTTCATGATGGCCGGCATGTCAGCCTGCGGACCGGCCAGTACAACCTCATCGGCCAGATGGCTGGATGCGAGCAGACGGGCGACGTCCGGATGGGCATGGTTCATGCCGTCGCCTACCAGCAAGCAGCGCCAGCCAGAGGGCCGACGCTGTCGTAAGAGCGCCAAAGCTTGAAAAAGATTAGCGTGGTCTTTCGCTGGATGGAAGCGCGCCACCATGCCGATCAACCGCGCGCCATCATCGATCCGCAAGCGGCGACGGACGCTTCGGCCTCTGGAGGGATCGGGCCGGAACACTTCCGTGTCATACCCGTTGCAGATCACCCGGATGGCTGCAGGCCTGTAGCCGAACGCAGCATGGCACCGACTGGTGGTGTTGGAGCAGGCGATGATGCTGGCAGGTATCCAGCCTGACAGCATCTTGCCCAGCTTGGCAGACAGACGCGCGGTAAGCCCAAGATCTGGCGCACTCGGCGATGCATGATGAAGCCCCCAGCACACCGGAGCAGCGCCTGCCAGCCGAGCACATACACCGCCCACGACATCGGCGTGGTACATCCATGTCTGCACCACGTCCGGGCGTGTACGCCGGATGAATCGCCACAATTCGATCAGGCCCAAGGGCAGCCGCCAGGGCGTTCGCAGGTCGATGTAAGTGATCTGTGCGCCGGCCTGGCGCAAACGCCCTTCGAGCTGATCAAGCGTCGACAGCACTGCCACGAGATGCTCCTGCTCCGGCATGGACTCCACCAGACGGCAAAGCACCGTTTCGGCCCCGCCCTGCGCCAACCCGGAAATGATGTGCAACACCTTCATGTCAAGTCGACAGAACGATCTTGAGGATCGCAGTGTTGAGGTCCGCCTCGGATATCGCGCGAAACTCGGGTGCCAACGCGCGCCTGGGTGGCGGTGCGACGACATGAGGGCTGGCTTCCTGCTGCACGATACGCATGCCTTCGCGCAGAAACATTCCAACCATGTCGCTGCAGGCGATGCGGTTGGTGTAGAACCCCGCAGACCTGAACAGCCTGGAGTTCCAGGTTGCAGACGAAAAGCGCATGTTGTTCTTACCGCCGCCGAGATGATCACGGAAATCGATCTCGTGGGACATCAAAGCTCCGGGCTTGAGGATCCGCTTGAGTTCCACCACATGATCGGCGAACTCGTCCTTGTCCACGTGCTCGAGCACGGCGTTGGAGAACAGGAAATCGATGGAAGCAGTAGGGATGGTTTTCAGAGATGCCAACCCATGCGTCAGGTACTGACTGCCATGGCAGCGCGACATCAGGTCTGCCAAGTCGGTACAGCCCTCCAGGTCAACATGGCTGCTCAGTTGCCGGTTAAGTTTCTTGTAAGGCGCCAGGTCATGAGCCACGAAATCACCGACATCCACCAGCACTGCGCTGGCACGGTGCGATGCGGCGATGAGCGCCGTCGCCACGCCATCTCCGGGCCCCATCTCCAGGATGCGCGCCCCTTGCAACTGCACCAGGCCCGCAGCACGTACGTGGGCATTGAAGACGCTGATGGCATAGGAACCATCGTCCATGCCCCCGTGGCGGAAAACCCCAAACCTGGCCCATGTTCTGTAACCCACCGGCAACCTGGAAACAGCCAGCTTGGCTGTCATCGTCACCCACCACGGACGAAACTGCATTCTTGCTCCCGATCAGGAATGAAGCCACCACGATCTAGGTCGTGGTACATCACAGACGATCATAAATGACATAAAGTTGCCGGACCACGCCTGGCCAGCCAAACCGGTCAGTGGCCGACTTCCGGGCCTGCATCAGTGCCTCCTGGATCTCAACACCAGCCGCGCCTGCAAACAGCTTGTCGGCCCTGTCGAAGAAAGCCTGTGGATCCTGCACCTCGTACAAGGTGTCGGACAGGTAGTCCTCGTTCATGCCGGCGCGGGTCGTCAACACGAACACCTTGTGCAGGTAAGCCTCGAGGATGGCATTGTTGGCGGTGGCGAACGTGAGCGGCAGCAGCATCACCAGGCACCGGTCGAGCACCTCGGCATATTGCGCATGGCTCAGACGTTCCCTGTGGACATGCACCGCTACCCCGGCTGGAGCATAGATCCGGTCAAAATCGACGCCGACCAAATGAAAGGTGTAGCCATGCGCGCGCTCGTTCCCAAGCACGGCGTTGATGAAATCAATGTCGCGGTAGTTGCGTCCCACGATGCAGACCTGCTTGTCCACCACTAACTTGGGCGGAGGCTGCGGCCCCACGACAATTCCGTGAGGCACCACCGACACGCCCCGCAGCCCATAGGCCTTCGCATAGACAGCAGCCGCATCCGTGGTCAGCGAAATGGCGTGATCGCACGTCTTCACGCAACGGTAGGCCAAGCCCTGGAAGAAGCGCCTGGCACATTTCTTCAACAGGCTCTCTCGCGCGGGGTAGGTGCTGTACCACTTGGGCGATAGGTGGAAGGTCATCACGACCTTCTTTCCGAAGATGTGCTTGAGCACCAACGGTGAGATGAACACTGTTCCTTCCGGATAGATGTAGTGCACTACATCCACTCTCAACCCCTTCAGGACCGTCATCAATTCGATCAGCAATCGCCTGACCACTGCTCCCGCGAAGGAGTAGTTGCCATCCGAAAAGATCGACGTGTAATCGAACACACGGCATCCCTGGACGAATTTCATGAGACGCCCATAGCCCGAATATTCATCGTGGTATGAGAAGTTGAATCCCACCACCAAGATTCGATTTTTCATCACACAAGTGCAGCAAACGCTAGCAGATCACATGACAGGCTCACATGCCCCTCGTTTTTGTGCTTGCCGGAACTCAATACCACCCAAGCTGGATCAGGCGCTTCTTCAAAGGCCAGGTCAGCTTGAATACAGGGCCCGCCACTGGCGAGAACTTCAACACTCTGGATTCGCACAGTAGGGAAGCATCGTGGTCGATCAGGGCACCTTGTTGGTAGAGCGTACCGCAAGCATCCAGATCCTCGGCCTCGCTCCATGCCAGATCGCTGTTAAACGGAAGACCCCGCACCAGGCGCTTGTCGAACAGCATGATGCCACCATCGACATATGCCACGCGGCGCTTCATCATCGCCAAGTGATTCTCGCCCGCCGAGAAGCCCCCCAGTGCCTTGGCTCGGTTGCGCCGCGCGACGTCATACGAGCCGATAAGAATGTAGTCGAGGTAGCGCACACGACGCCCCTGCCACTCGACCTCCACCCGTGGAGCCAGCACATCGAAATGCTGCGAAAGCACCCTGGAGACAAAGTCGGTGCCGACGGCTATGCGCGTATGGCTGATGGAGACGGCCTGGTAACGGGCCGCCTGGAACAGGCGGTTCTTCTTTTCGGGCAAGGGTATGCGCGTGGCCTGCGCAGGCAGATCGCCGTCAATGACTGCTATGTCGATTCCCGGGGCATACCGACGCAGTCGGTCCAACCCTTCCTCATCAAGCGGCCCGCAGACCAGTATCTCTACACGCGATTCATGGCCCCGCGACGCCGTGGCCATGGATTGGACGGCCTCCAGCAACAGCGCCGCGTCATGCACGCCCCCACCAAACACGACGCCAAAGCTCAGCCCGTCGGGCAAGGTCGTACTCACCTGTTTGACCGCCCTGATCTCGCCTCGTGCATCGTCCACAGCCTCGGTGAGAAAAGTCTGCCCGACGGACTTGAAAAATTCATGGCGTACCTGCCAAAAGTCCACACGCTGCGCTGTGAACAGCAGGCTGCGCGCAGGCTCGTCGGTGACCAAAAGCCGCCCTCCATCCTTCAAGGCCCACTGGGCATACTTGAAGGCATGCCGCAAGACGCCGTACTGCTTGAGCGCGCGTGCATCGACGATGAGTTCATCGCAGCTTTCCACCCGCCCATGCAGCGCGGCCAGGGACGCCAGATCATGCACAAGAATCGGACTAGGATTCATAGGGTTTGATCATCTTCGCGGGTACACCTGCATAGACATGATGGCGCGAGCAATCGCGCGTAACCACGCTGCCCGCGCCTACAACCACGTCGTCGTGCACGCGCACGCCCGGCATGATCGACACGCGGGCACCGATCCAGCAGTTACTGCCAATGCTGACGTCACGCACGTCTACACCGGATGTACGCAAGAGCACGCCCACGCCGTGCCGATGCACCGTATCGACCACGACCACGTCCGGTCCGAAGATGGAGCCAGGGCCGATCGACAGCCTGCCGAAGACAATGAGCTTGGCGCCATCGGCCATGTACACGTCGTCTGCGATGTCGACCATGCCATCCGACAGGCCGAAGTCAATCGACAGGTTCTTCACCTCCACACGAGCGCCAAGCCGAAGCGTACCGCGCCCATGCACATCGAGCCCATCGACCCGGGCATGCGGCCCGAGCGTCACCCTGGATTCAGCGGACTTGCGAACGCGGCCGAACAGCCTCGCGCCCTTGAACAGGGTCAGTCTTCGGTTGAAAGACAAGGCCAGCGCCATTTCGATCAGCCTATGGATCCGTTGGCTCATGCGCCCCCCTGACCATTGAACGATGGAGGCGTGTATACAGCACAAAGCCCACCGCCAACACCACGCTGACCTGTAGGGCCGTTGGCACGCGATGATGATTGAGCAGACAGGCAAAACCAATGGCGATTAAAACCACGTCCAGCCACAGAGCCTGCGCGGCCATGTGAAAAGTGCGCCTGAAATCCCAGTTCACATACAGGTAGGCCAGCAGCCAGGCCAAAAGACAGGCCAAGCCGTATCCCTCGTGCCCCAGAAGGCGAGTCAACCCCCACGACAACAGGCACAGCGCCAGCGAGTAAACGCCATTGTGCCGAAGGGTGCGCCGTGATTCCCCTGCCTTCTTGAATACCATGCCCTTCATGACGAGTTCCGCCTGCAGGATGGTCGCCACAAAAAGGCAGAACGCGGAGACAACGGACACGCTATCCAGCTTGAGTAGCGCCCTCAGTTCGTCGCTTAACGCACCGCCGACTAGCGCAATGGCGCCGTAGAACACGACGAAACCCACGCGGCCAAGACGGAGCGTGCGGATCATGCCCTGATCCTTCACGTCAAAACGAGCATGCCCATTCAAGGTCAATGAATAAACCATGAAGACTGGCAATCCGACCAACGCTTGATAGAACAGCAGAGGACCAACGCCACCCATGCCCGCATTGGAGACCATGAAGTAGACCGCGAGCCAAGGCGCCATGATGGAGAACAGCGTTTCGACAAAGTTGGGGAGAAGAAAGCGGCGCACAGTGATCCATGCCAACACAGCCTCTCGTCGCCATCGAAGGGGAGGGCGCCGATCGTCCGCCTGTTTCGAGCCCACGTGCCACATGGTCAGGAGCAGCACCCCATAGCCCAGGCAGATGTAAGCGGCGGCCCCCCGCAATCCGAAGCCCCTCAACAGCTCGACGCCTATTACCACGGATACGAGCAGGCCGCACAACGCACACACCACGCGCCCCCGGCCCAGGCGCCCCAGTGCCTTGCGATAGACCAACATGACCTGGGCCAACGAAGACACCAGGATTGCCAGGAAGAACAGTCCCGCGCCCATACCGCGAAGTATCCCGTCGATCTGGAACAGTCTCGCCCCCGGGATCAGCAAAGCCAGCAGCATCAGGAAGATCAAAATGAAGAACATCGCCGGCGTGAAGCGGTAAACCCAGGCATGAGGGCGCTCACTTGCTATCCTTCTCGAATAGACCAGGTAGTAGATGCCAACAGTCGAAGTGAGCCCCCCTACGCACATTGTCAAGGTCGTCCGGAAGTAGGACAGCAGGTCGAAATCAGGCCTGCTGAGCAACATGCTGGATTGGTAAGTGAACACGAAGAAAAACAGCTTCAGCGCTACATCCAGAAGCACAAAGCCAAAGCGTTCAAGCACGATGATGTAAGACGAGGCCGAGCGACGGCTCAGGGTGAGACGGAGCGCACACGCCAGCGAGAGCGCGCAAGGGCAGCCACCGCTCCCAGTGCGACCGACGCAATGCCACCCACGACCGCCAAGAACAGCCTGCGTGGTTTAGTAGGCTTCTCGGGTGGCGTAGCCACATCGATCTGCTGCAACCGGGGGCCTTCACGGGCCTCATCAAGCTTGGCCAATTCTGCCTGGCGTACCAGTTGTTCAAGCGCGGTAGCACGCACCCGCATGTCGCGATAAGCCTGTACTGCGTCCATGCCGCTGCCGGACACCTTGCCTTGCCCACGCCCCTCTTCCCCTTTGCGCAAAGCCTGTTTCAAAGCCTCGATCTCTGTGTCAAGGCGTTGGACATCCGGGTTGCGAGCCGTGGCGAAATGCCCCAGGGCATCACGCTGCACTTCCTTCTCCGTGATGCGGGCCCGCAACTCCGCGGAAGTGCGCGATTGCTCTTCCGCAAGCAACTCGCTGACGACCATGCCACGTTCGGCCTGCAACTGCCGGAACGTGAGCTCCGCAGCTTTGAGGTCCAAGGCGGCCTTGGACAACTGAGCCTCGTAGAACATGCGCCGTTCCTGTGCTTCGGTGATGGCAATCTTGGACAGCATCTTCTGCAGTTCGATCACAAAGGCATTGGCCATCCGAGCGGCCTGTTCCGCACTTTGATCATCGACCGACACCACGATCAGGCTCGTTTTCTTGTCAGCGGTGATCTGTGTGCGTGATTCCAGCTTGGAGCGGGTTTCGGCCAGCGTGGTGGCCTGATAGGCCCCCTGCAGGGAGAATTTTCCGATGATGGCGTCCTGGATGGTGCGGCTGCGCAACAGCGCCGCATACATTTCTTCAGGGGACTTGGTGGTGCCCAGTCCTGGCAGCCCGACCAAGGCGCCCAGCTGAGCAGCCGCCCCTGAGGAGCCGTTGGAGGATGGCTGAGATACCAGCAGCAGAGTGCTGGCCACGTAATACCTAGGCACTAGCAATACCACGGCAATGCTGAGGAGCAGCCCCGCGGCCACCACAATGACAAAGGTCTTGCTCTCGTCGCGAAGCCTGCTGAGCAACTGACCCAGAGGGTCGTCCAGCTGGTTGTCGTCGCCGGCGCCCTTTGAGGCTTGGTTCATATCCGCATCCATGGTGGTGGTAATACGCAGGGTGTCACTCCCTCAACGTCTTGATCGCCGCAGCCCCCAGACTGAACTGGTAGATGATCTGCGTGATGTCCTTGGCATTGCGCGTGAACACGCTCCATGCACTCTCGTGATCGGTTTTCTCGGGCAGCACGATCAGGTCCCCTGGTTGCACTGCAGCCCCAGTGATGCTTCGATTGAACCAGCTGCTGCTGTTGTTGCCCGAAGCCACACTGCCATCGGCCCGGATGATGAACAGCTCATCCTTGTCCGCCCCACTGGTCAGCCCAGCCTGGCTCAGGTAGTCCTGCACCGTACCACCACGGCGCCACAGCATCGAGGCCTCGGTATTGACCGAGCCGAGCACATAAACAAAGTCAGGCCGCGAAGGGATCACCAGCCTGTCCTGGTTGGCCAGGCGCACATCCGGCAAGGCGTCAACCGTGGCGTTGTCCGCCTGCAGCCCCAGCATGATGCGACCCGTCGGGTTGATGTTCCTCAACCGCTCCAACGCCTGCTGCTGCGCCCGGGCCTCCGCCTCCAGCCGCAACCGCGCCGTACCAGACGCATCACCGCTGACCGCCGACACGCTGGCCGCCGACGAACTCAGTTGCGTTTGCGTCTGCGCCTCCAGGCGCCGCACCAGTTGCTCCAGGTTCTTCTGCTGCGTCTGGCGCACCTCTTCACGGTAGAAGGCCGATCCGAACAGGTAGGCATCCGGCGTCAGGCCGCCGGCTTTCTCCAGCAGGTTGGACAGGCCATCACCCGGGTTCATCTGGTAGATGCCCGGGCGGCGCACTTCGCCCTCGATGCGCACGAACACCTGCCGCTTGGCCTGCGGCACGCGCACATCGGTCACGGAGAACACGGTGACGATGTCGCCCGGCTGCAGGGCCAGGTTGTCGGGGCTGTTGGCGTCTTCCAGCGCACGGCCCAGGTTGAAGGGCACCAGTTGCACCGTCACGTTCTGGCTGTCCACCCGCTCGACCACGGCGTATTCCAGGTTGATCTCATCGACCAGGTTGCCGATGCGCTCGGCCAGGGTGTCGGCGTTGTCCCGCACTTCGCGCACACCGCCTTCTCCACGAAGTCGCGGCCCTGGGCGATCAAGCGGCTGGCCCGGTGCGCCGTTGCCGTACGCACCAGATGCATCACCCGGGAATGCGCGCGGCGAACTTGCATCCTGCGCCCGACGGGTCAACTGATACCCGTCCTCAACACGTTGCTTCTCTTCGGTGGTCAGCAACACGCTGTTCTGCCGCTGCACCGAAGCACGCGACATCAGGTAGCTCTTGCTGGGGATCAGATCGCGGATCTTCATGCCCTCGCGCCAGGGTGCACGCACGGGCTGGTCCACATTGCCGCGCAAGGTCACGGCATTGCCGAACTCCGGGCTCAGGCTCAGCACGGTCAGCAGATCGCCGTTGCGCAGCGGGCGGTTCAGGCCAGCCGCATCCAGGGCGAAGCTTTCCACCGATCGCGCCGGCTTCTTGCTCGGATCCACACGCTCCAGGTAGGCGCGCTTGGGATCGGCCACCACGGGCAGCCCCCCGGCCAGCGCCAGCGTGCTGCCAAGGGTGTCCTTGTCGCCGCCCAGCTCGTACACAGCGGGGGTGGCCACCTTGCCGGTCAGCGCGATGTAGCCCCTGGCTGGCGGGATGGTGATGGTGTCGCCATCCTGCAGGCGCACATCGGCTGATTTGTCGCCCTTGGCCAGAAAGTCGTACAGATCCAGCTCGGTCACGGTGCGGCCGCCGCGCTTGACCTGCACGTTGCGCATGCTGCCGTTGGCGCTGGGCCCGCCGCTGGCAAACAGGGCCGACACCAGGGTAGAGGCGCCGCTCAGGTTGTAGGCGCCTGGCTTGCGGGCCTGGCCCACCACGTACACGGTGATGCCGCGCAACTGGCCCATGGTCACGCTGAGCTGGAAATCCTTGTAGTAGCGGCCCACGGCATTGCGGATGGTGGACTCAGCCTCTACCGAGCGCACACCGGCCAGCGGCACGGCGCCCACGCGGGGGATGTGGATCTGGCCATTGCGGTCGACCACGGCGCGCACGTCGATGTCGACGGAGCCCCAGCCGCGGATCTGCAGCTCATCTCCCGGGCCCAGTCGGTAATCGCCCGACACCGGCGCACTGGCCTGGGGGTTGAAGTTGTCGGGCGCAGCATCGAAGAAGCCGGCACCGAACAAAGGCAAGGCCTGACCGGTGCTTTCCAGCACGAACTTCTGGAAATCATTGGGCGGCAGCGGCTTGGCAGGCGCGGCGTAGGCGCCCGGCTGCTGGCCGTTGGCGCGCTGCGTGGCGCTGTTCCAGCGCTCATCACCCGATCCAGGCAGCCCCTGGCGGATGGTGGGCACGGACGACAGGCCGGAATCCATGCGGCCGATGCCGCTGCCATAGCCCTGGCTGGACAGGCCCAGGCCACCTTGCTCGAAAGCATCGTCCTGCTGACCATAACCCTGGTTGGCCCCCCCACCTTGCAGGCTGCGCAGGCTTTGCGCAAAAGCGCCAGGTGGCAAGGCCAGTGTCAGCGACAAAGCCAGTGCCAGGGTCTGGCGAAAGGCCTGCGAGCGGCGCGGATGCGTCATGAGCCCAGTCTTCCATGTGTGAATGCTGGGCAGATTGTAGGGCGCCCCGGGGGGATTACTCGGCCCGTCGTGCCTGTTGTTTGCCGGCCTGCTTGCCACGGTACATGGCCGCATCGGCCTGCTTGAGCAGGCTGTCCGGATCTGTGGCGTCCAGCGGGGCCACCGCGTAGCCGATCGTCATGCCGAGGTGGCAACTGGCTTGGCTGAGCACGAAGGGTTTGGCGCTGCAGGCCAGCAGCTTGTCGGCCACCAGCCTGGCCTGTTGCTCATCGGCCAGCCCTGCCGCCACGATGACGAATTCGTCACCTCCGATGCGGCAGACCAGATCACCAGCACGCACGGCCTGCTTCAGGCGCTGCGCCACCATCACCAGAGCCTCGTCGCCAGCGTCATGCCCATGCACATCGTTGATGGGCTTGAAGCCGTCCAGGTCGATCACGTAGAGCGCCAACATCTGGCCCTGCCCCGCCTTGGCCAGCATGCCGCGAAGCCCATGCTCCAGCCCACGGCGGTTGGCCAGCCCTGTGAGGGCATCGGTCTGCACGGCCACCAGCAGGCGATCACGCTCTTCGCGGTGCAGGGCGGCGTCCCGCCGCATGTCCTTGGTACGCAGGCTGCCCACCATGGCCCAGGCCAGCAGGTCGATGGCTGCGCCCAGTTGCGGCACGATGTTGTCCCACTCGCTCCACGGCACGTGGCCCTGGTGCAGCCCGGCGCCGATGGCCAGGGCCACAGCGTGGGGCACCCAGCCGATCAGCACCCACAGGGCCAGGCGGTCACGCCGCAGCCCTCGGCGCAGGGCCAGCGGCAGGATCAGCAGGAAAGGCCAGGTGCCGACCAGCCCGATCACCGGGCCGACCACGCTTTCACCGACCAGCCCGGCGATGAACATCAAGGCCAGTATCGCGAGCAACCCGCTGATGATGCGCAGCCCCTTGCTCAGGCGCGGGTGGCCGTGGGGCAGATCAAGCGCACGGTCCACGAACAGGAAGCCGCTCAGGGGCAGCATCAGCGCGAACAGCAGCGACACGTTGGAGTTGAGCCCGCCGTGGCCCGGCCAGAAATGCTGCGATGCCAGGCCGAAGTACGAGAACCACGACAGGGTGTGGCTGGCCGCGAACAGCGCAAACCACAGGTAAAGGCGCTCACGGTTCAGCGCTGCCGCCACCAGGGCGTATACCGTGAGGCACAGGCCCAAACCGAACATCAGGCTCTGCCAGAACTGGAAGGAGGCCTCCTTGGCCAGCAGGGCATCCGTCTGCAGCAGCGACGCGGGCATCAGCATGGCCAGCGGCGCGTACTTGCGCACCCGCAGCACCAGTTCGTAAGACTGCCCCGGCTGCAGCGCCAGCCTCGCCGCGTGGTGGTGGGTGGGCGCGGCCTTGTCCTTGAAGGCGAGCAACTGGCTCAGGTAGGCGCGCTGCACCACCCGCCCCTGCTGAACCAGAAACACCTCCACCTCGTCCAGCGGGAAGAAGTCGATGGTGAACCACCAACCGGCCGGCGCATCGGCCGCCGTGCTGATCTGGGTGCGCAGCCACACCGTGTCGGGGCGCACGCCCAGGTTGGCATAGGGCACCTGCGGCACGGTGAAGACGCCTCGCCGTGCCAGCGCCTGATCGATGGTCAGGCTGTGGGCGGGATCAGAGAGCTGGCGCCAGGCGGGCCACAGCGCCACTTCACGCTCGCCGGCGGTCAGGCGCACCGTGGCCTCGGGGATGCCTGTTTGCGCCAGAACAGCCCCGGGCAGCAGGCTCAGCCACCACAGCAGCAGCGCCAGCACCGGCAGGCGCCTGAGGGACACGATGGGCAGTTGACGCAAAGTTGAACGCGAAAAGGTGAACCCGCCATCTTAATGACGATTGCATCCGCCCACGGGCCAGCCTGTGAGCACCATGTCACGACCTTTCAATCAGTGAAAACCTTTAAGCGCCACCCTCGCAAAACGCCACGGTTTTGGCGCGGTTGACGCCCAGTCACCCCTGCTGGCGTCGTAAAAGCTCGCCACACCCTCAAGATGCCGCAAAATCTGTCCCCTCTTTCGACGAGTTCCCCCATGAAGACTTTTCAGTGCGTTGTTTGCGGATTTGTGTATGACGAGGCCCAGGGCCGCCCCGAAGACGGCATCGCCCCCGGCACCCTGTGGGCCGATGTGCCCGACACCTGGGAGTGCCCCGACTGCGGCGTCGGCAAGAGCGACTTTGAAATGATCGAGATCTGAACGAGGCTGAGCACGATGTCTTCTGGCAATGCAGTGGTGGTGGTGGGATCCGGCCTGGCGGGCTATAACGTGGCGCGTGAACTGCGCAAACTCGACGCCGAGGTGCCCCTGGTGGTGATCAGCCGCGATGCGGCGGGCTTCTACTCCAAGCCCATGCTCTCCAACGCGCTGGCCAGCAAGAAGACGCCCGCCACGCTGGTGATGAAGGACGCGGCCAAGATGGCCGCCGAGATCAACGCCCGCATCGTGTCCAACACCGGCGTGCAGTCCATCGACACCCAGGCCCAGACACTCACGCTGAGCGACGGTGAGGTGCTGCCCTACCGTGACCTGGTGTTGGCCCTGGGCGCCGACCCGCTGCGCCTGCCCCTGCAGGGCGATGCGGCCGACACGGTGCTGTCGGTCAACGACCTGGACGATTTCGCGCGCTTCGCCGAGGCGCTGGACACCGCCGCCGGCGGCCAGCCCGCCAAGCGCGTGGCCATCCTGGGCGCCGGCCTGATCGGCTGCGAGTTCGCCAACGACCTGCTGGCCCGCGAGATCCAGCCCACGGTGTTCGACCTGGCCGAGCGTGCCCTGCCGCGCCTGCTGCCTCCCGAGGCCAGCGCCCGCCTGCAGGCCAAGCTGGAAGCCGGTGGCGCCACATTCCGCTTCGGCACAGGCGTATCGGCCGTGAACCGCGGGGCCAATGGCCTGGTGCTGACGCTCAGCGATGGCAGCACGGTCGAGGCCGACGTGGTCCTGTCGGCCGTGGGCCTGCGCCCCCGTACCCACCTGGCGGCAGAGGCCGGCATCCTCACCGGCCAGGGCATCATGGTCGACCGCCAACTGGCCACCAACCGCGCCCATGTGTACGCCCTGGGTGATTGCGCCGAGGTCGATGGCCACTGCCTGCCCTATGTGATGCCGCTGATGCAGCAGGCCCGCGCCCTGGCGGCCACGCTGGCAGGCAAACCCACCCCGGTGAGCTACCCGGCCATGCCCGTGGTGGTCAAGACACCGGCCTGGCCCACCGTGGTGTGCCCTCCTTCGGCCCGCGCCGAAGGCCAATGGAAGGTGGTGAGCAGCGACGAGGCCATCGAGGCCCGTTTCGTGTCCAGCGCCAACCCGGATCAACTGCTGGGTTTCGTGCTGCAGGGCAAGGCCGTGAGCCAACGCCAGGCCCTGGCCGGCCAGGTGCCCTCGCTGCTGTCCTGATGCGTATCTGACTCAGGGGGTTTGTACCCTGAGCCTGATTGCGTTAACCTTGAGCCCCTTTTGGAGCAGGGCCTCCATCAGGCGCGGCTGAAGTTGCCGCAACTTGGAGGACACGGCCGCATTGGCGACCAACAAGGTCCAGCCCTCGTCGTCCAGCGGGCCGGCTTGCACATGCAGGGCCAGCCCGGCGGGCAGCACCGATCGAACCGCTTCCAGGCACTTCTGTGATGCGCGCAGGCGCTGCATCAGGCTGGCCAGTGGTTCGGAGCCGTCCAGCGCAGTTTTCACCCCCGGCACATCGGCAACGGAAGGTCGGAAAAGGTCAAGGCGTCTGGGCGATCTCATCGCGAAAGGTTAGGAAAGCATGCAGATACTGATCACCGCCGGCCCCTCGTCACCCACCCGGGTGTACCAGTTCACCTCGCTCTCGCTGGTGTTGTCGGCAGTGGCCCTGATCGTACCGCTGATGGGCCTGTCTGTGGCGCTGTACCACGCCGTCGTGCTCAAGGCGGCGCAAGAGCAATGGCCCATCATCTCTGATGCCGTGCGCTTCGTCGAGCGGCACGAGCAGGCCCAGCGCGACCATTTCGTGCGCGAAAACCTCGATGCCATGGCCATGAAGGTGGGTGATCTGCAGGCCCGCCTGATGCGCCTGGAGGCCGTGGGCGAGCGCGTGGCCGGCATGGCCGGCATGAAGCCCGAAGAACTCAAGAAGGTCGAACCCACCCCGCCCGGCGCCGCCGGCAGTGGCCGCGGCGGCGCCCTGCCCGCCCTGCGCGAGCCCACCCGTATCGGCAGCTTCGACGACATGAACCAGTTGATGGAGCGGGTTCAGAACCTCAGCGACCGCAACGCCGACGTCTTCACGCTGATCGAATCGCGCCTGTTCGAAAAACGCCTCGAAGCGCTGATGATCCCCAGCAGCGCGCCGGTGGCCAACGTGCCGGTGGGCTCGGGCTTCGGCTTCCGCTCGGACCCTTTCACCGGCCGGCCAACGCTGCACACCGGGCTGGATTTCCCATCCGACACAGGCACCGCCATCCTGGCTGCCGCAGGTGGCGTGGTCGCCTCTGCCGGGCTCCACCCGCAGTATGGGCAACTGGTCGAGCTGGACCACGGCAATGGCCTGATCACCCGCTATGCCCACACCTCCAAGATGCTGGTCAAGCAGGGTGACCTGATCCGCCGCGGCCAGAAGATCGCCGAAGTGGGCACCACGGGCCGCTCCACCGGCCCGCACCTGCACTTCGAGGTGCTGGTGGAAGGCGTGCAGCAGGATCCGGCCAAGTTCCTGGCCGGCAAGGGGCAGGCGCCACAGAACGTGGCCCAGGCCCCAACGCCAGCGCGCTGAGGCCGGGCTCGGCCGTTGGCCGGCAGCGGCCCGGGATCAGAAGCGCGTCCGCATCCCCACCACGAAGTTGCGCCCGGGCAGGGGCACCTGGTCCTTGAGCACCGAGGTCGACAGCCGGATGTCCTCGTTGGTCAGGTTCCTGGCCAGCAGGAACCAGGTGATGTCGCTGCCGTTGAATCGCTGCACATAGGACAGGTTGGCATCGAGCTGCGTGTATGAAGGCGTGCGCGTCTCGGACGCGGCCAGTCGATCCTGCGCATTGGCGTGGATCACCGAAGCACCCGTGCGCCATGGGCCGCTCTTGAAGCCGATGTCCCCGCCCACGCGGGTGGCAGGCTGCAGCGGCAGGCTGCCGCCACCATCGTCCAGGCTGCCGCGCGAGGTGTCGGCAAAGCCGCGCAGCGACAGGCCCTCGCCATGGCGGTTGTAGCTCACCTCGGCCTCCGTGCCGCGGATGGTGGCATCGGCTTGACCGAACACGCGCTCGTTGAAATCACCGCCCGCCACGCCATCCTCATCCAGCGTGTTGCCGGTGAGCTGGCCATAGATGAAGTCCTTCACCTGGTTCTGGAAGACGTTGACCTTCCAGCGCACCAGGCCCGTGGTCTTCTGCAGGCTCAGCTCTACGTTGTGCGAGGTCTCCTTCTTGAAATCGGCATTGCCGATGTCGAAGGTTTCCGTGGCCTCGTGCGGGCCATTGGAGTAAAGCTCTTCGGTGGTGGGTGCGCGCTGCGCCACAGAGAACGTGGCCCCGAGGCCATAGCCCGGCGTGAAGGGCCACAGGCCCCCCACTGAATACGATGTCAGGTTGAACGACCTGTCGGCGCTGCCGTCTTCAGGGCGGCGCTTGACGTTCTCCACGCGCAGACCCGCGTTCAGGCGCACGGGGCCCAGATCGCGCTCTTCCACGATGAAGGCTGCCGTCGAGGTGGACTTGGTGACGGGCACGGTGCCGGGGCTGCCGTCTTCAGCGCTCAGGGCCGAGAACTTGCTCTGCTCGGTCTGCAGGCCGATGCTGCCGCGCCAGCCAGCCACCTCGCGGTGGCGCAGCTCCCAGCGCGATTCGAGTGCGCGGTTCTTGAAGTCGGTCTCAGGCTCGCCCTCGCCGTTGATCTCGGTGTGCTTGTAGTCTGTGTAGCCCAGCTTGAACTTGAAGGCCTCGAACACGCCGAAGGGGTTGTTGACCAGGGCGTCCACGTCGTAGCGGGTTTGCTTCAGGTCGATCGACGCACCTTCGTCCGTGGGGATGCCGTACAGCTTGTCGAGCTGGCTGACAGAGGCGCCCACGTGGCCCCAGGTGCCGATCAGGGAAGCACCGACGCCGATGTCCTTCTCGCCCGAATAGGAGCCTGGCAGTCGGCCCGAGCCCGAACTGGGATCGTCGCGGACGCGGTCGTCGGGGATGCGGTAGTTGCGGGCGTCCTGCACGCTGCCGTCCAGGTGCAGGCCGATGTTGCCGGCCGATCCATCCACCGACACCGAGGCCGTGCCGCTCTTGTCGGCCGTGCCATGGCGCAGTTCGACCATGCCGGTGGGCTGGGGCTCCAGCGTGGTGGGGATGCGGTCATTGATCACGTTGACCAGGCCGCCGATGGCGCCCGAGCCGTACAGCAGGGCGGCCGGGCCACGCAGGATCTCGATCTGCTGGGCGGTGGGCCCGCCCACGCCCACGGCGTGGTCGTTGGACAGGGTGGACACATCGGCCGCGCCCATGCCGTTCTGCAGGATCTTGACGCGGGAGCCCTCCAGGCCGCGGATGATGGGCCTGGATGCGCCGGCGCCGAAGGCCGAGGCCGACACGCCCAGCTCTTGCGACAGGGTGTCGCCCAGCGAATTGCCCAGCTTGTTGCTGAGCTCGTCGCCGGTCAGCACCTTGGCGGGCGCCAGGATCTGATCGCCTTCAGAGGCGTTGAAGGGGGCTGCGGTGACCGTCACGGTCGGCAGGGCCTGCGTGGTGGTGGGAGCCGCGGCGGTTTGGGCGAACGAGAAGGAAGCCAGGGCGGACAGCGCCGCGCCGGCCAACAGGGTGTGTTGGAGCTGCATGAGAAATTCCTGAAACCAAGGGCGTGCGGACCGGCGACAGCCAGGTCAGGCCGCACCGGTCGCATCAACGGGCGCCATGTCCACAGGACAAGCGACGCCAAGGGGCGCAAGACTCAGGCAGCCGGCGGGCCGCGCGACAGGAAATGGCTGACGAACAACGCATGCCAGGATGCGAAGACCGTCGCTGGAGGCAGGGCTTCCATCTGGCGGGCCACCGCCGCAGGCAGCAAGGCCGTGGGCAGGGTGTCCGCCATGCACAGGCCATCGAACAGCACGCAGGAGTGCAGCGATGACGACGAGGCCTCATCGCTCGACGCATGCGGTGATGCAGACGCCACCGCTCCGAACAGCACGGAGGCAGGCGGGCTCATCGGGCCGCCCGCATGCTCGATGCGGTGCAGCACGCCCACCGCCTGGGCCCAGAGCAGCGAGCACACCAGCAGCGCCACGGCCCAGAAAGCGGGCGGTGAGCGTCGGGCGGTGGAACCTGGGGTGCACCGGCGGGATCGCAGGAGGGCTGGGCGGGTCATGGGCTGGAGCGCACATTCTAGGGGGAACCCCTGGTGAACCGAAGCCGCTACCCCCAGGTGCTACACTTTTTGGCTTTGGTTGACTGGGGAAAGTGCCCCCGGAACCACCCCGGTGCGCTTGATTTGGCCGCCGACCGACTGTTGACCGATTGGATAGACCGCTCCATGTTGCCCAAGATTCTCACGACGATTTTCGGTAGCCGCAATGAACGCCAGCTCAAGGAGTACCGGCGCACGGTAGCCAAGATCAACGCGCTGGAGCCCAATTTCGAGCCCCTGACAGACGAGCAGTTGCGCGCCAAGACCGATGAGTTCCGCCAGCGCATCGCCAAGGGCGAAACGCTCGACGACCTGCTGCCCGAAGCCTTCGCTGTCGTGCGCGAAGGCTCCAAGCGCGTCTTCAAGATGCGCCACTTCGATGTGCAGCTGCTGGGCGGCATGTCGCTGCACAACGGCAAGGTCGCCGAAATGCGCACCGGCGAAGGCAAGACCCTGACCGCCACCCTGCCCGTCTACCTCAATGCCCTGACCGGCAAGGGCGTGCACCTGGTCACCGTCAACGACTACCTGGCACGCCGCGACGCGGAGTGGATGGGCAAGCTCTACACCTTCCTGGGCCTCACTGTCGGCATCAACCTGCCGCAGATGCCTAGAGAGCAGAAGCAGGCGGCCTACGCCGCCGACATCACCTACGGCACCAACAACGAATACGGCTTCGACTACCTGCGCGACAACATGGTCTACGAGGTGCGCGACCGCGTGCAGCGTGGCCTGAACTACGCCATCGTCGACGAAGTGGACTCGATCCTGATCGACGAGGCCCGCACCCCGCTGATCATCTCCGGCCAGGCCGAAGACCACACCGAGCTGTACCTGGCCATCAACGCCATCGCGCCCAGCCTGAAGAAGCAGATCGGCGAGGCCGACCCGCGCACCGGCGAAGGCGTGATCGAGCCCGGCGATTTCACCGCCGATGAAAAGAGCCGCCAGATCACCCTGACCGACGACGGCCACGAGAACGCCGAACGCCTGATGACCGAGGCCGGCCTGCTGCCCGAGGGCGCCAGCCTGTACGACGCGGCCAACATCACGCTGATCCACCACCTGTACGCCGCATTGCGCGCCCACCACCTGTTCCACAAGGACCAGCATTACGTGGTGCAGCAGGGCGAGGTCGTCATCGTCGACGAGTTCACCGGCCGCCTGATGTCGGGTCGCCGCTGGTCCGACGGCCTGCATCAGGCCGTGGAAGCGAAAGAAGGCGTCGAGATCCAGGCCGAGAACCAGACCCTGGCCTCCATCACCTTCCAGAACTACTTCCGCATGTACGGCAAGCTGTCGGGCATGACCGGCACGGCCGACACCGAAGCCTATGAATTCCAGGAGATCTACGGCCTGGAAACGCTGGTGATTCCGCCCAACCGGATCATGCTGCGCAAGGACCAGCTCGACCTGGTCTACAAGACGGCCAAGGAAAAATACGAGGCCATCGTCGCCGACATCAAGGAATGCCACGGCCGCGGACAGCCCGTGCTGGTGGGTACCACCAGCATCGAGAACTCCGAACTGGTGGCCAAGCTGCTCGAGCGCGACAAGCTGCCCCACCAGGTGCTCAACGCCAAGCAGCATGCCCGCGAGGCCGAGATCGTGGCCCAGGCCGGGCGCCCCGGCATGATCACCATCGCCACCAACATGGCCGGCCGCGGCACCGACATCGTGCTGGGCGGCAACATCGAGAAGCTGGTGCAGGCCATCGAGCAGGACGAATCGCTCGACCATGCTGCCAAGCAGCTCAAGATCGACCAGCTGAAGGCCGAGCAGATCGAACTCAACGCCAAGGTCAAGGAGCTGGGCGGCCTGCGCATCATCGCGACCGAGCGCCATGAATCGCGCCGCATCGACAACCAGCTGCGTGGCCGTGCCGGCCGCCAGGGCGATCCGGGCTCTTCGCGCTTCTACCTGTCGCTCGACGATCCGCTGATGCGCATCTTCGCGGGCGACCGCGTGCGCGCCATCATGGACCGCCTGAAGATGCCCGAAGGCGAAGCCATCGAGGCCGGCATCGTCAGCCGCAGCATCGAAAGCGCGCAGCGCAAGGTCGAAGGCCACAACTTCGACATGCGCAAGCAGCTGCTCGAATACGACGACGTGTCCAACGACCAGCGCAAGGTGATCTACCAGCAGCGCAACGAACTGCTCGAAACGCAGGACGTGGCCGAATCCATCGCCGCCCTGCGCGGTGGCGCCCTGACCGATGTGGTGCGTGCCCACGTGCCCGCCGAGAGCGTTGAAGAGCAATGGGACCTGCCAGGACTGGAGAAGAACCTCCAGGAAGAATGGCAGATCGAGGTCGACCTGGTCAAATGGGTCGGATCGGCCAGCGCCGTGGACGACAACGACGTGCTGGAGCGCGTGCTCAAGGCCGGCGAAGACACCTACGCTGCCAAGACCGCCCGCGTCGGGGCCGAGCAGTTCGCGTCTTTCGAACGCATGGTGCTGCTGCAATCCATCGACACCCACTGGCGCGAGCACCTGGCTGCGCTGGACTACCTGCGCCAGGGCATCCACCTGCGCGGCTACGCCCAGAAGAACCCCAAGCAGGAGTACAAGCGCGAAGCCTTCGAGCTGTTTGGCCAGTTGCTGACCACGGTGAAGATGGACGTGACGCGCCTGCTGCTGACGGTTCGCATCCAGAGCCAGGAAGAAGCTGCGCAGGCCGCCCAGGCCATCGAAGAACAAGGCGAAGCCTTCTCCAACATCACCTACACCCACCCGAACGAGGATGGCAGCGTGGCCACCGAGAAGGAAGGCCAGCCCGCCGCCGCGGCAGACCTGCCCCGCGTGGGCCGCAACGACCCCTGCCCTTGCGGCAGTGGCCAGAAGTTCAAGAACTGCCACGGCAAGCTGGCCTGATCACAGGCACCTGCGCCGCACCATGACATCGGGGCCTTCGGGCCCCGATGTGCTTTGGGCCGTCAAGGTTCCGTGGCGGGTACGGGCAATTTCTTGACCACGGTGTCCTGGGCACGCAAGGGCTGCCCATCCTCGAAGCGCAGGGCCACCTTGCGCGTGAGCGCGCGCCCACTGCGGCGATCGACCAACCTGGAATGCGCCTCGCCAGGGCGGTAGAGCTCGGCCTCGCCCCACTGGCGCAAGGTGACGATCACCGGGAACAAGGCCTCGCCCCTGGGGGTGAGCACGTATTCCGAATAGGCGCTGCCATCGGACGCAGGCTCGGTGCGCAACACGCCAGCCTCCACCAGCAGGCGCAGGCGATCAGCCAGGATGTTGCGCGCCACGCCCATGCTGGCCTGGAACTCACTGAAGCGCCTCACGCCATCGAAGGCATCGCGCACGATCAGCAGCGACCAGCGCTCGCCCACCGCATCGAGCGCACGCGCCACCGGGCAGGGCGCATCGGCCAAGCTTTTTCTTTTGGCCACAACAGGCTCCTTTGTGCGGCACAAGCCCGCACTCACTCACATGGTTTCATTTTAAAACCAGAATGGCAACCCATCATCCAGTTTTTATTTGAAACCACATGAAGAACATCCATCAGGCCTTGTCGATCAGCACCGCTCGCCTGATCGCGCTGTGCTGCGCCATCAGTGTGGCCAATGTCTATTACGCACAGCCCTTGCTGGATGCCATGGCTGCAGACTCCGGTCTGTCCCGCGCCGCAGCCGGCGGTCTGATCACCACCGCGCAGCTGGGCAGCGTCATCGCGCTGCTGGTGCTGGTGCCCCTGGGAGACCTGCTGAACCGTCGCCGGCTGCTGCTGGCCCAGTCCATGCTGCTGATCGCGGCCCTGGTCGGCGTGACGATGGCGCACTCTCCTTCGGCACTGCTGATCGCACTGACCTGCACCGGCCTGCTGGGCACGGCGATGACACAAGGCCTGATCGCCCATGCGGCCACACTGGCGCATGCCACACAACGCGGGCGCATGGTCGGCACGGCGCAGGCGGGCGTGGTCATCGGGCTGCTGATGGCGCGCGCGCTGGCCGGCGCCTTGAGCGACATCGCAGGCTGGCGCGCCGTGTACGCAGCCTCGGCGCTAGTTTGCGGGCTGATGGGTCTGTGGCTTTGGTGGCGCCTGCCAGAGACCGATGCGGCCAGGCCAGCGCCTGAGCAACCACGATGGACCTACCCTGAGCTGTTGCGCTCCATGGCCTGCCTGTTGATGCATGACCGCACCCTGCAGGTGCGCGGCACGATCGGCCTGCTGATGTTCTTCACCTTCGCGGCCTTCTGGAGCGCCATCGCACTGCCGCTGGGCCAGCCGCCTCATGCCTGGTCGCACACGGCCATCGGCGCGCTCGGGCTGGTGGGCGTGGCGGGCGCATTGGCGGCGGGCCGTGCAGGCGCCTGGACAGACCGGCAGCATGGACAGCGGGTGACCGGCGCCGCTCTGCTGTGCCTGATGCTGTCCTGGGGGCCGCTGGTGATGATGGAGCACTCACTGGCCGCCTTGCTGATCGGTGTGCTGCTGCTCGACCTGGGCGTGCAGGCCCTGCATGTCGTCAACCAGAGCCTGATCCTTCAGGGTGATCCCCAGGCTCAGGGCCGGCTGATCGCCTGCTACATGCTCTTCTACGCGGCGGGCAGCGGCCTGGGCGCCATCACCGCCACCTGGCTCTACGACCTGCACGGCTGGGCGGGCGTGTGCGCACTGGGCCTGGGCGGCAACGCGGTGGCCAGCGTGTTCTGGTGGTTCACTCGCCCATCTATTGCAGTGCACAACGGCCAACCTAGTGGCAACCCTGATACGCCATCACACCGCATCGCGCCTTGATCAGGCTCATTCATTGAACATCGGTTCTGGCTGGCTCCATCAGCATGCCGGTTGGCGCTACAAACGTGTCATCCATCGCAAGGGGCTTTCGCAGACGGCTCGAGGGCCCTAGATTGCGACGCATCACAACGTGAGCACAAGACGGCACCTCAAGGCGCCGCAACAGGAGACACGAACCATGAGCCAGGCCACCACCCTGCCCGCCCCCGCCCCGCGCACCTTGTCCGACTGGTGCATCGGCTTGCCCACCATCGCCATGCTCTTGCTGGTGCTGGTGATCGGCACCGGTGAGATGATCCACGGGCAGTTGCTGCGCTTCGGCGAGAGCTTCTTCGGCAACAAGGCCGAGCACGTGCAGTACTTCATGCTGCGCGCCGAGCCCGTGCGCCCCACCTGCGACGCCAACATGAACGTCGACGCCGAGGTGAGCAAGCGCATGGCCGCCCAGCCCGCCGGCGGTGGTGACGTGATCGACAGCCTGTTCGCCGACGAAGCGCTCGATGCCGACAAGCTGCGCCAGTCGCTGCGCGACACGCTGGCGCAATGCCAGGAGAAGCATGCCTGGTTCCAGCGCGTGGCCGATCACAACACCTGGGCCGTGAAGGCCTACCGCACACTGGAGACCAGCTTCTTCGGCCTGTTCCGCTTCGGCAGCGAGAACCGGCCCATGATCCTGCTGCTGCTGATGGGCTTCACCATCCTGGCCACCACGGTGGGCTACCACCACATCAGCCTGGTGCCGCCTCGCTACGGGCGCGATTACAAGGTGCAGGCCTGGACGATGCTGATCGCCTCAGCCGTGGCGCTGTACTCCAGCATCCGCTACTACCAGATCTCGGTGGCCTCGGGCGTGGCCGTGGAAGAGCCCTTGATCCACTTTGCGTGGATGGTGCTGTTCGGATCGCTGCTGATCGCCAGCGCGTGGCAATGCCTGAGGCCGCACAAGCCGGCCGATGGCATCGGTGATGGCACCTGGGGCCATGCGCTCAAGACGATCCCGCTGGCCGGCCTGATGACGATCAGCTCGGGGCACTACTTCTGGGAGCAGGGCCACCCCTCGGGCCTGGCCATCTACATCAACGCCTTGATGGAGTTCCCCAACATCCCGCTGCAGCTGGCCCTGTTCATCTGGGGCGGCATGCTGTTCAAGCAGACCCGCGTGGTCGACCTGTTCATGAACCTGCTGCGGCCATGGAAGCTGTCGCCAGAAGCACTCACCTACGCCATCTTGCTTGCAGCGGCCATTCCGACGGCCTACACCGGCGGCTCCGGCGCCTTCGTGATGGCGGCCGGCGCCATCATCTACCACGAGGTACGCGCGGTGGGCGGATCCAGCCAGTTCGCGCTGGCGGCCACGGCCATGTCCGGATCGCTGGGTGTGGTCCTGCGCCCCAGCCTGCTGGTGGTGGCCATCGTGGCCGTCAACAAAGAGGTCACCAGCGACGAGCTCTTCCACTGGGGCCTGTTCGTGTTCTTCATCACGTCCACGCTGTTCTTCGCGGCCTCGCAGCTGCGCCGTGAGAAGCACACCATCGACGTGGTCTCGCCACGCGTGGGCGTGCCGGCCATGCTGCGCCAGGTGCCCGCCCTGCTGCCCTACATCGCCGTGATCCTGGCGGTGGTGGCCTTCTACGACAACGTGCTGGACACGCCGCTCAACGAGATCTCGGCGCCCATCATCATGCCGGTCATCATGATCATCATCGTGGTGTTCGACAAGCTGCTGCTGGCGCGCGGCATCGGGCCCGATTCGCAGCAACTGTCGTTCGCGATGCACCGCGAGCGCGGCGTCGAGTCGTCCATCCGCGCGGCCACGGTCGAGACCACCGGCCACCTGGGCGGCTACCTGTTCCTGATCCTGCTGTCGCAGGCGGCAGGCGGCGTGATCGAGCGCTCGGGCATCATCCACATGGCCCCCGAGGTGTTCAGCAGCGCCTGGACGGCCATGGCCTTCATGGCCACCGCGCTGGTGGTGCTGGGCATGTTCATGGAGCCCCTGGGCGCCATCTTCCTGGTGTCGGGCACGCTGGCCCCGCTGGCCTACAAGAGCGGCATCGACCCGGTGCACTTCTGGGTGATGGTGCTGGTGGCCTTCGAGCTGGGCTACCTGATGCCGCCGGTGGCGCTGAACCAGCTGCTGGCACGCCAGGTGGTGGGCGAAGACCTGATCGACGCCTCGGACCGCGAGGTGGCCAACCAGTCCTTCTACCGCCGGTATGAGCGTTGGATCCTGCCTTGCGCGGTGATGACGCTGGGCCTGATACTGGTGTCCTTTGCGCCGCTGCTGATCAAGGAGTTTCCGGCGCTGAACACCTGGCTGCAAGGCTGGACGGCTCCACCATCCCGATGACCCTTTTTTCGCACTGACGAAGACGCGCCCCGCCCCATGTCAGCCGCCCACCATCCCAAGGACCTGACCCTGCTGGGCTCCATCCCGCGCACGGGGCGCTTCAACCTGCTGTGGAGCCTGTCGATCGCGCTGTTCCTGTGGGCGATCGAATGGGCGGGCCGCGACGAAGACCAGCGCTACGGCCTGATGGTGAACCTGGCGTATGCCATGTGCCTGGGCTACTGGTGCTGGACCATCGTGGGCATGGTGTGGCTGGCCGAGGCCCGGCGGCGCTGGCCCAAGCTGCCCGACGCGCGCGAGCGTTTCGACCGGCGCGGCGTGTACGGCCTGGTGGGCTGGCCGGCCATCGCCTTCTGCGCCATCGTGGGCATTCCCCTGGCCTGCCTGTTCGGGGTGTTCCTGGCCCAGGCCATCCTGGCGTTCCCGTGGTGGCCCATGGAGATCCCCAGGGAGCGCCCGCCCTTTGCCGTGTCATTGGTGCTGAGCTACAGCATCACCATCCTGACCTTCACGATCGACTACCTGCGCGTGCGCCTGGCGGCCAACGAGGTGCGCGCCGAGGCTGCCCAGCGACAGGCCCTGCAGACCCAGCTGCGCCTGCTGCAGGCCCAGCTCGAGCCGCACATGATGTTCAACACCCTGGCCAACCTGCACGCGCTGATCGAATCCGATCCGGCCCGCGCGCAGGACATGCTGGCGCGCCTGATCACCTTCCTGCGGGCCACCCTGGGCGGCAGCCGCACCACCACCCACCCGCTGAGCACCGAGTTCGCCCGCGTGGACGACTACCTGGCGCTGATGCAGGTGCGCATGGGCCCGCGCCTGCAGGTGAAACTTGAGCTGCCAGCCGAACTGGCCAGCCACCACGTGCCCACCCTGCTGCTGCAGCCCCTGGTGGAGAACGCCGTCAAGCACGGCCTGGAGCCCAACCCGCCGGGCGGCCAGCTGATCCTGCGCGCCCGCGTGGAAGACAGCACCCTGGTGCTGTGCGTGATCGACACCGGCCGCGGCCTGCGCGCCGCCGAAGCCGCCCGGCAAGGCCCGCCGGGCTTCGGCATGGCCTGCGTGCGAGACCGCGTGCAATCGGCCTACGGCGGCACAGCCAGCCTGAGCATGCAAGAGAGCACCGGCCACAGCGGCACCATCGTCACGCTGCGCCTGCCTCTGAACACCGCGGTCAGCCCCGCGCCTGCCCTGAGCACCGGATCCATCTCACCCTTCGGCCCCAGCGTGCTGCCGCCGCTGGACGAGCCCCCTGCCCACGCCCTTCACCCATGAACGCCACGGCCCTGATCGCGGAAGACGAACCCGTGCTCGCGCACGCACTGAGCACCCTGCTGGGCCGCCTGTGGCCCGAGCTGCGCCTGCTGCCCCTGGCGCAGGACGGCAACCAGGCCGTGGCACTGGCCGTGGCCGAGCAGCCCGATGTGCTCTTCCTGGACATCAAGATGCCCGGCCGCGATGGGCTGGATGCGGCCGAAGCCATTGCCGATGCCTGGCCCGAGCACCGCCCCCTGCCCTTGACGGTGTTCGTGACGGCCTACGATGAATACGCGCTGGCTGCTTTTGAGCAGGCCGCCGTGGACTACGTGCTCAAGCCCGTGCAGACCGCCCGCCTGGCCGGCACCTGCGAGCGGCTGCAGCAACAGCTGCGCCTGCGCGCCGCCCGACAGGAAGACCCGGCCCTGCCGCCCATGCAGGCCCTCCAGGCCTTGCGGCAGACTGCCCCCGCGCCGGCCGCGGCCAGCCAGCCTCCGCTGAGCATCATCCAGGTGTCCACCGCCCAGGGCCTGGTCCTGGTGCCGGTGGACGAAGTGCTGTACTTCGAGGCCGCCGACAAGTACGTGCGCCTGATCACCCCCACCAGCGGCCAGGGGCCTGAGCTGCTGATCCGCACGCCGCTGCGCGAGCTGATGCCGCGCCTGGACGCGGAGCGCTTCTGGCAGGTGCACCGCAGCGCCGTGGTCAACGTGCGCGCCATCGAACGGGTCAGCCGCGAGAACCGGCCCAATGGCCGCCTGCGCGTGCACCTGCGTGGCCGCCCCGAGACGCTGGAGGTCAGCCGCATGTACGCCCATCTGTTCAAGGCCATGTAGACCTCATCGGCGTGCGGCACAATCGTCGGCTTCAAGCGGTGCTTCACGCCGCGCCAGAGAGCGAGCCCCCATGCCAGTCAACCTGTCCGCCCCCAACCCCCAAGACCTCCACCCCGTGCCCGGCGTGCAAATCGGTGTCGCCATGGCTGGCGTGCGCAAGGCCAACCGCCGTGACCTGACCGTGGTGACCCTGGCCGAAGGCTCGGCCGTGGCCGGCGTGTTCACCAAGAACCGCTTCTGCGCCGCCCCCGTGCAGATCTGCCAGAAGCACCTGGCCGCGGGCACCGACATCCGCGCCCTGCTGGTCAACACCGGCAACGCCAACGCCGGCACCGGTGAAGATGGCCTGGTCCGCGCGCAGACCACCTGCATCGCCCTGGCCCGCCACCTGGACATCGCCCCCGAGCAGGTGCTGCCGTTTTCCACCGGCGTGATCATGGAGACGCTGCCCATCGACCGCATCCAGGCCGGCCTGCCCGCCGCCCTGGCCGATCTGAAGGCCGACAACTGGGCCCTGGCCGCCGAAGGCATCATGACCACCGACACCCTGCCCAAGGCCGCTTCGCGCCAGGTCAAGGTGGGCAACGCCACCGTCACGGTCACCGGCATCAGCAAGGGTGCCGGCATGATCAAGCCCAACATGGCCACCATGCTGGGCTACGTGGCCACCGACGCCAAGATCGCGCCCGCGCTGCTGCAGGGCCTGGCCAAGGACGCGGCCGACGCCTCCTTCAACCGCATCACCATCGACGGCGACACATCGACCAACGACTCGTTCGTGGTGATCGCCACCCGCCAGGCCGACCACGCCGAGATCACCAGTTGGGACAGCCCCGAGGGCCGCGCCGTGCGCGAGGCCGTGATCGCCGTGTCGGTGCAGCTGGCCCAGGCCATCGTGCGTGACGGCGAAGGCGCCACCAAGTTCATCACCATCACCGTGGAGGGTGGCCGCGACGAGGCCGAATGCCGCTTGGCCGCTTACGCCATTGCCCACTCGCCGCTGGTCAAGACCGCCTTCTTTGCCAGCGACCCCAACCTGGGCCGCATCCTGGCCGCCGTGGGCTATGCCGGCATCGATGACCTGGACCAGAACCTGATCGAGCTGCACCTGGACGATGTGCACGTGGTGACCAAGGGCGGCCGCCGCCCCGAGTACCGCGAGGAAGACGGCCAGCGCGTGATGAAGCAGAGCGAGATCACCATCCGCGTGGGCCTGGCGCGCGGCACCGCCGCCACCACCCTGTGGACCTGTGATCTTTCGCACGATTACGTGACCATCAACGCGGATTACCGCAGCTGATCACGCCCGCCAGGGCTTGAAAACCGCGCCGCTGGCCCAAGATCCTTGAATGAGGCCAGCGCTGGGCGGGGATCCGTCCTACAATGGTCTTACTTTCCTGGGGCCGACTTGGTTTCGACGTGGGTGCGGATGCGGGATAGTGCATGTCGAGCACCAGTGAGCTCGTAAATCCATCTGGAAACAAACTAACTGCCAACGACGAATCGTTCGCACTCGCCGCTTAACACCGGTGAGCCTCGCAACAGTCGGCCTATGGGCTGGGCTTGAGTCGCAAGACAAGGGCTGCGAGGTTATTCACATAGGCTGGGCTTGAGCGGGGTCACTCCGTTGAAGCCGAGATCAAGTGACTGGTGGGCTCCGTAGCGTGCTGCTGCGCGACGGTGACCACGAGATCCAAATCAGTCAGCTAAACATGTAGATCTACCTGTTGATGGCTTGCGGACGGGGGTTCAATTCCCCCCGGCTCCACCATACACAAGCGCTCCGCCCCCGGGGCGCGACAAGAAGCCCTGAGTGAGTCAATCACTTGGGGCTTTTTTTCGTCCCGACGCAATCCGGATTGGATCGCTGGAATCAGGCGCCCGGCATGGGGCCGCTCAGCGCGATGCAGGCCTGATCGCTGGGGCCTCAAGCAGGTCGGGCCACTGCGGGTTGATGTTCTGGAGGTGCGACGACAGCAGCTTGAGGTAATTCTTCTTGCACTGCCCCTTGTTGCCATACAGCGGCCCGCCAAAGCAGCTGATGCCGTCCGACGTGTAGGTTGCCGAATAGAGAGGGTCAGACTTCGGCTCGCCGGACGAATCAAGGCCCATCAAGCCAACCGTCCAGGCCCGGTACTTCATCAGGGTTCCTTGCGAGCCGGACACGCCGGTGCCGCGCGCCAGCTTTTCATAGACCAAGTGGGAGTAGCCCTTGACGTTGAGGGCTGGCCGCTGCAAGGGATCGGTGTGCACCAGGGTCGTGACCCACGCCCGTGGCCGTGCTCCATTGCTTGAACGAGCGCTCGATGCTGCCCCACGTCCAGTCTCTCCAGTCGGCCGCGCTGATCAGCAAGCCGCCAGTGGGCAGGTAGTCCTTTTCCACGGCGATGTCGAAGACCACCATGATCATATTGATCTGTTTGTGATAGTCGCAGGCATCCCTGGGCCTCGTGCCGGCCGAGGGGGGCCCTATGAAAGTCATGGTGATGGCGATGGTAGTCCGAAAAAAACCAAGCCATTTACTGTATAAACATACAGCAATCAACAAGACTTGGCCTTGCAAGCGGCCAGGAGTGATCGATGCCCTGTCCTGAAGCAGATCCGCCGCGCAATCTCTGGATCAACCGGTGCACCGGTGAGCTGGTCGAGCTCTACAAGCTCCTGCTGGCCCCGCTGCTGGGCAGCATGAGCTTGCCTGAGGCCATCGATTGGTCGGAAAGACTCTGGGAGGACGCCCACGGCGTCATGGCTCCGGAAGAGGCCGCACGCCATGCCGTGGCAGAAGTTGTCCACCTGTCCAGCGCAGACGACCCGCACGGTTCGTCACATCCCTGAACAGCAACATGCACAGGCTGCTCTTGCGCTCCTAGACCGTGGCACGATGGCTGGTGTCATCCACCCCTGCCCGACCTGAGGGACTCACCACCATGGACAACGAAGCCTTGTCACGCCGCATCGAAGTGCTTGAACGGGCGGTGGCCTATGTGGCGGTGGAAACCGGTATCCGCATCGGGCTCGCGAAAGATTTGCTGGCCTTTGCCGAAACCAACCCGGAACGGTGGCGGGTGCCCGTCACGGCGTTCACGCCACTGTTGGACGCCGCCCCCACGAAACAGGCACAGCACAAGGACGCATCTGACCAGTAAGGCTCCCGACGGGTATTCGGTCGCCTGTCAGACATCCGTCTTCAATCCCAGCCAGTGCCGGTAGGTTTCGAAGCGCCCTTGCCGGCCCGCGGGGCGTCGAAGCTCGCGCCATCCTTGGCCTCGCCACCCGACCGATTGCCGGCGCCTCCACTGGTGCCGGGATTGCTGGCCTGGGAAGCTGGCTTCCTGGCCTTTTTCTTGCCTTGCGCAGCGCTGGATGCCTTCTGTGCACCGCTGGCGGCAGAGGCTGCCGTCTGGGCACTCTCAGACCGTGCATGCGTGGCCGTGAAACCGGCGGCCAACAGGCCTGCCAAGGCGATATGAACGATGGCGTGCTTCATGGTGTCTCCAAGTTCTGGTTGTTCACCTGTTGAGCAAACGAGGTGCCTGCACGCATTTAAATGAGATAATGAGAACGTTTCTCATTCCAAAGCGCCATGGATTCGCAGTCTCTGACCCACCTCTACCAGCAGCACCATGGCTGGCTGCGTGGGTGGCTGCACCGGCGCCTCGGGCATGCGGGTGATGCGGCGGACTTTGCCCATGACACCTACCTGCGCGTGATCGAGTCGCGCACGGCGCTGGCAGACATCCGCGAACCGCGCGCCTTCCTGACGACCTTGGCGCAGCGCGTCATGGTCAGTCATTTCCGGCGGCGGGAGGTGGAGCGTGCCTACCTGGATGCGCTGGCCCAGTCGCCCGAGGAGCTGGCCCCTTCTCCCGAAGAACGCGCCATCGTGCTCGAAACCCTGTTCGAGATCGACCGCCTGCTCGACAGCCTGCCGCCCAAGGTGCGCACGGCCTTCCTGTGGGCACAACTCGATGGCCTGCCCTACGCCGAGATCGCTGAGCGCCTGGGCGTCTCGCTGAGCTCGGTCAAGCAGTACATGGCGAGGGCCATCCGGCACTGCTACTTCCCTGAAAGCGCAGCATGACCCAGACGCCCGCGCCCTTGCCGACACCGGTGGTCGATGCCGCCGTGGGCTGGCTCGTGCACCTGTGGTCCGGCGAGGCCACCGAGGAAAGCCGTGCACAGTGGCAGCGCTGGCGCGCCGCCGATCCGCTGCACGAACAGGCCTGGCGCCGCATCGAGGCCACGAACGCACGCTGGCGAGCGCACGCCCCTGGCCTGGCCGAGACGCTGGCCAGATCGCCAAAGGCTGCAGGCCGCCGGCGCGCGCTGGGCGGCATGGCGGCGCTGGCCGTGACCGGCATGGCCGTCTGGGCGGGCAACGAACAGGTCGCCACGCATGGCTGGCTGGCCGGGGTGCGCACCGCCAAGGGCGAGCAGCGCCGCCTGCTCTTGTCCGACGGCACGCAGTTGATGTTGAACACCGCCACAGCGCTGGACATCGACTACAGCCCCACGCTGCGTCGGTTGCGCCTGTACACGGGTGAACTGCTGATCACCACCGCACCAGACACCCATCTGCCCAAACGACCCTTGGTGGTCGACACGCCAGCCGGCCGTGCCAAGGCCCTGGGCACGCGTTTCACGGTGCGCCACGACGCCGAAGGCTCGGCGGCCCCTGGCACGCAGGTCGAGGTATTCGAGGGCGCGGTAGAGCTGCGCAGCGCCAGCGGCCTGGCGCTGCGCATCGATGCCGGCCAGGCCGCCCGCCTGCCGACCGGCGGCACAGCCACCGCAATGGCGCCACCGGCCGAGCCCGCCTGGGCCGAGGGTGTGCTGGTTGCGTCCGACATGCGGCTGGACGCCTTCTTGGACGAGCTGCGCCGCTACCGCTCCGGCCTGATCCAGCTGGCGCCCGAGGTGGCCGGGCTGCGCCTGTCCGGCGTGTTCCCCTTGGGCGACACCGACCACATCCTGCAGGCCCTGGGGCAGGTGCTGCCTGTCCGGGTTCAGGTGCCGGTCCGCTACTGGGTGCGCATCGGTCCGGCGGGCTGACTGGTCTGTACCTTTTCGAATCTCGCGCGACAAGGAAGGGAGAGCCCCTTTTTCTCCTCTTTCCGAACACACCATGCAGTACTTTGTTGCGCCACGCGGGCACCGCCGCGTCCTGTTCCCTTGCACCACCCTGGCCGCCGCGCTGGCCACCGCCTTCGCCGTCGCCGGCCCGCTGGTCACCCCTGAGGCCAAAGCCCAGACAGCCGCCAGCCAGGCAGCTGTGGCCTACAGCATTTCGGCCGGTCCGCTCGAGGGCGCCTTGACCGCCTTCGCCAAGACCTCCGGCGTATTGCTGGCCTACCAGCCTGAACTCGTGCGTGGCCTGGCCAGCCCCGGGGTCCAAGGCAACCTGCCGCCCGCGCGAGCACTGTCCACGCTGCTCGTCGGCACCGGCCTGCAGGCTGTCGTGGCCGACAACGGCACCTGGACGCTGCGCCGCGTGCCCGACGCCGCCCCCATCGCCCCTTCCGCAGCGGGCAACGCACTGCCAGAAGTGCGCGTGACTGCGCAGGTCGCACGCGACGGCAGCACCGAAGGCACCCAGAGCTACACCGCGGCCGGCCCGAGCCGCTCGGCCACAGGCCTGCCCTTCACGCTGCGCGAGACACCTCAATCCGTCACCGTGATGACGCGCCAGCGCATGGACGATTTCCACCTGGAAACACTGTCCGACGTGCTGACGCAGACGCCGGGCGTGACCGTGTCCAAGCAAGGCGACATGACCACGTTCAACGTGCGCGGATCCACCGTGAACCTGAAGGTCGACGGCAATCGGCTGCTGTCCAGCGGCTGGGGTTGGAACAGCCACATCATGTATTCGGCCGACGACATGGCCGAGATCGACCGCATCGAGGTGCTCAAGGGATCGTCCGGCCTGATGAACGGCGATGGCAGCTATGGCGGCACCGTCAACCTGATCCGCAAGCGGCCCACGCACGAGTTCCAGGCCAGCGTCAAGGCAGGTGTGGGCAGCTGGGACAGCTACCGGGCCGATGCCGACATCAGCGGCCCGCTCAATGAAGCCGGCACCCTGCGCGGGCGCCTGGTGGCTGCGCACAAGGATGCAGACTCCTTCCGCGACCGGCAGCACAACCGCAACACCACGCTGTACGGCACGCTGGAGGCCGACCTCACGCCGGACACCCTGCTCGGCGTCGGCCTGACCTACAAGGAGCGCACGCTGCGTGGCGCCGGCGGCACCACGCCGATCCAGGCGTTCTCGGGTACCGGTGAACCAGTGGAGCGGATGCGACGCTCGTTCAACATCGGTGCCTCCTGGGCCGGCTACGACCAGGAATCGCTGGGCCTGTTCGCGCGGCTTGAACACCGCTTCGCCGGCGGCTGGACAGCCAAGCTCCAGCTGGCGCGCGACACCGTGGAAACGCCGGAGTTCCTGATCGGCTACCTGCGCTACGCGCTGCCGGGCCAGGTCCAGTACAACCGCTACACCGACATCGACGACCGCAACGGCAGCATCAGCCTGGATGTGCAAGGCCCCTTCCAGCTGTTCGGCCGCACGCACGACCTGCTGCTGGGCGCCGGCAGCGCGCGGGCACGCACCACGCTGCTGCGCGGCAGCAGTGCCAACACCACGCTGACCGATGTCGGCATCGACTACGCCGATGGCGGCGCCGGCATCCCGCAGCGCGACTGGAACAGCCTGAGCTACTCCAACGACCTGTTCAGCCGCAAGAACCGTTATGTGTACGCGGCCGGCCGCTTCAGCCTGGCCGATCCGGTCAAGCTGATCGCCGGGGCACGCCTGAGCGACTACGACCAGAAGGACGTCACCGACATCGGCTGGTACAACTACAGCATGCGCGAGCGCAGCGTGCTCACGCCATACGCCGGCCTGATCGTGGACGTGGCGCCCAACGTTTCTGTGTACGGCAGCTATGCCAGCATCTTCCAGCCACAAAGCGCCAAGGACGCGGCCGAAAGCACGCTGCCCCCGGAAGAAGGCACCACCTATGAGCTCGGCGCCAAGGGCGAGTTCTTCAACAAGCGCCTGAACGCCAGCCTGGCCTACTTCTGGATGCGCACGAACAACACGGCTGAAGAGGTCGGATCGACCCCCAGCGGCGACAGCATCTACCGGGCCGTCGACGGCGCCAAGCGGCGTGGTTATGAGCTGGAACTGTCGGGCGAGCTGGCCCGCGGCTGGCAGGCCCAGGGCAGCTATGTGCTCAACAGCAGCGATCTGGACAGCGCCTCCACCACACCCAAGCACCAGTTCAAGCTGGGGAGCAGCTACCACATCGGCAGCGGCCCACTGCAGAACCTGACGGTGGGCGGCGGAGCGCGCTGGCAGAGCGCCATTTCCACCAGCCGTGGCAGCGCCACGCTGCGCCAGGATGCCTACTGGCTGTTCGACCTGATGGGCCGCTACCAGGTCAACCGCCACCTGAGCATCAACCTCAACGTCGACAACGTGTTCGACAAGAAGTACTACTCGGGCGTCACCGACTTCACGAGCCAGGGCCTGTTCTACACCTGGGGCATGCCGCGCAGCGTGAATCTCAGCGCACGCTACGATTTCTGAGGCGAGTCTTCAGAAACAAGCCGACGGCGACGGCAAGCCGTCTGGCTTGTCCAGGAAGGCATCGGCCCAGTCGGCCAGCGGCAAGGCTGGCTGCTGGTGCACGATGCGCCGCAGGATGAGTTCGAGTTCGGGCAGTCCGGCAGAGCGGCCTGCCCACGCCGAGGGTTTCACGGCCTGCCACTGGCCGCCCGCGCCGCACTGCGCCATCTTGAAGCGAAAGGTGTACTGCCCCGGGATGCCCATGCGCAGGTCACTGACCACCAGCGCATCGCCGACCACGTCGTAGCGCAGCCAGTCGTCCGTGAACCAGCGGAGCCGCTCGTGCAAGGGCACGCCGCTCAGCACACGTGCCGCCTCCAGGTTCAGCGGATAGCGCAACCACTCCGGCGGGGCACGATCGAACAGGCTGGTCACGGCCTCGATATAGTGTCCATCGGGTGTCTTGGCGATCACGCGCCACACCAGCGTGTTGATGGGCATCGGCACGGCACGCAACGCCGTCACCACGATGCCCTGATCACGCAGCGCCTGGCTGACGCGATGCTCCGCCAGCACGCGGTTGCCCAGGGCAAAGCCCAGGTAGGCGGTGCTGAACACCAGTGCCCATGTCAGCACGGCCACACTGCGGCCCCTCAGCCCACCGGCTCCGGCAAAGAGCACGGCGCCCAGCAAGGGCACGGTGTAGACGGGGTCGATGATGAAGATGGCAGCCCAGCTCGCTGGCGTCGAGGCGATGGGCCAGAAAATCTGCGTGCCATACACGGTGAACGCGTCCAGCAGCACATGCGTCACCAGCACCAGCCAGGCCGTGGTGAAGAGCCTCGGCCCACTGTAGGGTGCGCCGGGCCACCGCTTGCGTATCAGCCAGGTCATCAAGGCTGCCAGTGCCGTCAGCACGAAGACGGAGTGCGAGAAGCCCCGGTGGTAGGTCATCGTGGACACCGGATCGGCATAGCGCACGAACACATCCAGATCGGGCAGCGTGCCCAGCGCAGCGCCGTAAAGCAAGGCGCGGCGGCCTTGGGCCCTGCCCAATAGCGCGCCATGCACGGCAGCGCCCAGAACGGCTTGAGTGATTGAATCCATGGTCCTGAAAGCAAGAAGGCCCCGGGCGGATCATCGCCCAGGGCCATTGTCGCTGCTGGCCCGAATCAGGCCCCGGTGTTCACCGACGACGGCGTGCGCGCATCGCGCCGATCACGGCCAGCGCCGACAGCACCATGGCACAGGTCTGCGGTTCGGGCACGGCTGCGGCCAGCTGGTAGACGGAGGTCGTGTTCGAACCTTCGCTGGAGAAGGCCAGGTAGAACTTGCCGTCCAGCGAGTAGCCGCGCAGGCCTTCGGGTGCCAGGTCGCCGTCGGACACGATCATGTCGACGAAGCTGGCGTGGGCCGGATCGGTGATGTCGAACACGGCGATGCCGGCCTTGGTGGTGCGCTCCAGGCCGATCAGCGCGAAGGTGCGGCCGTTGATCTCCATCACCTCGACGCCTTCGGGCTCCACGCCCTTGTCACGGCTGCGGCCATCGTCGTAGATGCCGCGGGCGATGGCCTCGCGGTCCAGGATCTCGCCGCTGTCGTAGACGATGTTGCCGTCCTCGTCGCGGATCGAGAAAGAGCGTGCGCCTGCCGCGAACAGGTTGCCCGCGGACGAATCCGTGTTCGTCACGCGCAGGTTGGCCAGCTCGCCCGTGGCGCCCAGGCTGCTGGCGGCCGAACGGTCGCCGTCGTCCTCGCGGAAATCGCCTTCGTTGGCCATCACGACGAAGGTCTGACCGTTCTTCTCGTACACGGCGATGCCATCGGGCATGTACAGGCCCTTGGCGTTGACCGAGCTCAGGTTGATGCTGCCGTTGTTCAGCGCATCGATGCGGTTGCCGGGCAGGCTGAAATCCTTGGCGCCCAGGCCGATCACCTTCTCGAACTGGCCGGTCTGCACGTTGAGCACGCCGATGGCGTTGGCCTCCTGCAGCGTCACGTAGGCCTTGGTGCCCGCGGCATTGACCGCGATGTACTCGGGCTCAAAATCCATGCCGGTGTTGGTGCGGATGTTCGTGCCCGTTTGCGGCACGCCGGCCAGCGTGGCGGTGTGCGTCACGGTGCGGCTGCCCACGTCGATGATGCTGACGCTGCCCACCGGGTCATTGGCGGCTGCGCCGTAGTTGCGTGGCACTGTATTGCCGATGCGCGTGCCGTAGGTGCCGGGCGTGCCCTCGTTGGCCACCAGGATCTTGCTGCCGTCCTTGGTGAAGGTCAGCATGTCGGGCAGCGCACCCACCGTGATGGGGCTGCTGCCGGCCAGCAACGAGCGCGTGCTGGTGTCGTACAAGGTGACCAACCCGGCGTTGGTGCGCACGCTGGATTCAATGGCAAAGGCGGCGATGCCGTTGTTGATCGACACGCTGTTGATCTGGCCGTAGGCCGACACGTCGATGCGGTCGATGAAGGCACCGGTGCGGGCGTTCAACACATCGACACCGCTCACACCGGCCACCCACAGGGTGCTGGTGCTGGCATCGAAGCCGACGATCTCCGACAGGAAACCACCCGTGCTGCTGTGCTGGTAGCTCCAGCTCTTGCTGATGTCGTCGAGCGCACCGGCCGAGGCGGAGACGGCGATCGAGGCCAGGGCAACCGACGTCAGGGCTGCACACAGGCGACGGGCGATGGAAGGCTTGCTTGTCATGGACTGCTCAGAATGGGTGTGTTTCAGGCCGGCATACTGCCCAGGCTCCATGACAGTCCCGTGACGACATGGTCCCGATGGATCACTCGATCAAGGGGGCGCCACTCATCGGCCAGACACAAGGCTGCTGAGTCCGATGTGTCCAGATGGCGCGTGCGCCAGGGCGCGACTCACAACTCCGCAGAGATCGTCGGCGACCACACATCCTCGTCGTCTTCATGCTCGCCCGAGTGGGTCTTCATCCAGGCGCCGAGTTGCGCCAGCGGCATCGGCTTGGCATACAGGTAGCCCTGGATCATGTGGCAGCCTGCCGCACGCAGCCAGTCGGCCTGCTGCTGGGTTTCCACGCCTTCGGCCACGCTCTTGACGTTCATGCGGCGCGCCAGCGCCAACATCATGTCCACCAGCATCGGGTCGTGTCCCGGCTCGCCCAGGCCTTCGATGAAGGACCGGTCGATCTTGAGCTTGTCCACCTTCATGCGCTGCAGGCGGCTGAGCGACGAGTAGCCGGTACCGAAGTCGTCAATGGCAATGCGGAAGCCGCGCGCGGACAAGTGATCCAGCACGGAGCTTTCAGCCCCATTGACCTCCATCACCGCGCCTTCGGTCACCTCCAGTTCCATGTCGGCCGGGCCCAGCCCGTGCTGCCGCAAGGCACTCATCAGCGCCGCCACCAGTTGAGGATCGGCCAACTGCCGGGGCGACACGTTCACGCTCACATACGGCAGGGCCACACCTTGCGCGCGCAAGGCCACCAGGTCACGGCAGGCCATCTCGATCACGGCCAGGCCCAGGGGCAGGATCAGGCCGGTTTCTTCCGCTACAGAGATGAACTCGTCAGGGCGGATCACCCCGAAACGGGGATGGCGCCAGCGCACCAGGGCTTCCACCCCGCGCACGCCGCCATCAATGCCGACCTGGGGCTGGTATTCCAGGAACAGTTGCCCCTGGATGATGGCCGGGCGCAGCTCGGACTGGATGAACTGGCGGCGGCGCGCGCGCGATCCCAGCAGGTCATCGAACAGCACCAGCTTGCCGTGGCCCAGTCGCTTGGCCTCGTCCATGGCCACGTCGGCACGGCGCAAGGCCTCTTCGGCCGTGTGCACCTCGGCATCGAGCACCACGGCGCCGATGCTCACGCCCAGCTGGGCCGACATCTGTTCGGCCTCGAACGGCGCCACCAGGCTCTCCGTCAGCGCATCCACCGCCGCGGCCACGGCCAGCGGCTCGCTGACACCGGGCAGGATCAATGCGAACTCATCGCCGCCCAGCCGGCCCATGCTGCCCTGCGCGTCCGGCAGGGCCTTCGCGAAGCGGTGCGTCACCTCGCGCAACACCAGATCACCCATGTGGTGGCCATGCGTGTCATTGAGGTGCTTGAAGCCGTCCAGGTCCAGGTAGAGCAAGGTGGCGGGGGCCCGCTCGGCCTTCGGCCGGCTCAGATGGGCCGACAGCACTTCTTCAAAGGCTGCGCGGTTGAGCAGGCCGGTCAGGGCGTCATGGCGGGCCGCATGGCGCAGCTGGTCTTCGCGGCGCAGCACCTGCTGACGCAGACGCTGCTCGGCACTGAACCAGGTGCCCAGCCCCAGCAGGGCCACGATGCTCACGACCAGCAGATCCCGCAAGGTGGCCTGGTAGGCCGGGATCAGGCTGTGGCGCACCTCTACGAAAGCCGATGTCGTTCCCCGCGGGAAGGACTGCACACACACCGAATCCCATTGATCACCCGCCGAGCACAACGCGCTGCCTCGCTGGTGATAATTGGCCGAACAACGGCCTTGCACGCAATAGCTGGACGACACCACGTCCGTGAAACGGCTGGAGGCACTGGTCAGCCAGGGCGCCGCATCGGTGGAGCTCATCGCACGGGACAGCTCGATCACGGTCATGATGGATTCGGCCTCGCCCAGAGCGTCGCGCCGCACATCCTGCATTTCGAAATACAGGCGCTGCCAGGTCAGCAGCAAGGCAGCCACCACCAGGGCGAGTGTGAATGGCAGCCAGGCCAGACGGCGACGCCCAGCCTGCTGATTCCCTCCTGAATGCTGTTCCCTGCTCGCCTTCACCGCGCCTCGTCCTTGTCAAAATCGGACGAGCCCCCGCTCATGGGGACAGTCCATGACAACTTATCGGCCGCAGTTACACAAAACCAAAGGGTGCGATTTGAGGTCAGGTGGTGACTTTTTGCCGCTCAGGGCGAAGGCACATCGATTGCCTCTGGCTTGGTCAACACCTTAGACGCCGGAGACAAGACCATGGCCAAGAACAGTCTTTGGGGCGCCACGCCCGCCCCTACCCACGCCGCAGGCACCGATGCCGATGCGCTCGGCCCCAGCGACAGCTCCGACAGCGGATCCGACATCCAGGGGCAACTGCATGTGGAAACCGACGACGATCTGGAAAGCCGCGCGGCAGCCATCTCTGGCGCGGGCAACACCGATCCAGAAGCGGACAGCGATACCGCAGGCACAGGCGAGCGTGGATCAGCCACCCCGGACCATGTGCAGGACGGCTCGGACGTGGCCCCAGACCGGGTGATCCTGCCGGCCAGTGAAGCCCTGGACAGTTCGCCAGACCTGGTGTCACTGGACGATCCGCAGGCTGTCGACATAGAGAACCTGACCGTCGATGAGGAAGACTCGGAGGAAGAAAATCCCGATGACCCGGCACTCACGTCCGATTCGGCCCGCGTTCAGCAGGCCGGAACATGAGCGCTCAGGCAGGCATGCCCTTCCTGATCACATCATCATGCGGGCGGCTTGACTGACCGGGTTCATCGGCAAATCGGGGTTGGCCAGTTCCGATGCCTGGGATTCGATCATCTGGCCTGCTTGCCTTTGCAGTTCTGTCGCGACATCGTTGGTGCGCTGACCAGCGTCCAGCACCTGTCCCGCGCCGGCCAGCCACATGTTGCGCGTTTGATCGGTGGCCAGGTCGAAGAACGGCAACCAGTCGGGCATGCCGAACGCCACGGCAGTGTTCAGCTGGGCTTGAAGCAGCAGCCGAGCCGTTGAAACGTTCAGCTCATACAGGTGCTCGGCACCTCGCAACGCCAGCTCAGTCGCCTGAACTGGATTGAAGATACTGGAGGCATCGTGAAGATTGAGTGCGGTCTGGTACATGGTGGGCTCCTTGCAAACACATGCGAGCCCTGGCACGCACAACGCACGCCAGGGCACCTTCCATCCATGGCAATCCGAATGCCTGCCTATGCCCGCCAAGGGCAAGGGCCAAGGCAAACGGGTAGACTGTT
This sequence comes from Aquabacterium soli, assembly GCF_003933735.1. Classification (GTDB taxonomy): domain Bacteria; phylum Pseudomonadota; class Gammaproteobacteria; order Burkholderiales; family Burkholderiaceae_C; genus Aquabacterium; species Aquabacterium soli. Next base: position 102,386 of record NZ_RSED01000007.1, on the reverse strand, counting down.
CTGCACCCCCTGCAACACGGCCCGCTCCGAGGCCGTCCAACCGCCAAAAGCCTGCGCAGCAAGACGCAAGGATCCTGGATGAGCGAACAAGAAGAACGTCGGTGGGAGACGCAGCAGACAGCCTGGCCACCCGGCACGGGTGAACTCGCGCGGCTGATCCGCGAGAAAGACTGGTCGCAGACCGGGTTGGGGTCGATCGAGGGTTGGCCAGACACCTTGCGTGCACTGGTCTCCTCGCTGCTGGACAACCGCTTCGCAATGATCCTGCTGTGGGGCCCCGATCTCCTGCAGATCTACAACGAGCCCTACGCACGCCTGATGCGCGACAAGCACCCGGCCTACCTGGGGTGCCCGACACAGGCCTGCTGGCCCGAGGTGTGGCATTTCAATGAGCCCATCTACCAGCGGGTGATGTCCACCGGCGAGAGCGTCTTCATGGAAGACCAGCCTTATGTGCTGGAGCTCGAAGGCCAGCCGCGCAGGCACAGCCTCACCATCTGCTACAGCCCCGCTCGCGGACCGCAAGGCCAGGTGCAGGGGGTGATGGTCACCATCGTCGACGTCACACGCCGCGTCGAAGCCGAAGCCGTGCTGGCCGACGAGCTGCGCGCCATGAGACAGCTGCACGAGCTGGTATCACGCCTGCTGCATTGCCAGGATCTGGACAGCGCGATGCACGAGGTGCTGGACGCCACCTTGACGATGATGGCTGCCGACAAAGGCAACATCCAGCTGTTCGACGCCGCACACCAGACGTTGCGCATCGGTGCACAGCGCGGGTTTGACGAGGCATTCCTGCGCACCTTCAGCACCGTGGATGCCGCGGCCGAATCGGCCTGCGGGCGTGCCTTGCACAGCAATGCCCGCGTGATGATTCCAGATGTCAACCTGGACGAGGGCTACGCCTCGCTGCGCGAAGTGGCCCGGGAAGCCGGTTACCGCGCCGTGCAAAGCACGCCCCTGCTGGGCCGCAATGGCGTGCCCATGGGCATGCTGTCCACGCACTGGAAAGAACCGACCCAACCTGCCGACAGCGCCATGCGCATGCTCGATCTCTATGCCAGGCAGGCGGCCGAGCTCATCGAACGCTCACGCATCGAAACCCGACTGCGCCAGGTGGCCGATGACCTGCGCCAGGCCAGCCGGGCCAAGGACGAGTTCATCTCGATGCTGGGACATGAGTTGCGCAACCCCCTCGCGCCGATCCAGATCGCCTTGCACCTGATGGAGATGCGCGGTGAAACCGGCTCGGAGAGGGAGCGCGCCATCATCGGCCGACAGGTGCACCACATGGCGCGCCTGGTGGACGACCTGCTGGACGTGGCGCGCATCATCCGCGGCCAGGTCACGCTGCAGGCCAATCCCACCGAGTTGTGGTCCGTGGTGGGCCGGGCCGTGGAAACCGCCTCGCCCCTGATTGAGCAGCGCCGCCATACCCTGCAGATCGAGGTGCCTCCCGTCGGCCTGCAGGTGATGGCCGACCCTGTGCGGCTGGGGCAGGCCATCTCCAACCTGCTGACCAACGCCGCGCGCTACACACCGCCAGAGGGGCACATCCGCATCTCTGCCCAGGTGAACGAGCAAGGCCAGGTGCAGCTGACGGTCCATGACAACGGCGTCGGCATCGAGCCAGATGACCAGGCGCGCGTGTTCGACCTGTTCGCCCAAGGGCGCCAGGGCATCGACCGGTCTCAGGGCGGTCTGGGCCTGGGGCTGACCATTGCACGCACCATGACCACGCTCCATGGCGGCACCCTGAGCTGCCGAAGCGAGGGGAGGGACCAGGGCAGCAGTTTCACCTTGACCCTTCCCCGCTTGCCCGAAGATGCCGGCAGCCCATATGCCGGAGATGAGCGCAGCGGCACGCCACAGGGCAGCGGCCGCACGGTGCTGGTCGTGGACGACAACGAAGACGCCGCCCGCATGCTCGGAGAACTGCTGCGCTCCTGGGGCTATGGCGCGCTGGTGGTGCATGACGGCCCCACGGCGCTCCAGATGCTGGACGGCCAGGCCATCGACCTGGCCGTGCTGGACATCGGCCTGCCCGTGATGGATGGGTACGAGCTGGCGCAAGCCATCCACCGGGTCCCGGGGCATGAGCACACCCCTCTGCTAGCGCTGTCAGGCTATGGCCAGCCGCACGATCGCAAGCGCTCCAGCGAAGCCGGCTTCCTCGACCACCTGGTCAAGCCGGTCGACATCCAGCGGCTGGCCCACACCCTCGAATCGCTCCGCCAGCCCGTCGTCTGAGCAGGCCCAGGCGGGGCGGCGCGCGGCAGGCGTGCCTTGGGAACGTCCTTTGCCAGAGGACGTGATCCCCACCGCCCGGAGCCGCCATGCCCGCAGACCTCGACAGGCCCATCCCCGCCCCGCCACCGACGCGCCCCATCACGCTCACCGTCAACGGCACGGCCCATCACCTGGAGGTGGCAACCTGGGTGACCCTGCTCGACCTGCTGCGTGACCGCCTCGACCTGACAGGCACCAAGAAGGGTTGCGACCATGGCCAGTGCGGCGCATGCACCGTGCTGGTCGATGGGCGCCGCATCAATGCCTGCCTGACGCTGGCCGTGATGCGCGATGGCAGCGAGATCACCACGGTGGAAGGCTTGGCCGATGGCGAGGCCCTGCAACCCTTGCAGCAGGCCTTCATCGACCACGATGCTTTCCAGTGCGGCTACTGCACGCCAGGCCAGCTGTGCTCCGCCGTGGGCCTGATGCGTGAAGGACAGGCCCACGATGAAGACCAGGTGCGCGAGCTGATGAGCGGCAATATTTGCCGGTGCGGCGCGTACCCGCAGATCGTGCAGGCGGTGAGCCAGGTGATGTTCGGCCCAGCGCACAAGGCCAGCGCATGACGCCGTTCGCCTACGACGCGCCCGCAGACGCCTCATCTGCCCTGGCCGCCCTGCATGATGCGCCCGCCGCCCTGGGCCCGGCCATGTTCATCGCTGGCGGCACCAACCTGCTCGATCTGATGAAGGAGAACGTGCTGCGCCCGGCACGCCTGGTCGACATCAACGCCCTGCCCTTGTACGACATCGAGCCCACCCCTGCTGGCGGGCTGCGCCTGGGTGCTCTGGCCCGCAATGCCGACACAGCCTGGCACCCCCTGGTGCGCGCTCACTACCCCTTGCTGAGCACCGCAATCCTGGCGGGCGCATCACCGCAGATCCGCAACATGGCCAGCAACGGCGGCAACCTGCTGCAGCGCACGCGCTGCCATTACTTCTACGACACCGCCGCGCCCTGCAACAAGCGCTTGCCCGGCAGCGGCTGTTCCGCCATCGGTGGGCTGACGCGGCAGCACGCCATCCTCGGAGCCAGCCCGCACTGCATCGCCACGCACCCCTCCGATATGTGCGTGGCCCTGGCGGCCCTGGGCGCCAGCGTGCATGTGCAGTCCGTTCAAGGCAGCCGCACCGTGCCCATGGCCAGCTTTCACCGTCTGCCCGAAGACCGCCCGGAGCAGGACCACACCCTGGCACCCGGCGAGCTCATCACCCACATCGAGCTGCCGCCAGCCGACCACCTGCGTGGACACAGCGCCTACCTCAAGCTGCGCGACCGCGCCTCGTATGCCTTCGCACTGGTGTCGGTGGCCGCGGCACTGGACATTGGCCCGGACGGTCACGTGCGTGAGGCGCGCTTGGCCCTGGGCGGTGTGGCGCACAAGCCCTGGCGGCAGCCGGACGCAGAGGCCCTGCTGGTGGGCCAGCCGGTGGACGACGCCAGGTTCGCCCAGGCCGCCGATGCACTGCTGCACGGCGCCCAGGGCCAGGGCGACAACGACTTCAAGATCCCGCTGGCCAGGCGCGCCATCGTGCGCACGCTGCAGCGGGCCGCCCGGGGCACGCCCCAGCCTTTGGGAGCCGCCTGATGAACGCCCGAGATCCTGCTGCGAACCTGGCCACACCGGTGGCCCTGGGCACCCTTGTCAAGCGGCTTGACGGCCATGCCAAGGTCACTGGCCAGGCCCGGTACGCGGCGGAACACCTGATGGACCATCACCAGGGCCTTGATCCCGCCACCTCTCCCGACGTCGTGCACGGGGTGGTGGTGAACAGCACCATTGCGCGCGGCCGCATCTCAGGCTTCGAGCTGAGCGACGCGCTGGCCGTGCCGGGGGTGCTGGACGTGCTCACGCACGCCCATCGCCCCAAGGTTCGCAACTCGGGGTTGTTCTACAAGGACATGACCTCGCCCGGCGGCACGCCCTTCAGGCCGCTGCACGATGAACACATCCACCACAGCGGCCAGCCCGTGGCCCTGGTGCTGGCCGAGACCTTCGAAGCCGCCCGCTACGCCGCATCGCTGGTGCGGGTGCAATACGAAGCCGAGCCGCACGATACCCATCTGTTGAGCAACCTGCGTCGTGCCCACCAGCCCAGCCGCCTCAAGGCGGGGTACTCGCCACCGCCCGAGCCGCGTGGCCATGCCGATGCCGCCTTCGAGGCCGCGCCGGTGCGCATCGATGCAAGCTACTACGCGGGCGTCGAGCACCACAACCCGATGGAGATGCACGCCTCCACTGTGCTGCTGGGCGCAGACGGCCACCTGACCATCCATGACAAGACACAAGGCTCGCAGAACAGCCGCTGGGTGGTGTCGCGCGTGTTCGGTCTGCCGCGCAGCCGCGTGACGGTGCGCAACGCCTTCGTGGGCGGCGCTTTCGGGTCCGGCCTGCGCCCGCAGTACCAGCTGCTGCTGGCCGTGATGGGCGCACTGCACCTCAACCGGTCCGTGCGCGTGGTGCTCACGCGCCAGCAGATGTTCACCTTCGGCCACCGGCCCGAAACCTGGCAACGCCTGAGGCTGGGGGCCGAGCCGGATGGCCGCCTGACCGCGGTGCTGCACGAAGCCATCGCCGAAACCTCGCGGCTGGAAGACTACGTGGAGGTGGTGGTGAACTGGTCCGGCCAGCTCTACCAGTGCGACAACGTGCGGATGGAATACAGCCTGGTGGATCTGGACCACTATTCACCGATGGACATGCGCGCACCGGGAGCAGCCCATGGGGTGCACGCGCTTGAAGTGGCCATGGACGAGCTGGCCCATGCGCTGAAGATGGACCCCCTGGCCTTGCGGCTCAAGAACTACGCAGAGCGCGATGCCAGCAAGGACCTGCCCTTCTCCAGCAAGGAGCTGCGTGCCTGCTATGCGCAGGGCGCCGAGCGCTTCGGCTGGCATGGACGTCCCCTGGCACCACGCTCCATGCGGGAGGGCGACGACTGGGTGGGCTGGGGCATGGCCACGGGCACCTGGGATGCGATGCAGATGTTCGCGCGGGCCCGCGCCGTGCTGCACGCCGACGGGCGGCTGGTGGTCAGCAGCGCTGCCACCGACATCGGCACTGGCACCATCACCGTGATGACGCAGATCGCCGCCGCCGCCATGGGTTTGCCGATCGAGCAGGTGTGCTTCGAGCTGGGCGATTCCGACCTGCCGGTGGCGCCGATCGAAGGCGGCTCATCACATGTGGCCACGGTGGGCTCGGCCGTGCAGGGGGTGTGCGAGAAACTGCACAAGAAGCTCTTCAAGCTGGCCCGCGCGCTGCCTGGTTCACCATTGGCCCGCGCCCGCTTCAAGGACGTGCGCTTCGCCGACGGCATGGTGAAGTCCACCCTCGATCCGGCCGCGGCCCTTCGCATCACCGATGTCCTGAGCACCGCAGGCGTCTCCAAGCTCGACGAGAAATACCTGATGCTGCCCAACATGCTGCGGCAGAAGAAGTTCGTGCGTGCCGTGCATTCGGCCGTGTTCGTGGAGGTGAAGGTCGATGAAGAGCTGGGCACGGTGCGCGTGACCCGTGTGGTCAGTGCCATCGCAGCCGGCCGGATCATCAACCCGCACACGGCACGCAGCCAGATCGTGGGGGGTGTGGTGTGGGGCATCAGCCAGGCCCTGCACGAAGACACCCTCACCGACCACCGCCTGGGCCGCTTCATGAACCACAACCTTTCTGAGTACCACGTGGCCGTCAATGCCGACATCCACGACATTGACGTGATCTTCGTGGAAGAGCACGACGACGTGGTCAGCAGCCTGGGGGCCAAGGGGGTGGGCGAGATCGGCATCGTGGGCGTGGCAGCCGCGGTGAGCAACGCCATCTTCCATGCCACCGGACGGCGTGTGCGCAGCACGCCCATGACGCCCGACAAGGTGATGCGGCCGGAGGGCACAGCCTGATGGACGGCTCGGACCTGCTCGATCTGTTGCAATGGCCCGCGATGGCGGTGACGCTGGGTGCGGCCTGGCTGGTGGCTTCCCGGTCCGAGCGGCACCGCAAGTGGGGCTTCTGGGTCTACATGCTCAGCAATGTGCTGTGGGTGGCGTGGGGATGGAGCACGCAGGCCTGGGCGCTCATTGCATTGCAGGCGGGCCTGGCAGCCATGAACATCCGCGGGGCAAGCAAGAACAAGGCTTGACTGTCGCGGGGCTCAGATCAAGGCCTGGCGCACGCGCGAGATGCGGTCCACCGCCATGCCCGGCTGCAACAGGTTCACCTCGCCGGCCACCAGGCTGGCCACTGCCACGCCATCTTCGAACACCAGGCGGGCGCCTGCCAGGCGGGGCACCTTGGCGCCGGGCAGCAAGGTGCCGGACAGGTTCAAGGGGTCCAGCGCCGACACGCGCACCAGCCGGCCATCGTGCGGGCGGCGGCGTACTGAGCGCATCAGGCCGATGGCCTCGGGCAGGGCGAACTGCTCACCGCTCAGGCCGGCCACGAAACGGCCCCCCCTGATCTCGCCGCGAGCCTCCAGGCGCTGGTAGACGCGCAGCAGCTCACGCCAGGGGGGCAGCCAGGCCGCTTCGCGTTCGAGCAGGTGCCAGCAGACCATGCCGTAGCGGCGCAGCAGCACGCGGGCGACATGCTCCACCGAAGCCGGGTCCAGCGGCGACGCGGCGCGCGCAGGCGCGTTCCTGCCCGCTGGGGCCGATGCCTCGGCAGGCAAGGCGGGCCGGCGCACCAGTGCCCAGCGCCCGGCATCTTCCAGCCCGAACACGGAGGCTCGGCGACCGCGACGCGATCCGTGCGCGGAGGGCCGCTTCGACGAAGGCAGCAACAGGGCGCGCAAGCCCGCGAAACTGTCGCAATGGGCACGGCCACGTGCCACCAGTTCGGTCAGCGCGTCTTCCAGTTCGCTGCGCAGCAGGTGGGCACCAGCAGCCAGCTCATCGAAAAAGGAAGCGCCATCCGCCTCGAGCAGTGCAGCCACGCGGCGTGCCTTGGGTGACAACAGGGCCTCGTCGTCATCGGCCCGCTGCGGCGGCAGGCCGCGCCACAGGCCCAGCACACGGCGCGGCAGCAGCACGATGGGCGTGGCGCGCAAGGTCGTGGCCACGGCACCGCCCTGCTCGCTGGCCACGCTGTGGGTGTGCCCACGCAGCCGCGTCCAGGCCACCTTGCCGCCGGTGCACAGCTGGTCCAGCCAGGCGGGGCCATAGTCGGCCAGGCGTGCCGGCAGCAGCTCGGCCTCCCAGGCACCGGCCGGTGCCTCGAACCCTTCCAGCAGTTCGATGATGGCGGGCAGCGCCTCGTCGCCCTGCATGCGGGTGTCCTCGTCCACACGCTGCCAATCGAACAGGAAGCGCATGAAATCGCGCGGCTCCACCGGCTCTATCTCGCGGCGCAGGCGGGCGATGGTGTAGCGGTGGATGCGGGCCAGCAGGTGGCGTTCGCACCATTCTTCCGGGGCACCAAGTTCGGACGCCTGGGGCGTGAAGCGGCCTCGCATGGCCACGCCTTCGGCCTCAAGCCGGCTGAGGGCCACGGCGATGTCGGGCGCCGGCTGGTGCAGGTCGCTCACCAGCGTATCGACGGACACGGGCCCCAGCCCGGACAGCCGTGCACGCACCATCTCGACCAGCGCCTCATCGGGGCTCCAAAGGCGCTCGGCAAAATCGGGTGGGGCCTCAATGGCCGGCTGACGTGCCGCCAATGGAAACAGCACCATCGCCTGGGGCAGGCGTTCGGCCGCCACCCAACGTGCATCGGCAGCATCCACGGGCGGCAAGGCAAGGTCAAGGTCGGCAGGCAGGAGGCCTGTGACCACCAGTTGCGTGGCACGCCGGTCGGCCGCCAGGGCCTGCAGCAAGGGCAGCCAAGCCGGCCGGGCCCGCACATCATCGGCCGTGATGAGGCCCAGGCCCATCAGGGCATCGTGCATCTCGTCCACATCGCGCGCCTGGGGCCAGGCCTGGTCGCGCACATCGTCGATGGCGGCGGGGTCGAGCCGGCCCAGGTCATCGGGGTGGTCGGGGTCGGTCAGGCGGCGTGCCATCACGGCCTGTGTGCGGCGCTCTTCCAGCGGCGCGTCGTCCAGGAAGGCATAAGGGCGCGCATTGAGCACCTCGGCGGCCAGCGGCGACGGGGCCGTGGTCTCACGCGCGTCGATGGCGATGCGGCCCGACTCCAGCCCGCGCAGCAGGGCCAGCCACCCCTCCGCGTCCATGGCCTCATGCAGGCAGTCGTGCAGCGTCTGCGCCACCAGGGGGTGCTCGGGCACTTCGCGCTCGCCCACGATGTTCTCGGCGCAGGCCACCTGGTCCGGGAAGACGGCGGCCAGCAGGTCTTCGCTGCGCATGCGCTGCAGTTGCGGCGCCACCTTGCGGCCACCGCTGAAGCGCGGCAGCGCCAACGCGGTGGTGGCGTTCCAGCGCCAGCGCACGCCGAACAGCGGTGCGTCGAGCAGGGCCTGCACCAGCACATCGAGCGCGGTGTTGCTGTGCAGGTAGCGTGCCACGTCGATCAGCGGGAAGCTGTGGCTGCTCGACAGCGACAGCACGATGGCATCTTCCGTGGCCGCCGCCTGCAGCTCGAAGTTGAACTGGCGGCAAAAGCGCTTGCGCAGCGCCAGGCCCCACGCGCGGTTGAGCCGGCTGCCATAGGGCGAGTGGATGACCAGTTGCGTGCCGCCCGATTCATCGAAGAAGCGCTCGATCACAAGGTGCTCCTGCGTGGGCACGGTGCCCAGCGCGGCGCGCGTGCGCACCAGGTAGTCGACGATCTGCGCGGCGGCCGAATCGCCCAGCTGCAGATCCTGCGCCAGCCAATGCTGCGCGCGCGGCGCGGCGGTGGTGCCGGTGTCGGCCTCGAAGCGCTCGGCCACCTGCGCACGCAGGCGCGACACCGCCTGCGACAGCTCGTCGCTGCGGCCCGGCGCCTCGCCCAGCCAGAACGGGATGCTGGGCGGTGCGCCCTGCGCATCGGCCACGCGCACGCGCCCCGGCTCGATCTTCAGGATGCGGTAGCTGGCATTGCCCAGCTGGAACACGTCGCCGGCCAGGCTTTCGACTGCGAAGTCCTCGTGCACGGTGCCGATGGTGTGGGCCTGCGGCTCCAGGATCACGCTGTAATCGGCCAGGTCGGGGATGGTGCCGCCGGACATCACCGCCGTCATGCGCCCGCCGGTTCGGCCGTGCAGGCGGCGGTTCACGGCGTCGCGGTGCACATAGGCCGCTCGCGTGCCATGTCGGGTGGTGAAGCCCTCGGCCAGCATGCGCACGACCTCGTCGAACGACGCCCGGGCCAGCGAGGCATAGGGCCAGGCCTGGCGCACCAGCGCGTACAGCGCATCTTCATCCCAATCCTGGCAGGTGACCTCGGCCACGATCTGCTGGGCCAGCACATCCAGCGGGGCAGGCGGCAGGCGCAGGCGGTCGAGCTCGCCGCGGCGCACGCTGTCCAGCAGGGCCGCGCATTCGAGCAGGTCGTCGCGCGATTGCGGGAACAACCGCCCCTTGGGAACGCCGCCCACCGCGTGGCCCGAGCGCCCCACCCGCTGCAGGAAGCCCGCGATGGAACGGGGTGAGCCCAGTTGGCAGACCAGGTCCACATCGCCGATGTCGATGCCCAGCTCCAGCGAGGCCGTGGCCACCAGCACCTGCAGGTGGCCGCCTTTCAGGCGCTGCTCGGCCTCCAGCCGCAGCTCACGGGCCAGGCTGCCATGGTGCGCGGCCACGGCCTCCTTGCCCAGGCGCTCACCCAGGTGGCGCGCAGCGCGCTCGGCCATGCGCCGGGTGTTGACGAAGACCAGCGTGGTGCGGTGCTGCACCACCAGCTCGGCCAGTCGGTCGTAGACCATCTCCCACTGGTCATTGCTCATCACGGCCGACAGCGGCACGGGCGGCAGCTCCAGCGCCAGGTCACGTGGCTTGGCATGGCCGATGTCGATGATGCTGCAATCGGGCGTGCCCTCGGGCGACACCCTGCCCGCGCCGACCAGGAAGCGCGCCACCTCGTCGATGGGCTTTTGCGTGGCCGACAGGCCCACGCGCACCAGCGGCCGGCCGCACAGTGCATCGAGCCGCGCCAATGACAAGGCCAGGTGGCTGCCGCGCTTGCTGGCGGCCACGGCGTGGATCTCGTCGACGATGACGGTGCGCGCCGTGCCCAGCATGCGCCGCCCGGACACCGAGCCCAGCAGCACGTAGAGCGATTCGGGCGTGGTCACCAGGATGTGCGGCGGCTTGCGGCGCAGGCGGTCGCGCTCGGCTTGCGGCGTGTCGCCGGTGCGCACGGCGGCGCGCAACGCCACATCGGGCAGGCCGTGCGCAGCCAGCGCGGCACGGATGCCGGCCAGCGGCGCGTCCAGGTTCACGTGGATGTCGTTGGACAGCGCCTTGAGCGGCGACACGTAGATCACCTGGGTCTCGTCGGGCAGGCCACCTTCTTCAAGGCCCTGGCGCACCAGGCTGTCGATCGCGGCCATGAAGGCGGTCAGGGTCTTGCCCGAACCCGTGGGCGCGGCGACCAGCGTGTGACGGCCTGCGGCGATGGCCGGCCACGCCAAGGCCTGCGCCTCGGTGGGCGCAGGAAAGGCACTGGCGAACCAGGTGGCAACGACGGGGTGGAAAGTGGACAGCGGCATGGACACGCCTGGGGCTGGAACACAGCTGAGGGCGCTTGCCCAGGCTTCAAGCACCCCAAGGGAGCACTGTCTCACAGCCATGCACCATCCGTCAGCCCGGGGCCATCACCCCATCGCCATCTGCCGCATGATCTCCGCCCCGATGCCCTGCAGCGGCACGCTGCGCTCTACCCCACCGCGCTTGACGGCCTCCTTGGGCATGCCGTAGACCACGCAGCTTCGCTCGTCCTGGGCCAGGGTGTGGGCACCGGCTTGGCGCATTTCCAGCAGGCCGGCGGCGCCGTCATCGCCCATGCCCGTCATGATGATGCCCAGGGCGTTGGCCCCGGCGCTCTTGGCCACCGAACGGAACAGCACGTCCACCGAGGGGCGGTGGCGGTTGACCAGCGGGCCTTCCACCACCTCCACGTGGTATTGCGCGCCGCTGCGGCGCAGCAGCATGTGCCGCCCGCCCGGCGCGATCAGCGCGCGGCCGGGCACCACACGGTCGTTGTGGCGAGCCTCGCGCACCTCGATCTCGCACAGCGAATCCAGCCGGGCTGCGAAAGCCGCTGTGAACTTCTCCGGCATGTGCTGCACGATGACGATGCCGGGGCTGACCCGAGACAGGCTGGTGAGCACCTCTTCCAGCGCCTGTGTGCCGCCGGTGGAGGTGCCGATGGCCACCACGCGCTCGGTGGTCTGTGCCATGGCGCGCCCCCCTGGGGCGATCACCGCGTCGGCGGTGAGCTTGGCCGGCGGTGCCTGCGCGGGCTCGCGCTGCACCAACCGCTTCACGTTGGCCTTGGCCGCAGCGCGCACCGCGGCCACCAAGTCATCACTGGCATCCTGCAGGAACTGCTTGAGCCCCAGCTTGGGCTTGGTCACGATGGACACGGCGCCGGCCGCCAGCGCCTCGGCCGTGGTCTGCGCGCCCTTGGCCGTCAGCGTCGAGCAGATCACCACCGGCGTGGGCCGCTCGCTCATGATCTTGCGCAGGAAGGTGATGCCGTCCATGCGCGGCATCTCCACGTCCAGCACGATCACATCGGGCCACTGCACGCGCAGGCGCTCGATGGCCAGCAAGGGGTCGGCGACGGCATGCAGCACCTCGATGCCCGGCGCCTCGTTGAGCAAGGCCGCGAGCACCTGTCGAACCACGGCCGAATCATCCACCACCATGACCTGGATGGGCTTCACGCGGCGCCTCCCATCCCGGCCCGCCGGGCCTGATGCGACCAGACATGACCGCTGGCGACATCGAAGATGATCTTGCGATGGCCAGTGCCGAACAGGCTCTCGGAGCGCACCGGGATGCCATGCGCCTGCAGCAGGCAGCGGGCCGCCTCGCCATTGCGGCGGCCAACGCTGGGCCCTTGGGCCGGCACGGTGGGGAACATGTCGCCGCCACCGAAGATCTTGGCCTCACAGGCTTGCGGAGACACACCTCGCCGTGCCAGGCCACGCAGCATCAGGGCCAGGGCTTCGTCGCCGTAATGAGCATCCAGTGCCATCGCTTGGGTGACCGGCTCCCGCGCGGATCGGCTGGGCACCAGGAAATGCGACATCGCTCCGATGCGCCGGCCCGGGTGCCACAAGGTGATGGACACGCACGAGCCCAGCAGCGTGAGGATGCGGTGATGGTGGTCCGCCACCGCGTACTCACCGGGTTGCAGCACCAGGTCGGTCGGCCCGGGGGGCTTCCCCCCTCGGGTGTGTCCGTGCAGATGAGCGGCTCTCATGGCTTGCGGTAGATGGACGGCGCCACCGGCACCAGGGCCTGGGTGATGTCGTTGAGGCTCTCGGAATGCCCGATCAGGAAGTGGCCGCCCGGCTTGAGGTGGGCCAGCAGGCGGGCCACCACGCGGCGCTTGGTCTCGGCGTTGAAGTAGATCATCACGTTGCGCAGGAAGATCACATCGAACTGTCCCAGCGCGGGCAGCGCCTCGTTGAGGTTGGCGTGGCGGAACTGCACGCGGGCGCGCAGCGAACGGTCCACCAGCATGGTGCCCTGCTGCTCTCCGAAGCCCCGCAGGCAGAAACGCTTGAGGTAGTTCTGCGGAATGTGCCGGGCCCGCTCCATCGGGAAGTGGCCGGTGCGCGCCTTGTGCAGCATGCGCGAGCTGATGTCGGTGCCCAGCACCTCCCAGGGCGCCTGCGGCAGGCAATCGGCCAGCACCATGGCGATGCTGTAGGCCTCTTCGCCGCTGGAGCTGGCCGCGCTCCACACCCGCATGGCCTGGTGGGGACGCTGCGCCGCCTCCAGGGCCAACCGGCGCAGCAGCTCGAAGTGCTTGGCCTCGCGGAAGAAGTAGGTCTCGTTGGTGGTCAGCAGGTCGATGGCGGCCTGTACCTCCTCGGGCCGCTGGCCGCTGTCGAGCAGCCTGAAGTAGGCGGTGAAGCTGTCCAGGCGCAGGGCGGCCAGCCGCTTGGCCAGGCGCCCGGACACCAGCGCCTTCTTGGTATCGCCCATGCTGATGCCCGCTGCCTCGAAGATGAAGCGCTGGAACCAGCCGAACTCCTGGTCGGTGATCGTGTGGTGCATGCCCTGCCGCGCTCGCCGCGCTCACTCCATGGCCGCCTGTGCTTCCGGCGCCAGCGCGGCCAGTTGGGCGATGTCGTCCAGCGAGAACACCTGGTCCACATCCAGCAGGATCACGAACTTGCCCTTGACCTTGCCCATGCCCTGCATGAAATCGGTACGGATGCGTGCGCCAAAAGCAGGCGGCGGCTCCACCTCGCCCGGGGCGATGTCGATCACTTCGTTGACCGCGTCCACCAGCACGCCGATGACCTGGCCCTCCGGGCCATCCTCAGTCTGCGCCCGCACCTCGACGATGACGATGCAGGTGCGCTTGGTGATCGGCGACGAAGGCCGCCCGAAGCGCGCCTGCAGGTCCATCACGGGCACCACGGCCCCGCGCAGGTTGATCACGCCGCGCACGCACTCGGGCATCATCGGCACCGCCGTGAGGCTCTGGTATTCGATGATCTCCTTGATGGCCAGGATGCCGATGGCGAAGGTCTCACCGCCCAGCATGAAGGTCAGGTACTGCGCCGGCTCGCTGGACACCGGGCGGGCCGCAGCGCGCGACAGCGGCGCCACGGCGCCGGATGGCGACGGAGTGTGTGTGGAGGTGTTCACGGCCACGCCTCCTCAGAACTTGGCGAAGTGGGTCTCGTCAGGGCCATCGGCCGTGGCGAGGGCCAGGTCGGCCGCTTGCGCGGTGCTGGCCTTGCGGGCCGGCGGCCGGCCGCGCGGTGGCTTGCGCGCCGCCGTACCCACCGCGGGCACATGCCGCGCGACGGGCGCATGGCCGTGGGCCAGCTTGAAGAAGGCCATCGACTCCTGCAGTTGCTCGGCCTGCCCGCTCATCTCTTCGGCCGTGGCGGCCAGCTGCTCCGAGCTCGATGCGTTCTGCTGCGTGGTCTGGCTGAGCTGGCTCACGGCGGCGTTGATCTGGCTGACGCCGGACGATTGCTCTTCAGACGCGGCCGTGATCTCCTGCACCAGGTCGGAGGTCTTGCGGATGTTGGGCACCATCTCGTCGAGCAGCTTGCCCGCGCGCTCGGCCAGCTCCACGCTGGAGCCGGCCACATCGCCGATCTCCTGCGCGGCCACCTGGCTGCGCTCGGCCAGCTTGCGCACCTCGGCCGCCACCACCGCAAAGCCCTTGCCGTGCTCGCCGGCCCGTGCCGCCTCGATGGCAGCGTTGAGCGCCAGCAGGTTGGTCTGGTAAGCGATGTCGTCGATGATGCCGATCTTCTGGGCGATCTGCTTCATCGCCACCACCGTGGCCTTGACCGCATCGCCCCCTTCGGAAGCTTCGGCGGCGGCCTTCGTGGCCATGCCGTCCGTCACCTTGGCGTTCTCGGTGTTCTGCGCGATGGAGGCCGTCATCTGCTCGATGGAAGCACTGGTCTCCTCCACCCCGGCCGCCTGTTCGCTGGACGCCTGCGAGAGCGATTGCGCCGTGGCACTGACTTCTTCAGACGCACCCGCCAGTGATTCGGCGCTGCTGTTGACCTCGGAGACCACCTGAGAGAGCTTGAGCACGGTGTTGTTGACGTACTCCTTCATCTCGGCGAACGAGCCCTGGTAGGTCTTGGTGATGGTCTGCGTCAGATCGCCCTCGGCCACGGCGCTCATCACACGCACCACGTCGTTGATGCTGTCGCCGGCCGAGCCCACCATCTCTTTCACGGTGTAGAGCATGCTGTGGTTGTCCCCGGGGCGCACCGCCACCTGCACGGTGAAATCGCCCACGGCCACCTGCCGCAGCACCTCGGCCGCGTAAGCCGGCTCGCCGCCCAGCAGGCGCAGCAGGCCCCGAGCGATCAGGAAACCCACGCCGACCGCCACCACGATGGCCGCGATCGAAAGACCGATCACCAAGGCCCGCGTCTGGGTGTACAGCGCATCCGCATCGTCGTTGGCCTGGTTCATCTGCTTGACTTGATAGGCCACCAGGGTGTCGGCCGCCTCGACATAGGCCTCGTTGGCCGGGGCAAAGTCGCTGGCCATGAACTGGACGGCCTGGGCACGTTCGGTGCGTGCCAAATCGTAGAGTCGGTTGTACTTCGTGCTCAGCGCGGCACGCCGGTCGGTCAGTTCCTTGAGCAACAGCTTGGCGTCCGGTGTGGTCAGCACCGCCTCGAGTTTCTTGAGCAGCTCGCCGTTTTCGGAGCGCGTGGTCTCCACATGCTGGCGCAGCGTGTTCTGCTCGGCCTCATCGGTGCTCAGCAGGAAACTGCGGAGAAGATTGCCGTTCTTCAGGGCGTTCTTCGCCACCTGCGTGGCCATCTCGACCTTGGGATAGCGGTTTTCCATGATCTCGGTGGACGAGTCATTGATGGCGGACAGGCGCGACACATTGAGAACGGCCATGATCAGCAGCAGCGCGATCACAAGGCCGAAGCCCAAAGCCAGGCGGGTGGCGACTTTCATGTTGTTGAACATGCGGAACCTCTCTTGCTTGATGATTCGGAACAGGGCGACAAACAGGCGAGGCCTGTCTTATGAGGGCACGAGGGGCGGCCCTTCGATGCCCACGGCTGTCTGCATGTGCCGCAGCAGCGCCGGCACGTCCAGGATCAGCGCCACATCGCCGCTTCCCCGGATGCTCGAACCGCTGATGCCCCGTACCTGGACGAACAGGCGGCTCAGCGGTTTGATCACGGTCTGGAACTCACCCAGCAGCGTGTCCACCACCAGGCCGGCGCGCTGGCCCGCATGGCGCACCACCACGATGTTCTGGCGCGGCGGCACCGGCCCGTCGATGCCGAACAGCTGACGCAGGCGCACGAAGGGCAGCACCTGGCCGCGCAGGTTGGTGTAGTCGTGCCCTTCTTCGGCAGAGAAGGCGATGCACTCCTCCACCATCTCCATCGGCACCACGAACACCGAAGGTCCCACGCCTACCTGGAAGCCATTGATGATGGCCAGCGTCAGGGGCAGGCGCACCGTCACGGTGGTGCCCACACCTTCGGCGCTGTCGATGTAGACGCTGCCGCGCAGCGCGGTGATGTTGCGCTTGACCACGTCCATGCCCACGCCGCGCCCGGAGAGGTTGGTCACCTGCTCGGCGGTGGAGAACCCCGGCTCGAAGATCAGCCCGAAGATCTCGCTGTCGCTGAGCACCTTGCCCGGCTCGACCAGGCCGCGCTCCACGGCCTTGGCCAGGATGCGCTCGCGCTTGAGCCCGCCGCCATCGTCGCCCACCTCGATCACGATGCTTCCCGAATCGTGGAAGGCGTTCAGGCGAACGGTACCCCGCGCCGGCTTGCCGCGCGCCAGACGCACCTCGACAGGCTCGATGCCGTGGTCCATCGCGTTGCGCACCAGGTGGGTCAGCGGGTCGCCGATCTTCTCGACCACGGTCTTGTCCAGCTCGGTGTCTTCGCCGCTGACGGCCAGGGCAATGTCCTTGCCCAGCTCGCGCGCCACGTCGTGCACCACCCGCTGGAAGCGGCCGAAGGTGGCGCCGATCTTCACCATGCGCAGCTGCAAAGCACTGTCGCGCACCTCTTCGACCAGGTTGGACAGCACCGAATGCGCCTCATCGAGCGTGGGCACGCGGCTGGCGCGCGCCACCAGGCTGGCACCGGCCGAGGCGATGATCAGCTCGCCCACCAGGTCGATCAGCCTGTCGAGCTTGTCAGCGTCCACACGGATGGACTGGGTCTCCTGGGCACGGCCGTCCTTGGCCTGCTTCTGCTTGCTCAGCGCGGCGGCCACCACGGCCGGCTGCACTTGACCTTGCTCCACCAGGATCTCGCCGATGCGCCGTGCTTCCGGCTCGGCTTTCGCCTGCAGGGCCAGGGCGGCGTCGAGTTCGTGCTGCGTCAGCGTGCCGCAGCGCAGCAGGATCTCGCCCAGGCGGGACATGTCTTCCGGCAACTCCTGGATCATCGCCACGTACTCGGTCGCCAGGCTGTGCGGCGGCAGGATGCGCAATTGGCAATCGTCGAGCACGAACTCGAAGGCGCCTTCGATCTGGGCCTTGCTGGCCTCGCTCTGGAAGGCGATCTCGAAGCCCAGGTAGCAGGATTCCGGGTCCATCTCGGCCGCAGGCGGCAGGGCATCGTGCAAGGTCACGATGCCGACGATGCGGCCCAAGGTGCCCAGGTAGCGCAGGAAGGACAGCGGGTCCATGCCGTTGCGCAGCACATCGGGGCCGAAGCGCAGCGAGAGGTGCCAGTGGTCGGCCGAGGCCCCGCCGCGGTCCACTCGCTCGAAATGCTCGCCCACCGCGTTCCCGGGCGCCGCCAAAGCTCGGTTGGTGGACGCGTCCCCATGCTCCGTGCCGGGGCGGGCTTCCAGGTAGGTGCCCAGGCGCACCACCAGTGGATCACCCCCCTGCGCTGCGGCCTCGTCCGGATCACCCATGGCGGCTTCAGCCGCGTCCACCAGCGAGCCGATGTGGTCGCGGCAGGCCAGCATCAGTTCGATCAAGGGGCCGTCTACAGCCACACCGCCGTCGCGCACCCGGTCCAGCACGCTTTCGACCACATGCGTGAAGCGCACGATGCGGTCCAGCCCGAACAGCCCCGCCGAGCCCTTGATGGTGTGCGCCGCTCGGAAGATGGCGTTGATGTACTCGGCGCGCGTCTCGCCATCGGCCTCGTCCAGGCCGAGCAGGGCCGTCTCCATCGACTCCAGCAGTTCGCGGCTCTCGGTGATGAAGGCATGCAGCACCTGGTCAATGTTCATCGAAGGGCTCCTTCCAGCAAGGGATCACCGAAGTGCCCCGCCAGGTCCAGCAGCTCGAAGACGTCGAGCACCGCGGGGCTGTGCCGCACCAGCCGCAGCTCGGTGCCCTGTGCGCGGGCGGCCTGCTTGGCCATCATCAACAGCTGCACCCCGGCGCTGTCGATGTCGGTGACCTCGGCCAGGTCGATCTCCAGCGGGCGTGGTGCCCGCAAGGCCGTCAGCAGGACGTCCTTGAGTTCCGCGGCACGGTAGATCGTCATCTCGCCTTCGATGGCAAGGCGACCTGTGGCTCCGGCCCCGCTCATGGCAACACCAGCTTCTGGACGACGGCCAGCAGCTGCTCCGGCTTGAAAGGCTTGAGCACCCAGGCCTTGGCCCCGGCCTCCTGGCCTTCCTTCTTCTTGGCATCCTGCGATTCGGTGGTCAGCATCACGATGGGCGTGAACTTGTATGCCGGCAGTTGCTTGACGGCCCGCACAAAGCTGATGCCGTCCATGTTGGGCATGTTCACGTCGCTCACGATCAGATGCACCTTTTGGCCCGTCAGCTTGGACAGCGCATCCTTGCCGTCACTGCCTTCGAGCACCTCATAGCCCGCCCCCTTGAGCGCGATGCCCACGATGACCCGCAGCGAAGACGAGTCGTCGACGATCATGATGGTCTTGGCCATGGCTTCATCTCCTTGAGTGTTGTGGGTTCAGAAGAAGGTGACTTCGTCATCGCTGGAAGGCGCAGCCGCCTTGGGGGCCTCAATGGCCGGCGGCGCAGCCGGCTTGCCACCCGCCACCACCGCCAAGGCGGGGGCCGCCCGGTGGATAGCGCGCTCTTCCTTCATTGCGTAGGTCTGCTCCAGTTCGTTGAGCAATGCCGCCGCATCCAGCGGCAACAGCTGCCCGGCGGCCTCGGCCTGCCGGCGGTTCTCGTCGAGCACGGCGGGCAGGCGCTCGATGTTGTGCTGCACATGGCTCATGATCTGGCTGACACGGTCCTGGAACTGCAGCTGAACCAGCGCCTCGGAGATCTCGGCCTTGATGTCCTCGCTGCCCTCGCGCAGCACACCGGTGGACGCGGCCAGTGAGGTGGTCACGGCGCGCAACTCGCCCAGCACATTGGCGATGCTGCCCTGCGAATGGGCCATGGCCTGGCCTTCTTCGGCCGCCGTGGCCTCGGCCGCCTGGCGCGTCTCGGCAATGGCAGCATTGATCAGCCCCACCTTTTCGGTGATGCGCCGGCCCGTGTCGCCCGACAGCGAGGAGAGCTTGCGCACCTCCTGCGCCAGCACGCCGAAGCCCCGTCCGTTCTCGCCCGCATGCGCGGCTTCGATCGCGGCGTTGATGGCCAGCAGGTTGGTCTGCCAGGCGATGCTGGCCACATCGGTGGCCATCTGCTGCAGCTCTTGAACGAACTGGTTGAGGTTCTGGACCTTGTGCAGCATCTCGGTCTTGCTGTTCATGGCCGCCTCCAGGTTGGACACGACCACGCCCAGCTCCTGCTCGCTGCGCGCGAACACCGCCAGCAGCCCCTGCTCCCTGTCATCGATGGACGCCGTGGTGGTGCTGGTGGTGCGTACCGCGTGGTCCAGCTTGTCGACGATGCCCGAGAAGCGCTGCGACAGCGAAGAAATCGCCGACTCCATCTGCTGGCGCGACACCTCGATCTGGCCGGTCCATACGGGCGCCACTGCCTCACTGAAGCGCTGGCGCGTTTCCATGTATTCGGCCAGCCCCCCCGTGCGTTCGCGCAGGCGCTGCGCGGTGTGGCGGCTGGCCAGGGCCCCGGCGCCCAGCAGCGCCATCGCCACCGGCCAGGCGGCCCAATGGCCATGAGTGCCCCACAGCAGGGCCAGGCCACCACACAGGGCGATCAGCAAGGGATACAGCGCAGGCCATCGACTGCGGTCGGTCAGGCGATTCAAGGCAACACTCCACATTGGACATGCAAGCCTTTCACCCCGCTTGCCGGGGCCTTCGTGACGCAACGGAGAGGCTCCGATGCCACGAAGCACAAGCGCCTGACAGCTGCACTTGCGAGTTCACGACAGGTTCAGCATGCGCACACTTGAACCGCCCTGCCGTGTGCAGGGCCTTAGGCCTTGCACACGGCACGCTGGGAATGCAGTTTGCTCGTCGGGGATCCCTTTGTCCACAGGCTTATGCCGTCAGGAGAGATCCATGCAGCGCTTCATCGGCAAGACCGTCCTCGTCACTGGCGCGGGCTCCGGCATCGGTCGGGGCGTGGCCGAACGCTTCTCGCAGGAAGGCGCCCTGGTGGTGCTGGCGGGCCGCACGCTGGACAAGCTCGAACAGGTGGCGGCCCAGTTGCCCCCCGACCGCACCCTGGTGCACGTGTGCGACGTGTCCCGCTACGACGAGGTGCAGGCGCTGGTACAGGTCGCCATCGATCGGTTCGGACGGCTTGACGTGCTGGTCAACAACGCCGGCATCGCCCCGTCGGGTAATGCACTCGAGTTGAGGCTGGACGACTGGCACGCCACCTTGAACACCGACCTCAGCGGCGTGCTGTATGGCTGCAAGGCCGCCCTGCCCCACCTCCTGCACAGCCGCGGCAGCATCATCAACACGGCCTCGGTCTCTGGCCTGGGCGCCGACTGGAACATGGCCGCCTACAACGCCGCCAAGGGCGGGGTGGTCAACCTGACGCGATCGCTGGCCCTGGATTTCGGCCCGGCTGGCGTGCGCGTGAACGCCGTGTGCCCTTCGCTCACGCACACCGGCATGACCGAGGACATGCTGGATGACAAGGCCCTGATGTCTCGCTTCATGGAACGCCTGCCGCTGCGTCGCTACGCCGAACCAGCGGACATCGCCGGGGTGGTGGCCTTTCTGGCCAGCGACGATGCGCGCTTCGTCAATGGTGTGAACCTGCCCGTCGATGGCGGTGTGACGGCCTCCAATGGGCAGCCGGCCATGTGATTGCACATGGTAGAGGCAGACAGGAAACGTCTGGATACAGCCTGAAAAGCTTAAATGTTCTTTTTCAGGGTTTATTCGGGTCCCTGTTGTCCGATACCACTGGGATTGCTGCACAGGCGTACACGCCACTCCGTGCAACCCATCGCTCAGGCCCAGCCCGGACGCCTGTGACGACCAGATACGCCGGGCATTCATGGCGCCAGCGCGCCAAGGGAGCGGCGATGGCACTCAATCACATGCGCATCAAGACCAAGCTGATGCTGGGCTTCATCTGTCTGGCAGCCGTCGTGCTGCTGGTCTCCGGCCTGGCACTCAGCTCCCTCACCCGCGCCAATGACCGCTTCTCTGATTACCTGGAAGGCGCCAACCAGCGCGAGCGCATGGCCACGGCCGTGCGGGGTGCCGCCACGCGGCGTGCGATCGCTGCGCGCAACCTGGTGCTGGTGACCCAGGCCAGTGACCGCGAACTCGAAAAAGCCGCCGTGGTCAAATCCCAGCAGGACATGGACGAGGCCGTGAAGAATCTGCGCGCCTCGGTGGCTCCCAGCGTACACAGCGACGCCACCGACGAGGACCGCGCCATGGTCGAAACCATCGCCCAGGTCGAAGAAAAGTACCGCACCGTGGCTGGCCACATCGTGGCACTGGAACTGCAAGGCCACCGTGAAGAGGCTGTGGCCAAGATGAACGCTGAATGCCGCCCATTGCTGGCGCAACTCCTCAAGATCACCAATGATTTCGTCGAGCACGAGCACGACCAGGCGGTGGCCCGCGCCAAGGGCGCCGAACAGGCTTACGCCAGCGACAAGGCCCTGATGCTGGCCACCTGCCTGGCCGCCATCGTCGCGGCCACCGCCATGGGCTGGTTGCTGAGCAATGGCGTGACACGCCCGCTCAACCGCGCCGTGAAGCTGGCCGAGGCCGTCGCCGCCGGCGACCTGCGCTCGGACATCGTCGTTGACCGCGGCGACGAGACCGGCCAGTTGCTGAGCGCGCTCAAGAGCATGAACGACAGCCTGGGCAGCATGGTGGGCCAGGTTCGCCAGGCCGCCGACAGCATCGCCGTGGCCTCCACCGAGATCGCCACGGGCAACATGGACCTGTCCAGCCGCACCGAGCAGCAGGCCAGCGCCCTGCAGCAGACCGCCGCCTCCATGCAGCACATGACCGGCACCGTGCAGCACAACGCCGACAGCTCGCGCCAGGCCAGCGTGCTGGCCGCCTCTGCGGCCGACGTGGCCGGCCGCGGTGGCCTGGTGGTCGAACGCGTGGTGCACACCATGGGCGACATCAGCGAAGCCAGCCGCAAAATCGCCGACATCATCGGCGTGATCGACGGCATCGCCTTCCAGACCAACATCCTGGCGCTCAATGCCGCCGTGGAAGCGGCCCGTGCGGGTGAGCAAGGCCGCGGCTTCGCCGTGGTGGCGGGCGAGGTGCGCACCCTGGCGCAACGCAGCGCCCAGGCGGCCAAAGAGATCAAGCAGCTGATCGTGGACAGCAGCGAAAAAGTGCAGGCCGGCAGCCGGCTGGTCGACGAGGCCGGCACCACCATGAACGACGTGGTCGCCCAGGTCAAACGCATGAATGACCTGATCGCCGAGGTGAACGCCTCGACCACCGAACAGAGCGTGGGCATCGGACAGGTGAACCAGGCCGTGGCCTCGCTGGATCATGGCACGCAGCAGAACGCCGCCTTGGTGGAAGAAAGCGCCGCCGCCGCCGAAAGCCTGCGCCAGCAGGCCGCTGCGCTGCAGAACGTGATCGCCGCCTTCAAGACACGCGACAACGCACCGGCGCTGGCCATGGCGGAGGAAGCTCAGATGCTCTACGCCAGCCGCCCGGTGGGGCGCCCGGGCAGCGCCCGGCCCCTGGGCGCCACACCGTCTCAGGCGTTGAAGTCGCCTTCGCTGGCCCGTCCGGCCAGCAGCAGCGCCGCCAGGCTGATCCCGGCCGAGATCGACAGGTAATAGCCGACATAGGCCAGCCCGTGGGTGCTGGCCAGCGCGGTGGCCGCATACGGCGCCAGCGAAGCGCCCAGGATGCCCGCGAAGTTGAAGGTCATCGACGAGCCCGTGTAGCGCACCGCTGTAGGAAACAGCTCCGACAGGTAGGTGCCCAGCGGGCCGTAGGTCATGCCCATCAGGGCCAGGCCCACCGACAGGAACAAAGTGACGCTCAGCGCGTTGCCCGACGAAAACATCGGCGCCATCAGGAAGCCGAACACCACGATGGCTGCGGACACCAGGATCAGCGTGAGACGCCGCCCGAATCGATCGGCCAGCACCGCGGACAGCGGAATGGCCAGCGCGAAGAACAGCACCGAGAACAGCTGGATCTCCAGGAACTCGCGGCGTGTGTACTTCAGGGCCGAGGTGCCCCAGCTCAGCGCGAACACCGTCATCAGGTAGAACAGCACGAAGGTGGCCAGCGCGGCCAGGGTGCCCAGCACCAGCACGCGGGTGTGCTGCTTGAACACCGTGACCACGGGCACCTTCACGCGCGTGTCGTGGGTCAGCACGTTCTGGAACACCGGCGTCTCGCTGATCTTGAAGCGCACCCACAGGCCCACCAGCACCAGCAGCGCGCTGGCGATGAAGGGGATGCGCCAGCCGAAGCTGAAGAACTGCTCTTCGGTGAGGACCTCGCCCAGCCACAGGAAGATGCCGCCCGACAGGAAGAAGCCGATGGGCGCGCCCAATTGCGGGAACATGCCGTACCAGGCGCGTTTGCCTGGCGGGGCGTTCTCGGTGGCCAGCAGCACGGCGCCGCCCCACTCCCCCCCAAGGCCGAAGCCCTGGCCGAAGCGGCAGATGGCCAGCAACAGCGGCGCCAGCGTGCCGATGGCCGCGTACGTGGGCAGCAGGCCGATGGCCACCGTGGACAGGCCCATGGTGAGCAGGGCACCCACCAGCGTGGCCTTGCGGCCGATGCGGTCGCCGAAGTGGCCGAACACCGCCGAGCCGACCGGCCGGGCAAAGAAAGCCAGCGCGAAGGTGATCAGCGATTGCAGCGTGGCCGCCGTCGGGTCGGACGACGGGAAGAACAGCTTGGGAAACACCAGCACCGCAGCGGTGGCGTAGATGTAGAAGTCGAAGAATTCGACCGTGGTGCCGATCAGGCTGGCAAACAGCACCGTGGCGGGTTTGTTGCGCTGTGCGGGCGCGGGCGCGGCGCTGGCCGAAGCAGACGGCGTCATGGGATTTTCCTCAGCGGGAAGGCAAAACCCCGGATCTTATCCCTCAGCCCATGCGGCGGTCCACATCGGCGCGCACGGCGGCCGGCAACCGGTTCAGCATCAGGCGCATCGCCGTGCTCAGCACCACCACGTCATCGACCACGCCCAGCAGCGGGATCCAGTCGGGCACGATGTCGATGGGAGAGATCATGTAGAGCAGCATCAGGCCGGTGCCCAGCTTGAGCCACCCCGGCGATTGCGGGTGGCGCAGCGCGAACCACAGACGTCGGGCATCGCCCTTGAGCAACAGCCACAGCATCGACAATCTTTTCCACATGGCACGCACTCCTTCACAAACCGTGAGCCAATTCAGATGGGGTGATACGCGAGGAATGCAAGCCATGCCGAGGGGGCATCACAACAGCCCCACGCCACGCAGGGGCGGGACAGCCCGTTAAGGTGGGCGCATGGCACCTGCAGACCCCATCACGCTGATCCTCATGTATGGCCTGATCCCCCTGTGGATTGTGGCCGGGGTGGCCGATTGGCTGTGCCACCGCAGCGCGGGGATCGAGCACAACGCAGGCCCCAAGGAATCGCTGATCCACCTGTTGATGTTTGCCGAAGTCGGCCTGCCCTTGGTGATCGCGCTGGTGTGCGAGATCAACGCCCTCGTGATCGTGCTGATGGTGGCGGCCTTCTTCGTGCACGAGGCCACCGCACTGTGGGATGTGAGCTATGCCGTGACCAAGCGGGTCGTCACGCCCCTCGAGCAGCACATCCACAGCTTCCTGGAGATGATCCCGCTGATGGCCATCGGCCTGCTGGCTGTGAGCCACTGGGAGCAGGTGCAGGCCCTCGTCGGCACTGGCCCGGCCAAGGCCGACTTCAGCCTGCGCCTGAAGGATCCATCGGTGTCTGGCAAGTACCTGGCGGCCGTGCTGTCGGCCGCGTTCCTGTTCAGCTTTGTGCCTTACGTGCTGGAGTTGCGGCGCGGGCTGCGGGCGCGCCGCAGAGACCAGGCCATGTAGGCCACCACCGCCAGGTTGGCGCTCAATGTGAATGCCCTGAGCCACGACGGGTGGCTCCACAGCTCGAAGACCTCCAATGGCACATAGATGCCGCCGCTGACCGCCGCGAACCACTCGGCCCACCGGCGCTCCCTCCAGAGGCCGTAGCCTTCCACCAGCCGCACCATGGCATACGCGAAAGCCAGCCAGGCCAACATCCACAACCGTCCATGGGTGGTGTGCGCCGCGGCGTCGATGAAGATGCGAGGATAGTGGCTGGCGGGGTTCAGATGCATGAAGCGCACCAGCTCTTCGGCAACCTGCTGCACATCGCGGTGCAGCATGGCCAGCAGGCCACAGCCCGCCAGCAGCACCAGCAGGCCTTTGCTGGCCTCGAACACGGCCACCAGCCTCATGAGCTTCTTGTTACCGTTCGTTCGCATGGGCCTCTGTCGGATCGCCAGGCTCAAAAGACCCTGTCGGCAGCATCGTGATGGTGATTGGCTAGCCTGCGGCATCGACCCATCACCCTGGAGGAGACATCATGTCACGACTGCCCGCCATGCTGAGTGCAGCCACCGCGCTGCTGGTCACCCTGGGCTGCAGCACCCCGCCCGCCAGCGACCGGTCCATCGCCCTGTCGACCGACCGCGGGCAGGATGTCGCAGCCGCTGTGCTGGGCGCCGCCTCACTCACGCCGACCCAGGGCAAGGACGTGCGCGGCCTGGTGCTGTTCCGCGAAATGGACGCCACCCATGTGATGGTCCATGCGCGCGTGATCGGGCTCAAGCCCAACGCCGAGCATGGGTTTCACCTGCACGAAACCGGCAACTGTGCCAGCCCCGACGGCAACAGCGCCGGTGGTCACTTCAACCCTGCCAAGAGCGCGCATGGCCCTCAGGACGCCGAGCATCACGCGGGTGACATGCCCAGCCTCAAGGCCGACGGCAACGGCGTGGCCGATCAGAAGTTCATCCTCACGGGCGTGAGCCTGAGCCCAGGCCCCCACAGCATCGACACGCGCAGCGTGATCGTGCATGCGGATCCGGATGATTTCAAGACACAGCCCACGGGCAATTCAGGAGCGCGCCTGGCCTGCGGAGTGGTCGCGATTCAATAAGCAGATCAAAGACGGGGCAGTGTCAACGGAATGTGCTCAAATTGGCCCCATGCACAGCCCCTCGCCGTTGGAGGGCGGCTCCGTTACGCTGGACAACTGCGCGCGGGAGCCCATCCACATCCCTGGCTCCGTCCAGCCGCACGGTGCCCTGATCGCCCTTGATCTGCGGGGCAGGGTGACGCACGCCAGTGCGAACGTGGCCGACCTGCTCGGATTCGTGCCTGTGTTTGGCCAGGCACTCGCGGCCACCGACCTGGACGGCCAGCAGGATGTGCATGATCTGATACGCCAGGTGCTCGATGAAGCCCCCCAAGAGCAGATGGCTCCTCTGTCACAAGAGGCAGAACTCAACGGCCGCAGTTTCGATGTGGTCGTGCACGTCAGCGGAGACCTGGTGATCTGCGAGTTCGAGCTGCGCGACGGCGATGCCAACGAGGTCGCCAGCTTTGCTCAGAAGGCCTACCGCTCGCTGGACGTGCTCAAACGCCAGCGCACCGAACTGCGCCTGCTCGAAAGCGCCGTGCAGGCCGTTCGCGCCATGACCGGCTTCGACCGCGTGATGGCCTACCGCTTCCGCCACGACGACAGCGGCGATGTGGTGGCCGAATCTGTACGCGAAGACCTGGACCCCTACGTAGGCCGCAGGTACCCCGCCAGCGACATCCCGGCCCAGGCCCGGCGCCTGTACACCATCAACACGCTGCGCCTGATCGCCGACATCGGCTACATCCCGGTGCCGCTGCTGGCCGACACGGCCCATGACGAGCCGCTTGACCTGAGCCACAGCGTGCTGCGCAGCGTCTCGCCGGTGCACATCGAGTACCTGAGCAACATGGGGGTGGGCGCGTCGATGAGCGTGTCCATCGTGGTGGCCGGCAAGCTGTGGGGCATGATCGCCTGCCACCACATGTCGCCACGGCGTGTGCCTTATTCCATCCGCATGGCGGCCGACGTGATGGCCCAGTTGCTGGCCTCGTCGGTGCAGACGATCAACGCGCAAGCCCGTGCTGCCGAGGTGGCCCATGCCGCCTGGCTGCGCAGCGAAATCACCACGCCCGTGGCCCAGGGCGAAGACCCCCTGACGGTGCTGCAGGGCCATGCCGCCCCCCTGCGCGCGGCATTGGGCGCCGATGCCCTGGTGCTGTCGCTCGACGGCAAGGTGCGCACCCATGGCATTGAGGGCGAGGCCGATCTGGCCTGGGCCCACGCACTGCCCACTTGGCTGGGCACCCAGGCCATGCCCGTGGTGCATGTGCAGGAGGGTGAGCACCTGCCCCGTGACGATGACGGCACACCGCCGCCCTACTGCGGCGTGCTGGCCCTGCGTTACGACACCTTGCAGCAAGGCTGGGTCGTGGCACTGCGGCGCGAGCAGATCGAGACCATCCGTTGGGGAGGCAAGCCCGACAAGGAGATCGCCCATGGCCCGCTGGGCCCGCGTCTGACACCGCGCGGCTCTTTCGACGAATGGCGAGAGACCGTGCGCGGCACGGCCGTGCCCTGGAACGACACCCAGCTGGAGATCGCCTCGCAACTGCTGGACGGTCTCAGCCGCGCCAACACCGACCGCGTGATGGAGCTCGACCGCCTGCGCTCACAGCTGTGGGCCGTGCTGGGCCACGACCTGCGCAACCCCTTGCAGTCGCTGAGCATCGCAGCCAATGTGCTGGACCAGGGCGTGCAGGCCGGCCGCATGAGCTCGGTGATCAAAAACTCCGCCGGGCGCATGCAGCGCCTGCTGCGCGACGTGCTGGACATCAGCCGCCTGCAGAACGGCCTGGGCCTGGCGATGAATGTCGAAGACCTCGACCTTGTGGCCCTGGTGCTGCAGTTGATTGAAGAGACCACGGTGGGCTACCCGGACATGCAGGTGACGCACCAGTTGCCCCCCAGCCTGACCGTGCCCGCCGATGCCGGCCGTGTCTCGCAACTGATTTCCAATCTGTTGAGCAACGGCCGACACCACGGTGACGGTGTGGTGCACGTGGTGCTGCGCGAAGACGATGGCCATGCCGTGCTGGAGATCAGCAACCGCGCCCTGCCCATCCCGGAAGACGAGGTGCCCCACCTCTTCAACCCCTTCAAGCGCCAATCGCTGGGCAAGGCCGGCAACCGCACGGGGATGGGCCTGGGGCTGTACATCGCCGCGCAGATCGCTCAAAGCCACCAGGGCAGCATTGCGTACCGCTACCGCGCTGATGAAGGCATGGTGATGTTCGACGTGCGCATGCCGCTGAAGCACCCCGAACCCTGATGGCCGCCGGGTCAAAGCGCCCGGGCCCGGCTCTCGCTAAGATGGAACGCATCTCAGCCCCGCCCTCCAGAGGCCAGCCTGCTCCATGAAGTGTTCGACGCTCATCCTCGGCGCCCTGATCGCCACGCCCCTTCTGCTGAGCGCCTGCGCCGGCTCGGCGCCGCCCGCCCCTGACAAGGTGCAGCCGCCCACGGCCACGATCGAGGGGCAAGAGATCTTCGTCGTCTCACGCCCGGTGGCGCCGGGCGCCCCTGGGTTCGCACAGGCCAAGGCCGATGCGCTGAAAGAAGCCGACCACTACTGCGCCTCACTCAACAAGGGCTTGAAGGTGCAGGACACGAGCGAGGAGCGCCCTGCCCCTGGCAAACCGACCGAGCCCAAGTACGAGGTGCGCTTCAACTGCGTGGCCATCCCCGAGGCGGAATGAGCCAGGCGCTGGCGACAGCCCCTGACTTGCTCAGTTCCAGCCGATGACCTCGAGGCCCTTTTCCTGCACACAGCGCGACACGAAGTTGCGGTAGATGGGGTTGGGCTTGTCGTTGTTGAACGAGCCGCTCACCGCGCCTGTGGCCCCACCGGCCACCACGCCCTTGGCAGCGTTCTCGGCCACACGGCTGATGCCGCCGTTGAAGATGCCTGCCACCGCGCCCAGTGTGCCGCCAACGGCCGCGCCGTGTGCCGCACTGCGGGCCACGGCGTTGTCCTCGACGCGGGGCGTGAGGCCGGCATCCACCGCCTTGCCTTCACAGGCCTGCACATGGGCCTGAGCCGCCTGGGCGCCCATGCGGTTGAAGGTCTCATTGGGGTAGAGCACGGGCTTGGCCGATGAGGATTGCGGCCCGGTCTGCGCGCAGGCCGCCAGAGCTGCCACAGCGACGATCACGAGGGCAGCAGGGCTGACGGACGAAAAGGACATGGACAACTCCAGGGAGCAAAAGGCCGATAGTTGGGCCGATGGGCCGCACAGGTGCGATCACTATAGCCACAAGCCCCTGGCCAGATCCATCCCCTAAAGGGGCCGGGTGGCCGGCATGACGGCTGGGCTGTAGGCCTGCAGAAAAACCGCGGGCATGCGGCGCACGCGGCCTTCGGCGATGTCCACGCACACGTAGTGCGTCTCGGCGCGGAACACCGTCTTGCCATCCGACACGCGCACGAACTGGAAACGGCGGTGCAGCGAGAGCCGATCCACCTGCGTGATCCAGGTGCCCAGGCGCAGCACCTCGCCGAAGCGCGATGCGGCCTCATAACGCAAACGATGCTCACGCACGACCAGGCCATGGGCCTCGGCCTCATACTCGGCCGGGCCCAGGCCCAGTTGCACCGAGTGCGCCCAGGCCACCTGCTCCAACCACGTCAGGTACACGACGTTGTTGGTGTGGCGCATCATGTCGATGTGTTCATCGCCCACCGTCACGTCGAGCATGAACGGGGTGGGCTGGTCCCAGGTCAGTGTGCTGTCCATGGGCACATTGTCACTTGTCTTGCGGATCGTCATCAGGGAAGACGTCGCCTGCAGGCGGCTGCGCCTGCTTGGCAGGGGCGGCCTTCTTCTCAGGCCAGTAGCCCCCCGCGCTGAAGCGCTCCCAGCCCCAGCGCACCCAGCGCAGCATCGACGTGGCCAGCCACAGGGCCCACAGCAGCATCACCACGCGGTACAGCAGCACCGGCATCGACACCACCCAGGCCGAGGCGGTGCTCTGTGCAAAGCGGTCGGCATACCAGTGCAGGTGCTGCGCATCAGAGCCATTGCCCAGCACCATCAGGTCGGGGTAGCCCAGCAGGCCCACGCGCACGGTTTCCAGCAAGGTGCCGGCGGCCAGCACGCCCCACAGCGCCACCAGCACCTGTGCGGCCTTGAACCAGCGCGGCCCCAACCCTGCGCCCCAGCGCCCACGCGCTTCGAGCACCAGGAACCAGCCGACCACCAGCGCCACGCCGGCCAGCGACATCTGCGCCACGCCCAGGCCCAGCAGCACCCACGACACCGCGCCCAGCGGCGAGAAGTGCCAGCGGCCCAGCGCGACGGCCGCCGCCACGATCACCAGCAGCACACCCCAGAACAGCACGGCCGGCCCGACCGCCGGGCCGCCCACGGCCAGCACCACGCGGTCTTGCGGCACGTTGACGCTGAGCGCATCGTTCACGCCGGCCGCGCCCAGGTTCAGGGGCTGCGTCTGGAAGTGCGGCCCCATGCCGCGAGGTTCACGCCAGTCGACGCGCAGCTGGTGCGCACCAGGGGTGACGGGCACCATCACCACGCCCTTGGCCGCCTGCACCGGCAGTTGCTGGCCATCCACCCACAGGCCGAGCAGTTCGGCATCGGCCGGCAGTTCGACGCGGTGGTTGCCGCCCTGGCTGGAGCGCAGGCTCACCAGCGAGGATACATCGGTCGCGCGGGCCCCCGGCGTGACGGTGGTGTGCGAGCGGTCCACGGTGAAGGTCTGGCCCGCGACGCCGGCTGGGCGGCTCACCTCGATCACGATCTGCTCGCCCGGCCAGGGCTGCCAGGTCGGCATCCATCGGCCTGCGGCCTGGTGCACCACGGGTGCGATGCCGGACAGGCGCGTGTGCCATTGCGTGGAGGCGTCCAGCGTCCACACCTCGATCTGGTTCGGCTCGCGGGTGCTGTCGAGTGTGAGGCGCGGGGCCACGGCCAGGGTGCTGGAAAAGCCGGCCGATTCGCCGGCGCCCAGCAGCACGGTGGCCACCCCATCCTGCACCTGCACGGACTCGTCATTGACGGCTTCGCCCGGCATCAGGCGCACACGCACGCGCACCGGCGCCAGGCTGGGGGCGACACGCTCGATGTGCGTGTCGACCGTCCAGCGCAAGCCCAGGTGCACGGTGCGCTGCACCCGCACGAAAGGCGGCAGGGCATCGCGCTGGGTGCCGCCATCGGGCGAGGCCGCAGCGGCCTGGGCCCGCGACAGGCTCAACGCGCCGCTGGCCTGGCCACGCGCATCCAGGCCTGACAGCGTCCAGCCTTCGGTCTGCGCACGCACCTCGCGCACCGGCAGGGGCAAGGCTATGTCCACGCTGGACGCCTGGCCGGCGTCGGCTTCGAGCACCACCTGGTTGACACCGCGCGGCAAGGCCACCCACAGCGCACCGGCGCTGTCGCGGCGCGTGGCCGCCGTGCGGCCATCGACCAGCACCGACGACGGGCGCCACTGGCTGCCCTGGCCCGGCAGCGGCACGGCCACATCGGCCAGGGCGTGCACCTCCAGGCGCAGCTGGATGCGCGAGCCGTTGGCCACCACCAGCAGCCGGGCGATGTCGGCGCAGCGCGGCATGCAGTCGGGCGCGGCGGTGACGCGCTGGCGCAGTTCATCCAGCACATCGGAGGGTGGCGTGGCGGGATCGCCAGGCCTGGTCTGAGGAGCAGGCGAAGCGGGTGCCGCTTCTTCAGTGCTGGCCGGCTTGGGAGCAGGAGCGGCCCATGAGGTTCGCGGCGCGCTCAAGATGCCCAGGGCAACCGCCAGGCACACCGTGCCGGCCAGCGCCACCACCGGTGTTGCAGGCGTCTGCGTGTTGGGCCCGGGTGCCAGGCCATCACGGCCGCCCCACGCCGGAGGCCATCCCGATCCCGGTCGCCAACCACGGCCCACGATGCGCCAGAGCGCCAGCACCATCAAACCCAGGCTGAGCAGGCGCAAGGCCACCGTGCCAGCCGGCGGCAGCAGCACCAGCCGGACCTCCTGTGCGGCCTGCACCGGGCCTTGCCAGCCCAGGCGGTGCGAGGTCCATTGCCAAATGGGCAGGCCCGGGCCGGTCTGCACGCGGGCGGACGGATCGACGTCGTCACGGCGGGTGGGTGCGGGGGCAGGAACGGGCTTGGCGATGCTGGACTGGGCCACCTTGCGCGACACCGAGCCCGAGCCGTAATCGCTGCCCACCTCGGCCGGCGCAGGTGCCTCGGCCCTGGGCTCGTCGGCCGCGTCGGCCTCAGCCTCAGCCTCAGCCTCGGCTTCAGCGGCAGCCAAGGTGCGGGCACCATCTGCGTCGCCCTGGGTCTGCCATGGCCGCTCCAGCGAGGGGTAGATGGACAGGCGGACCTGGTCGACCGCATAGGGCAGCAGCACCAGCGCGATCAGCAGGGCGGCGCCGCCCTCCCCCCAGCGCACCCAGGGCACCAGGCGCCCGGCCGGCAGCACACGGCGCAGCGCATGCAGGCCCAGCAGCGCCAGCCACAGGGTCTGCGGCGCGCCCGGCATGTGCCAGGACAGCACCAGGGCCGCGCCCAGCACGCCGCCGGTGAGCACACCGAAGAGCTTGCCAGCAGCGAGCGCGCTCAGCAGCACGAAGAAGAAGTCCCACAGCGTCCAGCGCGAGAGCCAGGAGCCCTCGGCGCTGTCCACGCCCACAGCGTGCAGCAGGCGCCAGCCCGGCGGCAGGTTCAGCTTGGCCGAGGCTTGGTTCACGTCCACCTGCCAGCCGCTGGCCGGCAGCGTGCGCAGCGGACCATCAACACGGCTGTCGGCGCTCAAGCGTGCGGTGCCTCCGCGCACTTCGAAGCCTTGCGGGCCACCCTCCTTCAGGCGCGTGACCGGCTGGTCTTCGCCATCGACAGAGGCACGGCCCAGCACGGCCGGGGCGGCCATTTCCAGCCGAGAGGAGCGCGACAAGGTGCCGCCGATTTCATCGTGGGCGGTGTAGCCCTGGCCGTCGAAATCCAGCCACAACTCGCGCACCAGCTTGAGCCGGTCGGGGGCGGGCTCGGGGTTGCCGCGCCGCGATTGCGCCAGCTTGAGCGTACCGCCGGGCACCAGGCGGTAGGCGGGCAGGCTTCGCCAGTCATCGGGCATGGCCACCTGCCGCGGGTCGACCGAGGGTGCGCCCTCGACACTGACCAGCCGCACATCGTTGTGCGCCTCGAACGACCAGACCTCGGCATCGGCCGCTGCGCCGGGCAGCGTCAGGGCCAGCACGGGCAACATCAGGCGCGCCCGCAGCGACACCGTCCAGCGGCCGGGACGCGCCTGCACCACCAATGCGCCGCCTTCCTGCAGACGGGCAGGCAGGGCCGACTCCAGCGATTCGGGCACCAGGCCGGGCAGCAAGGCCACGGGCAGCACGATCTCGCGGGCCTTGCCGGACACGGCGATGTCGATGTGGGTGGTGACGCGCAGGGGCACGCCATCGTCGATGCGGCGCGAGGTGTGCACGGTGTAGGCATCGGTGCTCTGCTCGGCCTCGGGGGCCTGGCGCAGCCAGACGCGGCCATCGGCATCGGGCGTGCGGGGGGCGGGCACGCCGCCCACCCACAGCGCCAGGCTGCCCACGCCCTGCGGCAGGCGCAGATCCGGTGGCAGCTCTTTCCAGGCGATGCTGCCCTCGATCACATGGCGGCCCGGGGCCAGCAGGGCCACCGGGCGGCCGTCCTGCTCGGCCACGGGCAAGGCCTGGCCATCGGCACGGACGTCCACCGGCCATCGACCGGTTTCGCCCGGCAGGGCCACCAGCGCGGAAGGGCCGAACAGTTGCACCTCGTAGCGAAAGCGCGCACCGCCCGGATCGGCGTGCAGCGTCAGAGATGAGGGCCACACGCAGGCCTTGTCGGCTTCGGCGTTGTAGGCCGGCGGGCACAGCGCGGCCTCCTGGCCTTGAAAGGCCCAGGGCAGCCAGTCCTTCAGGGCGCCCGGCACCTCACTGCGGGGCAAGGGGCCGGCGGTGGCCCAGGCCGCTGCGCCGCCGAAGACCAGGCCCAGCAGGGGCCGCCGCGTGGCGCGCCAGGCGGTCTTCAGGACAGCCCGCACGGCGCCCGCCATGTCCCCCTCGACCCCATTGATCCTGCGCCCCATGGCATCCCCTGCAACCTGTTGTGGTGGCTGCACTCTGCCATGAAATCGGCCTGTCGCCGGGGACTTGATCACCCCCTCAAGAGAGCACGGCCAGGGCGGTGTGCTCAGCCGCCCAGCACCACGGTGCGAGAGGCCGGATAGGCCGTGCAGAGGTAGACGGCACGGCCCAGCGTGTTGCCGCTGACCTCGCCCTCGTGCACTGTGAGCTTGCAGGTGCCGCACATGCCCTGGCAGCAGCCGGCTTCGAGGTCCAGGCCATGGTCGCGGCCAGCCTGCAGCAGCGTCTTGTTCTGGTCGGCGGCAGTTAGGGTGATGCGGCGGTTCAGGTGCTTGAAGACCACCTCGGTGCCTTCGACGCTGAAGCCAGCGGCCGGGCGGGCCACGGTGTCGGGCACGGTGAAGCGCTCGGTGTGCACGCGGGTCAGGTCCACGCCCAGGGCCTGCAGGTGGGCCATGGCCTGCGTCATGAAGCCATCGGGGCCGCACAGGTAGATGTCACGCTGGCGTATGTCCGGACACAGAAGCTTCAACTGATCGGCATCCAGGCGCGGTGCGTGGCCGGCCTCGGGCGTGCCGCTCAAGGCCGTGTCGACCTTGATGCCGGCGCGGGCCCAGCGGCGCAGCGCGTCCTTGAAGATCACATCGCCGGAATGGCGAAACTGTGCGATCACCTGCAGATCAGGCCGCTCACCGGCGGGGCAGGCCAGCAGCGAATCGACCATGGAATGGCAGGGCGTGATGCCCGAGCCTGCGCACAGGTACAGCACCCTGCTCTGGTCACGGTGCACAAAGCTGCCCTGCGCGGCATTGAGGCGAAGCAGCGAGCCCGGCCGCAGGTGCTCGTGCATCCAGGCCGATCCGCGCCCTTCGGGCAGGCGCTTGACGGTGATGCTGAAGCGACCGCGCGGCAAGGCCGTGGCACTGTAGTGGCGGCGCAGCGGCTGTGCGTCGGGCCCATCGACCGGCAACAGCACCTCGACGTGCTGACCTGGGGTCATGCCGCGCCACAGCTGGTTGGGCCGCAGCTCGAAGGTCTTCACGCCCGGGGCTTCGTCGACCACACGCACCACCTGGGCCTGCAGGTCGTAGGTCCAGATGAAGCGGTTGAGCCGACGGTTGATGTCGGTCATGGTGTTGCTGGCCACGTAGTCGACCCATTGCGGATCTACACGGTCGAGCACCCAGCGGCTGGCGCCGTGCACGATGCGCTCGGCACGCTCAAGCATGGCGAGCCTCTTCTTCAGCCATGGCCTGGCGCTCGGCCGGCGTGGGGAAGGAGTACTTCCACATCGCGCCCAGGTAGTTGCGGATGGCCTGAAACCAGTTTTCGTTGCACTTGTAGGGCAAGTTGTACTTGGCACAGACCTGCTTGACCTCGCGGGCCATGTCCGGGTAGTGGCGCGAGGGGATGTCCGGGAACAGGTGGTGCTCGATCTGGTAGTTCAGGTGCCCCCACAGGATGCTCATGCGGCGGCTGCCCTTGAAGTTCACGGTGGAATCCATCTGCGACAAGTACCAGCGGCCCTTGTGGGCCAGGGCATCCTCGGGCTGCAGGGGTTCGGTCAGGTGGGTGGCCTGGATGGTCAGGCTGACCCAGTAGTTGTTGATGCCATCGGCCAGGGCGTTGCCCAGCATCACTTTCCAGAACGAGAAGCCGCTGGCCAGCGCCAGCAGCGGGAACACGGCGTATTCCTTGAACATCACACGGAACACCGACAGGCGGTGGCGGCGCTTGCAGTCGGCCAGGTCACCGCCCGGGTGCACGGGTGCATAGCCTTCGTTGCCCTTGGGGAACTTGCGCTCGCGCCAGGCCTGGCGCAGGCCCAGGTTCTGCAGGTTGAAGCCGTACAGCACGATGGGATAGGCCATGAACAGGTACATGGGCAGCTGCCAGCGGTGGTACGGGTTCCAGGGCGTGCGATCGTTCATGCGCAGGATGCCGTGGTTGAGGTCCGGGTCCATCTCGAACACATTGGTGTGCACGTGGTGCTGGCCGTTGTGCTCGCGGCGCCAGCCTTCTTCGTCGACCGGGGCCTTCCACTTGAAGTTGCGCGAGTGGAACTGCGGGATCTCGGGACAGCTGTCGTACTGGCCATGGAGCACGTTGTGGCCGATCTCGATGGCCTCGAGGTTGCGGTGCAGGGCCAGCAGCGCCACCCCGGCGCTGAAGGTGATGGGCTCGGGGCTGACCCAGATCAGGCCGCGGCCGAAGAACTCGGCCAGCCGGGACTTGAAGCGCAGGCCCTTGATGTAGGCCACATCGGCCGGCCCCAGCTTCGCCTTGTAGCGCTGCTTGATGGCCTCGAACTCGGCTTCGATCTGGTCGTAGAGGGCCGAGCGCTCGGCAGGAGGATCGGCCAGGGTGGCGGGGACGGTGGCGTGCTCAGCAGGCGAAACGTTCATCTTGGGCCCTGTGAAGGGTGGCTACAGCTGAGCGCAAGATTAACGATGCTCGTTACAGGCCCCGATCCGGGCATTCCCCATGAACGCCCAGAACGGGGGGCGTGTTATCCCCCAAGAAAAAAGCCACCGCGGGCGGTGACTTTTTTTATCAGGGCGAACAGCGCTCAGGCTTGAGGGGCCTGGCGTCGATGGCTGCGGATGGCCAGCGCCACACCGGCCAGGCCGGCCAGGGCCAGGGCTGTCGTGCCGGGTTCAGGCACGGCGGCCACGCTCGCCGTCAGGCCGCCGAAGTACACGGTGCGGCTGTAGTACGGCGAGTTGGCCGTGTTCGTGGGATCGGCCGTGAGGATGAAGTCCAGCGCCACCACGCCATAGAAGGTAGGCGGCGTGGGCATCAGATCGTTGTTCGACAGGAAATCCGGCGCAGCAAAATAGCCTTCTACCCAATACAGGCGCACGTTGTGCAGGGTGTAGTCGCCCACATTGAAACCAGCCAGTTGATGGGCGTACTCAGCGGGCGTGGTGTTCTCGCCCAGACGCGGGGTGGGATCGGCGTTCAGCGAGAACGAGTCACGGCCAAGCGACGGCACTTCGTTGCCGACCGTGGCGACACCAGTGCCGTTGTCGATGAATGACAAGCCGCCGACCGTGCTGTTGACCGTGCCGCTGAGCTGGGACACGGCTCCGGAGTAGACCGCGCGGCCCGCCTCGTAGCCGATGTTCTGCGTATACGTCGTGAAGGGGGTCTCGGCGTCATAGATGAAGCTGCCAGACACCGTCACGGCCGGGCCGCCCAGAGCCGTCAGAACGGCGGCGTTGGAAGACGCCTGAAGGAGGCCGCCGTGCAAGGTCGAATAGTTGTAGGTCACGGGCGCAGCGAGCGCCGACAGCGAAACGAACGAGGTGGCGACCGCAGCCAGCGTGGCAGCCGTGAACTTGCGCAGAACCATGAAAGGTAACTCCCTGCTGTAGACAGCAGGATTCTGCAAAAGAGTGTCACAGGGCGTCAACGCCAGCCTGAGGGGATGCGCCAAGGGTTATCCCTCAACACAAAAGAAAGCCCTCGTGTCTTCTCCCCAAGGATCAGGGCGGCGGCGGTTGCTTGGCGTCGCGCACCAACGACACCACCAGGCGGCCGACATCGGCCAGCACAGCCTCGCAGCCTTCCGCAGGCAAGGTGGCCTGCGTGAGGTAGGCCGTCACCAGCACGGGCTGCCGCCCGGGCGGCCAGAACACGGCCACGTCGTTGGCCGTGCCGGGGGCGCCTGTCCCGGTCTTGTCGCCTGGCTGCCAATCAGGGGGCACCGCATGGCGCAGACGATGCTCGCCCGTCTTCGTCTCACGCATCCACCGCACCAGCAGTTCGCGCGACGCAGGCGACAGAGCATCTCCCAGCACGGCTTGCTGCAGCCCGGCCAGCATGCCGGCGGGTGTGGTGGTGTCGCGTTCGTCGGCAGGGGGCACGGTGTCGTTCAAATCAGGCTCGTAGCGGTCCAGGCGCGTGGTGGCATCGCCCAGAGAGCGCTCGAACGCCGTGAAGGCGGCCGGCCCGCCCAGTTCCCGCAGCAGCACGTTGGCCGCGGTGTTGTCGCTCACGGTCACGGCCGCGCGAGCCAGTTGGGTCATGGTCATGCCCACCTCGCCAACGTGCCGCTCCGTGATGGGCGAGTGCGGCACCAAGGCCGCCTTGTCGATGAGCAGCAAGCGGTCCATGCGTTCTTGGCCGCGGTCTGCACGCTGCAGCACCATGGCCGCCAACGGCAGCTTGAAGGTGCTGCACATCGGGAAGCGCTCGTCCGCGCGCCAGGCCAGGCGCGCACCGGTGTGCAGGTCCAGCGCAGCCACGCCCAGGCGGCCGCCGCTGTTGCGCTCCAGGGCCCACAGGCGCTGTCGCCACGGATCGGCATCGGGTGGCGGTGTGGCCGGCCCGGTCCCATGGGCGGGCGAGGGGGGCACATCGCGAGCACAGCCGGTGGCAGCCAGGCCCATGGCAGCCGCAGCGGCCCACAGGCCGAAACGCCGCCGCTGGATGGAAAGAGGAGCGTGTTCGTTCATGGCACCTGAGTATCCACCGGCCGGCCGTTTCGTGCACGCGCCTCAACCTTCTTCCGAAGGCGTCGAGCACTCGGCATCCGACGGGTTCACCGTGCAGCGCACCTTCTTGATCACGCGCAGGCCCTGCTTGTCATACAGGCCTTTGTTGGCGATTTCGATGCGCGATTCACGCAGCATCAGGTTGTACTTCAGCGCGTTCTCGGGGGCCAGGTCCACCCAGGTTGCGGCGGGGATGCCGGCGTCGGCGGTCTTGATCAGGCCCATGGCACGCTCAAACTCGCCCACCCAGTAACCGCGCGACTTCTCGCCGAAGCCGGCCGGGAACTTGGGCTTGTTGAGCACCAGCTGGTAGGTGAGGATCATCAGCGGGAAGCGCGCGATGCCGCCCTTGGCGCCGATGCCCTTGCTCAGCTCCAGCGGCTTGTAGGCCAGCGTGGGTGCGGCGATCATGTCGACGCTGCCATTGTTGAACTTGGTGGCGAAGTTGGTGATGTCGGCCGACACGGGCTGCGCGCCCAAGCGCTGGATCATCAGGGCCTGGGCCTTGTCGTAGTCGAAGGCGGCGATCTTCTTGCCGGCCAGCGCCTCGACCGTGTTGATGCCGCGGTCCTTGACGACGGGGTAGGCGGCGCCGAAGGGGAAGATGCCGCCGATCTCGTAGTGGCCGTCGGTCATGAACCTGGCGGCCTGCGGTGCGGCGTAGGTCTGCACCACCTTGCGCACCACGTCGTAGCTGGCGGCCATGTCGATCTTGCCGCCCCTGATGATGGTGGTGGCCCCCAGGGTGTCGATGGCACCGGCCACGCCGTTGAACTGGCGCGTGCGGAAGGCCGTGGCCAGCAGCGCGTCGCACTGGCCGGCACGGAAGTCGTCCACGGCCACGGCCTCGTTGCTGTAGGCCTTGAGTTCGAGCGACACACCCGACTTGTTCATGGCCACACCGTAGTCCTTGGCCATGTTGTAGGCGTCACCCGAGGTGCCGAGGATGTCGAACACGCACACCTTCTGCGCGGCCACGGCGGTGGTGTTGATCAGGGAAGCGGCCATGCAGGCCAGGGCGATGCGCGCGAACGGCGAGATCTTGCTCATGGGAAGGGTCCTGTGTTTGTTGATGATGTCTTGGGCTTGCCGAGGTGGCCTGCAGCAAGGGCGCGATGCTATCGATGCCCCGATGGCCAACTGGGCGCTGGTGTAAGCACTTGCATAGTTCGTAGCCGGCATTGGGCCCCGGCGTTACATGACAAGGTGTTTTGTCACCAAGCTGAGGCGGCGCCGCGACACAGGTCGATGCATGCAGGCAAGTCCTCGCTGTTTACCCGCATATGTGGACACCGTACACAAACCATGATAATTTTGCGGATGTGCCGTTGCCCAAGCGGCCCTGACAACCCAGAGGACCACACCATGCACATCCAACCTTATCTGTCCTTCAATGGTCGCTGCGAAGAGGCCCTGAACTTCTACCGCGACCAACTCGGCGGCCAGATCACCGCCTTGATGCGCTTCAAGGAAAGCCCGGAGCCGCCGCCCGAGGGCACGATGCCTCCAGGCACAGGCGACAAGGTCATGCATTCGAGCATCCGCATCGGCGACAGCGAGATCATGGCCACCGACGGCTACTGCGCTGGCACGCAAGGCTTCCAGGGCATCTCGCTGACCTTGGCCGTGGCCGACGAGGCCGAGGCCCGGCAGCGCTTCGACGCACTGTCCCAGGGCGGGCAGGTGACCATGCCGCTGGGCAAGACCTTCTTCTCACCCAGCTTCGGGGTGGTCAACGACCGCTTCGGGGTGAACTGGATGGTGATCGTGCCGGCTCCGATGCCCACGTGAGCATGGGCGAACGGGGCAGGGTCAGGCCAGGCCCTGTTCGACCATGTCCAGCAGACGCTGACCCAGCACGCGGATCTGCGTGGCGCTCACCTCACGCAGGGGTCCGTCGATCACCAGCAGCGCCAGCCCATGCACCGCCGACCAGGCCAGGTATTCGGCGCCCAGGCGCTTGTCGGCCGGCAGCACGCCGGCGTGGGCCATGCGGTCCAGCGCCGCGCCCAGCAACTGGAAGGGGTTCAGGCCACTGTCACCGGCCTTGGCCGGGTCGGCCGCCACCCGCGGATCACCCGGCACCGAGAAGGCCGTTCTGAACAGGCCCGGCTCGGCCAGCGCGAAACGCAGATAGCCCGCCCCCACGGCCCGGAGGCTGGCACGGGCGGCTTCGGCGGCGGCACGCTTGCCCCGCGCGGTCGGCACGGCGGTATCCATGCCTGCCTCCATGGCGCGGGCCAGCGAGGACAGCGCCGCTGAACGCACGGCCTGCAGCAGATCTTCGCGGTTGGCGAAATGGCGGTAGGCGGCGTTGGGCACCACGCCGGCACGCCGGGTGGCCTCGCGCAACACCACGGCGTCGGGGCCGCCGGCGCGGGCCAGTTCGATGCCGGCCTCGAGCAGGGCCTGGCGCAGATCGCCATGTCGGTAGGTGGTGCGCGCAGGGGGTGGCTCAGCCCTGGAAGATGCGGTGGATGATCGGGCGTGTGTGCCCGGGGTCGTGCTGCGTGTCATCGTGCCTCCAGGTGGACATTGTCCATCGCCGCTGCTATCTTATTGTGTACACCGTACACAAATCAACATGCCCCACGTCGCTTTCACTGCCCACCTGCTGCGACACGTGCCCTGCCCCGATGGCGAGGTGCGCGGCGACACGCTGCGCACGGTGCTGGACGCCATCTTCGAGCAGCATCCAGCCGCACGTGGCTATGTGCTGGATGAACACGGCGCGCTGCGCCGGCACGTGGTGGTGTTCATCGATGGCGTGCGCGCACAGGACCGCCGCGCACTGAGTGACCCGGTCGGCCCTGACAGCCAAGTCCATGTGCTGCAGGCCCTGACCGGGGGCTGATCAACGCTTCCCGCCAACACGACCTCCACGGAGAAACCCATGAGCGATCTCTGCCTGCTGGGCACCCGCAAGGGCCTGATCACCTTGCACCGCGGCCCCACCGGCTGGGCCCTGGCCGATGCCGTGCACTTCCTGGGCGAGCCGGTGTCGGCCGTGCTGGCCGACCCGCGCGATGGCCAGTGGTATGCCGCCCTGCGGCTGGGTCATTTCGGGGTCAAGCTGCACCGCTCGGCCGACCAGGGCCGAACCTGGACCGAGGTGGGTGTGCCAGCCTACCCCGCACCGGTTGCGGGCAGCGATGAAAAACCGGACACGCTGGACCAGATCTGGTGCCTGGAGCCGGGCGGTGCAGATCAACCCGGCGTGCTGTGGGCCGGCACCATCCCCGG
Source organism: Aquabacterium soli (assembly GCF_003933735.1). Classification (GTDB taxonomy): domain Bacteria; phylum Pseudomonadota; class Gammaproteobacteria; order Burkholderiales; family Burkholderiaceae_C; genus Aquabacterium; species Aquabacterium soli. The sequence goes on along the minus strand of NZ_RSED01000007.1, from coordinate 60,281 downwards.
CGGGCTGTTCCGCAGCGGCGACCGCGGGCAATCGTGGCAACTGATGACCGACCTGTGGGACCGCCCCGAGCGCAAAGAGTGGTTCGGCGGTGGCTACGACCACCCCGGCATCCATTCGATCAATGTGGATCCGCGCGACAGCCGCCACGTCACCGTGGGCATCTCGTGCGGCGGCGTCTGGCAGACACATGATGGCGGCGCCACCTGGCAGCTCACCGCCGACGGCATGCGCGCCGCCTACATGCCGCCCGAGCTGGCGGGCAGCCCCAACATCCAGGATCCGCACCGGCTGCTGCACTGCCCGGGCCACCCCGAGGTGCTCTGGGCCCAGCACCACAACGGCGTGTTCCGCAGCACCGATGGGGCGCGCCACTGGCATGAGATCAGTGACGTGCCGCCCTCGGGCTTCGGTTTCGCGCTGGCGGTGCACCCGCGCAATGCGGACACGGCCTGGTTCGTGCCGGCCGTGAAGGACGAGACCCGTGTGCCGGTGGACGCGAAGCTGGTGGTCAGCCGCACGCGCGACGGCGGCCGCAGTTTCGAGGTGCTGCGCCAGGGCCTGCCCCAGCAGCATGCCTACGACCTGGCCTACCGCCACGGACTGGCCGTGGACGACGCCGGACAATGCCTGGTGCTGGGCTCGACCACGGGCGGCTTGTGGGTCTCCGACGACCAGGGGGATCATTGGCAGGCCGTGTCCAACCACCTGCCTCCGGTGTACTGTGTGGGCTTCGTGCCACCCGCCAGTCCGTGAAACCCATGTCCATCCTGGAAGCCACCCTGCCCGATTCGATGCAGGAGATCACCATCACCGCCCCCGGCGCGCCCGAGGTGCTGCAGTTGCGCACCGTGCCCCTGCCCCGGCCCATCGAGGGCGAGCTGCTGATCCGCGTGGAAGCCGCCGGCATCAACCGCCCCGACGTGCTGCAGCGCCAGGGCAAGTACCCGCCGCCGCCCGGCGCCAACCCCGCACCTGGTCTGGAGATCGCGGGTGAGGTGGTGGGCGCCGGCCCCGGTGCCCAGGGCTTCGTGCTGGGCGACAAGGTGTGTGCCCTGGTCAACGGGGGCGGCTACGCGCAGTACTGCACCGTGCCGGCCACCCAGGCCCTGCCCTGGCCCACCGGGCTGAGCGCGGTGCAGGCCGCGGCTCTGCCCGAGACCTTCTTCACCGTGTGGGCCAATGTGTTCATGATGGGCCGCGTCAAGGCTGGTGATGCGCTGCTCGTGCACGGTGGCACCAGCGGCATTGGCACCACGGCGCTGATGCTGGCGCGCGAGTTCGGCGTGCGGGCCTTTGCCACCGCCGGCAGCGCCGAGAAATGCGAGGCCGTGCGCCAACTGGGCGCCGAGCCCATCAACCACCGTGAGCAGGATTTCAGCCGCGAGGTGCTGACCGCCACGGGCGGGCGCGGCGTCGATGCCATCCTGGACATCATGGGTGCGGCCTATTTCCAGCGCAACATCGCCACGCTGGCCATGGACGGCCGCCTGCTGGTGATCGGCTTCCTGGGCGGCGCCCGCGCCGAGCAGTTGGACCTGGCCGCCGTGGCCAGCCGCCGCCTGACCATCACCGGATCGACCATGCGCGGCCGCACACGCGACGAGAAGGCCGTCATTGCCCGCGAGCTGCAGAGCATGGTCTGGCCGGCCCTGAACGCCGGACGCTGCCTGCCGCTGATCCACGCCACCTTCCCGCTGGAACAGGCCGCAGAGGCGCACCGCCTGATGGAAGGCGGCGACCACATCGGCAAGATCGTGCTGGAGGTGGCGCACTGAGCGCCAAGACTCGCCTCAGACCGCCATCTCGGCCCGGTTGCGGCCGTGGTGCTTGGCGCGGTAAAGCGCATCGTCGGCCCGCTTGACCAGCGCGGCCGGCGGCTCACTGCCATGAGGCACGGTCGAGGCCACACCGATGCTGCAGGTGATGCGCACGGGCGCACCCTGGTGCGACAGGCTGATCTCGCGCACCTGCTGCAGCAGGCGCTCGGCCACCACGCGGGCGCCCTCGCCATCGGTCTGGGCCAGCAGCACCACGAACTCCTCGCCGCCATAGCGCGCCACGAAATCGGTGGATCGGCCCATGCTGCCGCTCAGGGCCTGGCTGACGGCCTGCAGGCAGGCATCGCCAAAGGGGTGGCCGTAGGTGTCGTTGATGGATTTGAAATGGTCCAGGTCCACCAGCATCACGGACACCGGCGCGCCATGGCGGCATTGGCGCTCCCATTCGTACTGGAACTGCCGGTCGAAGTGCGGGCGGTTGGGGATCTGCGTGAGGCCATCGGTCAGGCTGGCCAGCTCCAGGCTGCGGGCACGTGCGTCGGACAGGCGCTGCGTCTGCAGCATGTGCCAGTAGTCGTCGTGCACCACGCGGGATGAGCGCACCAGGTAGATGCCGAAGGCACCTTCCAGCGCGGCCATCATCAGGTGCGAGGCGGTCGGCATCAGCACCTCGACCAGGAACACGGGCGCGATCATCAGGCCCGGATAGCTCAGCCGCAGGGTCGGGTTGATGCCCACCATGGTGTTGCCGCCAGCACAGAAGCCCACGGTGGCGGCCAGCATCACCCACGACAGGGTCTCGTCCGGCGCGTGGGCCATGCACCAGGCCGTGAGCGCGCCCCAGTAGAACGCCATCAGCAGCGTCAACACCGTGAACACCCAACTGGTGGTGCGCAGGCGCACCGTGAGCAGGTGCTCCAGCCGGTGGTTCAAGGCCATGCGCAGCAGCGCCAGCAGGCCCAGGCCCAACACGTTCAGCCAGGCGAACAGCGGCCAGCGCTCATGCGTGCCGGTGGCCAGCACCAACGTGAACCAGATGGCAGGGTAGACAAAGGTGCCCGTGGCACTGCGCGCCGCGGTGTCGAGCACACAGCGCCGGGCCAGTTGTTCGTCGCTTTGGGGTGCTTGGGACTCCAGGGCGGGCAGCGACGTGGCAGACCCCAGGGATATGGACAAGGAAATGTTCCGAAAAGACAAGTCACCGTGGATATCGGGCATCTGTGACGCGTCTTGAGCCTCATTTTTACCCGGGTAATATTGACAAGACAATTTCACCCGGGTAAATTCAACTTTCATGAGCACACCACCTGACCATTCCCCGCCCGCTGCCCACTGGACAGCCTTTGCCGGCACACGCCTGCTGCACCGCGGCTCGCCGCTGGAGGTGGCCCTGGCGGTGCAGGCCGCCTTGCGACATGACCCCAACGCCAGCGTGTTGACCTTCGACGACCAGCAGGGCCGCAGCGTCGACCTGGACCTGCGCGGCAGCGCCGAGGACATCGCCGCACGCCTGGCGCTGCAGTTGGGTCCGCCAGCGGAGGCAGAGGCTGCCAGCCCCTTGTCGGCCGATGCCCACGCGCGCAGCCCGGGCCGCCCCAAGTTGGGCGTGGTCGCCCGTGAGGTAACCCTGTTGCCGCGCCACTGGGACTGGCTGGGCGCCCAGCCCGGCGGGGCCTCGGTGACGCTGCGCAAGCTGGTGGACACCGCCCGCACCGCCTCCTCGGCGCAAGAACGCATCCGCCAGGCCCAGGCCAGTGCCGACCGCTTCATGATGGCCATGGCGGGTGATCTGCCAGGCTATGAAGAGGTGGCCCGGGCGCTGTATGCCGGTCAGCGCGAGCGTTTCAATGCATTGACGGAACCCTGGCCCGTCGATCTGCGTGATCACAGCCGGCGCCTGGCCGAACCGGCCTTCGAGCCAGCAACCGCCCCGGCTGAGCCAGGTTGAGGATCAGAACAGGGGCAGCGATTCGCCCAGGCGCCAGGCGGCGGCGGGCTCCTGGGCCGCCACCGGCTCGCTGCCCGGCCGCCGCAGCCCTTCCACCTTCACGCCGATCAGGCGCAGGCGCTGGTCCAGCGGCACGGTCTTCAGGCAACGCCCCGCCCACTGACGGATGGTGGCCGCATCCTGCGTGTGCGCCGGCAGCGTCACCACCCGGGTCACGATCTTGAAATCGTCATAGCGCAGCTTCACGCCAATGGATCGGCCTTCGAAACCCTTGCGTTCCAGGTCGCTGGCCACCTGCTCGCACAGGCGCGTGAAGATGGCACCCAGCGCATCCCGGTCCTGCCGCGGGTGCAGGTCACGCTCGAAGGTGGTTTCGCGGCTGAGCGACTTGGGCTCGCGGTAGGTGACCACGGGCCGGTCGTCCCGGCCATGCGCCGCCTCATGCAGCCACAGGCCGTAATTGGCGCCGAAGTGCTGCACCAGCCATTCGGGCTCGGCCGCGGCCAGCTCGCCGATGGTGTGCACGCCCAGGGCCTCCAGCCGGGCGCTGGCCTTGGGCCCGATGCCGTTGATGCGCTTGGCCGGCAGCGGCCAGATGCGCTCAGGGATGCCGCTGAGTTCCAGCAAGGTCAGGCCATCGGGCTTGTCCAGATCGGAGCACAGCTTGGACAGCAGCTTGTTGGGCGTGATGCCGACCGAGCAGCTCAGCCCGGTGGCGTGGTGCACAGCGTCCTTCAGGCGCTGGCCGAGCGCGCGGATACCGCCCAGCGGGTCGCCATCAACCGCGTCCTGCGCGCCCGGCACCTCGGTCAGGTCGAGGTAGATCTCGTCAATGCCCCGGTCTTCCATCACCGGGGCGATCTCGACCACGGCGGCCTTGAACAGGCGCGAGTAGCGGCGGTACTCGTCGAAATCCGTGGGCAGCAGGACGGCGTCTGGCGCCAGGGCCGCGGCCTTCATCAGGCCCATGGCCGAGTGCACGCCAAAGGCGCGGGCCGCGTAGGTGGCGGTGGTGACCACGCCGCGGCCGGCGTAATGGCGCAGGGTGGAGAAGCTCAGCGAACCATCGGGCTGCGGTTCGGGCTGGTGGCGGCGCCCCCCGCCGATGACCACGGGCTGGCCGGTGAGCTGCGGGTAGCGCAGCAGTTCAACGGACGCGTAGAAGGCGTCCATGTCCAGGTGGGCGATCCAGCGTCGGCTCATGCTGGGCCGAACTGTAGCGCGTGGGCACGGAGTCCGCCGGCCTGGGTGATCAGGCCAGGCGATCAAATCAGATGATCAAGCCGTGATGTCCAGCAGGGTGCCGGTCATCTTCTGGTCGGTCTCGACGGTCTTCAGGTTGGCCACGAAGGCATAGCCCGCCCCCAGCTGATTGACCACGTCGCCCGTGAAATCCGGGCCGGGCGTGTTCACCAGGCTGACGGTCGTGCTGACGCCGCCCTCGGGCTGCGCCTGCTGGGTGACCGTCTGCCGCCGGAAACCCAGCGTCTGGGCATTGGCGATGTTGTTCGACGCCACGTCAAGTTGAACCCGAGCGGCCTGCATGCCCGACAGGGCAATGGTGGAAACTGGTTTCATGAGCACACCTCTTGGTCGTGCTATCGACAGAAAAGAAGGGTGCTTGAGACCTTTTTCATGCGGCCTCACAACTTTTCATCAAGCAAAAAGGATCAATCTGACAGCTTGTGGCGTTGCCGCCAGGCCGCCGGCGTCATGCCCGTGGCCTTCTTGAACAGGCGCCCGAAAGCGACCCGGTCCTGATATCCCACCCGTTCGGCCACCTCGGGCACGGGCAGGTGTTCGGTCTGCAGCAGGTCCTGGGCGCGCTCGATGCGCACGGCCTGCTGGTACTGGATCGGCGTCATGCCCGTGGCGGCCAGGAAACGCCGCTGCAGGGTGCGCACGCTCACGTGCGCCAGGGTGGCCAGCTCATCCAATGCCAGCGCCTCGGCGTGGCGCGCCACCAAGGTGGCCTCGACGCGGCGCATCTCGGGGTCGCCATGGCGGCGCCAGCCGTAAGGGGGCATGTAGTGCGTCTGCGGTCCGCGGTGTTCGTCGATCACCATCATCTGCGCCACGCGGCGCGCCGTGTCACGCCCGGCCAGGCGACGCATCACCTGCAGGCACCCGTCCATCGCAGCCATCGAACCGCCCGAGCAGATCAGGCCGCCGTCGTCCGTGAGGTTCTCATGGGCCTGCACCTGCACCTGCGGAAACCGCTGCTGGAAAGCATCGGCCAGCATCCAGTGCAAGGTGGCCGGCCGCTGGTCCAGCCGCCCGGTGGCCGCCAGCAGGTAGGCGCCGGTGCACAGCGAGGCCAGCAGCACCTGCGGGGGCAGGTCTTGCAAGGCCTGGATCAGCGCGGCGTTCTCGGCCACGGCGGGTTCGCCATCCGTCCACAACGACGGGATCAGCACCGCATGCGCCTCTGCCATGCGGGACGCATCGCCATCCACGCTGAGCAGCCCGTCCGGGTGGGGCACGGGCTGGCCATCGGCGCTCAGGCGCAGCAGCTCGAAGCGGTGCAGCCCGGGCACCTGGTTGCCCATGCGGAAGATGTCCATCACCAGACCGATGCTGGCCAGGCTGTGGTGCCGGCAGAGCACCACGGCCACGCGGTGCAACTGCTTGGGCGGCCGGCTGCGGGGCGCCAGCGCATTGTCCATATCAGCCTCAAAGATGTCCAAAATGACAATTCTAGGCACACGCCACGCTGACCACAATGCGTTCCATGAGCACACCCATCCTTCACCACTACCCCGAATCGCCCTATGCGGAGAAGATCCGCACCCTGCTCGGCTACAAGGGCCTGCCCTGGCGTTCGGTCATCGTGCCGCGCATCGCGCCCAAGCCCGACATGGTCGCGCTGACCGGCGGCTACCGCAAGGTGCCCGTGCTGCAACTGGGCGCCGACGTCTACTGCGACACCCGCCTGATCGCCCTGGAGCTGGAGCGCCTGGCGCCCACGCCGGCCGCCAGCACCGTGTCGCCGGGCTGGAACGACGTGGTCGAGCACTGGGTGGATCTGAACCTGTTCGGCAAGGCCGTGGCCTACACCTTCGGCGTGGCCGTGGACCACTTTGACGACGCCTTCCTGGCCGACCGCGCCGCCCTGCGCGGCGCACCGCTGGACCGTGCCGCGCTCAAGGCCTCCGTGCCGCTGGCCGCGCAGGAGCTGGCCACCCAGGTGGCCTGGATCGAGCGGGGGCTGGCCGGCGGGCCGGGCTTCGTCAACGGCGTGCGCCCGGGCAGTGGCGATTTCACGCTGTACAGCACCCTGTGGTTCGCACGGAACGGCCGCTTCGATTTCAGCCGCTTCCCGGCCACCGCAGCCTGGATGGAGCGCCTGCGCGCCTTCGGCCATGGTGAGCACCAGCCCATGAGCGCCGACGAGGCCATCGCCCTGGCCGCGGCCGCCACGCCTGCAGCCCTGCCGCTGCCCGCCAGCGATCAGCGCGACCCGTCAGGGATCGAGCTGGGCACGCAGGTGAGCATCACGCCCGAACTGCTGGGCCATGGCACCACCGTGACAGGCTCGCTGGTGCAACTGGACGCGCAGCGCCTGGCCGTGTCGCTGGACACCGAACGCGCCGGCAGCGTGCATGTGCACTTTCCCCGCCTGGGCTACCGCATCAAGAAGGCAGCGCAGGCTTGACCTCACCATGAACAACACGCCCTACACGCTCTACACCTTCGCGATGTCGCACTACAGCGAGAAGATCCGCTGGACGCTGGACATCAGCGACATCGCCTACCGCGAGGTGTGCCTCACGCCCGTCTTCCACATCCTGCCGGCCCTGACCATGGGCAAGCGCGGACAGACCACCCTGCCCGTGCTCAAGACCCCGAAGGGCAGCATCCAGGACAGCACCCGCATTCTGCGCTGGCTGAACGAGCACCACGGCCCGCTGCCGCTGATGCCCGCGGCGCACCTGCCAGAGATCGAAGAGGTGGCCAAACGCTTCGATGCCATCGGCAAGGACGTGGCGCGCTACCTGTACGCCCACAGCTTCGGCAGCGGCGACGAGCACATCAAGCGCCTGTGGACCGACCACGCCACGCCCGGCCAGGCCGCGTTCATCCGCAGCGCCTACCCGTTCATCCGATGGGCCTTCCGGCGCAAGCTCAGCATCACCGAGGCCGGCGCGGCACGGGCGCACCGCCGCATCGGCGACGCGGTGGACTGGCTGGACGCGCGCCTGGCCGATGGCCGCACCTACCTGGTCGGTGGCCAGCTGAGCACGGCCGACCTGACCGCCGCGGCCTTGCTGGCCCCGCTGGCCTGCCCCAGCGAGCACCCGGTCTATGGCGAGCCGGTGTTCCGCCAGACCATGGCCGGCGCGGCCGCGCCCTGGCAGGTGCGCCCATCGATGGCCTGGGTGCGCCGCCTGTATGCGCAGCACCGCGGGGCGATGCACGGAGGCGCGCTGCAGAACCCGCTGCAAGCGGCGGCCTGATCAGGCCGATGGAACCTGGGTGTGCAGCTCCTGCACACCCACATCGGCCACCAGGCCCACTGACACGATGCCGGCGATGGCGCAGGCCTCGTCCTTGTCGGACAGATCACCGCTGATGCCCACGGCGCCGATCAAGGCGCCATCGGCCGTGCGCACCAGCACGCCACCGGGCACGGGCAGCATGTCCCCACCCGCCAGCGCAGCCAGCGCCCCGATGAAGGCCGGGTTGGCCGCCGCGCGGCGCGCCAGCTCGCGTCCGCCAAATCCCATGTCCAGAGAACCACGCGCCTTGGCCGTGGCGATCTGCGGGCGCAGGATGCTGGCACCGTCTTCACGCTGCAGGGCGATCACATGGCCGCCTGCGTCCAGCACGGCCACGCACAGCGGCGCCATGCCACCGGCCCGGCCGTGGGCCAGGGCGGCGTCGATCAGGCGGTTGGCGGCTGACAGGTTCAAGGCGGTGGTCATGGCAGGCTCTGGACGTGGTTCGTGCATGGACACTGGACACGCAACTTCCGAGCCACGCAAGCCAATCCCATGAAGGCGACATGACGCCGCGATGACGCCACTCAGGCGTCGAGCGACTCGTGGTGATCGGCCTGCCCGCGCTTCCAGTAAGCCGATGCCCGCACGCGGGCCTTGTCCAGCCCATGGTGTCCCACCAGCACCTTGCGCACCTCGGCGATGGCCTGCGCCTCGCCCGCGGCCCAGGCATGGCCTTCACCCTCCGGCAGGCGCACCGCCTGCACGGCAGCGGGCAGGTCCGCGGGGTCGTCCACCCAGACCAGGGTCAGCTCGGCACGGGTGTCGAGCGCACGCCGGTCGGCCTTGTCCAGGGCCAGCACCACGGTGACCTGAGCGCTGGCGGGCAGCTCTTCCAGGCGCCGGGCGATGGCCGGCAGCGCCGAGTCGTCGCCCACCAGCAGGTGCCAGTCAAAACCCAGTGGCACGATGAAGCTGCCGCGCGGCCCGCCCACCACCAGCGTCTGCCCGGGCTGGGCCTGACGTGCCCAGTTGGCGGCCGGGCCGTCGCCGTGCAGGGCGAACTCGATGTCCAGCTCCAGCGCCTGGGCGTCGAAGCGGCGCGGTGTGTAGTCGCGCATCAGCGGGCGCGGCGCGCCGGGCGCCCATTGCGGGCCCTCCGGCCCCATGGTGGGCAACTCGGGCTCGCCCAGGCCATCGGGCGCCCACATCAGCTTGAAGTGGTTGTCGAACGAGGCGGTGACGAAATCGGCCAGATCGGGCCCCCCCAGGGTGACGAGCAGCTGGTTCGGGCTGAGCAACTGCGTGCGGCGCACCTGCAGCCGGCGCATCTTGACGGGGTGGCGCACGCGCTGCACGGTGAGGTCGGCGGGTGAAATCTTGTCAGGCATGACGACTTGGTGTTGTTGGTTGATAATGTCAACATATCGTATGCCTCATTGGTTGACTATGTCAACCATATGGTCTTGAGTTCTCCGTTCCCCGCACGGTGCCCCATGCCCGCCAACCATCCCAAAGTGCCCAGAGAAGAGATCGTCGACCAGTTGGCCGACCTCACCCACCTGTTCAAGTCGCAGCTGCACCAGGCCGTGCGGCAGGAAGGTGCCGGCCTGGCCCCGATGGAGGCCAAGGTGCTGATGTTCTTTGCGCGCCGGCCTGGCAGCACCGCCAGCGATCTGGTCGAGCACAGCGGCCGTGACAAGGCCCAGGTGACCCGGTTGGTGCAGTTGCTGGTGGACCAAGGCCTTCTGCTGCGCGAGCCCGATCCGACCGACCGCCGCCAGCAGCGCATCTCGCCCACCGCCGAGGGCACGGCCCTGCAGCGCGTGCTGCATCGCCAGCGCCAGCGGCTGGGCCAGGCCATGGTCAAGGGGCTGAGCAGCGACGAGCTCGCGGCGCTGTCCGCCCTGCTGGGCCGTTTGCGCGACAACCTGGCGCCCCCCGGCTGACGCTGCGTCTCATCCACGGCACACCCGCTGGGCAGCGCCCTGGCGCTGCAGTACAGTCAGCCACGCCCGGCCGCGCCCCCGGAGCCCCCGCAGGCTCGCCCCAGACAGCATGTGCGCCGGTCCTTATCCACAGGAGGCCCCCATGCGCTCACACCGCCCCACTCTCTCGACCGCTTGCCGCATGGCAATGCTCACCGCCCCGCTGCTGGCCCTGAGCCTGGTTCAGGCGGCGAGGGCCGAAGAGCCTATCAGCACCGACCGCCCCGATTTCGTCGAATCGAGCGACGTGGTGGGCAAGGGCCGCTTCCAGCTTGAAACCGGCTTTGCCAGCGAGCGCAACAAGGCCGATGGCGTCAAGGAGCGCCTGAGCACCACGCCCACGCTGCTGCGCTTCGGCGTCAGCGACACCCTCGAGTTCCGCGTCGAGACCGACGGCATCTCGCGCCTGCGCAGCGAGGACACCACCACCGGCATCACCACGCGCGAGCGTGGCTACGCCGACATGGCCATCGGCATCAAGTGGCACACCCAGGATGGCGATGCCGACAAGGGCATCCCGGCCATGGCCTGGCTGCTGCACGCCGACCTGGAGACCGGCTCGCGCGCCTTCCGTGGCGACGGCGTTCGTCCCTCGCTGCGCGCCGTGGCGGAGTGGGATCTGCCCAACGACTGGTCCATCGGCGTGATGCCGGGCCTCTTCGTCGACAAGAACGAGGATGGCGACCGCTACGTGGGCGGCATCGCGGCCGTGACCGTGGGCAAATCCTGGACAGACCGCTTCAAGACCTTCTTCGAACTGGCCGGCCAGCAACTGGCTTCCAAGAAGAACGGCGGCAACATCGCCACCTGGGACACCGGCGCCACCTACCTGATCAACAACGATGTGCAGGTGGACGTGAGCTTCTCGTGGGGCGCCACCAAGGAGACGCCCGACTTCGCCTGGGGCGTGGGGCTGGCTGTCCGCTTCTGACAGGATCATGGCGTCAATGTGACGTCAAAAACCCTGAACGCCGGGCAGGCACCTCCTCTATGGATACTTCGTGTCCATGGAGAACACCGAATACATGCAATGGCTGGACCGCCTGCCCCTGGGTCCCTGGGGGCTGACGCTCGTCGCAGCGCTCATCGCGATGGTGATCGCCTGGCTGGCCTTCCAGGCTGGCGCGGCCGTGATACGCCGTGCCGTGGCACGCTCGCCATCCGCCTCTCTGATCACCCAGGCGTCCCGCAGGCCGGCCAGCTATGTGCTGCCCTTGCTGGCCCTGCAGTTCGTGCTGCGGGCAGCGCCGGATGACCTGAGTGGCATCGGCCTGACACGCCAGTTCACCACGATCGTGCTGATCGGGGCGCTCACCTGGCTGATCGTGCGCATCGTGCAGGCCAGCGGCGATGCCGTGATCCTGTCGCAGCCCATCGAAAACGTCACCGACAACCTGACGGCCCGCCGCATCCAGACGCAGACCAGGGTGGTCACCCGCATGGTGGCCGCGCTGGTGATGCTGATCGGCGTGTCGCTGGCCCTGATGACCATCCCCGACGTGCGCCAGCTCGGCACCAGCCTGCTGGCCTCGGCCGGCGTGGCCGGCATCGCCGCCGGCCTGGCCGCGCGGCCCGTGCTGGGCAACCTGATCGCCGGCCTGCAGATCGCCTTCAGCCAGCCCATCCGGCTTGATGACGTCGTGATCGTGGAGGGCGAATGGGGCCGCATCGAAGAGATCACCAGCACCTACGTCGTGGTGCGGATCTGGGACGAACGCCGCCTGATCGTGCCGCTGCAGTGGTGGATCGAACACCCCTTCCAGAACTGGACGCGCTCCAGCGCCCAACTGCTGGGCACCATCTTCCTGTGGGTGGACTACCGCATGCCGCTGCAGCCCATCCGCGAAGCGCTCAAGCGTGTGTGCGAAGGCTCGCCCCTGTGGGACGGCCGCGTGTGCCTGGTGCAGGTGACGGATTTCAGCGAAAAGTCGATGCAGCTGCGCTGCCTGATCAGCACCGCCGATTCAGGCAAGGGCTGGGACCTGCGCTGCCTGGTGCGCGAAGAGCTGATGTCGATGATGCAGAAGGACTACCCCGAGTACCTGCCCCGCCTGCGCGCCGAGATGGACCCGCCCAGCGACACCGAGCACAGACCGCCTGCGCCGGAACAGCGCTCGCCCACGCCTGAGCACGAACATGCCACGCCCGCCGTGGACAAGGCCTGACCCCACCATGGTCAGGCCCGCACGAACCCGTCGTTGTTCAGACGGCCTGGTCCCAGGGCTTGGACAAGCGCATCGCGCCGTTGATGATGCCCACCATCGAGTAGGTCTGCGGGAAGTTGCCCCACAGCTCGCCATTGCCCACGGCGATGTCCTCGGACAGCAGGCCCACGTGGTTGCGGCAGGCCAGCAGGGCCTCGAAGATCTCGCGGGCCTGCTGCGTGCGGCCGATGCGCGCCAGCGCGTCGATGCGCCAGAACGAGCACACGTTGAAGGAGGTCTCGGGCCGGCCGAAATCGTCGGGCGCCTCGTAGCGGCGCATGAAGGGGCCGTCGCACAGCGTGGCCTCCAGGGCCTCCACCGTCTTGATGAAACGGGGGTCCTTCGGATCGATGAAGTTCACTTCGGCCATCAGCAGCACGCTGGCGTCCAGGTCCTTGCCCCCGAAACTCTCAACGAAGGCCTGGCGCTCTTCGCTCCAGGCCAGGGCCAGGATCTTGTCGCGCACGATGCGGGCACGGTCGGCCCAGTGGGCTGCACGGTCGGGCAGGTTCAGCACCGCCGCCACCTTGGCCAGCCGGTCGCACGCCGCCCACGACATCAGCGACGACGAGGTGTGCACGCGAGAGCGCGTGCGCAGCTCCCACATGCCGGCGTCGGGCTGATCGTGCAGGCGCCAGGCCTGCTCGCCCATGGCCTCCAGCGCCGCGAAATCGCTCTCATCGGCGCGGCGGAACAGCCGGTGGTCATGGAAGGCCTGGGCCGCGCCCAGCACGATGTTGCCGTACACGTCGTGCTGGAAGTGCTCGAAGGCCTGGTTGCCCACGCGAACCGGCCCCATGCCGCGGTAACCCGCCAGGTGCGGCACAAGGCCCTCGGTGAGTTCGCGCTCCAGGCCGATGCCGTACAGCGGCTGCACATGGCCGCCCTGCGCGCCGCGCACGATGTCGTGCAGCCAGCGCAGGTACTCCTCCATCGTACCCACCTCGGACAGGCTGTTGAGCGCCCGCACCACGAAGAAGGCATCGCGCAGCCAGCAGTAGCGGTAGTCCCAGTTGCGTTCGCTGTGCGGCGCCTCGGGGATGCTGGTGGTCATGGCGGCCACGATGGCGCCGGTCTCTTCGTACTGGCACAGCTTGAGCGTGATGGCGGCGCGGATCACCGCGTCCTGCCATTCCAGTGGCAAGGCCAGGCGGCGCGTCCAGTGGCGCCAGTACAGGCTGGTCTGTTCTTCGAAATCGCGCGCGGTCTCTTCGATGCCGGAGCCCAGCGTCTCGTCAGGCCCGAAGAACATGCTGATCGGCCCGGACAGCGAGAACCAGGTCTCGGCCACCACATAGGTCAGCGGGGCGTTGGTGCTCAGGCGCAACGCATGGTCGGGGAACACGAACCGCAAATGGTTGCTGCCGCGCGTGAAGGTGGGGGTGGTGGCGCCCCAGTCGCCGCGGGGGTGCACGCTCAGCCGCACCCGCGGGTGGCCACTCAGCGGCCGGATGCGGCGCACCAGCTGGGCCGGCCGGAAGGCCCGGTCACGCTGGAAGAAGCGGGGCGCGAAATCCACCACCTCGATGCCCTGCCCTTCGGTGTCGTACAGGCGGGTGCGCAGGATGGCCGTGCCCGGCTCGTACTCCTGCTCCGTGCGCGCCAGCCCCTCGATCTCCACGGACATCGTGCCTTCGCGCTTGACGCCATCGGGCGAATCCAGCAGCGCGTGGAAGACCGGATCACCGTCGAAGCGCGGCATGCAACTCCACACGACGCGGGCTTGTTTGTCCACCAGCGCACTGATCGCACAGTTGCCGATCAGGGCCAGGCCCAGGGAAGCATGGTCGACGGGATGGCTCATCTTCTTGTTCCTCTTCTTGGTCTTGATCAAGCTTGCACCCTTTGTACCGCAAGGCCCCCAACCTGGGCGAAACATGGGGGTTTTGGGAAGCCCTGTATATTTGCACCAATGTATAGGCCTCCCGGGCATCCTGCGACGCCAGCGCAGACACTCAACTCCCCCAAGACAAGAGGAGCCCGCGCATGAACACTTTGCGCATGCAGTTGCGCTTTCTGGTCCCCCTGGTCATCACGCTGGTGGTGGCCTCGTACCTGGCGCTGCCGCTGATGGACCGCCTCACCCTGCGCTGGTTCTCACGCGATGTGAACCTGCGCGGCGAGTTGCTGACCAACACCATGGCCGACTCCATCTCGGAGGCCTTGAAAGACCCGCTGGGCCTGCGCCTGCAGGTGCTGTTCAACCGCGCCGTGCAGGATGAACGCCTGGTCGCCATCGGTCTGTGCACGCTCAATGGCGAACTGTTGCGTCACACCCCAGCCTTTCCCCGCGACCTGGGCTGCGCGCAGGCGACCGAGACCGCCGGCCGCAAGGACCCGCAGATGCACATCGAAGGCGGCTCGGTGCACGTGGGCATGCACCCCGTCAAGGCCGACAACGGCGAGCACATCGCCGATCTGGTGCTGCTGCACGACCTGAGCTTCGTCGAGCGCCGCAGCCAGGACACGCAGAAGTACCTGATCGTGCTGATCTCTGGGCTGGGCGTGATCATCGCGCTGATCACCGTGGTGGTGGCGCAGCTGAGCTGGCGGGGCTGGGTATCGGGCGCGCGCGCGCTGCTGCGCGGCGAAGGCCTGATCAGCCCCCTGATCTCGACCTCGCCCGAGCTGGCCCCCCTGGCAGCCGATCTGCGCAGCCGCCTGCGCGATCTGGAAGACGAGTACCGCCGCTCGCTCGGGCCCGAGACCATCTGGAACCCCGAGCGCCTGCGCGCCCTGCTGCGCACGCAATTGCGCGGTGATGAACTGATCGTGGTCTCGAACCGCGAGCCCTACATCCACGAGGACACCGGCCACGGCACCATCGTCAAGCGCCCGGCCAGCGGCCTGGTCACGGCGGTGGAGCCGGTGATGCGCGCCTGCTCGGGCACCTGGATCGCGCATGGCAGCGGCAGCGGCGACCGCGGCAGCGTCGACAAGCACGACCGCGTGCTGGTGCCACCCGGCAAGGACGACTACACGCTGCGCCGCATCTGGCTGACCGAAGAAGAAGAAAAGGGCTACTACTTCGGCTTCGCCAACGAAGGCCTGTGGCCGCTGTGCCATGTGGCCCACGTGCGGCCCGTGTTCCGCGAGAACGACTGGCAGGAGTACCGCAAGATCAACCAGCGCTTCGCCGATGCCGTCGTGGCCGAGGCCCGCAGCGAGGACCCGGTCGTGCTGGTGCAGGACTACCACTTCGCGCTGCTGCCCGCCCTGATCCGCAAGAAGCTGCCGCGCGCCACCATCATCACTTTCTGGCACATCCCATGGCCCAACCCCGAATCCTTCGGCATCTGCCCATGGCGCCAGGAGATCCTAGAAGGCATGCTGGGCAGCACCATCCTGGGCTTTCACACGCGCTTTCACTGCAAGAACTTCATCGAGACGGTGGACCGCTACCTCGAGGCGCGCATCGAGCACGAGCACTCCACCATCTCCTTCCACGAAGACACGACCTTCGTCGAGAACTACCCCATCTCGATCGCCTGGCCATCGGACACCACCATGGCCACCTGGGCGCCCGTGGCCCAGTGCAAGGAACGCGTGTTGCAGCGCCTGGGCATGCCGCCCGGCCACCGCATCGCCATCGGCGTGGACCGCTTCGATTACACCAAGGGCATCCTGGAGCGCCTGCATGCCGTGGAGCGCCTGCTCGAGAAGCACCCCGAGTGGATCGGCAAGTTCTCCTTCGTGCAGGTGGCCGCGCCCTCGCGCAGCTCGTTGGAGGAGTACCGCGCCTTTCAGGACCGCATCCAGAACACCACGCGCCGCATCAATGAGCGTTTCGGCAACGACAGCTACCAGCCCGTGCACCTGCTGGCCGAGCACCATGAATCCGACGCGCTCAATGAGCTCTACCGCGCTGCCGATGCCTGCATGGTGACCAGCCTGCACGACGGCATGAACCTGGTCTGCAAGGAGTTCGTGGCCGCGCGCGACGACGAGCGGGGCGTGCTGATCCTCAGCCGCTTCGCCGGAGCCGCGCGCGAGATGAGCGAAGCCCTGATCGTGAACCCGTACCACGTGGAAGAAACCGCCGATGCCCTGCACCGCTCGCTCACCATGCCCGAGGCCGAGCAGCGCGAGCGCATGGCCAGCCTGCGCATGACGGTGCACGAGTTCAACGTATACCGCTGGGCCGGCCGCATGCTGACCGACGCTGGCCGCTGGCGCCTGCGCGAGCGCATCGAGGCCCGTGTTCAACGGCACCAACCCGGCGTAGGATGACTTCACCCCTTGATCCATCGAACCCACCACAGTCCGTCGGGAGGTCTGACGACGTGAAACACCTGTTCTCTCAACAAGGCCTGCAGGCACTCGACACCGTCATGCGGCTGCAGCCCCTGCTGGCCTTCGATTTCGACGGCACCCTCGCCCCCATCGTGACGCTGCCCGACGACGCACGTGTGTCCATCGGCGTGGCCCAGCGCCTGGAGCAGTTGGCCCGCCGCCTGCCCGTGGCCATCGTCACCGGCCGCAGTGTGGCCGATGTGGCGCCGCGCCTGGGCTTCGAGCCGCACTTCATCATCGGCAACCACGGGGCGGAAGACCCGGACAGCCCGCAGCTCTCGCAAGAGGTCTATGGCGCGCTGACCCAGCAGCTCAACCAACTGCGCGAGCGCATCGCGGAGCGCCAGCCCCTGCTGACTGCCGCCGGTGTCCTGGTGGAGGACAAGCTCCACTCGCTGACGTTGCACTATCGCCTGGCGCGTGACCGTGACCAGGCCATGCGCGCCATCGACAACGCCCTGGGCGAACTGGACCCGGCCCTGCGCCAGTTCGGCGGCAAGTGCGTTGTCAACATCGTGGCCGCGCACGCGCCCGACAAGGGCGATGCCGTGGCCGCCCTGGTGCACCGCACGGGCGCCCAGGCCGCCCTGTTCATCGGCGATGACGTGAACGACGAGTCGGTGTTCGAACGCGCCCAGCCCAGCTGGCTCACGGTGCGCATCGGGCGCGACGACCCGATGTCCAAGGCGCGCTACTTCCTGGACACGCACGCCGAGGTGGCGACGATGCTGCAGCAAATGGTGACCTCGCTGCCCTGAAAGGCTCGGCACTCGATGGCCCTGCCTTCGGCAGGGTTGGCTGGCGCGACCGATTGACCTCAAGCGGGCTTGAGGTTCGATAGTGAAGGCCTTCTCCACTCGAGCCGGCCTTGCCATGTCGTCGACGCAGCACACCTTCATCAACCCGCCCGCCCTGTACGACCCCAGCCCCAATGGCTACAGCCACGTGGTGGTGGCCGATGCGCCCGCCCGGCTGGTCTTCGTGGCAGGCCAGGGCGGCGAGACGGCGGATGGCCAGCTGTCCACCGACTTCGCGGAGCAGGTCCATCAGGCCCTGCACAACCTGCAGACTGCGCTGCAGGCGGCGCAGGCCAGCCTGTCGCACATCACCCGGCTCACCGCGCTCGTGGTCGACCACTCACCCGAGCGGCTGGCGGTCTTGAGCACCGCCATCAAGGCCTTGTGGGCCGGACAGCCCGCGCCCGCCTGCACCCTCATCCCCGTAGGCCGCCTGGCCCTCGATGGCATGCTTTTCGAAATCGATGCCACGGCGGTGGTGCCCGCCATCGCGCCGGCCACCCAAGCCTGAGTGCCCGCACAAAGTCCGCCACCGGCCTCACCACTGCGTGGCGTTGATGTCGTAGATGCCGCTCTCCACCGGATAGATGTCCTTGAGGTGCGCGATCAGGCGCTCCGCACCGTCCTTCAGCCCGGGCGAGATGTCTTGCGACAGCAGGCTCACCAGAAAGCTGGAGGCGCCCAGCACGCGGCGCGGGTGCTGGATCTCGGAAGCG
This sequence comes from Aquabacterium soli, assembly GCF_003933735.1. Lineage (GTDB taxonomy): Bacteria > Pseudomonadota > Gammaproteobacteria > Burkholderiales > Burkholderiaceae_C > Aquabacterium > Aquabacterium soli. The sequence continues at coordinate 42,117 of NZ_RSED01000007.1, read as the reverse complement.
GTCACGCGGAATTTCTCTTCCAGCAGTTGGTCCTGCGGCGCCCCGGGGGTTTCCTGGGGGCTGGCATCCGTGAGCGGCATGGCCTGCAGCCCCAGCGAGCGCAAGGCCAGTGCCTCGCCTACGGCCTTGGCCTCATTGAAGGTGCTGCCGTCCCACAGGTAGCGGTTCACCGCGTCCAGCAGGGCCTGGGCGCTGTCGGCCGCCGTGCCATGGCCGGCCGACAGGCGCAGCAGGGCTTCGAGCAACTCGGGCGCCGGGGTGATGTCCGGCAAAGAGGGCTTGGTGCTGGTCATGGAGCGTCCCGTCCTTTCAAGTTGCGTTGCCGCGTCAGTGGGGCAGGCGCGCACCCGCCACCGCCGCGCCCACCAGGCCCAGCTCGGGCTGCAGGACCAGGTGCACCGGCAGCGTGGCCATCAGCTCTGTGTAAGGCCCCTTCTGCCCGAAGCCGCGCATGAAGCGGCCATCGCGCATCATCTCGCCGCAACGCTGCGCCACGCCTCCAGCAACATACACGCCGCCACGGGCCAGCGTGGCCAGCGCGTAGTCACCCGCCACAGAACCATAGGCCAGCAGGAACTGCTCCAGCGCCTGCGCCGCGAGGGCGTCGCCCTCCTTCGTCGCCTTGCGGAACACCGACTCGCCGGTCAGGCCCTCGGTGTCCATCGGGGTGATCACCTTGGTGGGTGGCTCGTCGCCCAGGCACTGGTAGAAGTTGGCCAGGCCCGGGCCGGAGACAAAGTGCTCGACCACGACGCGCGGCACCAGCGGGCGCAGGCGCTGCAGGGCCAGGTCCTGCTGGTCGTTGATGGGGGAGAAGCTGAAATGGCCGCCCTCGCCCGGCACCACGGCGTGGCCATTGCCCTGCCAGATGCGAAAGGCCACGCCCAGGCCGGAGCCCGCGCCCAGCACCAGCTGGTTGCCACGGGCCTGCGCATCGCCTGCCTGCAAGGTCATCAGCTCATCGGGTGCCAGGGCCTCGATGCCATGGGCTGCGGCCTCGAAGTCGTTGACCAGGGTGACGGGCACGCCCCCGAGGTGGCGGCTGAGCTCACGCGCATCCAGCCGCCAGGGCAGGTTGGTCATCTGCACGGTCTGGTCGCGCACGGGACCGGCCACGCCCAGGCCTACCGCGCGCAAGGGCTGCGACAAGGAAGGCCCATGCTGGCTGAGGAAATCGGTCAGCATGGCCTCGAACGAGGGCACCTGCGCGGCCACATAACGCTGAGAGGCCTTCACCACCACCCGCCCCGTCTCGGGGTGGACCTCGGCCAAGCCCAGCAAGGTTTTGGTGGCCCCAATGTCCGCGCACAAGATCATGTCCCGTCTCCTTGTTGTCCGCCCCTGCAAAAACAGCTTGGGTGGTCTGCGCCACCTGCCGATATGCCCATCATCCATCAACAAGGGAACATGCGATGAACCAAGCGTCAAGAGTGGCCATCCTGGGTGTGGGTTATTGTCTGCCCGACAAGATCCGCGGCAACGACGACCCGGTGTTCGACTGGCTGCGTGCGCACCCGCCCTCGGGGGGCGAATTGTTCGACGGCCTGAAGTACCGGCGCGTGCTGGAGCGCGGCGACCAGGTCACCGACATCGTCGCCAAGGCCTGCCGCAACGCCGCACTGGATGCCAAGGTGGACCTGGCCGACATCGACCTGCTGATCGGCTCGGCCTCGGTGAGCGGTTGTTATGCGCCCAACGATCTGTGCGCCGTGCACCACGAGCTCAAGCTGTCCGCCAGCTGCCGCGTGATGACGCTCAACACCGACTACACGGCCTTCCACGACGGCCTGCGCATCGCCAACGACTTGATCGCGGCCGGTTCGGCCCGCAAGGCCCTGGTGGCCTGCGGCAACAACTGGACGCACCATGTCGATTACCACGAAGCCGTGGCCATGGCCGCCTCAGATGCCGCCGGTGCGGCCGTGGTCGGTGCCACGGATGACACCAGCCGCTTCACGCTGATCGACTGGGACAACGAGACCGACAGCTCGTGGTTCCGCGCGCTGCGCATGGAGCCGCGCTTCCATGAGAAGCAGGGCGAACTGGCCTTGTTCACCACCCCGCTGATGAAGATCGACGAGAAGGACGGCGCCACCGCGGTCAAGACCTTCGGCGTGCCCGTGCCACCCAAGATCATTGCGCGCATGCTGGCGCGCCACGGCATCACGAGCAAAGACATCACCCTCGTGGCGCACCAAAGCTCCAAGTCCATCTACGAGGCCTGGAACAGCGCCATCCAGCCTGGGACCTACATCACCACGCTGGAGGAGCTGGGCGACATGGTGTCATCGTCCGTGCCGGTGAACCTCGCCAAGTGCTTTGGCGAGATCAACACCAAGTACCTGGTGCTGATGGGCACCGGCATGGAGATGCACGCAACGGCCCTACTTTACCTTCGTGGTTGAATCAGGCGACGAATCCACCGGGGCCGCCTGCAGGTAGGGCGGCGGCTTGAGCCCCAGGTGGCTCTGCAGCATTTCCTCGGCCGTGGCCAGCGCGCCCTCCACCCATCCCTGCGCATGCGAGTAGGCCTCGCCGCAGATGTAGACGGGCACGTTGGACACCGGGTGGATGATGCGATGACCCACGTCGTAGCTCTCCACATGCTGTGGCCAGAAGTTGGCGCCACCACCGAAAGGGTCGTCGCCCCAGTCGCGGTAGGCCGCGGCGTAGGGACGCAGGTCCGAATGGTCTTGCAAGCCGTGCATCTGCAGCAGCAGGCGGTGCGCCTCGTCCACCATCAGCTGCGGTGCGGGATGGTCGTTCCATTCGTCGGCGGGCAGGCCTTCGCTGGACGGTGCATGGCCCTGGTTGGTGAACTTGACAGGGTTGTCGCGCAGGCCGGCCCAGTAGTCCAGGTCCAGCCCGTCGTCGTAGATCAGGATGGCGCCAGCCTCGGTGTCGTCGCCCACCGGCCAGTAGTAGCACTGGCGGATCGGCAGGTCCGTGACCGACTGGCCCTGCGTGATGCCCAGCTTCTCCCACCAGCGCGTGCGGTAGCACAGGGCCAGCTTGAACAGCGGGATCGGCACCACGGACTGGATCAGGCGGTGCACCTCGTGGTGTTCGGGTGCCAGCACGGCGCCGCTCTGCTCGATCAGCTCCAGCGAGCGGCGCGGCATGGCCAGCACCAGCTTGCGCGCCAGCATCACCTGCTCATGGCCGTCGTGCTCGATGTGCAGCTCGATGCCGTCTTTCCCATCGGGCAGTCGGGTCTTGTCAAAGCGAACCAGGCGGTGCTTCAGGTGGGTGATGCCACCGGCCTCCGTGTAGCGATGAGCGATGGTCAGGGGGAGTGATTCATAGCCCTCGACCAGGCGCTTGTACTCGATGGTGGCGCCGTAGTCCGACAGGTTCCAGGGGAAACCATCGGCCGCGTTCCAGGTGAAGTAGATGCTGTCGTAGCCGCTGGTGTCTTCGGCGTACTGAAAGGCCTCGTGGCTGACCGAGCGGTTGTACACATAGCGCATGGCCAGGTCGCGCAGCAAGGTGCCTTCGTAGCGGCCACTGCGGGCCAGCTTTTCCCAGTCCACCGTCTTGAGGTCCACATGGTCCACGCCCAGCACCTTCTGCAGGAAGCGCTGCGCGGCCAGCACGGTGAAGCCGTCCTTGATGTTGGCGCGCTCGTCGTCCGTGAGCACATAGGGGATCTTGTCCGGATCCGTCAGGTCGCCCGTGCGCAGGTGCTTGCCGCGCAGGTACGCCACATTGTTCGCCTCGCCCACCGAGAAATCCACGGTCGGCAATTGCAGGTAGTCCACCAGCGCCTTCACCGTTTCCTGTCCCGTGGTGAAGCGCATGCCGCCCAGTTCGATGCGGGCCTGCGGCATGTCCGGCGGCGTCACCGACAGCAGGCGCCCGCCCAGCCGGCCGCTGCTTTCGAACAGCTGCACCGAACCGCGTTTCAAACCACCGTCCGTCAGCAGGCGCCAACCGCTGTACAGGCCAGAAACCCCGCCGCCAACGATGGCAACGTCCAACACCTCTTTACCTGATTGTTTGGTATCCACGTCAGATTCCCTTCATATCTACGTTTGAAACAGACACACGAGAGTTACAAATGTGGCTTCTTCACGTTCCATCGATTGATTCAATAAGGGAAGAATCACCATGCAAACAGGCCAATCCGTTTCCGTCATCCCCGGCGCCCAGACCATTCCCAGCTGCACCGTGGCACAACTGCTTGTGCAATACCTGCTGGCCGAAGGCGTCACCAAGGTCTTCGGCATCCCCGGCGGCGCAGCCGTCTGGCTGATGGAAGAGCTCAAGAAGCACGCCGACCAGATCGAGTTCGTCATCTGCCGCCACGAAAGCGGTGCGGCCTACATGGCCGATGGCCATGCGCGGGCCACCCGCGGCCTGGGCGTGGTGCTGACCACATCGGGGCCGGGCGCCACCAACGCCGTGTCCGGCGCCATGAACGCGCAGGCCAGCAATGTGTCGCTCCTGGTCATCACCGGCGAAGTACCGGAGAAATACTTTGGACAAGGCTACCTGCAGGAGGGCACCGACGCCAAGCTGGATGTCAACGTGATCTTTCGCAACGCCGTGGAATCGAGCGCGATGATCTCGTCACCCAGCAACTTCCAGACGCTGTTCCAGCAGGCGCTGCGCAACGCCCGCTCCCTGCCCAACCGCGCCGCCCACATCAGCCTGCCCAACGACGTGGCCGGCACCTGCATCAGCCCGCCGCCCACCAAGCCCACCCCCAGCAGCTACCAGGCCCGTGCCGCCTGCGCCGATCCCGAAGCGCTGAAAACCTCGCTGCACGAACTGCTGCAGGCCCGGCGCCCATTGATCTTCCTGGGCAACGGCAGCCGCGAAGCCTTGGCCCAGCCCGAACGGCTCAAGGCCTTCACCGAGTTCGTCGATCGCTTTGGCATCCCGGTGATGACCACGCCCGACGCCAAGGGCATCTTCCCCGAATCGCATGAACTGTCCCTGCGCAACTACGGCATGTGCGCCAGTGCCTGGCCCGACCTGTACATCAGGCCGCTGGGTGATCCCGATCACTACGACGCGCTGATGGTGCTCGGCTCCACCCTGGGCGAGCTGGCCACCACCACGGCCGCGTCCAATCCGTACAACAAGGCCCTGTTGCCCACGCAGCATTTCATCCAGCTCGACCTGGATGCCAGCGTGATCGGACGCGATTTCCCCGTCACGCGAGGCGTGATCGGCGAGATCGGCGCCAGCCTGGACGTGCTGCTGCAGCATGCGCACCAGTACCACCACCCCGATCCCGCCAAGGTGGACGAGCGCAAAGCCTACGTCCGCCAGATCAAGCAGAGCCACACGGCCTGGGCCGACCCGGAGGGACGCGACTCCGACAAGGCCCCCGTGCACCCCGCCGCGATGATCCGCGTGATCAACGAGCTGGTTCGCGAGGGCGAGATCTTCATTGATGCCGGCAACTGCGTGGGCTGGTCGCTCAACAACCTGGTCGTGGACCCGCCCGTGCGCTACCAGAGTGCCCTGGCCATGGGCCCGATGGGCTTCGGCGTGGCGGCGGTGGTGGGCGCCAAGATGGCCCAGCCCGACAAGCCCTGCGTGGCCATCGTGGGTGATGGCGCCTTCATGATGCACGGGGCCGAGGTGTCCACCGCGGCCCAGTACCGCACCGGCGCCGTGTGGGTCGTGCTCTATGACAACGACCTGGCCATGGTCAGCCAGGGCATGGCCCAGTTGCTGCCACCGGCCCCGTCCTGGCAGGACTACTACAAGCTGGGCGCGCCCGATCTGGTGCTGTTCTCTCAGGGCCTGGGCGCCGAGGCCGTGGCCATCACACCCGACCAGGGCACCGAGTCCTTCAAGGCAGCCCTCGTGAAAGCCCTGGATTCGGCCCAAACCAGCGGCAAGCCCCAGGTGATCGTGGTACATATCAATACTCAGCCGTCGCCGCCTTACGGGTGGCCCGTGCTTCCGATTCCCAGTTGCACCCTGCCATCGGCCAGTGCAGCGGGAGGTGACAGTTCTCTTTGAGGTCTCTTGTATGGTCGATGCAGTTTCGGTCGATGCGGTGGTGGTGGGTGGACGATGCGCCGGGGCGGCGACAGCGATGCTGCTGGCGCGCCAGGGCCATCGCGTCCTGGTCGTGGACCAGGACACCTTCCCCAGCGACATGAAGCTGTCCACCCACCTGGTATGGCATGCCGGGGTTGATCTGCTGCAGTCCTGGGAATTGCTCGATCCGCTGCAGCGCGCCGGCACGCCCCTGCTGACCCGCTTCAGCCTCGACCTCGGTGAACTGGTGCTCAGCGGCAACCCGCCGCACACGCAGGCCCACGCCGCCATCGCGCCGCGCCGCATCGTGCTCGACCAGGTGCTGCGCGATGCCGCCGCCCAGGCCGGCGCCCAATTGCTCGACAACACCTCCTTCCAGGACGTGATCCGCGACGCGGCCGGTGTGGTGACCGGCATCCAGTGCAGGCAGGCCGACGGCACACCGCTCACCGTGCACGCCCGCTGCGTGATCGGCGCCGATGGCCGCGGCTCGCGCGTGGCGCGCGCCGTGGACAGCCCCAGCGCGCACGAGTTCACGCGCGAGCAATGCTCGGTCAACGTGTTCGCCTACTTCAGCGGTGTGCCGATGGACGGCGTGGAGTTCTACTCCCGCCCCGAACGCATGGGCTATGCCTGGCAGACCAATGATGGCCTGGTCATGAGCGGCGTCATTTTGCCCGGCCGCGAAGAGCGCACCGAGCGCGAAGGGCTCGAGCCTCTGATCCTGGACGAGCTGGCGTCCATGGCCCCTGACCTGGCTGCACGTCTGAAAGCCGGCCGCCGGGAGACCGACTGGCTGCGCGTGTCCATCTCCACCGGCGCCCGCAAGGCCTCCGGACCCGGCTGGGCCTTGGTGGGCGATGCCGGCATCACTTTCGACCCCATCACCGCCGCGGGCATCACCAATGCCCTGCGCGATGCCGAGCACCTGTCTCAGGCGCTGCACAGGGCCTTCGAGGACGAAGCCCCGCTGGACCAGGCGCTGGCCGACTACGCCACGCAGCGTGACAACACCGCCGTGCCCTGGCATCTGTTCGCCCAGCAGATGGCCGAGCTGTTGCCTCCGCCGCCGGAACTGGTGGCCTTGCTGGGCGCCCTGGCGGGCAACCAGGTGCAGATCGACCGCTACTTCGGCCTGTTCGGTCAGACCGTGTCGCCGGCCGATTTCTTCAGCCCCGAGAACATGCAAAAGATCATGGAAGATGCCCAGGCCCGCGCCTGAAGGCAGCTCTTTCGCCGATCACACCGCCACGAGGAGCGCCTGCGCCTCGTCGTGGCGTTGCTGCGATTGCAGCAACGCACGCAGATCCTGCAACGCGCGGCGACGCCAGGCATGGGCCTGCTGCCCCGACGCCAGTGCCAGGGCGTGCCGGATGCTCGCTTCCGCGGCGAGCAGGTCAGGTTGAGGGCCGGTGGCCAGCAGCCTGCCCCGGATCCGGTGCAGCTCGGCCTCGTGCCAGCGCTCGCCTCCGGCGGCCACCAACTGCTCGGCCTCATCAAGGCGTGCCAGGCCTTCGGCCCGCTGCCCGGCTCGCCCCAAGGCCTCACCCAGCAATACCAGGAAGAAAGGCACCGCAATGCCCGCACCCGTGGCCCGGAAGGCCGTCAGGCCATGCTTCATCAGTGCAATGCCTTCGTCATGCCGCCCCTTGTGCGCCAAGGCCCAGCCCTTGCCCATCATGGCCATGCCCGCCACATAGGCGAAGCCATGCTTTTCGGCCAGGCGCAGGCCTTCTTCCACCCGCTCCAGCAACTCGTCGGCCCGGCCTCGGTGCAGATAGGACATGGCGCCCCAGGTCAGCGTCCAGGCCATCGAATAAGGGTGGTTGAGGGTGGCCGCGAAACGTTCCTGCTCGACGCACAGCGCGTCGGCCTCTTCTTCCAGACCCATGAACCAGCGGGTCTGCGAACCATGCACCATCGAGACCAGCTTGAGGTCGGTGGAGTACAGCGCGATCAGGGCCCGGTCCTGCGGATCGCAGTAGCGGTGCTCGACCTGCTCCACATGGGCCTGCACCTGATCGAACTGCCCGCTGTACATGCACAACTGCACATGGATCATGTTGGCCACCAGCCAGGCATTGCGGCTGCTGGACTGGCGCGCCACCGTCATCATGCGCTGCCCGATGGACACCGCCCTGTCGATGTCGCCATGCACCAGGTGGTAGATGCACACGCCCCACAGGGGCCAGATGGCCTCTTCGACCTGGTCGGCGGCGCTGGCCAGTTCGTTGGCCCGCGCAAAGGCATGGGAAACCTCTTCCGCGGCCCAGCCGCGCCCCAGCATGTGGGCCGTGCCCAGCGAGGCCTGCAACTGCAGCTCGATCTGGTTGCGCTCGGCCGAGGCGGGCAGCGACGCGCAGGCCTTGAGGCCCGCATCCAGGTGCGCGGCGGCTTCCTGCAGGGCCAGGCGCTGAACCGCGAGTTCGCTGGCGCGTCGCCAGTAAGGGATCGCCACGCGGGGCTGGCGCGCCGCGCTGGCATGCCGGGCCAGCAGCTCCGGCTCGGCCTGGGCCACGGCCGGGAAGCGCTCCTGCATCACCGTCACGATGGCGCCATGCAGGGCTTCGCGTCGCGGGGTGAGCAGCGAATCGTAGGCCGCATCCTGCACCAGGGCGTGCTTGAAGGTGTACAGCGTGCCCTGGTGTCCGACCTGCTCCGACGCCAGGCCGGCCTGGGTCAGCGCCAGCAGGGCCTCGTTCAAGGTGCTCGGCGGCATGTCGGCCAGCGCCTCCACCATGTCGCGGCTGAACTCGCGCCCGACCACGGCACCGATCTGGGCAATCTCCTTGGCCTGCACGTGCCGGTCCAGACGCGCCATCAGGGAGTCGCGCAGCGTGGTCGGCACCTCCTTGCGGCGGCCGTCCTCGCTCACCGGGCTTTCAAGGATCCAGCGCGTGAGTTCCTCGACGAACAGCGGCACCCCGTCGGTCTTGCTGACAATGTGCTGGGCCAGGTCTTCGGGCAGGGGGTTATCGCCGGCCAGCCGCATCACCAGCGAAGCAACCTCATCACGCCGCAGCGACGGAACCCTGAGCGAGGTCACATGGCCGCGCGCCTTCAGTGCCATCGGCAGGTCAAACTCGGGGCGGTGCGCAATCACCAGCAGGAAGGGCACATCGGTGATGCGGTCGATCAACTCGTGCAGCATGCTGACCGAGGCCGGGTCGGCCCAGTGCGCATCCTCGTACACCATCAGCGTGGGGCTGCTGCGCGCCTGCGCACGCGCCAGGTCCACCAGCGCGGCAATGGTTTCGCGCTCGCGCTCATGGGCGCTGTCGACGATGGGCCCATATCGCTCTTCGCTGGGCATGGACAGCATGGACGCCAGCACCGCCACCTGTGATCGCGGCAGCCCGTACTCGCCCATCGCCAAGGCATCGAGCCGGTCGAGCTTGACGCCCACGGGTTGTTCGCGTGTCAGGCGCAACACACGCTCGATGCTGTCGATGGTGGGGTGGAAGGCGCTGTGCACATGGTGGGGCGAGCACTGCACGCGGATCGCGTTCAGGCCCGCGTTGCCCAGGCGGTCGCACAACTCCTTGAGCATGCGCGACTTGCCGATGCCGGCCTCGCCCGACAAGAGCACGGCCTGGCCGCGCCCCTGGCAGGCCAGTTGCCAACGTTCCGTCAGCAAGGCCAGCTCACTGGAGCGGCCCACCAGCGGCGTCAGGCCCGCGCTGGTGGCGGCCTCGAAACGGCTGGCCGTCTGCAGCACGGCCTGTACCCGCCAGACCTGGCGGGGCTCGCGCACGCCCTTGAGCTCATGGCGCCCCAGGTCGGTGTAGGCAAAGCTGCCACCGGCCAGCAGGCGCGTGCCATCGCTGATCACCACCGTATCAGGCAGGGCCAGCCCCTGCAGGCGCGCAGCCAGGTTGGGGGTGTCCCCCAGGGCCAGCAGCTCGCGGCGCGCCCCCGCGCCAATGTCCCCGATCACCACCTGCCCGGTGTGGATGCCGATGCGCACAGACAGATGCATGCCCTGGGCCTGCACAGGCTCCAGGTGCAGCTGGCGGATGCAGTCGACCAGGGCCACGCCGGTGCGCACGGCGCGCTCAGGCGCATCCTCGTGGGCCTGAGGGTGGCCAAAATACACCAGCAGGCCGTCTCCCAGGTACTGGGCGATGGCGCCACCATAGCGCTCGATCACGGCCGCAGAGGCCTGCTGGTAGGCCAGCACCACCTCACGCCATTGCTCGGGCGACAGGCGCTCACACAAGGCCGTGGAGTTGACCAGGTCACAGAACATGATGGTGAGCTGGCGCAACTCGCCCACATTGGGGCGCACGGGCGCGGGGACAGGTGGCTCGGCCTGAACCAGTGCCGCGATGGCCTTGAGCAGGCGCTTGCGCTCCCCCATGGACAGCCCGAGCTTCTCCAGATCCTGCTCTGTCAGGCTGGTCAGCACGTCTTCGGCGATGTCATTGGCCACCAGCACGGGCTCAAGGTGCGCGAGCCCGACGCTCTGGAGCCACGGAGAAAGCGGCTGCATGTGTATCCGACCTGTGGGCCTGTCCCGGCGATGGCCCGGGACACGGCATGGTTGCAGTGTACGCGTGCGGGGAAATTCCGTCCCTCAGGCGTCTTCCCGGGCCAGGGCCCAGGCGCACAGCGTTTCGGGGTCCATGCCGGCCCCCTCGGCGCTGAGCCGCTCGATGGCCGAGGCATCCAGCGCCCGCTGGATCAGCGCCTTGGCCTGGGCGCGGGCCTTGAGCGCCTGCGCATCGCGCGAACCCAGCTGGCGGTAGGCCTGGTCGGCATGGCCCAGCACACGGGCGGCGGCCTCGTGGCGCCCCTCGACGGCCGCCAGCAGCGCCAGCAAGCCGGAGTACAGGCCCAGCCACTCCCAGTCGCGGCTGCGCGATGCGGCCACGAAATCGGTCAGCGACCCCCGCGCCTGATGGGCATCGCCCTGGATCAAAGAGGCGCTGGCCACGATGGCCAGAGCGTGCAGCACGAAGTTGTCACGCCGCAGGCGCCCGCGCGAGAGCAACTTGCGGCAGGCACGGATGGCCGCCTCGGTCTCGCCCAAGGCCAGGCTGACCGTGGCCAGATCGCTCAGGGTGGCAGAGACCACAGCGTCTAGCCCCGCTGCCTGGGCCCGGATCAGCAGCGTTTCGCACACCAGACGCGCCTCGACCATGAAGTCGCCTGCCTTGAGCACGCCCACCTCGGCCAGCAGCCGCTGCAGCTTGAGGCGCACCGGCCAGCCGGGGTGCTCCAGGCGCGCCATTTCGTCGAGCAGCCCCAGCGCATCCTCCTGGGACACCACCCCGCTGCCGGCTTGGCAACGCAGCGCCATGTACAGGCCGCGCTGGTCGCCGATCTCGCGGCATTGCCGAGCCGCCCGCAAGGCAAACTCGTACATCAGACCGTTGGAAATGCCCCAGTGCAGCCGGCTGCGCTCGACCCAGTAGCGGACCGATGCCGCGCTGGCCTGCATCGATTCGGCCTGCGCCTGGAAGGCCAGCCCGTGCTGACGGCACTCGGGGGCCAGGCCCAGCAGAAGGAAGAGCGCGCTGGCCGATCCCACCAGCGCCACGGCCAGGGCCGGGTCATGGGCGCGGGCCCACTCCAGCGCCTTGCGCACGTTGTCGATCTCGGGGCCATAGGTGTTGAGCCAGACCGCATCGGGCATGGCCCAGTAATCGTCGTAGGAGCGCTCCATCAGCTCAGCCACCGCATGGGCATGCTGACGCTCCAGGAACTCGCGCTCGCTGGAGCCTGCCAGCTTGAGCTCGGCAAAAGCGAGGGTACTTTCCAGCAACCGATAGCGCGGCGCATCCGCCCCCTCGAGCGTGGCGTCGACGGACACCAGGGAGCGGTCCACCAGCTCGCCCAGCAGGTCGATGACCGCCCATTCGTCCAATTGCTCGTCGCTGGTCACCGCGCTGGCCAGGGCCAGCGAGAAGCCACCGGAGAAGACACTCAGTCGGCGGAACACAGTCTGCTCAGGCTCGCCCAGCAGTTCGTGGCTCCATTCGAGGGCAGCCAGCAGCGTTTGGTGGCGGGCAGGCAGCAGGGTCTGCGCATTGCGGCTGGCCAGCAGGCGAAAGCGCTCATCCAGCCGCATCCAGATGCCCTGCAGGCCCAGCAGGGGCATGCGCGCCGCGGCCAGCTTGATGGCCAGGGCCACGCCATCGAGCCGATGGCACAGGGCGATCACCATCGCCACATTGGAGTCGCTGAGCAGAAACCGGCGATCAGCCGCCTGGGCCTGGTCCACGAACAGGGCCACGGCGCCATGCGACATCGCCTCTTCGGTGGACGCACCATGCTCGGGGACGGACAGCGCGTTCAGGCGGAACACCTGCTCAGCCGGCACCTTCAACGCCAACTGGCTCGTGACCAGCACGTGCACCTCCGGTGCGGCCTCAATGAGGGCCTTGACCAAGGCGCCCACGGATTCCAGCAGGTGCTCTGCGTTGTCGAGCACCAGCAGCACGTTGAGGGGTTTGAGCCCCACCACCAACGAGGCCAGGGGCGCGTCCGCGTTGGCCGGCAGGCCCAAGGCCTGCGCCACCACCGTGACCACCAGGGCCGGGTCGCTGATCGCGGCCAGTTCGACCCAGACAGCACCGTCGCGGTGGCGCCGTTGCCCCGCGTGGGCGGCGGCCAGGGCCAGCGCCGTCTTGCCGATGCCGCCGGGGCCGACAATGCTCACGACGGGTCGGTCGGCCAGGTCTTCAAGCGCCGCCAGATCCCGGTCTCGCCCCAGGATGCGCGATGGCATGGCCGGCAACACCGACAAGGGCGAATCGGATGTGGCAGCGGCCCAGAGCGCCTCGACGGAATCGACCGTGCGGGCCGTTGGGGGCGCCGAGGTAGGCAGCCCCGTGTCCACGATCACGGGCTCGACGAATCGGTATCCGCGCCCAGGCACGGTCACGATGGAGCGCGCGCCCAGCACCTTGCGCAAGGTGGATACCTGCACCTGCAGGTTGTTCTCTTCCACCACCACGCCCGGCCAGACCAAGTCCATCAACTCGTGCTTGGTGACCAGGCAGCCGTGGCGCTCCACCAGCGCCAGCAGCAGGTCAATCGCCCGGGAACCCAAAGGGGCGGGTTCTCCCTGAACGTACAGAAGGCGTTCGGCAGGACGGAGTTCAAATCGGTCAAAGCGGTAGCTACGAGACAAAGAACCCTCTTCTCATCCAGGATGCCGACCCCCTGGGTCACTCGCATGCATCATCGCCGAAAGAGATGTGCATTGTTCTTATTCAGGGTATTTAAGGAACTTTCAGCAGTCCTTAAAGACTGTGTCAGCCCCCGTGCCGGAGAATCACTTCATTCTAAGTAAAGCAAGCAACGACACGCAAATCGTAAACGACTGTAAGTTTAGCAAGTGATACCGGCCGCCGGTTGATCAGCGAGACACAGAAGTCAGCGGAGTGTGATTTCCGTCGTAGCCTACAAAAACGCTGTCATCAGTCCTAACGGACACATCAACGAAACATCCAGAGGACGGGATCGGGAGTCTCGACAGAGGCTCCCGAGATATCCCAGGGGGGTTGTGTTGGCAAAAACGGCCGATCCAGTGGATCGGCCGTTTTTCTTTTTCTTCCGGCTCAATTGCAGGTCAGCTTGCCTGCCTGGGGCACGCATGGCCCCTCCCGCTTGGCGCCGCCCGCCCCCTCCGTGGCCGCACGGCCAGCGCCCACTTCACCGATCACGCTGTTGCGCACGCGCGATGACACATTGGCCCCCTGTCCGGCCTGCCCTGCCTCGCTGACGCAATCCAGGCTGTTGGTTTTCGGGGTGCAGGCCGTCGGCGCCTTCAGTGCGCGCGTGCTGTCACCTGCCTTGCGGTCGGCGCCCACCACGGTGACCAGGCCGGGGCGCGGACCCAAGGTTGCGCGGCCACGCGAGGTGTCCACCGCATTGGCCGGCGAGCTCAGCGAGGACGCTGCTGCCGCACGGGCCGCTTCGGCCGCTGGCGTGTACTGCGCGCCAGGCGCTGCCGGCTTCTCCTCGGAAGGCGGGATGTCGATGGGACCAGTGGTCGGGCCACTCGCTTGGGCGTTCACCGCCATCGGGGCAACACAGGCCAGAGAAAGGGCCAAGCAACGGGCCAGGACCACCACGCGAGAAGAAGAATGTGAACTCATGATCGTCTCCAGAACTGTTGAGCGGCCGTGCGTGGCCAGGCTCAGAAACTCTTGCTCAGCACGGCGTTGACACGGGGCTGCTGGCGCTCGCGGCTGTCGACCCACTGGTCACCGGCGCCCCGCCAGGCCAGGTGCATGCGCAGGCTGATGTCGCTGGGCCGCTCCCAGACCACGCCCAGGCCGTAGGCGCTAAGAGTGGCGGTGTTCTCCAGGCCCACGGGGCGCAGGTCCGGATCATGTGAGAACTTGGCCTGCCCCCAATCGTAGAAGGCACTGAAGACGAACTCGCGAGAGAAGCGTCCGAACCAGGTTTCCGGCGGCAGCAGGCGAAGCTCGGCCGTCACCACGTGGCCGGTGTCGGCGCTGGCCACACCCGGCGCGAAGGCACGCACGCTCAGCGGACCGCCCACGGCGAAACGCTCAGTGATGTCAAGGTTGGTGCCCGAGATCTGCCCCTTGTAGCGGGCATAGAACTGCAGGCGGTTGCTCACCACGTTCTGCAGTCGCGAATAGCCCAGCGTGAGCTTGTCGTAGTTGCGCTTGTAGCCGGCAGGCAGGCTGTCCGTGTCGAAACTGATGCGGCCATGCAGCCAATGAGATTCGAAGGTGTTGATGGCGCCGCCGCCCAGGCTGTCACGGAAATCGCCGATCACACCGATCTGCAGATCGTCGCTGTGCTTGCGGCTGTAGCTCACGCCGGATTGATCATCCGTGAAGCGCTTGTGCTCCAGGCTGCCCAGGCCGAACACATTGACGTTGCGCGACCGAACGAAAGGGTAAAGCGCATAGACGCTCCCGGCAACGGCATGGCCGTCCAGGTCGGTCGGGTAGGCGTCCTTGTCGATCTGGTACTCGATCTTGGAGAGTGCGGCGCCAAGCTTGAGGCCCTGGGTGCCGACAGGCGCGGCATAGGCAATGCCCCCTTGCACCACACCACCATTGTGCGAGGCCAGCAGATTGACCGACAGTGCATCGCCCCAGCCCAGCGGGCTGGCCACGGTGAGCTGCCCGCTCAGGCGAACCAGGCCCGTGTACCGGGAGCCCAGGGTGTCCAGGTCGACACGGCCGCGCACTCGTTGCTCGGCGCGCGGGGTGACCACCAGCACAGCCGTGCCAGGCTCGGCGCCCGCCTCGATCTCGAAGCGTGCGCTGATGCCCTGCAGGTCATTGACCAGCAGGGCCACCCGCTCGACCTCGTTCACGCGCAGGATGGCCCCCGGCTGCAGCGTCGCCAGATAGCGCTCGACCACGCTTCGCTGCACGGGCAAGGGCCCTTCGGGCCAGCGCACATCGACCCGGGCCAGGCGCCCCTCGAGCGCCTGCAGGCGGATCACGCCCCCCTGGGGCGATTGCTCGGGCAGGTAGGCGAAGCCGACGTAGTAGCCCAGCTCACTCTGCATGTAGCGCGTGACGGCCGTCGTGGCATTGACCAGATCCTCATAAGTACGCCCCTTGCCCGTGTATGGCGCGGTCAGGGCGGCCAAGGTCTCGCGGGAAGCCTCCGCCAGGCCATCGACCTCGTAGGTGGTGACGTCCAGGCTCAGATCGTCCTCGGGCTTGCCAAGTTCTCTGGGCAAGGCGGGTGCAGTTGACTCGCTGGCAGTTGGCGCGCTCGCTCCCTGGGCCTGCGCGGTCACACCTGGCAAAGCCAATACCACGGCCACGAAGGCCAGGCCGGGCACGCGGCGCAGGGACGGCGAAAGAGCAGACGAAGGGGATCGCGAGGGGGCTGACACGGTGGTCCTTTGTGGCAGGTTCATCGAGACAACAGACCTTCCGGGGATCGCCAAGGCATGGCGCCCCTCATGGTCAGCGGGACCTTGATCCTCGCACGATCAACCCCACCGGGGGCACGAAATAACCCCCCTAATTCGCAAGCCGTTGCTTGCCGGCCTCACGCCACCGGGGCAGCCTGGCGCTGCAGGCTCAGGTGGCCTGGGCACTGCGCGCGGGCAGGCCGTTCTGGCGATGCAGACGCAACTCGCTGCCTGGCAGCAGCCAGTCGCCATCGGTGTCGACGTCCAGGCGCTCGCCGCTGGCCAGGCGGTACTCGACCTGGCCGGTGGGCTCCCACTGGGTGCGGCTGTCCAGCAGCACGGGCACGTGCGCCAGTCGTTCGAAGGCGTGCACGGTGTAGGCCTTGCCCGCCTCATCGGTGGCGGGGATGGTCTCCAGGCGTTGAAGCTTGATGTCCATGATTCGCTCCTTGGCCTCTCATGGCATCGAGAGGCAGGCAGATCATTGTGCGCCGCATGCCCGCTGAAGGCACCGTACCGCCCTGTCACCCTCAGGGCATTGGGGCGACGCGGCGGCGCCTTCCATCATCCCTGGCGGGACAGGGACAGTGCCTCGTCGTCGTCGAGCTGCGGGGGCTGCACCAGCGGCGCGTCGGGGGCAGGCTTGCTGGGGAAGGCATGGCGCAGGATGCGCCACAGCACTTGCCCATACTGCTGCCAGAACGAGCCGGTGTTGTAGTGCACGCCGTAGCGCGCACAGATGGCCTGCACTTCAGGCGCCAGTTCGGCGTAGCGGTTGGCCGGCAGATCAGGAAACAGGTGGTGTTCGATCTGGTGGCTCAGGTTGCCCGACATCAGGTTGAGCAGGCGCCCGCCGCGCAGGTTGGACGAACCCCGCACCTGGCGCAGGTACCAGTGGGCCCGCGATTCGTTCTTGAGCACGCTCTTGGGAAAGGTCTCGGCATCGGCGGTGAAGTGGCCGCAGAAGATGATCGAGAAGGTCCACACATTGCGCATCAGGTTGGCCACGATGTTGCCCAGCAGCACCGGCAGGAAGAAGGGCCCGGCCAGCAGCGGGAAGATCACGTAGTCCTTGATGACCTGGCGGCGCATCTTCTTGCCCACCGGCTTGAAGGCCGCACCCAGTTCGCCCGGCTTCATCTTGCCGGCGAACCAGCGGCCCAGGCGCAGGTCCTGGATGGCCACGCCCCACTCGAACAGCAAGGCAAAGATCACCGCGATGAAGGGCTGTGCCAGGAAGAACGGCCGCCAGCGCTGCTCGGGAAAGATGCGCAGCAGGCCGTAGCCGATGTCGTCGTCCATGCCGCGCACGTTGGTGTAGGTGTGGTGCTTGAAGTTGTGCGTCTTGCGCCAGTTGTCGCTGGTACCGACGATGTCCCACTCGTAGGTCTTGCCATCGAGCGTGGGATCGTTCATCCAGTCGTACTGGCCGTGCATCACGTTATGGGCCAGCTCCATGTTTTCCAGGATCTTGGCCAGTCCCAGCAGCAGCGTGCCCAGGATCCAGGCCGGCGGGAAGATGCCGATGAACAGCAGGGCGCGGCCAGCTGCCTCCATGTAGCGAACGCCCTTGACGACGCGGCGGATGTAGCGCGCATCACGGTCACCGATGTCGGCGACGGTGCGGGCGCGCAAGGCATCGATCTCGTCACCAAAGGACTGCAGTTCGGTGGGCGACAGCGGCTTGCTGAGAGGCTGGCTGAGCGTGGCGGTGGTCATGGCGTGGTGCGGATGATCAGAGGTTCAGCGTGAGGTCGGAACAGGCGCGGCTGACGCACAGGCGCAGGGCGCTGTCGTGGCCGTGGTGGAGCTCGCCCGTGCCCAGGTTCTGGGTGGTGCCCTCCGTCTTGGGGCAGACGCAGGTACGGCAGATGCCCATGCGGCAACCGGAGGCGGGCCGGACGCCCTGCTCTTCCAGGGCGGTAAGCAGGGACTGGGCGACAGGCAGTTGCAAGGTGCGGTTCGAGGCACTCAGGTGCACGGCCACGGTGCCCGCCTGGGGCTCCACGGCGGCCAGCAGCGGCGGTGTGAAGGCCTCGGCATGGAACGACCGCGCACGGGGGGCGGCCACGCGCCGCGCGGTGTCGACAAAACCAGCCGGACCACAGGCATAGATCTGGCGCCGGGGCAGGTCGGGCACGATCGACTCCAGCCGGGCTTCGTTGAGGCGGCCCTGCAGCTCGGTGTCGCGCAGGCCATCCTGGCGCGTCATTACGAAGTGCACGCGGAACCGGGCTTCCCGCAAGGCCAGTGCACGTAGTTCCTCGGCAAAGCACAACTCTTCGCGGGTGCGGGCCCAGTACACCAGGGTCAGGTCCGCCGGGGTGCCGGCCGCGGCCCAGGCGCGCGTCAGGCTCATCAAGGGGGTGATACCGCTGCCGGCGGCCAGGAACAGCCAGGCGCTCTCCTGGGCGGCCGGTGCGTCCGAAGAAGCCCCCGGCCAGATCATGTCGCCAAAGGCAGGGCCCAGGCTCAGCACCTCGCCCACGCGGGCACGGCCGGTCAGGTGCTCGCTGAGCACGCCGCCCTCGACACGGCGCACGGTGATGGCAATGCGGCCATCTCGGCGCGGGATGCCGCTGAGGCTGTAGCTGCGCTGCACCCACCGGCCACCGACCTGCGCACCCACATTCAGGTGCTGACCGGGCTGGAAACCACGCCAGTGGCGATTGGGCTGGATCAGCAGGGTGACGGCATCGCGTGCCGCCTCGTGCCGCGCCACGATGCGGCCCAGCGGACGGTTCCAAGACGTGCCGGGACGCACCAGCGCCGCCCAGAAGTCGAACACCTCGGGGCTGACCAGGGGTTGCAACAGCCGGCGGGCCAGGCCTGAGCGCGGCGCAGAGAAGGATGCGGTCGTCATGATGCACAGTATAGCGATCAAAATACATATGTCTATACACTTGTACTTTAATGGTTTTCGCTATCATGGACATCCTTGACGCGTCGCCGATCCGCCCCACACCGTCCATGAGCACCACGATCACCGATTCCAGCCCGCCTGTCCCGGCCCTGCCGGTGGCCACGCATGGCACACCGGGCCGCAAGGCCGTGATCTCGCGTGACGACATCATCCAGGCGGCCCTCAAGCTGGTTGGCCCGCACCGCAGCGTCTCCACCCTGAGCCTGCGCGAAGTCGCCCGTGAAGCAGGCATCGCGCCCAACAGCTTCTACCGCCAGTTCCGCGACATGGACGAGCTGGCTGTCGCCCTGATCGACCTGGCCGGCCGCTCGCTGCGGCGCATCATCGGCGAGGCGCGCCATCGAGCCACAGGCGACCGCAGCGTGGTGCGGGGATCGATCGAGGCCTTCATGGAACAGCTGCGGGCAGACGACAAGATGCTGCACATCCTGCTGCGCGAAGGCACGGTGGGATCGCCCGCCTTCAAGGCCGCCGTCGAGCGCGAGCTGCATTTCTTCGAAGAAGAGCTCTGCGTGGACCTGATCCGCCTGGCCAAGGCCAATGGCACCGGCCTGTACGAGCCGGCCCTCACGGCCAAGGCCATCACACGGCTGGTGTTCGCCATGGGCGCCACGGCCATGGACCTGCCGCCCGACAAGCACGACGAGCTGACTCAGCAGTTGGCCCTGATGGTGCGCATGATCGTGATGGGCACGCAGTCGCTGGCGGCCAGCGACACGGTTCGGCTCTGATCAGAACCAGTGCGGGCGCCGCACCGGCAGGTCGATGCGCTCGGTCTCGCCGGGCACGTCGGCAAAGCGCCGGGCGTCCCAATCCTGCGCGGCCTGCACAACACGCTCCTTGCGGCTGGACACGAAGTTCCACCAGATGAAGCGCTCGCCCTCGAGCGGCTCGCCGCCGATCACCACGAAGCGCAGTTCGCCATCGGTGTCGTTGCGCACCTGCGCGGCGCCATCGATCACGGCCATGGTGTGCGGGGCCAGCGGCTCGCCATTCACCGTGAGCGGGCGGTCCACGCCATAGACCGCCATCTCGGGCGCCAGCGCCGGCAGGTCCAGCGTGCGGCCGGGCTCCAGGCGGATGTCCAGGTAGAGCGTGTCGGAGGCCGGCTTCACCGGCGAGGTCGCGCCCCAGGCACTGCCCACCAGCACACGCACATGGGCCCCGTCCAGCGGTACCTCGGGAATCTGTTCGGCACCGGTGTGCGCGAAGCTGGGTTCTGACTCTTCCAGTGCGGCGGGTACGGCCACCCACAACTGCAGGCCGTGCGAGGTACGCGGTGCGCTGCGCAGGTCATCGGGCGTGCGCTCGGAGTGCACGATGCCGTGGCCCGCATTCATCCAGTTGATGGCCCCCGGCTCGATGCGCTGCACCGAACCCAGGCTGTCACGGTGCATCATCGCGCCCTCGAACAGGTAGGTCACCGTGGCCAGGCCGATGTGCGGGTGCGGACGCACATCGGTGTTGGCCTCCGGGAGGTGCGTCACGGGCCCGAAGTGGTCGAAGAAGATGAAGGGGCCGACACGCTGGCGCTTGCCCGAGGGCAGCAGGCGGTGCACGATGAAGCCACCGCCCAGGTCGGACTCATGGCCGGACAGCAGCAGGGTGTCGGGATCGCTCATGGGGCCACCTCGGTGCCGGGCGGGTTGTCGTCGAGCACGGTGCTGATCTCGGTGGTCACCGCGGTCATCAGCTTGTGCACCGGGCATTTGGAGGCCACGTTGAGCAGCTCCTGGCGCTGCGCATCCGTCAGTTCACCGCCCAGGCGCAGGGTGGTCGACAGGCGGTAGATGCCCTGACGTTCCTGGCTGGCATCGCGCGATACAGTCACCTCGAGGTCCTGCAGCGGCAGGCCCTTGCGGCGCGCATACCAGATCACCGTCAGCGCTTTGCAGGCACCCAGTGACGAGTCGTACAGATCATGAGGATCCGGGCCACTGCTTTCACCGCCCGCTGCCACGTCCATGTCGGTGGGCACAAGGTGATCACGCACATGGATGATGTGGCGCATCAGGGCGCCAGGGTCTTTGCGCACGGAGATGTGCATGCAGGCCTCTCAAAGTGGGGACAACGATGCGAGCATCATCGCCCAAATCAGGCCGGCACGCCTCTGCCTTCAGGCAGAGGAATTGAGATATCGGGACAAGGGCGCGCTGCTGTCAGCGTACCGCGCCAGGCCAGTCTCGCGCGGGTTCGCCGTCGTAGACCACCCCATCGCACGGGGTCGGGAAAACGGCGCCAGGCGGCTTGTCCAGTGCCTCCAGATAACAAGGCTGCATGCCCCCCACGAACGCCGGGAAATGCATCATCCCGTACTCGCGCGGGGTGAAGCCGAAGTCGGCGCCGAAAGCCGAGGTCAGCGCCCCGAAGTTCATGCGCAATGGCTTGCCCTGGGCCTGCAGCGCCCGGTCCACCTCGAAGCACAGGCGCACGTGCGGGCCATCGGCCAGGCCCAGCTCGCGGGCCAGGGCCATGGTGGGTGCGATGCGCTCATCGTCCGAAGCCAGCGGGCGGCCATAGCCAGCCAGGCGCTTGCCGGCGCGCAGATGCTCGTCGATGGCCTGCTCCACCGTGGCGCCGGCCAGCATGCGCTGGTGCGCCCAACGGAAAAAGGCCAGCGCGCGGTACTCGTTGCGGCGGCCGTAGATGGTGGCCTCGGACACGGCCTGTGCCGCGCTGATGGCCAGGTTGGGCGTGCTGCGCGTGGTGCCCGCCAGAGCGGCCACGCGGTTGTTCCAGATGCGCGCATCGGGGTAGCTGGTCCACACCCACATGGTCTCGATCACCCGGGCCTGGTCCCGCGTGATGCGCCGGCCCGTGATGCCGAAGGCGCACAGCTCGACCCACGTCAGGTTGCGCACGGTCGGGTCCTGGTGCAGGTCATGGCCCCGGAACACGGCTCGGCTACCAGGAAAAGCGCCGCCGACGCGCGTGCGCAGCACGCCCACATGGGCCTGCAGGGGATGAGGATGGCTCATGGCAGGGTCTCCAGGGTCTGGCCACGCCGCGCAGGGTCGTCTTCCAGATCAAGGGGGTAGAAGGGAAAACGCTTGTAGCTGTTGCCTTCCTGTTCCAGCACGTGCGCGGCCGCACCAGGCAGGCGCAGCAAGAGGAACAGCATCTCCGCCTGCGCGGGTTCGAAGCCAAGGTCGGCCAGGGCCGCCGCAGCCACGCCGGTCATGGCCAGCGGCGAGCGAGCGGCCTCTTCCAGCAGCAGGCGGTGGGACTGCAGCCAGGCCAGTCGCGGCCCCTGGCTGTCACGGGCCAGGGCATCGAGTGCCTGCTGCACGATCAAGGGCGTGGACACGCCATGCACATCGAAGCCCGGCGTGTGCTCGGGCGTGGGCCAGACATCGTCGCCGTTGTCGGGCCTGGCGGCGATGCGCTCGCGCCAGGCGGGCAGATCACAGCCACAATCGCGCCAGTCCCGCACGGCCAGGAACACCTCGCGCGCGCCGCCGACCTGCCCGGCACCCACGGCCAGCGCGGCCATCAGGCTGGACGCCGCCGTCGAGCCCCCGATGCCGCCCCCCATGGCCGCATGCACGGCCGGATCACGCGGCCCGGCATTGGCCAAGGCCACGGCCAACATGTCCATCACGCGCGCCTGCCAAGGCTGCGGCGCCTCCCCACGGAACAGCAGGTAGACCATCTCCGCCCAGCCCGCGCGACCCAGCATCGCGCCGTACACGTCATAGCCATGGCAGCGCGCGGTGCGCGTGGCGAAAGGGTTGTCGGCCTCTGGCGTTTCCTGCCAGATGCGGGTGTGGATAGGTGACACGCTCATGGTGGTGCGCCTCAGTCCTGGATGCTGTCCAGCGTCTGCATGCGCAGGCTCATTGGCGGCACTTCCTCACCGTCG
Organism: Aquabacterium soli; assembly: GCF_003933735.1. Lineage (GTDB taxonomy): Bacteria > Pseudomonadota > Gammaproteobacteria > Burkholderiales > Burkholderiaceae_C > Aquabacterium > Aquabacterium soli. Next base: position 19,464 of record NZ_RSED01000007.1, on the reverse strand, counting down.
ATGCGCACGTCCAGCAGCGTGGGGCCCTGGCGCTTGAGGATGGTGTCCATGTCCAGCGCCGCGAAATCCTCCGGCGATTCGATCACGTGGCCTGCAATGCCCATGGCCGCAGCCATGGCCGCATAGTTGATCTGGGGCAGCTCGAAGGCCACCTGCTCGGCACCGGCCAGCCGCTGGCCGTGCTTGACCATGCCCAGCGCGGAGTCATTGAGGATCACGAAGACGACGTTCAGGCCCTCTTGCGCGGCCACGGTGATCTCCTGGCCGTTCATCAGATAACTGCCATCACCCGTGATGCACACCACCGGGCAATCGGGTTTGCCGCGTGCGATGCCCACGGCCGCCCCGATGGCCCAACCCATCGGCGCGAAATCCATCAGCACACGCAGCCAGCCGGCGTGGTCCTGACGGCGCTCGCCGCGGCGCTGAGGCTGCGGGGCCAAGGCGGCCGGCAAGGCCTGCGCGCCCACGGTATCGCCATCGACGGATGCCGCCGAGGCCACAGGAACCAGGCCCATGCGCCGGTTGCGCAGTTCCAGATAGTGGATGGCCCAGGCCGTGCTGTTGCCGGCATCGGCCACGAAGCGCGTGGTGGGCGGGAAACGCCGTGACAGCTCCGTCATCAAGCGTTGCGGCTTGATGGGCGTGTCATTCGAATGCACCTTCTCAGGCTCGGCCAGGTGCACCTTGTCGGCCGCGTTGGCCGCGAAGCGCACGCGCCCCACGTCAGCGCCAGCCCAGGGCAGGCCCAGCGAGGCCTGCTCGATGTGCATCATGTCGAGCAACCGCTCGAACACGGTGCGGATGCGGCCGCGCACATGCTGGCGCGCCATCGGAGAGCGCAGCAGGTGCTCGTCCGCCGCATCGATGTGCACCAGGCGCTGGTTGAGCACGCTGTCGCTCCACGCGCCGCTGGTCCATTCGCCCAGGCTGGTGCCGATGGCCAGCACCAGGTCCACGCCATCGCGCAGCGCCTTATGCGCAGACATGTGGCCAGCAAAGCCGAACACGCCACGGTACAGCGGATGGTGCGGTTGCACCAGCCCCTTGGCATCGGGCGTGGTCACGAAACTGGAATCGGTCAGCTCGCAGAAATGCATCAGTGCGTCGATCGCTTCCCCGCAACCCCCACCGATGATCAGCACGGTCTTGCGGCTGTCCTGCACCAGCTTGAACAGGCTGCGCACCGCGTCCTCATCGATCATCGACGGCTTGACCAGCAGGCCCTTGAGCCCCTCGGGCGACAAGCGCTGCTCGATCTGCGTGCGCAGCAGATCGACCGGGATGGACAGGTGCACCGGCCCATGCGGCAACTGCGATGCCCGCATCAGTGCGTTGACAAGCTTGTTTTCCAGCTGATCCGCATGCGAGACCAGCGTGCTGTAGCGGGTGCAGTGGCGGAACATGCCCACCGTGTTGACACCGGTGCAGGCAGATTCCTGCAGTGCGCGCTTGCCGAACAATGGCAGCGAGGGCTGTCCCGTGATGGCCAGAAGCGGCACGCCGTTGTCGTAGGCGCAGGCCACGCCTGTGAGCAGGTTGGTAGCGCCAGGGCCCGAGGTGGCCACGCACACCCCCAGGCGACCGGTTTCGCGGGCATAGCCATCGGCCATGAAGGCGGCGCCCGCCTCATGCCTCGCCAGCACAGGGCGGGGTCCGCCGCGGCGCATGCTCACGGCCAGGGCGTTGTACAGGGGTTCGATCGCACCGCCGGGCACACCGAACACATATTCGACGCCGATGGCCTCCAGGTAGGACACGATGAGTGTGGCCGCCTCCACGGTGTCCGCGTTGGGATTGGGCTGAGGAGAAAAACCTCCCAGTGCTACTGCTGCTGCCAATGAGTTCACGATGCTTCACGCCCTATCACAGCCGCGCAAACAAACAACACAACATGCGGCCTTCCATGTAACAAAATGATGCCTGCGTACTGTTTGCGCGTCATCCCCCTTCTCGTGGGTGTGAGGCCCCGGATACGGGGGGAAGCCCAAAGACTCGCTAAGCTATGGGGATATGCAAGCAAGGGCGCAGGATGGAGGAGTCCGTGGTGGTAGCGTGCAGAGCGTTCTGGGTGGCCCTGCGACTGGTGGTGCTGGGAATCTGGACGTTTCAATGGCCGGCCGTGCAGGCCGGGCCCGATGACGCCGCGCGGTCCATAGCGGTGGTTTACCCTGATATCGGGGAGCCCTTCCGCAGCGTCTTTACAACAATCCTTGATGGTGTCGAGGACAAGGCCAAGGGCCGTGTCTTCAATTACGCCGTGAGCGCCAACGCCAGTACCGCCGAACTGGCCGCTGAGTTGCGCAAGCGGGACATCCGCGCCGTGATTGCACTGGGCCGCAATGGCATGCGCGTGACCTCCAGCCTGGACCGCTCGATCGGCGTGATCGCCGGTGGCGTTCTGTCCGTCCCCGAATCCGAAGCCCAGGGCATTGCGGTGCACAGCCTGGCGCCCGACCCCGCCCTGTTGTTTGCGCGGCTCAAAAGCCTGGTGCCAAACGCCCGCCGCGTGCTGGTCGTCTACGACCCGCGCCAGAACGGCTGGCTGATCAAGCTGGCACGCGAAGCCGCCAAGGCGCAAGGCCTGGAACTGATCGCCCAGGAAGCCGACGATCTCAAGGCCGCGGTGCGCCAATACCAGGATCTGCTGTCCTCGGCAGATCCACGGCGCGATGCCCTGTGGCTGCCGCAAGATTCCATCACCGTGGACGAATCGGCCGTGCTGCCCCTGGTGCTGCGCGAAGCCTGGAACCAGAGCCTGCCCCTGTTCTCCAGCAGCGTGGCCCACGTCAAACGTGGCGCCCTGTTCTCGCTCTACCCCGACAACACCGAACTGGGTCGGGCCCTGGCCGGCACGGCCCTGGGCTACGCCAGCTCGGGGAGCTATGCCTCCCGGGGGCTGCACCCCCTCAAGGATGTCCTGTTGGCCGTGAACACGCGCACCGCCAGCCACCTGGGCATCAACCTCACGGCGTCTCCGCAACGCTTCAACCTGGTCTTCCCGGAGCCTTGAGATGACGAGTCACAGCACGCACACCACAGTGCCCGCCGAGGACCGCCGCGCGACGGGCCTTCTGCACCGCATGACCTTCCAGCGCCAGCTCAGCATCGCCGTGGCCGTCGGCGTGGTGCTGCTGGCCCTGTTCTCATCCATTGCCAGCGCCTGGCAGGGCAGCCGCCAGATCCGCGACACCCTGATGCGCCAGGGCGCGCACATCGCCACCAGCCTGGCCACGCAGAGCACGCTGGCCTTGCTGTACGCGTCCAGCGACAACGCCTCCGATGCGGTGAACGCCGCCCTCACCTTTCCGGACGTGCTTCGCGTGGAGATCCGCAAGGCGGACGGCGGTGCGCTGCTGGTGCGCGGCACCGCCGGCAAGGACAGCAGCGCGGGCAACCTGCCGCTGCCCCAGCTGCATCAGCGAGAAGCCTTCCTGGAAGCAGAAACCGACGAGACCTGGCGCTTCGTGGCACCCGTGTGGACCAAGCCGGCCGACACCCCCTTCGAGGTGGTGGCCCCCACCGAAGAGTTCCTGGGCTATGTGCGCGTGGTGCACAGCAAGGCCACGCTGGTGCGAATGATGGCCGACATCTTCATCGTCAACCTGACCTGCGCCTTTTTCTTCGCCGGGCTGTTCCTGGTGGCGATCCGATATCTCAGCCGCCGCATCTCACGTCCGCTGAATGTGCTGTCGGCGGCCATGGCCCGTGCCGAACGCGGTGAGGCCCACGTGCGCGCGGTGGTCGACGGCCCGCAGGACATCGAACACATGGCACAGGCCTTCAACCGCATGATCGCCGTGCTGCAGGAGCGCGGCGACGAGTTGCAGCGCCACCGCGACCATCTCGAAGACCTGGTGCGCGAGCGCACTGGCGAGCTGCGCACCGCCAAGGACCGCGCCGAGATCGCCAACCAGGCCAAGAGCGCCTTCCTGGCCCGCATGAGCCATGAACTGCGCACACCGCTCAACGCCATCATGGGCTACGCCCAGCTGCTCAAGATGGACAAGAGCCTCAATGACAGGCAGATGCAGGGTCTCAAGACCATCCACGGCAGTGGCGAGCACCTGCTGCTGCTGATCGTCGACATCCTGGATCTGTCTCAGATCGAGGCCGGCAAGACCGAGCTGCATCCCGCGCCAGTGGCCGTGCCCACCTTTCTGCAGGACCTGTCGGACATCATCCGCATCAAGGCTGAAGAAAAAGGCCTGCAGTTCGTGCTGGACTGCGGCGAAGGCGTGCCGAACACCATCGAGGTCGACGAGAAGCGCTTGCGCCAGGTGCTGCTCAACCTGCTGAGCAATGCCGTGAAGTTCACGGCCCAAGGGCTGGTCAGCCTGAGCGTGCGGCGCATGGACACTCAGGCGCAGGGGTCCACAGCCACGCTGCGCTTCGAGGTCCACGACACCGGCGTGGGCATCCCCAAGGGCGAGCAGGACCGCGTGTTCGAGCCTTTCGAGCAGGCCGGCGATGCGCGCAGCCGGGCGGCCGGCACCGGCCTGGGCCTGGCCATCGTGCGTCAGCTGGTGCGGCTGATGGGCGGTGAAGTGCAGGTAGACAGCCGCGTCGACGCGGGCAGCCTGTTCTGGTTCGAGCTGCAGGTGCACTGCCCTGCGGGCGACACGCTGGTACCGCCTCTGCCAGCACCCACGGCACCGGACACCGAAATGAATGCCTACGAGGGCCGCCGCCGCACCATCCTGATCGTGGACGACGTGGACATCAACCGCACGATGCTGGTGGACATTCTTCGCCCACTTGGTTTCGACACGGCGGAAGCCGCCGACGGCCAGCAAGCCCTGGACCGCATTGCCGAAGCCCTGCCCGATCTGGTGTTGATGGACCTGGCCATGCCGGTGATGGACGGTCTGCAAGCCACCCGCGCACTGAGGGCCCAGGAATCAACGAGCACGCTGCCGATCATCGCCCTGTCGGCCAACGCCTCGAACGCAGACCGTGACGAGGCACTGGCCGCGGGCGCGAATGTGTTCATTGCCAAGCCGTTCGAGCGCACGGAACTGCTGCGACATCTGGGACAACGTCTCGGCCTGCACTGGACGTCGCTGCCCAGCGCAGCCTGATCAAGAGAGAGCGCCGCACGCTGCGGTGCGGCTTAGAACTTGTAGCTGGCCTGAGCGTAAATCGATCGCCCGGGCATCGGGAAATCGTAAGGCAGGTACACCTGCCCATTGCCCAGCGCTTCATAAGGCGAAGGCTCTCGCACATCCTTGTCGAGCAGGTTGCGCACGGACACCGCGAAACTCCAGGCGCTGCTGCCCCGGTCCGTCTTGAGTGTCAGGTCGACCGTCTCGTAACCGGCCAGATCGGCCCGGGGATCACCAGCCACACGCATGCGCTTGCTGATCCAGTTGACTTGTGAATGCAGCGACCAGCCAGGGATGAAACGCCAGTCGGCGCGGGCATACACGTGGTGGTGCGGCGAGTTGCCGGCATCCTGGTCCGTGGCCTCATCGACGGAATGCTGATACGCATAGTTGCCTGACAGGCGCAGCGTCTTGCTGTACTCCCACTCGGCCTCGAACTCGACGCCACGGCCATTCTGGTGGCCGGTGTTCTCATAAGCGAAGTTGACCAGCCGGATGATGTCGCTCATCTCGTACTGGAAAACGTTCATGCCCAACTGCAGGCGGCTCAGCGGTTGCCATGTCAGGGCGGCCTCCAGCGTGCGGATACGCTCGGGCTTCAGGTTGGCATTGCCGCGCACCACCGGGTTGTTGATGGCATAGAGCTCTGACATCGATGGCGCCCGGAAGGCCGTACCGTACATGAGCTTGCCAGTGACGTTGTACGCTGCGTCCCAGACCAGCGCCAGCCGCGGATTGGTGGTGCTGCCGAAGTCGGAATAGCGGTCGTGGCGGATGCCGGCCGTCAGGGTCCAGTCGGCGGCCAGGCTCCACTCGTCCTGCGCATAGACATAACGCTTGTAGCGCCCCTGCGGCTCCATGAACGGGGCAGTTCGAGACACGTCCGTCACGTCGGCCCAGGAGCCGGTGCCGATGGGCAGGTAGGTCTTGGCCGCGTCGTCATAGTAGAAGTTCTTGGTTTCGCGGGTACGGTAGACCTCTTCCTTTTCCCAGCCTATCCCCAGGCGAATGCGGTGATCCTCGAAACCGGTGTAGGTGGCCGACGCGTTCAAACGGCCATGGCGCTCCCACTTGTCGGGATTGCCGATCAAGCCATCGGCAAAGACGGGTCCGGAAAAAGCGAGTCTCGTGCCTGCAGGAAACAGCACGGCATCTGTGAATTCCTTGTAGTGCATCAGACTGCCTTGCAGCGACACAGCCCAATTCTGCGCGAAGCTCTTGTCCTCGTACGACAGATCGGCGCTGACATTCTGGCTGTAAGACTTGCCAGAAGGGTCCAGCGCAGACGCCACCCCTGTACCCGAGCCCAGATCCCGCTCGCGGTAATCAAAGTGCAGGCGCCACTTGTCCAGGCTCAGGTCCAGCATGCCATCCACGAAATCGCGATCGTTGTTGACCGCCCCCGGCGCCAACGAGGCCGTCGTGCCCACCAGGGCGTCCCAGGCTGTCTGCGCGTCTGCCCGCACGGTACGGCGCGCACCGTCGGTGGTGCCTGCACGCAGGTAAGCCGCCACATCGATGCCGCCCCACTTGCCACCATGCAGCATCCAGCCGTCTTTGGTGTTGAAGGAGCCGGCCCGAACACCCACTTGGGTGCCATCGATCTCTGCAGCCGACTTGGTGATGATGTTGATCACACCGGAAAATGCATCCGCACCATAGAGTGCAGAACCCGGGCCGCGGATCACTTCGACGCGTGCAATGTTCTCCACCGGCATGCCACCCCAGCCCGAACCGCGATTGCCGGTGTAGGTGACCGTGATCGGCACGCCGTTGATCAGCATCAGTACCTGAGGATTGAAGCCGATGTTGATGCCGCGAACCACATAGATCGGCGCGTACACCTGCGTGGAGCGGGCCACATGCAGGCCCGGCACCGTCTCGAGGATGTCGTCGAGGTCCGTGGCGCCGATGGCGGCAATATCTTCGGTGGTGATGACGGTGGCCACGGCAGGCGCGCGGGTGACCGGCACGCGTGAACCCGTGGCGATGCTGACGAAGGACTTGTCCCCGTAGGACATCGCCAGTTCGTCCTCATCGGAGGATTGGGCCAGGGCCGGCAGGCTCACCAGCCCGAGGGCGGACAGCATCAAGGCCAATCGTTTGGCCGAACCACACCATGTGCCCTCGAAGTGCCTGGATCGGGTCATATTGATAGCTTCCATCGTCACGAAGGGCGGGGACGTCGACCCGTCCATCACCGCCCCTACAGCCGCAAGGATCCACGGCAATATAACGCCTTTGTCCCAAATTGGAACAGTCTGCCCCGATGCGGGGCGCGTAACAACCGGGAGTGTTGTCAAGCCACCAAAACAGGGCTTGCCGGCCACGTGGCACGCCCTGTTCTGGAAAGCAAAAAGGCCCCGCCGGGCTTGCCGTGCGGGGCCAATCGAGGCGGAGGATGCGTGAAGGCCGGGCAGCTCAGGCGCCGCAAGACACGATCTTGAACTCGACGCGCCGGTCCAGCGCATCCCGCGCGTCGTCGGTGGCGCTGCCCACGATGTTCTCGCGGAAGCCCACGCCCAGAGCCTTGGTTCGGCGTGCCAGTTCCGTCGATTCGGCGTCGAGACGTTGTTTGACGTAGATCGCGCGCTGGAGAGACAGGTTCTCGTTGGCCTGGTCCGAGCCGGTCTTGCTGGTATGGCCCACGATGTTCATGCACACCTTGGCCGCAGCCGACTCCCGAGCGATCTGCCGGATCCACATGCCGTAGGCACCGCTGATGCGCTGGTCGGACCAGAATTCCGTGCCGCCCGGGTTGAACAGGAACTTCACGCTCAGGAAGTTGTTGGCCACGCCGAAGGCCACCAGGCGCGAGAAGGCCTTCTCGGCCTCGGCCGTGCGCCCCAGCTTGACGTTGGACATGTAGATGCCGTTGAGCACGCGCAGCTGTTCGCCGGCCGGCGTGGACAGGGCGTTCTGGTACTGGGCCAGCGCATCACGGTAACGCTCGCCGTTGTACAGGTTGGTCGCGTCATTGACCAGGGCCGAGGTGGCGATGCGCTCCAGGTAGACGCGATCAGCAGGCTGGCCCGGCGCGGTGGCCGTGGTGCGGATGTAGCCTTCGATGACCTTGTCCTTCACCAGCACGGGGCTGTCGCGGTAGTAGGGTGTCGGGTTGGTGTCCAGGCCCTCGTCACGCGAGATGGCCGAGGCCTGCGCCACGACCTTGCCGCTGCGCAGTTCGGTCAGCGCCAGGTTCAGCCTGAAGGACTTCTTGCTGCGGCTGCCGGGAATGCGGTTCATGGTGCCGGTCAGCAAGTATTGCGCTTTCTGCAGATTCGGCCCCTGGAAAGGCAGGATCTCGAACAGCTCGTACTTGCTGGTCATCTGCGAGGTGACGCGCTGCTCGAGCAGGCGGGTGACACCGGTCTGCTGGCCCGAGTCCGCGTCGATCATGTTGTCGAGCACCACACCGCGCTTGCTGATCTTGGTTTCCAGCTTGGTCAGGAAGGCCGGGAGCTGCTGCGTCTGGGCCACCAGGCCGTCGGTGGCCTGCACCACGGCCTGCTCAAAAGGCAGTTCATTGTCGATGGCTGTGGCCTGCGGGGCGGCGCAGCCGCCCAGCACCAGGGCGGAAGCGGCCGTGAGCACGGCGGCCAGGCTGCCAAGCCAGCGGGATCCCAGGGTGGTTTTGTTCATCATCTGCACTCCGTTTTGAGGAACGAGGTTTCACTCGCGGTCAGGGGTTCGAGGGACGCCTTCTGGAGCAGGTCGCTGCAGCGCGAGGCCCTGTCACCGCCAGGGGGAGACGGCCGGACGGGTGGGGCCAGTACCGGCGGCTGGGCCGTCGGTGCCTCGGTCACGGCAACCGGCGTGGTGGCGCTGCGCTGCGCGGGCCGAGGTGTCGGCGCGGGTACTGGCTTGGGAGCTGCCGCAGTCTCGGTGGGTGCGACAGCGGCCGCGGTGGGCTGTGGGGTGACCACGGCCGGTTCGGCTGGTGTGGCCTGGGGCGGGGACACTGGCGGTGTCTGCGTCGTGGCAGCAGGTGTCGCCCCAGAAGCCGCCACGGCATCTGGCGCCCGGGGGCTGACTTCAGCTGGGGCCGGGGTTGGCAAGGACGACGAGCCAGTCGCCGCCGGCTTGAACACCAGCCATGCCACCACTGCGGCCACTGCGATCAGCAAGCCGCCCAGCCACAGGCCGAGTGGGCGCCCTGTGCGGGCGGTCGGCGGCGTCACCACGGCGGAAGGCTCGGCCGTGGCAGGCCAGGGCCGCGTCGCGGCCTCGGGTGGCACGGTGCTGGGTGAAGTGACAGAACCAGCCCGGGTCACGGGGGCCTTGGCCACGGTCGTGGGATGCGCTGGCGTGACGGGCTGCGGTCGGCCCTTGGCAGGGAGCACCGAGCTGGGCGCGATCCCCACGGCCCCAGGCAACTCTGCACCCGTCGTGGCGCCAGGCCCCGAAGCCTCGGGGGCACCCAAGCGGGCCGCGAGCTGTTCCATGTCCTGCGGGCGATCCACGGGCCTGACCGCCAGGGCACCATCAACCGCCTGCAAAAAGGCGTCGCTGTACTGCCCCGCGGCCAATTGGGCCATGGGCACCATGGTGTCCTGCACCAGGCGGGTGGTGGCCGACACGGGCACCTTGCCGGTGATGGCATAGCGCACCACGCCGCCCAGGGCGTACACATCGGTCCAGGGGCCCTGGGTGAGCGCCGGCACCTCGCCGTACTGCTCAATGGGGGCATAGCCCGGCTTGAGCACCACGGTCAGCGTCTGGTTCAGGTCGCCGATGACCTTGCGCGCCGCACCGAAGTCCAGCAGCATCGGGCCGGTCTCGGTCAGCAGGATGTTGTCCGGGGCGATGTCGCGGTGCAGGCAGCTGGCCTTGTGCAGCAGGGCCAGGGCCTCCATCAGCGGCGTGAGCACCTGGTCACGCAGCCAGGCCTCGCTGGGCGCGCAAGGCATCTCGGCCAGGGCGGCCTTCAGCGTGGGGCCCACCACATAGGGCATGACCATGTAGGCCGTGCCATTGCCTTCCCAGAACCGGTACACCTTGACCAGGGCCCGATGGTCGAACTGGGCCAGCAGGCGGGCCTCGTTGATGAAGCTCTTGAGTCCGGCCGCGAAGGTGTCGCGGTGGCGCTCGGATTTGATCGTCACCTCCAGGCCCATGCGCGAGCGCCCGGCCAGGGACGATGGCATGTATTCCTTCAAGGCCACCTGGCGCTGCAGGAAGTGGTCATAGGCCAGGTAGACGATGCCGAAGCCGCCTTCGCCGATGACGCTCAGGATCTCGTACTCGCCCAGGCGCAGGCCTTCCGGCAGGCTGTCGCCGATGTACATGGACGAGGTCACGAAATCGCTGTTCAGGCCACTGCTGGGGCCGGTGCGGATCGTCGTGGCGCCGTCGTCGTCTTCGTGAGGGCGGGGTGGGCTCATGGGGGGCTGGGGAATGCCACCCGGCGCCCGGGAGCGGATCCCTGAACGAGCGGGTCGCGGAACATCCAGGCAAGCCCGACAAGGCGCGCCGTGATGAATTGTGACGGATTCTATGCGCCGCACCCCGCCCCGCCAATCCGCCACAAAGGGGGGACGCCCAGCCCCGCCCAGGCAATCAGGTGGTATCGGCCTGCCTGGCGATGGCTGCCCGCAGGTGACGCTCGATCATGGCATTGACCTGATCAGGGTGGGTCAGCGGTCCCATGTGGCCGGCGTCGACCCAGTGGGTGTCCGCGTGGGGCCACACCCCTGCGAGGGCCTCGATCACCCGGTGGGCGCACAACGGGCTGTGGCGCCCACCGATCAGGGTGGCCGGCACGCCGGGATGGACATGGTCCTGCGGGGTCAGAGGGTCACCGAACAGTCCCTGGAAATCCAGGGCCACCTTGGGCAGCAGGCTAGCGAACTGCGCGCGCCGGGCCGGCGGCAGTTGTTCGAAGTAGCTTGGGCCGTTCCAAAAATCCAGGAAGCGGCCGGTGCTCTCCAGCCGGTCGGCAGGCTGGTGCGTGGCAGCCAGGCGGGCCACGGCCCGCACCTCGGCCAGGTCGGCGGCGAATGCCGGGGCCACCAGGTGGAAGGCGGTCGGCTCGTACAGCGCGAGGCTGCGCACGCTCGATGGCCGCGCATGGGCCACCCGCAGCGCCACCCCGCCGCCATAGGAATGGCCGACCAGGTGCCAGGGCGTACCAGCCGGCAATCGCTCATCCAGGAGCGACAGCACGCGCTGGGCCTCGTCGGCCAGGCCAAAGGCCGGGTGCAGCGGCGCCTCTGGCGCATCGCCGTACCCATACAGGTCGATGGCCAGCACGCGCCACTCGGGTTCGAGGCGTTCACACAAGGCCCGCCACTGCGTTTTCGAGGCCATTGAACTGTGCAGCAGAACCACCACGGGGCCTTGGCCCGCGTCGGTCAGGGCACTGGACATGGCTGTTGCGTTGGGAGACAAGGCAGTGAAGGTCATCGAGAACACGGGCGCGGGCACCAAGGCAAAGCGCGGTCAAAAGGCGAATGTTGTCCGACCTGGGTGGCGCTGTCGTGAGGCATGTGTCCCGGCACGCACACACGCAGTCGCACCTTGCGTGCTCAAGCCGGGATGGATGTCCCGGGATCCTCTTGACCCAATCCCGCACGGTGGGCCAGCACCACCGCTTCAGCCCGCTTGTGCACACCCAGCTTGGCGTAGATGCGCGACACGTGGTTGCGCACTGTCTTCTCGCTCAGCGCCAGCGCGCTTGCCAAGGCCGCGTTGTCGTGCCCCTGGGCCAGCAGCGCCAGCAGCCCCCGTTCGCGCGGGGTGAGCGTGGCAAAGGCTTCGGCCCACGCCGGGGCGGGCACCGAAGGCAGGAACCCGCGCACCGCCTGCAGCCACGCCGGCCAGGCGGGCTCTGAATCGAGCAGCAGGTGATTCGGGCTGTTCAGCGGCACGAAACGCGCCTGCGCCATCGCCCCGGCCAGCAGGCGCCCCTCTTCGAAAGGCACGCGGGCATCGTGGTCCGCGTGCAGCACCAGTACGGGGCAACGCACCAGTGGCAGCAGTGGGGTCACGTCGATCTGGTCGGACACGCGCATCATGCGCGCCGCATTGGCGGGTGAGGTGGACAACTGCTGCAACTCGTTGAACCAGGCCTGCTGCTCGGGTGTGCCCTGGGGGATGAACTGCGTGGTGAAGAACTGGCGGAAGGCCAGGTCCGGGCGGCCCCAGCCGATCTCGGCCAGGCGGGCCAGCAACTCGGCTTCTTCCCGCGCCAGGGCCGAAGGCTGGCGGTGCAGGCGGCCCCGGGCATAACCACCGTGCAAGACCAGGTGGCTGACGCGTTCAGGGTGGCGTGCCGCATAGGCGATGGCGATGGAGGCGCCAAGCGAGATGCCCAGCAGTGGAAAGCGTTTCAAGCCCAGGTGGTCGACCACCGTCTCCAGGTCGGCCACCCAATCGTCAAACACCATGGAGGGCACATCCCAATCGGACAGGCCGCAGCCGCGCTGGTCGTAGCGCACCAGCCGATGGTGCTGCATCAGGCTGCGCAACAGGGAACTCCACACCGGGCTGCCCAGATCACGCTCCAGGTGGCTGATCCAGTTGGCAGCCTTGACGAGGGGCGGGCCATCCCCGCCGCTGGCAAAGGCCAGGCGAACGCCGTCATGGGCCGTGCAGAAGCGGATCTGCTGCGCACTCACACCCAGGGCCCCATCAGGATGTGGCAGGCGGCAACAGCTGCTGCACCTCGGTGATGAACCGGGCGAAATCCAGCGGCTTGGCCCAGTAGGCCCGCGCACCACTGCTCAGGGCTGCTTCGACACTGTCCGCCGAGGTGCTGCCCGACAGCATCACCACGCACAGGCCACGGGTGCGCGGGTCGGCCCGCAGCATGGCCAGTACTTCCAGGCCATCCAGATCCGGCAGGTTGACATCGAGCAGCACCAGGGTCGGCTGCAACTCGGCCGCCAACTCCAGCCCCTCACGCCCTGTGACCACGTGCCGGAACACCACCCCGGGCCAGCGCCCGAGCAACTGCTGCACGATCACGGCATTGACAGGGTCGTCTTCGATGCACAGCACCACCCCGCCCCGGGCCTGGCTGGGATCGCTCAGCGACACCGGCGGCAAGGCTGGCACGGACGGGGCATCGGGTTCGGCCTGTCCGGCAGGCCTGGGCAGGTGGATGCGCACCACCGTGCCCGCGCCCACCGTGCTGTGCACCTCCAGGTGCCCCTCCATCAGGTCCACGAGCTGTTTGGTCAAGGCCATGCCGATGCCGGTGCCCTCGATGTTACCGTGCTCGCGCCCCAGGCGGTTGAAGGGCTCGAAGAGCTGTCCGAGTTGCCCGGGGGTCATGCCGATGCCCGTGTCTTCCACCTGGATGCACACCTCGCCCGCTTTCACGCCAGGGCGCACATCGATGTGCACCGAACCACCGTGCTGGTTGTACTTCACCGCATTACCGATGACGTTGAGCATCACCTGGCGCAAGCGCACCGGATCGCCGATCACCTGCCGATCGGGGCCCCCCCGGTAGTCGGCTGCCAAGCTCACGGCATGGCGCTCGGCCAGGGACTGCACCAGCGGCAGAGCCTCGTCGAGCAGGCCCTGCAGGGACAGGGGCACGCTCTCGACATTGAGCTTGCCGGCCTCGATGCGGGACACGTCGAGCACATCGTTGATCAAGGCCAGCAGGTGCCAGCCGGCCTGGCGGATCAGGTCCACCTGGCCGCGCTGGCGGTCCGACAAGGGCTCGCGCTTGTCGGCCTGCAGCAACTGAGAAAAACCCAGGATCGCATTGAGCGGCGTGCGCAACTCATGGCTCATGCGCGACAGAAAATCGGTCTTCGCACGGCTTGCGGCCTCCGCGGCCAGGCGCGCCTGCAGGGCCTTCTCGGCCTCCAGCTCGCCGCTGATGTCGCGCACAGCCGCCATCAGCATCAGGCGCCCGCCCTCGCCACTGCGCGATATCGAGGCCTCGATCGGGAACTCCACGCCATCGGCGCGCAAGGCTGTCAGGCGGCGTGCCCGTGTGGTGGGGCCGCCTGAATGGAAATCAGCGCCGGGTGCCACGGCCTGCAGGGCCATGTGGCGGGCCGGCTGGTCATCGCTGGCGAAGGCCGCCATGAAGCCGGCATGCCGGTGGCGCAGGCGCTCCGGGATGAAGCGTTCCACGGTCTGGCCCATGGCCTGCTCGGCAGACACACCGAACAGGCGCTCGGCCGCGTTGTTGAAGATCACCACGCGCAGGTCGCCGTCCACCACCACGATCGCATCCATCGCCGTTTCGACCAGGCCGGCCAGACGCGCCGCGCTGTCGCGCAGGGCCCGCTCCATGGTCTTGCGTTCGGTGATGTCGACGGTGATCGTGAGGATGCACTCGCGCCCCGTGAACTCGATGCGCTCGGCGTGGAAGAGCACATCCCGCCACTGCCCGGTGCGCATGCACACACGGGTCTCGACATCGCGCACCGCGCCCAAGGATTCAACCTGGACATCCAGCCGGGACAGCTCTTGCGGACTGAGTCCCACGCCCAGACTCTGCCAGCGCCGGCCCACCATCTGGGGGCGGCTCAGACCGTGGAATTCGCAGGTCGCTTCGTTGACCTCGAGGATCTGTCCGTCGTCCAGCGCATGGATGGCTGCGGGCAGAGGCATGGCGCCAAAGACCCGCTGGAACCTCGCGTAGCCGGCCTCCACGGCCTGCACGGCACGTTGGCGGGACGCCTCGCGGTCCGCATTGTCCAGGGCAAAGGACAGATCGCTCACCATCTCGTCCAGCAAGGCCACCACGGGTTCGTCGAACACGCCTGGCTCGCCGGCGTAGAGCACCAGCAAGGCAGACACCTGTCCGCCATGGCGAATCGGCAGCGCCGCGAGCGCCCTCAGTTCGGGGGCACCCGATGCACTCTCACCACCTGGTGCTCTCTGGCCAGCGCCCGCCTCCGTCTGCAGGTCATTGCACACCACCACGCGTCCATCGAAGAGCATGGGTACGGGCGACAGGTCCGGACCTGCGAGCAGGCCGGGCAGGCCCTGCGGCGGTACAGACGGTGCCTGCCCTGAAGACGCCGCCAGGCTCACCCGGGCGTCATCGAGTTCCCACACGCCAGCCATCAGGGCATGCCCGGTCTCCACGCAGATGCGGCAGATTTCGGCATTCAGCGATTCGGCCCCACGCTGGCGCACGATGAAGCGGTTGGACCGCGACACGGCTTCGTAGAAGCGCGCCTGCCGCAGGGTGCGGGCCTCTTCGGCCCTCAGGCGCTGCAGCAGCAGGTGCTGCTCTTCGAACAGCCGGCGCAGGGACTCGCGCATGTGCTCCAGCCGCTCGCCCAGGCGCCCGATCTCGTCGTTGTGCCGACGCTCCAGGCGCGTCTGGAAGCGGCCCTCGGCCAGGTCGTCGGCGAAGGCGCCCAGCGCACGCAAAGGCCTGGCGATGCGCGAATGCAGCAGCACCAGGATCAAAGCCAGGGACACCAGCACCTGCAAACCCACCATCAGGGCATAGAACAGGCGCTGCTGGCGCAGACCGGCCTGCAGCAGGCGATCATCCATCGCCAGCCGGACATGCCCGATCAGCTTGTCCCGGAAATGGATGTCATGCTGGCTCTCGATCACCTGGGCGTGTTTGGCCGCCGGTCGGGACACGTCGACCAGCACGCCCCGCGCATCGGCATCGGTCACCACCACCCTGACCACCTCCGGCGACTTCATCATCGCCTGCACCACGTCGGCCATGGCGGTGTCATCGAAGGTCCAGATCAGGTAGGGCAGGCTGGTGGACAGCACCTCCAGCCGCGAGGCCAGGTCCTGCACCTGCTGCTGGCGCGCCTGCTCCGGCGCACGCACCCCCACCATGAAGCCACCGATCAGCGCGGCAGGCACCCCCAACCCCAGGAACACGGCCAGGGCCAGCACGGCGAACAGCGACCGACGCCCCCCGCGTTGAAACCATGCCATCGCTGTGGCCTGCCCGCCTTGTCCGCTCACTGCACACCCAGCCGACGCCTGAAAGCCTGCACCATGGTCTGGTAACGACCATCGCGCTTGAACTCGCGCAGGCCACGCTCGAACACCCCGGACAGGCGCTGCCCATCGGGGTGCACCTTGGAAAAGGCCAGCCAGAAACCGTCCACGGAAACCTTGCCCACGCGCTTGACTTTGCCTTTGAAGACCGGATCGCCGGCGATGCGGAGCATCCCGGGCATGCGGTTGAGCAGGATGTAGTCGACGCGCCCAGCCACCAGCATCTTGAGCAGTTGATGGTCGGAGGACGCACCGTAGCGCGTGATGAGCGGGTCGGTCATCACCTCGGTCGAATAGGTGTAGCCCACCGTGTAGCCCACGCTGCGCCCCCGCAGGTCGGCCGGCCCGATCTCGCGGGCGGGCGCATCGGCGCGGGCGAAGATGGACAACTCTTCTTCCAGCATGGGGGTGGCAGGCCAGATGTGATCGCCCTGGTTGGCTGCGGTCATGCCCACGTTGAAGCAGGCCACCACACGCCCCCTGGTGGTGTAGGCCAGGCAACGCGCAAAAGGCACGACAATGAACTCGACCTTGATGCCCTGAGAGGCGAACACCTCCCGCACCAGGTCGACCGCGAAACCTTCCGGCCGACGCTCGGGGCCGACCGCCGAAGAATAAGGCGGCCAATCGTCTTCGGCAGCGACACGGATGGTCTCGGCGCCAGCCAGGCCAGACAGCGCCAGAGCCATCCAGGCCAGCAGGCACGCAACAATTCGCATTTACAGGCCCCCAACGACAGACCGGCGAGACAACAGCAGGGGCCGCCGACCGTACCGCACCGTCCGGCGGCAGGAGACAACCAACGCCCAGCATACCAGCCGGCCCCGCCTTGGCCTCTCCGTGGATACACGGCCCGGGACAAGCGATGCGGCAAGGTTCCGCAAAACAGGTCTTGTGTGTAGACTGGTTCGATGGACTCAAACGCTTCAGCCCGGGCAGACCTGCTCGCTTCGCTGGACCTGCTGGACAGCCCCTCGGAAGAGGTCTTCGACCGCATCACGCGCTTGCTGGCCCGGGTGCTGGACGTGCCCATCGCGCTGGTGAGCCTGCTGGACACCGACCGGCAGTGGTTCAAGTCGCGTGTCGGGCTGGATGTCTCCGAAACGCCACTGGCTGTGTCCTTCTGCGCCCACGCAGCCGAAGCCGATGCCCCCCTGGTGGTGCACAACGCCCTCGAAGACGCCCGCTTCGCCCAGAACCCTTTGGTGCTCGGCGCGCCCAACATCCGCTTCTATGCAGGCGTGCCCATCCACTCCAGCGACGGTGTTCCCCTGGGCACCCTGTGCGCCATCGGCCGCCGGCCCCGCACACTGCAGCCCGACGAGTTGCAGGTGCTGCACGACCTGGGGCAGATGGTCGAGCGCGAACTGGCCTACCGTGAAACCTCGCGCACGGCCCGGCAGGCCATGCACCACAGCGACGAACTGGTGCGCGAGAGCCAGTTCCGCATGCGGGTGACCTTCGAGCAGGCCGCGGTGGGCATCGCCCTGGTCGAACCCGATGGCCACTGGCAGCGCGTGAACCGACGCCTGTGCGACATCGTCGGCTACACCGAGCATGAGCTGATGCGCCTGACCTTCCAGGACATCACGCACCCGGCCGACCTGCAAAGCGACCTGCACATGGTGCAGCGGTTGCTGGACAACGAGATCCCGCACTACAGCCTCGAGAAGCGCTACATCCGCAAAGATGGACACACCGTGTGGGTCAACCTGACCGTGGCCCTGATCCGCAAGCCGAACGGCGCGCCGAACTACTTCATCACCATCATCGAGGACATCCAGGGACGCAAGGACACCGAAGACGCCCTGGCTGCCCTGCGCCAGCAACTGGAGCAGCGTGTGCACGAGCGCACCCTCGAGCTGCAGCAGGCCCATGACCGCCTGGCCGTTGCACTGCACCAGGGCGAACTGGCGGCACGTTCGCTGGCCACGCGGGAGGCCGAGCTGGTGGCCATCATCCGCAACGCCCCCGACGCCTACATCAGCATGGATGAAAGCGGGCGTGTCACCGAATGGAATCGGCAGGCCGAAGAGATGCTGGGATGGGAGCGCAGCGAGACGCTCGGGCAGGCGCTGGACAAGCTCATCATCCCCGAAGCGCTGCGCGAGGCCCACCAGCACGGGCTCAAGCGCTACCTCAGGACAGGGGTGGGCAAGGTGCTCAACCAGCGGGTGGAGCTCAGCGCATTGCGCCGCGACGGCACGGAGGTGCCGGTGGAGGTGCGCATCACGGCCCTGGTTTCCGACAGCGGCCGGATGTTCTGCGCGTTCATCACCGACATCACCGAGCGTAAGCGGCTGCAATCCTTCCTGCTGGCCCAGGCCCTGCGCGATCCGCTGACGGGCCTGCCCAACCGGCGCGCGCTGAACGACCGTCTGCCAGAAGCCATCGCGCGCGCCAAGCGCTCGGGCCAGGCCGTGGCCGTGCTCTTCATGGACCTCGATGGCTTCAAGTCCATCAACGACCGACTGGGCCACCAGCGCGGCGACACCTTGCTGCAGCAGTTCGCCGAGCGCGTGTCCACCTGCATCCGCCGCAGCGACACACTCGCGCGGCTGGCCGGCGACGAGTTCGTCGTGCTGCTCGAGGGCATGGCCGACCCGGACAACGACCCCATCAGCGTGGCCCGCAAGATCCTGGACAAGGCCTCGCAACCCTTCGACCTGGACGAGGGTGTGCAAGGGCACATCGGCGCCAGCATCGGCATCGCGGTCTACCGACGGGGCGATTCGGAAGATGCCGAACTGCTGCTGCAGGCGGCCGATGAGCGCATGTACCGCGCCAAGGCCGAAGGCAAGGGCCAGGCCTGGATGGTGGCAAGCGGGCTGCTGCCAGGGGCGGAAGAACCTTGATCTCCGGGGTACACGAGCTTCTGCACCCAATCTGACCACAGGTGTTTTCCCTGCCCCTCTCTTGCGGGTGAGACACGTCCGCCGGGCTTACTGGTGGATACAGTCAGGGACTGCCCCTCGACGAGAGCCCCATGCACACACCGCCTGCCAAGTCCCGCACCCTGCTGGGGCGCACGCCCACCGAGTGGCTGTCCAGCCTGCCGGTGTTCACCCTGCTGCTGCTCACGCTGATCATCGGCACTGGCGAGATGGTGCATGGCCAACTGCTGAAGTTCGGCGAATCGATGTTCGGCGACCAGAAGGCGCAGGTTCAGTACTTCATGCTCCGCGGCGAGGTCAGCAAACCCACCTGCACACCCACCACCGACATCGACGCGGAGGTGCAGCGGCAGATGAGCGCTCCCGCCACGAACGATGACATCGACAACCTGTTCGGCGAGACCCAGAAGGACCCGGAGGCGCTGCGCCGCTCGCTGGAAGAGTCCAACAAGATCTGCCAGTTCAAGCAGGACATGTACAACCGGATCCAGGCCCACCAGACGCCGCAGGTCAAG
>NZ_RSED01000069.1 GCF_003933735.1 Aquabacterium soli | reverse complement strand
GGCATCGACGTGCTGCTGCTGCCGCCGGCTTATATCCGCGCCTACGTTCGGCGCAACAAGACGGACGCGGCCGATGCGGCGGCGCTGCTGGAAGCTGCCCGCAACAGCGACATCAAGCCCGTGCGGGTCAAGACGGTCGAGCAGCAAGCCCTGCAGGGGCTGCACCGAACGCGCTCGCTGTGGATGGGGCAGCGCACCCAGCAGATCAACGCCATGCGGGGCTTTTGCCGCGAGTTTGGCCTGCACATTCCTGTGGGGGCCAAGAAGGGCCTGACGCAGATGGCGGGGCTCATTGGCGACGTTGAAAGCGCGTTGCCGCAGATGTTGCGCCCGGCCATGAATCTGCTGCTTGATCAGGTGCGCCAGATCGAAGCGCGCATCGAAGAGATCACCGCGCAGCTCAAGGAGGTCGCCCGTCACAGCGCTGGCTGCAAGCTGCTGATGACAGTGCCCGGCATCGGCCTGATGACCGGCACGGGCATGACGGCTGCCTTTGCCGACGTGATGCACATGCAAAGCAGCCGTCACTTCGCCAGCTGGTTTGGCATCACCCCGAAGGAGAACTCTTCGGGCAAGAGCCGGCGATTGGGACGCATCAGCAAACAGGGCGATACCTACCTGCGCATGCTGCTCGTTCACGGTGCCAGAAGCGTGCTGCGAGCGGCCGTGGTGGCTCAGGCGGCAGGCAAGAAACTCGATGCCCTGCACGAATGGGCCTTGCAGGTACTGGCCAGAACGAACCACAACAAGGCAGCCTGTGCGGTGGCCAACAAGCTGGCGCGCA
>NZ_RSED01000068.1 GCF_003933735.1 Aquabacterium soli | reverse complement strand
CGGCGCAAAACCGTGTCCATCCCCATCGGACACCTGTTCTACGAGGTCGGGCCCGATGTCCACCTGGTGGCCGATTCCGTGCGTGCAACCCAATTGCACGACGAGTACACGGACACGCCCGAGTACATGGCCTTGCTTCGAGGCGCCCTGCATCTCATGAAGCAAAGTCGCATCGACCTCCTGGTGGTGGGCCTGCCTGTGGCCCTGCTGCACCTCAAGAAGTCGGCGCTGGAGAAGGCGATGATGGGAACGCATGACGTTGGGGGTGGCAAGACGGTGACTGTCGTCAAGGCACTCGCTGTTGCGCAGCCTCAGGGAGCACTGGCGCATTACGCATCGGTGCACAAAAAGATGGCCACCATCGGCAACGAGCAGAGCTTGATCATCGACCCTGGCTCAAGAACCTTTGACTGGTTGGTGGCCAGGGGCATGAGGCAGGTGCAAAAGCAAAGCCATTCGTTCAACCGTGGCATGTCGGATGTGCTGCGCCTGATCGCCGCCGAGATCACCAAGGACATCGGCAGCCCCTATCGCGACCTCGACGCTATCGACCTGGCCTTGCGAACGGGCAAGCAGCCAGTGATTTTTCAGAAGTCGTACGACATCACCAGATTCATGCCCATGGCTGAGGCGGTGGCGCAGCAGGCCGTGTCGGCAATGAAGCAGTACATCGAATCGCCACACAGCTTGCAGAACATCATCCTGGTCGGCGGCGGTGCCTTCCTGTTCAAGAAGGCGGTGAAGGCGGCGTTCCCGAATCACAAGATCCATGAGGTCAAGGAACCCATGTT
>NZ_RSED01000067.1 GCF_003933735.1 Aquabacterium soli | reverse complement strand
TGGCACGATCAATGACGGCAACGATCTGCCGACGGTCAGCATCGATGATGTCGAGGTGAACGAGGGCGCTGGCCAAGCGGTCTTCACGCTCACGCTCAGCCATCCGAGCTCCACTGACGTTGTTGTCAGGCTCAGCACGGTGGACGGCGACGCCACTTCGGTGGGCAGTGCAAACGGCGACAAGGACTTCAATTCGTTCACCGGCCTGACCGTGGTGATTCCGGCGGGGCAGACCTCGGTGACCGTGCCTGTCGTGATCAACAACGACACCGTGTACGAAGACAGCGAGAGCTTCGGTGTGCAGATCGTCAGCACAAGCGGTAACGCGACGATTGGCAAGGGGGAGGGACTGGGCACGATCACCGATTACGGCAACGTCGACGATCCCAACGACCCTACGCTGGACAACGATCGCCCAACCGTGGCCTCAGTCAGTGACGCCATCGCCGTGGAAGGCGACAACCTCGATTTCACGGTCACGCTGAGCAACACCAGCAAGAACGTGACGCCATTGCTGTTGAAAATTTCCGGCGTCGAGGCCACCTTGGGCGTGGACACCGGAGAAGTCCAGGTGTCGGTCGATGGTGGCAAGAGCTTCGTTGCCGTCGCTGTCGATGGCCAGGGCAATTTCCAAGTCCAGCTGCCTCCTGGCGCTGCAGTGGATGCGCTGGTCGTTCGTGTGCCTACGACCATTGACGGTGTCAGCGAGGGCGCCGAAACGCTGCAGATATCGGCCTCGACATTGCGTGATCTGGAGGCGGGTACGCCCTCGGAGATCGGCACTGGCACGATCAATGA
>NZ_RSED01000066.1 GCF_003933735.1 Aquabacterium soli | reverse complement strand
GAACTAAGGCGTTAGGCTTTCGCAAGATGTTCAGAAACCTCACCGCCACCATCTCTGGACGTGCCGAACACGCCGTCTACGAAAACTTGGAAGGCAGCAATGTCACCTTCGACTCATGCGTTATCGGGAGACGCTCCAGCAAGGATGGACCAACTCTCCTTCGCAACGTTGTGCTACAGAATGCTCGCCACATTAACTGCGATATTTACACGGCCTCCCTTCAAGATGTGCTCCTTCATGGCTTGAAGCGGGAAGGTGGTGATCCTCTGTTTCTATGGGGCTGTGTGTTTAAACACGTCCAGATTAAAGGAAGGGTTGCCGGCCTCAAAATCAATAGATCCATATCCCCGGTTCCGGGGGTTCCTGACGAGGAACGCGCAGCCTGGGATCAACTCACTATTGAGTTTTATCGCTCGGTCGACTGGGCCCTGGACATCGCTGATGCCCAGTTTCCTGGGGGTGTTTCCTTCGAAGCAATTCCCGGCGACAAGGTGCGAATCAACCAGGAAACACAAGCACTGGTCAGGCGTAGCGCACTGCAAGAAAACGATTGGTGGCGCACGTACGACTTCGGTGTCACGCCGATGAAAATCGAACTCAAATCGTTTTTAGAAAGATCTCTCTTCGAGAGTGTCGTTGTTGCAGCCCGGACGGAGAGCAAGTATGCAAAGCAAGACATCGCCGCAATCAATGCTTTGCGATCAGCCGGTCTCGCTGAGTAGGCGTATAGAAACAACGCGAGCGAGCAATTTCAAGCGTGACTCCGTGCCTACGCTACCCAGCCTAACTGGTCGTATAT
>NZ_RSED01000065.1 GCF_003933735.1 Aquabacterium soli | reverse complement strand
TTCTTCGCAGTGCATGCACCGATGGCCCTGCCAACTCCCTGAGTTGGGCGTTCCTGAAACGCGCCACGGTCTTCGAGCACGCAGTCGGCACCCGATGCCGAACCGCTGTTCCCGCCATCCCTTGAGCACGCGCCTCGGCGCACCGCACGGTTGTGTTTGCCTCTTTAGGCTCCCCGTGCGACCGCGCTCATGAACTCGGCACCGCCCTGGACTTTCGGTCAGGGGTGGACCCATGCGAGTGGATGGCGCTCCGAATCCAGAACTGATCCACCACAGACGCGAGAGGCCAGACCTCCGCGCCGATGCCGCCCTTGCCCCTGAGGCAAACCGGCATCACCAACCCCATGGCTGCAGAAATGCACGACTGGGACGGATCACCCGTTTCGTTTTTAAGAAAGACCGAGTTGGACGGTGTCGATGCATCAACGCGGGCACACCGACCAACAAACCTTTGGGTAGGCGCCGCACCTGTCGTGGTCGCGTGCGGCGCTGAATGCTTGACCACGAGCCGATGGGGCGACGGAATCCGCGCCATTGGCGATCTCCATGGGATTCCACCTTCACTCACGAGCAACCCGCTGTTCGGGCGGCGGGCCCTTGACCATGGGNAGGCCCAGATCATCACGGAGCCGGGTTCAGGAAGCATCCAGCCCTGGACGCTCAAGCCAGCACCAGCCCGCACGCCGTCAAAGCTGGGCGGGCAAGTCACCCCAGGACATCCTGGCCCACTACCCCACGGGCAAGACGCCACCGCTCAAGGTGCTGGAAGTGTTGATCGAACTGTTCAACGCCCTGCACACCTCGATGGCCAA
>NZ_RSED01000064.1 GCF_003933735.1 Aquabacterium soli | reverse complement strand
ACCAGATCTACACCAAGAAGTAAACCGAAGGAGCAACACATGCCCATCCGTCCTCTGCACGACCGCCTGGTCGTCAAGCGCAGCGAACCCGAACTCAAGACCGCCAGCGGCATCGTGATCCCCGACTCCGCCGGCGAGAAGCCCGAGCAGGGCGAGGTCCTGGCCGTGGGGCCTGGCAAGCGCAACGACCGTGGCGATCTGATCGCCCTGTCCGTCAAGCCCGGTGACCGCATCCTTTTTGGCAAGTACGCTGGCCAGACCGTGAAGGTCGAAGGCGAAGAAGTGCTGGTCATCCGTGAAGACGATGTCCTGGCCGTGCTGGTGTCCTGAGACACCACCCAACAACAACCCATTCCTGGAGAACACACAACATGGCAGCCAAACAAGTCGTCTTCGGTGACGACGCCCGCGCCAAGATCGTCCGCGGCGTCAACGTCCTGGCCGACGCCGTCAAGGTCACCCTGGGCCCCAAGGGGCGCAACGTGGTGCTCGAGCGCTCTTTCGNGTCAAGGAAGTCGCTTCCAAGACCAGCGACAACGCCGGCGACGGCACCACCACGGCCACCGTGCTGGCCCAGGCCATCGTACGTGAAGGCTTCAAGTACGTGGCCGCCGGCCTGAATCCGACCGACCTCAAGCGCGGCATCGACAAGGCCGTGACGGCCCTGGTGGCCGAGGTCAAGAACATCGCCAAGCCCACGACGACCTCGAAAGAGATCGCCCAGGTTGGCGCCATCTCGGCCAACTCCGACTGGGACATCGGCCAGATCATCGCCGATGCCATCGACAAGGTGGGCAAGGAAGGCGTGATCACC
>NZ_RSED01000063.1 GCF_003933735.1 Aquabacterium soli | reverse complement strand
TTTCTGCAGCCTCGTTAGGCCCACACACCAACATGAATACATCTGCAAACTCCCTATCGGAACTACGCATCGCGGGTGTAGTGACACCGCTCGGCCCCTTTGGATTCAGCACACGTGAAGATGGGTGGATGCTCGGCTTCCATGTGAACCCTTGGCGCCTACTCGACGGGCCATTGAATTTCACTGAGCTCCGTGTGACCAAACCCATGCCAATGGAGCAGATAGATGCCGCAAAAGCGGGGTTGGCAGCAACGAGCGTTGTCAGTCTCTTGATTCGAGACTTGGAGCCCACAGAGCGAGGGACTCATATCGCAAGGCTGGAGGAAGTAGCGGTACTTAACACCTCCGACCATGAGATGGAAGCAGCTGCTGCCGAGTTGCGCTTACCGGTCGCTCTACATACAGAGACTCTTGGCATGCTTCGACTAGATCGGCGCATAAACATCTTTGAGGGCGAAGTCACCTACTTAGGGCGCAGCGTACAACTTTCCATACCGGCAGTGCACAACTCGTCAGAGGTCGACGCGGGAGCACTATCGGTAGCGATCCAACTCGTTGCCAACCTTTCCCATGTTGATCGTGCGGCGACACAGTTCGCAGCTTCTCGGCTTACACAACTAAAGAACGACAGTTGGCTGGAGGAAAACGAAAACGACGTTTCCGAAAGGGAATTTCAGCAGAGACTCGTACTTGCCGTTATCGAGGCTGAGGCGGATGGTGGCATCAGCCTCTTCTACGACGACGGCAACCTATTCTTCGGACACTCCATAGATGTTCGCGGAGTCGTTACCGGCGAGTTCTATGAGGCATCAATCAGTGGCTAGCACCAAGGGAAACTCTGCAAAACCGG
>NZ_RSED01000062.1 GCF_003933735.1 Aquabacterium soli | reverse complement strand
CGGTGGACAGCAGGCGCACGCCTTGTGCGTGCAGGGCCTGGGCGAATTCAACGATGCCGGTCTTGTCGGACACGGACAGCAGGGCGGTCAGGGACATGGAAAGGGCTTCCTTGGCGAGATTGAAAGGCGGGGATTACTTGATGAGCTTGTGGTCCAGCAGCTTGCGCCGCAGGGTGTTGCGGTTGATGCCGAGCCAGTCGGCCGCCTTGGACTGGTTGCCCTCGGCCTGCTGCATAACCACCTCCAGCATGGGGCGCTCGACGGCGGCCAGCACCATGTCGTAGATGGCGTGCGGCTCGGCGCCGCGCAGATCCTGGAAATAGCCCTCCAGGTTGTCCTTGATGCAGTCTTGGATGTTCTTCTTGCTCATATGGGATCAGTTCACGTGGCAGGCGGCCGTGTGGGCGTTCTGCGCTTGTTCTTCATCGTCCAGGCCGGTGCCGCCGTCTCGCGGCGCCGGCAGGCGGTCGTGCTCGGCCGCCAGCTGGTCGAAAAATTGGCCGACGGCCCGCACCTGGTCGGTGCTGGTGTCCAGCAGGTTCATGTGTGCGCGGAAGTCTTCCCCCCCGGGCAGGGCGCGCACGGCCCAGCCGATGTGCTTGCGTGCGGTGCGCACGCCGGCGAATTCGCCATACAGGCCGTAGTGGTCCTCAAGGTGTTCGAGCAGCCACTGCTTCACCTGCCAGGTCAGCGGCGCGGCGCGGTGCTCGCCCGTGGCCAGGAAGTGGGCGATGTCGCCAAAGATCCAGGGGCGGCCCTGCGCGGCACGGCCTACCATCACGGCATCCGCGCCGGTGAAGGCCAGCACGTCACGTGCTTTTTCCGGGCTGGTGATGTCGCCATTGGCCACCACCGGG
>NZ_RSED01000061.1 GCF_003933735.1 Aquabacterium soli | reverse complement strand
GGACAAGACCTACCTGGCCGACGCCGTGGGCACGGGCCGCGTCAGCATCCACACCTTGCAGCAGGTGCGCCGTATCGAGCAGCAGCCCAATGGCGACTACCTGCTCACCGTGCGCGGCATCAACGAATGGGGCCGCGTGATCTCCGAATGCCAGATCGCCTGCGGCCACCTGTTCCTGGGCGCGGGCAGCCTGGGCACGAGCGAGCTGCTGGTGCGCGCGCGTGACACCGGTGCCCTGCCCGGCCTGCCGCGCGCAGTGGGCGAAGGCTGGGGCCACAACGGCAACGTGATGGCGGCACGCACCAACAAGCTGTGGAACACCACCGGATCACTGCAATCGACGATGCCCGCGATGGGCATTGATGATTGGGACAATGCGGCCAACCCGGTATTCGCAGAGATCACGCCGCTGCCCACGGGCTTCGAGAACTGGGTGAGCATGTACCTGGCGATCACGAAGAACCCGGAGCGGGGGCGCTTTGTGTACGACAAGGCATCAGACGGCGTGGCACTGAACTGGACGCGGGCGCAGAACGCGTTCACGGTGCAATCAGCCAAGACGCTGATCGACCGCATCAACCTGAAGCAGGGCACGCGCTACCGCACGGATCTGTTCGGTGATGGCAAGGCCTTTGCCGATGACTTCTGTTATCACCCGCTGGGTGGGTGTGTGCTGGGGCAGGCCACTGATGGCTATGGGCGCGTGAAGGGGCACGAGCGGCTGTACGTGACGGACAGTGCGCTGATCCCTGGGTCGATTGGCGTGAATCCCTTCGTCACGATCACGGCGCTGGCGGAGCGCAATGTGCAGCGGGTGATTGCGCAGGATCTGGGGTGATGTGGGCTGTTGGTCCTGGCTTGCGGAGAGCTGAGCGCTTTGTCGTGGCAGC
>NZ_RSED01000060.1 GCF_003933735.1 Aquabacterium soli | reverse complement strand
GGTAAGCCGCACCGGAGCACGTAGTGCGGAGGGAACCAACAAGCGGAGCTTGTTAGTGTCGGCTTGACCGATCAGTTAGACCTCGCGCTAGATGGGGTGGATGCGGCTTGAATAGAACTAGTTGCGGCCGTTGGTGTTTTTGCGCGTGCCGCTGACTCGTATTGCATTAGCACTAACGGCTGTCCTGATTCAAGCTTAACCACAACAGTCGCTGTCTTCGCCGGATCTAGCAAGAAAATGGTGTCGTTAACGTGCCCGATCAAGCGCAGCTGCTTCTGCGGGTCATTGGTGACAGCGTAGCCTGAAACTGTCGAAGTGACGTAAGTGAAGCTTTGCCCCGTTTGTACTTTGTGCGCCGCGAGCACGCCATGCCCATATGCCAATGGAGGTAGCGTTGCGAGAACATAAATGACAATCGATCGCGGACTGTCGTGTGGAATAAGTCTCTTTAGTAATCCTGCATCCTTTGCGAACATGTAAACAGGCAAAGCAATAAGGACGGGTAGAGCGGTCCATTTTTCAATTGGCCCATAGACCCAAAGTGCACCGGTCCCTATGGCGTAAAGTGCGGCCAGAAGCGGAGCAATTTTTCGGAGAAATCGACCGATTGTCGTGTTTCGCCCACCGCCAGGTGGCAAGGCATCACGAAGGGCGTCACGGTTTGAGAGCCCTTCCCCAATCGCAGCGCCAATCGAGGTTAGAACAAGAGCTGTTGCTATTGGGTAGGCGGTTGCTTTCAGAACATCTGTGAGCGAGAGGTACTCAAGGATGTTGATGCCAAAGGGTAGCCAGTAGCCCCAGAGATAAAGAACCCCCACCGTGACAAAGTAGAGCGAGGCGAAGTAGAGAGGCGTCGCTACCTTCTCTTTGGATATTTGTTGTGCTTCCGACTCACTCATGGTGGATCTCGAGGCCTAACG
>NZ_RSED01000006.1 GCF_003933735.1 Aquabacterium soli | reverse complement strand
GTTTTTCAACAGAATTGGCTGAACTCGGTCATTCGACGATGGAGCCTCCAGTGACCGCTTTTGCGGGAAGCAGCCGATTGGCCTAGAACGGATTGGCCGGCGGCTTCGTCTCCGGAACCGGCCGTTGGACCCGACGTTCGCAGTCATACTGGTCGACTTGGGAATATCGCTATATCGCCGGTTGATCCCCACGTCGGCGCCTCAGCACGGGACCTTCGCCGCATATCTTCATGCGTGCGAAACCGGCGCGCCAATCAGCTAGCATCCGAGGGACGGAGGAGCACCGAAAAGAGTGCCATGCGAACAAGACAAGGGCTTAACAACCTTCTAGGCCTCGCCCGAGAAATCTCCGCACACGACCTTGGGCTTGATGTCTGGCAGCCGTCTTGCGAGTGCGTTTTCCATGATCCCTGTTGCCGTTGCAACAAACTCATCCCGCCTTGCAGTCGCTGGCACTTCGAGCAATGCGGCGTCATGCATAGGAAGAAGGAATGCATGCCATCCAAAGGCGTCTGTTAATTTGGTCACGGCCTCTTTGAAGATGAGCGACGCAGTCGCCTGTATTCGTTGGTTCAAGGCCCAACGACGCTCCTTGTGCGATAGGACGCCTGAGCCACCGCGATACCGGCGATTCCCCATCGCACTGGAAATCCATCCTTGATGCCTAAGTAGATCTTCGGAGGCTCGTCGCAGATGTTCCAGTCCAGGGAATTCGGAGAAAAACCCCTCAATTCCTGAAGAGAGCTTCTCTATGTCTTGCGGAGTAGCTGATGCAGGGAGCATTAGGCGTACGATGGTTTCGCGCTGCATTCCGTAGCAGTAAGCGAGAAATATCTGCTTGCACTGCTTTCGATGGCCCTGGTCCCCATATAGGCGTGTGCTTAATGCTGTGTATAGATCGCCCTTGTTGTATGCGTCAATAATAGATGGATCCCCAGACAGCTGGGCAACCACTCCAGGTTCAAATTGAGCGTAGTCCAGGTATGCAAGCGAGCACCCTGGATTGGGTGCAAAAATTGCGCGATACTTGCTACGCAGTTGCTGCAATGAGGGCTCGCTTACGAGGATTCGTCCAGTTACCGTGCCGTGTGCATGGAAGAATGGGTGGACCGTCCCCATGCTTCCCGCACAGCGTTTCAGCGTAGCCTCATCGCGGACCGCGTCTACGTAAGAAACAAGTGAACGCGCAAACTCAGAGTGATTGCTCGAAAGCTTCAAAGCATCTCGCATTGATCCCGCATCATCAATATCTGAAAGATGCTCAAGCTCGGTGTTTTCAAGGCAAGTTCCGAGATTCCAATAGTTGATGCTTTGTGGGCTGCGGCCAATCTTCGGTGCGATTTGCAAGAAGGCTTGGTATTTCTCAGCTTCAACTTTCTTTATGAAGCCTAAAAGGCGCTCTTGATCAATTTTTATGCCCGCTAGCTGTCGGCCGTTCAGGATTCGACGTACGGGGGCTTCAATTTGGAAGAATCTCTCAATTTCATCTTGATTGTCGAGATCCTGCTGCACTGTTTCCCAGAGTTTATATATCTGAAATGAGAGCCAGCGAAGTTCTTGCAATATGATTGGCCTGTCTGGCCATGCAGTACGCGAGTGAAATATTGATTCGATTGAATTGACGCGATCCGTTGATGATGTTCTCGCAACTTGTCGCCAAACATTCCAAGGCTTCTCTCCTACTTCGTCCTTCGGACGTCCACACCGCATACGCAAGGCATCAGAGAGATCCAATAAGGACGGTAGCTCAGATGCGTTAAGTCGGCGAAGACCGTCGATTAAAATGCCTAGCTCGAACGTCAGAATGTTGCCGGTAGTGTCGATGAGAGTGTTGAAGTCGACTTCACCAGCTTCCGATCCATCGTTAAGGCAGAAAATTGGGGTTCGGATTCCAAACGGGTCACAAATATAGGTTAGGACGAGGGTGTTGTTATTCATAGTCTCGCTCCACGTCCAGAATTGAAGTGATGGATATCGGTTCGGGGGCGGATGTGTATTTGCCGTTGCGCCGATTGATGCGCCGGAAGACTCCTTTGAGGTCGTCACGGAGATGAGGTGCCACATGGTCTCGAACCATTGGAGCAAAGTGAAGATCCTGCACCGCTATCAGCCCATTCCTCTGCGCAAGGAATGACGGGGCATTGGCGAAGTTTTGAGCGATAACTTCTCGATCAGATTTATCGCCCGTAGCTCCCAGATAAATTACTGCGCCGCTCCGGCTTGGAGAATCGAGTTTTGCGGCTATCAATGTTTTTGCGAAGTCTCTGAGGGCGGAATCCTTAAAATTCTTGTGAGCTAAGAGAACCCATAGCTGATAGTTTTGCCAGGTGTAGATGCTTTTGTCGCAATCTAATAAAAAATAAGCAAGCTGTCGCAGAATTTCGACACTGGTTGGTACTGCTTGTAGATATGTGACTAGCTGATCTGTGGCGGCGGGATGCCTTGCCACCGCACCAACAATCCGCTCTGTGATTGGATTGAAGTATTCTTCCGGCACCTGGAATTCGGGGCATGTGGCTAATGCCCGAAGTCGTCTGATGTAGTACCTGAATTCCCGAGATGCCACGAGATCTTGATCCAACAGATCCACAACCCGTTGCCGAAGATCTGGCAGGGTGCGGGAAATGGCGATAAGTTTTCTTGTGCTCCAGGCGGCGGCAATCTCTTGAAGCTCTCGGCCTCCGGAATCAAGGCACTCATCTATGCCATGCTCATCTTCTTTATGAAGAATACTTGTTTTTCCGGAGTTGATGGATAGGCCGGCTTCGCGAAGCTGTAGAGAGAGGAATTTCAAAGCGGAACGGGCTTCAAAATCGGTGCTGCAGGCGATTTTGATGTCGTCCATATAGCGGAAGTACTTGTACCCCTTGCTCGCCATGGCTCGATCAACCGGGAGCATATACATATTTGCAAGAAAGGAAGAGGCGTCGCGATTCTGCGGTAGCCCCTTCATCTCGTCTTTGCACCAAGCGGTCAAGCAGGAGAAGAGCAACTCAAGGGTGCTCCGGAGTTTCGCTTTCTGATTGGCGTCGCACTTTAGTTCGGCCAAATATCCCAGCATCGATGACTTTAGTGTCGCTATCGAGATGTTCTCGAAATAGTTGGCTAAGTCGGTGGAAAGAAGAACGGGGTATTGTTCAAGCGATTGCCTGGCAACCCCGGTGAAGTCTTGCCACGAGCGGATTGCAGGCTTAAACAAATAGCGAGAATCAGTGCTCCCGTTGTGCCTATGGCTAAAAACGTTCCAGGGGATCAATGGATCTAGGTGGGGTACGAGTAACGCAGTGAGGCCGTGGTATATAGCTCGGTCCACAATGGAGGTCTCAAGCGCATAGCGAAGAGTGAAGTTGGGTTTGGGGAGGTTTAGGAGTTGCCGATTGCTCGGGCGATAAACTCCATTGTTGCGCGTGAAGTTGGCGGCCACGCATTCGGCAATATGCTCGCTGTCGAAGATATCCTCGAAGCGGAGGGGGTCCGGGAACCAGTCATCACGCATGTCTCGCTGGAGCTGGCGAGTCACCAGCTGTTCGTCAAGCTGCAGTGTTCCCAGGTCTATCGTCATGTACGCCTCCCCAGCGTTGAATACTCCCGACGTGCATGCGACGGGTTGACGGCAATGTTATTGGGGTCTTAGCAAGTTTGCCATGGGCGGCGCCCTCCCCCCCGGGGGGGGGACGTTGGCAAAACATGGTCCCCCCTGTGCCGATTAGGTCGGCACCGTGAGTTCGCTCAACGGCGCAGCGGCCGTTCAGGCCGCGCTGCCGATCAGTCGCCGGCCAAGGTCAGCTTTAACTCGCGGTGCAGCCAGTCATCCCTGCGCCGGCCGCCTGATCGAATGTCGGCTTGCCGATAGCAAGCGTGAGCAGGCCTGTCGGCCACGACCGACTCCTGACGCTGCAAAGCTGTCATCCGCCTTGAAGCTTTCGAACTTCTGCTTTGAATCGATAGCAGCCTGAAATGATTGGATGCCAGCAGCCCTCTGGGCTTATCTCAGCCTATTCGCTTGCTTGGACGCTGATGCAAAGGCTTCAATAGCTGGCGCAGCCCATTGATGTCAATCTCATGCATCGTCGCCAACAGCCGTCCTAGCTCACCTTTAGGAAACCCCTCCCGAGCAAACCAGGCCAGATAGTTGCTTGGCAGATCCGCAATCAGCATCCCCTTGTGCTTCCCGAACGGCATGGCCATGGTCACCAGCTTGTGCAGGCTGTCCGCGTCCATGTCACTGATGCCCACTGATCACATGCGGCACATAGCGTGCCTCCAGCGCCTGCACTTCATGCTCGGCCAGTGTGATGTCCAGCGCTGCCACCGCATCATCAATGTGCTCAGCCGTTGACGCCCCGATGATCGGCGCCGACACCTGCGCCTTCTGCAAAACCCACGCCAGCGCCACCTGCGCCATCTTCACATCCCGCTCGCCGGCCACCTGCTGCACCGCCTGGATCACTTCCAGATCAGCCTCGGCCGTCTTGGCGTAAAGCCCGATGCCCACCTGATCCGATTCCAGCCGGGCCGTGCTCACCCCCGGCGGCCGGGTCAGACGCCCACGTGCCAGGGGGCTCCACGGCAGCAACCCGATCCGCTGATCCGCGCACAGCGGAATCATCTCCCGCTCCTCTTCCCGGTAGAGCAGGTTCAGGTGGTTCTGCATGCTGACGAACTCGGTCCACCCATGGCGCCGCGCCACTTCCTGCGCCTTGGCAAACTGCCAAGCGTGCATGGACGATGCGCCAATGTACCGGGCCTTGCCGGCGCGCACGATGTCGTTCAGCGCGCTCATTGTCTCTTCGATGGGGGTGTCGTAATCCCAGCGGTGAATCTGCAGCAGGTCCACATGGTCCGTGCCCAGCCGCGTCAGGCTGGCATCCACCTCGGCCATCACGGATTTGCGCGACAGGCCCTGGCGGTGCCTGGTGCCGTCGGGCTCCACATATGGAAAGTACACCTTGGTCGCGATCACCACCTCTTCGCGGCGCGTGAACTCCTTGAGCAACTGGCCCATGATGGTCTCCGAGGTGCCTGCGGAGTAGCTGTTGGCCGTGTCGAAGAAGGTGATGCCTTGCTCAACCGCGTGCTTGACGATGGGGCGAGACCGTTCCAGAGGCAAGGTCCAGCTGTGGTTGCCGGCGTTCGGGTCGCCATAGGTCATGCAGCCCAGGCACAGCCTGGAGATGTCCAGGCCTGTGCTGCCTAGCTTGGTGTATTTCATGGGTGTGTCTCCGGGCTGGGCCTGGCCCAGCGGTGAAGGGATCAGCCCATCCTGCCACCATTTCCCGCGCAGGCGGGCGCGCGCGTCCGCTTAAACTTCCTCGCTTCCCGAGGTACCGCCCGTGTCGTCCCGAAAGCCCACTCCACCGCCCGTCAAACGATCCCCCAGAAGGCCTGCCCGCGCGCTTGCTTCGCCAGAGTCGGTTTCGTATGGGCAGGGCCGTGAGCGCCTGGTGCAGGCCGCTGCCCGACTGGCCGCGACCTTGGGCCACTCGCGCTTCAGCCTGCGCGATCTGGCCAAAGAGGCCGGCATGGGGCACAACTCCATCTACCGGCATTTCCAGAGCATGGACGACCTGGTCGTGGCCACGGTCACCGCCTTCTGCGATGAGGTTAGGGAAGGGCTGAGCGCGGCGCGCAGGTCGGTGCCGCCCGGCCCGGGGCTGACAAACGCCGTGATGGGCTGGCTCCTGGATTTCGCGCTGGCCCATCGGGATGTCTTCGTGATGGCGATGCGGGAGCGGCATGGCCCTGCGGGGCCGGCCCGCGAGGCGGTCGAAAGCATGCTGGCGTCGATCCGGCAGGACATGCTCGCGGAGCTGACCACGCTGGGCCACCTTCCCAAGGCGCAGCCCCTGTCGCTGGCCTGGGCCATCGAGGTGCTGGTGAACCAGAACTTCCAGCTGAGCATCGACTATATCGAGGACCCAGGGCGCCGTAAGGACATCCTCGAGCGTTCACAGCTTCTGTTCACCTGGGTGATGGCGGGGGCGTGGGCGGCAAGCCCTCCCGGGGCCCACCGGCCTGCTCAGTCCAGGTAGTCGGCCAGGGCGCGTCCCAGCGCAACGTTTTCTTCCGAGTGCGCCCCGGGCGTGTCGAAATCCCCGCTGACACGGACGATGACGGTGTTCTGCTTGGGCAGGATGTGGATGGCCTGGCCGTAGACGCCCAGTGCGGAGAAGTCGCCTCGCTCGCCTTCGAGCGGCCACCAGTGGTAGCCGAAGCCATAGATGCGCGATGCGCTGCCAGCCCGGTCAACGCCGTGCCAGTTGGTCGGATCGCCCGCGAAGGTGGTGGATTTGCGCACCCAGTCGGCCGACACGATCTGGCGGCCGTGCAGTTGGCCACCCTGGGCGTACAGCAGCCCGAACATCGCGTAGCTGCGCGTGGTGGCGTACAGGCAGCAGAAGGTGAATGCATCGTCCGCGCGGTCCACCAGCACCTTGGCGCGGTCTTCGGTGGCCATGGGGATCCACAGCTTCTTCTGCAGATACGCCTGGTACCGCTCACCGACGGCTTTCTCAAGGGCCAGGGTCAGGGCCTGTGTGTTGATGCTCGCGTAGTTGAACCTGCTTCCGGGCGTGAAGGCCACCGTCAGCGCCGGGTCCAGGGCCTTGTTTCGGATGGAAGAGCCAGATCGGCCGCCGGTGTAGTAGTCGGAGATGGCGTCCAGGAAGAGCTTGAAGCGGTCGGCTTCTTCGCTGTACTTGACACCCGATGACATCTGCAATGCCTGCCTGAAGGTGACACCCGCATAGCCGTTCATCGCCAGGGCCGGTTCGTAGGCGTCCATCCGGTCATCGACCGACCGGATGGCACCGTCGTCGATGGCGATGCCGATGGCCGCCGACAGCACCTGCTTGGCCATGGACCAGGACTGGTGAAGCGAGTTCTTGCTGTAAGGGAAGCGGTTGTACTCGTAGACGATCTTGCCGTCCTTGAGCACCAGGAGCGCCCGGACCTTGGCCTCGCTCTGGTACTGGGCCAGTGTCTTGCTCGCGCCGTCGTAGGTGTACCGGAAGTTGCTCAGCGGCACGCGGGGCTTCACCGACTGGAGCACTGCGGGACTGGCGGCCACGTCCAGAGTGTCGCGGGGCAGCACCAGTTCCGGCAGGTACAGAGAGGGCGGCAGGCTCTGGGCGGCCGCAGCCGAGGGCAGCAGGGCGGCCACGGTGGCCAGCAGAAGGGCCAGGGGCAGGGCTTTCATGGGTCCTCAGGGCATTGCTTGGATGAGACCAATCGTACGCATTTGGGTGAGTGTGGCAAGCGCGGATTTTCCCGCGGTGGTATGAACCCAGCCGCCTGCCCAGGTGCTTTGCAACGACGAGCCGGCCTCATGGCCGCAGGCCATGAAGACACCTCAATGGCGGGCGGTGCTCGGCCATGTGGACAGCGGGCCGACGTGCTGGCCGTGGTCAATCGGCACCTGGTGTACGCGGGCTTATGCGACACGGTTAAGCTTGCAGGCCACCTGATGGCAGCATTTTCCAAGTACGTGGCAACCCCCATCCTCCCCTCCGATCCGGTCGTTCGCCTGGCCGCCCTGATGGCCGATCACGCGCTGAGCCTTTACCTTGCCGGCTTGGCCTGCGCAGTGCTCGCCGCTGCCGGTGCATGGCTCTTGCTGCGGCGTATCGTGAAGCCGAGCGCCCCAGGCAGTGCGCTCCCGCCTTTGCAACTGATCCTCCGGTTCGGCCTGGGCTTGCTCGCCCTGGCAGGTGCGGGGGCCGTGTTCGCCGAAATCGCGGATGAACTCTCCGACGGCGACGCCATGGGCCGTTTTGACGAGGCACTCGCCGCGCACCTGTCACGCACCTTGCAGCCGGGTGAGTTGCGCGCGTTCGCGTGGGTGACGCACCTGGGCGACGCGGCCACCCTCACGGCGCTGTGTGTGCTGGTCGGGGTGCTGCTCCTGCTGCGCGGGCGTCGCGGCATGGCCTTGGCATGGGTGCTGGCCTGCGCCGGTGGCGGCCTGTTGAACCGCTTGCTCAAGGCCACGTTTGAACGCGTGAGGCCGGTGCACGACCACGGCTTTGCCGTGGCAGACGGGTTCAGCTTCCCGAGCGGGCACACGTCCGGGGCGGTGGTCGTCTACGGCATGCTGGCCTACCTGCTGCTGCGCCAGCTGGCGCCCAGGTGGCACCTGCCGGTGGCGGTGGCCACCGCGGCCTTGGTGTTCACCATCGGCTTCAGCCGTGTGATGCTGCAGGTTCACTGGGCCAGCGATGTGCTGGCAGGTTTCGCTTCAGGCACGGCGTGGCTGCTGACCTGCGTGCTGGTGACCGAGTGGCTTCGCCGGCCGGCGCGCACGCGTGGCGCGATCACAGCGGGGCGCTGACCACACAGGACACCTCAGATGGGCATGCGGTAACCGAAGAACTCATGGTCTTCGTTGTAGCCGCCCTGGCCCGCGCCCAGGTCCTTGAAGTCGTGCACGAACTCGATCGCGCTGACCCACTTCACCATCTTGAACCCGAGCTCGTTCTCGCAGCGCAGCCGCAAGGGTGCCCCGTGCAGCACGAGCAAGGCCGCGCCGTTCATCTCATAGGCCAGGATCGTGAGCTCATGGTGCATGTTCGACACCTTGTGCACATCGTAGTAGCGGCCGCCATCGCTGCCATCTGCCAGTGAATAGAAGACGGCATAGCGTGCATCCGCGGTCGGCTTCACCAGCGCCATCAGGTCGCGCATGGGCACGCCACCCCACTTGGCCACGCCCGACCAGCCCTGGATGCAGAAGTGCGTGGTGATCTGCTCCTGCTTGCGCATCGACTTCAGATCGTTCAGAGAGAACGACTGCGGGTGCGCCACCAGGCCGCTGACACGCAGACGGTAGTCCGCGAACTCGCCCGCCACCAGCTGGTCGTACTCTGCGGAGGCCGGCATCGTGCCGTTCGGCCAGAAGTGGGGCGAGATGTCTTTCTCGGTGAGCTGAGACTTGGGATCCCAGCCCTCGGCCAGCCCCTTCAGCCAGCCGATGAGGAAGCGGCCTGTCTTCTGCACCAGCCTTGCATGCTTGATGGTGAAAGGCGATGCCCACAACCACGCCACCACCAGCAAGGTCATGGCAGGCAGGAACAGCCAGAACCCCGACCATGAATCGTCGTGCACGCCGGCGAACATGTGGTTGGTGTTGTCGCGCAGGCCGGTCACCAGCACCATCACGCCGTGCGCCACGATGAAGAACACGAACCACAGGAACGAGATGAAGTGGATGGAGCGCGCCACCTGGCGGTTGAGCACACGGCCCAGCCAGCCGAGCTTGTTGGAGAACGCGGGGCCCTGCAGGATGCCCGTGGCGATGGACACGGGGGCCGCGATGAAGATGGTCACGAAGTAGGTGAGCTGCTGAAGTCCGTTGTAGCGGGTCCAGCCCTGGTCGACCGGGAAGTTCAGCGACGCGTACTGGATGCCGGTTGACAACGCGTTGGGAAACACTTCCCAGGTCAGCGGCACGATGCGCTGCCACTGGTCCGTCACGAAGATCAGCAGGTAGAAGACGATGCCGTTGAGCGTCCACAGGAAGTTGACGGAGAAGTGCCACCACCTGGCCAGGCCGATGGTGTGGCGTAGTCCGGGGATGCCCAGCCATTGGGGCAGGGTGACCGCGTCGTCCTTCGCCGTCCAGATGCGGTTCGCGGGCACCTCATGCTGGAAGCGGAACCATTCCGTGCCTGGCGTGCTGTCGCGCTTCCAGTAGAGCCTGGGGTGATCCGCCAGGATCTGGATGCCTGCCCGGATGATGAACAGCATGAAGAACATGTTCAGGAAGTGCTGCAGGCGCAGCCACCACGGAAAGCCCGATTCCACCGAGGGTGCGGCCTGCGCGATGCCTGGGTACTGGCGGATGAACTCCTGCACCCCCGCCAGCTCGCGCAGGGACTGCGCGGTGGCCACGATGGCCAGCAGCGCGGCCACCGAAATGGGCAGCAGCCACAAGGTGTTGAACCACCGTTGGCCGAACCGGATGTGGGGAAAGATGCCATTGCGCGGTGGCGTCCAGTGGGCAAGCCGGATGCGGTCGTCGGCCTCGCTCAGGGAATGGGCCAGGACATCGTGGGTGCGGGTCGACTCGTGGTCTTTCATGGGGCATTTGGATGCCGCGGCGCTTATTCAGCCTCGTGGCAGACCGCCTCGATGTTGTGGCCGTCCGGATCGCGCACGAAGGCCCCGTAGTAGTTCGGGTGGTAGTGCGGGCGCAGGCCCGGTGCGCCGTTGTCCGTGCCGCCCGCCGCGATGGCCGCCTTGTAGAAGGCATCCACGATGGCGCGAGACTGCACGCGGAACGCGATGTGGATCGGCGGCACGTTGGGGCTGCCACTGTTGATCCAGAAATCGGGCTTGGGCGGCTCGCCGAAGCCGGCCACATCGGCGTGGCCTGTCACCGAGGCGGGCAGCTCCATGATCAGCGCGTAGCCGATGGCCGCCAGGGCCGTGTTGTAGAACGCCTTGCTCTTTTCAAAGTCGCTGACGGCAACCCCGGTGTGATCGATCATGAAAGTTCCTTGTGCTTGATGGCATGGCGCTTCGGCAGCGCCGGCTGCCTCGGGCGGCGAAGCGCGAGGCTGGTGAAGGGCAATCCTAACGTCTGGTACGGCGCTAGCGCGCGTAACGCCTCGCGCCGGCCACGCAGCTCACGGCGGCCAGCGTGACCACCAGCATCGCCCAGCTCACCTCTTCGTGCAGCAGCACCGCCGCCAGCCCCAGGCCCAGGAAAGGCTGCAGCAGTTGAAGCTGCCCCACGGCGGCGATGCCGCCCTGCGCCAGCCCGCGGTACCAGAACACGAAGCCCAGCAGCATGCTGAACAGGGACACGTAAGCCAACCCCATCCAGGCAGGCATGCCCACCTGGGCGAGCTCATGGGGCACGGTCCACAGCGCGATGGGCAGCATCACGGGCAGCGACAACACCAGTGCCCAGCTGATGACCTGCCAGCCGCCCAATCGCCGGGACAGCCGGGCGCCTTCGGCATAGCCCAGGCCGCACACCAGGATGGCGGCCAGCATGAGCAGGTCGCCCGTGAGCGAAGCAGAAATCCCTTCCCTGGCGGCATAGCCGCTCACGCACACGCTGCCCAGCACCGAGAACGGCCAGAACGCGGGCCGCGGTGATTCACCGCCACGAATCACCGCGAACAAGGCCGTGCACAGCGGCAGAAGGCCCAGGAAGACGATGGCGTGCGCGGACGTCACGTGTTGAAGGGCCATGGCGGTCAGCAGCGGGAAGCCGACGACGACCCCCAGCGCGGTGATACCGAGCGCGGGCAGATCCGACACCTTGGGCCGAGCTTGGCGGAACAACGCCAGCAGTACCAAGGCGAGGGCTGCCGCGATGCAGGCCCGCGCACTGGTCAGGAAGGCTGGCCCCAGATCGACCACCGCCACGCGCGTGGCCGGGAGCGAGCCCGAAAAGATCACCACGCCCAACAGACCATTGACCCAGCCGCTCGTTGTCTTGTGCATTGCCAATTCCTCATGTGATGCGGCGATTTGAGCAGCCAGGCCGCAAGGCATCCATGAACAGATCAGTACAATCATAAGAAACTGTTATGGACAAAATGCCAGAACACTCTGCGCTTCAAGCCGCCAAGGAACCGACACGGATCGAGGCCGTGATGGCCGATGTGCGCGCCCGGATCGCCTCACGCGCTTGCCCGCCAGGCACCCGCCTGCCGTCGGTGCGGGCGCAGGCGCAGGCCATGAAGCTGTCCGTCTCGACCGTGCTCGAAGCCTACGAGCGGCTGTCAGCCGAGGGTGTGCTCACCTCGCGCCGCGGGGCGGGCTTCTACGTGGCGGGCACGGTGGCACCGCTGGCCTTGGCCGCCATCGGCCCCAAGCTCGACCGCGAGGTGGACCCGCTCTGGGTGTCGCGCCAATCGCTCGAGACGGACGACGCGACGCTCAAGCCGGGGTGCGGATGGATGCCTACCTCCTGGATGTACGAGGAGGGCGTGCGGCGCGCTCTGCGCGCGGCGGCCAGGGCCGATGGATCGGAGCTGACCGAGTACGGGCCGCCCTTGGGCCTTCCATCGCTGCGGCAGCACTTGTCGCGCCGGCTCGCGGCGAACGGGATCGATGCGCCCCCCGCGCAGATCATGCTCACGGATTCCGGCACCCAGGCCATCGACCTGATCTGCCGTTTTCTGCTGGAGCCGGGTGACACCGTGCTGGTGGACGACCCCTGCTACTTCAACTTCCACGCACTGCTCAAGGCGCACCGCGTGACGGCCATTGGCGTGCCTTACACGCCCACGGGCCCCGATGTGGAGGCTTTCCGTGCGGCGCTGGAGGCGCACAGGCCGCGCCTGTACATCACCAACTCGGGCATCCACAACCCGACGGGCGCCGTGCTGTCGCCCGTGGTGGCGCACCGTGTGCTGAAGCTGGCAGAAGGCCACGGGCTGACCATCGTCGAGGACGATATCTTCGCGGACTTCGAATCTGCCCCGGCGCCCCGGCTGGCCGCGTTCGACGGCCTGGAGCGCGTGATCCACATCGGCAGCTTCTCCAAATCCATCTCGGCGTCGATGCGGTGCGGCTTCATCGCCGCCCGTGCCGACTGGATGGAGGCGCTCACCGACCTGAAGATCGCCACGACCTTCGGCGGAGGGCGCCTGGCCGCCAGCATCATGCTCTCCGTGCTGACGGACAGTGGCTATCGGCGCCACATGGAGGCCGTGCGCCAGCGTCTGGCCGAGCACACGGCAACGACCATCGCTCGGCTCAAGCCGCTGGGCATCACGCCCTGGCTGGTGCCCCAGGCGGGCATGTTCCTCTGGTGCCGGCTGCCCACAGGCGTCGAAGCAGCGCCCGTGGCAAGGCGCTGCCTTCAGGATGGGGTGGTGCTGGCGCCGGGCGATGCCTTCAGCCTGTCCCGCAGCGCGGGCAACTTCCTGCGCTTCAATGTGGCTCAGACGGACG
The DNA here is from genome assembly GCF_003933735.1 of Aquabacterium soli. GTDB lineage: Bacteria > Pseudomonadota > Gammaproteobacteria > Burkholderiales > Burkholderiaceae_C > Aquabacterium > Aquabacterium soli. The sequence goes on along the minus strand of NZ_RSED01000006.1, from coordinate 313,483 downwards.
ATGCGCGGATCTTCACGGTCTTGTCGCGCGCCCTGGCGCAAGCCGGTTGAAGCAGGGGCTGCTCAGCGCAACACGCTGCGGTAGAACATCTCCATGCGCTGGCGCAAGGCCAGGGCGCATTCTTCCGGCGTGCCTTCCTGCCTGTCGCGCAGCACTCGCGACAGCTGGTCTCCGAGCACGGTGTTGATCAGCAGCACGGGCAACTGCGCGAAGGGCAGGTCGTCGCGCAACTGGGCGCGTACCTCAGGGCGCTGCAGGAACTGCGCGATGGCCCCGCGGGACACGTCGGGCCCCATGGCGAAGAAGGTGTCGACCAGTTCGGGATTGGCGCGCGCCTCCGCCGCCAGCATGCGTTGAAGCCCCACCGCCTCGGGTGAGGTCAGCAGGCTGTAGAGGCGGGTGGCGAAGTCGTCGAGCACCTCGCGGATGGGGCGCGGGTCTCGCTCCAGGTCGATGCTGTCGAAGATGGCGTCGCGCTTGTCCTGCATCAGCGCCCGCAGGATGCCAATCTTGCCGCCGAACTTGATGTAGATGGTGCGCACCGCCACGTGGGCCTCGCGGGCGATCATCTCCAGGCTCACGTTGGCGTACCCCTTCTGCAGCATCAGGCGGCCCGCCGTGCGCTTGAGGTCCTCCGTCCGCGCCTCGACCTCTTCTGCGCGAGGTCGGCCTGCGGCTTTGGGCTCGGCTTTTTTCTTGGATGGAGATGAGGACATGAACGCTACTTTAACCACAATATTTAATGAAATGAAATCGTTTCATTTCTTGACTTTGGCGGTCGGCTAAAAAATAATGCACCGACACCATTTCATTTTTCGAGAGAGTCCGCGCCATGCCAATCACCCCGGCCAAGACCGAGCCTGCTGCCCTCGCCGCCGTGCCACCTGCCCCCGCCAGCGCACCGGCTGCCGCGCCGGCCGAGGCCAAGCCGGCCTCCAAGGCCCGTGTCTTCACGGTGCTGGGCATCATGGTCGTGGCCGGCCTGGCCTTTGGTGGGCGCATGTACTGGCGCAGCCAGAACTTCGTCGAAACCGAGAACGCCTATGTGTCGGGCCATGTGCATCCGATCTCGGCGCGCATCGCGGGCGTGGTGACCAAGGTGCTGGTCGATGACAACCAGATCGTCAAGGAAGGCCAGGTGATCGCCGAGCTCGATCCCGCCGACCAGCATGTGAAGCTGGAGCAGATCCAGGCGCAGATCGCTTCGGTCGAGCAGCAGGTGCTGCAGGCCGATGCGCAGACGGCGCAGGCACGCGCCTCGGCCAGCGCCTCACAGGCCCAGGTGGCCCAGGCGCAGGCGCAGGCACTGCGCGCCCAGCAGGACGCCGAGCGCTACGGCCAGCTCTACAACACGCAGATGAAGGCCGTGGCCAAGTCCGAGCTGGATGCAGCCGTGGCGGCGCGCACCAGTGCGCTGGCCGATGTGGCGGCCCGCAAGGATGCGGCCCTGGCCACCCAGGCCCAGGTGGGCGCGGCCCAATCGGCGCGTGAGGTGCTCAAGGCGCAGATCAAGGTGCTGCAGGCGCAGCTCAAGGATGCCCAATTGCAGCTGGGCTACAACCGCATCGTGGCACCCGTCAGCGGCCGGCTGGGCAAGCGCAACATCGAAGTCGGTGCGCGTGTTCAGCCGGGCCAGCAACTGGCCGCCATCGTGGAAGACAAGGTGTGGGTCACGGCCAACTTCAAGGAAACCCAGCTGGCGGGCCTGCAGCCTGGCCAGGAGGTGGATGTCGCCATCGATGCGCTACCGGGTGAACGCCTGAAGGCCAGGCTGGACAGCTTTTCGCCCGCCTCCGGCAACCAGTTCGCGCTGCTGCCCGCCGACAACGCCACCGGCAACTTCACCAAGATCGTGCAGCGCGTGCCGGTCAAGCTGACCTTCACGGACGCCGACCTGCAGCGCCTGGCCGGCCGGCTGGTGCCCGGCATGTCGGCCCTGGTCGAGGTGGATCTGCGTCAATCGTCCGTCCACTGATCGACACACCATGTCGAGCACCACCTCGCCTTCCCACTTCGTCCCCACGCTGGCCGATCCGAACCAGCGCGTGGATCTGCGCACCTGGTTTGCCGTGGCGGCCGGCCTGCTCGGCGCCTTCATGGCGGTGCTGGACATCCAGATCACCAACTCGTCGCTGAAGGACATCCTCGGCACGCTCTCGGCCACGCAGGAAGAGGGCTCGTGGATCTCGACCGCCTACCTGTGCGCCGAGATCGTCGTGATCCCTTTGACGGGCCTGCTGGCGCGCGTGTTCGGCCTGCGGGCCTACATGGTCGGCACCACGGCGCTGTTCCTGATCTGCTCGACGCTGTGCGGCGCTGCGTGGAACCTGCAGAGCATGATCGTGTTCCGCATGATGCAGGGCTTCACGGGCGGTGCCCTGATCCCCATGGCCATGACCTTGGTGATGACCAAGCTGCCGCCGGCCAAGCGCGCCGTGGGCATGGCCATGTTCGGCCTGACCGCCACGCTGGCACCCACGCTGGGCCCGACGCTGGGCGGCTACCTGTCCGAGCTCTATGGCTGGCCGTCGATCTTCTACATCAACTGGGTACCTGGCCTGCTGCTGATCTTCGGCATCATGAACGGCCTGGATGCCGAGCGCCGCAACTGGCCGCTGCTGGCCAATGCCGATTGGGTGGGCATCGCCTTCATGGCCGTGGGCCTGGGCAGCCTGACGATCTTCCTGGAAGAGGGCAACTCCAAGGACTGGTTCGATTCGAACTTCATCCGCACCTTCGCCACGCTGGCCGTGGTGGGGCTGGTGGGGTGGGTGAGCACCAGCCTGCTGCGCGCGGATCCCTTCGTGAACCTGCGCCTGTACCTGCGGCGCAACTTCTTCGTGGCGGCGATGCTGGCGGCGGTCACGGGCATGGCCCTCTATGGATCGTCTTTCCTGCTGCCCCTGTACCTGGGCCAGATCGCGGGCTACACGCCCATGCAGATTGGCGAGGTGATCATGTGGGCCGGCCTGCCGCAGCTGTTCATCATGCCCTTCGCAGCGGCCCTGTCATCGAAGGTGGACAACCGCGTGCTGTGCTCGATCGGGCTGGGGCTGTTCGGGGCCTCCTGCCTGATGAACGGCTACATGGATGCCACCGTGGGCTACGACCAGTTGCTGGCCTCGCAGGTCGTGCGGGCACTGGGGCAGCCCTTCATCATGCTGACCTTGTCCAACTTCGCGATGGCAGGCATCACGCCCAGGGACATGCCTTCGGCCTCCAGCCTGTTCAACATGACGCGCAACCTGGGCGGCTCGATCGGCATCGCGATGCTGGCGTCCATGCTGACCAACCGCCAGCACTTTCATTCGGCGCGCCTGGGCGAGTCGGTGACCAGCCTGTCTGGTGCCACCCAGGAGCGACTGGACCAGCTGACGCAAGGCTTCATCGCGGCGGGCATCGATCCGGCCCAGGCGGCCAACCAGGCCCTGGCGGTGATCGACCGCATCGTGCGCCGCGAGTCTTTCGTGATGGCCTACAACGACGGTTTCCTGCTGATGGCGGCGGTGCTGTTCTTCTGCATTGGCGTGCTGTGGTTCGCCGACAAGGCCAGGTCGCCTTCGGGCGGCGGTGCCGGCGCCCACTGAACCCACAGGAAGATCTGGAGAGAACATGTTCAAACATCTGAACCGCAGCCTGCCTGCTGCTGCCACCTTGATGACGCTGGCCGTGCTCAGCGGTTGTGCCACGGTCGGCCCTGACTTTGCGCAACCGGCTGCCGACACATCGCCGAGCTACCGCCATGCCGTGAACAAGGCCGGCGATGCCGAACAACTGCCGCTGGACAGCTGGACCTTGTTCGGCGACGCCACGCTGAACGCGCTGGAGCAGCGTGCGTTGCGCGACAACGCCAGCGTCACGGCCGCAGCGCAGCGCCTGGTGGCNCCAGCGTCACGGCCGCAGCGCAGCGCCTGGTGGCGGCCCAGGCCCAGTTGGGCTTGGCGCGTTCGGACGGCGGTGTGAAGGTGAGTGCCAGTGCATCGACCGCCTATTCGCACACCTCCAAGGAAACCTCGCAGGCCCTCATGCTGGGAGGCCGCACGGTGGAGGGCAGCAACCACACCCTGGGCGCGTCGCTGTCGTATGAGCTGGACCTGTGGGGCCGTGTGCGCCGCGCGGTCGAGTCGGCCGATGCCCAGGCCCTGGCCGCCCGCTATGACCGCGACGGCGTGCTGCTGATGCTGTCCAACCAGGTGGCAGTGAGTTACTTCCAGCTGCGTGGCCTGGATGCCGAGATCGCCATCCTCGAACGCGCGCTGGACACGCGCAAGGAGAGCGAGCAGCTGGTGTCGGCGCGCTTCGATTCGGGCCTGTCGAACGAGCTCGATCTGTCGCGTGCCCGCATCGAGCGTGCGAATGCCGAAGCCGATCTGTACGAGACACGGCGCCAGCGCCAGACCATCGAGCACGCCCTGGCCGTGCTGGTTGGTGCGTCGCCCAGCGAGCCCCTGATCGCGTCTTTGGGCACCCAGGCCAATGCCGCCTTGCCAGTGCCGCCGGTGATCCCCGTGGGCCTGCCAGCCAGCCTGCTGGCCCAGCGTCCTGACCTGTCCTCCAGTGTGGCCGGGCTGCGTGCGCTCAATGCGCAGGTTGGCGTGGCGGAGGCGGCCTTCTACCCCTCGGTGAGCCTGACCGGCAACTACGGCTTCGCCTCCGAGAAGCTGCGGGATCTCACGGGCGGCAGCGCCCAGCAGTTCAGTATCGGCCCGCTGGCCTTGTCGCTGCCCATCTTCGATGGCGGCCGCAACCAGGCAAACCTGGCCGTGAGCCAGGCCCACTATGCCGAGGCCCTGGCCAACCATAGGGGCAAGCTGCTGACCGCCTTGCGCGAGGTGGAGGATGCCTTGTCCGACGTGCAGCAACGCCAGTTGCAGGCCACGGCCCAGGCCCAGGCCCAGCAGGCCGCCGCGCGTGCCTATGAAGTGGCACAGGCCCGCTATGAGCGGGGCGTGTCCAGCTATCTGGACGTCACCGATGCTCAGCGCAGCAGCCTGGCAGCGGACCGTGCCGCGGCGCAGATCCGCACACAGCGCCTGCTCGCGGCCGTGAGCCTGGCGCGTGCGCTGGGTGGCGGCTGGTCGCCCGAGGCGTCGGTGACCATTGCATCCAAGCTGCCCGTGAGCACGGACCGCGTGGCCCCCTGACCGCCGAAGGTGACAGTGCCCCTTGGCTGCTTTGACTAGCGGCTGCTGTCCTGAGTGCCTGCCATGCCGTTGCCGTTGCGCGAACCAGGTCCGCTCGGCGCGGTTTTTTCCTCCTCGGGCTGAAAGGGCTCCGGGTTCTCTCCACCAGTCAGGTTACCGGACTGGATGCCGTCCTCGTGATTCGGAAAGCCGTAAGTGCTCTCATCAGGCTTGCGCTGCCGGGAGCCGATCCCATGGTTGGAATGACTTTGGGGTGCTTTGGTGTTGTTCTCGCTCATCGTGCAATCCTTCTTTGTCTGGCGCGGCGACTGCTGCATCAGTGACAGAGGGCAATCCGCGTTCCATTGCAGAAGGCAGGGCACTTGTAGGCGTGGGATGACAAGTGTGCTGGAGGATCGCCCATTGACTGGGAACCGACATCAGCGCAGGCTCCAGGTTTCACGAGGAGACCACCATGAGCGATGACAAGACCAAGACCGGCGGCCAGGACCGCGTCCGGATCAATGTTCACGAGGCCTACGAAGTTGACCACTGGTCCACGAAGTTCGGGATCACGCGGGAGCAACTCATCGAGGCCGTGAACCGTGCGGGTGATCGTGCTGAAGACGTTGAGCGCTTCATCAAGAAGAAGTGAGCAAGCCGGAATGGCTCACGGGAACCGTCTGCTGACGAACCGCGAGCCGTGCAGTCCAAAGCGCCAGGGCACGTCCTTGGCTTTGGAGATACCGATGCGAACACCGGTCAGCACCTTGGGCGCCACCTGGGCCGGTTGGAGTTCGAAAGGAGGCTGATCAAGCGCAAGCCCATCGTGTGAACGGTTGATCCCAAGCGCCTGTCCTACGCGGCCCGGGCCGCTGCACAGCAGCCGCTCGTCGACCACACCGCGGCGCTCTTGCATCAATGCCAAACCCTCGATGGGCTCCAGTGCACGAATCAGCACCCCAGCGCCGTGGCCAGCCTCGCGGCAGACAAAGTTGAGACACCAGTGGATGCCGTAAGAACGGTAAACATAGGCGCGCCCTGGGGGCCCGAACATCGACGCATTGCGCGTGGAGGGGCCTGCGTGGCTGTGCGATGCGGGATCGTCTGCGTCGTACGCTTCTGTCTCGACGATGCGGCCGCCGACGCCATCCACCAGTACCACCATCCCGATCAACGCACGTGCAACCTCGATGGGCGAGGCGTTGAAGTTGACGGATTCAACCGCCACCGCCACCGCCACCGCCACCGCCACCGCCACCGCCGCCGCCACCGCCGCTGCCGCCACCCGCACCGGATCCCGCACCTGAGCCGCCACTACCGGACCCACCCGTGCCCGCTCCACCACCCGTGCCGGTTCCCATGCCAGCCCCGGTACCTGTACCGCCAGAGCCAGGTGTTGCACCCGTCGTGCCCGATGATGACGTGCCTGTGCCCGTCGCAGGGCCCCCGGCAGCGCCTGTGTTGCCAGAGGTGGTTCCCGCGGTTCCCGATGAGGTCCCGCGGACCCCACGGTTGATCTGGGCCTCGCTGGCAGGTCGATCGCCCCACGTGGCACGGCGATTGGGATCTGCCGTGCTGCCGGACATCTTCCCCGTGGTGCTGCCAGAGGTCTTTCCGGACGTACTGCCGCTGGTGCTGCCCGCGGTGCTCCCTGCTGCGGGGCCGCTCGTGGATTGGGCATGGGCGCAAGCGAGCATCCCGGCAAAGGCCGCCGCCAGGCTTGCCTTGGTCAACATGGATCTGGTCATGGGTCGTCTCCGTATCGGTTGAGGACACTGCGTGAATGCCCCGCGCCGTGATGGCGCAAAGGGGATGCAGCAAACCGAGTGCCTGCTCGGCCGCCGTCAGACGCAGGGTGCTGGATCAAGGCCTGTCCGCCGTGCGATTCGGTTGGTATAAAGGACGCATTCCCAGATCAACACTCGGAGGTGCGTGATGAAGCGGTTCCAACAATGGGCGTGCGGCTTGGCCATGGGCACCCTGGGTGGGCTGGGCAGCCAAGCCTGGGCGGGCGATTCAGGCCTGCCTGGCTGCGGCGGGGTTGGGGCGTCTGCCGTGATCCTGTCGGGGCAGGGGCCGCTTGAATCGATCGCCTTCGACCAGCAGGGCCGCATCCTCTACACCAACCTGTTCAAGGGTACGCTGTCGCGCCTTGATGCACCCAAAGCCGTGCCGGCCACGGTGGCAGCCGACATCAGCAGCCCCGGCGGCATCGCGGTGGCGGGGGCGCATGAGGCCTACGTCGGCACTGGCAACGGGCTGTATGGCTTGGCACCGTCCTTGGGCAAGGCGGGCATCGTGCGGGTCGATCTGCAGAGCGGCCAGGTCACCCCGCAGGCAAGCGGCCTGTCCATGTCCAATGGCCTGGTGCGCGCGGCCGATGGCACCTTCTATGCCTCTGATGACCTGGCCGCCAGCCTCGACCGTGTCCTGCCCGATGGCACAGTGCAGCGCACCTGGCTCAAGCAGAACAGCAATGGTCTGGCCATCAGTCAGGATCAGAAGACGCTGTATGTGAACCAGATGGTCCCGGCCAGCATCCTCGCGGTGGACCGCGCCACGGGGCAGACCCGCGTGGTGGCCGATGCCCCGCCGGCCCGCAAGTGGAGCTGGCTCGATGGGCTGGACATCGATGACCAGGGGCGCCTGTACGTGGTCTCGTACTGGGCGGGCGAGGTGTGGCGCCTGGATCCGGCCACGCGCCAGATGTGCCTGCTGGTGTCGGGCCTGTCCCTGCCCAGCGCGGTGGCCGTGGGCCGGGCAGGGGGCGCGTACAGCGCCAGCAGCGTCTACATCACCACGCACTCGGGTCGCATCCATGAGGTGAGTTTGGCCGTGCCTGCTGCGGGGCCATCTGTCAGCCCCTGAGCCCCTGAGCCCCTGAGCCATTGACCGACAATGCGGGCGGTGGTTGTGATCCCCTGGCCCAGGGGCGGGCCGCCGGATGATGTTGACGATGAACAAAGACCCGCTGCACGGCGTGACCCTGGCCCACATGGTCGAAGACCTGTCTGATTACTACGGTTGGAGCGAACTGGGCCGCCTGATCCCGGTGCGCTGCTTCACGCACGACCCGAGCGTGTCATCCAGCCTGAAGTTCCTGCGCCGCACGCCGTGGGCGCGCGAGAAGGTCGAGGCCTTGTACCTGGAGACTTGGCGGCGTGCCCAGGCCGCGAAGCGCGGTGACGATTGAACAGCCGTTGAGGGCTCTCAGCCTTGGCGATCCTGCGCTTCGATGGCACGGATGATTCGGCAGGGATTGCCGGCAGCAAACATGCCGGGTGGCACATCACGGGTCACGACACTGCCCGCGCCGATCACCGCACCATCGCCAATCGTCACGCCAGGGCACACGATGACGCCGCCGCCCAGCCAGACGTCGTTGCCGATGATCACCGGCTTGCCGCTCTCGAGCTGGCGGCGCGCGTCCTTGTCCATCGGGTGAACGGCGGTGTAGAGGTGGCATGACGGGCCGAACATGACGTCGTTGCCGATGCTCACCGGGCACACGTCCAGGATGACGCAATCGAAATTGAAGAACACGTGGCTGCCCAGGCGGATGTTGACGCCGTAGTCGCAGCGAAAAGGGGGCGTGATCGTCACCTTCGCCGCCGATCCGAAAAGGCTGGCGGCCAGCGCCGGCTGCCTGGCATCGAACTGCCGCGGCGGCAGGTTGTTGATCTCATGGCAGATCTCGCGCGCGCGAAGCCTGGCCTCGACCAGCTCGGGGTCCATCGCACGGTAGGGCTCGCCTGCCAGCATCTTCTGTCGTTCGGTCTTCATGGTTCAAGCGGTCCGCCATCTTGGATGCCCAGCTTATGCGAGTTCACCGCGCGGCGTCGGGGGCAGTGCGTTCAGCCAAGAAAAAAGCCGGCGCATGGCGCCGGCTTGAACCCCCAAAGGAACAACGGAGTCGATTACAGGCCCTTGCCCTTGAGGCGGTTGGCCATGTTCACGTAATAAGCCTTGGGATCGGGCGCACCCTTGCCGATGGCGCCGAGGACCTGGTTGATTTCATCCAGGTGGTTCCAGGGCAGGGCCAGGTCGATCTGCTTACCCCACTTGGCCTCTGCGGGCGACACCAGGCCATCGTTGGCCACCGTGCCGTAGTACTTGCCGGTGTAGGCCAGGATGGCATCGGAGATGTCCCAGCCGTTGGTCTTGACCACGTTGCCGGCGTACGAATAGAAGTATTGGCCGCCCTCCAACTCGGCGTTGCGGCCGGCGGGGAACTCCTGGTTGAAGCGCTCGGCATCGACGCTGCTCAAGGCCTTCAAGGCGGTCTTCAGGTCGGCCGACTTGTAGGTGCTGTTGCCGGTCAGCCAGCCGATCAGCTGCAGCCCGGCCGTGGCGGCCTTGTCGAAGCCACCGTCGGGCGTGGTGCCCTTCAGGATGTCGTCGGCCACCTTGGAGCCGTAGTGCGTGCCGGACATGGACGACACGCTGGCAATGTCGCTGCGCGTGGCGGCGGCATAGCGCACGGTGGGGCCGCCATGGCTGTGGCCGATCAGGTTGAACTTCTTGACGCCGTCCTTGGCCTTCCACGAATCGAGCTGGCGGTTCAGTTCTTCACCACGGAACTCGGTGGTCTGCGAGGGGTTGACCGAGGCGATGTAGACGGTGGCGCCTTCGTTGCGCAGCGCGCCGGGGATTTGGTAGAAATAGTTGACGACGCCCAGGATGCTGTCGAAGCCGATAAAGCCATGGACCAGCACGATGGGGTACTGGGTCTTGGCGGCGGTGCCGGCGGCGTGGGCAGGGACGGCTGCCACGGCCAGGGTGGCGACGGCGGCTGCGGCGATGTGGCGGATGCTGATGGTTTTCATGCGGGCTCCTCGGTATGCGTTGAACAACGTCTGTCTGATGCCCTGATTGTTTGGACGCCGCCCGAAAGCGCCTTCAGGGGCAACCCGTGATTCGCGGGTTACCTCGACCCCCCATTCATGTGATCCAGACCGGATTCCCATGGCGTATCGCGCCGCGAGATGCCTTGGATCTGCGGTGCGGAATGGGCGGTAGGCCATACGGGACGGGGTGTGTCACCGGCGGGTCTTCTTGCCGCCACAGACTCACGGCGGCGCTGCGACTGAGCAGCGTTGATGGGCTCCACAAGGGCCCGAATCCGTTGTACCTCTCCAAGCAGTAAGGACCCAGCCATGAGTGAAGACAAGAAGAATGACGCGGCCTGCGTGGCAGACCGCCGTGCGGTGTTGCGCGGCGCAGCGGGCCTGTCGGCCCTGGCCGCAGGCACCGGCCTGATGGGCGTGATGGAAACGGCCCAAGCGGCGGCCGCCGCCGTCACCAGCTTCGCCATCGCGGTGCTGCCGGACACGCAGTTCTACTCGCGCTACGCCACCACCGACGAAGGCCAGCAGTTCCAGAACCACTATGGCTCGACGCCCTTCGAGGCTCAGACCAGCTGGATCGCCAACAACGCCGCCGCCTACAACATCCCCTTCGTGATCCACCTGGGCGATGTGGTGGACCAGGTCGGCAAGCCCAACCAGTGGCGCGTGGCCGATGCTGCCATGGCGAAGCTGGAGACCGCGGGCGTGCCTTACTCGATCCTGGCCGGCAACCACGATGTGCTGACCGACTACGACTACCACCAGGCGTCTGACCAGAACTCCGGCACCGATGCCCAGCGCAACCTGGCGTCCGAGCCCTACCTGCAGTGGTTCCCCACCAGCCGTGCGGCGCGTCAGAACACCTTCAAGGAGCGCCACAGCTCGGGCTTCCATGAGTACCACGTGTTCGAGGCCCACGGCGTGAAGTTCATGGTGCTGTCGCTGTCGTGGCGCATCTCGAACGCGGGCATCGCCTGGGCGCGTGATGTGATCGCGCGCAACCCCGGCGTGCCGGTGATCCTGTCGAACCACCAGTTGCTCAACATCGGCAGCGATGGCGTCACCCCGCTCGAGACCGACTACGGCAAGATGCTGTGGGACAAGCTGATCCGCGACAACGACCAGATCTTCATGACGCTGAACGGCCACCACCACGGTGCGGCCCATCTGCGCAAGTTCAACGACTTCGGCAATGAAGTGCACCAGATGGTGGTGGACTACCAGATGGACTACCAAGGCGGCAACGCCATGATGCGCCTGTACGAGGTGGACCTGGTGGGCAACAAGATCGACGTGATGTCGTTCTCTCCCTGGGTGGTGCAAAAGCCCGCGCACACGCGCAACCAGTTCGATTTCGCCGAGCTTTCGCAGGCCAACAACCGCTTCTCCATCCCCATCAACTTCAAGAAGCGCTTCGCGGGCTTCCTGCGCTGGCGCCCGACGGTGTCGGTCACGGGCGCCGCCATTCTGCCGCGCGTGCGCAGCGACCTGCTGTCGGGCTATGTGGAGCCTGTGCCTCCGGTCACACGTGCGCCGGCCGACATCAATGACTTCCCGGTGGTGTCGGACACCTACGCGCACTGGCGCGCACCGGCCAACCTCACGGAGGGACAGGTGGTTCGCGTGGGTGAAGCCCTGCCGGACATCGCCGGTGGGTTCGACATGACCCGTGCGCCACTGCAAGGCCCGGCCCAGGTGGGCGATGTGGTGTGGTCCAAGGACAAGCACCACCTGTCGTCGGCCGCGGGCAGCGTGCGCTTCAAGAACTCTGACAAGACGGTGGGCCGCCTCAGTGCCTTCCTGACGGCCATGGGTGCCAACGTCAACGGCCGCAGCTTCTGGACGGGCTACACCATCGAGGCCTTCGTGAAGATCCCGGCGGACTGGAACTCCGACAAGCACCGCTGGGGCAACATCCTGGGCCGCCAGGGCAACCGTGGCAATGTGCCCGGCGGCTACCGCGGTGGCGATCCGGAGGCCTCCAGCGTGCTGTTCGCGATCTCCAGCCTGCGCGAGGTGCAGTGGGAGGTCGTGCCGGCCTCCAATGCCCAGTACGCGCAGACCAACTGGTCGGGCGAGCTGATCCGCGACACCTGGTACCACGTCGCGATCGTCAATGACCCGGCCACGGCCACCACGACGCTCTACATCGATGGCGCCCCGGTGCTGCGCAACGTGGCCAACGCGGCCACGGGCACCCGCTCGCAGGCCAACCCGCTGCCCTGGATCATCGGCGCCGGCTGGTGGAACGGCGTTCTGGACGACGGCTACTACGGCTGGGTCGGTGAGATGCGGCTGGTCGGCAAGCCGATCCCTCAGGACCAGTGGCTGACCGCCCGCCGCGGCTGATCTACGCGATCTCGACCGGCCGCCAGGCGCGGCCGGTCACCCCCTTTGACCCACGCTGCTCTAGGCGGCGTATCCCTGTTCGGAGTCTTTCCATGTCCATGCGCATCCTGTCAGCGGCCATTGCCGCGTTCTCTGTTTCATTTGCTGCTCAAGCCGGGCAGTTCCAGGCCACGCCGGGTGTCTTTGATGGCACCGGCTACGGCAGCAGCTATGCGGGTGCTGGCGGCACAACGCCCTTGTACAACCAGCCGCTGGGGGCGGTGTTCGATGGCGGCAACGGTGCCGTCGACGCCTTCGGTTTCTACAACAGCGGGGTCGGCAATCTGACGCAGCAGCGCCAGGTCGACCTGCTGGGCGGCAATGTCTACCGCTTCTTCGACACCTTCACCAACAACACCGGTGCCACGATCACCACCACGCTGAACTTCTTCGGCAACCTCGGTTCCGACGGCGACGAACTGATCAGCTTCAACAGCGGCGGCCTCATCGTGAGCTGCGAGGATGACTGGAGCGGTGCCTGCGGCGGCGGTGACCCGGTGCTGGCGCTGGTGTCGGGCAACAACGGCCTGGGCCAGGCATCGATCACGCCTGATCGCTACAACGTGAGCTTCTCGGTCACGCTGCAGGCGGGCCAGAGCCTGAGCCTGCTGAACTTCGCCTTCCTGGCCAGCGATGTGGACGGCCCGACGCCAGCTGATGTGCTGCTGGCCAAGAACACCGGCCTGTCGCTGCTGAGCACGCCTCGCCTGGATGGGCTGAGCGCACAGCAGATCGCGGGCATCGCCAACTTCAACATCTCACCCGTGCCCGAGGCTTCGAGCTGGGCGATGCTGGTGGCAGGGCTGGGTGTGGTGGGCATGCTGCGCGCACGCAGCCGCCGCGCCACCATGGCGGCCTGACGCGACGCACGCCGGGTATCCTGGGCCGGTGGCCCCGTGGGTTGGCTGAGGGGAGGGTGGCGTACGATGGCCACTCCACCACCCACCAAGCCACGGGATGCCAGCCGCATGAAGAAACTGATCAAGCGCCACGCCGTGCGGCTGGAGTTCGACAAGGACTCGCTGGTTCACCTCAATCTGTCGGGGGCCGCCTTCACTGACGACTGGTTGTGGGTGGCGGGCGACGAGGCCTGCGGCATCGACCGCCTGAAGCGGTTGGGTCCCATCGGTGGTGAAGCGCTGCGCTTCGGTGAGCCGAAGAACTTTCCCCTGGCCGAACTGCTCGACCTGCCGGGCAACGCAGACGACGAGGCCGACCTGGAAGGCATGGCCTTCGACGGCCGCCACCTGTGGGTGGTCGGCTCGCACGGCCTCAAGCGCAAGAACGCCAAGCCCGGGCGCAGCGCCGAAGACAATGCGCGCCGCCTGGCCAAGCTGTCGCTGGATGCCAACCGCCTGCTGCTCGCCTGCATCCCGGTGGTTCACGATGACGCGGGTCAGCCCTCACTGGTTCGCCGCGCCGACGATGGCCGCCAGGCCTTGAGGCTGGAAGGCGATGACCGTGTCAACGCACTGACCCGCCTGCTCGAGACCGATCCGCACTATGGTCGCTTCCTGTCCCTGCCTGGCAAGGACAACGGGTTCGATGTCGAAGGCCTGGCCCTGCTGGGCGAGTCCATGCTGCTGGGCCTGCGTGGCCCGGTGCTGCGGGGTTGGGCAGGCTTGCTGGAAGTGCAGCCTCAGCCTGCGGGCAGGCACCTGCGTCTGGCTTCCCTGTCAGGCACTGAAACGCCCTTGCGCAAGCACTTCCTGAACCTGGGCGGGTTGGGCGTGCGTGACCTGCACATGGATGGGGATGACCTGTTCATCCTGGCCGGCCCGACGATGGTGCTCGATGGCGAGATCCGCCTGTACCGTTGGGGCGGGGCGCGCCAGGCCTTGCGCGCGGTGGATGCGCCCGTGGCCTTCTGGCCCGATCTGGAGCCGGTGTGCACCCTGCCGCACGAGCCCGGTGCCGATCGCGCAGAAGCCTTCTGTGCGGTGCCGCGCGGCCTGGCGCGCACACCGTCATGGCTGGCGCTGTATGACGCGCCCGCTCCAGCCCGTCATCCTGAGCCCTACACCGTGCTCGGTGATCTGGTGGCGCGGGCCTGAAGATCGCGTGGCCCACGCCTGCCTCAACGCGGCAGGATGTTTGGCAACAAGGTGCGGTCCAGGCGTTGGCGCCACCACTTGAGCGCTTCGCCCATGTGCTCCGTGCGCCAGGCCAGCCAGAAGGTCTCTGGCGGGCGGGGCTCTTCGACCGGCAGCTCGACCAGGATGCCGTTGTCGAGCTCTACCCGGATGCAGGCGCGCGGCAGGAAGCCCAGCCCCAAGCCCGCCGCCTGGCATTCGATCTTGGCCTGCATGGACGGCACGGTGATGCGCCGCTGGCCTGATTGCAGGCCCACGGTGCGGTCGTTCAGCGAGCGGGCGCCATCGCCCACCACCACGGCCGTGTGCTCCAGCAGGTCGGCCCGCGAGATGGGCCGCCCCAGCTTGGCCAGCGGATGCGCCGCGGTGGCGCAGAACACGAACTCCAGACTGCCCACCGGCACCGCCTTGTAGCCGCCGCCCGCCGGGCCTTCGCCAGCCGCCACGATGATGTCGGCGCGGCCCTCGCGCAGGCATTCCCACGGGCCGTTCAGCGCATCGCTGTTGATGCGCAGCCGCGTGCCGGTGTCCAGCGCCTCGAAGGCGCGGATGTCATCCCCGAACGCGCTGGTGGGAATCAGCGAATCGTGCACCAGCCGCAGTTCGGTCTCGAAGCCCGTGGCGATCTGCCGCATGCGTGATTCGAGCTGGCGCGCCGCGGCCAGCAGCCAGCGGCCTTCCTTGAGCATCTCGTGTCCGGCCGGGGTGAGGGTGACGCGGGGGCCGTTGCGCACGAACAGCGCCAGGCCCAGTTGTTCTTCCAGCTTGGCCACCGCGTACGAAATCGTCGAAGGCACCTTGTACAGCCGCTCGGCGGCCGCGGCGAAGGAGCCGTAACGGGCGATGGCATCTACCAGTTCGATGGCTTCGAGTGTGAGTTTCAGCACGGCTGGGCCTGGAATTGAATCATCGAAATTATCGATGATTGAGTGGGTGATGTTTCACCCTGAGGCCAGATGAAGCGCCAGATACTTCATCCATCGCAACACGGAAGTGATTGAAAAACAACGGGATACCGCTCCCGCACTTCAGGTTGAAGCGAATCGAATCCTTTCAAGCCTTCGTCAACTTTCTTCACCTAGGAACACATCATGAGCAACGCCACCATCACCGCCAGCACCTCCACCAAGCCCGTCGCCATCGCCGCCCCTGGCCGCACCTTGCTGAACGCCCAGGACCACACCCTGGTCATGATCGACTTCCAGTCGCAGATGGCTTTCGCCACGCATTCGATCGACGCCACCACGCTGCGCAACAACGCCGCCCTCGTGGCCAACGCCGCGGCCGGCTTCAAGGTCTCCACCATCCTGACCACCGTGGCCGAGAAGAGCTTCAGCGGCCCGATGTTCGACGAGGTCACTGCCCCTTTCCCCGGCCAGGCCCTGCTGGACCGCACCTCCATGAACACCTGGGAAGACGCCGCCGTGATCCAGCGCGTCAACGAGATCGGCAAGTCGCGCATCGTGCTGGCCGGCCTGTGGACCAGCGTGTGCATCGTCGGCCCGGCCCTCTCGGCGCTCGACCAGGGCTTCGAGGTCTACGTGATCACCGATGCCTCTGGCGACATCTCCACCGAGGCCCACAACCGCGCCGTGGAGCGCATGGTGCAGGCCGGTGCCCGCCCCATCACCTCGCTGCAGTACCTGCTGGAGCTGCAGCGTGACTGGGCCCGTGGCGAAACGTATGACATGACGACCGGCATCGCGAAGAAGTTCGGCGGCGCCTACGGCCTGGGGATCACCTACGCCAAGACCATGTTCAACGCCCACGAAGGCTGATCGCCATGAGCACCTCACCATCCTCCGCTTCCACGCCCGGCACGGGCGGCAGCTTCGCGCCTTTGGGCATCCCTGTCTTCGCCGTGCTGTGGGGCGCCACCGTGCTGGGCAACATCGGCAGCTTCATGCGCGATGTGGCCAGTTCGTGGATGGTGACGGAGCTCTCATCCAACCCCGCGGCCGTGGCCCTGATCCAGACCGCGGCCACGCTGCCGGTCTTCCTGCTGGCGATGCCGGCGGGCGTGCTGTCGGACATCCTCGATCGGCGGCGCTTCCTGATCGGCGTGCAGATCCTGCTGGCGCTGGTCAGTGGCACCTTGCTGGTGATGGCGCAGACCCAATCGCTCACGGTCGAATCGCTGATCGCGCTGACCTTCGTGGGCGGCATTGGTGCTGCACTGATGGGTCCCACCTGGCAAGCCATCGTGCCCGAGCTGGTGCCGCGTGCCGACCTGAAGAACGCGGTGGCGCTGAACTCGCTGGGCATCAACATCGCGCGGGCCGTGGGGCCGGCCGTCGGTGGCCTGCTGCTGGCCAGCTTCGGCGCGGCCATGGCCTACGGCATGGACGTGCTGAGTTACGTGCTCGTGGTCGCCGCCCTGATCTGGTGGAAGCGCCCAAAGGCCGAATCGAAGGGCCTGGACGAGCAGTTCTTCGGTGCCTTCCGTGCCGGGTTGCGCTACGCCCGATCCAGCCGCGAGCTGCATGTGGTGTTGCTGCGCGCCTTCGTGTTCTTCCTGTTCGCCAGCTCGGTGTGGGCCCTGCTGCCGCTGGTGGCGCGCAAGGTGCTGGGCGGCACGGCGGGCTTCTACGGGGTGCTGCTGGGCGCGGTTGGTGCGGGCGCGATCCTGGGGGCGGTGCTGCTGCCTGCACTGCGCCACCGGCTCAGGAGCGCCGATGGACTGATGCTGGCCGCCGCCGTGCTCACGGCCGTGGTGATGGCCGCCCTGTCGACGGCACCTCCGAAGTGGGTGGCCGTGCTGTTGATGCTGGCCTTGGGGATGGGCTGGATCGTGGCGCTCACCACGCTCAATGGCGTGGCGCAGGCCGTGCTGCCCAACTGGGTACGTGGCCGGGGCCTGGCCATCTACCTGATGGTGTTCAACGGTGCCATGGCTGCCGGGAGCCTGGGCTGGGGCCTGGCGGCGCAGGCGGCCGGTGTCACGGGGGCGCTGCTGATCGGGGCCATCGGCCTGGTGGTGGCCGCGGTGGTCTTCCACCGCGTGAAGCTGCCCACGGGCGAGGCCGATCTGCAACCCTCGAACCACTGGCCCGAGCCGCTGCTGGCCGAACCCGTGGCCCATGACCGTGGCCCGGTGATGATCCAGATCGAGTACCGCATCCGCAAGGAAGACCGGCCCGCCTTCCTGCGCGCCGTGCACCGGATGGCTCAGCAGCGCCGCCGCGATGGCGCCTATGCCTGGGGTGTGGCCGAGCACAGCCACGAATCAGACTGTGTGATGGAATGGTTCATGGTCGAGTCGTGGGCAGAGCATCTTCGCCAGCACCAGCGCGTATCGCATGCCGATGCCGACCTGCAGGCCGAAGCCCTGCGATACCACAAGGGGCCGGGCAAGCCGGTGGTGCACCACTACCTGGCGCTGGCCAATCCAGCCTGACCCGCACGGGCCGCTGCACGGTGTCGATAGATGGCCATGAGATAAAGTAACCCCATGTATCTGCAGTTGGGGCGCTAGGGACACTGTTGCCTCGGTGATGTGTGCGTAGCCATGGGGGTTCTGTGTCCGACAACAACGACAAGCTGATCCGCCAGCGTCGGTCGCTCTCACTGGCCGCGGGGTTCTGGCTGATCTCCGCGGCGCTGTTCCTCATGGCCGTTCTGGGCCTGGGGCGCCTGACCTTCATCGACTGGCGCGATCTCCGGCGTGCCGAGCACGCGGTGGTGCTGATCGAACAGCTGCGACTGGGCATGATTTCCGCGGAGATGGCATCACGTGAGCGGGGGCCTGCCAACGGTGTGCTGGGTGCGGATGCCCCCACGCCCCGGGCCCTGGGCCATTCATTGAATGAAGCACGCCTGCGCACCGACCAGGCTTATGCCGCCTTCGCGCAGGCCTTGGGACAGGTGTCCGGTGATGACCGCCATCAATCGATAGGTCGACAGGTGGACGGATTCCAGGCGGCACTGCACCAGGCCCGTCTCCGGGTGGATGCGTTGTCGGCGCAGCCACTGGCCCGGCGGGAGCCCGAGGCCATCAAGGCGGCGGTGGATGGCATGGTCCGCCTGGTTCGCATGCTCAGGCCCAGCATCATGCTGGTGATGGAAGACCTGCAGCAGGACCAGCCGCTGCTGAGTTCGACCGTGAGCAGTGCCTTGCTGGCCGCCGAGTTGCGCGAGCTGACCGGGCAACTGGGCTCGCTGCTCACGCCCGCCTTGAGCCGGCAGACCGCCTTGAGCGACGATGAGCGACTGGCCATCGAGCGCATGCGCGGCCGCATCGGGCAACTGCGCGTGTTGCTGACCGCCCGTGTCCATGTGGCCAACGGCGCCAGCGCCGTTCGGCACGCCCAGGAGCGCTTGGAGCGTGATTATTTCGGGCGGGCTGAGGCGCTGGTCAGGCAGGTGGTGCAGGCCGGGCAGACCGATGGACGCTATGGCCTGAGCACCGCCGAGTTCGCCGCCCGGTACGTGCCCGACATGAACGCCATCATCGACATGCGCGATGCCTTGCTGGCCGAGGCCTTGCAACAGGGCGCGGCCCTGCACCTGGCCCAACGTCGGGCGATGGCCGTGATGCTGGGCATGACCGGCCTGCACATCGCGCTGATCGTGCTGGGCCTGTACCTGATGCACCGCCGGGTGATCCGGCCCTTGAGCCGTGCGGCCGAGGCACTCCAGGCCATGAAGGAAGACCGCTACGTGGCTTTGGTGGCTCCTGTGCAGGGCGACGAGATCTCGGCCGTGTTCGATGGCATCGCCGATTTGCAGGCGCAAAGCCGTGACCGCCGTGCGCTGGAGGCCGAGCGCGACAAGCTGATCGAGCGTCTGCGCGTGCAGTCCAGCACCGACTTCCTGACCTCGCTGCCCAACCGCCGCGCCTTCTTCGAGGCAGCGGAGGCGGAAGTGGCGCGGGCGCGCCGCCACGGCTTCGGCTTGGTGGTGTTGCTGCTGGACGTGGACCACTTCAAGCGCATCAACGATGCCCTGGGCCACGCGGTGGGTGACCTGGCGCTGGTGGCGCTCACCGAGGTGCTGCGCCAGAGCGTGCGGCAGGGCGACATCGCGGCGCGGATCGGTGGCGAAGAGTTCGTGCTTCTGCTCAGCCACTGCGAGCGCGAGGACGGATTGCGCTTTGCCGAGCGCCTGCGCCAGACCGTGGCGTCCACGGTGGTGGAGGTGGGCAGCGAGCACCCGCCTGTGCGCATGACCGTCAGCATTGGCCTGGCCGATACCCAGACGCATGGCATGAACCTGGACCTGCTGATGAGCCGGGCCGACCACGCCATGTACGGCGCCAAGCGCGCTGGGCGAGACCGGATCGAGGTGGCGGGGCCCGCCTGAGGGCCTGGTGTCAGCCCGCGGTGCGGCGGTCCGGGTGCACCGGTGCGCCCAGCCGCGCCGACAACTGATCTGCCAGCGCACGGATATGGCGCCCGACCTCGGCGATCTTGCCTGGGTTGACCAGATCGACCTCCAGGAAGCTCACGGCCAGCCCGGCCACGGCGCGCTGCTGGCTGCTGGCGTCGAACACGGCGGCGCCGAAGCAGTGCATGCCGTCGCGCACCTGCGCATCGTCGATGGAGTAGCCGTGCTGGCGGCACTGGGCCAGCTCCGGCAGCAGGGCGTCCAGGCTGGGCACGCTGCGGCGCGTGAGGGGCTGCGGCCAGGGGGCCGCCTCCAGCAATGTGCACACCTCGTGGTCGGGCAGGGTGCTGAGCATGGCCTTGCCGGTGGCGGTGTAAGGCGCGGGCATGCGCATGCCGTTGCGGAAGGTGACGTCCAGCGGGCGGGTGCCGTTCTGGCAGGCGATGTAGACCACGTCGCGCCCATCGAGCACCGACAGGGTGATGGTCTCCATGGTGAAGAGCTGGCTTTCCTGCCAGGCCACATAGAACTCCTGCAGGATGTTGGTGTGGGCCAGGAAGGCATTGGCCCAGGTCATCACATGCGGCCCCATGGCCAGCGCGCCGTTGCCAGTGCGTTGCAGCAGGCGCAGCTGGATCAGCGTTTCGCACAGCCCATGCAGGGAACTCTTGGGCAGGCCGGTGTCACGCGCCAGTTCGGCGCTCGTCAAGGGACGGGCGCTGCGGGCGACCAAGTCAAGGATGCGCACGGCACGGCCCACAGCGGGCGATGTGCTCTTGGGTTCATCTGGCGCGGCGGCAGTGGTCTGGGTTTTGGGCATTGTGAAAGTCTAGGGAAAAACCCCAGTCGAAGTGGCGCAGCGTGGCGGCTACGATTCATTCCGTTAGTTGAACACGGTTCAACCTATTGAACAAGTGGCGCAACTCAGGACAAACCCGAGCCTGCCCACTCACCTGAACACCGTATGAAACTCCTCGACCCCACCCTGCTCAAGCAGAACGCCTACCTCGATGGTCAATGGGCCGCCGCCGACGCTGGCGCCACCTTCGATGTGCTGGACCCTGCCACTGGCGAGCGCCTGGCCACGGTGCCCGATCTGGGCGCTGCCGAGACCGAGCGCGCCATCCGCGTGGCCGAAGCCGGCCAGAAGGCCTGGGCCAAGCTGTCGGGCAAGGAGCGCGCTGCCCCCCTGCGCCGCTGGTTCGATCTCATGGTCCAGCACGCCGATGACCTGGCGATGATCATGACCCGCGAGCAGGGCAAGCCCCTGGCCGAGGCCAAGGGCGAGGTGATCTATGCCGCCAGCTTCATCGAGTGGTTCGCCGAAGAAGCCAAGCGCGTGTCTGGCGACGTGCTGGCCCATCCTCAGGCCGACAAGCGCATCGCCGTGCTGCGCCAGCCCGTGGGTGTGTGCGCAGCCATAACGCCGTGGAACTTCCCGGCGGCCATGATCACCCGCAAGGTGGGCCCAGCCCTGGCGGCGGGTTGCGCCATCCTCGTCAAGCCCGCCGAGCAGACGCCGCTGTCGGCGCTGGCCCTGGCCGAGCTGGCCCAGCGCGCCGGCATCCCCGGCGCCGTGTTCCAGGTGCTGACCACCGCCGACGCCCGCACCATGGGCGGCGTGCTGACCGCCAGCCCGGTGGTGCGCAAGTTGTCCTTCACCGGCTCCACCGAAGTGGGCCGCATCCTGATGGCGCAGTCGGCCCCGACCGTCAAGCGCCTGTCGCTCGAGCTGGGCGGCAACGCGCCCTTCATCGTGTTCGACGATGCCGACCTGGATGCCGCCGTCGAAGGCGCGATGATCTCCAAGTACCGCAACGCGGGCCAGACCTGCGTGTGCGCCAACCGCTTCTACGTACAGGCCGGCATCTACGACCGCTTCGCCGAGAAGCTGGCCGCCAAGGCCGCCGAGCTCAAGGTGGGCAATGGCCTGGAGCCTGTGGCCCTGGGCCCGCTGATCGACCAGCCCGCGCTGGACAAGGTGCACGAGCTGGTGGCCGATGCCCTGGGCAAGGGCGCCCGTGTGGTCACCGGCGGCCAGGACCACGCCCTGGGCGGTACTTTCTACCAGCCCACCGTGCTGGCCGACACCACCCCTGACATGCGCGTGGCCCGCGAAGAGATCTTCGGCCCCGTGGCGCCGCTGTTCCGCTTCGAGCGCGACGAAGACGCCGTCGCGCTGGCCAACGCCACCGAGTTCGGCCTGGCCGCCTACCTGTACTCGCAGAACCTGTCACGCGCCTGGCGCACCGCCGAGGCATTGGAGGTCGGGATGGTCGGCATCAACACCGGCCTGATCTCCAACGAGGTCGGCCCCTTCGGGGGCGTGAAGCAATCGGGTCTGGGTCGTGAAGGCTCGCACCTGGGCATCGATGAATACCTCGAAGTGAAGTACCTGGCGTTTCAAGTCTGACGCCAGTTCGATCCCCCGGGCCACAAGCCCGGGGTGATCACCCGCGCCGGTACGCCGGCAATTACAGCAGTTCCACAACAGGAGATGTGATGAGCACCATCCTCGCCCCCCGCACCCTCGTTTCGGCCGCGTGTTCCGTGGCGTTCGCCCTGAGCGCCGGCAGCGCCATGGCGCAAACCAAGCCCCTGAAGATCGGCATCGTGACCTTCATGTCCGGCGCAGCCGCAGGCCCCTTCGGCGTGCCCGCCAAGAACGCCGCCGAACTCACGGCAGAGCAGCTCAATGCGGGCAAGGTGCCCGCGCCCTACGCCACCAAAGGCTTCGGCGGCGCGCAGTTGGAGTTGGTCTACATCGATGAAGCCGGTGCCACCAGCAAGCAGGTCAGCGAGTACCGCAACCTGATCAACCAGGGCGTGGATTTCGTCGTGGGCTACACCTCGTCGGGCAACTGCCTGGCCATTGCGCCGGTGGCCGAGCAACTGGGCAAGCTGACCGCCTTCTTCGACTGCGGCACGCCCCGTGTCTTTGAAGACGCCAGCTACAAGTACGTGTTCCGCCCGGTGCCGCACGCCACGATGGACAACGTGGGCGCGGCACGCTATGTGGCCGAGTTCAAGAAGGACCTGAAGACCTACGCCGGCATCAACCAGAACTACGCTTGGGGCCAGGACGCCTGGGCCGATTTCGAAGGCACGCTGAAGGTGCTCAAGCCCACGGCCGAGGCCAAGGCCTCGCAGATGCCCAAGCTGGGCGCCGGCCAGTACAACGCCGAGATCTCCAGCCTGCTGGCCGCCAAGCCCGATGTGCTGCACTCCAGCTTCTGGGGTGGTGACCTCGAAGGCCTGGTGGTGCAAGCGGGCCCGCGCAACCTGTTCAAGCGTTCGGTGACGGTGCTGACCGCGGGTGAAACAGCCACGCACGGCAAGGTGCGCCTGCCTGATGGCGTGATCCTGGGTGCCCGTGGTCCCTATGGCGTGTTCGCCCCCCAGAGCGCGATCAACACCTGGCTGCGCGCCTCTTACCAGGCCAAGTTCAGCGCCGACCCCAGCTACCCCTCGTACAAGATGACCCAAGCCCTGCTGGGCCTGAAGTCGGCGTATGAAAAGGCACTGCAGGCCAACGGCGGCAAGGCCCCGAGCACCGATCAGGTGGTCGCGGCTTTCGAAGGCCTCACGTTCACCGGCCCTGGTGGCGAAGTGAAGATGGCCCTGGGCAAAGGCCACCAGGCCGTGCAGGGCACCGCCTTCGGCGTGGTCAAGAACGTGGGCGGCAAGATCACCATGACCAACGTCAAGCGTTATGCCCCGGAAGATGTGAACCCGCCTGAAGGCGTGAAGTCCATCGACTGGATCAAGGGCGGCCTCAAGAAGTAAATGCACAGGCCTGTGCGGGGCGGCACGTGTTGCCTCGCCGGGTGTGCTGGAGAACGCGCATGTCGCTTTTTTATGCCGTCCTTGTCGACGGCGCCATGTATGCCGCCTGGTTGTTCCTGGCGGCCCTGGGTCTCACGCTGATCTACGGCGTGCAGAAGATTCTCAACATGGCCCATGGCAGCCTCTACGCGATCGGCGCTTACGCCGGCGTGTGGGTGGTGGGCCCGTGGGTCGCGCAGGGACACTCCATGTACGGCAGCTATGCGCTGCTGGTGCTGGCGGCCCTGGTGGCCGGCGCCCTGGTGGGCTGGCTGGCCGAATGGCTGCTGCTGCGGCGCTTCTACGGGCAGGACCCGATCGTGCTGCTGCTGGTGACCTACGCCCTGTTCATGATCCTGGAAGACGGGATCAAGCTGGTGTGGGGCGTGGATCCGTACACCGTGTCCGAGCCCTATGGCTTCCTGGGTGATTTCGAGGTGGGTGACCTTTCGTACCCGAACTACAACTTCGTCATCGTCGGCTTCGCCATCCTGGCGGGCGCCGTGCTCACGGCTTTCCTGAAGTACACGCGCACGGGCCGGTTGCTGCGCGCAGTGATCCATGACCGTGAAGTCAGCCAGACGCTGGGCATCAACGTCAGCCGCTACTTCGCCGCCACCTTCATGGTGGGCTCGGTGCTGGCCGCGGTGGGCGGTGCGCTCACGGCGCCCACCATCTCGGTGGCGCCCGGCATGGGCGTGGAGCTGATCGTGCCCACCTTCGCGGTGGTGGTGATCGGCGGCCTGGGCTCGCTGCCTGGTGCGGCGCTGGGCGCCTGCCTGGTGGGCCTGGTGCGGGCCATGTCCGTGCACTACTGGCCGCAGGGCGAACTCTTCGTGATCTACATCGTGATGGCCCTGGTGCTGGCCTTCAGGCCCAAGGGCCTCTTCGCGCCGGTGGAGGCGAGAAAAATATGAGCAAGCAATCCTTCGGGCCTGGGACCTGGGCCCTGCTGGCGGGCGTTGTCGCCCTCGGCGTGATCGGTGCGGGCGTGCAGTCGTGGCAGTTCATGCTCACGGTGGCGCTGGGCAAGGGTGTGGTCGCCATCGGCGTGGCCCTGCTGCTGCGCAGCGGCCTGGCCTCGTTCGGGCAGGCGCTGTACTACGCAGTAGGCGCCTACACGATCGGCCTGGCCACCAACCTGCTGGGCTGGCATGAGCTGGCCCTGCTGCTGCCGGCCGCGGCCGCAGCGGGTGCGGTGCTGGCCTTCGTGCTGGGCTTCCTGCTCTCGCGCTACCGCGACATTTTCTTCGCCATGCTCACGCTGGCGCTGTCGATGATCGTCTACGGCCTGCTGATGAACACGGTGGAGCTCGGTGGCAGCGATGGCTTCAATGTCCATGGCCTGACCTTGCTGGGCCTTGGCGCCGCGGCCGATGGCACCGAAGGTGGCCTGGCGGGCACGGCCCTGTTCGGCGTGGTGTTCGTGGTGTCGCTGGTCTGCGTGGCGCTGGTGTCGTGGTTCATGCGCACCCGCCCGGGCCGCCTGGGCCCGGCCATCCGCGACAACGAGATCCGCGTGGAATACCTGGGCACCTCGGCGCGCAACAACATCCACCTGACCTACGTGATCGCGGGGGCCTTGGGTGGCCTGGGCGGTGCGCTGTCCTCGTTCACCGTCGGTCACATCGACCCCGACATGGCCTTCTGGACGACCTCGGGTGATTTCATCTTCATCGCGGTGCTGAGCGGTACGGGCTATGCGTTCGCGCCGTTCATCGGCGCCATCCTGCTGGAAGTCGTGCGTTCGATGGCGTATCAGTACGCTCCCAACAGCTGGCACCTGGTGATGGGCGTGATCATGCTGGCCATCATCGCCTTCCTGCCCACGGGCCTGACCAGCCTGCGCCTGGGCCGCAAGAAGGCCGTTGAGCCGGGCGCCCCTCAGGCCTCGGTGAAGCAGCAGACCATGAAAGGGGTGAAGGCATGAGCAACAACACCATCATCCGTGCCGAGAAGCTCAACAAGGCGTTCGGCAGCGTGCGCCCGGCGCGTGATGTCACCGTGCACATCGCCGAGCGCAGCGTCATCGGCCTGATCGGCACCAACGGGGCCGGCAAGACCACCTTCGTCAACATGCTCACGGGCTACATCAAGCCCGACAGCGGCCGCATCCATTTCCGCGACCGCGACATCACCGGCCAGGAGCCGCGCAAGATCACCCGACTGGGCATGGCGCGCTCCTTCCAGATCCCGCAGCTGTTCACCTCGCTCACGGCGCGCGAGAACATCGAGATCGCGCTGAGCGTGGCCGGCCTGCCGCTGGACCAGGCCGATGCAGGCCTGGCGCGCCTGGGCGTGCTGGAGTTCGCAGAGATGAACGTGGGCCTGTTGCCCGAAGGCGTGCGCAAGCTGCTGGACATCGCGCTGGCGATGGTCGGCAAGCCCGAGGTGCTGCTGCTGGACGAACCGACCAGCGGCGTGGCCTCTGAAGAGAAGTTCGATGTGATGGACCGCGTGCTGCACGCCGCCCGCGAGATGGGCGTGACGGTGCTGTTCGTGGAGCACGACATGGACATCGTGCGCCGCTACAGCGACCGCGTGCTGGCCTTCTACGACGGTGCCATCCTGGCCGACGGCGAGCCCGAGACGGTGCTGGCCGATGCCAAGGTGCGCGAGTTCATCATTGGCGAAGAGGTGGCCCACCATGCTTGAGATCAACAACCTCCATGTCAGCCTGGGCACCACGCAGATCCTGCGCGGCGTGAGCCTGTCTGTGCCCAAGGGCGCCATCGTCGGCCTGATCGGCCGCAACGGCGCGGGCAAGACGACGACCCTGCGTGCCATCATGGGCCTGGTCAAGGCCCGCGAAGGCACGCTGAGCCTGGAAGGCACCGACCTGACCCGCACGCCGGCCCACGGGCGCACACGGCTGGGCATCGGCTATGCGCCGGAAGACCGCCGCCTGATCCCGGACCTGAGCGTGGAAGAGAACCTCTGCGTGCCGGCCTGGGCCATGGGCGTCAAGGACGTGCAGCCCCGGCTGGAGCATGTCTACCGCATCATCCCCGAGGCCCGCGAGTTCGGGCCGCGCCGGGCGCTGCAGCTCTCCGGTGGCCAGCAGAAGCTGGTGGCCGTGGGCCGCGCACTGATGAGCGGCACGCGCCTGCTGATGCTGGACGAGCCCTTCGAAGGCGTGGCGCCGGCCTTGTCCAAGCGCATCGCCGAGGTGATCGGCCAATTGCGTGGCGAAGGCCTGTCGGTCATCCTGTCGGGGGCAGACCTGCAGCATGCAGGCGCCGTGCTCGACCAGGTCTACCGCATCGACCGTGGTCAGATGTTGAATTGAAAGGTACCCCATGAACCCCTTCAAGTTCCAGACGGTTCCCTCGCTGGTGGTGGAGTTCGGTGCGGCACGCCGCATCGGCGCCATCCTGCGTGAGCGCTACACCCAGACCCGCCTGTGCCTGGTCACCGACGGCTTCCTGCACAAGAGCGGCCTGCTCAACCCTGCACTGGCCAGCCTGGCCGAGCACGGCTGGCAGGTCACCGTGATCGACGACGTGGTGGCCGACCCGCCCGAGCACATCGTGCTGGAGGCCACCGAGCGTGCGCGCCGTGCCGAGGCGGAGGTGGTGCTGGGCCTGGGCGGTGGCTCGTCCATGGACGTGGCCAAGCTGATCGCCGCGCTGCTGCCCACGGAGCAGCCGTTGAAAGAGATGTACGGCATCGGCAAGATCACCGGCACACGCCTGCCCCTGATCCAGGTGCCGACCACGGCCGGCACGGGCTCCGAGGT
The DNA here is from genome assembly GCF_003933735.1 of Aquabacterium soli. GTDB lineage: Bacteria > Pseudomonadota > Gammaproteobacteria > Burkholderiales > Burkholderiaceae_C > Aquabacterium > Aquabacterium soli. Next base: position 286,140 of record NZ_RSED01000006.1, on the reverse strand, counting down.
GACGGCGGTGTCCATCGTCACCACGGGCGAGACGACCAAGATGGGCGTGGTCTCGCCGCAGCTCTATGCCGACCTGGCCATCCTGGATGCCGAGCTCACGATCGGCCTGCCCAGCGCCATCACCGCGGCCACCGGCATCGACGCGATGGTGCATGCCATCGAGGCCTACACCACGGCCCACCTGAAGAACCCGGTGTCGGACATGCTGGCCGTGAAGGCGCTGCACCTGCTGTCGCGCCACCTGCTGCGTGCATGCAACGATGGTTCTGACCGCGAGGCCCGCGAAGCCATGCTGGTGGGCGCGATGTTCGCGGGCCAGGCCTTTGCCAACGCCCCGGTGGCGGCGGTGCACGCGCTGGCCTACCCGGTGGGCGGCATCTTCCACGTGGCCCATGGCCTGTCCAATTCGCTGGTGCTGCCGCACGTGCTGCGCTTCAACGCGCCGGCCGCCTCGGTGCTCTACGCCGAGATCGCCGATGTGATGGTGCCCGGCGTGACCGGCAGCGCAGAGGCCAAGACGCACTCGCTGATCTCGGCACTCGAAGACATCGCCGAGGCTACCCGCATCCCGCGCACGCTGCGCGAGGTGGGTGTCAAGGAGGGCGATCTGGCCCGCATGGCCTCGGACGCCATGCTGCAGACACGCCTGCTGGGCAACAACCCGCGCCCGGTCACGGAGACCGACGCGCTGGCGATCTACACCGCGGCGTTCTGACGCGGTCCAACATTGCAGCCACCCGGGAGGGGTGCGCTGCAATGATCCAAAGCGGGCGTGGTCTGTCTGACGCGCCATCAGGTTTCACCCCAAGGCACAGTTGCAGCCAAACTGCAAGAATCCGTGCCTGCCGCCAGATGAACGGGGAAGATCATGCAGACAGCATCGCACGCGTACGCCCTCGATGAGATCGCTCACATCCCGCCGCTGACCCCGGCGCCGCAAGACACGACCATGGTTGCGACCGTGGGCGACAGGCGCTTTCCGCCATCGAAACTGGCCACGCTGCTGAGCGTGCTGCTCGACGCCGGTGTGGACCCGGTGGACCTGCTGGAGGGCACGGGCCTGACGCGCCAGGATGTGGAGAACCCCTTCACGCTCACGTCCTGCGCGCAGTTCATGCGGGCCACGCGCAACGCCGTGAAGCTTTACCCGGGCTGGGACCTGGGCCTGCGCGTGGGCATGCGGCTGCGCGCCACCAACTACGGCATGTACGGCTATGCGCTGCTGTGCTCTGAAACCGTGCAGCAGATGTGGAACCGGGCCATCAAGTACCACCCCTTGTCCAGCGGCATGCTGCCCCTGCGCTGGTGCGTGGAAGGCCCGCAAGCGGTGTGGACCTTTCCGGGCCGTGCCGACTTTCCGTGGCCGGACGTGGACGAGCGCCTGTACCGCTTCATGATCGACCTGCAGTTCGCGGCCCACGTGACCATCGGGCGCGATGTGATGGGCCCCTGGTTCCTGCCCTGCGAAGCGGCGTATGTCGGCAGCAAGCCCGTGCATGCCGCCGCCATCGAGGCGGTGCTGCAATGCCCGGTGCGTTTTGACCAGCCGCGCAACACGCTGAGCTTTCCCACCGCCTGGCTGGACCGTGCGCCGCAGCTGGCCAACCCGATCACGGCCTCGCATGTGTCCATGCAGTGCGCGCGCCTGCTCGACGAGTTCAAGTGGAGCGCGGGCATCACGCGCCGTGTCTACCAGGAGCTCACGCGCCTGCCCGGACGCTTCCCCGACATCGAGGAGGTGGCGCAGTCACTGTGCATGACCTCGCGCACGCTGCGCCGCCGGCTGGAGGCCGAAGGCGCCTCGTACACCGAGCTGCTCACCGCCGTGCGCAAGACCCTGGCCATCGATTACCTGACCAGCACCTTGATGAGCGCCGAGGACATCGCCGAGGCCCTGGGCTTCAGCGATGTGGTGAGCTTCCGCCATGCCTTCAAGCGCTGGACGGGCGCCACGCCGAAGGAGTACCGCAAGGCCAGCGATGGCGGCCTGGCCAATGCACAGCCGGCGCGCAGTACCGCATTGCAGCAATAGCTGTCCCTTTCGATCCCGCTTTTTGTCCTTGTCGGACATTCACGCTCCTCTTCGCTGAACGCACAGTTCCGGTGCCGCACCTGGCGACCCGCTGGCCAGGGCAGGCACCTCAGAAGTGTTGTACCCAATCATCGAAGAGGATCTATGAAAACCACTGTCTCCCGCATCAAGGCTCTGTCCCTTGCCGCCGCACTCGCAGCGGCCACCCTGGCCACGCCGGCCCTGTCTCAGACGTCGGCACCCACCTCGGCATCGCTCAATGCCTCATCCGGGCCACTGAGCGTGTCCACCGCGTCGGTCACGCTGCCCCGAGGCTTCGGCGGTGGCACCATCTACTACCCCACGGTGGCGGCCAAGTACGGTGTGATCGCGATCAGCCCGGGCTTCACGGCCACGCAGAGCAGCATCGCCTGGCTGGGCCGGCGCATCGCCACGCACGGCTTCGTGGTGATCACGATCAACACCAACACCACGCTGGACCAGCCCGACAGCCGCGCCACGCAGCTGGTGGCGGCGCTGAACCATGTGCTGAACTCGTCGGGCACGGCAGTTCGCTCGCGCATCGACCCGGCCCGCCTGGCCGTGGCGGGGCACTCGATGGGCGGCGGCGGCTCGTTGATTGCCGCGCGGGACAACCCCACGCTGAAGGCCTCCTACCCGATGACGCCCTGGAACATCTCGAGCAACTTCTCGACCGTGCGGGTGCCCACGATGATCATCGGCGCCGATGGTGACACCGTGGCGCCGGTGGGCACGCACGCCAGGCCGTTCTACGCCAGCCTGCCGTCGAGCACCTTCAAGGCCTATGGTGAACTCAATGGCGCCACGCACTTCGCGCCCAATACCACCAGCACGCCGATCGGACGCTATGCGGTGGCCTGGATGAAGCGCTTTGTCGATGGCGACACGCGCTACTCGCCCTTCCTGTGCGGTGCGCAGCACACCAGCTACGCCACTGGCCTGGTGTTCGACCGCTACAACCAGAACTGCCCGTACTGAGGCATTGGGAGCTGCCAACATGATCATTTCGTCCACGAGAAAGAGCCGCCGGGTGTGGTGGCTGGGTGGTGCCCTGTCGGCCGGCGTGCTGCTGGCCTGGGGCGTGGGTGCCCTGATCGATCATGGCGGCGATCCCGCAACCGGGCGACACCCTGCCTCGCCCTCGCTCCACGGGGCGGGGTGGGGGACCGTCGCTGGGCAGGAGCCGGCGGCCCCCGTCGATGCGGCGGTGCCGGGCATGATGCCGGTGCCCACGCCCATCAACGGGGTCATCGGCCCGGTGGGCAACTGGCATGTGCAGCCGTTCAAGGCCGACGCGCAGGGTCAGCTGGTGATCAACGCCACGACCTTGCGCACGCTGGAGCAGGTCACGGCCTTCAATGGAACGCAGGAGCTTGCCAGCGCCGCAGCAGACGCGGCAACTGGCCTGCCCGAACAGGCGCGGCAGCAGGCCGTGGAACTGGCCCGCAAGTACGAACGCTACGAGGCGGCCTTGCACCAGGCGGTGAGCCCGTCGCTGGAGGCCGGTTCGGTCGATGAGATGGCGGCGCAGTTCCAGGCCATGCGCGCGCTGCGGCAGGAACAGTTCGGCGAGGCCATGGCCCGCGGATTGTTCGCCGATCAGGAGGCCATCACGGGGCGCCTGATCCAGTTGATGCAGGGCGATGCGGAACCCCACGCCTCGTTGGAGGACAAGGCGGCCCGGGCGCAGGCCAGACTGTCAGCAGAGCGCATGGCAGCGGGTTCGTGAACGGCGACAGCCGACCATCATCCGCGTGAACGTGGATGCGCGTGATCGGGTTGCGTGAATACCAACATGCACCAAAGGGGCTGCCCATGCATCGGGCGTTGAGGGCCTACAGTGCAAGCTCCTGCCGTGGCTTGCAGCGCAGTGCTGTCCGAAACACCCCATTCGGCCAGCGTGAGCCACCGGTCGTTCCCAACACACGAACAGATCGGACCGTGACATGCCCAGTCCCACCGAGCTCTTGCCCGATGCTCTCCCCTCGATCGACCTGTCGATCTCACGCCGTGACCTGTTGATCGCGGGTGCCGCCTCGGTGGCGGCCACCACGGCGTCTGCCGATGCCCATGCGGCCGCAACCCCGCCATCCGCCGCTGCCGATACCGTGGTGCCCATGATGCAGGTGTCCCTGCGGGTGAACGGCCAGGCGCGCGAGCTCAAGCTGGACACGCGCACCACCTTGCTCGATGCCTTGCGCGAGCACCTGCACCTGACCGGCACCAAGAAGGGCTGCGACCATGGCCAGTGCGGTGCCTGCACGGTGATCGTCGACGGGCGGCGCATGAACTCCTGTCTGTCGCTGGCAGTGATGCACGAAGGCGCCAGCGTGACCACCGTGGAAGGCCTGGGCACGCCCGAGCGCCTGCACCCCATGCAGGCGGCCTTCGTCAAGCACGACGGCTACCAGTGCGGCTACTGCACACCCGGCCAGATCTGCTCGGCCGTGGCGGTGCTGGACGAGATCAAGCGCGGCGTGCCCAGCCATGTGAGCCCCGACCTGAACGAGCGCCCCATGGTCTCGGCCGAGGAACTGCGTGAGCGCATGAGCGGCAACATCTGCCGCTGTGGGGCCTACTCCAACATCGTCGATGCGGTCACCGAAGTGGCAGGGAGGCCTGCATGAAGCCCTTCACCTACGAACGTGCCCGCACGCCGGCCGAGGCCGCCGCGGCGATCGCCCAGCACCCTGGCGCGCGCTTCATCGCGGGCGGCACCAACCTGCTTGATCTGATGAAGCTGCAGGTGGAGACGCCCCCGCACCTGGTCGACGTGAACACCCTGGCGCTCGACAAGATCGAGCCCACCCCCGAGGGCGGCCTGCGCATCGGGGCATTGGTGCGCAACACCGATCTGGCCGCCGACCCGCGTGTGCGCCGTGACTACGCGGTGCTGTCGCGGGCCTTGCTGGCGGGCGCCTCCGGCCAGTTGCGCAACCGTGCCACCACGGCGGGCAACCTGCTGCAGCGCACGCGCTGTCCTTACTTCTACGACACTCACCAGCCTTGCAACAAGCGCCAGCCTGGCAGCGGGTGCAGTGCCATCGGCGGCGCCAGCCGCCAGCACGCGGTGATCGGCGTGAGCCCGGCCTGCATCGCCACGCACCCCAGCGACATGGCCGTGGCCATGCGCCTGCTGGACGCCCAGGTCGACACCGTGCGCCCCGACGGACAGGTGCGCACCATCCCCATGGCTGATTTCCATCGCCTTCCGGGCGACACACCGCAGGTGGAGACGGCACTGTCGGTGGGCGAGCTGATCACCTCGGTGACCTTGCCCAAACCGCTGGGTGGCGTGCACCTGTACCACAAGGTCCGTGACCGTGCCTCTTACGCTTTCGCGCTGGTGTCGGTCGCGGCCGTGCTGCAGCGTGATGGCTCGGGCCGCGTGGCGCTTGGTGGCGTGGCGCACAAGCCCTGGCGGGTCGAGGCGGCCGAAGCCGCATTGCCCAAGGGCGCTCAGGCGGTGGCCGGCACCTTGCTGGCCGGTGCGCAGACCACGCATGACAACGCCTTCAAGCTGCCCCTGGTCGAGCGCACCCTCGGTGCCGTGCTGCAACAAGCGAGGGCCTGAGCCATGAAGTTCGACACCCCAGCCACCACCAACCCCATCGACCAGCTCAAGGTGGTCGGCCACCCGCTGGACCGCATCGATGGGCCGCTCAAGACCACGGGCAAGGCGCCCTATGCCTATGAGCGGCACGACGTCGTGGCCCGCCAGGCTTATGGCCATGTGGTGGGTGCCAGCATCGCCAAGGGCCGCATCGCCTCGATGGACCTGGCCGCAGCGAAGGCTGCCCCCGGCGTGATCACCATCGTCACGGCCCGCAACGCCGGCCGACTGGGCAAGGGCAAGATGAACACCGCCAGGCTGCTCGGCGGGCCGGAGATCCAGCACTACCACCAGGCCGTGGCGCTGGTGGTGGCCGAGACCTTCGAGCAGGCCCGGGCGGCCGCGCAGCTCGTGCGCATCGACTATGTCGCCACCAAGGGGATGTTCGACCTGGCCGAGGCCAAGGGCCTGGCCACCCAGCCCAAGGGCGAGGACGCCGACAGCTCGGCGGGTGATTTCAACGGCGCCTTCGCCGCCGCGCCCGTGCGCTTCGACGGCACCTATTCGACACCGGACCATGCCCACGCGATGATGGAGCCGCATGCGTCGATCGCGGCCTGGGAGGGCGACAGGCTCACCGTGTGGACGTCCAATCAGATGATCGACTGGGGGGCGTCGGACATGGCCAAGACATTGGGCATCCCGAAAGAGAAAGTTCGCCTGATCTCGCCCTTCATCGGCGGGGGCTTCGGAGGCAAGCTTTTCCTGCGCGCCGATGCGGTGCTGGCCGCGCTGGGTGCGCGCGCAGCCGGGCGGCCCGTGAAAGTGGCGCTGCAGCGGCCCTTGATGTTCAACAACACCACGCACCGGCCCGCCACCATCCAGCGGGTGCGCATCGGCACCACGCAGGGCGGCAAGATCACGGCCATCGGCCATGAGAGCTGGTCGGGCGACCTGCCCGAGGGCAAGCCCGAGACTGCCGTGAATCAGACGCGCCTTCTCTATGCCGGCCCCAACCGCATGACGGCCATGCGCCTGGCCGTGCTGGACCTGCCCGAGGGCAACGCCATGCGGGCCCCGGGTGAGGCCCCCGGCATGATGGCGCTGGAGATCGCCGTCGACGAGGTGGCCGAGCAACTCGGCATGGACCCGATCGATTTCCGTGTGCTCAATGACACGCAGGTCGATCCGGAGAAGCCGGCCAGGCCGTTCTCGCAGCGGCGGCTGGTGGAATGCCTGCGCCAGGGTGCCGAACGCTTCGGCTGGGCACAGCGCCTGGCCAAGCCCGGTCAGCGGCGCGAAGGCCGCTGGCTGGTGGGCCTGGGCGTGGCCGCGGCCTTCCGCAACAACCTGGTGATGAAGTCGGCCGCCCGTGTGCGCCTGGACAAGCAGGGCCTGGTCACGGTCGAGACCGACATGACGGACATCGGCACCGGCAGCTACACGATCATCGCGCAGACCGCGGCGGAGATGATGGGCGTGCCCATCGAGAAGGTGGTTGTGCGGCTGGGTGATTCACGCTCACCGGTGTCGGCCGGCTCGGGCGGGCAGTGGGGCGCCAACAGCTCCACCGCGGGCGTGTACGCGGCTTGCGTCAAGCTGCGCGAGGCCGTGGCGCGCAAAGTGGGCCTGGATGCCAAGGATGCCGTGTTCACCGATGGCGAGGTTCGCTCGGGTGACCGGCGCTTCAAGCTGGCCGAGGCCGCCGGCGAGCAGGGCCTCTCGGCCGAAGACACCATGGAGTATGGTGACCTCGACAAGAAATTCCAGCAGTCCACTTTCGGTGCTCACTTCGTCGAGGTGGGGGTGGATGCCTTCACCGGCGAGATCCGCGTGCGGCGCATGCTGGCCGTGTGCGCGGCGGGCCGCATCCTCAACCCCAAGTCGGCGCGCAGCCAGGTGATCGGTGCGATGACCATGGGCGTGGGCGCGGCGCTGATGGAAGAGCTGGTGGTCGACAAGCGTCGGGGCTTCTTCGTCAACCATGATTTGGCCGGCTACGAGGTGCCGGTGCATGCCGACATCCCGCACCAGGAGGTGATCTTCCTGGACGAGACCGATCCCATCTCGTCACCCATGAAGGCCAAGGGCGTGGGCGAGCTGGGCATCTGCGGGGTGGGCGCGGCGGTGGCCAATGCCATCTACAACGCCACCGGCGTGCGTGTGCGCAACTATCCGATCACGCTGGACAAGCTGTTGCCGCATCTCCCCGCGGTGGCCTGAACACAGCAGGCGAGGGCCACGAGATCAGGCCGCCGTCCTGGCGGCCTTCTTCTCGCGCGTGAGTTGCCTGAGCCGTTTGATCAGCAACTTGCGCACTTTCTTGCGACCCCTGGCCAGCAGGCGCATGTTGATGTCATGGCGCTGCTCATCCGCCATGGTCTTCCAGCCCTTGATCTCCTGCCGTGATCGGCCACAGCCCATGCAAAGGTCGTTCTCATCGAGTTTGCACTGGGAAATGCAGGGGCTGTCGGTCAGCAGGATCGTCATGTTGAAGGCAAGGGGGGAGGTGCCTTATTGTCTCAGGGCTGCTCCACCAGATCCGCCACAGCCTCGAACACCCGCCGGCGAGCGTCGTCTTTCTCGAAGGACACGCCCATGCGCAGCACCACCAGGTTCCTGCTCGGCACGATCACCGTGAACTGCCCCATGTGGCCTGCAAACCAGACCAGGTCGGCGGGCAGGCGCGCGCGCAGCGCTTCAGGGATCTCGGTGGCGGGCTGGCGCCAGATGTAGCCGCCGTATTCGGCCGAGGCCGGCGAGGCGGCCACGAGGAACTGCATCACCTCGGGCGCGATGAGCGTCTGGCCGTTCCAGTGGCCGCCTTGCGCCACCAGCTGGCCCAGGCGCAGCCAGTCCACGGGGCGCAGCACGCCTCGCGCGCCACCAACGGGCGTGCCGGTGGCGTCGGGCTCGACGATGCCGTTGCGGATGCCCAGCGGGGTGAACAGGCGCTGCTGGTAGTAGTCGTGCAGGGCCTGGTGCGTGCCGCCCAGCAACTGCTTCATGCGCAGCATGGCGATGTTGGGGAAGCCCGTGGAATACGTGAACACCGTGCCGGGGGGGGAGGTGAGTGTGCGCTCCGCGGCCCAGGCGCCCTGGTCGGGCTGCGAGAACAGCATCTGCGTGGCATCGCTGGCGCCGGCGTAGCCTTCGCTCCAGGCCAGCCCGGGGGACATGTTCAGCAGCTGCCGCCAGGTGATGCCGGCCTTGGCCCCGGCCGACCACTGCGGCAGGCCCACGGGCGCGTCCAGGCTCAGCCGGCCGTCGGTGGCCATCAGGCCGGCGATCAGCCCCGTGAGCGACTTGGTCATGGACCAGCCCAACTGAGGTTGGTTGCGGTCATAGCCTTTGGCATAGCGCTCGTAGACCAGGCGCCCGTCGCGCGCTACCAGAAACGCCAGCGGATTCTGCTTTTCGCCCGCCTTGGTGGCCGTGTCGGTGAAGATGCGGTCGCCATGGCGGGCCAGCAGCTGCGCCAGCGCCGGGCTGTTGAGGTAACTCTGAACAGGGCCCTCGCCCACGGGCCAGGCCTGACCTGACGGCGTGCCCAGGCTCACGGCCTTGAAGGGCTGGGCGCGCACGGCGGCTTCCGTGGCGCCTGGCGGGATCAGCGTGCAGCCCAGGCCCTTGCGGTAGATGGCGCTGCGCTTGTTGGTGATGAAGGGCACGAAGCTGCGCACGTCCACCTTCAGGCCCGGGTAGTAATCCACGTCCCACACATAGGGCAGGGGCTGCACCTTGGGCACGGTGTAGGACCAGCGCACGCGCAGGTAGTTGTCGCCGCTTTGCTGCGTGCGGGTGCACAGCTCCCAGGCCGCGTAGCCGGTGCCGGCCGGCAGGTCGTCGATCAGGTCGGCGCGGGCTGAGCAGAACCATGCGCCGAGCGCGCAGGCCAGGGCGAGCAGCCGCAAGGAAGCGGGGCGGGGGAGCGGGGTGTTCATGCGGGGTTCTCCGTGCTGTCGGGGCGCGAAGCGTGTGCCGCGCCGCATGCAATGTACCCAGTGCTCCCTGGGAGGGCATGGGCACTTACCCTCCACCGCCGGACGGGGGTTGCGGACGTGTTCAGGCTGGTCGATTCATCCCTCTAGAATGACGTTCAGACGCCCCACGTCCCCGTGGGCCCGCCCTGGACGGCGGGCTCTTCAGCGAACAGCAGCAGGCAGCCATGGACCGCACAGCACTGGATTCTTCGGCACAGCCCGACCCGCTCGGATTTTTCGTGGGGGACAGCGTCATGGCTGCCCGCATGCGTGACTTCGACTGGGGCAGCTCGCCACTGGGCGAGCCCGCCACGTGGCCCCAGAGCCTCAAGACGGTGGTGCGCATCATGCTCACCTCGCGCTATGCCATGTGGATGGCCTGGGGGCCGCAGCTGACCTTCTTCTGCAACGACGCCTACAGCCCGACCTTGGGTGTGAAGCAGGCATGGGCCCTGGGTGCGCCTGCCTCCCGGGTGTGGGCCGAGATCTGGCCCGCCATCGGGCCGCTGATCGACCAGGTCATGGACACCGGCGTGGCCAGCTGGAACGAGGATCTGCTGCTGTTCCTCGAACGCAGCGGCGCCCCCGAAGAGACCTACCACACCTTCTCCTACAGCTCGCTGGCAGACGATGCCGGGGCCTGCGCGGGCATGTTCTGCGTGGTGACTGAGGAGACCCGCCGTGTGATCGGCCAGCGCCGCATGGACACGCTGCGCGAGCTGACGGCCGATCTCAACGCCATCAGCCAGGAGTCCGAAGTGATGCAGGCCCTGGTGCGCAATCTGGGCGCCAACCCGAAGGACCTGCCGTTCACGCTGACCTACCTGTTCGACGAGCACGGCAGGGCCCATCTGGCCAGCGCCACGGGCGTGGAGCCGGCACGCACTGTGGTCCTGTCTTCCCTGGATGCCGGCAATGCCCTGGGCTGGCCCATCGACGCCTTGCTGGCTGGCGGCTCCGCCACCATGGTGCCCCTGCGGGCCGGGGACATTGGCGAGGTACCGCGTGGCGCCTGGGACCGACCGCCCACCCAGGTCTGCATCACACCGATCAAGACACAGGGCGAGCAGCGACCAGCCGGCTTTTTCGTGGCCGGCCTGAACCCCTACCGACCTTTCGACACCGACTACCAGGCCTTCCTGGATCTGCTGGCCAGCCAGATCGCGGCCGGCATTGCCAACGCGCGCTCGCATGAGGCCTCGCGCCAGCGCATGGAGGCGCTGGCGCAGATCGACCGCGCCAAGACGGCCTTTTTCTCGAACGTGAGCCACGAGTTCCGCACGCCCTTGACGCTGATGCTGGGGCCCCTGGAAGACGCGCTCACTGACGGTGCGCTGCCCGCACCTGAGGCCGACCGGCTGCGTCTGGTGTACCGCAATGGCACGCGTCTGCTCAAACTGGTCAACTCGCTGCTGGATTTCTCTCGCATCGAGGCGGGGCGCATGCAGGCAGGCTTCATACCGGTGGACCTGGCGCGCATGACGGCCGAGCTGGCCAGCAACTTCCGCTCCGCCACCGAAAAGGCGGGCTTGCGTCTGGCCGTCAATTGCCACCCACTGGCGCAACCGGTGTACGTGGACCCGGACATGTGGGAGATGATCGTCCTGAACCTGGTGTCCAACGCCTTCAAGTTCACCTTCGAGGGCGGGATCGAGGTCACGCTGCGACCGGACGGCCACTCGGTGCAACTGCTGGTCCGCGACACTGGCATCGGCATCCCTGCCCACGAACTGCCGCGCATGTTCGAGCGCTTCCATCGCATCGACGGTGCGCGTGGCCGCAGCTTTGAAGGCTCCGGCATCGGGCTGGCGCTGGTGCAGGAGCTGGTGCGCCTGCATGGGGGGACGATCTCGCTGGCCAGCGAGGAAGGGCGCGGCACCACCTTCACTGTCAGCCTGCCCTTCGGTACGGCGCACCTGCCCGCTGCCCAGGTACGGTCCGCGACGGATCCTGACGGGGCGATCCCGCAGTCCGCGCGGGGCGTGAGCTACGTGGAAGAGGCCTTGAGCTGGCTATCGCATGAACCCGCCCTGGCCCCGGCACCGGTGTCGGTGGATCTGCAGACCGGCGGCAGCGCGGCCGCGCCCACCGGCAAGCCACGCGCCTACATCCTGGTCGCGGACGACAACGCCGACATGCGTGCCTATGTGCAGCGCCTTCTGGGGACCGAGCACGACTGCGTGGTCGTGGCCGACGGGCTCGAAGCACTCGAATCCATGCGCCAGCGCCGTCCGGATCTGCTGCTGACCGACGTGATGATGCCGCGCCTGGATGGCTTCGGCCTGATCCGCTGTGTGCGCGACGAAGACGGCTTGCGCGACCTGCCCGTGATCGCCCTGTCGGCCCGGGCTGGAGAGGAGGCTCGCATCGAAGGCCTGGCGCGGGGCGCCGACGACTACCTGGTCAAGCCCTTCTCGTCGCGCGAGCTGCTGGCCCGGGTGGATGGCGCCCTGGCCATTGCGCGGATCCGTGGGCAGGTCACCGAGGCCCTGCGCGAGAGCGAGGAGCGTTTCAGGGCGATGGCCGACCACGCCCCGGTGATGGTGTGGACCACCGACATCGACGGGCAGTGCACCTACTTGAGCCGGTCCTGGTACGAGTTCACCGGGCAGACGCCCGAAACCGGCCTGGGCACGGGATGGCTCGATGCAACGCACCCGGAAGACCGACCGGGCGCCGAGCGCAGCTTCGTCGAGGCCAATGCCACCCGTTCGGCCTTCTCGCTGGAATACCGGCTGCGTCGGCACGATGGCAGCTACCGCTGGGCCATCGACGCGGCGGCCCCGTGGCTCAGCCCCGACGGCGCTTTCCTGGGCTACGTCGGATCGGTCATCGACATCACCGAGCGCAAAGCGGCTGAAGAAGCCCGCCGCGTGCTCAACGAGGAGCTGGAGCAGCGCGTGGCGGAAGCCCTCGCCTCGCGCGACGAGGCCGAGGCCCAGTTGCGCCACGCGCAAAAGCTCGAGGCCGTGGGACGGCTCACAGGCGGCGTGGCCCATGATTTCAACAACCTGCTGCAGGTGATCGGCGGCAACCTGCAGTTGCTGGGCCGTGATCTGTCCGGCCATGGACGTGCTGAAGAGCGTGTCAAGAACGCCCTGGGTGCCGTGGGCCGCGGTGCCAAGCTGGCGTCGCAGTTGCTGGCCTTCGGACGGCGCCAGCCTCTGGCGCCCAAGGTGGTGAACCTGGGGCGGCTCATCCGCAACATGGACGACATGCTGCGCCGCGCCCTGGGAGAGGGCATCGAGGTCGAAACGATCATCGGTGGCGGACTGTGGAACACCCACATCGACGCAGGCCAGATGGAGAACGCGCTGCTGAACCTGGCCATCAACGCACGCGATGCCATGCAGCGCCATGGCAGGCTGACCATCGAGGCGGGAAACTCCTTCCTGGACGACGGTTACGCCGAACGCCACGACAACATCACGCCGGGCCAGTACGTGATGGTGGCCGTGTCCGACACCGGGTGCGGCATCCCGGCCGAACAGCTCGAGCGCGTGTTCGAGCCCTTCTTCACCACCAAGCGCGAGGGCGAAGGCACCGGCCTGGGGCTGAGCATGGTGTATGGCTTCGTCAAGCAGTCCGGCGGCCACATCAAGCTGTACAGCGAACCCGACCATGGCACCACCGTGCGCCTGTACCTGCCGCGCAGCCGGGGTCAGGAAGACGTGCTGTCTGACGTGGACAGCGGTGCGGTGATCTCAGGCACGGAAACGGTGCTGGTGGTCGAGGACGACGAGAACGTGCGCGCCACCGTGGTGGAGATGCTGTCTGAGCTGGGCTACCGAGTGCTCAAGGCCAAGGACGCCGACAGCGGCCTGGTCATCATCGAAAGCGGCATGCCGATCGATGTGCTCTTCACCGACGTGGTGATGCCTGGCCAGTTGCGCAGCCCCGAACTGGCGCGCAAGGCCCGCCAGCGCCTGCCCAACATCGCCGTGCTCTTCACCTCGGGCTACACCGACAACGCCATCGTGCATGGCGGGCGGCTCGATGAAGGCATCGAGCTGCTGAGCAAGCCCTACACGCGCGAGGCGCTGGCGCGCAAGATCCGGCATGTGCTGGGCACCCGGGTGCCTGCGCAGGAAGCGGCTGTGCCGACTGTTTCTCCACCGCCTGCCCAAGCCCATGCACCGGATGCACAGGCCAACGGTGCCGAGCGCGCCCAGGCGCGCCACGGCGCGGGCGGTCAGCTCCGCGTGCTGCTGGTCGAAGACGACGAGCTAATCCGCTTCACCAGCGAGGAGATGCTGACCTACCTGGGCTATGTGGTGCACGTTGCCGCCGATGGCGAGCAGGCGCTGGGCCTGCTCGCCACCACCGAGATCGACGTGCTGGTGACCGATGTGAACCTGCCGGGCATGTCAGGCCGCGAACTGGCGGCCCTGGTGCGCAGCAGGCAGCCTGGCCTGCCCGTGCTGTTCGCGTCCGGCACTGACCACGGGCTGAGCGATCTGAAGAACCACGCCACGGGCTTCATCCCGAAGCCCTATGGCGAGGAGGAGTTGCGGCGGGCATTGGCGGCCTTCGGGCTGTGACCGAGCGTGGCGAATGGGTTCAAGGGGCCGCCTGCGACGCGGCGGTCGAGGCTTGCTTGATGCATTTGCGCTCAGGTGCCCCGAAGCCCCAGCGGATGAGGGCCTCGCCCTGGTGCTCCCACAGGCTTTCGTTGGGCCCGGTGTAGCGCGCGCCGCTGGCGCTGGGTGCAGACAGCATCAGTGAGCTGCTCTCGCCCTGGCGGGCGATCAAGGAGGGCGGCTCGGTCTTGAAGTAATCGACCACCACCTTGCTCGGTGGGGTGTCGTCGCACACATAGGTGACCGGGCCGATGCTGTCGACCAGTCGGTAGCGGGCCTGCAGTTCGATGATGCGGTGCTTGTAGCTGGCCACCACGCAGTCGAGACGATCGGTGGCCTTCCAGCAGTCGTCGCGGCCCTTGCGCCAGCCACTTTGCTCGGCCGCCAGCAAGGGCGCTTGCTCAGAGCCGACCTTCTGGCGGGCCAGGGCATAAAAGCCGTCCATGGACTTGTCCAAGGCACGCAGGCCTTCGTCCTGGCAGATGAGGTCCGGGATGTTGCCCGGACGCGCCTGGGCACAGATGCCCGTGCGAGGCACGGACGCGGACGCCGCTCCCGTCGAGGCAGGCGAGGAGGGGGCTACGGTGGGGCCCGGTGTGCGAGAGGGGTAAGGCGCTATTGGCCCCGCCCCGACCGCCCCGCCCGTCTGCGCCAGCGAGGGGCAGCACACCATGGCCAGGCTCAGGCAGGTGGTGAAGTGGGCCAGGCGCAGTATCGGCATGGTCATTCGCGTCTCCGGGGGCGATGTCTCGATGGCGGCAAGCATAGTTCGATCACTGAAAACCTGCCATGCACCCCCGCCCGCCATCCGATGATGGTCAGTGCGGTGGCTTCCCGCGCTGGAACCATGTCTCGTCTTCTGCGATCAGCTGATGCGCCTTGTCAGCCTCCTGCTGGTCGAAGAAGTCGACGCTGTGCAGGCGCGAGCGCACGATGGGCAGCGACACCACACTGGCGCGCAGGCCTGCCCGGATCCACCGCCGATCACGAGGCTCACCTCGGGCGTACTTGGACAGCGCCGCATCGTTCGGATCCAGGCACCAGGCTTTCACGCCCGGGCGCGCCACCGGGGTCATCCGTGCCTCCCATCCCTCGGGCAGGCTGGGCAGGGCGGGCGACACCGGGTCGATGAAGCAGCCCGTGGCCCGGTGGCGCGGAGAGTGCTCTCCCAGTTCGTCCAGCACATCGAAGATGCGTTCCGGATCGGCCCGGGTGTAGCAGGCCACATCGTTGGACATGGTCATTTCATGCGGCACCTGGAAGCTCTCTTCGAGCGCGAGGATGGACAGGCTGCCGACGACGACGAAATCCGGCTGGCCGGACAAGGCGCTGGCTTCGGCCAGCAGATCCAGCATGGTCTTGAGTTTCATGGGGCGTGGTCTCCAATCCAGGGGGAGTTGCTGCGCAAGGCCGGGCCCCAGCCATCCAGGTCATCCACGATGAGCCGGGCGATGTGGCGTGGCGGCTGGGCCAGGATGTCAGACCAGCGCTGAACGTAGTCGCTGCTGCACAGGTTGTCGGCCTGCCAGAACGCCACGGTGGCGCGGGCCTTGGTGATGAGCTGTTCACGGTCGGGGCGCGGCAGCGTGAGCAGGTCGATGGCGATGCGCTGGTGGCGGATCAGCCGCTCATGCTCGGCCATGGCCTGCTGCAGGCGTGCCACGCGGCGTTCGGCCTGGCGGTCTGGCTGGGATTGCATCGCGGCGAAGTGAGCGGGCGTGAGCACGATGGCCTGTACCTTGCGGTGCCGCTCTACAGCGACGGGGCCGTGCTCAGCTGCCTTGAGCAGTTCGCCAAAGTGCTGCTTGGCCTCGGTGGAAGTGAACTGGCGCATGCTCAGGCCTCCTGCGTGGCCAGCGACGGCTGCAACACCTTGCTGGCCAGCCGCAGGTGTTCCACCCAGCGCTGGCGCAGCGCGGCTTGCATGGCCGGATCGGTTCGCAGGATGGCGGCGGGGTGCCGTACCACGAGCACTGGCAAGCCATCAGCGCGGTGCAGCCATAGGCCTTCATGGTCGGACACGGCCAGGTCGGGGCCGAGCAGGCTGCGCGCGGCTGTGGCCCCCAGGGCGACGATGGCCTTGGGCTGTACGGCTCGGACCTCGGCTTCCAGCCATTGCTGGCAGGCCATGGCTTCGCGCTGACCTGGGGTCTTGTGAAGCCGGCGCTTCCCGCGCCATTCGTACTTGAAGTGCTTGACGGCGTTGGTGAGGTAGAGCTGCTCTGCGGGCCAGTGCAGCTCGTCCAGGGCTGCGCGCAGCAACTGGCCCGCCGGGCCGACGAAGGGACGGCCCTCGAGGTCTTCGCGGTCACCGGGCTGCTCGCCCACCAGCATCAAGGGCGCGCCGATGGGGCCTTCGCCCCACACGGTCTGCGTGGCGTGGGCGGCATGGGCGCATTGCGAACACCGTGTGGCCAGCGCCTGGCAGGTGTCCAGGGTGGTCCGGGCGTTGACAGGTGGTGGGGCGTTGCGCACCGGTCGTGAAGCCAGCACAGCCTGCGGGCTGGGTGCCATGCGCTGCTCGGCCTCTGCCACCATCAGGGCGGCTCGCCGAGGTGCCTCGGCCAGCAGCCCGGTGATGGCGGAGGCTTCAGGCAGGTTCTTCCAGTAGCGCACCGGCATCTCCCTTTGCATGGCGGCCACCTTGACCCGGGCAGGGTTGAAGATGCTGCGGTAGTAGGTCAGCCACAGGGCATCGCCATCGTCGAGCGCCAGGGCGGGCGCCGCGGCGCGCGTAGCGCCTGGCGCGAACTGCAGGGCCTGCCCATCCCAGGCCACGCAGGTGCGCGGTGTCAGGATGGCCCAGCGCATGGCCGCGAAGCGCCGCGCGAAGAAGGGCGCGGCCGCTCGCACGATGTGGTGGGCAGGCTCGAACCAGGCCACGTGCTGCTCGCCGTGGTCATCGGCCACGGGCTTGAAGCGGACAAAGGCGTGCATCTTGTGGATCTCGCGGCGCACCTGGCGTGCCAGGCGTTCCAGCTGGATGCGGTCGGTGTCCAGCGTGTCTTGCCAGGCGCGCCGATCGTTGCGCAGCTTGGCGGCCAGGCGGTGCAGCAGCATGAAGCGATTGGTGTCGTCGTGCAGCAGGGCCGCTTCGGTCAGCGCTTCGAATCCATCAGGCCATGGGGCGGCAGGGGCATGCCCACCGGGCCAATGCAGGCCTGGTTCGCTGGCAGCGAACAGGTCATCCTGTGTGGCGGGATCGCTCACCTGCCAGAGCACGTCTTGCGGCGCCACACTGGCGTGCACGAGCTGCCCCAGCGCACGCAGGGCGCCTGCGACGTCATCGGGACGGTCGAGCTGGATCCTCACCATGTGGCGGCCTGCAGCAGGGTGGGCAAGGGCGTCGTGCCCGGTGTCGAGGCCACCGGGGGGGCGTCATCGAACAGCGAGGGTTGAACCGGTGTCGGTGCCGGTGCGCTGTGGGCCGATGCAGGCCGCCGCAGACCTGCAGCCAGTGCCTGCGCATCTTGTGCAGGCCGATGGTCGGGCAGGTGCACGAAGGCCAGCACGCGGCGCGATGCCGTGCGCAGGCGTTCCACATCCGCACGGCGCAGCTGGCGCACGCGGCGCGCGGCCAGCAAGCGGTCGACGGAGGTGACGCCCAGCCCCGGCACACGCAGCAGCATTTCACGCGGCGCGCGGTTGAGGTCCACGGGGAACTGCTCCGGGTGGGCGAGGGCCCAGGCCAGCTTCGGGTCCATGTCGAGCGAGAGCATGCCCTGCTGCGAGGTGACCAGCTCCTGCTCGTCGAAACCGTAGAAGCGCATCAGCCAGTCGGCCTGGTACAGGCGGTGCTCGCGCATCAAAGGTGCGGCCTGCGCGGGCAGGTGCGCGCTGGCGTGCGGGATGGGGCTGAAGGCCGAGTAGTACACACGGCGCAGCGCGTAGTTGCGGTACAGGCTGACGCTGGTGGACAGGATGTCGCGGTCACTCGAGGCATCGGCGCCCACGATCATCTGCGTGCTCTGGCCCGCCGGCGCGAACGGCGCGGGCGATGGCACTTTGGCAGCACGCCCCGGCGCGGCGCGGACCTGCGAGGCTTGCTGCTTCGCCTCTTGGTGGTCGTCCAATGCCAGACGGATGCGCGCCATCGAGCGCTTGATGCCGGTGGCATCCTTCTCTGGCGCCAGCGCATGCAGCGACTGCACCGTGGGCAGCTCGATGTTGATGCTGAGCCGGTCGGCGAACAGGCCCGCGCGCGCGACCAGGTCAGCGCTGGCATCCGGGATGGTCTTGAGGTGGATGTAGCCGCGGAAGTGGTGCTCCTGCCGCAGGCGGCGCGCCACCTCGATCACCTGCTCCATCGTGTAGTCGGGATTGCGGATGATGCCCGAGCTCAGGAACAGGCCCTCGATCAGGTTGCGCTTGTAGAAATCGAGCGTGGTGGCCACGACCTCGTCGACCGACAGGCGCGCGCGGGGCGTGTTGCTGGATTCGCGGTTGACGCAGTACAGGCAGTCGTAGATGCACCAGTTGGTGAGCAGCAGCTTGAGCAGCGAGATGCAGCGGCCATCGGGGGCATAGCTGTGGCAGATGCCCATGCCCTCGGTGGACCCAAGCCCGACGCCATCGCTCGAGTCACGTCCGCCAGCGCCCGACGACGCGCACGAGGCGTCGTACTTGGCGGCGTCGGCCAGGATGGCGATCTTGCGTTGGAGCTGCATGGGGGTGGAGCGATGAATACTGTATTTATGTACAGTATACCCATCCGGCCCAGGCCCCGCTACAGGGTTGCAACCTTGTTACTTCGCCAAACTGTGGGAGGGCTTCATTGGCTCAGCGGCGCTCTCCTGCCCACGGTGCCTGCGCAAAATGCGCGGCCAGGTAGTCGATCAGCGCCTGCACGCGGGCTGGCTTGGCGCGCCCTGGCGGCATGACGATGTGCAGTGCGATCGGCGGGATCTGCCACTCTTCCATCGTGGTCACGACACGGCCGGCGCGCAGGTCATTCCAGGCCAGGAACTCGGGCTGCACGGCCAGGCCCAGGCCTGCATTGAGCGCCGGCACCAGCGCCTCGGCGTTGTTCACCACCAGGCTGGAAGGCACCACCTGAGAGAACTCGCCCTTCTTGCGGTGCTTGAAGCGCCAGGCGCCGCCCGTGCGTTCATGGGCATAGCGCAAGGCTCGGTGCCCTGCCAGATCCTTCGGGTGTACCGGGTGGCCGTGCTGCTCGAAATACGAGGGCGCGCCCACCAGCAGCAGGCGCACCGCGCACAGGCGCCGCGCCAGCAGGCTGGAGTCGGGCAACGAAGAGATGCGCAGGGCCAGGTCGTAGCCGTCGGCCACCACATCGATCATCTCGTCGCTGAAGTGCAGGTCCAGCGTCACCTCGGGGTGCCGGCGCATGAACTCCGGCAGGGCAGGTCCCAGGTGCGTCACGCCGAAGGACATGGGGGCGGCGATGCGGATGGCGCCGCGCAGGCTCTTGGATTGCTCGGTCACCTCGGCCTCGACCGCTTCGCCCTCGGCCAGGATGCGGGTGGCGCGCTCCAGCGCGGCCTGGCCGCTGGCCGTGAGCGACATCTTGCGCGAGGTGCGGTGGAACAAGGTGGTCTTGAGCCGCTGCTCCAGCCGCGTGATGGCCTTGGACACCGTGGGCTGCGACAGGGCCAGCTCGGCCGAGGCCTTGGCGAACGAGCCGGTCTCGGCCACCTTGGCGAAGATGGCCCAGGCTTCCAGGTCTGGCAA
Organism: Aquabacterium soli; assembly: GCF_003933735.1. Lineage (GTDB taxonomy): Bacteria > Pseudomonadota > Gammaproteobacteria > Burkholderiales > Burkholderiaceae_C > Aquabacterium > Aquabacterium soli. Next base: position 266,280 of record NZ_RSED01000006.1, on the reverse strand, counting down.
CTTGCTCATGTCATTTTTGGAATGAATTGTTTTCCATGTTTTCTATTCTCTTATGAATCGCAAATCTCTACAGTGAACACATCGCGCCACACCAGGCGCCAACGAACCGGAGATAAGCATCATGATCGAACGTCGCCCCTTCGACAGCCTTGGCGGTGCCCACCATGGCTGGCTCGACGCCAAGCACCACTTCTCGTTCGCCGAGTACCGAGATCCCAGCCGCATGGGCTGGGGCGCGCTGCGGGTGTGGAACGACGACACCATCGCCCCCGGCACTGGGTTCCCGACGCATGGCCACTCGGACATGGAGATCATCACGTATGTGCGGGAGGGCGCCATCACCCACCAGGACAGCCTGGGCAACCGGGGCCGCACCGAAGCCGGGGATGTGCAGGTGATGAGCGCAGGCACCGGCGTGCGCCACTCCGAGTACAACCTGGAGCAGGGCGTGACCAAGATCTTCCAGATCTGGATCATCCCGGACGGTGAGCGTGCTGCGCCCTCATGGGGTGCCAAGCCCTTCCCCAAGGGCGATCGCTCCGGCCAGTTCGTGGCGCTGGCCAGCGGCCTGCCGGGTGACGAGGATGCCCTGCCCATCCGCACCGATGCGCGGGTGCTGGGTGCCACGCTCAAGGCGGGCGAGACGGCCGAGTACACGATCGGCAAGGGCCGTCGTGGCTACCTGGTGCCGGCCGCCGGCGAGGTCGAGGTCGATGGGGTGCGCCTGAACGCCCGTGATGGCGCGGCCATTGCCGACGTGGACACCATCCGCGTCACGGCCCTGTCGGATGCGGAACTGGTGCTGGTGGACTCAGCGCCTTGAGGGAGCGAGAGGGCGTCCGGCGCAACGGGCGCCTGTCTCAGTATCTCTCGGGCACCTCGTGCAGGCGCATCAAGCCTTCCTGCGCGACCGTGGCCACCAGCGTGCCGTCCTGCGTGAACACCCGTCCGAAGTTCATGCCGCGTGAGGCCGACGCGTTGGGTGCATCCATGTCGTAGAGCAGCCATTCGTCGATGCGGAGGTCGCGGTGGAACCACATGGCGTGGTCCAGGCTGGCGGCCTGCACATTGCTCTGGAAGACGGACACCCCGTGCGGCAGCATGGCCGTGCTCATCAGCCCGAAATCGGAGGCAAAGGCCAGGATGCACATGTGCAGGAGCGGGTCATCGGGCAGAGGGGTCTGCGACTTCATCCACTGGCAGCGGCGGGCTTCCTTCTTGACGGGCGCGAAGGGGTTGACCGGGTCGATGGGCCTGATCTCGACGGGGCGTTCGCGCTCGAACACCGCGCGTACCTTCTCAGGGATCATGGGCGCGATCATCTGGCGCAACTGGTGCTCGCTGGGCAGCTCATCCGGGCCTGGCACGTCGGGCATCGCCACCTGATGGTCCAGTCCTTCTTCATGCACCGCGAACGACGCTGACATCAGGAAGATGTTCTCGCCATGCTGGATGCCCTTGACGTTGCGCGTGCAGAAACTCTTGCCGTCCCGGATGGTCTCGACCTGGTAGACGATCGGCGCCTTGACGTCGCCCGCGCGCAGGAAATAGCCGTGCAATGAATGCGGCAGGCGGCCTTCCACCGTGCGGCCGGCCGCCATCAGCGCCTGGCCCAGCACCTGTCCTCCGAACACGTTCTTGCCGAAGAAGTTCCGGCTCGTGCCGCGGAAGATGCCTTTCTCGATGATCTCGAGATCGAGCAACTCCAGCACCTCTTGCATCACATCGTTCATGTCGTCTCCGCTCCGCCTATCCAGGAAATCTAACATGCGGGCCTCGGAGGACACCACCCGGCCCTGGCGGATCGCGTGTCCGCTGGCCGGGTTGTGCGTGGTCAGTGCACTTGCACCTCGATGCGCCTTGGCTGGGCGTGTGCCTGCTTGGGAATGCGCAGATTCAGCACGCCGTCCTTCAAGCTGGCCGCGATGCCGCTGGGATCGAGTTCCCGGCTCAAGGTGAAGGCTCGGCGGTAATGGGGCACGCGCAGTTCCATGTGGATGGGGGCAAGGCCCTCAGGCACCTGTGTGTTGACGGTACCTTCGATCCAGAGCGTGTCGCCCTCGACCTTGAGTTCCAGCTGCTCGCGACCCACGCCCGGCAGGTCGGCCAGCAGCGTGATGCCTGTCTGGTCTTCGAGCACATCCACGCGTGGCACGATGGCGGGCATGTCCTTCTGTGAGGCAGGCGTCTGGCGGGTGGCGCCGGCTGACGGAGAGGTGGTTACGGGGCTGTTCTGGCCTGCTTGCAGTTGGGTATTCATGTCAATCTCCTTTCGTTGCGACGGCTGCGCTTCTTACTGGACGGCGATGCGACGGGGTTGGGCCTCTTCACGGCGGGCGACGCTGATGTGCAGCACGCCATCGCGGTAGTGGGCCTGCACGCGCTCGGGATCCACATCGTCGGGGAGGCTGATGGCTCTCTGGAAGCGGCCGTGGGTGCGTTCACGGGTATAGACCGTGACCTTGTCGGCGGCTTCGGCCGTGCCCTGAGGCGCCTCCGGCAAAGTGGGGGAGCGCTCACCAGAGATCGTCAACACGCCACGATCGAGGTTGACGTCGAGCTTGCTGGCGTCCAAGCCCGGCGCAAAGGCATAGATCTCCACGCTCTGCGGCGTTTGGCCGACATTGAGGGCCGGGTAGGTACCTGGGGCGACGGCGCGTATCCCTGTGGGCGCGCGGTCTGCCATTCCGAAGACATCGTTCAGTTCGCGGCGCAACCAATCGAAATCGGTGAAGACGTTGGCGGGAAAACTAAGGACTGAGGTGTACATGGCAGGTCTCCTTTCCATGGGTGAAGGGGGTTGCCTGCCCGAGTTAGCGTCGCCTTTCGCAATTTCAAGAGGGCGTTGGCGCCAGATCGCCTCAGGGCGCGGCTGACCTTGCCGGCTCTATCGCCATCGGTGAACGCTGCACCTGCGCACCGGTGTCCGGGTCGCGGCCCATGTTGCGCAGGGCGTCGCCCAGTTCCTGCGCGGTGCGCGGGGTGTCGCCCCCAGCCTGGATCGGCTGGCGGGGTGCCGTGTTGGCCGGGTCGCTGACCAGGCCGTCGTTCTCGACGGGCGGTGTCGCACCGGGATCGGCCAGGGTCGGATCGGTCATGGACGGATCCTGCAGTGAGGGATCGCCTTCGACCACTTCCTCGGGCGCCTCACCCCATTCGTGCATGCCGATCACCGGTGGGCGCTCGGGCGTGGTGAAGGCGGTCTTGGTGTCCACCCATTTGCCCTTCACGGCACGCCGCATGAAATCGCCCACCAGCAGCAGCGCGCTGTGGCCACCCTGGCCCCAGTAACTGCTGCGCATGGTGACGCGCTGGTCGTTGAAGCCCACCCACGCTCCGGTCACCAGCTTGGGTGTCATCAGCATGAACCACCCGTCCATGTTCTTCTGGGTGGTGCCGGTCTTGCCGGCAAGATCGCCTTCGGGCACGAATCGGCTGCGCACCAGCGTGCCAGTGCCCTGTCGCACCACGCCGCGGGTCATGTCGATCAAGTCATCGTCCACCTCGCTGCTCAGCACCTGCTTGGGCGGCTGCGCACCGAACTCGGCCAGCACGTTGCCGTCCTTGTCGGTGATGCGTTCGACCACATAGGGCTGGCGGTAGCGACCCTGGTCGGCGATGGTGGCGTACACCGACGCCATCTCCAGCAGCGTGACCGGGCTGGTGCCCAGGGCCATCGAGGGCACCTTGTCGAGCTTGCTGTCGTTGATGCCCATGGCGCGTGCCAGGTTGGCCACGTTGTCCAGCCCCGCGTCCTGCATCACCTGTGCGGTGATGGTGTTCTTGGAATAGACCAGGCCTTCCCACATCGTCATCGGCTGGCCGGTGCTGCCCGACATGTCGGTGGGGCGCCAGGTCTTGCCGTCGCCCAGGGGGATGCTCACGGGCGTGTCGGTGTAGATCTTGGAGACGGGGATGCCTTGCTGCAGCGCAGCCGCGTACACGATGGGCTTGAAGGTGGAGCCGGGCTGGCGCTGGGCCTGCGCCACGTGGTCGTACTGCTCGACCTCGTGGTCGCGGCTGCCCACCCAGGCGCGCACGGCGCCGGTGCTCGGGTCGACAGCGACCAGGCCGGCTTCGAGGCGCGTCAGGGCGTTGCGCACACGGGCGGTCACGGCCTCGTTGTCCTTGAGCGTGGCCAGTGCGGCTTTGTCGTCGCGGCCGGCCTTGCGCAGGTCGCGGTATTCGTCGGTCTTGCGCAGGGCCTCCTGCAGCAGCGCGCCCCGCGTGCGCCAGAAGTAGTCGAAGGCCTTGGCGCGTTTGGCGGCGCCGGCGTAGTCTTCGAGCGAGCGCGACTGCATGGCCATGCCCTGCTGGCTCCATTCCACATCGGCCACATGCTGCAGGGCCTGTGCCTGCTGCTCCACCGCCTCGGCGGCGGCCTCCTGCAGGCGTGAGTCCAGCGTGGTGTGGATGACCAGCCCGTCGCGTTGCAGATCATGGTCGGTGGTCTCGGCCCAGGTCTCCAGCCACTTGCGCACGTAGGCGGTGAAATGGGGGGCGGTCTCCGGCGCTTCTTCCAGCCGCTTGAATCGCAACTGCAGCGGCTCGTCGCTGAGCGAGTCGTACAGGGCCTGCGACAGATCACCTCGACGTACCATCTGACGCAGCACCAGGTTGCGCCGCTCCAGCGCACGTTCGGGGTACTGCACCGGGTTGTAGTAGTAGGTGCCCTTGAGCATGCCGACCAGGGTGGCGCTTTCGCGCGGGTCCAGCTCGCGGGCCGGCTTGTCGAAGTAGGTGCGTGCGGCCGCCTCGATGCCCACCGCGTTGTACAGGAAGGGCACGCTGTTGAGATAGGCCACCAGGATCTCGTCCTTGCTGTAGCGGTCCTCGATGCGCCAGGCGGTGACGATTTCCTTGATCTTGCGGTTGATGTTGCGCGCCCGGCCGATCTCTTCCGGGAACACATTGCGCGCCAGCTGCTGCGTGATCGTCGAGCCGCCTTCGGTGCGGCCTGTGGCCGTGCGCAGGATGGCCTTGAGGCTGCGCAGCCAGTCGACGCCGCCGTGCTCGCGGAAGCGGTGGTCTTCGGTGTCGATCAGGGCGCGCACCACCCAGGGCGAGATCTGCTCGAGCGTGACGGGCTCGCGGCGGTTCTGCTGCAGGCGGCCCAGTTGCTTGCCGTCGCTGGACAGGATCACGCTGGGCACGGCCTGCGTGGCGTTTTCCAGTGCCGTCACGGGGGGCGCCTGCGAAACGACCCAGGCCACGTAGAAGGCGCCCAGGATGGACAGGGTGGCTGCGGCCAGGCCGGTGTACTTCAGGGCTTGGCCCAATCGTTGGTTCATGGGATAGGGGTGTCGCGGAGCATGCGCGTCAGCTTGACAGCCTATCGGCCATCGCGGCATCGGCTGCTTGCACCAGGGGATGTCGGCGTTGTCCTACGCAGTATGCCGTTTCCCGGACGCCTGCGGGCAGGGCCGGTGTTAAGGTCCGCCTCCCATGGACTCGAACCGAGGCGCTCGCCGATGATGACCGGGGTGTTGTGCGGCCTGCTGGCCGGGGCCTTGTGGGGCCTGGTGTTCGTGGCGCCACGCTCGCTGCCGGCGTTCACCCCGTGGGAGCTGTCGGTGGGGCGCTATGTCTGCTATGGCCTGATCGCGCTGGTGTTCCTGGGGCCGGGGCTCGGCCGTACTCTGGGCCGCATTGACCGGCATGACCTGGCCGCCATGGTGCGGCAGGCCCTGGCGGGCAACATCGTCTATTACGTGCTGCTGGCTTACGGCGTGCAGTGGGCGGGCATCGCGCCGACCTCGCTGATCATCGGGCTGCTGCCGCTGGTGGTCACGCTGATGGGGCGGCGCGACCATGGGGCCGTACCGTTGCATGCCTTGCGCTGGCCGTTGCTGGTGGTGGGCCTGGGCATGGTCTGCATCAACGTGGATGTGTTGACGCACGCGGACGCCTCGGCGGCTGCCCAAGGGCTGGGGCCACGGATGCTGGGCATCGCGTGTGCCGTGGGCGCCTTGCTGTGCTGGTCCTGGTACACGGTGGACAACGCACGGTACCTGAAGCAGCACGCCAAGTTCACCGGCGGGCAATGGTCGGCGCTGTATGGACTGAGCAGCGGGGTGATGGCGCTGCTGATCGGCGGGGTAGGGCTGGCGCTGTTCGGTTCGCGCATCACGGGCGAGGCCGGCGCGGCCAGCGGCCGCGACTGGACCATGTTCTGGCTGGTCAATGCCGGCCTGGCGCTGGGCGCCTCCATGGTCGGCAACCAACTCTGGAACATCGCCAGCCGGCGGGTTCCGGTCACCCTCTCGGGTCAGCTCATCATCTTCGAAACCCTGTTTGCCCTGCTGTACGGCTTCGTGCACGGGCAGCAATGGCCGCGCCCCTTGGAGGTGGCGGCCATGGTGCTGCTGGTGGCCGGCGTGGCCTGGGCCGTGCGCCAGCACCACCCTCCGGAAAGCCCGCATCCCTGATGCGTACTTCCGCACGGGAGCGCGCTACCCGGACCAGGGTGGAAGCCGGCGTTTTTTGGCTAATTGACGAATCGCGCCAATCTCCCGTGAAGCACTCGTGACAGGGTCATGGTCCGATCGGATCAGGGTGACGGTAAAATGCCGGATTCGCTGCACAAGCCCTGATCCCCCCGGGCGCACGAGACACACCCATGATTTTCGGAAAGCTGCTGCCCCGTGAGGGCAATTTTTTTGAGCTGTTCAACCAGCACGCCGGCCACATCGTGACCGCCGCCCATGCGTTTGCCCTGCTGGTGAAGCATTACAACGACCCCGAGTTGCGCGAGAAGTACAACCAGGACGTGGATGCTGCCGAAAGCGCCGCCGACAGCGTCAACCGCGAGGTCAACCGCCTGCTGCACATCACGTTCATCACGCCGATCGACCGCGAGCAGATCCACTCGCTGATCAACACGATGGACGACGTGGCCGACCTGATGCAGGACGCCGCCGAGACCATGGCCCTGTACGACGTGCGCCGCATGACCACCGAGATCGAGCGCCTGACCGAGCTGTGCGTCAAGAGTGCCGAGCGCCTCAAGAGCGCCGTGTCACTGCTGCACGACATCGGCGATGCCAACACCGCCGCCGCAGCCCTCAAGACCTGCGAAGAGATCGACCAGCTCGAGACCGATGCCGACCGAGTGATGCGCGCGGCCATGAGCAAGCTGTTCCGTGAAGAGCCGGATGTGCGCGAGGTGATCAAGCTCAAGGCCATCTATGAGCTGCTCGAAACCGTCACCGACAAGTGCGAGGACGTGGCCAAGCTGATCGAGGGCGTGATCCTCGAGAACTCCTGATCGGCGGGGCGGGTCATGGAACACACGCAGGTGGCCCTGTGGGTCGTCCTCCTTCTGGTGGCGCTCGCGCTGCTGTTCGACTTCATGAACGGCTTCCACGACGCGGCCAACTCGATCGCCACCGTGGTGTCCACCGGGGTGCTGCGGCCGACGCAGGCCGTGGTGTTCGCGGCCTTCTTCAACGTCATCGCCATCTTTGTCTTCCACCTCAGTGTGGCGGCCACGGTGGGCAAGGGCATTGCCGATCCGGGGGTGGTCGACGTCCACGTGATCTTCGGGGCGCTGGCCGGGGCCATCACCTGGAACGTGGTGACCTGGTACTACGGCATCCCCAGCAGTTCATCGCACGCGCTGATCGGTGGCATCGTGGGTGCCGTGATTGCCAAGGCCGGCGCGGGCGCACTGATGGCCAGCGGCATCTTGCGTACCGTGCTTTTCATCTTCGTCTCGCCGCTGCTGGGCTTCATCCTCGGCTCGATGATGATGGTGCTGGTGGCCTGGCTGTTCCGCCGGACCACACCGCTCAAGGCCGACCGCTGGTTCCGCCGGCTGCAGCTGGTGTCTGCCGGGGCGTACAGCCTGGGCCATGGCGGCAATGATGCGCAAAAGACCATCGGCATCATCTGGATGCTGCTGATCTCCACGGGCTACGCCGCGGCCGACAGCGCCTCGCCGCCCCCCTGGACCATCGTGATGTGCTACCTGGCCATCGGCGCGGGCACCATGTTCGGCGGCTGGCGCATCGTCAAGACCATGGGCCAGAAGATCACCAAGCTCAAGCCCGTGGGCGGTTTCTGCGCCGAGACCGGTGGGGCGCTCACGCTCTTCATTGCCACGGCCATGGGCGTGCCCGTGTCCACCACGCACACCATCACCGGCGCCATCGTCGGCGTGGGCTCGGTGCAGCGCGCCAGCGCCGTGCGCTGGGGTGTGGCCGGCAACATCGTGTGGGCCTGGATCCTCACGATCCCGGCGGCAGCCTTCGTGGCGGCCGTGGCCTACTGGATCAGCCTGCAGCTGTTCTGAGCAGGCACCAATGCGGGGCAGGCACCTCCCTGGTGCCTCTTGCGTGCCGCCTTGGTGCCCCTGCGTGAATCATTCACAGGGCTTGCGGGTAAGTGCGAATGCCTTGGTCGGCGTTGCGCGGCAGAACTAAGTTCTGCCGCACAACGGCCGAAAGCTGGGACTTCCCTGTTGTTCCCACGCTGTCCACCCCATGCCGTTTGCCGCCTTTCGCCGCTGGTCCATCCAGCGCAAGCTCCTGACCAGCATGCTGTCGTGCCTGGTCTTGTTCATCGCCATCTCCGTCGTGACCGGGGTGGTGCTCACCCAGAGGGCGCTTGAAAAGCGTGTGGTGGCCGAAGAGCTGCCCGCCGTGCTCGACGGCGTGCGTGCCGACATCCAGCGCCAGATCGCCGAGCCTCTGACGGCCTCGATCGACATGGCCGACAACCACTTCCTGATGCGCTGGGAAGCCGCCGGCCAGCCCGAAGACGGCGCCGAGGCCTTCAAGGCCTACGCCGCCCGCCTGAAGGCCAAGCACCAAGCTGCGGCGGTGTACTGGCTGTCCGAGGCCAACCGCCACTACTGGGGCGAGACCGGCGTGCAGCGCACGGTGGGCCCTGAAGAAGGCTGGTTCGCCAAGTTCCTGGCCAGCGGCAAGCCCTACTCCATCGACCTGGAGAAGGACAAGTCCAGCAACGAGTTCATGCTGTTCATCAACGCCCGCTTCGATGCCGGTGCCGGCCACGCCGGGCTGGCCGGCCTGGGCCTGTCGGTGAACGCGCTGGCCAGCAAGATCCAGCAGTACCGCATCGGTGAGACCGGCTCGGTGATGCTGGTGCGCGCCAATGGCACGGTGATCGTGCACCGCGATGTGGCCCTGGCCGATGGCAAGCATGCATTGGCCGATCTGCCAGGCTTCAGCGCCCCAGCTGCGGCCACGCTGCTCAAGGACCAGCAGAAGTTCAGCCACGTGCTGCACGAGAGTCCGGAGGGTGAGCGCGTGCTGGCCTCCAGCTACGTGCCCGAGCTCAATGCCTATGTCGTGGCCACGGTGCCCAAGGCCGAGCTGCTGGCCGAGGTGACCCGCGTGGCCTGGACAGCACCGCTGTTCGCCGGCGTGGTTGGCGGTGGCCTGGCCCTGGTGCTGATCGTGTGGGTGTCCGGCGCCATCGCGGCCCCTGTGCGGCGCGCCGCCGCCCTGCTGGGCGAGATCGCCAATGGCGATGGCGACCTGAGCCGTCGCATGCAGGTGGACACCGAAGACGAGATCGGCCAGCTGGCCGAGGCCTTCAACCGTTTCGTCGATGTGTTGCAGCAGATGGTGCGCCAGGTACGCGCCTCGTCCGAATCCATCGCCACGGCCACGGCCGAGGTGGCCACCGGCAACCTGGACCTGAGCAACCGGACCGAGCAGACCAGCAGCTCGCTGCAGCAGACGGCCGCCGCCATGTGCCAGCTCACCGAGCAGGTGCAGAACAACGCGGCCAACACGCGTGAGGCCAATGCCCTGGCGCGCTCGGCCCAGACCGTGGCCACGCGTGGCGGCGCCGCGATGGACGAGGTAGAGCGCACGATGGGCGGCATCGACGAATCCTCGCGCCGCATCGGCGACATCATCGGCGTGATCGATGGCATCGCCTTCCAGACCAACATCCTGGCGTTGAACGCCGCGGTGGAAGCCGCTCGTGCTGGCGAACAGGGCCGAGGTTTCGCGGTGGTGGCCGGCGAGGTGCGATCACTGGCGCAACGCAGCGCCCAGGCGGCCAAGGAAGTGCGTGGCCTCATCGTTGCTTCGATGGAGCAGGCCCAGGGTGGGCGCGAGCAGGTGCGCAACGCGGGCGAAACGATGCGCGAGCTGCTGGATTCCGTCGGACGCGTGGCCCAGCTGATCGACGGCATCAGCGGCGGCACACAGCAGCAGAGCCAGGGCATCGGCGAGGTCAACACGGCCGTGCTGCAGCTCGACTCGATGACGCAGCAGAACGCGGCCCTGGTGGAAGAAGGTTCGGCCGCCGCCGAAAGCCTGCGCGAGCAGGCGGCCACGCTGGCTGCGGCGGTCGGGCGCTTCAAGCTGGCTTGAGCTGAAACAAAACGATACCCAGCGATACCGCGCGGAGACCCACCCGCATGGTGCTTCCGAGATCATGAAGCCATCCCATCACAGGAGCCTTCATGAGCCTCTTTCACGCACTCGCCAGAGCCCACCGCCATGCCTACCAGGAGCGCCATGGGCACCATCACGGACATTCTCGCGGACACCCCCATCACCACAGCGGCGCCCATTTGGGGCACTTCGACGGCGACGCCGCCGACCTGGTCGAGTTGCTGGCTGACCGCATCAGCCAGCGTCTTGACCTGAACGGCGAGCAGCAGGCCCGCCTCGCCCGCCTGCTGGCCGCCGCACAGCAACAACGACAGGCGCTGCGCCGCGATGTGCTCGTGCCCGAGCTGCGAGACCTGCTGGCTGGCACCACGCTGGACCGCGAGGCCACCCGCCTGCTGCTCAGCGAACGCATCGCCGCCGTGCAGGCCTCCGCGCCCACCCTGATCGATGCCCTGGCCGATTTCTTCGACGCGCTCGACGCCGAACAGCAGCAGGTGCTGCGCTTCATGCTGAGGCTCAAACGCCGTGGCTGGGGCAGGGCTGGCCGGGAACAAGCCGACAGCACCGACCGATCAGAGGCCCGGTGATGGAGCGCCGGGACTGCCGCCAGCCCCCGGGCCGTTTCGTGCCCCGCATCGACCGCAACCGCTGCGAAGGCAAGGGCGACTGCCTGGACGTGTGCCCCCACGACGTGTTCATCCTCGACGTGCTGCCTGCCGACCAGCGAGGCGGTCTGTCGATGATCGGCCGCGTGAAGGGCTGGGCTCATGGCTGGCGGCAGGCCTTCACACCCAACGCCGACGCCTGCCAGGCCTGTGGGCAATGCATCACCGCCTGCCCGGAGGGCGCCATCACCCTGGTGCGCGCCGACACCGTGCACAATGTTCCGCACCATGGCCCGCGTTCTGCTGATCGATGACGACGAGGCGCTGGCCCCGCCGCTGGCGCAGTACCTGGCCCGGTTCGATCTCGAACTGGTGGCCGCGGTGCGCCCCAGCGACGGCCTGCGCCAGCTGGAGGCCGGATCGTTCGATGCACTGATCCTGGATGGCATGCTGCCCGAGATCGATGGCTTCGAGTTCTGCAAGCGCTTGCGCGCCGGCGACGAGCCGTGGCGGCAGCTGCCCGTGCTGATGCTCAGCGCACGGGGGGATCTCACCGACCGCGTGGTGGGCCTGGAGCTGGGCGCCGACGACTACCTCGCCAAGCCCTTCGAGCCACGCGAGCTGGCCGCCCGCCTGCAGAGCCTGCTGCGCCGTGCGGTCAGGGCTGCTGCGGCCTCAGGCCCGCCTTCTGCCGCCGCCGTGGTCGCCACGCCGGCAGGGACGGCCCGACAGCGCCGCTTCGACGGGCTGGTGCTCGACCTGGACCGCCGCGAGGCCCGCGCCGACGACGGCCACGTCTTCGAGCTCACCAGCACCGAGTACGAGCTGCTGCTGATGCTGGCGGCCGAGCCGGGCAAGGTCTTCACCCGCGACGAGATCCTCAACCGCCTGCGCGGCCAGGAGGCCGAGCTCTTCACCCGCTCGGTCGACATCCTGGTCAGCCGCCTGCGCAAGAAGCTGGGCACCCTGGACGCCATCAAGACCTTGCGCAACGCCGGCTACTGCCTCGCGCTGGCGCCCCGGCCCTGAAAGGGTTCACCGATGTTTTCCCGACACCACCGCCAGGCCCGCCGGGCGCGCCGCATGCAGCGGCACCTGGTGGCCATGGGCTACCCCACGCCCGAGGCCTGGTTCGAGGCCTGGCGTGCGGCCAGGCTCGATGGGATGGCGCCATCGGCCTCGCCCCATCCCCACGGCGCGGAGTGGCCCCAACACCCCTGGCACGCGTTGCGCGCCTACGACCGCCTGTGGCACTGGCATCACCTCCACGACCATGCGCCCAACTGGCGGCGGCGTTTCCGGCATTCGCTAGGCGCGCGCCTGACCCTGGTCTTCCTGGTGTTGGCCGGCATCGGCGGCGGGTTCCTGCACTGGGCAGGCCAGCAAGGCCTGGGCTGGGGCTGGATGCTGGGCGCTGTCCTGCTGCTCACCGTCCTGGCCTACGCCAGCACGCGTGTGATGCTGATGCCGCTGCGCGTACTGGCCCATGGCGTGGCCGCCTTCGGCCGGGGCCAGCTGTCGCACCGCGTGCACCTGCGCCATGCCGACGAGATCGGCGCGCTGGGCGCCCGCTTCAACCGCATGGCCGACGACATCCAGGCCATGCTCGATGCCAAGCGCGAGTTGCTGCTCGCCATCAGCCACGAGCTGCGCAGCCCGCTGACCCGCGCTCGCCTGAACGCCGAGTTGCTGGACGAAGGCCCCAGCCAGCAGGCGGTTGTCCACGAGCTGGGCCAGATGCGCGACCTGATCGAGAACCTGCTCGAGCGTGAACGTTTGGACACCGGTCACAGTGCCTTGCGCCTGGACGACTGCACCTGGCCCGACCTCGTCGCCGAGCTGCTGGACAGGCGCTTCAGCGAGGCGCGGTCCACAGGACTGCTGCAGCTGGCGCTGGCCCCGGATCTGCCGCCCATGCGCCTGGACCGCAGCCGCGTTCAGGTGTTGCTGGGCAACCTGCTGGACAACGCCTTGCGCCACCACGATGCCGGGAAGGGCGCGGTGCAGTTGAGCGTGTCCTTGTCGGCCAGGCCCGCAGGCACAGCGGGGCAGGGCGGTCAGCCCTGCGTGCGCCTCTTGGTGCGGGATTTCGGGCCGGGCGTGCCTCCCGATGTGCTGGGTCAGCTCGGCCAGCCCTTTTTCCGCCCGGATGCTGCCCGCACGCGCGGAGGCGGTGGCGTCGGGCTGGGCCTCAATCTGTGTCGCCTGATCGCCGAAGCCCATGGCGGCTCGCTGGTGCTGCGCAATGCCGAGCCGGGCTTGGAGGCCTTGGTGGAGCTGCCGGCCGTCTCCTGACAAGAAAAAGCCCCCGACATCCATGGGACGTCGGGGGCTTGGGGGGTAGGGGCGAGGCCGGCACCGCCGTTGGCGGCACCTCGGGCCCGGCTCAGTCCTTGATCTCCAGCGACCTGTTCACCCGCAGGGCGGCCAGGGTGCACACCGAGCCCGACAGCAGGTACAGGCTCAGGTAGGCCAGTCCGAAGTGGGCTGACAGTCCCAGGGCCACCAGGGGTGCAAAGGCCGCCCCGATCAGCCAGGCGAAATCGGAGGTCAGCGCCGCACCGGCGTAGCGGTACTGAGGGGCGAAGTTGGCCGTCACCGCGCCCGCTGCCTGGCCGTAGGACAGGCCCAGCAGAGCAAAGCCCAGCAGGATGAAGGTGTCCTGCATGGCCGGCCCGCCCGACAGCAGCATCGGTGCAAAGGCGCTGAACACGCCGATCGCGATGGCCAGGGCGCCCAGCGTGCGGCGGCGGCCGATGCGGTCGGCGATCCGGCCGGAGGCCAGCATGCCCACGATGGCGATGCCGCCCCCCACGATCTGCACCGACAGCACGTCGTTGACTGACTGCGTGTTGCTCAACGCGATCCAGGACAGCGGGAAGACTGTCACGATGTGGAAAAGCGCGTAGCTGGCCAGGGCGGCGAAGGCCCCCAGGAAGATGTTGTAACCCTGGGCCCGCACCAACTCATGGAGGTGCACCGGCTCGAGTTCACGTTCTTCCAGCAACTGGGTGTACTCCTCCGTCACCACCAGCCTCAGGCGGGCGAACAAAGCCACGACGTTGATGGCAAAGGCCACGTAGAAGGGATAGCGCCAGCCCCAGGCCAGGAAATCTGCCGGGCTCAGGCTGCTGTGCAGGTACAGGAACAAGGCACTGGCGATGATGAAGCCCACCGGTGCGCCCAGCTGTCCGAGCATCGCGTACCAGCCGCGCCGGCCTTCAGGCGCGTTCAGTGCCAGCAGGGAGGGCAGGCCGTCCCATGAGCCGCCCAGTGCGATCCCCTGCAGGAAGCGCAGGCCCGACAGCAGCAGGATGGCATTGAAGCCCAGGCTGGCGTAGCCGGGCAGGAAGGCGATGCTGGCTGTGGAAAAACCCAGCAAAAACAAGGCCATGGTGAGCTTGGTGCCGCGTCCCCAGCGTCGCTGGGCTGCCATGAACAACGCCGTACCCAGGGGCCTGGCGATGAACGCGAACGAGAAGATCACGAAGGACCAGAGCGTGCCTTCGAGCCGGTCCATGTGCGGAAAGAACACCGCGGGGAAGACCAGCACCGAGGCGATGCCGTAGACGAAGAAGTCGAAGTACTCGGACGCTCTGCCGATCACGACGCCCACGGCGATCTCGCCGGGGGCGATGGGGGAGTGGCCGTTGGCCGTCCTCAGCCGGGCATCGTCTTCGAGACTGCCGGAATTGGGTTCCGGGTGGGTACTGCTGATGCTGGTCATCATTCGTTCTCCGTTGTGGATGTTGTTCGTGTTCGATGCGGACAACTCAAGAGTCGCACCATCCAACAAAAATGACCATGGACAAAACGTCCAATTCCCAGCCCTTCTCATTGGGTGTAGATTCTGCGGCTCCTGGGCCTCACGCGCTCCAAATAAATTCCCGTTCGGCAATGCCTTTCATCAAGAACTACCGGGCCCTCCTTCTGGCCCCCGTCATCGCCCTGCTGGCCGGTTGCAATGCGGTCGTGATGAGCCCATCCGGGGATGTGGCCGCCCAGCAACGCGACCTCATCGTCATCTCGACCGTGCTGATGCTGCTGATCATCGTACCGGTGATCTTCTTGACCCTGCTGTTTGCCTGGCGTTATCGCCAGTCCAACACCAAGGCCGACTATGCGCCGGATTGGGACCACTCCACCCAGCTCGAGCTGGTGATCTGGGCAGCGCCGCTGCTGATCATCATCGCCCTGGGGGCCATCACCTGGATCAGCACCCACAAGCTCGACCCCTACCGTCCGCTGGACCGCGTCTCCGCCGACAAGCCGCTGGCGGCTGGCGTCAAGCCGCTGGAGGTCGAGGTGGTCTCCCTGGACTGGAAGTGGGTCTTCTTCCTGCCCGAGCAGGGCATCGCCACGGTCAATGAACTGGCCGCGCCGGTGGACCGCCCCATCCGCTTCAAGCTCACCTCGAGCACCACGATGAACGCGTTCTACGTGCCTGCCCTGGCCGGCATGATCTACACCATGCCCGGCATGCAGACCGAACTGAACGCGGTCATCAACAAGCCGGGTGAGTACAAGGGCATGTCCTCGCACTACAGCGGCTCCGGCTTCTCGGGCATGACCTTCAAGTTCCATGGCCTGAGCGATGCCGACTTCGACAAGTGGGTCGCCAAGGCCAAGGCCGAGGGCAAGCCCCTGACGCGCGATGTCTACCGCGAGCTGGCCAAGCCCAGCGAGCGCAACCCCGTCGAGTTGTTCTCCACGGTCGAGCCGGGCCTGTACAAGCGCGTGCTGAACCTGTGCGTCGAAGACGGCCAGAAGTGCATGCACGAGTTGATGGCCCAGGACGCCGTGCGCAACAAGCCCGGCGCGAAGGCTGCCCCGGAGCACGCCGGCCATGCAGCGCACGGCGAACACGCCGCCAGCGCCGCTGATAGCGCCCAACACGGCCAGCACCACGGTGGTGGTGAGCATTGAGATCGAGAGGGACCTCTCTCTGAGCAGGTCTCCGCGAGCCCCTTTTTGAGTGACTAGCCATGCATGAACATTCTTCCGTAGCGCCCCACTGGCTGTTGGGGCGGCTGACCTGGGACTCGATCCCGATGGCGCACGAGCCCATCCTGCTGTGGACCTTCATCGCCGTCGTGCTGGGTGGCATCGGCCTGCTGGGCCTGCTGACCAAGCTGCGCCTGTGGGGCCCGCTGTGGCGCGACTGGTTCTGCAGCATCGACCACAAGAAGATCGGCATCATGTACATGGTGCTGGGCATCGTGATGCTGCTGCGCGGCTTCGCCGACGCGCTCATGATGCGCCTGCAGCAGGCCCTCGCCTTCGGCGACAACATGGGCTACCTGCCGCCGCACCACTACGACCAGGTCTTCACGGCCCACGGCGTGATCATGATCTTCTTCGTGGCCATGCCGCTGGTCACGGGCCTGATGAACTTCGTCGTGCCGCTGCAGATCGGTGCGCGCGACGTGGCTTTCCCCTTCCTGAACAACTTCAGCTTCTGGATGACCACGGCCGGCGCCGTGCTGGTGATGGTCTCGCTGTTCCTGGGCGAGTTCTCCACCGCCGGCTGGCTGGCCCTGTCCAACCTGGGCAACCAGAACCCCGGGGTGGGCCTGGATTACTACATCTGGTCCTTGCAGATCGCGGGGGTGGGCACGACGCTGTCGGGCATCAACCTGCTGGTCACCATCGTCAAGATGCGTGCACCTGGCATGGGCATGATGAAGATGCCAGTGTTCACCTGGACCTCGCTGTGCACCAACGCCCTGATCGTGGCCTCGTTCCCGATCCTGACCGCAGCCCTGGTGCTGATGTCGCTGGACCGTTACGCCGGCACCAACTTCTTCACGAACACGCTGGGCGGCAACCCCATGCTGTACGTGAACCTGATCTGGATCTGGGGCCACCCCGAGGTCTACATCCTGATCCTGCCCGCCTTCGGCATCTTCTCCGAAGTGGTGGCCACGTTCAGCCGCAAGCGCCTGTTCGGCTACACCTCCATGGTGTACGCGACGGTGTGTATCACCATCCTGTCCTACCTGGTGTGGCTGCACCACTTCTTCACCATGGGCTCAGGTGCCAGCGTGAACTCGTTCTTCGGGATCACGACCATGATCATCTCGATCCCGACGGGCGCGAAGATCTTCAACTGGCTGTTCACCATGTACCGCGGCCGCATCCGCTTCACGGTGCCCATGCTCTGGACCATCGGCTTCATGGTCACCTTCGCCATCGGCGGCATGACCGGCGTGCTGCTGGCCGTGCCCCCGGCCGACTTCGTGTTGCACAACAGCCTGTTCCTGATCGCCCACTTCCACAACGTGATCATCGGCGGCGTGCTGTTCGGCCTGATGGCAGGCATCAACTACTGGTTCCCCAAGGCCTTCGGCTACAAGCTCGATGAGTTCTGGGGCAAGTGCTCGTTCTGGTTCTGGCTGGTCGGCTTCTACGTGGCCTTCATGCCGCTGTACGTGCTGGGCCTGATGGGCGTGACCCGCCGGGTCAACCACTTCGAAGACCCATCCCTGCAGATCTGGTTCGTGATCGCCGCCTGCGGCGCCGCGCTGATCGCCGCCGGCATCGGCTGCTTCCTGCTGCAACTGATCGTCAGCTACCTCAAGCGCGAGCAACTTCGCGACGTCACGGGTGATCCCTGGGACGGCCGCACGCTGGAATGGGCCACGGCCTCGCCCCCGCCCAACTACAACTTCGCGTTCACGCCCGTGGTGTATGAGCAGGATGCCTGGTGGGACATGAAGCAGCACGGCTACAAGCGTCCGCTGCAGGGCTTCCAGGCCATCCACATGCCGCTGAACACCGGCTCCGGCGTGGTGCTGTCGGTGCTGTCCCTGGTGTGGGGTTTCGCGATGATCTGGCACATGTGGCCGCTGGCCATCGCCTCGTTCGCGGCCATCGTGATCGGCGCGATCATCCATACCTTCAACTACAAGCGTGATTACCACATCCCGGCGAGCGAAGTGATCGTCGCCGAGAACGCACGCACCGAACTGCTGGCCCGCCATGTCTGATCTCGCCCATACCGCCGGCGCCCCTGGCGCCCCCCGCGAGTACCACCTCGCGCACGAACCGCATCCGGAGAACGGCACCGCGCTGGGCTTCTGGATGTACCTGATGAGCGACTGTCTCATCTTCGCGGCACTGTTCGCCACCTATGGCGTGCTGGGTCGTGCCTACGCTGGCGGCCCTGGCGGCGCCGAGCTGTTCGATCTGAAGCTGGTGGCCATCAACACGGCCTTCCTGCTGCTCTCGTCGATCACGTTCGGCTTCGCCATGCTGCGCAAGCAGTTGAACGACAAGGGTGGCACGTTGGCCTGGCTGGCCGTGACCCTTGTGTTCGGCCTGGCCTTCCTGGGCCTGGAACTCTATGAGTTCCATCACCTGATCCACATCGGCGCCACGCCGCAGAGCAGCGCCTTCCTGTCGGCCTTCTTCACGCTGGTCGGCACCCACGGTCTGCACGTCACGTTCGGCTCCATCTGGCTGATCGTGCTGATGGTGCAGATCAGCAAGCATGGCCTGATCCACGAGAACAAGCGTCGCCTGATGTGCCTGTCCATGTTCTGGCACTTCCTGGACGTGGTCTGGATCGGCGTCTTCACCTTCGTCTACCTGATGGGAGTGCTGCCATGAGCGCGCATACCGACCAACACGCTCACCACGGTGGGCACGATGACCACGCCCACCATGATCATCACGATGAAGGCGGCCACGCCGAGAGCACCCTCAAGGGCTACACCATCGGCTTCATCCTGTCGGTCATCCTGACGGCCATTCCGTTCTGGCTGGTGATGGACAACGTGATCTCCGATTCCGGCACGCTGGCCCTGACCCTGCTCGGCTTCGGTGCCGTGCAGATCATCGTGCACATGGTGTACTTTCTGCACATGAACGCGAAGTCGGAAGGCGGCTGGACCATGGTGTCCACGGTCTTCACGGTGGTGCTGGTGGTGATCACGCTGGCGGGCTCGCTGTGGGTGATGTTCCACATGAACACCAACATGATGGCTGGCCACAGCCACGAGATGACGCATCCGAACTGAGGCACGTCTCATGCAGGTCTCCGAGGGAGCGGCGCCCGCGCGCCGCGGCCCCCGCTCCAAGGCCGCGTTGATCGTTCTGGCGATCGTCGCGGCCTTGCTGTTTGCGGGTTTCGTGGCGCTGGGCACCTGGCAGGTGCAGCGGCGCGCCTGGAAGCTCGACCTGATCGAGCGCGTCACGCAACGGGTGAACGCGCCGGCCGAGGCCGCGCCCGGCCCGGCCGAGTGGCCGCGCGTCAACGCGGCCGAGCATGAGTACCGCCATGTGCGCCTGTCCGGCAAGTTCGTGCACGAGGATGAAAGCCTGGTGCAGGCCAGCACGGTGCGGGGTGGCGGCTTCTGGGTGATCACGCCCTTGCGCCGGGCTGATGGCAGTGTGGTGCTGGTCAACCGGGGCTTCGTGCCACCCGAGTTGAAGGACCCGGCCAAGCGGGCGTCGTGCAACCCGGCGCTCGAAGTGTCCGTGAGCGGCCTGCTGCGCCTGAGCGAGCCTGGTGGCGGCTTCCTGCGGCAGAACGACCCTGCTGCCGGCCGCTGGTTCTCGCGTGATGTGCCGGCCATCGCCCAGGCCCACGGCCTCACGCGTGTGGCGCCTTATTTCGTGGATGCCGATGCCACCACTTCGCCGGAGGTTCAGTCCGCGCCGATCGGCGGGCTCACCGTGCTGGCGTTCTCGACCAACCACCTGGTCTATGCCATCACCTGGTACACGCTGGCGCTGATGGTGGCCGGCGCAGCCTGGTACGTGGTCCGTGTGGAACGACGCGACGCGGGCATGCAGGACAATGCGGGCCATGCCGATCCGGACGCCCGCCACGACAACCCCGACCAGCCGCCCCGCTGAGGCGCCTGACAGCCGCCCTGCGCAGGGCGTGGCGGCCGCACGCATCCGCCGTTTCTCCGAGGCCACAGGCCTGAAGAACATGCAGCTGCTGATCCAGCTGCGCTGGATCGCCGTGGCCGGGCAGGTGATCACCATCGGGGTGGTGCACTACGGCCTGGGCATCGCGCTGCCGCTGCAGCCGCTGATGGTGGTGCTGGCAGCCATCGTGCTCTTCAATGTGGCCAGCCGCCTGCGCTGGCAGGTCCAGAAGACGGTCACCGACGGTGAGCTGCTGCTGGCCCTGCTGGTGGATGTCGGCATGCTGACGCTGATGCTGTATTTCACGGGCGGGGCGGCCAACCCCTTCTCGTGGCTGTACCTGCTGCAGGTCACCCTGGGAGCCATGTTGCTCACCCCGAGCGCCACCTGGATCATGGTGATCGCCAGCACCTTGTGCTTTGCCTGGCTGGCGCTGCTGGCCCGCCCTCTGCCCATGCCCGCGCACATGGAGGGCGGCCTGGCCAATCCTTATGTGCAGGGCATGCTGGTGTGCTTCGCGCTCAACGCCTTCCTGCTGGTCACCTTCATCATCCGCATCACGCGCAACCTGCGCCAGCGTGATGCGCGGCTGGCCGACCTGCGCCAGCGCGCGGCCGAAGAAGAGCACATCGTGCGCATGGGGCTGCTGGCCTCCGGCGCCGCACACGAACTGGGCACGCCCCTGGCCACGCTGGCCGTGATCCTGGGCGACTGGGCGCGCCTGCCGTCCTTCACCTCCGAGCCCGAGTTGCTGGAAGAGGTCACCGAGATGCAGGCGCAGATCCAGCGCTGCAAGGCCATCGTCAGCGGCATCCTGATGTCGGCGGGCGAGGCGCGTGGCGAATCATCCGAAGAAACCAGCATCTGCACCTTCCTGGACGAGCTGGTGGAAGAGTGGCGCGCCACGCGCCCGGTCAGCTCCTTCGTGTACGACAACCGCTTCGGCCACGATGTGCCGGTGGTGTCCGACTCCACCCTCAAGCAGACCATCTGCAACATCCTGGACAATGCGCTGGAGGCCTCGCCCCACCACGTCAGCCTGGAGGTCGAACGCATCGATGACGCGCTGCGCATCACGGTCAAGGACAATGGCACCGGCTTTCCGCCCGAGATGCTGGCGCAGCTGGGCAAGCCCTACCAGTCCAGCAAAGGCCGCCCGGGCCGGGGCATGGGCCTGTTCCTGGTGGTCAACGTGGCGCGCACACTGGGTGGGCGCGTCGTGGCGCGCAACCGCGTGGGCGGTGGCGCGGTGGTGACGCTGACCCTGCCGCTGTCGGCCATCACCCTCGAAGAAGGAGACGATTCATGAGTGATGAGCGTGTGCTGCTCATCGTGGAAGACGATGCCGCGTTCGCGCGGACGCTGGCGCGCTCGTTCGAGCGGCGGCACTACACGGTGATGATCGCGGGCAGCCTGGACGAGGTCAATGCCGTGCTGCAGCAGCGCACCCCGGGCTATGCCGTGGTTGACCTGAAGATCAACGGCGAGGCCTCGGGCCTGGCCTGCGTGCAGAAGCTCAACGCCCACAGCCCCGACATGCTGATCGTGGTGCTGACCGGTTTTGCCAGCATTGCCACCGCGGTGGAGGCCGTGAAGCTGGGCGCCTGCCACTACCTGGCCAAGCCCTCCAACACCGATGACATCGAGGCGGCCTTCGGGCGTGCAGAGGGCGATGTCGAGGTCGAGCTGACCAGCCGCTCCACGTCGATCAAGACGCTGGAGTGGGAGCGCATCCACGAAACCCTGGCCGAGACGGACTTCAACATCTCCGAAACCGCCCGGCGCCTGGGCATGCACCGCCGCACCCTGGCGCGCAAGCTGGAGAAACAGCGCGTGAAGTGACCGGATCGCACAGGGCTTAACAAGTTGCGTTCAGATCATGCTGCCAACTTTCTCACGCTCTCCCTGTAAGCCTGGCGCGGGCTGAGAGGGGGCAGCGGCCCAGGACTACAGGCCCCGCGGCCATGACCGATACAGCGTCATGGCCTTTTTACATGTCCGAGGGGTGAGGCTTCGCCTGCGATTGTGCGGTGGAGGCGGGGCGTGAAGCTCAAGACGGTCTCGCACACCATGTTCGTGGGCGCCATGCTGGCGCTCATGGCCAACTTCGCCTTCCTGCTGGTCATCCGCTCGGCCTTCGACAACAGCGCCCAGGTGGCGGGCCAGCGTGAGCAGACCACGCGCGCGCTGGAGCACCTGCGCCAGGAAACCGATCTGCTGCGCCGCCTGGTGCGGGCCTACACGGCCACCGGCAACGCCAAGTACCTGCTCACCTACTACGACATCTATGCCATCCGCCAGGGCGAGAAGGGCGATCCGGCTGTGGGCGACCCGAGCGCCTTCTGGGAAGCCCGCCTGATCCATCAGCGCCTGGAACCGTTGCCGGCCATCGGTGACAAGCTGCCCCTGCTGGCCCGCATGAAGGCCTTGAACCTCAGCGCGGACGAGCTGGCCAGCCTCCAGCGGGTGGTGGACGCCACCGAGCGCCTCAAGAAGACCGAGCAGGTGGCCTTCGCCGCCACGCAGGGGCTGTACGACGCCGAGCGCCATGCCTTCGTGTCCGAGGGCGAGCCCAACCTGGCCTACGCCACGCAGCTGGTGCACTCACGCGCCTATGAGCAGGACGGGGTCGACCTGACCCGTTCCATCGCCGACCTGACGCAGCGCGCCGATGCCCGCACCGAAGCGGCCGTGCAGGAGGCCTCGACCCGCGTGTCGCGCTTCATCGGCATGGCCGTGGCGGTGGACCTGCTGCTGCTGCCGATGATGGCCGGTGCCCTGATGGTGATCCGGCGCCGCGTGCTGCGGCCCATCGACGCGCTCAGCCGCCAGGCGCGGGCCTTCGCGGCCGGCGACTACACGCTGCGCAGCCAGCTGCGCCCGGATGCAGTACGCGAGATGTTCGCGCTCAGCGCCACCATGGACACGATGGCGCAGTCCATCCAGAACGACCTGGCTGCACGCTCGCAGGTGCAGGCCGCGCTGCAGGAGGCTCGCGACCAGGCCGAATCGGCCACCCGCGCCAAGTCGCTGTTCCTGGCCAACATGAGCCACGAGATCCGCACTCCAATGAACGCGATCATCGGCATGACGCACCTGGCGCAGCAGACGGATCTGAGCGATCAGCAGCGCGACTACCTGGACAAGGTGGCCTCTGCCTCGCAGATCCTGCTCGGTGTGATCAACGACATCCTCGATTTCTCCAAGATCGAGGCCGGACGCCTGACGCTCGAGAACGCGCCCTACCGCGTGGAAGAGGTGGTGGGCAATGCGCTGATGATGGTGCGCCAGAAGGCCCAGGAGCGCGAGATCGAGCTGCTGTGCGAGTTTGCCGATCCGGCCTTGCTGGGCGAAGCGGCCGTGGTCCAGGGCGATGTGCTGCGCGTGGGACAGGTGCTGACCAACCTGTTGTCCAATGCCGTGAAGTTCACGCACAGCGGCCATGTGCGGCTGCGCATCGGCCTGCAGGACCGCCAGGCCGACCGGCTCAAGCTGCGTTTCGAGATCAGCGACACGGGCATCGGCATGAGCCCCGAACAACTGGGGCGTTTGTTCCAGGAGTTCACGCAGGCCGATGACAGCACCACGCGCCGCTATGGCGGCACGGGCTTGGGCCTGAGCATCTGCCAGCGCCTGGCCACGCTGATGGGCGGCAGCATCGAGGCCCGCAGCCAGCTTGGCGCGGGTTCCACCTTCACGGTGCTGCTGCCCGTGAGCGTGGTGGCGGAGCCTGCCGTGGCAGTGAACCCGCCGCTGCCGGTCGAAGCGCTGCGCGTGCTGGTGGTGGACGACCAGCCGGACACGCGTGAAGCCCTGGCCGGGCTGCTGCAGGTCATGGGCGTGGGGCAGGGCAGCCGCGATGGGCGCGATGGCGCCGTGGCCGTGGCCGACAGTGGGGCGCAGGCGCTGGCCCTGGCGCAGGCGGCGACGACGCTGGGGCAGCCTTTCGACCTGGTGCTGCTGGACTGGGTGCTGCCGGACATGCCCGGCGGCGAGGTGCTTCGCCGGCTGCGTGGCGAGCAGCCCGGGCTGGACGTGGTCGTGATATCGGCCTATGGCTGGGACAGCCTGCAGAGCCATGCCACGGGCGCGGGCGCCGACACCTTCCTGCCCAAGCCCATCCTGCCTGCGGCCTTGCGCGGCCTGTTCGCCAGGCTGACCGGGGTAGCGCTGTCGGCGCCCGCCAGTGCGGCGGCACCAGACACCGTCGTGCGCCTGGACGGCCTGCGCGTGCTGCTGGTGGAGGACAACCCGCTGAACCAGCAACTGGCCATCGAACTGCTCAGCCGGCGGGGTGCTGTGGTCAGCTCGGTGGACAACGGCTGCGAAGCCGTCGAGCACCTGCGCATGCAGGGTCCCACGGCCTATGACGTGGTGCTGATGGATCTTCACATGCCGGTGATGGACGGCCGCGAGGCCACGCGCCAGATCCGGGCGGACGAGCGTTTCCGGGCACTGCCCATCCTGGCCATGACCGCGCATGCGCTCGATGAAGAGCGCGAGCAGTGCCTGGCCATCGGCATGCAGGACCACATCAGCAAGCCGCTGGATCCGCGCAGGCTGTACGCGACGCTGGCCGCCTACTGCCCGCAGGTGCAGGCGAACAGTGTGACCATCGCCCCAGTGCCGGTGCCGCCACCACCCACGCCACCTGCGGGGCTGCGCCTGCCCCAGGTGCCTGGCCTGGATGCGCGGCAGGCCGTGGCACGCCTGGATGGCGACCAGGTCCTGTACCTGCAGGTGGTGAATGGCTTCGCGGCCCATGCCGAGACCAACCGGCCCATGCTGGAAGCTGCGCTGGGCGTGCAGGCCTGGGACACCGTGGTGCGCGAGGCGCACACGCTGAGGGGCCTGTGCGCCACGATCGGTGCCCACGGGCTGGCCCAGTTGGCTGCCGCTGTGGAGCAGGCCACCCGCCAGCGCGATGAAGCCGCCATCGGCACGGCGGCGGCGCTCTTGCTGGAACAGCTCGATGATTTCCTGGCGGGGCTGCGCCCTCAGCTCAAGGCACCGGCCGTGCCCGCGCCTGTTTCGGCATCGGACATCCGCCCTGTGGCGAGCGCCGGCCCTGACCACAGCGGGCAGCAGCACAGCCAGCACGTAGAACTCGAACGGCTGGTCCACGATGCCGACAGCGCGGCCATCGGCCTGTGGCGCCAGGAGCGCGAAGGGTTCAGGGCCGTGTTGCACCCGCTGGTGTTCACCCGCCTGGACACGGCGATCGAACAATGCGATTTCGACGCGGCCTTGCGGCTGCTGCAGGAAGAACGAGGTGAGCATGCGATCGATTGACACAAGCCCGGCGGCCCTGCGCGCGGCCGAAGCGGCGCTGGCCTCGCCAGGGCCGCAAACCATCCTGGTGGTGGACGATGCGCCTGCCAACCTCACCTTGCTGGCCGGCCTGCTCGACCAGACCTACCGGGTCAAGCTGGCGTCGTCGGGGGCCAAGGCGCTTGAGCTTGCGCAGCGTTCGCCGCCCGACCTGATCCTGCTGGACGTGATGATGCCCGGCATGGACGGCTACGAGGTCTGCCGCCAGCTCAAGCAAGGTGAGCGCACCCGCCACATCCCGGTGATCTTCCTGACCGCCATGCACGAGGCCGAGGACGAAACGCGCGGCTTCGAGGTGGGCGGCGCAGACTACATCACCAAGCCCATCACCCCGGTGGTGGTCAAGGCCCGCGTGAAGACGCACCTTCAGAACAAGGCCTTCCAGGATTTCCTGAACCAGCGCAATGTGACGCTGCAATCACAGCTGGAGACGCAGATCGCGCAGCTCGACCGGCTGCGTGATTCGACGCTGCACATCATGATCTCCTTCGCCGAGTTCCGTGACGAGGACACCGGCAACCACGTCAAGCGCACGCAGGAGTACGTGCGTGTGCTGGCCACACGGCTGTGGGAGCAGGGCCTGCACCACGACCAGCTCGATCCGCACCGCATCCGCCTGATCGCCAAATCGGCACCGCTGCACGACATCGGCAAGGTGGCCATCCCCGACAGCATCCTGCTCAAGCCGGCCAAGCTCACACCCGAGGAGTTCGAGGTGATGAAGGGCCATCCCATGCACGGCTGGGACATGCTCCACCGTGCCGCATCGCGCCTGGGCGAAGACACGGACTTCCTGCGCTATGCCATGGAGATCGCCCGTTCGCACCACGAGAAGTGGAACGGCTCGGGCTACCCCGACCGGCTGGTGGGTGAGGGCATCCCGCTGTCGGCCCGCCTGATGGCCGTGGCCGATGTGTACGACGCGCTGATCAGCCGCCGGCCCTACAAGGAACCGTTTCCGCACGAGACCGCCATGCGCATGATCGACGAAGGCAGTGGCCAGCATTTCGACCCCCAGATCGTACAGGCGCTGCACGACACCGAGGACACCATCACGGCCATCGCGCGCGAATGGCAGGACTGACACCAGAACACCCATGAACATGACTGGATCATCGAGAGGAACGACGACCATGCCCATCAAGAGCCCCTGGAGCGGTGCGGCCACGGCACTGTTGCTGACCTTGCTGTCGGCCACCGCCGCCCACGCGCAAGAGAAGATGTCTTACTCGCTGTTCGGCACGGTGGGCGCGGCGGTGTCCAACCGCGACTACGCCTACCAGCGCCACATCGACTCTGGCGGCACGCTGGAGCGCGACAGTGTGCTGGGGGGGCAGGTGGATGTGCAGTTCACGCCCGAGTGGTCGGCCACGCTGCAAGGCAAGCTGGCCCCGTCGATGCGGGAGGAGAACCGCTGGGACCTGCGCACCAGCTGGGCCTTCGTGTCCTGGCGGCCCAACAACGAATGGCTGCTGCGGGCCGGCAAGCTGCGCATCCCGCTGTACCTGGCCTCCGAGAACCTGGATGTGGGACAGAGCTACGACTTCGCGCGCCTGCCCACCGACATGTACTCCATCTCGCCCACCAGCGACGTGACGGGCCTGTTCATCACGCGCAACTGGGCGCTGGGCGAGTCCGACCTGAGCCTGGACGCCTACACGGGCCAGGCCCGCATCTGGAACCGGTTCTACTCGCGTGATGCAGGGGTGGATTACGACGTCTTCAAGACCAAGGTCAGCGGGGTCGTCGTCACCTGGCGATCCGACGAGACAGTGCTGCGCCTGGGCTGGCACCATGCGGACACGGAGCCGCGCGGGTCGACCGTGTTCTACCAATCGGCCGAGTACCAGCCCCTGGGCCCCGGTTTCGGCATGTACCTGCCCACCGGGACCTCACCCAAGATCGTCAACGACATCGTGACCGTGGGTGTGGATCAGAAGCTGCCGGACAGCTGGCGGGTGATGGCCGAAGTGGGCCGCAGCTTCCAGCGCAAGACCGATTTTGGCCAGAACACCGTGGGCGGCTATGTGGCCGTGCTCAAGAACCTGGACCGCTGGACACCCTACGCGTATGCCTCGGCGCTCAAGTCGGTGGGGGCACCCAAGCGCCTGCACGAAGCCTTGAGCCAGTCATCCGTGCCCGCGTTCGTGCCGGGTGCCGACAGCTACAACATGGTGCAGCGCCAACTGGCCGACGGCGTGCCCTTCTACGACCAGCACTCGCTGGCCATCGGCACCTCCTTCGCGCTCACCCCGCGCAGCAAGCTCAAGGCCGAGTGGCTGCGCACCTGGGTGGACAAAGGCTCGATCATGGTGGATTCGCCAGGCACCGGCCCGGCCGTGTCCGACGAAACCATCGATGTGCTCTCGCTGAGCTACAGCTTCGCGTTTTGAGGAGTGCCGCATGACACGCCTTGAATTCAACCGCGTCCTGTGCGCCTTGCTGCTGGCGGGATGTTCCCTGGCCCAGGCAGCCGACCGTGCTGTGGTGGTGATCGGCCATGCCAGCGTGCGCAAGCTCGACCAGGCTGCCTTGCAGCGCATCTTCACCGGCAAGACCATCGAGCTCGATGGTGTGCGGGTGCAGCCCATCAACGCCGCACCGGGCACGCCCGTGCGCCAGCGTTTTCTGAGCCAGTACCTTCAGACCGATGAAGACCAGTATGTGGGCTACTGGACCGTGCGGCGTTACGTGGGCAAGGGCACGCCGCCGCCCGAGGTCAAGCAGGCGGCCGAGATGATCGAGTTGGTGGGCAAGACGCCCGGTGCCATCGGCTACATCGATGAAGCCGACCTGCAGCCTGGGCTGAACGTGCTGCTGCGCAAGTAGGCGCCCTGGGGCGCGGTTGGCCCGTGGGGGCTCAGGCCACGCGCGCCGTCTTCGACGCTTGCTCGACCATGTGGTCGCGCCGTGCCAGGGTGGGGAACAGGCGGAACCAGATCGCGGCCACCAGCAGGGTGCCCATGCCGCCGAACATCACCGAGCCGACTGGCCCCATCAATTCGGCCGTGGCGCCCGATTCGAACTCGCCCAGCTGGTTGGATGCTCCGATGAAGATGGAGTTGACGGCCGACACGCGGCCGCGCATCTCATCGGGGGTTTCCAGCTGGACCAGGGTGGAGCGCGTGACCACGCTGACGTTGTCGGCCGCACCGGTGACGGCCAGGGCCAGCAGCGACAGCATGAAGTGCTCCGACAGGCCGAAGACCACCGTGGCCAGGCCGAACACGCCGACCGCACCCATCAGCTTGGGGCCCACATGCCGCTCCAGCGGCCAGCGCACCAGCACCAGCGACATGCACAGCGCTCCGACGGCCGGCGCGGCGCGCAGCAGGCCCAGGCCCACGGGGCCTGTGTGCAGGATGTCGCGCGCATAGATGGGCAGCAGGGCCGTGGCCCCGCCCAGCAGCACCGCGAACAGGTCGAGCGAGGTGGCGCCCAGGATCAGCTTGTGCCGCCACACGAAGCCCAGCCCTGCAAAGAAGGTGTTCCAGGTGGCGGCGCCGGTGGCACGTTGGTGGGCATAGCGGACGAACAGCGCGAGCACCCCGGCCACCAGCAGCAGCGCCATGCAGGTGGCATACACCGTGTCGGCACCGGTGACATACAGCACCCCGCCCAGCGCGGGCCCGCCGATGATCGCGGCCTCCATGCCGCTGGAGCTCAGCGCGATGGCGCGCGGCAGCAGCTCGCGAGGCACCAGTTGCGGCGTGAGGGCCTGCTGCGCCGGCATCTGGAAGGCGCGGCACACGCCCAGCACCACGGAGATTCCCAGGATCAGGCCACGCGTGGCGAAGTGTTCGTGCGTGGCCGCGAGCAGCAGCAGGGCCATCACCGCCTGCGTGAACATGCAGGCTGCGAAGATGCGGCCGCGGTGCACGCGGTCGGCCACGTGGCCTGCCGGCAGTGTCATCACCAGGGCCGGCACGAACTGGAACAGCCCGACCAGGCCCAGATCCCAGGGGCTGGAGGTGATGTCGTACATGTGCCAGGCCACCGCGACCATCAGCATCTGGTTGGCGATGGTGCCGGCCAACCGGGCCAGCCAGAAACGGATGAACTGGCGTTGGGCGAACAGGTCTGCAAGGTGGGACAGCATGGTGGCCGACAGTGTAGCGATCGACCCCTGGCTTCGCTCGGGCAGGGACATGCCGCTATGCTGTCCTGATGAGCTTGAACACCCCTTCCAACCCCTCTGAGAAGCCCTCTGTCCTGCAGGTCGGAAGGCTGCCTCCCTGGCTTGAACAGCGCCTGAACGACGAGTTCGATATCACGCTGCTGGACAGGCAAATCGACCGCGCTGCCTTCCTGCGCGATGACGGGGCGCGTTTCACGGGCGTGGTCACGTCCGCTTTTGCCGGGGCCGATGCGGCCCTGATAGCGGCGCTGCCATCGCTGCAGGTGATCTCCAATTTCGGTGTGGGTGTGGACCGCATCGACCTGGCCGCGGCCAAGGCGCGTGGCATTGCGGTGGGCCACACCCCCGACGTGCTCAACGACTGCGTGGCCGACATGGCCATGGGCCTGGTGATCGACGTGGCCCGCCGCAGCATGGAGGCCGACCGCTTCATGCGCGCCGGCCGATGGGCCACGGGCGGTGGCAAGAGCATTGGCCTGGGCCGCAAGGTCAGCGGCGCACGGATGGGCATCGTGGGGCTGGGCCGCATCGGCCAGACCATCGCGCGCCGGGCGGATGGCTTCGACATGGCGGTGCGCTACCACTCGCGCAACCCGGTGGCTGATGTGCCCTGGACGCATGAGCCTTCCCTGCTGGAACTGGCACGCTGGTCTGACTTCCTGGTCGTGATCGTGGCGGGCGGTGCCGGTACGCGGCACCTGATCAATGCCGATGTGCTCCAGGCCCTGGGGCCGCGTGGCTTCCTGGTGAACGTGGCGCGCGGTTCCGTGATCGACGAGCCCGCGCTGGTGCAGGCCTTGCAGCAAGGCGTGATCGCCGGGGCCGGGCTGGATGTGTTCGAGAACGAGCCCCACGCGCCCGAAGCCCTGTTCGGGCTCGACAACGTGGTGCTGCTGCCGCACATCGCCAGCAACACCGAAGAGACGCGCGAGGCCATGGGCCTGCTCACGCTGGACAACCTGCGCGGCCATTACTTCAACCAGGGGCAGTTGGTGGCTGCCGTGCCGCTGTGAAGCCTGTGCTCAGCCGCCCAGTACCTGCAGGGCCCGTCGAAGGTTGGCGCGTGCGGCGGCGTCGTACAAATCGCTGAACGCCTGCGTGGCATATAGACGAGGGCGGGCCAGGAACCCGGCCAGCACTTCACGGCGCTTTTCAGAGAACACTGCGGCTGGCACCCAGGCGTACTCGGCCTGGATCTGCGCTTCATATTGCGCAAAGCGCTCGGGCGGTGCGCCCAGGATGGACAGGTCGACGTCCACCAGCACCTGCTCGTCCGCGGTGGCCGGTTCGACGCGGTGCTGCGTGGCCATCACCAGCTGGGCCACGCGGTCGGCCAGGGCGTCGTCGCCACCGGCTTCGCGCAAGGCCTGCCGGGCCCACTCGGCGCTCAAGGCCTCGTTGTCGTGGCGCTGCGTGTCGTAGATGGCATCGTGGAACCACAGCGCGACCAGCACCTCGGCCGGGTGCGCCGCCAGGGCCTGGATGCGGGCCATCTGTCCCAGGCATTCGAGCAAGTGCTGCGTGCTGTGGTAGTGGCGATGCGGCTCGGCATGGCGCTGCAGCAACTCGCCCAGCAGCGCTGGTCTGGGTGTCAGGCCCAGGCCTGCCCAGGTG
Source organism: Aquabacterium soli (assembly GCF_003933735.1). Lineage (GTDB taxonomy): Bacteria > Pseudomonadota > Gammaproteobacteria > Burkholderiales > Burkholderiaceae_C > Aquabacterium > Aquabacterium soli. The sequence continues at coordinate 235,336 of NZ_RSED01000006.1, read as the reverse complement.
GCCTGCCAGGCTGCGCGAAGCGGGCTGGTGTCGATGCCGGTCGTGTTGGGCATGGTGAGATCGTGCTTGTTCATCAGGGCGCCATGCAGGTCTCTCGTTTGCCAAGAGTGAGCCTTGCACTCGGGATAGGGAGATTGAACCATGGATGGGATCACTGGCAGTTGCCACTGTGGCCAGGTGGCATTTCGCATCGACGGCGGGCTGCCCGACAGGCTGGTGCGCTGCACCTGCTCCTTCTGCGCCAAGCGTGGTGCCCTGCTCGCCTACTACCCGCCCGAGGTCTTCCACCTCACGGCCATCCCTGAGAACGATGCCATCTACCGATGGAACACGGAGCTGGTGGCCCACCACTTCTGTGGCGTCTGCGGCTGCGCGACCTTCAGCGACAGCCCTGCCTTTGAGCTGGACGGATGGGACCGGCAGACCCGGCGCATCGGCGTCAATGCGCGCTTGCTTGCCGGTCTGGTGGCAGAGGACATGCCGGTGGATGTGATCGACGGCAAGCACCTCTGGTGAGGGCGGGCACACCGTTTGCCCACTTGCGACCACTGTCAAGCAACATAGAGGAGCTGCCCATGATCCGACGCAATCCACACCTGATCCTGCCCCTGGCCTTGTCCCTGACGATGGCTGGCACCGCAATGGCCCAGACCACCTTGCCCGCGAGTGCACCGAAGCCGGCGGTCACGGCCTCCGGCGTGGCAGGCAACAACGGCAAACTGTCGCCTTTCGACGGCGCTTTCCTGGAGCAGGCTGCGCAGAATGGCCATGCCGAGATCGACGGCGCCAAGGCCGCGCTGGAAAAGGCCAAGGATTCGCGTGTGAAGTCCTTTGCACAGAAGCTCATCGACGACCACACCAAGGCGCATGCCGAACTTGCTGCGCTGGCGTCGTCGAAGGGCGTCGATCTGCCCAAGGATCCCTCGGTGGGGCAGAAGGCCAAGGCCAAGATCCTGTCGTTCCGCGATGGCGACAGCTATGACAAGCACTTCATCGAGTCCATCGGGATCAAGGCCCACGAGAGCACCATCAAGCTGTTCAAGCGCGCGGCTGCAGAGGCCACCGACGCCGATGTGAAGGCCTTCGCGACCAAGACCCTGCCGACCCTTGAAGGGCATCTCAAGCAGGCGCATGATCTGCATGCGGGCCTGGACAAGAAGAAGTAATTGTCAGCGCGCCTGGTAGGCGCTGTAAATCTTGCATGGCAAGGCCGGCACCCAGTGCCGGCCTTTTTGCCGTGCTTGCCGCAAGGGCCATCCCACTGTGAAAGGGATCACGCATGAGCTATGACCTGTGGTACTGGAGCGGCATCCCCGGCCGGGGCGAGTTCGTCCGCCTGCCGCTGGAAGCCGCCGGCATCCCCTACAAGGAGAAGACCTGGCAGCGCGACGGTGACGATGCCCTGGTCAAGGACATGGCCCGCAAGCGCCCGGATCCGCCGTTTGCGCCCCCTTACCTCATCACGCAGGATGGGCTGGTGATCTCACAGACCGCGAACATCCTGCTCTACCTGGGCGAGAAGCACCACCAGATCGCGCCGCGTGATGTGGCGGGGCGCCATTGGGTGCACCAGCTGCAGCTCACCTTGATGGACCTGGTGGCCGAATCCCACGATGTGCACCACCCGATCGGCGTGGAGCTGTACTACGAAGATCAAAAGCCTGAAGCCGCGCGTCGGGCCAGCGGGTTCCGAGCGACCCGCATCCCCAAGTTCCTGGATTACTTCGAGCGCGTGCTGACGCAGCGTGGTCCGTGGCTGTCGGGTGCCCGGCACTGGAGCTATGCGGATCTGTCCCTCTTCCACGTCGTGGAGGGGCTTCGCTTTGCCTTCCCGCGCCGGCTGGCGGCCCTGGAGCCGACTTACAAGCAGGTCTGGGCCTTGCGCGGCAAAGTGGAGGCCCTGCCCGAACTGCAGGATTACCTCCACAGTGAACGCCGGCTGCCGTTTTCAGACGGCCTGTTTCGCCACTACCCCGAACTCGACGGCGAGGACTGAATGTTCTCGCGGGGCGGTGTGTTCGCGGAGAGCCTGGTGCTCATTGAGACAGGATGATCTGTGCGATCACGCCCGTGGCAATGGCCACCAGGATGTAGTCGGTGCCACTTTGAACCCAGTGGTAGCCGCGGGGTGGCTGCCTCAGGTGGTGACCGCGCCAATCGTCCACCACGTACTGGCGGCTGCGCCACTCTTTGGGCAGGCGATCACCCTTGTGGAACCGGTGATCCGGACCTGCGCCGCGGCCCCGATCTGGGCGACCATCGGCACGGTGGTCCTGGTGGCCTTTACCGTGCCCATGGGCCTGGGCATGCGGGGGCGGGCCGCCGGGCTTCTTGTCGTCCCGTTCGCGGGGCTGGGCCGAGGCCAGGGCAGTCGACAGGCCCAGGATGAGGGCCACGGCGCTGATCGTGATCTTGTTTGAGTTCATGTGACGCGTCCTTTCTGATGGTGGGCGGCGAAGCCCCTGGACGGTCGGCCGCAAGGGCTCCGGGTCCAGCGTAACCGGTGTTGGAAGACCCCCCGCCGACATGGGATGCTTTGCCTGGTTTGGTACAAAGTTCCCTGGGGCTCTGACAGGGCAGGCGTACACTGCCCGCCCTGAAGGCCCGACGCGGGCCGCCAGGTGCTGCCCGATGATCGTCCGCCCCCGTCCCCACTGGCTGCGCATGCTGTTCGTATGGCGTGGCTCCATCCTGTCCGACATCGCGCCTCAGCTCATCGGCACCACGCTGCTGGCCGTGGTCGTGACCTTGCTGCATGGCCAGGTGTTCAGCTGGAAGATCCCGCTGACCTTCGTGCCTTTCTCGCTGATCGGCCTGACGCTCGCGATCTTCCTGGGGTTTCGCAACAGCACCAGCTATGCGCGCTACTGGGAGGCCCGCATGCTGTGGGGCTCCCTGCTCAACGAGACGCGCAGCCTGCTCAGGCAGGCGCTGACGCTGTCGGACGATCCGGCGCCTGCACGGGCGCTGGCCCAACGGCTGATCGCCTTCGTGCATGGCCTGCGCCACCAGTTGCGGGGCACCGACGGCAGCGCCGACCTGCAGCGCCTGCTGCCGAAGGCCGATCTCGATCGCCTGATCCAGTTGCGCGGCAAGCCCTCAATGCTGCTGCTGATGATGGGCGAGTGGCTGCAGGCGCAGCGCCAGTCCGGCGCGCTGGCGCCCGTGCTGGTCCCGGCGATGGAACACCATCTGGGCCGCCTGACCGAGGCCCTGGGCGGTTGCGAACGCATCGCCAGCACGCCCATTCCGTTCACGTACGCGGTCATCATCCACCGCACCATCTACCTGTACTGCCTGCTCTTGCCTTTCGGCCTGGTGGACCAGATCGGGCCCATGACACCGGTGGTGGTGGCCTTCATCGCCTACACCTTCTTCGCGCTGGAGGCACTGGGCGCCGAGATCGAGGAGCCCTTTGGCATGGCCCCGAATGACCTGGCGCTGGACGCGATGTCGCATGCCATCGAGAACGTGCTGCGCGAGATGATGGGCGAGGCTCCACGGCCAGAGGTCGAGCCGCAGGGCTTCATCCTCACCTGATGGGCGGATGGGGCCTGCGGGTCACACGCCCTTGAGCAGGTTGGCCAGGCCCAGCCCGATGAAGATCAGGAACAGGCTGCGCTGGAACGCGGGGCCGCTCAGCCGGGCGCGCAGGCGGCTGCCAAGCCACAGGCCTGAGAAAGCCGCCAGCAGGGCCCAGACCGTCGAGGGTGTCCACCACGGGCTGCCGCCGTGGCCCAGCCCCAGGCGGATGGCCAGGGCCAGCGTGGCCACACCGAAGGACAGGCCCAGAGCCTGCACCATCTCGTCCTTCTCCAGGCGCAGGGCCTGCAGGTAAGGCACCATGGGCAGCACGAACACGGCGGTCGAGGCGGTGACCAAACCGGTCAGTATCCCTATGGTCAGCCCCACCAGAGAGGGGCGCCCTGGTAGCGCTGGCAACACCGGTCGCCACAGTCCCCACAGGCCATAGAGCACCAGTGCGATCCCCAGTAGCCGCCGCGGCGCAGTGTCCGACCCTGAGCCCAGGCCGGGTGACCAGACTGTGGCGCCGCCCAGCCCGAGCCACAAAGGCCACAGCCTTCGGACCAGTGTGCGGCTGTGGGACCCCTGGCACTGGGCCAGGTTGGTGGCGAGGGACGGTGCCACCAGCAGGGCAGCGGCCTGCGCCGTGGGCATCCACAAGCCGAGCAGGCTCATGGCGACGGTGGGCAGGCCCATGCCAGAGATGCCCTTCACGGCGCCTGCCAGGGCGAAGACCATGCCGACGAGGGCTGTGTTCAAGTTCGAATCCATGCCCGGATCCTGCGCATTGGCCGCTGGCATGACCAGCTCGAAGTTCGGCGCTTATCCTTCGGCTTTTCCGAAGGATGCGACATGCCCGCCGCACTGAAAGCCCTGACCTACCGCGTGAACCCCTTCGACCTGCGCCTGTTCACGGCGGTGCTGGAGCATGGCACCATCACCGCCGCGGCGCAGGCGGCACACCTGTCGCTGGCCGCGGCCAGTGCACGGATCAAGGCGCTGGAGGACGCGGTGGGGGCACGCTTGCTGGAGCGTGCCAAGACCGGCGCCACACCCACCGATGCCGGCAGGGCCTTGGCGCGCCATGCCCACCGCGTGCTGACCGAGTTGGAGGCCCTGCACCTGGAAATGGCGGGCTTCGGCCATGGCCTGCGTGGCACCGTGCGCGTGCTGGGCAACACGGCGGCGGTGGCCGAAGCCCTACCTCCGCTGCTCGGGCACTTCTTGAAGGCGCATCCGGACATCGATGTGCAACTGCAGGAGATGTCCAGCGACCTGGTGCTGGAAGGGCTGCGCCGTGGCACGGCGGACATCGGCATCGTGGCCGACTATGTCGACAGCAGTGGCCTGCGCGTGCACCCCTGGATCGATGACCAGCTGGTGGCCCTGTTGCCGCGCGGGCGGGCCACCGTGAAACCGGACACGCGAGCACCCCGTGCCATGCGCTTTGCCGATCTGCTCGACAGGGACTTCGTCGGCTTGGGCGCAGAGAACGGCCTGAGCCGCTTCCTGCACCGTCAGGCCGGCCTGGGCGGGCGGGTGCCCCATCACCGCGTGCGTGTCAGCAGCCTGGATGCCGTTGCACGCATCGTCGCAGCAGGCGTGGGCGTGGCTGTGGTGCCTCGGTGTGCGGCCGAACGCTGGCGCGGTGCGGCGGTTCGCGCCGTGCCGCTGGCCGATGCCTGGTCGCATCGGCGCCTCCTGCTGTGCACACGGGATGAGGGCGGCCGTGCCGTGGCGGCCCAGGCCCTGGTGGACTTCCTGAAGGCCTCGAATGCACAAGGAGCACAGCCATGAGCAGAGCTCCGCGTCGGCAGGACTTTCCGGTGGCGCAGGTGCGCCGTTATCTGGAGCCCGGGCCCATCGTGCTGGTCTCGTCCGCGTGGCAAGGGCAGCGCAACATCATGACGGTGGGCTGGCACCTGGTCATGGAGTTCAGCCCTTCACTGGTGGGCTGCGTGATCTCCAGCGCCAACCACAGCTTCGAGATGATCCGGCGCAGCCGCGAATGCGTGATCAACCTGCCCACCACCGTGCTCACCGATCAGGTGGTGGGCATCGGCAACTGCAGCGGCGCCGAGGTCGACAAGTTCGAATCCTTCGGATTGACGGCGCAGACGGCACACCAGGTGCAGGCCCCCTTGATCCGGGAGTGCCACGCCAGCTTCGAGTGCCGACTGCACGATGATGCCCTGGTGAAGCGCTACAACCTCTTCGTCTTCGAAGTGGTCAAGGCGCACGTGGCGCCCTCGCCGAAGCATCCCCGGACACTGCATTACACGGGCGACGGGGTCTTCATGGTGGCGGGCCAGGCGATCAGCCGACGCTCGATGTTCCGCCCCGGGATGCTGTGACAGTCTGTGTCTGCGTGAACGCATGTCAACGGGTGTCATGCAGACTTCGTTAGATGATGTGTTGCATCCAGGAAAGGTTCACGATGCGCTTTCCCAGAACCCTGAGCCCCGCCGTGGCCCTGACGGGCGCCGTTGGCGTGCTGGGGGGCTGCGCGTACGAACCGCCAGGCCCTTACATGTCCGCCCCTGGGGTGTGGGCGCCGTCCTCGCAGGCGCCGACGGTTTATATGTACGAAGATGCACCCCTGGTGCAGCCTGAGGCCGTGTTCATCGACGTGGCGCCGCCGCCTTTGTTGGTGGAGGTACGCACGCCCAGGCCATCTTTCGATGCGGTATGGATCGGTGGCTACTGGGGCTGGCAGTCCCGCTGGGTGTGGCGCAGCGGTCGTTGGGCCCCACCACCGCGCCCGGGCTATGTCTGGACGCACCCCTACTACGAGAACCGGGGTGGGGGAACCGTGTTCGTGCCGGGGTTCTGGCGAGGGCCGAATGTCGGGTTCATGCCGCCGGCTCCTCGTCCGCCGCGGGTGACGGTCAGGGATCCCGTGGTGCCTCCGGCGCCTGCTGGCAGGCCTGTGTGGCGGGGCGATCGGGCGAATGATCGCGACAACACGGGCGTCAACGAGGCCCCCGCACCTCACCCGGGGCGACGCTGGGGAGCCGGTATTTTCCGCAGGGCCGAGCCGCAGCCGCAGTTGCAGGCTGAACCCCAACCGCAGGCTCAACCCCAACCGCGTCCCCCCGTTTCGCCGTCCGATGTGCGAGGCACGCGCGGCCCGGCGTTTCACCCCCGCCCTGCGGCGGCACCATCGCCCGGGGCGCAACCGGCTCCCCAGGGCATGACGGCCAGGGGTGAAGACCCACGGCGGGCGCCGATGGCTGACAGACGCGAGCGTGATCCTGACAGGCGACACCCAGGCTGGGGCGGCAGGAAGAAAGAGAACGAATAGGTTTCTCTGGCAGAACCAGCCGCGCTGGATTGGGGGAGAACTCAGCCCAGCCGTTCCAGGGCGATGGCCGTGGCCTCACCGCCCCCAATGCACAGTGAGGCAACGCCGCGTATGCCACCGGTCTGCGCCAAGGTATGGAGCAAGGTCACGATGATGCGGGCGCCAGTCGCGCCAATCGGGTGTCCCATTGCGCAGGCCCCGCCCCGCACATTCACTTGGCCCTCGTCAAGTCCAAGTTCGCGGATGGCGATCATCGGCACCATGGCGAAGGCCTCGTTGATCTCGTAAAGATCGACCTGGCGGGCCTCCCAGCCCACGCGGGTCAGCAACTGGGTGATGGCCCCCACGGGGGCGCTGGCGAAGTCTCCGGGCTCCGCGGCATGCGTGCTGTGCGCCACCAGGCGCGCCAGCGGTCGCCAGCCCTTCGCAGAGGCCGTGCTCTCGCGGCAGAGCACCAGTGCGGCAGCGCCGTCCGAGATGGACGCTGAACTGGCGGCGGTGACCGTTCCGCCCTCGTCGCTGCTGCGGAAGGCGGCCTTGAGCCGTGTGATCTTGTCGGGCTGGCACTGGCCTGGGGTTTCGTCCTGCTCGACAGTGCGGGCAGGCGCGTCTCTCGTGCCGGGCACCGTGACCGGGCTGATCTCGGTGTCGAACAGGCCCCTGGCCACCGCATCCTGCGCGCGCTGCACCGAGCGCAACGCGTAGGCATCCTGGCTGGCACGGTCGAAGCCCAGGCGTTCGGCCACACGGTCGGCATGCGCACCCATCAACTGGCCATCGTAGGCGTCCTGCAGCCCGTCGAAGAACATGTGGTCGATCATCTGGCCGTGCCCCAGGCGCTGACCGGCGCGCGCTGATGGCAGCAGGTAGGGCGCCTGGCTCATGGACTCCATGCCGCCAGCCACCAGCACCCGGGCCGTGCCCGCGAGCAACTGGTCATGCGCCAGCATCACCGTCTTCATGGCAGAGCCGCACATCTTGCTGAGCGTGGTGGCCGGCACGCTGACGGGCAGGCCGGCCGCGCGCAGGGCCTGACGCGCTGGGGCCTGGCCCACGCCTGCCATCAGACAGTTGCCCATCAGCACTTCGTCGATCAGCTCGGGGGGCACCCCGGCCTGGGCGATGGCGGCCGCGATGGCCACACCCCCCAGTGCGGGGCTGCTCAATGAGGACAGGGCGCCCTGGAAGCTGCCGATGGGCGTGCGGCGCGCGCCGATGATGACGACGGGATCGTGGGCTGCGCTCATGGGTGCTCCAGGCTTGGTGATCGATCGTGCAATGAGTGGGCAGCGTGCTCAGCGCGGCGTCATGCGGATGCCGCCATCGAGCCGGATCACCTCGCCATTGAGGTACTCGTTCTCGACGATGTGGCGCACCATGGCCGCGTACTCGCTGGGCCGGCCCAGGCGCGCCGGGTGGGGCACGGTGGCGCCCAGCGATTCCTGCACCTCTTGCGGCAGGCCCTTGAGCATGGGCGTCTCGAAGATGCCGGGGGCGATGGTCAGCACGCGGATGCGATCACGCGCCAGTTCGCGCGCGGCGGGGAGGGTCATGGCCACGATGCCGCCCTTGGACGCGGCGTAGGCGCACTGGCCGATCTGGCCGTCGAACGCTGCCACCGAGGCGGTGTTGACGATCACGCCCTGCGAGGCACTCTGGTCGGCCTGGTCATCGGTGCTGGGACCAGATTCGATCATCGCGGGCACAGCCAGGCGCATCATGTTGAAGCTGCCCGTCAGGTTCACCTCCAGCGTGCGCGCGAAGCTGTCCAGCCGGTGCGGGCCGTTCTTGCCATGGATCTTCTCGGCCGGGCCGATGCCCGCGGCGTTGACCAGCACATCCAGCCGGCCAAAGCGGTTCACGGCGGTGTCGACGGCTCGCTGGGCGCTTTCTGCGCTGCCCACGTCGGTGGACACGAACACGGCATTGGCATGGCTGGCAAGGGGGCTGTCGGCGGGTGGCTCGCGCAGGTCGGCGATGACGACGCGTGCACCGGCCTGCAGGGCCGCGAGCGCGGTGGCGGCGCCCAGGCCGGAGCTGCCGCCGGTGATGAGGAAGACGCTGTCCTGGATCTTCATGGTGTGGTTCGTTTGAATGGTTGGGCGGTATCAGGCCGTCTCGGCGAACAGCTCGCGGCCGATCAGCATGCGGCGGATCTCGGAGGTGCCCGCGCCGATCTCGTAGAGCTTGGCATCGCGCCACAGGCGGCCCAGCGGGTAGTCGTTGATGTAGCCGTTGCCGCCGAAGATCTGCACGCCTTCTCCGGCCATCCAGGTAGCCTTCTCGGCCGTCCACAGGATCAGCGCGGCGCAGTCCTTGCGCACATGGCGTGCATGGGCTGGGCCCATGGCGTCGAGGTTCTTGGCCACGGTGTAGGCGAACGCGCGTGCGGCCTGCTGCACCGTGTACATGTCGGCCAGCTTGCCCTGCAGCAGCTGGAACTCGCCGATGGCCTGGCCGAACTGCTTGCGATCGTGCACGTAGGGCACCACATTGTCCATCACGGCCTGCATGATGCCCAGTGGGCCACCCGACAGCACGGCGCGTTCGTAGTCCAGGCCGCTCATCAGCACCTTGGCGCCATGGCCTTCGCCGCCCAGCACGTTCTCCGCCGGTACTTCGCAGTCCTCGAAGAACAGCGGGTAGGTGTTGGAGCCGCGCATGCCCAGCTTGTCCAGGTGCTGGCCCTTGCTGAAGCCCTTGAAGCCCTTCTCGATGATGAAGGCGGTCATGCCCTTGGCACCGGCCTCGGGCTCGGTCTTGGCGTAGACGACCAGGGTGTCGGCATCGCCGCCGTTGGTGATCCACATCTTGCTGCCGTTGAGCACGTAGCGGTCACCCCTGCGGTCTGCGCGCAGCTTCATGCTGATCACGTCCGATCCGGCGTTGGGCTCGCTCATGGCCAGTGCACCCACGTGCTCTCCGCTGACCAGCTTGGGCAGGTACTTCTGCTTCTGTGCCGACGTGCCATTGCGGTGGATCTGGTTGACGGCCAGGTTGGAGTGCGCGCCGTAGCTCAGGCCCACCGAGGCGCTGGCGCGGCTGACCTCTTCCATGGCCACCATGTGGGCGGTGTAGCCCAGGTTGGTGCCGCCATATTCCTCCGACACGGTGAGACCGTGCAGGCCCAGGTCGCCCAGCTTCTTCCACACGTCCGCGGGGAAGAAGTTGTCGCGGTCGATGGCGGCGGCGCGCGGTGCGATCTCCCGTTCGGCGAAAGTGCGCACGGCGTCGCGCAAGGCATCGATGTCGTCGCCGAGCATGTGGTTCAGGCCGGGCAGGGTGCTGCTCATGGTGTCTCCTCGGTGGGTGTCTCGGTTGTCGGTCTTTGGGCGTCGTTGTGCGTGCGCTTCAAGCGTTGGCGCGCTTGGCCAGCAGGGCCTTGGCCACGCGCGATGCTGGCGGGCGGCCCAGCACGCCGCTGATGTAGGCGCCGGCATCGACCAGCGCGTCCAGGTCCAGCCCGGTGTGGATGCCCAGGCCGTGCAGCAGGTAGACCACGTCCTCGGTGGCCACGTTGCCGGTGGCGCCCTTGGCATAAGGGCAGCCGCCCAGGCCGGCGATGCTGGCGTCGAAGGTGTGGATGCCCAGCTGCAGGCAGGCGTGGATGTTGGTCAGCGCCTGGCCATAGGTGTCGTGGAAATGGCCGCTCAGCTCAGCCAGCGGTACATGCTTGAGCGTGGCTTCCATCACCTGGCTCACGCGGCCGGCCGTGCCCACGCCGATGGTGTCGGCGATGCCGATGTGGTGGCTGCCGATGCCCTGCAGGCGGCGGGCCACGTCCACCACCTTGTCGATCGCGATATCGCCTTCGTACGGGCAGCCCAAGGCACACGACACCGCGGCGCGCACGCGCAGGCCGTGCTGGCGCGCGGCCTGCGCCACGGGCCGGAAACGCTCGATGGATTCGGCGATGGAGCAGTTGATGTTGCGCTGGCTGAAGGCCTCACTGGCGGCCGCGAAGATCACGACCTCGTCGGCCTGGGCGGCCAGCGCGCCTTCGAAACCCTTCATGTTGGGCGTGAGCACGGAGTAGCGCACACCGGGCTGGCGCTGGATGCCCGCCATCACCTCGGTGTTGTCACCCATCTGCGGCACCCACTTGGGGCTGACGAAGCTGGTGACCTCGATCTGCTTCAGGCCAGCGGCCTGCAGGCGGTGCACAAGTTCGATCTTGTGGGCTGCGGCCACGGGCTGGGCTTCGTTCTGCAGGCCGTCGCGCGGGCCGACGTCGACGAGCTGGACATGGGTGGGGAGCATGATGTGTCCTGGGGGTGTCTTGGGTGTGTGCTCAGGCCGTTGCGTCCAGGCGCAGCAGCTCGGTGCCTTCGGCCACCTGGTCGCCCACCTGGCACAGCAGTTCGGCCACGGTGCCGTCTCGCGGGGCGCTGAGCGTGTGTTCCATTTTCATCGCCTCGGTGACGACCAGCGGCTGGCCCTTGCTGACCTGCTGGCCAGCGGAGACGAGCAGGGCCAGCACGCGTCCGGGCATCTGCGTGACGAGCTGACCGGCGTGGGTGTCGCCGCCGGTGGTGCGCAAGAAGGGATCGCTCAGTGAGAGGCGGGCATGCAGCTTGTCGCCGAACACCTCGATGATGGCGCCGTGCCGGTGGATGTTCAGTCGACGGCGCTCGTCATCCAGGGTGATGTCGAAGAGGTCGACGCTCAGGGGTTGCACCTGGAAGGAGCGCCGTAGACCGTCGATCTCCAGCGCCAGGGTGCCGTCGCGGTGGTGTACGAGCATGCCGTGCAGTGCGTCGTTCTGGCCTTGCACGGCCAGGTCCAGCCAGCGACGGCCTTGTCCAGCTTGCAGGCGCCATGCATCGGCCCGTCCCCAGGGCGATGGCCTGGTGTGTTGGCCGCTGGTGTCTGCGGGGCCTCTGGATTGGCTGCCGGCGGCATCTGTGTGCAGCAAGCGTGCCGCGGCTGCCGCGACCAGCCAGGCCCGGGATGGCTCTGTAAGGACGAACAGCGCGGCCTGCTCACGCTCGATCAGACCTGTGTCCAGATCGGCCTGGTTAAAAGAGTCGGTGGCTGCCACACGACGCAGGAAATCCACGTTGGTGTGGAGCCCGCCTTCGCCCAGGTCGCTGATGTGCAGTTGCGCCAAGGCAGCATCCAGCCGCACCAATGCCTGTGCGCGATCAGGCGCCCACACGATCAGCTTGGCGATCATCGAGTCGTAATGCGGCGTGATTTCATCGCCTTCGCGCACACCGCTGTCGATGCGCACATTGGCGCGCGTGAAACTGGCCGCATCGGGCGTGCGCAGCAGGCGCAGGCGTCCCACGGCGGGCAGGAACTGCTGGTCGGGGTTCTCGGCGCAGATGCGGGCCTCGATGGCATGGCCATGGACGGCCAACTGATCCTGCGTGACGGGCAGAGGCTCACCTGCGGCCACGCGCAGTTGCCACTCGACCAGATCGTGACCGGTGATGGCTTCGGTGACGGGGTGCTCCACCTGCAGGCGCGTGTTCATCTCCATGAAATAAAAACGGCCCGTGTCGGCAAAGTCATGCTCGACGATGAACTCCACCGTGCCTGCGCCCACGTAGCCCACACTGCGCGCGGCGGCGATGGCCGCTGAGCCCATGGCGCTGCGGTGCTCGGGCTTCATGCCGGGGGCGGGCGCTTCTTCCAGCACCTTCTGGTGGCGGCGTTGCACGGAGCAGTCGCGCTCGAACAGGTGCACGTAGTGGCCCTGGGTGTCGCCGAACACCTGGATCTCGATGTGGCGTGGGCGTTGCAGGTAGCGCTCCACCAGCACTTGTGCGCTGCCGAAGCTGGCGGCGGCTTCGCGCTGGCAGGAGGCCAGGGCCGCGTCAAATTCGGCCTCGCTGCGCACCACCCGCATGCCCTTGCCGCCACCGCCCGAGCTGGCCTTGATCAACACGGGGTAGCCGATGCGCGTGGCTTGTTCGCGCAGGAAGGCCGTGTCCTGGTTGTCGCCGTGGTAGCCGGGCACCAGGGGCACGTCTGCCTGTTCCATCAACTGCTTGGCAGCCGACTTGCTGCCCATGGCCGCGATGGCCGAGGCGGGCGGGCCGATGAAGGCGATGCCAGCATCGGCACAGGCTTGCGCGAAGCCTTCGTTCTCGCTGAGGAAACCGTAGCCGGGGTGCACGGCCTGCGCACCCGTGGCCTGCGCTGCGGCCAGGATCAGATCTGCGCGCAGGTAGCTGTCGCGCGCGGCAGCGGGCCCCAGGCGCACGGCCTCGTCGCAGGCCTGAACGTGTGCGGCGTTGGCGTCGGCATCGGAGTAGACGGCCACGGTGCGGATGCCCAGGCGGCGCGCGGTGGCGGCCACACGGCAGGCGATCTCGCCACGGTTCGCAATCAGGATCTTGGTGAACATGCTGGCCTTCAATTCACTGGGGGGTCTGCCACGCGGGCGCACGCTTGTCCAGGAAGGCGCGCATGCCTTCGCGGCCTTCGTCGCTGGCGCGCACGTCGGCGATGATCTTCGCGGTGCGCTCGCTCAAGGCGGGCTCGATCACCGCGCCGGCGATGTCGTGGATCAGGCGCTTGCTGGCGCGCACGGCCTGCGGGCCGTTGGCCGCGATGGCCTGGAGCAGGGCCTCGACCTTGCCTGGTAGCTCTTCAGCCGTACACACCTCGTGCACCAGGCCCAGGCGCTGCGCCGTGACCGCATCGAAGCGCTCGGCCGTGGTGAAGTAGCGGCGCGCGTTGCGCTCGCCGATGGCGCGGATCACGTAGGGGCTGATGGTGGCGGGGATCAGGCCCAGCTTGACCTCGGACAGGCTGAACACGGCCTCGTGCGCCGCCACCACGATGTCGCAGGTGGCCGCCAGGCCTACGCCGCCGCCGTAGCAATCGCCCTGCACCTGGCCGATCAGGGGCACGGGGCAGGCAGCCAGCGTCCACAGCAGGTCCGCCAGGCGGGCGCCGTCGGCGCGGTTCTCGTCCCAGCTGTAGTCGGCCATGGCGCGCATCCAGTTCAGGTCGGCGCCGGCGCAGAAGGCCTTGCCGTGCGCGCCCAATACCACGGCGCGCAGGCCATCCTCTGCCGCCAGGGCCTGGAAGGCGGCCGTGAGCTCGGTGATCACGTCGGCGTCGAAGGCGTTGCGGCGCTCGGGTCGGTTCAGGCGCACGGTGGCCACATGGCCGCCGGCCAGATCGTGTCGCTGGATGTCGAGGGTGGAGTTCATGCGTTGCAAGCTCACATGCGGAAGACGCCGAAGCGCGTGTCCGCGATCGGGGCGTTGAGGCTGGCGCTCAGGCCCAGGGCCAGTACGCGGCGTGTGTCGGCGGGGCGGATCACGCCGTCGTCCCACAGGCGGGCCGAGGCGTAGTAGGGGTGGCCTTGGGCGTCGTACTGCTCGCGGATGGGGGCCTTGAATGCAGCCTCCTCATCCGATGACCATTGCCCGCCCTTGCCCTCGATGCCGTCGCGCTTGACGGTGGCCAGCACGCTGGCGGCCTGCTCGCCACCCATCACGCTGATGCGCGCGTTGGGCCACATCCACACGAATCGTGGATCGAAGGCCCGGCCGCACATGCCGTAGTTGCCCGCGCCGAAGGAGCCGCCGATGATCACCGTGAACTTGGGTACCTGCGCGCAGGCCACGGCCGTGACCATCTTGGCGCCGGCCCGCGCGATGCCTTCGTTCTCGAACTTGCGCCCCACCATGAAGCCCGTGATGTTCTGCAGGAACACCAGCGGGATCTTGCGCTGGCAGCACAGCTCGATGAAGTGCGCGCCCTTGTTGGCGCTTTCAGAAAACAGGATGCCGTTGTTGGCGATGATGCCCACGGGCATGCCTTCGATGTGCGCGAAGCCAGTGACCAGCGTGGTGCCGTAGCGGGCCTTGAACTCGTCGAACTCGGAGCCGTCGACCAGGCGGGCGATGACCTCGCGCACGTCGAAGGGCTTGCGGGTGTCGGTGGGGATGACGCCGTCGAGTTCTTCGGAAGGGTACAAAGGCGCGCGTGCGGCTTGCAAGGCCTGCTGCTGTTCGCCAGGCTTGTTGCGGGCAGAGCGATTCAGCCGTGCGACGCTTTGGCGCGCGATGGCCAGCGCGTGCAGATCGTCGTCGGCCAGGTGGTCGGCCACGCCCGACAGGCGCGTGTGCACATCGCCGCCGCCCAGGTCTTCGCTGGTCACCACCTCGCCCGTGGCGGCCTTCACCAAAGGCGGCCCGCCCAGGAAGATGGTGCCCTGGTTCTTCACGATGATGGTCTCGTCGCTCATGGCGGGCATGTAGGCGCCGCCAGCCGTGCACGAGCCCATCACCACGGCGATCTGCGGGATGCCCTGCGCGCTCATGTGCGCCTGGTTGTAGAAGATGCGGCCGAAGTGGTCCCGATCAGGGAAGACCTCGTCCTGGTTGGGCAGGTTGGCGCCGCCGCTGTCCACCAGGTAGATGCAGGGCAGGTGGTTGGTCCAGGCGATCTCCTGCGCACGCAGGTGCTTCTTGACGGTGAGCGGGTAGTAGGTGCCGCCCTTGACCGTGGCGTCGTTGCAGACGATCACGCATTCCACACCCGCCACGCGGCCGATGCCCGCGATCACGCCGGCGCAGGGCGAGGCGTTGTCGTACACGTTCAGTGCGGCGAGTGGCGCGATCTCCAGGAAGGGCGAGCCGGGGTCGAGCAGGCGCTCCACGCGGTCACGAGGCAGCAGCTTGCCGCGGGCGAGGTGCTTGGCGCGCGTGGCCTCGCCACCGCCCAGGGCGATGCGTTCGAGCTGCGCGTCCAGGTCGGCCACCAGGGCTTGCATGGCTTGGGCGTTGGCGCGGAAGCTCTCGGCGCGCGGGTTGAGTTGGGTGACGATGGCGGGCATGGAGATGACGATGTATGGGTGGGCCGAGGCTCAGCGGCCGAGTTGCTGGTCGAGTCGGGCCAGGGCCCCGGCCACTTCGTCGCGAAAGCGTGCATTCGCCTGGTCGGTGTCGCGCGGGGACTCGGGAGGCGCGACCGCGCTCCAGATCAGCGTGGTCAGTTGTTCCGCGGTCTCGTCGATGCTGGGCCGGCGCTGCGCGGTGATCGAGTCCCACAGCACATGCTCCATCGAGCCATAGACCAGATCCCGCATCAACCGCAGCGGCATGTCCTGGCGTAGGCGGCCTTCATCGCGCGCCTGGGCCAGGGCCTCCATCAGCGGTGCGGTGTAGCGGCGCTTGCAGTCGGTGACCACCTCTGCCAGCTCGGGCGCGGTGGCGCGGGCCTCGCCCAGCACCAGGGCGCACATGCCCGAGCCATCGGCCAGCAGGGTGACCAGGTGCTGGCGGATCACGTAGGCGAGCTTGTTGCGGATGCCGTCCTGGCGGGGGACCTGCGCCTCCAGATCGCGGCTGATCTCGTCGTACCAGTCCGTGATCACCTGGATGCACAGCTCACGCTTGCCCGCGAAGTAGGTGAACACCGTGGCCTCGGACACGCCGGCCTTCTCGGCGATCTGCGCGGTGGTGGCGCGCTGGAAGCCGTGCTCCGAAAACACGGCGCGGGCAGCGGCCAGCAACTCGGCCACGCGCTGCTGCGACTTGGCCCGCCGCGGGGCGGTGCGCTGCAGGGGCGCGCGGGGTGAGTGGAGGTCTGCGGCGGACATGGGTTCGATATTTGAGTGACGCTCAATTATCAGCAAGGGCTCACCGCAGTCAATCGGGGTTCACAGGGAAAACAACACGGAAATTGATGAGTGAAGGTCAGAAACAAGGGTTTTCCGGCAGCAAACCGGTACCCGCGTTGGCGGTGTGCTGCCTACACTGACCCCGTGGATCCCTGCCGCACGCGCGGGCCGCCACAAGCGGTCTGGAGCGCGATCCGGCACATCCTGAAAAGGTGGTCTGACGATGAATGCTCCTCTGCCCGAATCGGTGCTCAAGGCCCTGGCCTCCCTCAGCCTGGACGACAAATACGCGCAGGAGCAGGGGCGCGTCTTCATGAGCGGCATCCAGGCCCTGGTGCGCCTGCCCATGCTGCAGCACACCCGCGACACCATGGCCGGCCTGCACACCGCCGGATTCATCAGCGGCTACCGCGGCTCGCCCCTCGGCGGTTATGACCAGGCCCTGTGGAAAGCGCGCGAGCACCTCGAAGCGCACAACGTCGTTTTTCAGCCTGGCGTGAACGAAGAGCTGGGCGCCACCGCCGTGTGGGGCACGCAGCAGCTCGACCTGTACCCCGAGCACAAGCGCTTCGAAGGCGTCTTCGGCCTCTGGTACGGCAAGGGGCCCGGGGTTGACCGCTGCTCCGATGTCTTCAAACACGCCAACATGGCCGGCACCGCGCGGCTGGGCGGCGTGATCGCCGTGGCGGGCGACGACCATGTGGCCAAGAGCTCCTCGGTGGCGCACCAGAGCGACCACATCTTCAAGGCCTGCGGGCTGCCGGTGTTCTTTCCCAGCACCGTGCAGGAGATCCTCGACCTGGGCCTGCACGCCTGGGCCATGAGCCGCTTCTCGGGCCTGTGGGCCGGCATGAAGACCATCCAGGAGGTGGTCGAATCTGCCAGCAGCGTGTCGGTCGATCCGGACCGCGTGCGCATCGTGATGCCCGAGGATTTCTACATGCCCGCCGGCGGCCTGCACATCCGCTGGCCCGACCCGCCGCTGGAGCAGGAAGCGCGGCTGATGGACTACAAGTGGTACGCCGCGCTGGCCTACATCCGCGCCAACCGGCTCAACCACACGGTGATCGATTCACCGCACGCGCGCCTGGGCCTGATCGCCAGCGGCAAGGCCTACAACGACCTGCGCCAGGCCCTGGTCGATCTGGGTCTGGACGACGCCACCTGCGCCCGCATCGGCCTGCGCGTGCACAAGGTCAATGTGGTGTGGCCGCTCGAAGCGACCACCACGCGCGAGTTCGCCACCGGCCTGCAAGAGATCCTGGTGATCGAAGAGAAGCGCCAGGTCATCGAATACCAGCTCAAGGAAGAGCTCTACAACTGGCGCGAAGATGTGCGCCCCAATGTGCTGGGCAAGTTCGACGAGCCGGTGGGCGACCAGACCGGCGGCGAGTGGTCGCGCGCCAACCCGGCGGCCCACTGGCTGCTGCGTGCCAAGGCCGACCTGAACCCCTCGCTGGTGGCCCGTGCCGTGGCACAACGCTTGGATGCGCTGGGCCTGAAGGTGCTGCTGGACCAAGACACCCGCCGCCGCATCGACGAGCGCCTGGCCCTGATCGAGGCCAAGGAGCGCCCGGCCCTGAACGTGAGCACGCAAGGCGGCAAGGCCGCCACCGACCGCGCCCCCTGGTTCTGCAGCGGCTGCCCTCACAACACCTCCACCCGCGTGCCCGAAGGCTCGCGCGCCATGGCCGGCATCGGCTGCCACTACATGGTGGTGTGGATGGACCGCAGCACCTCCACCTTCACGCAGATGGGCGGCGAGGGCGTGGGCTGGGTGGGCCAGGCGCCCTTCACCACCGAGAAGCACGTGTTCGCCAACCTGGGCGATGGCACCTACTTCCATTCGGGCCTGCTGGCCGTGCGCCAGAGCATCGCGGCCAAGGTCAACATCACCTACAAGATCCTCTACAACGACGCGGTGGCCATGACGGGCGGCCAGCCGCTGGACGGCACCCTGGGCGTGCCCGCCATCAGCCGCGAGCTGCAGGCCGAAGGCGTGGGCCGCATCGCCATCGTCAGCGACGAGCCCGAGAAGTACGACGGCTGCACCGACCTGGCGGGGGGCGCCACCGTGCACCACCGCGACGAGCTCGACACCATCCAGCGACAGATGCGCGAGCTGCCCGGCTGCACCGTCATCATCTACGACCAGACCTGTGCCACCGAGAAGCGCCGCCGCCGCAAGCGCGGCACGATGGCGCAGTCCACGAAGCACGTAGTGATCAACGAACTGGTGTGCGAGGGCTGCGGCGATTGCTCGGTGCAATCGAACTGCCTGAGCGTGGAGCCGGTAGACACCGACTTCGGCCGCAAGCGCCGCATCAACCAGAGCACCTGCAACCAGGACGCCACCTGCGTGAAGGGCTTGTGCCCCAGCCTGGTCACGGTGGAGGGCGGCACCCTGCGCAAGAAGCACCAGGCCGACAAGCGCATGCCCTCATTGCCACATGATGTGCTGCCGGAGCCCTCGCTGCCCCGCAGCACCAGCGCCTACGGCATCGTCGTGGCCGGCATCGGCGGCACGGGTGTGATCACCATCGGCCAGTTGCTGGGCGTGGCCGCGCACATCGAAGGCAAGGGCATCGTCACGCAGGATGCGGCCGGCCTGGCGCAGAAGGGCGGCGCCACCTGGAGCCACATCCAGATCGCCGATTCGCAGCAGGCCATCCACACCACGCGGGTGTCCACCGGCGCGGCCGATCTGGTCATCGCGTGTGATCCGCTGGTGGCGGCACAACCGGCCACGCTGGGCACCATGGCGGGTGGGCGCACCCGCGTGGCGCTGAACGTGCACGGCACGCCGTCAGCGGCCTTCGTCCACAACGCGAAGTGGCAATTCCCTGGCGGCCATTGCGACAGCCTGATCGATGCCGCCGTGGCCGGCCCGGGCGATGGCGCAACCGCCGACGGCGAGGCGCTGAGCGCCGATGGACAGCCCCTGCACGCCGTGGGCAGGCTCGATGCCAACCAGCTCGCCACGGCCCTGCTGGGCGACACCATCTATGCCAATCCATTGATGCTGGGCTACGCCTGGCAGAAGGGCTGGGTGCCGCTGAGCCGCGCCGCCATCCTTCGAGCCATCGAGCTCAACGAGGTGCAGGTGGCCAACAACCAGGCTGCCTTCGAATGGGGCCGCCGTGCCGCGCACGATCTGGCCGCCGTGCAACGCCTGGCCCTGCCAGCGCAGCCCGTGCAGTGGACGCCGAGGCATGGCCAGCCGAAGGCGCACGCCGGTGATGAGGCCTCGGTGGAATTCGTCGTCAACCGCCGTGCCGAGTTCCTCACGGCCTACCAGAACGCGGCCTATGCCCGCCAGTACGTGGACTTCATCGACCGCGTGGCGCAGGCCGAGCGCCCGCTGGGCGGTCACGCGTTGACCCTGGCGGTGGCGCGCAACCTGTTCAAGCTGATGGCCTACAAGGACGAGTACGAGGTGGCGCGCCTGCTCAGCGATCCGGCCTTCCAGGCCCAGATTGCGCGGGATTTCGAAGGTGATTACAAGATCGCCTTCCACCTGGCCCCACCCACGCTGGGAGAGGGCGGTGCGGAAGGCCGCCCCGCCAAGCGCCGTTTCGGCGCCTGGCTGCGGCCGGCGATGGCGGTGCTGGCACGTTTCAAGGGCTTGCGCGGCACGCCGATGGACCCTTTCGGCCACAGTGCCGAGCGCCGCGCCGAGCGCGCCCTGATCGCTCAGTACCGCGGCCTGATCCAGGGGCTGCTGGGCCACCTGGACGCCAGCCGTCTGCCCCGCGCCGTAGAGATCGCCCGCGTGCCCGAAGACATCCGCGGCTTCGGCGCCCTCAAGCGCCAGGCCATGGACGCGGCCCAGGCACGCTGGGCCAGCCTGCTGCGTGACTGGCTTCGAGAGGAGGTGGCCAGGGCCGCCTGATGGTGCGCCATCAGGCGGAATGGCCCGCTCAGCAGGTTTCGTCGATCCGCTGCGCGAGGTGCGCCAGCGATTCTTCCACCTGGTCGACCAGCATCAGACACAGATCACCCGGCTCCAATCGCTGCAACGCCGTGTCGATGGCGATGAACTCGCCCATGATCTCGTCGACCTTGGTCGTGCGGGCTGCGCCCTTGAGGCCTTCGCGCAGCAAGGCCAGCACCTCGCCATCCTCGCGGCCACGCTGGCACGCGTCCTGGAACAGGATCACGTCGTCGAAGGCAGCGCCCAGGATGGCGGTCTGCTCGCGGATGTCGTCGTCACGGCGGTCACCCGCACCGCTGATGACCACGCTGCGGCGCTTGGCCGGCATCGCGTTCACGGCATTGACCAGGGCGCGCATGGCGTCCGGATTGTGGCCGTAGTCGGCGATCACGGTGGCGCCCTTGTAGTCCATCACGTTGAAGCGGCCCGGCGCGTTGTCGGCATCGTTGGAGAAGCTGGCGAGGCCGCGGCGGATGGTGTCCCAGTCCAGGCCGGTGCTCCACGCCGCGCCAATGGAGGCCATCGCGTTGTCCACCTGGAAACCGATGGTGCCGTTGCGGGTGAGCGGGATGTCGCGCAGAGGGATCTGCTCGCGCCAACCGCCTTCGCAGGCCACGATGCTGTCGCCGTCGACGCTGATGGTGCGCTTGCCCTGCGCACGGTGCGTGGCCAGGATCGGGTGGTGGTGGTCCACCGCGAAGAAGATGATGCCGCCCGGGCACTTGGGGGCCATGGCCACCACGATCGGGTCGGCCGCGTTGAGCACGGCGTAGCCCGTGGGCGCCA
This sequence comes from Aquabacterium soli, assembly GCF_003933735.1. Lineage (GTDB taxonomy): Bacteria > Pseudomonadota > Gammaproteobacteria > Burkholderiales > Burkholderiaceae_C > Aquabacterium > Aquabacterium soli. The sequence continues at coordinate 214,198 of NZ_RSED01000006.1, read as the reverse complement.
CGTTCATCACGATCACGCGCTTGAGCACGGCCAGGTCTTCGACCGTGGTGATGTAGTTCAGGCCCAGGTGGTCACCGGCACCAATGTTGGTGACCACGGCGGTCTGGCAACGGTCGAAGCCCAGGCCTTCGCGCAGCATGCCGCCACGCGCGGTCTCGAGCACGGCCGCGTCCACATCCGGGTGCAGCAGCACGTTGCGCGCGCTCTTGGGGCCGGAGCAATCGCCGCTGTCGATCTGGCGGCCATCGACGTACACGCCGTCGGTGTTGGTCATGCCCACGCGCAGGCCGCTGGTGGCCATCAGGTGCGCGATCAGGCGGGTGGTGGTGGTCTTGCCGTTGGTGCCGGTCACGGCCACCACGGGCACGCGGCCGTCGTCATCGGGCTTGAACAGGCGCGCGACCATGGCCTCGCCCACGTTGCGGCCCTTGCCGTACGAGGGCGACAGGTGCATGCGCAGGCCCGGTGCGGCGTTGACCTCGACGATGCCGCCGTGCTGGTCTTCGAGCGGCTTGTGCACGCTCTCGCACACCACGTCGACACCGCAGATCTCCAGTCCCACGGTCTGTGCCGCCGCGATGGCGCGCGCGGCCACCTCGGGGTGCACGTCGTCCGTCACGTCGGTGGCGGTGCCGCCGGTGCTCAGGTTGGCGTTGTTGCGCAGGATCACGCGGCGGCCCTTGTCGGGCACGGAGTCGGGCGTCAGTCCCTGCACGTCCAGGCGCGCCACGGCGATGTCGTCGAAGCGGATCTTGGTCAGCGAGGTGGCGTGGCCTTCGCCGCGGCGCGGGTCGGCGTTGACCAGGTCGACCAGCTCGCGCACGGTGTGCTCGCCGTCACCGATCACATGCGGCGGGTCGCGGCGGGCGGCCGCCACCAGCTTGTCACCCACCACCAGCAGGCGGAAGTCGCTGCCGGGCAGGTATTTCTCGACCATCACCTCGCCGATCTCGGCGGCCGCGCGGTAGGCGATGTCCAGGTGCTCGCGGCTGACGATGTTGACCGTCACACCCTTGCCCTGGTTGCCGTCCTGCGGCTTGCAGACCACGGGCAGGCCGATCTCCTGGGCAGCGGCCCAGGCGTCATCGGCATCCGTCACTGGGCGGCCGGTGGGCACGGGCACGCCGGCGGCGGCCAGCAGGGTCTTGCTCAGGTCCTTGTCCTGCGCGATGGATTCCGACACGGCGCTGGTTGAGTCGACCTCGGCCGCCCAGATGCGGCGCTGGCGCGAGCCCCAGCCCAGTTGCACCAGGCTGCCGCTGGTCAGGCGGCGGAAGGGGATGCCCCGGGCAATGGCGGCATCCACGATGGAGCCGGTGCTGGGCCCCAGGCGCACGTCTTCATCCAGTTCGCGCAGGCGGGCGATGGCAGCCTCGACATCGAACTGGCCTTCGGCGCCCTGGCGGGCGGCGCCGACCAGCGCTTCGGCCAACTCCAGGGCCAGGCGGCCCACGGGCTCTTCGCTGTACTCGACCACCAACTGGTAGATGCCGGGCTCGAGCGTGGCCGCCGTGCGGCTGAAGGTGACGGGGCAGCCGGCCTGGGCCTGCAGCGCCAGGGCCGTGGCCTCCAGCACGTGGGCCAGCGAGATCTGGTCGGGGCGGCCGTCGGGGCGCAGTGCGCCGATGGCGGGGAAGAGTTCGCGCAGGCGTTTTTCCAGGCCGGGCAGGGTGGCCAGGGCGCGTTCTTCAGGCTCGCAGCGCACGATCGCCTCGATGGCGGTGTGGCGGCTCCAGAGGTTGGGGCCGCGCAGGGCCCGGATGCGGGAAACGTCCATGTTGGCGTGTCTTTCTGGCGGCGTCTCAGCGGGAAGTGACAGGCTGCGGCGCCGGTGCGGGCGCCGTCAGACAGGTTTCGATGCCGGCGGCGATCAGTTCAGGCGAGATGCCCAGCGCCCAGGCGGCGGCGATGGCGGCCATCAGCACAGGCGGGCCATAGTCTTCGCAAAGGCGTTTGACGGCCGGGTTGTCCAGCGGCACGCTGGGGATCTGCGCTGCGCCTTCGGCCAGCACCAGGCGGCCATGCAAGGCCAGCACGGCGCGACCCCCATTGGCGCGGTGGTCTGCGATGGCGGGTGCGGAGGCGTCCTGGCCATAGAAGATCACGCCGCCATCGCACAGCTCGGCCATCTGCACCAGGCGCGGGTCGTCGGCGTTGAGCACGGCCACGCCTTCGGGCAGCACCACGTCCACCTGGGTGCGCAGCACCTTGAAGAGCTGCTCGGTCTCGCGGATGTCGTGGTGCTCCAGGCCGGCGATGCCCTGCAGGTCGGTCACGATGCCGACCAGGCAGCGGTCGTAGGCCAGGCCGTCCTCGAGGATGGTGGCGGCGCTGCTTTCCAGCACCACGGTGTCCACCTCGCGGTTGATCAGCAGGCGGCGGCCGGCGGCCCAGTGGGCGGCGGGGCGCTTGTCGATCTGGCGGCTGCCCAGGAACAGGCCGTCCTGGCAGGCCAGGCCCACGCGGCGCCCGCTCAGGTGCAGCAGCCAGGCCACCAGGCGGGCGACGGTGTTGGTGCCCTGCGAGCCGGCCACGCCCACGATGGGAATGCGGCCGGTGGCGTTTTCGTCGAACAGGTGGTCGACGATGGCGCGGCCCACGGGGCGGGGCAGGCCCATGGCGGGCTTGAGGTGCATCAGCAGGCCCGGGCCGGCGTTCACCTCGACGATGGCGCCTCCCTGGAAGCCCAGGGGGCGGGCGATGTCCTGGGCCACCAGGTCGATGCCGGCGATGTCCAGGCCCACCACGCGGGCGGCCAGGCTGGCCGCGTAGGCCACCTCGGGGTGGACATCGTCTGTGCAGTCGATGGTGAGGTTGCCGTTGCGCTGGATCAGCACGCGCTGGCCTTGGGCCGGGACGGAATCCGCGCCCAGGCCCTGGCGCTGCAGCAGCAGGCCCATGGCGGGCTCGCGGTCCAGCACGATGGTTTCCAGCGGGAACTCTTCCGCCTCGCCGCGCCGCGGGTCGCTGTTGAGCTGGCTGTCGATCAGTTGCACCACGGTGTCCCGGCCATTGCCGGTGATCCAGAGGCTCTCTCCGCGCGTGGCGGCCACCACCTTGCCGCCCACGACCAGCAGGCGGTGTTCGTCGCCGGCCACGAAGCGCTCGACGATGACCTCGCTGCCTTCTTTTTGCGCCACGTGAAAAGCGGCCTCGACATCGGCCTGCGTGCTCAGTTCCAGCGACACGCCCCGGCCGTGGTTGCCGTCCAGCGGCTTGACCACCACGGGCAGGCCGACGCCCTGCGCCGCTTCCCAGGCCTCTTCGGCGGTGGAGACGATTTCGCCCTCGGGCACCGGCACACCGCAGGATTTGAGCAGCGTCTTGGTCAGGTCCTTGTCGCGAGCGATGCCCTCGGCGATGGCGCTGGTCAGGTCGGTCTCGGCCGTCCAGATGCGGCGCTGGCGGGCCCCGTGGCCCAGTTGCACCAGGTTGCCGTCGTTCAGGCGCAGGTGCGGGATGCCCCGGTCGGTGGCCGCGTTCACGATGGCCGCCGTGCTGGGGCCGAGGTAGCAGTCGTCGATCTGGGCCAGCACACGGGCCACGGCGCCGGCCACGTCGAAGGGCGCATCGCCCTCCTGGAAATTGATGGCGGCGGTCAGCAGGGCATGGCCTTCGGCCAGGGCGCTGCGGGCGACCTGCTCGTCACGGGCGCGGAACACCATGCGGTAGACGCCGGAGGTGGTGGTTTCGCGGGTCTGGCCGAAACCGGTGGGCATGCCCGCCAGGTTCAGCAGCTCGATGACGACGTGTTCGAGCACGTGGCCTGCCCAGGTGCCTTCTTCCAGGCGTTGCAGGAAGCCGCCGCGCTCGCCGACGCCGCAGTGGTGCTCGACCAGGTTGGGCAGCCAGGTGGTCAGGCGCTCGTTCAGGCCGGGCAGGGTGTTGGAGGGGAACTCTTCGAGCCGGCCGAGGTCCAGCCAGACTTCGAGCACCGGACGGTAGGTCCAGATGTTGGGACCGCGCAAATAATTGATGCGCAGCAGCTTGATCTCGTGTGGTGTGCTCATGGGAGGTCAGCGGGGCGGGCGTCCGTTGGTGGGCCTTCTTGTCGGCTTTTTTTGACTTCGTTGTCGAATGGGCCCTTTCGGCGACCCGAGATTGTGACGGCGCGATCGGTGAAAATGCCAGTCCCCCATGAGGGAAACATGCTGTCCTGCACAGCCGTGTCCGACCCACACCACCATGCACCAACACCCTAGCGCCGATGCCCGAGGCAAGCCGGTCGACCCCGAACGGGCGGCCGCGCAAGCACCGAACACCGGTCTTGCTCCCGAAGAGAACGTTCTGGCCACCCTGGAGGTTGACCTCGACGAGCAACTTCGCTTCACAAAGCGCTTTCTGACGCTGACCCACCGCCGTCTGACATGCTCGGACCGTGAATGGGTGCTGAACAAGTCCCTGGCCCTGCGGCTATCAGACCATGCCGGGGTGGGTACCCTGGAGTTGCACGACAGCGAAACCCGCCTGGGGGTGTGGCATTTCACCCTGGGCGCCCAGGTGCAGGCCAACCGGCTGGTGGAACAATTCGAGCGCGCGCAGGCGGCCACCGCCGGCCAGCCGCTGGCCCAGCAGGAGGACGCCGCCCAGTGCCCCACCTGCAAGGCCTTGCTGCCGCCCGATAGCGACGAATGCCCCACCTGCGCCCGGGAACTGGCCACGCCGCCCTCCACCTGGGTGCTGCTGCGCCTGTGGCGCTTCGCCAAGCCTTACCAGGCGCAGTTGATCACGGGCTTCCTGCTCACCCTGGCGTCCACCGGCGCCACCCTGGTGCCGCCCTACCTGACCATCCCGCTGATGGACAAGGTGCTGATTCCCTTCCAGACCGGCCAGTCCATTGACAGCGCGCTGGTGGCCTGGCTGCTGGCGGGGCTGTTCGGCTCGGCCGCGCTGGCCTGGGCCTTGAATTGGGCACGCACCTACCTGCTGGCCCTGGTGTCCGAACGCATCAGCGCCGACCTGCGCACCGCCACGTTCGAGCACCTGCTGCGCCTGTCGCTGGACTACTTCGGCAGCAAGCGCACGGGCGATCTGATGTCGCGCATCGGCTCGGAAACCGACCGCATCAGCGTGTTCCTGTCGCTGCACGCACTGGATTTCGCCACGGACGTGCTGATGATCGGCATGACCGCCATCATCCTGTTCTCCATCAACCCCTGGCTGGCGCTGGTGACCTTGCTGCCTCTGCCCTTCATCGGCTGGATGATCCACCTGGTGCGCGACCGCCTGCGCACCGGCTTCGAGAAGATCGACCGCGTCTGGGGCCAGGTCACCAACGTGCTGGCCGACACCATCCCGGGCATCCGCGTCGTCAAGGCCTTCGCCCAGGAGAGCCGCGAGGCCAAGCGCTTCAAGGACGCCAACCTCCACAACCTGGAACTCAACGACAAGCTCAACAAGACATGGTCGCTGTTCTCGCCCACGGTGGCGCTGCTGACCGAGATGGGCCTGCTGGTGGTCTGGGCCTTCGGCATCTGGCTGGTGTCGCACCAGGAGATCACGGTCGGCGTGCTCACGGCCTTCATCGCCTACATCGGGCGCTTCTATGGGCGGCTCGATTCCATGAGCCGCATCGTGTCGGTCACGCAGAAGGCCGCGGCCGGGGCCAAGCGCATCTTCGACATCCTGGACCACGTGTCGAACGTGCCCGATCCCGTCAACCCGGTGCCCTTGCCCGCGGTGAAGGGCGGCATCCAGATGGAGGGCATCGGCTTTCGCTATGGCAGCCGCACCGTGATCCGCGACCTCAGCCTGGACATCCGCCCCGGCGAGATGATCGGCCTGGTGGGCCACAGCGGTTCGGGCAAGAGCACGCTGGTCAACCTGATCTGCCGCTTCTACGATGTGAGCGAGGGCGCCATCAAGGTCGATGGCGTGGACATCCGCCGCGTGGCCGTGGCCGATTTCCGCCGGCACATCGGCCTGGTGCTGCAGGAGCCCTTCCTGTTCTTCGGCACCATCGCCGAGAACATCGCCTACGGCAAGCCGGATGCCACCCGCGATGAGGTCGTGGCCGCCGCCCGCGCGGCGCATGCGCACGAGTTCATCCTGCGCCTGCCGCAGGGCTACGACTCGCTGGTGGGCGAGCGCGGCCAGGGCCTGTCGGGCGGCGAGCGCCAGCGCATCTCCATCGCCCGCGCGCTGCTGATCGACCCACGCATCCTGATCCTCGATGAGGCCACCTCGTCGGTGGACACCGAGACCGAAAAGGAGATCCAGAAGGCGCTGGACAACCTGGTGCAGGGCCGCACCACCATCGCGATCGCCCACCGCCTGTCCACGCTGCGCAAAGCCGACCGCCTGGTGGTGATGGACCGCGGCCAGGTGGTCGAGGTGGGTCCGCACGACGAACTGATGGCCCAGCAGGGCGCCTACTGGCGCCTGTACGAGGCCCAGGCGCGCAAGGAACAGGAAGCCGCCGCCGTGCTGGGCGACGGTGGTTCGAAGGAGCAGGCATGAGCGCGTTTGACATGACATCCGGTGGCGCGGGCTCCGCGGCGCCCAGCCCTGGGCCTGACTGGCGCCTGGCCCGCAACCCCCAGGGCCGCCTGGTGCTGACCGACGCGCAGGGGCAGGCGCACGTGGGCGTGGTGCCCGTGCGCGCCTTCCCCATCGCCGCCCCGGACGAAGGCGTCTCGCTGGTGGGCACCGACGGCCACGAGCTGGCCTGGGTGGCGCGCCTCAGCAGCCTGCCGGTCCAGCCGCGCCAGCTGATCGAGGAAGAGCTGGCCGTGCGCGAGTTCACCCCGGTGATCCGCCGCCTGGATGCGGTCTCCACCTTCTCTACGCCCAGCATCTGGACGGTGAACACCGACCGGGGCCAGACCAGCTTCGTGCTCAAGAGCGAGGACGACATCCGCCGCCTGGCGGGCAACGCGCTGATGATCGGCAGCGGCCACGGCGTGGCCTTCTTGGTGCGCGACCGGCTGGCGCTGGACGCGCATTCGCGCAAACTGCTCGACCGTTTCCTGTAAGGGCGCGAATGGCCGCCGGTGGCGATACAGGCAGTGCGGGTAGCACGGGTCAGGAGCAACGGCAAGTGCCCGAGCACGCCATGCCCACAGCCTTTCAGGTCACTGTGCAGCCCGCTGGCTGGCGTTTCAGCGCACCCTCCGGCGTGAGCTTGCTCACGGCCGCACAGGCCGCCGGCATCCGCCTCGCTCGCTCCTGCCGCAACGGCACCTGCCGCGCCTGCCTGTGCCACCTGCGCAGTGGCCAGGTGCGCTACAGCATCGACTGGCCAGGCCTGAGCGCCGATGAAAAAGCCGAGGGCTGCATCCTGCCCTGCGTGGCCCAGCCGCTGAGCGATGTCGTGATCGACGCGCCCGGTGCCACCTTGATTCCAAAGGACCCCGCATGATCATTGACATGGCCGAGACTGGCGCCAGCCGCGCTTATCAATGGCTGGCCTCCACCGTCACGCCCCGGCCGGTGGCCTGGGTGTCCACGCTCTCGCACAGCGGGGAGGGCAACCTGGCGCCCTTCAGCTTCTTCCAGGTGATCACGGGCGATCCGCCCACGGTGATGATCAGCCCGTTGCACCGCGGCGATGGTGGCCTCAAGGACACCGTGCTCAACATCCAGGCCACCGGCGAGTTCGTGATCAGCCTGGTGCCCTTCTCGCTGGTCGATGCGATGAACGAGTGCTCGGCCAGCTACCCGCATGGCGTCAGCGAGTTCGAGCGGGCCGGCGTGGCCCCGGCCGCCAGCACGCGGGTGAAGCCCCCGCGCGTGGCAGCCTCGCCCGTCAGCCTGGAGTGCACGGCCGTGCAATGCCAGCCGTATCCGGCCGATCGGCCCAGTTGCCATGTGATCCTCGGCCGCGTGCTGGCCATGCACATCGACGACGCGGTGCTGGGCGCCGATGGCCGTGTCGACCCGGTGCGGCTGGACCTGGTCTCGCGCATGGGCGGCGACTGGTATGGTCGCACGGCCTCCGACGCCAACTTCACGCTGGGCCGGCCCCAGGGCTGGGACCAGCCCAGGCGCTGATCAGGCCGCGGCCTGCACGGCGTCGCGCCGCACCAGGCGGTTCACGCCCTGGACCAGCGCCTGCATCGCCGCCGACACGATGTGCGCATCACGTCCCGCGCCGAAGGTGGGCGGCGCCTTGCCGATGGCCACCTCGATCAGGGTCAGCGCCGTGGCCTGCGCGCCGGCTGTCTGCGCGTGCTCATGGAAATCGTCCACACGCAGATCACCGTGCAGCAGGCCCGAGCGGTTGAAGGCGTCCACCGCCGCCGACACGGGGCCGTTGCCTTGACCGCGCAGCGTCACCGGGCGGCCCTGGTGGGCCACCTCCAGCACCACATGCGTGCCGTTGGCCCCATCGTCGCTGCGATGGCTGCGCAGAACCCAGGGCTGCTCGGCGCCGCTCGCAGGGGTGATGTACTCGCGCTCGAACAGCGACCACAGCCGGTCGACCGTGAACTCGCCGCCCACTGCATCCGTCTCGCGCTGCACCACCCCGCTGAACTCCACCTGCAGACGGCGGGGCAGGGTGATGCCGTGGTGGTTTTCCAGCAGGAAGGCGATGCCGCCCTTGCCCGACTGGCTGTTGACGCGCACCACCGAGTCGTAGCTGCGGCCCAGGTCGGCCGGGTCGATGGGCAGATAGGGCACTTCCCAGATCCCCTCGGGATCCTGCACGGCGAAGCCCTTCTTGATCGCGTCCTGATGCGAGCCCGAGAACGCCGTGAACACCAGGTCACCCGCATACGGGTGGCGCGGGTGCACAGGCAGCTGCGTGCAATCTTCTGCCACGCGCGCGATCTCGTTGATGCTGGAGAAATCCAGCCCCGGGTGCACGCCCTGGGTGTAGAGGTTGAGCGCCAGCGTCACCAGGTCCACATTGCCCGTGCGCTCGCCATTGCCGAACAGGCAGCCCTCCACGCGCTGGGCGCCGGCCATGACGGCCAACTCGGCGGCGGCCACGGCCGTGCCTCGGTCGTTGTGCGGATGCACGCTCAGGATGATGGCGTCGCGCCGGGTCAGGTGGCGGTGCATCCATTCGATCTGGTCGGCGAACACGTTGGGCGTGGACACCTCCACCGTGGTCGGCAGGTTGATGATCACGGGCTTGTCGGGCGTGCCGCCCCAGGCATCGACCACCGCGTCGCACACCTCGCGGGCGAAGGGCAGTTCGGTGGACATGAAGGTCTCGGGGCTGTACTCGAAGGTCCAGTCCGTGGCGGGTTGCTCGTCGGCGAGCTGGCGCATCAGGCGCGTGGCGCGCACGGCCATGGCCTGCACCTCGGCCTGGTCCATGTTGAAGACGATGCGCCGCCACGAAGGTGCTGTGGCGCTGTACAGGTGCACGATGGCGCGGGGCGCGCCTCGCAGTGATTCGAAGGTGCGGCGGATCAGGTCTTCGCGTGCCTGCGTCAGCACCTCGATGGTCACGTCATCGGGGATCAACCGTTCTTCGATCAGGCGGCGCACGAAGTCGAAGTCCGTCTGCGATGCGGAGGGAAACGCCACCTCGATCTGCTTGAGGCCGATGCCCACCAGCGTCTGGAACATGCGCAGCTTGCGCTCGGCATCCATGGGCTCGAACAGGGCCTGGTTGCCATCGCGCAGGTCGGTGCTCATCCACACCGGCGGGGCGGTGATGGTGCGGTTGGGCCAAGTGCGGTCGGGCAGATCCACTGGCGGGAAGGCGCGGTACTTGGTCGACGGGTCTTTGAGCATCGGGACACCTCTGGAGGGTTGGGTTTTCGGGTTCTGAAAGAGAGGCCCGAAGTGCCTTCCGAGAGGTCCGATCTGCTGGATCGATTTTGTGCGGCGCACAAATGAAAACCCCGGCGGAGGCGACCTCGAGCCGGGGTTGTTGGCCTGACAGGGTGGGTGTCAGGCTATGTGCGCAAGCAATGTGCACTCCCAGCCGAGGGCGGGGTGCCTAGTAGGTTCAGGGCGGTGAACGGGGCTTGCGACAACATGGCTGCAGTATGGGGGCGCGTTGTGGGCGCTGTCAACGCCCAGGGCATTCAGGTTTGTCTCAGCCCGCAACCTGAGCAACGTCAGCAGAACAGATCAGGCGGGGGCCTGGGACGCCTGTTCCTGCTCTTGCAGCACGCGCCAAAGCACCTTGCCAGCGCCAGACTTGGGCAGGTTCTCGGAGAACTGCACAATGCGGGGGTACTTGTAGGCGGCCATCTGGTCTCGCGCCCAGTCGATGATCTCCTGCTCATTCACCTTGCCGCGTGCCTCGGGGCGCAGCACCACCACGGCCTTGACCGTCTCGCCGCGGTAGTCGTCGCGAGCGGAGATGACGCAGGCCTCCTGCACCGCGGGGTGCTTGTACAGCAGCATCTCCACCTCCGAAGGCCAGACCTTGAAGCCGCTCGCATTGATCATGCGCTTGAGGCGATCGGTGATGAAGAAGTAGCCTTCATCGTCGACCCGGCCCAGGTCGCCCGTGCGGAAGAAGCGCTTGCCATCGATCTCGATGAAGGCGGCGGCCGTGGCCTCCGGGTGGCGCCAGTAGCCCTGGAACACCATGGGCCCATGGCTCACGATCTCACCCACCTGCCCGGCAGGCAGCTCCTGCAGCGTGGTCGGGTCGATGATGCGTGAATCGGTGCCGAACATCGGCATGCCCAGGCACTGCAGCTTGGCGCCTTCGGGCGGGTTGGCGTGTGTGGGCGCGGCGGTCTCGGTCAGGCCGTAGCCCTCGCAGAAGGTCAGGCCGAACTCGTCCTTCAGGCGCTGGGCCACGGCCTCGGGCATGGCCGCGCCGCCACCGCTCAGGTAGAACAGGCTGGACAGGTCGAAGTGCTTGTAGTTCGGGCTGTTGAACAGGTCCATGATCATCGTGGGGATGCAGGTCCAGTGTGTGACCTTCATCCTGGAGATCAGGCTGCCCGCCAGCTCGCGGTCCCAGCGCGGCATCAGGGCCACGGTGGCCCCGTTGTAGATGGGGCCCAGCACACCGTAGAGCATGCCGGTGATGTGGAACAGCGGCACCACGCCCAGCACCACGCTGTCGGCCGTGGACTGGCCCCAGAGCCCGCCACCGATGGCGTTGTGCATCAGCGAACGGTGTGTGTGCATGCAGCCCTTGGGCAGGCCGGTGGTGCCCGAGGTGTAGGGCAGCAGGGCCAGGTCATCGGGGTGGCCCAGGTAGGGCGCGGGCGCATGGTTCAGTGCCAGGGCATCCGTCCAGCGCGTGAAGCCCTCGGGCAGCGGGTGCTCGGCGCGCAGCCACTGCATGAGCGGGGCCGGGGCGTTCAGGCTGGCATCGTCCTGGCCCTCGGGCGGCATCTGATCAGCGTAGCGCGACACCACCACGTGACGCAGGCGCTCATTGGCCGGCACGCCCTGGTTGGCCTCGTGCACGATCCCGGCCAGATCGGCCGTGCAGACCGCCACGCGGGCCTGCGCATCGGTGATGTAGTGCTTGAACTCCTCGGCCTTGTTCATCGGGTTCACGGGCACCACCACGGCCTGGGCGCGCAGGATGGCGTGGTAGCCGATCACGTACTGCGGGCAGTTCTGCGTGTACAGCAGCACACGGTCACCGGGGCGCACGCCGGCCTCGTGCTGCAGCCACCCGGCCAGCGCCTCGGCGCGCCGCTTGAGCTCGCCGTAGGTGATCGCCTGGCCCATGAACAGGTAGGCCACCTTGTCCGGATAACGGGCGGCCGACACCTCCAGGTTGTGCCACAGCGTGGCCTCGGGCACGGTGATGCTCAGTGGCAGCCGTGCGGGCCAGTGGGCCAGGTGCGGCGCGTTGGGGTTGGGGTGGGCGGGGCGGAATTGCAGTGCGTCAGACATGGTGTGTGGGTCGGCTTTGGAGGGTGTCGAAGAGCATCTTCATCCGTTGCATTTCTGATGTAACGGTTTAACCCTTCCGGTCGTTCGCGCGTATCCGGATCGTCCCTGTGTCAAAGCGGTGCATTCCATGGGGTGGAACAGCTTTTGTGCGCCATCTCACGGTTCGGTGCCCGCGCCTATCATTCGCCCATGAATGATGACAACCGCCCCGCCCCGCCCCTGCCGCCGCTGCGCCCGGGCCTGTACCGCCATTACAAGGGCCGGCTGTACCAGGCCTATGGCGTGGCCCGCCACAGCGAGACCTTCGAACCCGTGGTGGTCTACCGCCCCTTGTATGGCGAAGGCGCCCTGTGGGTGCGGCCTTACGAGATGTTCATGGGCATGGTCGAGCTGGATGGCCGCACCTGTCCGCGGTTCGCCTGGGAGGCCGATGCGCCCCTGGCTTCCGATGCCGGCCACCTTGGCTGAATCGGCACAGCCCTGGCCGCCCATGCCCAGCCGCTTCTGATGCAATGGGCACCATGACGAGATCCGAACGTTCTGCATGTTCCGAAAGGACCCCGACGTGAGCGCCAAACAGAAATTGCTGTGCCTGCTCTATGCCCTGATCGCGCTGCTGGCGCTGGTCGGTACCTGGGGCCATGCGCTCAGCTACCTGCCGCTGGGCATCGTGCAGGCCAATGTGCGTTTCTGGCAGGACACCCTGGTCAACCCGGCCAGCCGCTTCCTGGGTGTCGACCTCATCGTGCTGTGCATGGCCGTGTGGCTGTGGATGCTGAGCGAGGCGCGCAGCCTGGGCCTGCGCGGCGTGTGGTGGTACATCCTGGGCTCGATCCTGATCGGCGTGAGCACCTTCGTGCCGTTGTTCCTGGTCCACCGCGAGGTGGTTCGCGCCCGCCGCAGCGAAGGCCGCGAAGGCGCGGGCCTGGCCTTTGGCGATTGGCTCGGCATGGCCGTGGTGCTGGTGGTGGCCCTGGGCTACACCGCACTCTCATTTGGCCTGGCGGTGCCGGGCCTGCCTCCGGGTTTCTAGAACCCACCCCCATTCTTTTCCTGAGCCGACGCGCCGGTGCCTCCTGGGCCTGGCCGGTGGATCGGCTCGTCCCTGCGCGGCCCCGTGGTCGTGCGGCCACCTTCAACCGGAGACGCCCATGAGCAGCACCCACGACCAACGCCCTATCCAGCCCCGAGAAAAGCTGGAATTCCGCCTGGACAGCGGCATTCCACGCTTCTGGAACGGGGGAGATCCGTTCAAGACACGCCTGTTCGACGCCATGTCCATCACCTTCCCTGTGGGAGAGCGCTACTTCATCACCACGGTGCGCAACTACCGCGAGCAGATCACCGATCCGCACCTGCAGGACGAGGCACGGGATTTCATCCGCCAGGAGGCCCAGCACGGCATGGTGCACATCCAGTTCAACAAGCTGCTGGAAAAGCAGGGCATCAACGTGCCGTGGATGGAGCGCATGCTCGATGCCAAGTTCCGGTGGCAGCTCAAGTGGTGGCCCAAGTCCTTCAACCTCGCCTACACGGCGGCGGCCGAGCACCTCACGGCCATGATGTGCACCACCTTCATGGAGCGCCGCGAGATCGTCGAGCCTTTCGATCCCCGCGTGCGCGCCATGTACGCCTGGCATTCCATCGAAGAGGTCGAGCACAAGGCGGTGGCCTTCGATGTGCTGCAGAAGGTGGCCAAGGTGGGCTACCTGCAGCGTGTGCTGGGCCTGGTGTACTTCAGCATCGAGTACCCCATCGGTGTCATGTGGACCATGAACCAGATGTTCAAGGCCGATGGATTCGGCTTCTTCAAGCGCCTGGGCCTGTGGACCAAGGGCCTGTGGTGGATGTACAAGCCGGGCGGCGTGTTCCTGCCGGCGCTGGGCTATTACCTCACGTACTACAAGCCTGGCTTCCACCCCTGGCAGCACAAGGAGATGAACGCCTACGAGGCCTGGACACAGGCCTTCGATCGAACGGGCGATCCGATTGCAGCGTCCGATGCGTTGAACGTGCTCGCGCGCTGAGGTGCTAGGGGCCCTGAGGCCCGGGTCTTCAGGCCTGGGGCTCGGGTGCGGCGTCCGTCAGCGGCAGCCCGGCGGCACGCAGTTCCAGCGGCGTGCGCCCGGTCGCGCGGCGGAACGCGCGTGAGAAGCTCGACGCATCGGCGAAGCCCACCTGGCGCGCCACTTCCTGCACCGGTCGCTTGCTGTTGAGCAGCAGGCGCTCGGCATGCTCGATGCGCAGTTGCTCGACGATGCGCGACATCGAAGTGCCTTCATCCTGCAGGTGCCGGCTCAATGAACGCGGTGACATCGCCAGCACATCGGCCACGCGCGAGACCTGGGGCAGGGCGCCTCGCCTCAGCCCGTCGCCGACCACCTGGCGCACGCGCTGCGTGATCGGCGTGGGACGCCGCATGCTGCCCTCGGGCGCCTGGCGACGCAGCAGCGCCTCCAGGCTGTCGCGGGTGGCACGGTTGCCGGTGGTCATGGGCGTGCGCAGCGCCTCGGCCGAGATGGTGAAGCCCAGGTAGGGCGCATTGAAGCGCACGGGGGCGCCGAAGAAGCGTTCGTAAGCTGCCTGCTGATCGGGCTCGCATGGTGCATGCGGGAAGCACACGTCCACCACTGGTTTTTCCAGCGTGGTGTAAGGCGCCACGTTGCGGAAGGTGCCCACCACCAGCTCGGCCAGCCCTTCGTTGAAGGGCGAGAAATCGGCCACCTGCTCGATCACGACGGTGGCGCCGCCGCCGGGCAGGTTTTCGCGGCGCATGCTGAACACCGGCATCACCAGCGCGTGGTACTGCAGCGCCATGTCCAGGGCCTCGCCCAGCGTGGCCGAGGCGATGCTCAGCATGCCCACCACACCGTGCGCCGTCAGCGGGAAGTGCGCCAGCACCTGCAGCGAGGTGGGCATGCCCGGCAGGCAGTGCTCCCGGCTGATCTGCATCACCATCTGCAACTGGTGCCCGTCGATCATGGCAGGCTGCGGCGCAGTGGCGTCATTCTGCGGCGGCAGGCCACAGCGTCGGCGCACGCTGGCCACGTCGCCGCCACGCGCGCGCACCAGCGATTCGGTGATCTCGACGTACTGGACAGGGAAGTGCAGGGCTTGCAGTTGCCGGTGGAGGCTGGGGTTCATGGTGACCGCGGGGCAGTGTGCTGCATTGTGCGCACCCCGGGCGCGTCTGACCATCCCGGTCATCCATGACCGCACCAGCCCCCAATGACAGGCCCTGTTCAGGGGGCGTGTCGCCGCCGCTTCCGTACTGTCATGTGCGGCGCTTGTCAGCGGCTCAGCGCGCGTCCAGGCAGCGGCGGATGGCGGTGTTCAGTTCGTGGCTCAGGAAGGGCTTGCGCAGCAGGTGCGCGTTGCCGATCTCGGCGTCGATGACATCTCGTTGCGCATGGGCGCTGATGAACAGGATGGGCAGATCGGGCGTCTGGCGGCGGGCTTCCTTGGCCACGACCAGGCCGCTGATACCGGGCATGGCGATGTCCAGCACCAGCACATCGGGCACGCGTTGCTGGATCAGGTCCAGGGCCTCGCGGCCAGATGCGGCGGGCGTGACATGGTAGGACGCGTCGCTCAGCATCTGCGAGACGGTGTTGCGCACGTCGTCGTCGTCGTCCACCAGCAGCACATGCTCACCGGCGCCGGGCACATCGTGCCCGGAATCCAGGAAGCGCGGCAGCGTGGCCACGGCGGCATCAGGCGCGCCGGCGGCCAGCCACAGAGACACGCAGGTGCCCTGGCCGGGCGCCGATTCGATGCGGGCCGCGCCTTGCGATTGATGCGTGAAATTGATCACCTGCGCCAGTCCCAGGCCGGTGCCGCGCCCCGCGGGCTTGGTGGTGAAGAAGGGGTCGAAGGCGCGGGCCACCACCTCGGGCGGCATGCCGGTGCCCGAGTCCTTCACCGAGACGACCACATAGCGGCCGGCCGGCAGCTCGCCTTCGGGCGC
Organism: Aquabacterium soli; assembly: GCF_003933735.1. Taxonomy (GTDB): domain Bacteria; phylum Pseudomonadota; class Gammaproteobacteria; order Burkholderiales; family Burkholderiaceae_C; genus Aquabacterium; species Aquabacterium soli. Next base: position 198,456 of record NZ_RSED01000006.1, on the reverse strand, counting down.
TTCGAGCGTCTCCTCGCGCACCTGGATGTCGATGTGCCCGCCGCCCGGCATGGCGTCACGTGCGTTGATCACGAGGTTCAGCAAGGCCAGCTCGAACTGGCTCAGATCGACCAGGGCGACGAGGCGCTGGCTGCCTTCGGGTGGCATGGTCAGCTGGGTGGAGGGGCCCACGCTGTGGGCCAGCCACTCCTGCATGCCGGCCAGCGTGGCGTGCACGTCCAGCATGGTCACGGCCGCCTCGCCCTGGCGCGAGAAGGTCAGCACGCGGGCCGTGAGCCGCTTGCCGCGGTCGGCCGCCTTCACGGCCTTGTCGGCCAGGTCGCGGATCTGCTGGTCACTGGAGCGGCGCTTGATGAGGTACAGGTAGCCCATCAACGACGCCAGGATGTTGTTGAAATCGTGGGCCATGGTGCTGGCCAGTTGGCCCACGGCTTCCATCTTCTGGGCCTGCACCAGCGCGGCCTCGGCCCGTTCACGCTGCTCGATCTGCTCGCGCAGGCGCAGGTTGGCATCGTTCAGGTCACGCGTTCGATCTTCGATGCGGTGTTCCAGCGTGGCATTGAGCTGGCGCATGGACTCCTCGGCCGCGCGCAGGCGCAGCAAGGCCTTGACGGAGGCCACCAGCTCATCGGGGTCGATGGGCTGGATCAGGTAGGCATCGGCGCCGCCTTCCAGGCCGCGTATGCGGTCGCTCGAACTGGTGAAGGTGGCCGAGGTTTGCAGCACCACGGTGCTGGGCCAGCGGGCCTTGATGATGCGGCACACCTCGATGCCGTTGATGTCGGGCAGGCGCACATCCAGCAGCACCAGGGCCGGGCGCAGCGATTCGACCAGTTCCAGCCCCTGGCCCCCCGTGCCTGCATCCACCACCGTGAAGCCCGCATGGGTGAGCGTGCGGTTCTTCGTGTAGCGCGCCACTTCCGTGTCGTCCACATTGAGGATGGTGGGGGGGGCGCCGGTGTTGGGCATCAACCGCTCCTTGCTTGGTGGTCTCGTGTCACGGATTGAATGAGCGCCGTCAGGCCGTCGCGGGACACGTCCTGCTTGAGCACGATGGCATGGGCGCCGGCCAGCAATCGCTTTTGCTCGATAGACAGCAATTGTGAAGTACACACCACCACGGGGATGTTCGCCAGTTCAGGGCTTTTCGCCAGCCGCTCCAGCACGCCGAAGCCGTCCAGCTGCGGCATGGCCAGATCGAGGAAGATCATCGCGGGACGATGCTCGGCGACCGACTGCAAGGCCGAGAGCCCATCCGGAGCCTCCTGCACCTCGTAGCCTGCGTCCTGTGCGATGTGGCGCAGCACATAGCGGAAGGCTTCTTCATCGTCCACCACCAGCACATGGCCGGTGCGCCCATCCTCACCCTTGTCGGGCTGCGGGCTCAGCACCTGGCCGAATCTCACGGGCAGGATCAGCTCGAAGGTGGATCCCTGGCCTGGCAGGCTGGTGGCCCGCACCTCGCCGCCCATCAGCAGGGCCAGGCGGCGTGCGAGCGGCAAGCCCAGGCCGGTGCCGCCCTGTTGCAGCCGCCCATCCACCTGCGAGAACTCCTCGAAGATGCGGGCGATGTCCTGTGGCGCGATCCCGATGCCCGAATCGCTCACCGAGAACACGATGGTCTGGCGGGCCGGATCGTGCCGGGCTTCGACCAGCACATGGCCCTGCTCGGTGAACTTCAGCGCATTGGCGATGAAGTTGCGCAGGATCTGGATCACCTTCTGCTCATCGGCCAGCATCAGCGGCAACTGGGGCGTGTGGCCGAACAGCAGATCCACCGCCGGGTTGGTGAGCAAGGGGCGCAAGGTGCCGCGCAGCGAGGCGAAGATGCTGTCCACGCTGAACTCCACCGGCTTCACATCCACCTTGCCGGCCTCCACCTTGGCCAGGTCCAGCAGGTCGTTGACCATGTCCAGCAGGCTCTGGGCCGATTTGCGGATGTACTGCACCTGTCGCTCCTGCTCCGCGTTCAGGTCGCCGTCCACGCGGTCCACCAGCAGGCGGGCCAAGGCCAGGATCGAGTTCAACGGTGTGCGGAACTCATGGCTCATGTGGGACAGGAAGCGCGACTTGGTATCGCTCACGCCGCGCAGTTGCTCGGCTTTCTCTTCCAGTTCGGAGTACAGGGCCACCACGCCGCGGTTGGTTTCTTCCAGCTCCAGGTTCAGTCGTGCCGTTTCGGCCTGGCGGTCCTGCAGATCATTCAGGCTTTCGATGATCTCGCGGTTTTGATCCTGCAGGGCGGTGATGGGGTCTGCGCCCGCATGGCTCGAAAGCAGTTGCGCGATGGCCTGCTGGGCCTCCCGTGTGAGCCGCAGCAGCGCGCCCTGGGGCAGGCGTTGCGCCAGGCGCACCATGGTGCCCCCGGGAGCGCTCTGGATGTCGAACTGGTCCACCAGGCGACGCGCGCTCGGCAGGCCCTTGCCTCGGCCCGGCGCAAAGACCTTGCGCCCCTCCAGCACGTCGTGCAGATCGTCGATGCCGGGCCCATCATCGGAGACCACCACCATGAAGGTGTGGGCTGGCGCATTGCCATCGATGACGAACTCGGCCCGGGCCTTGCCTGCATAGGTGAAGGCATTGCGGGTGATCTCGGAGACGGCCGTGGCCATGCGTGTCTGGCTCTGGCGGTCCAGTCCCAGGATCTCGGCCGCCTTTCGGGCGTGCAGGCGCGCGGCGACCACGTCCTCCGCGGACACGAGGTGCATGGTGCCCAGGCTGATGTGTTTGATGGGCGCGCTGGTCATGGTCGGCCTGTCCCGCACACCACCACCGTGGCGTCGTCCCGGCCCCGGTTGAAATCCCTGTACAGGGCGCCTGCCATCAGCATGGGGTGGCGCCACAGCAGCGGCGTGTAACGTTCACCTGACCAGCCCGTGCCGATGCCGTCGGAATGCATCACCATCAGCGCGTTGTCGGGGCAGGGGTACTCGAAAGACTGCACCTTGCGTGCGTTGTGCCCTGCCGTGCCATTGAGCGAGACCATGCGGCGGGTCTGGCCCGAGGGCAGCAGCAGTGCCCCGGCGATGTTGCCCAGGCCGGCGAAAGTCACCGTGGCGCTGGCCCAGTCGATGCGGGCGGCGGCGATGGCGCCGCCCCGCGTGTGCCGGATGCCCTGGTGCACGGCCTCCACGATCTCGGTGGGCGGTGCGTCCGCATGGCGGCGGAACACGGCCAGCGCCGCGTTGGCGGCGAGGGCAGCCTCCGTGCCATGGCCCAGGCCATCGACCACGAACACGGTCCGGCCGGCGGCATCTCCATGCCAGTCCCAGCCGTCGCCGCACACGTCCTCACCCGGCATCGGGGTCTGCACGGCCCACACGCCGGCATTGCGCAATACCGGTGGGCGTGGAATGTTCTGGGCCAGGCCGCCTGGCCCATCGCCCTCGGCGGACACCAGCCGGGCCCAGGCCACCGTGCCACCGCCGGGCCACGAGCCCACGTCCAGCGACTGCGCCAGCCGCTGTACCGCGCCCAGGCCCTGACCACGGGTGCCTGCGGTCGAGTAGCCATCGGCCATGCAGGCCTGCACATCGGCCATGCCGGCGCCGCTGTCCAGGGCCAGCAGATCCAGGGTGCGGTTGCCCGCACCCACGAGCAGGCGGCCACCGCCACCGTGCTTGATCAGGTTGGATGACAGCTCGGTGGCCACCAGCGAGGCCTGGCCGATGGCCACCTCTCCAAAGCCCGCCTCGACGGCAGCGGCGGCGGCGCGTCTGCGCGCCTCCGCCACCTGACTGGGATCGGACACGAGCACTTCGAACATGGGGCCTTGTTGTTGGGGGACTATTTCCAGCGTGCCAGGGTGATGCGTGTCCCCTTGCCTGGGCTGGATTCAATGGCGAACTCGCTGGACAGGCGCTTGGCCCCGCCCAGGCCCAGGCCCATGCCTTTGCCGGTGGTGAAGCCATCACGCAGGGCCGCGTCGATGTCCTTGATGCCCGGGCCTTCATCGATGAAGACCAGGCGCAGGCCGCGGCGCGGCAGCATCAGGGCCTCCAGTTCGACATGCCCGCCACCGCCGTAATCCAGCGTGTTGCGTGCCAGCTCGCTGGCGGCGGTGATGATCTTGGTCTGGTCCACCAGGCCCAGCCCGACCTGCACGGCCAATGTGCGCACCTTCTGGCGCACGCGCACCACGTCTTCCGAGCTGCGGATGTCCTGGGTTTCAATCACCGGCGTCTTCTTCGTCGCCGTCGTCGTCGGCGTCGGTGTGGCCAAAAGAAGTGCGCTGGCTGATCAATGCCATGCCGCGGTCCACATCGAGCGCCGTCTTGACACCGCCCAGCGACAGGCCCAGTTCCACCAGGGTGATGGCGACGGCCGGGCGCATGCCCACCACCACCGTGTCCGCATCCAGGATGCGCGAGACAGCGGCGATGTTGTCCAGCATGCGGCCGATGAAGCTGTCCACGATGTCCAGCGCGGAGATGTCGATCAGCACGCCGCGCGCGCCAGTCGACACGATCATGTTGGTCAGGTCTTCTTCAAGCGCGGTGGCCAACTGGTCGTGCATGTCGACCTGGATGGTGACCAGCAGCGCCTTGCCCAGTTTGAGGATAGGGATGCGATCCACGTTGCGAGGCTCCTGTGCCTTTCGTTGTTATTCGGCGGAGGGCGAACCCAGCGCCGCGTTGCGCACCTTGGTCACGGTGCGACCCTGGCGTGCCAGGGCCAGGCGGAAGGCGTCGGCCAGGGTGGCCTTGGACACCACGGACAGCTCCACGCCCAGGTGCACCATGGTCTGCGCGATCTGCGGGCGGATGCCGCTGATGATGCAGTCGGCGCCCATCAGGCGCGCGGCCGCGATGGTCTTGAGCAGATGCTGGGCGGTGAGCGTGTCCACCGTGGGCACGCCGGTGATGTCGATGATGGCGATCTCGGCACTCTGCGTGACGATGGATTCCAGCAGGTTCTCCATCACCACCTGGGTGCGCTCGCTGTCCAGCGTGCCGATCAGGGGCAGGGCGAGGATGCCGGTCCACAGCTTGATCACAGGGGTGGACAGCTCGGAGATTTCCTGCTGCTGGCGCACGATCAGGGATTCGCGGCTGCGTTGGTAGGCCTCCACCACGAACAGGCCCAGGCGGTCGAGCAGCAGGCCGATGGCCCAGTTGGTTTCCAGGGAGGCGGCAGCATTCTCTTTGCTGTGGCGCTGGAACACATCGAACAGCGGCTGCTTCAGCGAGAACACGAACAGGGCGGTCTCGCGCGGCGAAAAGCCCTGCTCTGCCCGGCTGCCAGAAATCTCGGTCAGCAGATCGCGCACGCCGCCGAAGGCAGCTTCGTCGGTGTTGGTGGCGCCGCTGTCCAGGGCCAGGCGCAGGGCTGCCAGGAAGCTCTTGCATTGGCTGTTCAGTTCTGTCTCGCGGATGCGGCCGCTGTGAAGGGCGCCGTCGTCCTTCAGGCGCTGAGACCATTCGGCCAGGATTTCGGGCTCGTGAGCCGCGAACAGTTTGGATACGACCTGGCTTCCAGCCTTGACCATGGGATGTGCTCCTAGTAGAGCAACCATTCTAGGCGTGTAAACACACACGCCCCGCAGGTTTCGATGCGCACACCAAGACGTAACTTCATGATTCTTGTTGGCGCATCTCACGATTCGCTGCTATGATGGTTGATAGTGCTGCAGCTCCGCTTACCTCCGCAGCACGTTGTCGACTTGCTCGCCCACCAGGCAGAGCATTCTCAGCAGGGCGATCCGACACGAGATCGCCCCCTCCCAGGCAAGCGTTGTCTGGCTCGACGCCCGCACTCTTGACGCAGTTGCAGGTGGCGTCTTTTCTGGTTCAACGGTGGGTTGTTTACACCCCCTCGTTGCTGACACACCCATGCTCCGCATGGCTGCACATATCTCTTGAACATTCTCCCTGCACACACGCGCGCCCTCGGCAAGTTCGTCTTCTCCGCCTTCAGTCAGCAAACTGATTGCGGTCAGCATCAGGCCTCTTTGTCGATCCGCAGTGGCCGCGGCCGCGGCACCCATGACCGGGTGTTTCGCTTTGTCCCGCTGTTCACAACTCCCCAGGCTGCCATTCACTACGCATTGGCACAGGGCGAGGGTTGTCTCCATCTTTCGGGCTTGTCGGCCTGATCCCCACAATTCGATCAACGCAACCAAGGTACGCCGTGGCGAAAGAAGAACTCATTGAAATGCGTGGTCAGGTGGACGAAGTCCTGCCTGATTCGCGCTTCCGCGTGACGCTGGAAAACGGCCACACGCTGATCGCCTACACCGGCGGAAAGATGCGCAAGCACCACATCCGAATCCTGGCGGGCGACAAAGTTTCGCTCGAACTGTCTCCCTACGACCTCACCAAAGGCCGCATCACCTTCCGGCATCTCGAGCCGCGCAGCGGTGGTGGCGGCGCACCGGCTCGTCGCCGGTTCTGATGCCTGGTATCCCCAGGCCCTGGTTTTCGCTTTTCTCAACGCCGCGCATTCATTGTTTTTACGCGGTATCTACCTGAAAGTTTCCTCATGGAAAACAAACTCTACGTCGGCAATCTGTCTTACTCCACCCGTGACGACGATCTGCAGCAGCAGTTCTCGCAATACGGCCAAGTGTCTTCGGCCAAGGTCATGATGGACCGCGACACCGGTCGCTCCAAGGGCTTCGCCTTCGTCGAAATGGGCTCGGCTGCTGACGCTCAAAGCGCCATCCAAGGCCTGAACGGCCAAACCGTTGACGGCCGTGCCCTGGTCGTGAACCTGGCCCGTCCCCGTGAAGAGCGCTCGGGTGGTTTCGGTGGCGGCGGTGGCGGCTACCGTGGTGGTAACAACCGCGGCGGTTATTGATAACTGTCACCGGGTTGAAGGTGGATCCCTCTTGACCTTCCGTCAAGATGGGCGCCTGATGTAGCGGCGCCCCGATGTTGGGGCGGTTTACGAAAGTACCGCGAATGAAAACCCAGAACAGCATGTCGTTGCTGCGTGGAGCTCTGCAGGACGCGGTCGACGCGTTGCAACGGTGTCGTGCTTGCGACATCCCAGAGAGCCACATTGAAGACTTCGTGCTGCTGGACTGGCTCACCTGGGAAGGTGGTGGCCTGAAACTGACGACCACCGGCGAGAACGTCTGCCGGCAGGTGGACACCCGGGCTGTGGCCGGGGTGCATCGGATGCGTTCTTGAGCGCAGTGGTTGAGATCAGCGATTGAATGAAGCCCCGCTAGCGGGGCTTTTTTGTTTCAACCGGGGATGCGTGAGCGCCCATGTGCGGTGCTGAAGGACGGGCCGAGAGACCGTCTACCGGGGCGTACAATGAGCGCATCAGTACCCGTGAAATCGCCAGAATGGCCCCGCATACCGGAGTCTGTTCTTGTGCCGAGACGCACGCGATCATCAGAGAAGCGCTTGATCTCTGTGGTGGCTTGACTTCGTCGTCACCTTCCCTGAGCTCAAGGATCAGCATGGCCAACGACGACGAACGGGCAGACCCACAAGAGCTGCGTATCGAGAAAGGCCATCTGGGCTTTCCGGTGGTAGGGATTGGGGCATCGGCCGGGGGCGTGACCGCCCTGAGGCAGCTGTTCAGCGGCATGCCGGCCGATTCAGGCATGGCCTTCGTTGTGGTGATGCACCTCTCTCCGGATCATGAGAGCTCGCTCGGGCCGATCCTGCAGGGTGTCTGCAAGTTGCCTGTCATGACTGTCGAGCGGTCGACGCCCATCGAACCGAACCGTGTCTACGTGATATCCCCAGCGAACAAGCTGGCGATGTCTGATGGTCACTTGCGCGTCAGTGCAATGCAAACCGTCGAAGGCCGGCGGGGAACCATCGACCTCTTCTTCCGTAGCCTCGCGCAGGCGCACTGGGAGCGGGCCGTCTGCGTGGTCCTGTCGGGCATCGGAAGCGATGGGTCGCAGGGCTTGAAGCGGATCAAGGAGCTCGGCGGGGTGTCCATCGCCCAGAGCGCCGAGGATGCGGAGTTCGATGGCATGCCCCGCAGCGCGGTCTCGACGGGGTTGGTGGATTTCGTCCTGCCCGTGGCCGAGATCCCCGGGAAACTGGTGGAACTGTGGGAGAACGCCAAGCGCATCGAACTCCCGACGCCGCCGCGTGACCTTGAGGTTCGGCCCGTGGCGGCGGATGAACAGCACCTGGCCGAAGAGGCGCTCGTGTCCATCAAGGCATTGCTGCGTGAGCGCACCGGCCACGACTTCTCTCGCTACAAGCGCGCCACCGTCCTGCGCCGCCTGGAGCGGCGGATGCAGGTGCATGCGTTGCCTGACCTGCCGAGCTACAGCCGCCTGCTGCAGGCAGAGCCCAAAGAGACGCAGGCGCTCTTGCAGGACATGCTGATCAGCGTGACCAATTTTTTCCGCGACCCGGACTCGTTCGCCGCGCTGGCCGCCACGCTGGGCAAGTACCTGGCCGGTCGTGACACCGATCAGCCCTTCCGTGCCTGGATCGCGGGCTGTGCCACGGGCGAGGAGGCATATTCAGTCACCATCCTTCTTCGTGAACTTCTGGGGCCTGCGGCTGCGATACAGGTCTTTGCCTCCGACATCGACAAGCGGGCGGTGGCGGCAGCACGGACCGGGGCCTACCCGCCGTCCATCGCCACCGATGTGTCGGCGGCGAGGCTGGCTGAGTTCTTCACGGATGGCATGCACGAGTTCCGGATCAACAAGGCCATCCGTGACTGTGTCGTGTTCTCGGCCCACAACGTCCTGAGCGATCCGCCGTTCATCAAGATGGACCTCATCTGCTGCCGCAATGTCCTGATCTACCTGGACCGCGCGGCGCAGGCCCAACTGCTGCAAAGCTTCAATTTCGCGCTCAATCCCGGTGGGCTTCTGTTCCTGGGCTCCTCGGAGACGGCCGATCTGGTGGATGGCCTGTTCGTGGTCCAGGACAAGCGTCACCGCATCTACCAGGTCAACACGACGACGCGGCTTGCCGTCGAGTTGCCACCCGTGCCGAACCTGCAGCATCTCCATCCGCTCGCGTCGATGCCGGAAAGGGCTGTTGCCAGCCTGAACAGGCCACCGCTGGAGATGCTGCATGAGCGTGTGCGTGCCAACCATGCACCACCCTCGGTGCTGGTTGACGCCGATGACACGGCGCTCCAGGTCGACGAGCGCGCGGCCCACCTGCTCCGGCTTCCCGCCGGGGCTCCTTCGAACAAGCTCACGGCCCTGGCCCGCCCCGAACTCCGGGCGGACTTGCGGGCTGTTCTGTCACGAGCCGCGAGAACGGGGCGCAGCGTCGAGTCACGGCGGATCCAGCTGGTGGTCAATGGCCAGGAGCGCTTCGTTCGCATCACGGCACGTCCTGCGCTGGACGAAAGCCCTGGTGGGCTGTTCCTGGTGACCTTCGACGAGTCTGAAGAGACGATGGCCCCTGGTGAAGAGCAAGTGCCTGATCGCGACCCGGTGATCGAAGCACTCGAGGCTGATTTGCGCAGGACGCAAGATGAGCTGCGCAGCACACGGGGCGAGTCGGCGGCATCGACCGAAGAGCTGCGAGCGTCCAACGAAGAGCTGCAGACGATCAACGAGGAGCTGCGTTCGACCACCGAGGAACTCGAGACCAGCCGGGAGGAGCTGCAAGCCGTCAACGAAGAGCTCTCCACCGTCAATGCGGAGCTGGGGCTCAAGATCGAAGAGACCGGCAAGGCCAATGACGACTTGCAGAACCTGATGGTATCGGCCGAGATCGGCGCTGTCTTCGTCGACAGTGAGATGCGCATCAAGCGCTTCACGCCCCAAGCCGCGACGCTGTTCAACCTGCGCCCCGCAGACGTCGGGCGGCCGCTGTTCGACATCACCCACCGGCTCGACTACCCTCAACTGGCCGCGGATGCCAGCCAGGTCTTGCGGGACCTCCGCCGTGTGGAGCGTGAGGTCCGAAGCTCCGATGGGCGCTGGTTCCTCACGCGCGTCCTGCCCTACCGCACCAGCGAGGACCGCATCAGCGGTGCCATCTTCACCTTGTTCGACGTGTCTTCGCGCCGGGCTGCCGAAGAACGCCTGCGCTTGAGTGAGCAGCGGATGCGGCTGGTCGCGGACAGCATGCGCGACTACGCCATCATCACGATGGACGAAGCCGGCACCATCTCATCGTGGAGCCCCGGTGCAGAACGCGTTTTCGGCTACACCGCCGAAGAGGCGGCAGGCAAGCTGATCGATTTCATCTTCACCCCTGAAGACCTGCTCTCGGGCATGCCCCGCGACGAGATGCGCAGGGCCCAAGAGCAGGGCAGGGCCGAGGACGACCGGTGGCATGTGCGCCAGGATGGACAAAGGATCTTCTGCAGCGGTATCACGACGCCCCTGATCGATGGCGGCCTGGTGGGTTATGCCAAGATCGCACGAGACTTCACCAGCACCGAACTGCGAGACAGGCGGCAGCAGGCGGCACTGATCGAAGAGCGCACCGCGCGGGAAACGCTGCGCAAGGCCGGTGCCATGAAAGATGAATTCCTGGCGGTGATGTCCCATGAGCTGAAGAACCCGTTGGCGGTCATCCAGGTCAGCGCACAGTTGCTTGAGCGGCTGCCTGGTTTCAGCGCGGAGCCCAGGGCGGCGCGGGCTGCCGGCGCCATCAAGACGGCCGTTGCCAGCCAGGCACAAATCATCAACGACCTGCTGGAGCTGTCACGCGTCAGCACGGGCAAGGTGGTTCTGGCGCCCTCAATGGTCGACCTGCCGGGACTGATCCGCAATATCGTCGACGCCGTGGGCCCCGAGCTCGCCGCAAAGGGCCAGACCCTGGAGGCCGAGCTCGCGGAGCCACTGATTGCCATGGTGGACCCGGTGCGCATCGAGCAGATCGTGTGGAACCTGCTGACCAACGCCATCAAGTTCACCCCGCTGCGTGGTGATATCCGGCTGAGCCTGACGATCGATGGCGACATGGCCAAGTTGACCGTGGCCGACTCGGGCGTGGGCATCGAGCCGGCGCTGCTCGGTGACATCTTCGAGATGTTCCGGCAGGTGGACACAGGCACCAGCCGAAGCAAGACAGGTCTTGGGATTGGCCTGGCCCTCGTGAAGCAACTGGCTGAGCTTCATGGTGGAAAGGCCGATGCCACCTCGGAAGGCCCGGGGCTCGGGTCTCAGTTCCATGTATGGCTACCTCTGTCTGGTGCCGGCGCGAGCGCAGGAACAACGCCCCAGGCCGACCAGCGCCAGCTGGAGGGCTTGCGCATTTTGCTGGTGGATGACGAGCTCCTGCTTCTCAGCGCCTTCACGGATCTGCTCAAGCTGGAGGGTGCCAGCGTCGTGGCCGTCAATACGGCAGTGCGTGCGCTGGACACCGCGCGCAGTGAGACATTCGACGTGGTGGTGTCCGACATCGCGATGCCTGAACGCGATGGCTACTGGCTTGCCCGGCAGTTGCGCGCTGCCGAAGAGACGCGCCGCGTGCCGATGGTCGCGGTCTCCGGCATGGCGCGCGAGGCTGATCGCTTGAAGGCCCTGGAAGCCGGTTTCGACGCACACATCGGCAAGCCGCTCGAGTTGGACGCATTGAGGATCACCATTGGTGATGCCATGGCCCGTTACAGAGATGCGTGAGTCAGCCGTCCAGCATCTCAAGGCATGGACGTGGCGGTGCCGCTCGTCAGGGCGCAGGCGGCTCCTGCGAGGCCAAGCGAATGAGCTGGTGATAGAAGCGCACCAGCTCCATCAGGTTGGCGGTCGATATGCGCTCGTTCGTGCCATGAAAGCGCGGCAGGTCCTCAGGCTTTGCGCGCACCGGTGAGAACCGGTAGATGTGATCGCTGATGGGCGCAAAGTGCCGCGAGTCGGTGGCGCCGATCATCAGGCCTGGCGCCACGACCGTGCCCGGAAACAGCGAGCGCACCGTCCGGTTGATCAGGCCATAAGAGGGCGACTGGGTTGGCGAAATGGCCGAGGGCTCTGCACTGCCGGGCAGTGCGGTCAGCTCGAAGCCATCGCCCGCTTTTGACTTGACGTGCTCCATCACGTGGGCGCGCGTGTCGCCCGGCACCAGCCGGAAATTCACCGTGGCATGGGCCTCACCGGGCAGCACGTTGTCTTTTTCTCCGGCGTGCACCACGGTCAGCGCGGTGGTGGTCCGCATCACGGCGTTGGTGCTGGCCTTTTTCTCGAGCTGGCGCTGCACCATGGGGCTGAACAGCCACAGGTTCGACAAGGCCACGCGCTGAAAACCGCTCATCTCAGGTGCGATGGTCTCGAACATTTCCTGCGCCACGCCGCGCAGGCTGGCGGGCAACTGCTCGTCATCCAGGCGCCGCAGGGCGGTACTCATCATCGCGATGGCGCCGTTGCCCTGCGAGGGCATGGAGGAGTGGCCGGGCGTCGCCGATGCCTTCAACTCGACCGAAAGGTAACCTTTTTCTGCGATGCCGATCAGGGCCACGGGCTTGTCGATGCCAGGCATCACGCCTTCGGTGATCAGCAGACCTTCGTCGATCACGAAATCCAGTTTGACACCGCGCTGTTGCAAGACCTTGACCACTTCCAGCGCGCCGCGAAGGCCGCTGACCTCTTCGTCGTGGCCGAACACCAGGTAGATGGTCTGCTTCGGCCTGAAGCCTTCGGTGATGAGCTGCTCGATGGCGGCCAGTTGCGACACCAGGTTCGATTTGTCGTCCCAGGCGCCGCGGCCCCACACAAAGCCGCCCTTGACGACACCGGCGAAGGGATCTTCCTGCCAGTGCTGCTCGGTGCCCGGCGCGACCGGAACCACGTCCTGGTGCGCCATCAGCGCGATGGGTTTGAGGCTGGAGTCTGTGCCTGCCCAGGTGAACAGCAGGCTGTACTGGGAGATGGCTTCGCGCTTGAGCGTGGCGTGGACGCGTGGAAAGCGCTGCGCGAGGAAGGCGTGGAACTGTTGGAACTGTTCTGCGGAGGCATCCGCATGGTCGCGGTCTGCGATGGTGCGGAAACGGACGGCACCCGCCAGCGTGTCGGTGATGACCTGCTCATCCAGTGTGATGGCTGGCGCAGGCGGCACGGAGAGCTGCTGAGATCCATGACGCAGCGTGTTGATGGCCACCACTGCGGCCAGCAGCACCACCAGGGCCATGAGGGCCAGGAGCATTCTTTTCAGCACAGCATCTCCTTCACCTTGCGGACCAGGTCCGCCAGGTCGAATGGCTTGGTGATCAGTGCCATCCCGGCATCCAGCAGCCCGTTCGCTCCCACGGCGTTGGCATCGGCATAGCCGGTCACGAACAGCACCTTCATCGTGGGGCGCAGGGCCAGCCCGGCATCCGCCAGCTGCCGCCCATTCATGCCGCCGGGCAAGCCCACGTCGGTCACCAGCAGGTCCACCTTGTCCTGGCCTTGCAGCACGCGCAGCCCGGCGGCCCCATCTGCCGCGATGATGACGCGGTAGCCTGCATCCTCCAGCACCTCACGGAACAGGTCCCGCAGGGTGTCTTCGTCTTCCACCAGCAGCACGGTTTCACCCTGGCCGGTGGGCGGGGCCTCAGCCACTTGCCGCGCCGCATCCTCTTGGTCGGCTGGGCCGATGTGGCGAGGCAGGTACAGGCTGATGGTGGTGCCATGGCCTACCTTGGAGTCGATGTGGACATGGCCGCCGGACTGGTGGACAAAGCCGTGCACCATGGACAGCCCCAGGCCCGTGCCCTGGCCCAGCGGCTTGGTCGTGAAGAATGGATCGAACACACGTGCCAGCACCTCGGGCGGCATGCCGGTACCGTGGTCGATGATGTCGATCTGGACATGGTCACCCGGAGGCATCTTTCGCTCAACGGCCAGGCGCGTGTCCACCACCTCGTTGTGGGTGGCCAGGGTGATGGTGCCGCCGTTGGGCATGGCGTCACGGGCATTGATGCACAAGTTGAGCAGCGCGTTCTCCAACTGCGGGGCATCGACGCGGGTGCCCCACAGGTCGGGCGCCTGGGCCAGCACCACCTGCACCGACGGCCCGACGGTACGCTCCACCAGGTCGGCCATGCCTGTCATCAAGCGATTGACATCGGTGGGCCGTGGGTCCAGGGTCTGGCGTCGCGAGAATGCCAGCAGACGCTGAGTGAGCGCCGCTGCGCGTCGCACCGATCGTTCGCCGACCTCCAGGTATCGGCCCAGGTCGTCGAGCTGACCGGCCGCCGCGCGGATCTTCATGACCTGCATGCTGCTGCTGATGGCGGCCAGCAGGTTGTTGAAATCGTGTGCAATGCCGCCGGTCAGCTGGCCGATCGCCTCCATCTTCTGGGATTGGCGCAACGCTTCCTGCGTCTCGGCCAGCGCTCTCTGCCGTGTCTTCTCCGCGCTCACGTCGCGGGCGATGCAGTAGACCTTGCCGTCTTCCGGCACCGCCACCCAGGACAGCCAATGCCAGGCGCCATCCTTGGCGCGGTAGCGGTTCTCGAAGTGCAGCACCGGTTGCTGGCGCTCGAAGGCCTCAGCCCAGGCATCGAGGGAGGCGGACAGGTCTTCGGGGTGGACCAGGCCACGAAAGCCCTGGGTGGCCATCTCTGCCTCTGTCCAGCCCAGCGTCTTGTGCCAGGCAGGGTTGGTGGTTTCGAAGTGCCCGTCCGCAGTGATCACGCAGAGCAACTCGGGGCTGACATTCCAGGCCTTGCCTCGCGACAGGGTGCGCTCGATCACGCGCTGCTCAAGCTCAGCATTGAGTTCGCGCAGGTTGGCTTCGGCCGCGACGTGGTCCGTGACATCGTAGCCGCCGACGAAGATGCCCTCCACCCGGCCCGCCGCGTCGCGGATGGGCTCGTACAGCAGGTTGATGTAGCGGTGACCATCTTCTCTGTCGAGGGTGACTGGCAGTGCGTCGCCCCGGAAGGGCTGACCGCTGGCATAAACCTCGTCCAGGATCTCGTAGAAGCCTTGGCCGGTCAGTTCGGGAAACAGTTCGCGCACGTTGCGACCGATGAAGTCGCGCGGGCCGGCGATGTCGACATAGGCCTCGTTGACGAACTCGAACACATGGTCAGGCCCGCGCAGCACGGCGGCGAAGCCGGGCATCTGCCGCAGCAAGGCCTGCAGTCGTTCGCGCTCGGCATGTCCGCGTTGCCGGGATTGCACCTGGGTGGTGGTTTCCACCACAGTGTCGAGCATGCCCACGACCGTGCCGTGTTCATCGAACACGGGGCCGTAGTTGAAGGTGAACCACGCGTCCTCCAGGATGCCGCTGCGATCGACGCGCACGAGGTAGTTCTCGATGAAGGTGGATTCGCCGGCCAGGGCTTTGGCTGCAATGGGTGACAACTGGGTCCAGGCCTCTGCCCAGATCACATGGAAAGGCTGGCCAAGCGCCTCCGGCTTGGAGCCCATCAGAGGCCGGAAGGCATCGTTGTAGATGGCGATGAGCTCCGGGCCCCAGAACAGGCAAGACGGGAAGCTGGACGCGAGGATCTGGTCCACGGTGATGCGAAGCGCGGCAGGCCAGCCAGAGAGGGGCCCCAGGGGGGTGGCCGCCCAGTCGAAGGCTCGTACCCGCTGGCCCATCTCTCCACCGCCTGCTGCAAAGGATGAAAACAATGATGTGCTCATGGTGAGCGGCCATCATAGGGGAAGCGTTGGCCGCATCGCGGCGTCGTGGATTGTCTTGGTTGCTTGTTTATAGTATAAATTGTTTATACTATTTTCAGGAATTGCCGTGACCTCTGCCACCAAAGCCAAAGACCCAGCCATTGCAGCACCTTCGCAGGCGCCCGTTGTAGCGCCTGTGTCAACCAGGAAGGCCGCTCCTGCGGCGCGCAAGACGGCCGCCAAGAAGGCGCCGAAAGCTGCGGTGAAATCCGTTGTGAAGCCTGCAGTGAAAGCGC
Source organism: Aquabacterium soli (assembly GCF_003933735.1). Taxonomy (GTDB): domain Bacteria; phylum Pseudomonadota; class Gammaproteobacteria; order Burkholderiales; family Burkholderiaceae_C; genus Aquabacterium; species Aquabacterium soli. Next base: position 182,709 of record NZ_RSED01000006.1, on the reverse strand, counting down.
CTGCCAAGAATACGGTAGACGAGAAGTTGCAGCCTGCCAAGAAGCTCAAGCACAAGCTTGTGCGAGACAGCTTCACCATGCCAGGCAATGACTTCCAGCTGATCGACCAGCTCAAGCAGCGGGCACTCGGTTTCAAGCGACCCGCCAAGAAGAGCGAACTGCTGCGCGCGGGGCTGCATGCCCTGGCCAGCCTCAGCGACGCCAGGCTCAAGGTGGCGCTCGATGCACTGGACCCTTTGAAGCCGGGGCGTCCACGCAAGACACCTGTCTGACGATTCTGCGTGCCACGGGCCACAGAGCCCGGCACTGGGCAACGGGCATTGAGCCGGCCCCTTGCTCACGGAAAGCATCACTGAAGGAGTGCACCGTGAAAGAACTGGAACTCAAGCTCATCGTGCCGGCCAGGAAGCGCCAGCGCGTGATGAAGTCCTTGCAGCTCGACACAGCCCCCAGCGTCGAACTCGAAGCACGCTACTTCGACACCCCGGATGACAAGCTCGGCCATGCGGGACTGTCGCTGCGCATTCGGCGGGAGGGCGGGGCCTGGGTCCAGACCCTGAAAGCCGCCGCCGACAGCCCGGCCCGGAGGTTTGAACACAACGTGGCCTTGGAGAGCAAAGGCGGACTGACCCGTCCTGATTTGTCCAGACACAGGGACAAGTCCGTGACCAAGGCCTGGCGTGAAGCCCTGGGTGGTGCCGGGGACATGGCCCGGCTCGAGGAGCGCCACCGCACCTGTGTCACGCGTCATGCCATGACGCTGGAACTGGGTGACGAAGTGGTCGAAGCGGCTTTCGATCTGGGGCACATCGAATCCGGCGGGCGCCGTATTCCGGTTTGCGAGCTCGAACTGGAACTCAAGGAGGGGGCTTCTGTCCGTGAGATGTTTGCCCTGGCCAATCGCCTGGTCCAGACCCATGGCCTGTGGCTCAGCACCTTGAGCAAGTCGACCAGAGGCGCGGCGCTGGCCCAGGCGCAGGGGGCGCCTGCGGACAAGGCCACGCCGGTTCACTTCAAGCCAGGCGCGAACTCCGGCCAGCAGTTCCGCGCCATGATCAACAACTGCCTGGCGCAGATCATGCCCAACGCCAGCCATGTGGCGGCGGGCCATGACGACGCCGACCACGTCCACCAGCTTCGCGTGGGCATTCGCAGGCTGAGGACGGTGTTGAAGGAAGCGGCGGCAGGGCTCGAAGGCCGCCAGCAGGATTGGGAACCCGTGCTGCGCAAGGTGTTCAGGGAACTGGGCGCCTACCGGGATCAGGAAGAGGTGCGCAAGGCCGTGGAGCCCCGTCTGGCGGCGGTGGGCGCCCCCTTGGTGGCGCCGCGCACATCGGTCGGTGATGTGCCGCTGCCCCAGGTGGCTGTTCGCGATGCCGCCTTCCAGGGTGTGTTGCTCGATCTGCTGGCCTTTTCGCTCGAAGAAGGGCGGGGCGCGTCCGGTGAAGCGCGCAGGCTGCTGCGCAAGCGCATCGGCGCCTTGCACCGCAAGGTGGTCGATGATGGAAGACGCTTCCCCGAGCTTGACGTTGAACGGCAGCACAGGGTACGCAAACGCCTGAAGCGGCTGCGTTACATCACCGAGCTGGCGCAACCCCTGTTCAGCAAGCGGGCGGTCGAGCGCTATCTGCAACACCTTCGCCCAGCGCAGGATGTGCTGGGTCAGCACAACGACGAAGCGGTGGCCCTGCAGGGGTTCCGCGACACGGCCAGCAAGGATGGGCGCGCCTGGTTTGGTGTGGGTTGGCTGACGGCCACCCAGGCGCAATCGGCCGCGCAATGCAAGAAGGCCATCAAGGAGATCCAGGGCGCAGCCCATTTCTGGTGATGCTGCCGGCTGCCTGCATCAAGGCATAGAACAATACGGGTCATGAACCTCACCCGATACCGCGCCGAAGTCCTGGCCGGCCTGACCACGTCCTTCGCCCTGGTGCCCGAATGCATCGCGTTCGCGCTGGTGGCTCAGCTCAACCCGCTGATGGGCCTGTATGGGGCCTTCATCATCTGCACGCTGACCGCCCTGCTGGGAGGGCGTCCCGGCATGATCTCTGGCGCAGCCGGCTCGATGGCCGTGGTGATCGTGGCGCTGGTGGTTCAGCACGGTGCGCCATACCTGCTGGCCACGGTGCTGCTGGCCGGCGTCCTCATGATCCTGTTCGGCGCCTTGCGCCTGGGCAAGCTGGTGCGCATGGTGCCGCACCCGGTGATGCTGGGCTTCGTCAACGGGCTGGCCATCATCATCGCCCTGGCCCAGCTCGAACATTTCAAGGTGGGAGAACACTGGTTGGAGGGACCACCCCTGTGGCTGATGCTGGGCCTGGTCGCCTTGACCATGGCCACGGCCTACCTGCTGCCTCGCTTTACGCGCAGCGTGCCGCCTGCACTGGTCGCGATCCTGGGCGTGGGCCTGCTGGCCAACGTGCTCGATCTGCCCACCCGCACCCTGGGCGACATGGCGCACATCGCTGGTGGCCTGCCCAGCCTGGGGTTGCCCAACGTGCCCTGGACACTCGACACGCTGCGCATCATCGCGCCTTACGCGGTGTTGATGGCGCTGGTAGGCTTGCTGGAAACACTGCTCACCCTGAACCTCACCGACGAGATCACCCAGAGCCGTGGTCGCACGAACCGCGAGTGCGTGGCGCTGGGCGTGGCCAATGTCGCGTCGGGCCTGGCTGGCGGCATGGGCGGCTGCGCCATGATCGGGCAGACCGTGATCAACCTCAATTCCGGCGGACGTGGCCGCCTGTCAGGCGTGGTGGCGGGAGTGATGATTCTGCTGTTCGTGCTGTTCCTGTCGCCCTGGATCGAGAAGATCCCATTGGCCGCCCTGGTGGGCGTGATGTTCGTGGTGGCGCAGCAGACCTTCGCCTGGGGATCCCTGAGGGTGTTCAACAAGGTGCCGCGCAGCGATGTGCTGGTGATCGTGGCCGTGACGGTGATCACTGTGTTCACCGATCTGGCCATGGCCGTGCTCTGCGGGGTGGTGATCGCTGCGCTGAACTTTGCCTGGCAACATGCCCGCGAGCTGTACGCTGATCAGCATGCCGAGCCTGATGGCAGCAAGCTCTACCAGGTGCATGGCACCCTGTTCTTCGCGTCAGTCAAGCCCTTCCTGGGCCTGTTCGACGCGGCGGGTGATCCACCACAGGTGACGCTGGATTGCCGCCACCTGAGCTTTGTAGACTATTCGGCCATCGAGGCGCTCACCACGCTGCGAGACCGTTACGCCAAGGCCGGCAAGCACCTGCGCGTGGTGCACCTGTCAGACCGCTGCAAGCAACTGCTCAGGCGTGCGGGCCTCTCGCATGGGGCCTGACGGCCGTCGGTAGCGGTCCAGAGGCATGGGACGCAACCGATCGATGGGGCAGGTACCGCGCTTAAATCGCCCCCACGCTTCCCGTCACAGGCAGAACAATCCCGGTGATGTAGCCCGAGCATACCGGGGCCGCGAGGAACACATAGGCTGGAGACAGCTCTTCGGGCTGGGCGGCACGTTTCATGTCCGTGCCCTTGCCGAACTCCTTCACCTTGTCGGCCGGTGAGTCGGCGGGGTTCAGCGGGGTCCACACCGGGCCCGGTGCCACGGCGTTCACCCGGATGCCCTTGTCGATCACGCTTTGCGCCAGCGACTTGGTGAACGCATGGATGGCGCCCTTCGTGGTCGAGTAATCCAGCAACTGGGGACTGCCCCGCAGGCCGACCACCGAGCCCGTGTTGATGATGCTGCTGCCTTGGCGCAAGTGGGGCAGGGCGGCACGTGCCATGTACATGTAGCCCAGGATGTTGGTGCGGAAGGTCTCGTCCAGGCGCTCATCCGTCAGGTCTTCCAGCGAAGCAGCATGCTCCTGGAAGGCGGCGTTGTTGACGAGGATGTCCAGCTTGCCGAAGGCCTTGACCGATTGGTCGATGGCCTGCTTGCAGAAGGCTGAATCCTTCACGTCGCCGGGGATCAACACGCAGCGGCGGCCTTCCGCCTCGACCGCACGTTGGGTGTCCTGAGCGTCCTGGTGTTCGTTGAGGTAGACAATGGCCACATCCGCCCCTTCGCGGGCGAACAAAACGGCCACGGCCCGGCCGATGCCGGAATCGCCGCCCGTGATCACGGCCGTCATGCCTTTCAATTTCTCACTTCCCAGGTAGTCGGGTGCCTGGTACTGAGGCTCCAAAGCCAGCTCCTGCTCGTTGCCTGGTTTGGCCTGGTGCTGTGCAGGCAGATCCGTGGGCTGGAAGCGCGAACCGGCTTGTACCCCCGGCTTGTGTTTCGACTCGTTGCCTGATGGCTGACGCGCTTCGTCCGCGCGGTCTTGTTCATGCTGGATGCGGCGGTGTTTTTCAGCAGTCCTGTCGGCTGCCTCCTCGGCGGCGCGTGGGGTGATCTTGGAGTCTGCGGTCGTGGGCATGCGGGGCTCCTTTCTGATGCATGGATCGTTTCACTGCCAGCAGCAGGTGGTGTGCCTGATCAAGCCTGCGGTCATCCGGGCTGGCCTGCGGGCCCGCGGGGGGATTCCTGTAGGATTTGCCGCAACCGCCTGTGTGCAAGGAGTTTTGATGTCATCTGGAAGCCGCCACCTGTTCAAGCCTGCTGCGATGGCGATGCTGATCTTGTCGGGTTGTGCATCGGGTCCTTCCTCCACACCTCGCGCCTCTTCCCCTGCTGCCATGCCTTCCACGGCACAGGCCAGCGCGGCCAAGGCCACCGATGAACGTTTTGCCCAGTGGTTGGCGGGTTTTCGGGAGACCGCCCGAGCGGGCGGCATTGATGACGCCACCTTGACCAAAGCCCTCGATGGGGTGCGGCCGTACCACCGCGCGGTGGTGGCCGACCGCGCCCAGCCCGAGTTCACCCGCAGCTTCTGGGACTACCTGGAAGGTGTGGTGTCGGACCGCCGCGTGGCCACAGGGCAGCAAAAGCTCGCCGAGCTGCAGTCGCAGGCCGATGCCGTCACGACCCGTTATGGTCTGCCAGGGCCAGTGCTGATGGCGGTCTGGGGCATCGAGAGCAACTTCGGTGGCAACTATGGCGATGTGCCGGTGTTCGATGCACTGGCCACCCTGGGTTTCGAAGGGCGGCGCGAGGCCTGGGCGCGCACCGAACTGATGGCGGCCCTCAAGATCGTGCAGCGCGGTGACATCGAGCACCAGCGCATGGTGGGCTCCTGGGCAGGAGCCATGGGGCAGACGCAGTTCATGCCCACCTCGTACCTGGCGTATGCCGTTGATGCCGATGGTGACGGGCGCCGCGACATCTGGGGCAGCATGCCCGATGTGCTGGCCTCCACCGCCAACTTCCTGGCCCGCTCTGGGTGGCGCGCCGATGAGCCGTGGGGCCTCGAAGTGCAGCTGCCGCCTGGCTTTGACCCGGCCCGCGCTGATGTGTCAGTGCGCCAGAACGCCGAGCAGTGGGCGCTGGAGGGTGTGCGCACCTTGGACGGCTCACCATTGCCCAGCATGGGCGACGCGATGATCCTGCAGCCGGCGGGTGCGCGAGGCCCGGCCTTCCTGGTGGGGCGGAACTACCGCGCCATCCTTCGGTACAACAACTCGATGAGCTACGCGCTCACCGTGGGCCTGCTGTCGCAGCGCATCGCGGGTGGCCCGGGCGTGCAAGCTGCCTGGCCGCGAGACTTGCGCGCGCTGAACCGCGGCGAGGTGCTGGCCTTGCAGAGGGCGCTGAACCAGCGTGGCTTCGACAGCGGAGCGCCGGATGGTCAGTTGGGCCCTGCCACGCGCAAGGCGCTGCGGGATTTCCAGCGCAGCGAGGGTCTGCCTGCGGATGGCTTTGCCACCGAAGAGCTGCTGAGGCTTGCCCTGCAATCGCCCTGACGGCAGGCTCAGGGTGCCTGGTCTGGCGCTCGGTGCGCGCTGGATTCGATGATCCTGACGAATTTGCTCAGGACCTCGACGTCGTATTGGTGCCCGTTCTCATCCATCAGGATGCGCATGACCTGCGCATGCGTTCTGGGCTGGTGGTAAGGGCGCGCCGCGGCAATGGCGTCATAGGCATCGGCCACCGCGACGATCCGGGCCAGGTCCGGGATGGCGTCGCCTGACAGTCCATTGGGGTAGCCACTGCCATCGACTGCTTCATGGTGGCACAAGGCCACGGCAGCCACCGCGTTGATCTGGGCATCCGGGACTGCGCTGAGGATCTCGTAACCGCGGCATGGGTGTGTTCGCATCACGCGAAGCTCTTCGGCATCCAGGCGCCCCGGTTTGAGCAGGATGCGATCGGGGATGCCGATCTTGCCGACGTCGTGCAGCATGGCTGCCAGTTCGAGCACCCGGAGTTCATCCGACAGCAAACCCAGCGAGTGCCCGATGGCCCGGGCCAGGGCGCAGGTTCGGGTGCAGTGGGCCGCAGTGTGGTCGTTGCGTTCTTCAAGGGCCCGCATGACCGCAGCGGTTTCTCGGGCCAGCTCTTCGGGTGAGATGCCGGTCAGAGCCTGGGTCCCGCTCCAGCGGGCTGCCAGGCCGGGGCTGTTCACGTGCATGCAAGTCTCCCGATTTTGTCTTCCTGTTCATGCAATGTACCCATCCTGCAGCGCACGGCAAGAGAGACCATGAAGATGGCGCCCAAAAGGCCTTCTGATAGGCTCAAAAAAGCCGTTGGTTCCACATCGTGGGCTCTGCCCCCTGCCAGGAGCACGAACATGAGCACCTCCCTGCCTTCCGCCTCGCAATTGGCCACCAAGGCGAAGACCCCTTTCCCAGGCGCCTCTGCAGACTATGAGCACGCCCGCCGGGCCCTGCTGGCCGAGGAGATCGAATTCCGCCGGCACGCGACACGCCTGGTCGAGCAGCGAAGGGCGTTGCCCCCCGGACCTGTGATCATCAAGAACTACCGTTTCATGGACGAGCAGGGCTTCGACGTGGGCCTGATCGACCTCTTCGGCGACAAGGACACCCTGGTGACGTACTTCTGGATGTACGGCCCCCAGCGCGAGAGGCCTTGCCCCATGTGCACCAACTGGCTGGGTTCGGTCGAGGGCAATGCAGCAGACATCAAGCAGCGCGTGGCGCTGAAGATCCTGGGGCGATCGAGTGTGGAACGTCAGTACGCCTTTGCCCAGCAACGAGGGTGGCGCGATCTGAATTTCATCCAGACGGTGGGGGATGACTACGCCAGGGACCTGGGCATCCTGATGCCTGATGGCAGCGAATACCCGGCCTTGGTCGTTTTCAAGCGCGATGGCGATCAGGTGCGGCTGTTTTGGGCCAGTGAGATGACCAAGGAGATGGCCGATCCTGGGCAGGATCCGCGCGATGCGCCTGACATCGCGTCACTGTGGTCGATTCTCGACCTGACCCCGGAGGGCCGAGGCACGGACTGGTATCCCAAGCTGCAGTACTGAGGTACGGGCAGCGTCTGGGCACGCCCATTCCCACGCAGGGTTTGAGGATATGCCGCGCGCATGCCCTCAGCGTGAATTTGTGCGCGGCCCACACCGCAAGATGGCTGGCGCCATGCCGCTGAACTGCCGATAAGCGGGCAGCGTCTGGAATTGCCATGGCTGTCCGGCATTGATCGAGGCGCTCTCATCGCGCGAAATGCGGTTTCATATCGGTTGCATCGCGCGCTCTTTGCCGCCTTTCCTTTTGCCTCCGCCTGACATGAAGCGCTTCAAGACCTGGCCCCGCTGGCTGCAGATCGCCAGCATCGTTCTGATCATCCTTGGCAGCATTGCCGCACTGGTGGCCGCGGACCTGATGTCCAGCCAGCGCAGCACGGCGGGGCGCACCGAACTGGCTGCCCGCTTCGAAGCCGATCCGCAACCCTGGCTGCAGAAACCCATGAACGTGTCGGCTTTCGAGCGCGCGATCATGGAAGGCCGCGTGCGCGAGGTGGGGGTGGATGGCGCGCGCGCACTGGTCACCACCCGCTCTGGCGAGCGCTTCAGCACGCGCCTGCTCGCAGGCTCTGACGGCCTGGGCAGCCGGCTTGAATCGCTCAGCCGCGACAAGGGCTTTGATCTCACGCCGATCAGCATCGACGAACGCGAGCTGGGCATGCGCATCACTGACAGCCTGGGCGTGGTGATGCAGCGCGTGCTGGCCGTTGCCTCCGTGGCGATCACGGCTTTCCTGGCCTTCTACCTGGTGCGCCAGGGCGGTGGCCTGACCGGCAGCAAGACCCAACTGGCAGAAAAGCCCGAAGCAGGTTTCGACGAGGTGATCGGTGCGATGGAGGCCAAGGCTGCCTTGCAGCAGGTCACCGCCTTCATGAAATCTCCCGACAAGTACCTGGCCCTCGGTGCCAAGCCGCCCCGGGGCGTGCTGCTCGAAGGCCCGCCCGGCACCGGCAAGACCTTGCTGGCCCGGGCGCTGGCGGGTGAATGCGGCGCCAACTTCATCGCGGTCGACGGCTCGCACTTCTCCAGCATGTTCTACGGTGCCGGCATTGCCAAGGTGCGCGAGCTGTTCGCCACCGCCCGCAAGAACGCGCCCTGCATCGTCTTCATCGACGAGTTCGATGGCATCGGCCAGCGCTCCAACGGGGCGGGCAAGCCCAACGGCGGCGGTGTCTCGGAAGAGAACCGCATCATCAACAAGCTGCTGGTGGAGATGGACGGCTTTTCCGCGATGGACAACGTGATCGTGATTGGTGCCACCAACCACGTCGGCAACATCGATGAGGCGCTGCGACGCCCTGGCCGTTTCGACCTGGTGGCCCGCATGACCTTGCCCACCTTGGGCGATCGCCGTGCGCTGTTCGATCTGTGCCTGGGCCGTGTCAAGGCCGATCCCGCCGTCGACAGCGAGGCCCTGGCCCGCGCCAGCAGCACGCTGTCGCATGCGGACATCACCAACGTGGTCAACCGGGCCACGGTGCTGGCCGCGGAGCAGAACGCAGAGTCCGTGGGGCAGGCGCATCTGCATCGCGCGCTGGAGTCGCACCAGATGGGCGGCGAGGTGTCCGGCATGAAGGACCTGATGACGCCCGAAGACCGACACCGCATCGCCGTGCACGAGAGCGGCCACGCCATCGTGGCACACGCGCTGAAGGCCGGCGTGGTTGAACGCGTGACCATCGAGCCGCGCGGCCAGGCCCTTGGCGTGACCTTCGTGACACGTGTCAACGAACTGCCGCTTTATGGCGAACAGGAGCTGCATGGCCGCCTGGGCATGCTGCTGGCGGGCCGTGAGGCGGAATTGTTCGTGTTTGGCAACACCACATCCGGCGCATCGGACGACCTCAAGCGCGCGTCCGAGCTGGCCATCGACATGGTCAGCAGCCTGGGCCTGAGCAAGGAGTTCGGCCTGCTGAGCATCAAGGGCGTGCCCGACAGACTGGTGGGCCCGCACATCCAGGACCGTGTCCTGGCCGAGGCCAAGGCCCTGCTGGAAGGGGCGCAGGCTGCCTGCCGTGCGGCGCTGGAGGCGCAGGCGCATGTGCTGCATGCGATGACGGACAGTCTGCTGCGCGACGAGACGATTTCGGGCCATGGCCTGGAAGCCTTGCTGGAGCGCAAGGCTGCATGAACGCCCAACCCGGGTGTTTGTGAACTTTTGCACAGCGATTAGAATCGCGCCCGCTTCAGGTGTCCTTGAAGCCTTCACGGGCTGGCAAGGGTGAAACGGGAAGCCGGTGCGCAGACCCTGTCCGATTTGACGGACAGGCGCTCTGCCAAGCCGGCGCTGCCCCCGCAACGGTAGGCGAGTCAAGGCGGTCCACACCCTCAGGGGTAGCCACTGTGCAGCACGCACGGGAAGGCGGACCGCCCGCGTCATCATGGCGCACTCGCAAGCCCGGAGACCGGCCTGCCGCAACACATCCCGATGGCTGCGGTGGGCGGCGGGCGGAGAGCATGGCGCATGGCCAGGCGCGGGGCATTCTTGTCTCGCCCTGGTGGTGCGCTGTGCCGCGCATGCCTGTCTGTTCCGTGACGTCGGATCTTCAACTCAAGCCCGTGGCGGGAATGGCCCGGGCATTGGGAGATTCGCATGCGACACACTTCTTCTTTCCGCACCCTGGCGCTGGCCGCCCTGGCCCTGGCCGCCGGTGCCGCCCACGCTGGCCCCTTCGCGCCGGCCGCCGGCAAGCCAGGCAGCACCGCCATCAGCAAGGACGACGCGAGCATCGTCCAGTGGGCCACCGGTTACCAGAACTACCTGCCCGGCACCGGTGTGGACGCCACTTGGAAGACGCCTGAGAAGGCCCTGGGCAAGGCCGTGGGCGATTCCTACGATGTGGTCGTGCTGGGCGACAACGGCAGCATCACGCTGACGTTCGGCGGCTACATCACCAACGGCGCGGGCGCCGACTTCGCGGTGTTCGAGAACAGCTTCAGCGACACCTTCCTGGAGCTGGGCTGGGTGGAGGTGTCGTCCGATGGCGCCAACTTCTTCCGCTTCCCGAACTACTCGCTCACCACCAAGGCGGTGGGCGGCTTCGGCTCGGTCGACACGACCAACATCGACGGCCTGGCCGGCAAGTACCGTCAAGGCTTCGGCACGGGCTTCGATCTGGGCCTGCTGGCCGGCACAGCCGGGCTGGACATCGACAAGGTGCAGTACGTCCGCATCGTGGACATCGTGGGCAACGGCAGCGCGCGCGACAGCGCCGGCAACATCATCTATGACCCGTACCCGACGACTGGCAGCGCCGGCTTCGACCTGGACGCCGTGGGCGTGGTCCATTTCGCGCAGTTCACCACCACGCCCGCCGTGCCTGAGCCCGCCACCTGGCTGAGCTTTGCCTTCGGCCTGTGCGTGCTGGGTGCCTTGCGTGCCCGCCGGCAGGCCTGAGCCCGCAGCCTTCCATCCACATCGGAGCATTCCATGCAACACACCTTGATCGGCGCCTGCCTGGCGCTGTGCGCGACCCTGGGCGCCTCGTCGGCACAGGCCGCCACCACCTCCACGTTCGAAGAATTGGCCTTGGCCCCGTCGAGCCACTACTTCCCGCAAGCCAGCACGACCTTCACCAGCGGTGCGGCCACGTTCAGCCATGCCTACAGCAGTGACTATGGCAGTTGGTCGCAGTGGGTCTATTCCAACGAGACGGACACCACGACGGCCGGCTATGAGAACCAGTTCAGCGTGTTCAACAGCAGTGGCGCAGCGCAGTCGTCCAATTTCGCCATTGCGTATGTGTCGTCGTATGAGCCAGAGCCCACCACGATCACGTTTGCCGCGCCCGTGCAGCTGAACAGTGTGGCACTGACCAACACGACTTACGCTGCGCTGTCCATGCAGCAGGGCGACAGCTTCGCCAAGAAGTTCGGTGGCATCTCGGGCAACGACGCCGACTACTTCTACGTGTCCATCATTGGCAAGGCATTCGACGGCAGCACCACCGGCACGGTGGATGTCTACCTCGCCGACTACCGGTTTGGCGACAACAGCCAGGACTACATCCTGGACCAGTGGCTGACGGTGAACTTGTCGAGCCTGGGCACGGTGTCGTCGCTGCAGTTCGAGATGTACTCGTCTGACACGGGTCTCTATGGCATCAACACGCCCACCTACTTCGCGCTGGACAACCTGAGCGTGGCCGCCGCCGTGCCAGAGCCTTCGACGGCCTGGCTGTCGCTGGCAGGCGTGGGCCTGATGGCTGCCGCCCTGCGCCGCCGCAAGCTGGCATGAGGAAAACCATGGCCGTGCGCAGACATCAGGGCAAAGGCATGTGCCCCAACGCGTTCCATGCGCTGGCGTGGGCTGGTGCCACCTGCTGCGTGCTGGCCATGGTTGACCAGCCGGCCATGGCGCAGGCGGCCGATGGCTCGGGCTTGCCGCCCGTGACCGTCACCGCCAACCGTGACGTGGTGGACGGGCCTGGGGCGGCATCCTCCGCACCGACCAACAATGTCACTGTCATCGGCGAGGAGGCGATCCGGCGGTCAACGGCCACCAGCCTGGCCGAGGTGCTGGCCACCGAGGCCAACCTGAACCTGCACAGCTTCTACGGGAACGACCGCTACGCCAACATCGACATCCGGGGCATGGGCGATGCCGCCGTCAGCAACGTGCTGGTGGTGGTCGATGGCGAGGTGATCAACGAGAACGACCTCTCCGCTGCGGACCTGTCCACGGTACCCCTGTCGCAGATCTCGCGCATCGAGGTGATCCGTGGTGGTGGCAGCGTGTTGTACGGGCCGGGCGCCGTGGGCGGTGTGATCAGCATCACCACCCGACGTCCTGAGCCCGGGCAGACGCGCGCCGATGCGGGCGTGAAGATGGGCTCGTTCGGGACGCGCTCCGTCCGTGCCGCGCTCGAGGGCGGGCTGGGTCAGTTTGCCGGCCGACTGCAAGCAGGCCACGCCACCACCGATGGCTACCGGGACAACAGTGCTCTGCACACAGATCAGGTCGGGGGCGAGCTTCGTTGGCTCCCCCGCATGAGCATGGGACTGAGCGAGGTCTATCTCAAAGCCTCGCGCAGCAAGAGCCGCAATGGGTTCCCGGCTGGTTTGCCGGCCAGCGTTCTGGATGGCAGTGAATCGGATCGCCGCGCCACCCGAACACCGTATGACTTTGGCACCGTCGATGATTGGAAAGTCAGCACGGGTGCCATCTTCGATTGGCAGCAGGCGGGACGCCTGGCGCTGAGCTACACCCATCGCGATCGGCAGAACCCCTTCTTGATGGGGTTCGAGCCTCTGCCTTTGCTGGACGATCCGATCGAGCAGCAGATGCGGGACAAGACCACGGCGATCTACTCGCGTCGTGAAGACATGTCGGCGCGTTATGAGGTGCAGTGGATGTGGCGTGACCTGCCCCAGGCCCTGACCTTGGGAGGAGAGTGGGGGCGAGGGCGCTATGACCGGGACATGAATGGGCTGGATGAGCCTGATCCGCGCATCGTGGGTCGTGTGCGCAGCCGTGCGGGCCTGGCGGATCTGATGCTGTCGCCCGTGAGCGGTGTGAAGTTGCATGCCGGCGTCCGGCTGGACCAGAAGGCCGTGCTGCACCAGGACCTCAGTCACAATGATGGTTGCCAATACACGCCGACCCTCCCGCCTGTGTTGATCGGATGCACGCCACATTACGATGTTCGCGCCCAGTCGGTGCGCCGCTGGAATCACCGCAGTGCCGAACTGGGTGCCAGTTGGCGCGTGTCGCCGGCGTGGGAGCCTTTCGCCAGCATCAGCCGGCATGTGCGCCAGCCCAACCTCGATGAAATGACGCTGGCCGGGCTGGATCTGCGCCCTCAGCGCGGGCAGACGCGCGAGGTCGGCATCCGCTACACGCCCACGCCGGACTTCTCCGCCACGCTCACTGCGTTCATGATGAACATCACGGACGAGATCTACCTGGGGTACGACGACCATTTCGCACAAGACCGCAACCGCAACTACGATTGGCCCACCCGTCGTCGTGGGCTGGAGCTGGATGCTCGCTGGCGCGTGCTGTCCAAGCTGACGCTGCGGGGCCAGTGGGCCCATGTGGAGCCGCGCTTCGAGGTGATCAACACCCGGGTGCCGCTGGTGCCGAGTGACACTGTCAGCGCAGCCGTTCAATGGCAGCCCGGTGCGGGGTGGCAGTGGACCACGAGCGCGCGGTACGTCAGCAAGCGCATGGATGGCAACGATTGGTCCAACACGGCCCCTTCGCTGAATCCATACACCGTGGTGGACACCGTGGTGCGTTATGAACGCGGCGGTTTTGAGCTCAGCACGGGCATCACCAATCTGTTCGACGAGGTCTACACGACCAAGGCCTACTCGCAGACGGTGTACCCCATGCCAGGCCGGGGGGGGTATGTCTCGCTGAACCTGCGCTACTGACCCGACACCCGCCCGCATGGGGCCTGTGGCTCACCCCAGCAAGTTGCCAGCCTTCTCCGCCTCGACCTTGACACGCTTGGCAAGCCTCATCGCCTTCTGGGGAGAGGCTTCCTTGGACTGAGCCAGGATGAGCAGGTAATTGAGAAGGTCGCCCATCGACTGCAGGATCTCCTGCTCTGCCGGGTCTTGCCCGAACCCAGCGATCACCAGTGCATTGTGGGTGTCGTCGAATTCATCGAAGGCCTGCTGGAAGTGCTCGTCCTTGAGCAAGGTCTTGGTGTTGTCGGTCAGGCGGTGCAGCGTGGCCAGCCTCGAAGGGTCGCGCACACCCTTCTGGAACTGATCGAGTTCCCTCATCGATACGTAGCCCTCGGTGATCTCCTTGTACGCGCTCACCAGATCAGACTTCTTCCACTTGAGCGCTTCCTTCATCTGCTCCAGCTGTCTGCGTCGCTGCTCGATTTCCGGCTTGGACAGCTCAGGCGCTTCTTCCTTCAACGCCATGGCCAGCTGCAGCAGTTTTTTCTCGTTCTCGTGGAGATCGGATTGCTGCTGATCGAGCCGCGACATTCTGAGTTCTTTGCGCTGTGAAGCCCCTTGCTTGAACCGATCGACCTCTGTCGCACTGGGCCTGGGATTGCCGGGACTGGCGAGCTTGTCATCGATCAGCTCGCGCAGTTTCTCGTTCTCCTTGAGGATGTCCTGTCCGGACCTGATCTTGAACGCAGGGTCGTTGTGCTGGATCTTGTGGATTTCCTCGTGCAGGTCCGAAAGCCGGTCCATCACCATTGCGATGGCCTGCTGGCGTTCTTCATGCTCGTCACCGCCCTCCAATGAGTGTTGTTGCGCACGTTGCACCAAGGCAATCACCGACTCGTGGGCCTGGGTCAAGACGTCGAAATCCACCGGCTCCTTGCTGAGTATCTTGTGGATGCCATCGAGCTTGTCGATGACCCCTGATTTCCATTCGCCTGGCTTGAGTGGCAGGGCATAGGCCACGTTGCCGTCTTCGGTCAGGCCATAACCCGAGGCCTTGTTGCCCTGGCGCGCCTGCTTGAGTTCCTGTTTGCTCGCGTGTTCTCGCACGGAGGCCTTGTGCATCTCGGCGTAGTCCGGGTGCTCCTTGTCGGTCTGGTGCTTGACCTCGGCACGGGCCGCTTCTTCGCCTTTGACCATGCGGGCCAGACGTGCGAGCGTCTGCAGGGCCGCGTCGAAATGACCGGCCTTGGCTTCCTGCACCATTTGTGCGAAGTTGGCGTCCAGGTCTTCCGCCCAGGTGACCTTCTTCAGCGAGCGGGCCTTGTTGAGCGCCTGGTCGAAGGCGGGGCGCAGGATCTTGAGCTTGTCCTGAAACTCCTTGGCGCGCCCTGAGGCCGGCGTGCTCGTGGCGCCCGATGGCTTGGCCGTGATGGGCGGCGCGACGGACTTGGCCTCGGGTGATCCTGCCTGGCCCTCATCGGCTTCGTTCTCGGCCCCTTCACCGTCTTCCTCGTCTTCGCCGTTGAACTTGACCGTGCTCTTGATGCCCGACAGCTTCAGCGCCGTGCTCACCAGCTTGGGCTGGAGCTTGCCGGTCTCACGCTCGAAGATGATCTCGTCCTGCGCCGTCACCGTGCACACGCCTGTGCCGTACTGGGCCTTGGGTGCCTGCTTCTTCAGGTCGCCGATCAGGCTCTTGGCAATGTCGCCCACCAGCACCAGAGGGGCTTCCTTCTTGTCGAACGGGTAGGCGTCGAAGTAATAGAAGGGCTCCTGGCCAGGCGTGGCCAGGGCCTTGCGCAGGATCTTTTCGTAGTCGGCGCGGGTGTTGATCTGGCCGATCATCTTGAAGTACGTGGTCACCTTGCTGGCCTTTGGTCTGCTGGGAATCAGAAATTGTGACCAGCCGTCCCAGTGCTGGATACCCTCCGAACTGCTTGTTCTGCCCCGTTCAAGGGGGTGGCCACCTGATCCGAAGGGTGCAGAGCGCCTGCTTGAGTTGGCCGATTGACCGGGCGGGTTATCCCTGTGCTTGTCTGGGGATGGCCCACGCGGGCAAACCCGTGTTCATCCATGGCGTGTCAATCATTGGCCGTTAATGCAAATGTCGTCCTCTTCGGGCATCACTAGCATCTGCTTCTCTCTCGTGTCACTTCGCGACGTGTTTGGCGCCATGTCTTTCGGGCATGGCGCTCTTTCTTGTGCGGTGGTGCTGTGCCTAGGGTAATTCCTGTGCAGGATGGCTTCTTGTCGGTATGTAAAGACAGCAGACTGTCGGCGTTGCCGCGCGTCATGGTGACCAGTGCCGCCCGACGACGATCTGCTGCTGCATATGCGAATTTCACCCCTGAACCTCAAGATCCTGGCCTACACACTGGACGTGGAGGGCCACAGTTCGGCCAACGTGCTGCAACGTTGTGGCCTCGATGGCCTCGACGACCTCGATGAGGATGGCGACTGGCTGCCGGTGGAGCTGTTCGACCGCATGATGGCCTACGCGATGGAGGAAACCGGCGATCCGGCGTTCGCGCTGGTGGCCGGCAAGAGCCTGGCCCTGATGCGCTATGGGCACATGGTTCCGCTGGTGATCAGCTCGCCCAGCCTGCGCCAGGCGCTGGTGGATGTGCAGCGCTTTGCACCGCTGGTGCTGCCTTCCTCCGAACTGTTGCTGTCAGAGACATCCAAAGCGACGCGCCTGGAGGTGCACCCCATCGTGGCCAATGGCCTGAGCGGGCGCTTTCGCACCGAGTTCGCTGCCATGAGCGCCGTGCAGATGCTGCGCTTCACGGGGGCGGACTGGCGTGACATCCACCGTGTCGATTTTCCGTATCCTTGTCCGCCGACCCTCCGTGACCGCTACACGGCCACCTTCGGTGAGCAACTGTTCTTCTCACAAAGCGGGTGCGGTGTCACCTTCGATCCGCGTCTGCTGGACAAACCCTTGCCTTCCCATGATCCGGTGTCCTACATGGCGGCTCGCACCCGTGCTGAATCGGCGCTGTCGGCCATGCAGAACCGATCCGACACCGCAGAACGGGTCAGGCAGTGGTTGCTGGACGCGTTCCCTCGGCAACCCTCGATGGCTGAAACGGCCAGGCACCTCGGCATGACGGAGCGCACGCTGAGGCGGCACTTGGCCTTGCTGAACACCTCGCACATCGAACTGGCTCAGGATTGCCAGCGCCTGATGGCGGAGCGCCTGCTGGCCGAGGGCGTGCTGTCGATCAAGCAGGTGGCCGATGAACTGGGCTTTGCCTCGGTGAGCACCTTCCATCGGGCGTTCAGGCGCTGGACAGGCGAGACACCATCGACCTGGCGCACCGACCGCACGGCGGTGCATCGGTAGCCGGGCCGGAGCTGCCTTCGTTCTTAGACTTTGAGCTCTTCCCTGGTATCAGGGCTGCGCTCGTGCGTGCTTTGCCACAAGCCTGTGTTGATCAGCTTGAGGGAGTCTGTCATCGAGCGAGCCCAGGCGTCAGCGGCCTGGCTGAGTGTGGTCTGCAGCAGCTCACCCGATTCGATCACTTGGGCCAGGGCCTCCTGCGCGCCTTGATCCGCATGAGCCAGCCCGTTGGCCAGGGCCGCAGAGGTTTCCTCATCTGCCGGGCGGTCGATCAGGCCGGCCGAGCGGCGCAAGGTGGTGGCCATGTCGGCCTCGATCTCTTCCACCAGGGCATCGGGCCCAATCCCATTGGGATAGTTCAAGGTATAGACCACGCGTGTCTGCCCTGCGCTCTTGAGCGGGATGAACAACACGGATGCCAGGCAAACCACCTCATCGCGCCGAGCATGCCATCGCACCATTTCCAGAGGGCGGCGCTGAACATGGTCCACCGTCCAGTCGCCATCGGCCTGTTGCCAGAGCCAGTGATGATCGCCCAGCGGCTTCACGCGCTGCAGGCTGGGCATGATGTCCGGGTACAGGGCCAGGTGGGCCCAGCGGGCGTCGATTTCCTGGATGGGGGTGTCGGTCTCCAGCGTCTTGACCAGCTTGATGTTCTTGCTCATGGAAGCCTCCGTCAGGTTGGACGGTCCGCGATGTGACGAACCGTTTTGGCACCAACATGGCACATGGCGTGCCAGCCGGGCTCTCCTGACGGGTGGATCGGTGAAGCCCTACGCCGAGGGCTTACCGATGCCGGCAGCACCATCAGCGAGAGCCGCCACTGGTGCCAGTGCCGCCACTGCCAAGGCCTGAACCCGAGCTGCTGCCTGTGGTGCCCGGGCTGTAGACGCTGCCATTGCCGGTCGGAGAACCGCGCGTGTCGCCGGTCGGCCGGTTGCGCTGGTCCACGGTGCCCGACAGCGATCCTGCATCGGGCGTGGTGGGGCTGCTGGCACCTGGCAGCGGTGTCACGGCACTGGGCACGCTGGGGGCGGGAATCGTGGGGCTGCCGGGAGTGACGATTGACCCCGGTGATGAGATCGTGCCTGACGGGGACACCGTGCCGGTACGGCCGGTGTCTGCAGGGGCCGGGCTGGTCTGGGCCTGCGCCAGACCCATCGCAGCGCTGATCGCGGTGACGATGCCGAGGTGTGCGAGAGTGGTTTTCATGATGCGCTCCTTGATGTGAGACAACGCTCCCGCAGAATCGAGAGCGCCGTATACAGCAGGCGGCAAGCGGTGTTCCTCCCTCTGACGCCACGGCGTCATCCAGGCGGTGTGCTTCAGGGGATCACAGCCCCTTGAGCTTGAGCCGGTTGGCCTGTGTGCGGTAGAAGGCCACCGGATCTGGGGCACCCTTGCCCAGCAGGCCGAAGATGTGGTTCATCTCGTCGATGTGGTTCCAGGGGTAGTCGTCGCGGATCACCTTGCCGAAACGGGCCGAGCACACGGTGATCACACCGTCGCTGGGCGTGGTGCTTTCCAGCATGGCCGCATCCGACAGATCCCAGCCATTGGTCTTGGCCTTGGCGCCGGTGATGGAGTAGAAGTAGATGCCGTTCTGGTATTCCTTGCCGTCCAGGCCGCAATAGCTGCTCGGCACGCCGCCGGGGAAGCGCACGGCGAAGTCATTGACCTCGGCTGCGAAGTTCTTGATGGCCTCCACGTCCTGGGGCAGTTTGGACTGGCCCGAGATCCAGGCGACGAAGGATCCGAAGCCCTGTGTCAGCGAGGCATAGTTGTTGATCAGGTCGTTGACGCTGTTGTCCGCATCCTGCGAGGTCATCAGGACCGGGCTGCCCACGGTCGTGATGCTGGCCACCAGCTGGGGCGCCACGCCCGCCACGTAGCGCGAAGTGGGGCCACCCTGGCTGTGACCGATCAGGTTGAACTTCTTGACGCCATCGGCGGCGGCCCATTGCTGCATCTGCTTGAGCAGTTGTTCGCCGCGTACCTCGGCGCTGTTGACCTGCGATACCGCGGCCACATAGACCTTGGCGCCGTTCTTGCGCAGGTCATCGGGCACCTGGTAGAAGTAGTCGACACCCAGGATCTCCTTGAAGCCCATGAAGCCATGTACCAGCACGATGGGGTACTTGGTCTGGGCGGTGGTGGACGTGGCGGCTTGGACGCCCGAGGTGCCGAACAACACGGGCAGGGCCAGTGTGGCGGCCAGGAGCAGGGAGCGAATGGTCATGTCGTGATCCTCAAGAAAGAGTGATGTGTCCAAAAAATTGTTCAGTTGATGAACTATTGTTGAGCGCACCGGAGTCTTCGTGAATCAGGACAACTACGCACCACGTTCAAGGGGGGGCGGGATGAGCAGGCAAGGGCAGGGGGGCCTGCACGGCACGGTCACGGCCCTGGCGTTTGGCGTCGTACAGGGCGGCGTCGGCACGATCGAGCAGCTGTTCGATGCTTTCGCCCTTGGCCCACTCAGCCACGCCCGCAGAGAAAGTGACCCGCATGTTGGGCTCGGCGTCGCTGATGGGGGCGCCGCGCAGGCTGGCCTGCAACCGTCTCAAGGCGATGCCAGCCTTGTCCACCGGTTCGGTGTCGGGCAGCAGGATCAGGAATTCCTCGCCGCCCCAGCGTGCAATGGTGTCGGTTTCGCGCAGCACCGCCTGGGCCTGGCGCGCAAAAGCGACGAGCACATGGTCGCCCATGGCATGGCCGTGGCGATCGTTGATGAGCTTGAAGTGATCGAGGTCGATCAGGGCCACGCAGAACCGGTGCCCGCCGGCCCGTGCCCGCTCGCGCTCGGCTTCCAGCCTTGTCTGCAGGTGCTGGCGGTTGTAGAGGCCGGTGAGCGTATCGTGCTGCATCAGCACTTCCACCTCCTGCAACGCGGCGGCCAGGGCCTTGCGGTCGGCCGACATGCGTTTGCGTCGCATGGCAAAACCGTGCGACTGCCATGTGAGCAGGGCCAGGATGAAGCAGGTGGTGACGATGATCAGGGTCTGCAGGCGCGGTTCGAAGTTCTCCTGCCGGCTCAGGATGCACCACACCAGCATGCCCAGCAGCATGCAGATCATGCCGATGCCCGTCCACACAGCGGCGCGCGGCCGCAGGCTGAGAAAGCCGAACACCACGATGAGGGACATGGTCTGCAGGCTCACGGCCCGGCCGATGGGCGACACCGCATAGCCCACCACCAGCGCCAGGCAGGCCCATGCGATCTGCGGCAGGACCAGGCCGGGATCGGACCAGTGGTGGGTGAGCCCGCTGCGCACCAGCGGGTAGAAGGTGATGAGTGCGATGAGCTGGTGGGCCATGAGGAACTGCCCCACGCCAGGCGATACCAGGCCGCGCGGCACGATGAACAGGGCGATGAACAGCAGCCAGCCCAGGTACAGCGAGTTGGCCAGCAGGCACATCGTCAGCCGTCCGCGCAGACGGGGCTCGGTGCCCAGCAGCAACTCACCCAGCCGGCGCGTGATGCCGATCGGACCGCTCATGCCGGCTCCTTGGTGACGGTGCGGTTGCGGCCCGTGGCCTTGGCCTCGTACAGGGCCTGGTCGACCCGCTCCAGCGTTCGGTGGATCTCGTCGGTGGCCACACTCTGGCACAGGCCGGCGGAGAAGGTGACGGGTGTCATGCCCTCGACCAGGGCGTGCCAATCTTCCCGAGCCAGGGCCTGGTGCAGCCGTTCCAGCAGTTCGCGCACGGGGGCGGGCGCCGTGTCCGGCATCAGCAGCAGAAACTCTTCGCCACCCCAGCGCGCCAACAGGGCAGTGGGTGGCAGCAGAGGCGGCAGGAGGCGGGCGACCTCGCGCAGCACCATGTCGCCCACGGCGTGGCCGTGGCGATCATTGATGAGCTTGAAGTGGTCGATGTCCAGCAGGGCCACGCAGAAGGGGCGGTGATTGCGGCGCTGGCGTTGCAGCTCTTCGGACAGGCGCTGCTGCAGATGACGGCGGTTGTACAAGCCCGTCAGCCCGTCGCGGATGGCCAAGGCCTGTGTGCGTTCCAGCGCCTGGGTCAGTTCGGCGCGTGTCTCCAGCATTTGACGGCGCACGCGGCGGGCCGTGCCCGATACGATCAGCAACACGGGCACCATCACGGCCGCCATCGCCAGGTTGACCACCTCGGTGTTGAAGTCCAGGGAGGCCAGCCCCAGATGCCAGGCCGCCACCAGCGTGGCCACGATCAGCACGGGTGTGAGCATGGCCGCCATGCGCACCTGCCTGGTCGTGAGCCGCGTCATGTCGAAGACCAGGATGACGCACAGGTACTGCAGGGCCAAGCCACGTGCCGGCTCCAGCAGGGCATAGGCCAGGGCCACGCAGCAGACACTGAACAGCACCCGTGCATAGGCGAGCGAGGGCTCGCGGCGGCGCAGGTGCCAGCCACTTCGCATCAGCCCGTAGAACACCAGCAGGCCCGTGAAACTGCAGGAGGCCAGCAGGGCCACTTTCCAGCCCGGTAGCAGGCCCATGAGCACGCCGATGCCCAACACCGAACAGCTGAACCCATAAGGGGCCAGCAGCCAGCCCAGGCGCTTGATGGCCTGGCGCGTCAGCGGGGCGGTGCCAAGCAGCCATGACCAGGCTGCCGTGGGGTGTGCACCCCCAGGCAGTGATGGATCGTCGTGGCTGGTCGACATGGGCCCCTGGTTTTTCCGAATCCGTAGACCACGGATATGCCGGTTTTTCGGCACAGGCGCCAGCGGCTTGAGCCCAAGGCCCTACACGCCGGGGGGAGTCGCTCAGGCCGCAGCGGCGGAGCGGCTGGTGAACTGCACGAAGCGGCGGACGGCCCCCGCCATTTCAGCAGGGTGTGAGGCAGGCATCCAGTGGCCGGCCGTGTACTCACGGCGCCACAGCTTGTCTGTCCAGCGGTGCAGATCCTCGGTCAACCAGGGGCTGACATACAGATCGCGCCGAGGCACCAGTACCTGCACCGGCACCGTGGTGTGGCGCAGGCGGGGGCGGAGCAGGCGGGGCAGCATGTTGGCGCGGTAAAGCTGCACGCCGTGCACGCCGTCGGCCACCTGGGTGGGGTTGGTCTCCACCTGGGTGCCTTCCAGCAGCCTCACAAGCTTGGGCCACGCGCGGCCCACGCCGGCACGCCACAGCAGGCCGGGCAGCAGCGGCATCTGGAAGAAATAGATGTACCAGGACTTGACCGACTGGATCAGCAACTGCTTGATGTTGCGCCAGGTCGGGTGTGCCAGGCGCTGGCGGAACCAGTGGCCGATGTGATCCAGGCAAGGCCCTGAGCAACTGGTGAAGGACAGGATGCGTGATTGCAGGGCAGGCTCGGTCACCGCTTCCCAGCTCTGGATGGAGCCCCAGTCGTGGGCCACCAGGTGCACCGGCCGGTGCGGGCTGACGTGGTCGATCACGGCCACGAAGTCGTCTTTCAGCTTGTCGAGCCGGTAGTCGCGGATGCGGGCGGGCCGGTCAGAGGCGCCTGCCCCACGCACGTCGTAGGCCACCACGTGAAAGTCGTGCGACAGAAGCTCGGCCACAGGATGCCACACGGCGCTGTTGTCCGGGTAGCCATGCACCAGCACGATCGTGGGGCGGCGTGGGTCCCCCCATTGCTTGACGGCCAGGCGCACCGGGCCCGACATCACCGTGGAGAGGCGCGGAGCCGTGCCCGGGGTGAGGACCGGTGTGGTGCTGGAGGGCAGGGGGGCGGACAAGGCGGGGCTGGCGGAGAGCATGGCGATGGGATCAGAAACGATCATTGAGCCGCGACTCTAGGAGCTTGCCCGAAGCTCTGTCCATGATGGGGGGCGACAACAGGGAACACCCCGCGACATGCAGGGGTGTTCCCGGGGGTTGTGTGCCACCTGGCGAAAGGCGCTCAGGCTGCGGCGGCCTGAGGGGCGTTCACGCCGTGCTGGCTGGCATCCTTCAGACCGAGCAGCGTGCGGGCCTCTTGCGGGCTGGCGACCTCGCGGCCGGCGTGGCGGGCGCACTTTGCCAGGGCCTCGATCAACTGGCCGTTGCCCGTGGTGCGGGCGCCGCCGGGCAGGTAGAAGGTGTCTTCCACGCCGGTGCGCAGCATGCCGCCCAGGTCAGCCGTGGCCTGGTGCACGCGCCAGATCTCTTCACGGCCGATCAGCGTGGTCTGCCACACAGTGCCCGGCTCGCGGTACTTCACCAGCAGGGCCAGCAGCTCTGCGTCCACCGGCATGCCCGAGGCCACGCCCATCACGAAGTTGTACTCCAGGTGGTCGGTCATGCCGGCCTTGCGGAACATGCCCACGGAGCGCACGATGCCCACGTCGAAGCACTCGAACTCAGGACGGGTGCCCGTCTCGTGCATCACGTCGATCATGGACTTGACCTTGTCGACCGTGTTGTCGAACAGCATGGGCGGCCAGGCCCACTGGCCGTTGTCCTTGATCTTGAGGTAATTCAGGCTGCCGGCGTTGCAGGCGGCGATCTCGGGGCGCACGCGGCGGATGCAGGCCACGGGGCCGGAGATGTCCTTGCCCACCACGCCGGTGGTCAGGTTGATGATGACGCCAGGGCAGGCGGCGCGGATGGCGTCGTCGATCTCGGCGGCGACATCGGGGTCCCAGCTGGGAAAGCGACCCATGCCGGGCGTCTGCTGGCGCAGGTGCACATGCATGATCGATGCGCCGGCATCGAAGGCCTCGCGCGCGGCGGCGGCCATTTCGGCGGCCGTGACGGGCACGGGGTGCTGGGCGGGGTCGGTGAGCACGCCGGTCAGCGCGCAGGTGAGGATGGCCTTGTCCATGATGTCAGTCCTTGTTCGTCTCAATCAGTTCGATGTCGATCAGCAGGGCCTTGGCCTGCACCTGGTCGCCCACTTGCGCGTGCACCGCCTTGACGGTGCCGGCGGCCTGGGCGGTGAGCCACATTTCCATCTTCATGGCCTCGATGCTCAGCAACTGCTGGCCCTCGGCCACCGTGTCGCCAGGTTTGACGAGTACCTGGGCCACGGTGCCGGCCACGGGGGCCAGCGCGCGGCTCGGGTCCTGCGCTGCGTTCTGATCCGGCCAGGGCGAGGCCTCGGTGAACACGAAGGTGGCGGCGTCGATGACGATGTGCAGCTCGGCCCCGAGTTGCACGGCCAGCACCTTGCGCTGCACGCCGTCCAGCTCAAAGCGCACCAGGCCGCCGCGGGCTTCTGTGCCTGGGTCGATCAGGCGCAGGGCCTGGGCCGGGGCGGTGGGTGAGGGCTGCACGTGCACCACGCCATGGGCATCGGGGCGGGTGCGCAGCGTGCGGCGCGTGCCTTCGTGCACCAGCGGCAGATCGTAGGCGGTGACGCTGTCGGCGCGCAGGTTACGGGTTGGTGGCGTGCCACCGTTCTGGCGTGCGGCGAACAGCGCGGCGGCCAGCAGCCAGGCATCCTCAGGCACCTGCGGCTTGTTCAGCAAGGTTTCGCCATCAAGCTGCCACTGGTCGATCAGCGTGGTGGTCATCGTGCCGGCACGGAAGCGGCCATGGTCCACGAGGTCACGCAGGAAGCGGGCGTTGTTCTTCAGGCCCAGCAGCGGTGCGTCGTCCAGCGTGGCGATCAGCCGGCGGATCGCGTCGGCGCGGTCACGGCCGTGCACGATCAGCTTGGCCACCATCGGGTCGTAGTGGGGGGATACCTCGCCACCCTCGCGGATGCCGTCGTCGATGCGCACGCCGTCGTACAGGGCCGCTGCAGGGCGCCACCAGGCGATGGGGCCGGTCTGAGGCGCGAAGCCGCTGTACGGATCCTCAGCGTACAGGCGCGCCTCGATGGCGTGGCCGGTATAGGTGATCTGTTCTTGGCTCACGGGCAGGGGCTGGCCGTCGGCCACGCGCAGCTGCCACTCCACCAGGTCGAAACCCGAGACCATCTCTGTGACCGGGTGCTCCACCTGCAGGCGGGTGTTCATCTCCAGGAAGTAGTAGTTCAGCTCCTGGTCGACGATGTACTCGATGGTGCCTGCGCCCTGGTATTTGATGGCCTTGGCGGCCAGCACGGCGCTGTCGCCCATGGCCTTGCGCAGCGCGGGGCTCACCACCGGCGAAGGCGATTCCTCGATCACCTTCTGGCGGCGGCGCTGCGCGGTGCAGTCACGCTCGCCGATGTAGACGGCGTTGCCGTGCGCATCGGCAAACACCTGGATCTCGATGTGGCGGCCGTTCTCGACCAGGCGCTCCAGCATCAGCGTGCCGTCGCCGAAGGCGCTTTGGGCTTCGCGGCGAGCGCTGGTGATGGCCTGAGTCAGTTCGCTGTCTTGATGGACCAGGCGCATGCCCCGCCCGCCGCCGCCGCTCACAGCCTTGACCAGCAGCGGATAACCCAGGCGCTTGGCTTCGGCGATCAGCGTCTCGTCGTTCTGGTCGGCGCCCAGGTAGCCGGGCGCTGTGGGCACGCCGGCCTTGATCATTTCTTTCTTGGCGCCGGCCTTGTCGCCCATCACCCGGATGGCTTCAGGCGATGGGCCGATGAAAGTGATGCCTGCATCGGCACAGGCCTGCGCAAAGCCGGCGTTTTCCGACAGGAAGCCGTAGCCCGGGTGGATGGCGTTGGCGCCGGTGCGGCGGGCCGCGTCGAGCAGGGCGTCCACCTTCAGGTAGGACTCGGACGCGGCAGCCGGGCCGATGCACACAGCCTCGTCGGCCAGGGCGACGTGCGGCGCATTGGCATCCGCCTGGCTGTAGACGGCCACGGTGCGGTAGCCCAGCTTGCGTGCTGTGCGGATCACGCGGCAGGCTATCTCGCCGCGGTTCGCGATCAGGATCTTGGTCAGCATGGTCGTGTGTTGTTCAAGCGGCCTGGGGAACCCACTTGGGCTTGCGTTTCTGCATGAAGGCACTGGTGCCTTCCTGGCCTTCGTCGCTCAGCACGGCGCGCGAGAACAGCGCGGCGGCTTCGTCGATCAGCGTGTCTGCCGGCTCGATGCGCGCTCGGGCCAGCAGGCCCTTGGTGGTGGCGATGGCGCCGGGCGCGCAGGCCTGGATGCTGGCGATGGTGCGCTGCAGGGCGTCTTCCAGCGCGGCCGCATCGGGCGCCACTTCATGCACCAGGCGGATGGTCAGCGCCTGTGCGGCATCCACCTTGGCGCCGGTCACGGCCAGGCGCCTGGCCTCGGCATAGCCGATGCGCTCGACCAGGAAGGGCGCGATCTGCGCGGGGATCACACCCAACGCGGTCTCGGGCAGGCGGAAGGCCACGCTGGGCGCGGCCAGGCTCACATCCGACACACAGGCCAACCCGAAGCCGCCCCCCATCACCGTGCCTTCGAGCACCGTGACGATGGGCAGGGTGGAGCGTGCATAGGCCAGGCACAGGCGGCCGAACTGGGCGTTGAACGCGGCCACCGGGTCTGGCGTGTCGCCGGCCAGCAAGCCATCGGCCTGCGCCTGCGCCAGCTTCATGCGCGCCTGGGCCATGTCGGAGATGTCGCCGCCGGCGCAGAAGTGGCCACCCGCACCGCGCAGCACGACGACGCGTACGGCGGTATCAGTCTCGGCCTGCTTCAACGCGCTCAACAGTTCGTTGACCATGGCCAGCGACATGGCGTTGCGCACCTCGGGCCGGTTGAGCGTGAGCGTGCACACGCCCGCGTCGACCGTGGCCTGGATGGTTTTGAAGGACGAGGCATCCATGGTTCAGCGCACCTTCTTGGGCAGGGTGCCTTCGAGCTTGGCGATGATGCCCAGCATGATCTCGTCGGCGCCGCCGCCGATGGACACCAGGCGGCCGTCGCGGTACGCCTGCGAGATCGGGTTGTCGTAGGTGAAGCCCATGCCGCCCCAGTATTGCAGGCAGCTGTCGGCCACTTCGCGGATCAGGCGGCCGCACTTGAGCTTGGCCATCGAGGCCAGGCGGGTGACGTCCTTGCCGCCCACGTACTCTTCGACGGCGCGGTAGGTCAGCGAGCGCAGGGCCTCGACCTCGGTGCGCAGCTCGGCCAGGCGGAAGTGGATGACCTGGTTGTCCAGCAGGGGCTTGCCGAAGGTGTGGCGCTCGCGGCAGTAATCGATGGTGAGGTCGATGAGCTTGTCGAGCATCTTCAGCGAGTTGGAGGCACCATACAGGCGCTCTTCCTGGAACTGCAGCATCTGCATCATGAAGCCGGTGCCTTCGATGCCGATCAGGTTGCGCTTGGACACGCGCACGTTGTCGAAGAAGATCTGCGCCGTGTCCGACGAGTTCATGCCGATCTTCTTGATCTTCTGCTTCGTGATGCCCTTGGCATCCATCGGCACCATGATCAGCGACTTGTTCTCGTGCACCTTGCCTTCGGAGGTGTTGGCCAGCAGGCAGCACCAGTCGGCCTGCATGGCGTTGGTGATCCACATCTTGCTGCCGTTGATCACGTAGTCGCCGCCGTCGGTGCGGGCCGAGGTCTTGAGCGCGGCCACGTCGGAGCCGCCGCCGGCCTCTGACACGCCGATGCAGCCGACCATGTCGCCGGCAATCGCCGGGGCGAGGTATTCCTTCTTGAGCTCATCGGAGCCGAAGCGGTGCAGGGCCGGGGTGCACATGTCGGTCTGCACGCCGATGGCCATGGGCACGCCGCCGCAGGGGATGGCGCCCAGCTCTTCGGCCACCACCATCGAGTAGGAAAAATCCAGGCCCATGCCGCCATAAGCCGTGTCGTACTTGACGCCCAGCAGGCCCAGGTTGCCCATCTTCTTGAACAGTTCGTGCGCGGGGAAGATCTCGGCCTCTTCCCATTCCTTGATGAAGGGGTTGATCTCCTGCTCGCAGAAGCGCTTGACGGTTTCGCCCAGGGCGCGGTGTTCGGCGGTGAATTGCATGGTGGTCTCCTCGTGGGCCCGTCGTGGCGGGCGAGTGTCGTGTGTGGGTTGGGTGGTGCGCGCTCGGAAACGCTCAGAGGCGTGCAACGCCGAAGGTGTTGCCGCGCAGTTCGCGCTGGTCGGCCTCGCGGGCCAGGTCCAGGCACAGCGAGAGCACGCGGCGGGTGTCGCGCGGGTCGATGATCCCGTCGTCCCACAGGCGCGCGGTGCCGAACAGCACGTTCGATTCCGCGTCCAGGCGCTTCTTGATCTCGGCGGACATGCCTTCGAGCATGGCGTCATTGACGGGCATGCCGGCGCGTTCCATCTTGCCGCGCGTGACGATCTCCATCACCTTGGCCGCCTGCGCGCCGCCCATCACGGCGGTGCGGGCCGAAGGCCACGAGAAGATGAAGCGCGGATCGAAGCCGCGGCCGCACATGCCGTAGTTGCCAGCGCCGAACGAGCCGCCCAGCACGATGGTGAACTTGGGCACGCGGGCGTTGGCCACGGCCTGGATCATCTTGGAGCCGTGCTTGATGGCGCCGCCGTGTTCCGCGGCCGATCCCACCATGTAGCCCGTGGTGTTCTGCAGGAAAAGCAACGGCGTGCCCGATTGGTCGCACAGCTGGATGAACTGCGCGGCCTTGGTCGAGCCCTGCGGCTGGATCGGGCCGTTGTTGCCCAGGATGCCGACCAGGTGGCCATTGATGCGGGCGTGGCCGCACAGGGTCTCTGGTGCGTAGTTGGCCTTGAACTCCAGGAAGTCGGAGCCATCGACGAGGCGGGCGATCACCTCGCGGGTGTCGAAGGGCTCGCGGTCGTCGGCGGGAATGCAGCCCAGCAGTTCTTCTTCATCGAACAGCGGGGCGGCGATGGGCTTGCCGGACGTTGAAGAGACTTCGTCCCAGTTCAGCTTGTCCATCAGCTCGCGCGCCATGGCGATGGCGTGCGCGTCGTTGTCGCAGAGGTACTCGCCCAGGCCGGTCACGCTGGCGTGCATCTCGGCGCCGCCCAGGTCTTCGTCGGTGGCGTCTTCGCCGATGGCGGCCTTGACCAGGGGAGGGCCGGCCAGGTAGATGCTGGAGCGTTCACGCACCAGCACCACGTAGTCCGACAGGCCGGGCAGGTAGGCGCCGCCGGCGGTGGACGATCCATGCACCACGGCGATCTGCGGGATGCCCATGGCCGACAGGCGAGCCTGGTTGGCAAAGCTCTTGCCGCCATCCACGAAGATCTCGGCCTGGTACATCAGGTTCGCGCCGCCGCTTTCGACCAGGCACAGCAGGGGCAGCTTGTTCTCGCGGGCGATCTCCTGCGCGCGCAGGCCCTTGCGCAGGCCCATGGGCGAGATGGTGCCGCCCTTGAGCGCGCTGTCGCTGGCGGTGACCAGGCAGCGCTTGCCGGCCACGGTGCCGATGCCGATGATGGTGCCGCCGCCCAGCACGCTCTTCTTGCCGTCGTCATCGTGCATGCCCAGGCCGGCCAGGGTGCTGATTTCGAGGAAGGAAGAATCGCGGTCGAGCAGGCGGGCGACGCGTTCGCGCGGCAGCAGCTGGCCGCGCTTGTCGAACTTGTCGCGCTTGGAGGCGGAGCCTTCGCGGGCGAGCGACTCGAGCGAGCGCACCTGGTCCAGCCGCTCGCGCATGCGGTCGGCATTCGCGCGGAAGGCGTCGGACTTGGGGTTGAGTTGTGAGCGCAGGACAGGCATGGCGTGTGGGTTCAGATGTCCTTGAGCACCTTCGGCACCACCGCGCGGTGGAAGCCGTCGAAGGTGGCCGGGGGCGTGTGGGGTGCGACGGGGTAGAGCGCGTTGTTCAGCGGCGCACCGCCGTCGATGGGCACGGTGATGCCGGTGACGAACGCGGCGCCCGGGCTCAGCAGGAAACAGATCACGGCACTCACTTCAGCCTCCAGGCCCATGCGCTTCATGGGCACGTTGTCCTTGAGGCTGTGCAGCAGCGGCGCCATCTCGGGGCCGTAGGCGTCCATGCCGCTGGAGGCGATCCAGCCCGGGGCCACGGCGTTCACGCGCACATTGGCGAAGGCCCATTCGTAGGCGGCCGTCTTGGTCAGGTTGACCATGCCGGCGCGTGCGGCGCCGGAGTGGCCCATGCCGGCCATGCCGTTCCACATGTCGGCCACCATGTTGACGATGGCGCCGCCGTTCTTCTGCATGGTCTGGTTGAACACCTCGCGCGCCATCAGGAAGCCGCCGGTGAGGTTGTTGGCCACCACGGCCTCGAAGCCGCGCTTGGAGATCATCTGAAGCGGTGCAGGGAACTGGCCGCCAGCGTTGTTGACCAGGCCGTGGATGCGGCCATGCTTGGCGACGATGCCGGCGATGGCGGTCTTGACCTGGTCGTCGTCGCGGATGTCGAAGGCGGCGGTGTCGACCAGGCCGCCGTCTTCGCGGATCTCGGCGGCGGTGGCGTCCAGCTTGGACTGCGTGCGACCGGTGATGACAACGGTGGCGCCGAGCGACGCGAGTTCATGCGCCACGCAACGGCCGATGCCGCTGCCGCCGCCGGTGATGACGTGCACCTGGCCCTTGAACACGTCAGGGCGCAGCACGCTGGCGTAACGTGCGCCAGGGGATGGGGTGGGTGTGGATGGGGACATGGTGAGCGTGAATCTAAGTCATGTTGACGTTAACGTCAACACAATGTCGTTTGCGTTAACAAAACAGTAAGCCGGCGAACCGTCGGGCATCACAGGCCCAGCTGCTTGGCGATGATCTCGTTCATGATCTCGTGCGTGCCGCCGCCGATCGAGAGGATGCGGTTGTCGCGGTACAGACGCTCGACCACCGATTCGCGCATGAAGCCCATGCCGCCGAAGATCTGCACGGCCTCATACGTCACGGCATCCGACGTCTCGGTGGCGAAGTTCTTGGCCATGGACACCTCCTTGAGGATCTGCTCGCCGCGGGCCATGCGGGCCGCGCAGTGCAGGGTGTATTCGCGTGAGACTTCGACCTGGGTGGCCATCTCGGCCAGTTTGTGCCGGATCACCTGGTGCTTGGACAAGGGTTTCCCGAAGGTGACGCGGGTCTTCACATAGTCCAGGCTGGCTTCCAGCGCGATCTGGGCGGTCATGTAGGCCATCACGGCCAGGGCCAGGCGTTCGCTCTGGAAGTTCTGCATGATGCTCAGGAAGCCCGAGTTCTCCGGCCCGATCAGGTTGGCCACGGGCACACGGCAATCGCTGAAGAACAGCTCGGCGGTGTCCGAGGCCCACCAGCCCATCTTCTGCAGGTTGCGGCCCACGGAGAATCCGGGCGTGCCTTTCTCGATCAGCAACAGCGACACGCCTGCGTACCCGGCCTCGCCCGTGCGCACGGCCACGGTGTAGTAGTCGGCACGCGTGCCCGAGGTGATGAAGGTTTTCGAGCCGTTGACCACATAGTGATCGCCATCGCGCACGGCGCGTGTGCGCAGGTTGGCCACGTCGGAGCCGCCGCCGGGCTCGGTGATGGCCAGGGCCGCGATCTTCTCGCCGGCCAGCACGGCAGGCACGATGCGTTGCTTCAGCTCGGGCGAGCCCATGCGCCACACGGGGGGCAGGCCGATGTCCAGAGAGCCCAGGCTGGCTGCGAAACCGCCGGAGGTGCTGCGCATCAGCTCTTCCGTCACGGCGATCTTCATGAAGACATCGCCCTCGCCGTTGCCACCCAGCGCCTCCGGGTGGCCGATGCCCAGCAGGCCCAGGGCGCCCGCCTTTTGATAGACCTCGCGCGGGAATCCGCCTTCTTCTTCCCACGTGTCGATGTAAGGCCTGACCTCCTGTTCGACAAAGCGCCGCGCGGTCTCGCGCACCATGGCGTGGGTCTCGTTGAAGTGCGTCATCCGGTCGATCCTGTGGGCTGTGGTGTCAATGCCCGGGAATCTAACGATTGTTGACGTTAACGTCAATCATGTCACGCATAAGTAAAATCCCGATCACGCGCGGCAGATAAGGGATGGATAATGCCGCACATGGACAAGAGCATGCGTTCCAACGAGACCGACACCGTGGGCGACGACGCCTTGATGGGCATTGCCGAAATGTGCGAGGCCTTCGAGGTGTCTGCCCGCACCCTGC
The DNA here is from genome assembly GCF_003933735.1 of Aquabacterium soli. GTDB lineage: Bacteria > Pseudomonadota > Gammaproteobacteria > Burkholderiales > Burkholderiaceae_C > Aquabacterium > Aquabacterium soli. The sequence continues at coordinate 150,820 of NZ_RSED01000006.1, read as the reverse complement.
GTTTCTACGAGACCAAGGGGTTGCTGACGCCGCGCCGGCTCAACGGCACGCGGGTCTACTCAAAGGTGGACCGCGCCCGGCTGTCGCGCATCCTGCGCGCCAAGAACCTGGGCATGCCCTTGTCAGAGGTCAAGGCCTACCTCGACATGTACGGTGACCACGGCGAAGGCCGTGTGCAGCAGCTCACCTACGTCATCGAAACCACCGACGCAGCCATCCGCGATCTGGAGGCCAAGCGCGCCGAGATCGAGACCTCGCTGTCGGAGCTGCGCCTGATCAACCAGCAGAGCCGCCAGGCGCTGGAGGCCAAGAAGAGCAAGGGCCATCGCGGCTGACCACGTTGATCATCGTGGCCGCAGGCACTGCTCGACCGCAAGAATGATCAGGTCGATGGTGGTGCTGCGCAGGGCTTGCATGTCGCTCCAGGGATGGCGCGTGTTGATCAGCCGCGAATGCAGATAGCCCACCGACATCAGCAGGCGCAGTTCACTGGCGCGGCGAAGGCTGGCCTCGTCGCAGTCGCCCCCCAGGGAGCGGGCCACCTCGCGTGACAGGGCGCTGGCGGTCTGCAGCACCTCGTGGAAAACGGGATGCTCCTCCCAGGAGGGTGTTTGCGGTGCTTCCATCTCGTGCCTGTCCAGCATGAACACCAGGCGGTAGTTGTCCGGTCGATCTTCGTAGTAGCGCAGGAAAGCATCCACCCACGCGCGAAGGCGGTCACGCGGTTCAGGGCCTGCGGCGCTGATGGCCTGCTTGAGCTCGGTCTGCAATTCGGTGATCGTGGTGTCCCACAGGCCATGCAGCAGGTCGGCTTTGCTGGGGAAGTAGTGGTACAGCGCCATGGCCGAGACCCCCACCTCGGAGGCCACCGCACGCATCGTCACGCTGGTCAGTCCGCCTTCGCGGAACAAGGCCCTTGCCGCGTCCAGGGCGGCTCGACGGAGCGCCTGCTGGTCTGCTTGGTTGCCGCGCCGCACCCGCGCTGGAGCACCTTTGGTGTTGCTCCGGCTGCGCCTGGCGGAATGAAGTGGTGTGGTCATTGCCTTTTATCGTACGCGTAAACGTACAAGTAAAACAAGTGTGCGAAAGCGCACGTATTCAGGGTTAATCCCTGTTCATGTCCGTCCGATAGTCAAGGCACTCATGCGGCCGCTGTCTCGATGCTGGTCGCCCAGACCAGCGTAACGCAGTCCACAGGGGGACTGTTCTCGACACAAGGAAAGACATCGGCCATGAAGTTGCTTCAACAATTCTCCGTGCGCGGCAAGTTGATTTTCGCGTTCGCCACCGTGCTTCTGCTGATGAGCCTGATCACGCTGCTGGCCGGCGTGCAGGGCAGCCGCATCGGTGAGCGCACCCAGGCCCTGATCGACGTGCGCCTCTCGGGCGTGCGCGACAGCCTGTTGATGGCCGAATCGGCCACGCGCATGCGCACCCGCGATTACCGGATCGCCACCAGCGCCGTGGAGGAGTTGCCCCGCCTGACCGAGAACCTGCGCCTGAACAAGGCCGAGTTCGCCAAGTTCAGCCAAAGCTACGAGGCTGCGATCGCCGATGAGCAGGAGCGTGCCCTGTTCAAGGAGGCCATGGCCGATTGGCAGCTGTATGTCCAGGTGTCCGACGCGGCGGTGGAGACCGCCCGCAGGGGCGACATGGCCGGCGCGCTGAGCTCGGTGCAGAAGGATGGCCTGAAAGCCTTCGAGAAGCTCAGTGCCTCGCTGAAGGCGCTGGCCCAGTACAACGACAAGATGGCGAACGCGGATGGCCGCGAGGTGGCCGCGATGCAGCGCGCCAGCCTGCAGGGCTCCATCGGCCTGTTCGTTGCGGCCTTTGGCCTAGCAGCCCTGCTGTGCTACCTGATCTCACGCGCCATCGCCAACCCGCTGGAGCAGGCGGTGAAGGTGGCCCAGGCCGTGGCCGAAGGTGACCTGACCCGTGAGACGCGTGCCCAGGGCAAGGACGAGGTGGCTCAGCTCATGCATGCGCTGGGCCAGATGGTGGCCCGTCTGCGCTCGGTGGTGTCCGAGGTGCGCAATGGCGTCGAGTCCGTCAGCACCGCGTCCAACCAGATCGCCATGGGCAATGCCGACCTGAGCCAGCGCACCGAAGAACAGGCGTCCAACCTGCAGCAGACGGCGGCCTCGATGGAGCAACTCACGTCCACCATCACGCAGAACGCCGAAGCCGCCGCGCAGGCCAGCCAGCTGGCCTCGCGTGCTTCCGAAGCGGCGCGCAAGGGTGGCGACATCGTCGGCCACGTGGTGACGACGATGAACGACATCTCCGGCAGCTCGCGCCAGATCAGCGACATCATCGGCGTGATCGATGGCATCGCGTTCCAGACCAACATCCTGGCCTTGAACGCGGCGGTGGAAGCGGCCCGTGCCGGTGAGCAGGGGCGTGGCTTTGCCGTGGTGGCCGGTGAGGTGCGCACGCTGGCCCAGCGCAGCGCCCAGGCGGCCAAGGAGATCAAGCAACTGATCGGCCAGAGCGTCGAGAAGGTGGATGCGGGTGTGGAGCTGGTGTCCAGCGCCGGCCAGACCATGGGCGACATCGTGAGCGAGGTCAAGCGGGTGTCCGACCTGATCGGTGAAATCAGCGCCGCCAGCCGCGAACAATCTCAAGGCGTGTCGCAGGTGGGCGATGCGGTGCAGCAGCTCGACCAGGTCACGCAGCAGAACGCGGCGCTGGTGGAAGAAGCGGCAGCAGCAGCCGACAGCATGAAGCAGCAGGCCTCGCACCTGGCCCGCGTGGTCAGCGTGTTCAAGGTGGATGAGCATGCCCGCCACGATGGCGTGGTGAGCATGGATGCACGTCCGCAGGTGCTGGCGCTGGCGGTTTGATGCCGCTGCCTTGAGGCCTGAGGCGCGACCCTGATCCGGCCCTGACAAGCCCCGCGTGAGCGGCGGCGTCAGGGCTTTCTCACGTGCGTGTCTGGTGCGTGTCCTGCTCAGTCGTCGGGTGCCGACATCGCGCGCCACAGGATGCCGAACAGCTCATCGAACTGGTCGATCAGCGAGCGCTGCTCGCCGCGCACGATGTGCATCAGCACCACGCGGCCGATCACGCCCATGAACACGTCCAGCAGGATCTTGCTGGACACCCGGTTGTTGAGCACGCCACGGTCCTGCCCATCCCTGAACACGCTCAGGAACGACCCCATCAGGTCGGGGCTTTCGTAGATGCGGATGTTGCGGTGGCGCGTGATGGGCACGGCCGTGAACAGCAGCATCATCACGGCCGGGTGCTTGTCCATGTAGTCCAGTGTCACCCAGCAGGTCTTGCGCAGGCGCTCGCGCGCGTCGTCGATGCCCTGCAGGTGGTCGATCATGCGCTCGGCCAGGCGGCCCAGCATCACGTCGAGCATGGCGTAGACCAGCACTTCCTTGCTGCCGAAGTACTTGTAGATGGTCTGCAGCGACACATTGGCCGCCTTGGCCACGTCCAGCAGGCTCACATCGTGGAAATCCTGGCTGGAGAACAGCTCGAGCACCGCTTTCTCGATGCGCTTGAGCGTCTCCGGCCGCATGGTGGCCAGGATGGCGCGGCGGTCGTCGGTGGCGCTGGGATCGGTGGGCTCGTCGCTGGCGGGTGTGCCGGGCGCGCTGGGCTCGGTCATGGGATGACGTCTTTCCGGATGGGAAATCAATATTACCAAATGACGTATACGTCAACGGGTTGCGTCGTTTTCGCTTGATTACTCGGCCACCTCTTGCCACCATGGCGGAGCTTTGCGATGCCCGATCACCAGAGGAATCAGTGGCGACACACCGGCTGCCGATGTCGTCCAAGATTCCCACCCAGGCCCCCTATGAGTGGGTAATTCAAATTACCGATAGGTGGTTTCCCTGGGGCGATGGGCATTGGCAAATGGTTTTTGTGACGGATCACCGAGAGAGACATTCCCATGCCGATTCAGAATTTCGAAGCCACCTGGATGACCGACGAACACAAGATGGTGTTCGACTCGGCCAAGCGTTTCATGACCGAACAGTGGGGCCCCAAGGACGAAGCCTGGCGCCACGCTGGCGTGATGGATCACCAGGCCTGGCGCGATGCCGGCGCCAACGGCTTCCTGTGCGCCTCGACGCCTGAGCAGTACGGCGGCGGCGGTGGCGATTTCGGCCACGAAGCCGCGCTGGTGCTGGCCCAGGGCGAAGCAGGCATCGGCGGCTTCGGCGGCTCGCTGCATTCGGGCATCGTCGCGCCCTACATCTTCCACTACGGCACCGAAGAACAGAAGAAGCGTTGGCTGCCGCGCCTGGCCACGGGCGAGCTGGTCGGCGCCATCGCCATGACCGAACCCGGCACCGGCTCCGACCTGCAGGGTGTGCGCACGCTGGCCATCAAGGACGGCGACACCTACAAGATCAACGGCAGCAAGACCTTCATCACCAACGGCCAGCTGGCCAATCTGGTGATCGTGGTGGCCAAGACCGACAAGGACAAGGGCGCGCAGGGCATCTCGCTGTTCGTGGTCGAGACCGACGAAGCACCGGGCTTTCGCCGTGGCCGCAACCTCGACAAGATCGGCATGGACGCGCAGGACACCTCCGAGCTGTTCTTCGACGACGTGGTCGTGCCCGCGTCGAACCTGATCGGTGGCAACGAAGGCATGGGCTTCTTCCAGTTGATGGAGCAGTTGCCGCAAGAGCGCATGCTGGTTGCGCTGGCCGGCATCGCCGCGATGGAGCTGGCCATGAAGGTCACGCTGGAATACACGAAGGAGCGCAAGGCCTTCGGCAAGCCGATCTTCCAGTTCCAGAACACGCGCTTCAAGCTGGCCGAATGCCAGGCCCTGCTGCTGGCCTCGCGCGCCCTGGTCGATGCGGCCATGGTGTCGCACCTGCAAGGCAAGCTGGGCGTGGACCGCGCGGCGCTGATCAAGTACTGGGTCACCGACAACCAGTGCAAGCTGATCGATGAATGCCTGCAGCTCTTCGGTGGCTACGGCTACATGAAGGAGTACCCGATCGCCCGCCTGTGGGCCGATTCGCGCGTGCAGCGCATCTATGGCGGCACCAACGAAATCATGAAGGAACTGGCTTCACGTTTCCTGTGATGCCTGCCCACCTTCGCTGAACACACACCACTGACCGAACAAGGAGCTTCCATGACCGAAGCCTACATTTTCGACGCCGTGCGCACGCCGCGCGGCAAGGGCAAGAAGGACGGCAGCCTGCACCAGGCCACGCCCGTGTGGCTGCTGAGCACGCTGCTGCGCGCACTGCAGCAGCGCAACAGCCTGGACACCTCGCTGGTCGACGACCTGGTGCTGGGCTGCGTGACGCCGGTGGGCGAGCAGGGCGCCGACATCGCCCGCACCGCGATCCTCGATTCCGGCTGGGACCAGCGCGTCGCCGGCGTGACGCTGTCGCGCTTTTGCGCCTCGGGCCTGGAGGCCGTGAACCAGGCCGCGCAGCGCATCGGCTCGGGCATGGAAGACATGATCGTGGCCGGCGGCGTCGAATCCATGAGCCGCTGGCCCATGGGCAGCGACGGCGGCGCCTGGGTGATGGACCCGCGCATCAACAGCGGCACGGCCTTCGTGCCGCAGGGCATCAGCGCCGACCTGATCGCCTCCCTTGAGGGCTTCTCGCGCAACGACCTGGACGCCTACGCCAGCGAATCGCACCGCCGCGCCGCTCAGGCCCAGGCCGAGGGCCGCTTCGACAAGTCCATCGTGCCGGTGAAGGACCTGAACGGCCTGCTGATGCTGGGCCGCGACGAGACCGTGCGCGCCGGCACCACGCCCGAGACGCTGGCCAAGCTGATGCCCTCGTTCGAGATGATGGGCACCATGGGCTTCGACGCCACCGCCTTGGACAAGTACACCACCATCGAGAAGGTGACCCACAGCCACCATGCCGGCAACTCCTCGGGCATCGTGGACGGCGCCGCGCTGATCCTGCTGGGCAGCAAGGAAGCCGGCCTCAAGGCGGGCCTGAAGCCGCGCGCCCGGGTGCGCATGTGCTCGGTGATCGGCTCCGAGCCGACCATCATGCTGACCGGCCCCACGCCGGCCTGCCAGAAGGCGCTCAACAAGCTGGGCATGACCCCGGGGGACATCGACCTGTGGGAAATCAACGAAGCCTTCGCCACCGTGCCGATGAAGACGGCGCGTGACCTGGGCGTCTCGCTCGACCGCGTCAACGTCAACGGCGGCGCCATTGCGCTGGGCCACCCGCTGGGCGCCACGGGCGCCATCATCCTGGGCACGGCCCTGGACGAGCTGGAGCGCTCTGGCAAGGCCACGGCGCTGGCCACCCTGTGCATCGGTGCCGGCATGGGCATCGCCACCATCATCGAACGCGTCTGATCCCGAGGGCCACGACATGACACAAGCACAAGCCTTCACTTTCGACATCGATGCCGACGGCATCGGCCTCGTCACCATCGACATGCCCGGCCGGGCGATGAACGTGCTCAACCCGACCCTGGTCGAGCCCTTCGCCGCGCTGGTGCAGCAGCTGGAAACCGATGCCAGCATCAAGGGCCTGGTGATCACGTCGGGCAAGCCGACCTTCATCGTCGGCGCCGACATCGACCAGCTCACGCAGATCACCTCGGCCCAGGAAGCCTACGAGCTCTGCGAAGGCCTCAAGGGCATGATGCGCCGCATGGAAAAGAGCGGCAAGCCCGTGGTGGCTGCGCTCAACGGCACGGCCCTGGGCGGCGGTCTGGAGCTGGCGCTGGCCTGCCACGCGCGCATCGCGCTGGACGATCCCAAGCTCAAGCTGGGCCTGCCAGAAGTGAAACTGGGCCTGCTGCCCGGCGGCGGCGGCACCCAGCGCGTGCCGCGCCTGATCGGCATCCAGAAGGCCATGGACCTGATCACCCAGGGCAAGGAACTCACCGCCGCCAAGGCCAAGGAAATGGGCCTGGTGACCGAGCTGGCCGCCAACCGCGACGAGCTGCTGGCCAAGGCCAAGGCCTGGTGCCTGGCCAACCCCAAGGCCGCGGCCCCGTGGGACACCAAGGGTTTCCGCATTCCCGGTGGCGACAGCAAGAGCCCGGCCGTGGTGCAGGTGCTGGCCATCGCACCGTCCATGGCCAACGCCAAGGCGCATGGCAACTACCCGGCCATCACGCACATCATGAGCTGCCTGTTCGAAGGCTGCCTGCTGGATTTCGACGCCGCCTCGCAGGTGGAATCGCGCTACTTTGCGGCCTGCGTGGTCTCGCAGACCAGCAAGAACATGATTGGCACGCTGTGGCACCAGCTCAACGCGATCAAGAAGGGCCAGTCGCGCCCCAAGGGATCGGCCGAGAGCAAGGTCAAGAAGCTGGGCATCCTGGGCGCCGGCATGATGGGCGCGGGCATTGCGTACGTGTCCGCCAAGGTGGGCATCGACGTCGTGCTGCTGGACACCACCATCGAGAACGCCGACAAGGGCAAGGCCTACTCGCAAGGCCTGCTGGACAAGGCCGTGGCCCGTGGCCGCAGCACGCCGGACAAGCGTGACGCGCTGCTGGCCCGCATCAAGACGACCACCTCGTACGCCGACCTCGAAGGCTGCGATCTGGTGATCGAGGCCGTGTTCGAAGACCGCGCCATCAAGGCCGAGTGCACCAAGCAGACAGAGGCCGTGATCCCGGCCAGCGCGGTGTACGCATCGAACACGTCTACTTTGCCCATCACCGGCCTGGCCCAGGCGAGCAGCCGTCCGCAGAACTTCATCGGCCTGCACTTCTTCTCGCCCGTGGACAAGATGCCCCTGGTCGAGATCATCGTCGGCAAGGAAACGAGCGACGAGACGCTGGCCCGTGGTTTCGACTACGTGCTGCAGATCGGCAAGACCCCCATCGTGGTCAACGACAAGCGCGGCTTCTACACCTCGCGCGTGTTCACGACCTACATCATGGAAGGCATGGCCATGCTGGGCGAAGGCGTGCACCCCCGTTCCATCGAGGTCGCCGGCCTGAAGGCGGGCATGCCCATGCCGCCGCTGGCATTGCAGGACGAAGTGTCGCTGAGCCTGTCGCTCTACATCGCGGAAACCACCCGCAAGGACCTGGAGGCCGAAGGCATCACCTTGCCCGTGCACCCTGGCTTTGCCGTGGTGCAGAAGGTGGGTGGCGAGCACAAGCGCATCGGCAAGAAGGCCAACCAGGGCTTCTACGACTACGCCGGCAAAGAGAAGAGCCTGTGGCCCGGCCTGCTGGAGGTGTTTCCGCCCAAGGCCGAACAGCCTTCGCAGCAGGAGATCGTGGACCGCCTGCTCTACGCCCAGGCCAACGAGGCCGCGCGCTGCTATGAGGAGAAGGTGGTGCGCTCCGTGGCCGACACCAACATCGGCTCGATCTTCGGCTGGGGCTTCGCACCCCACCAGGGTGGTGCGCTGCAGTTCATCAACGCGGTGGGCCCGGCGAAGTTCGCCGAGCGTGCGCGTGAGCTGGCGGCCAAGTACGGCTCGCGCTTCGAGCCGGCCGCCATCGTGGTGAAGCTGGCCGCCGAAGGCGGTCGCTTCTCGGACGTGGTCTGAGCATGAGCTCAGGCACGCCTTCTGCCGCGAGCCCCCTGGCGGGCCTGCGCGTGGTCGATCTCACGCGCAACCTGCCGGGGCCCTTCGCCACGCGCATCCTGGCCGACCTGGGCGCCACGGTCATCAAGGTCGAGCCGCCCGAGGGCGACCCGGCCCGGGGCCTGCCGCCGCTGTACGCGGCGCTGAACCCGGGCAAGGATGTCCGCACGATCGACTTCAAGCAGCAAGCCGACAAGGACCGGTTGCGTGTATGGATCCAGGACGCCGATGTGCTGGTGGAGGGGTTCCGCCCCGGCGTGATGGCGGCCATGGGCCTGGACATCGACAGCCTCAAGGCCCTCAATCCGAAGCTGGTGGTGTGCTCCATCACCGGCTACGGGCAGGAGGGCCCCTGGGCGCAGAAGGCCGGCCATGACATGAACTTCATGGCCATGTCCGGCGCGCTGGACCAGATGCGCGGCCCCGATGGCAGCGTCACCCTGTCCAACATCCAGTGGGGTGACCTGGCCGGTGGCAGCTCCATGGCTTGCGTCGCCTTGCTGGCGGCGCTTTGGCAGGTGCAGCGCACCGGCCGGGGCTGCCACATCGACATCAGCATGACCCACGGCCTGTGGGCCCACCAGGTGATGCCGCTGGCCACGGGCGCCATGCTCAAGCCCTTGCTGGAGCGCCTGCCCGGTGCGCGCGAGGACATGCTCAACGGAGCCCTGCCCTGCTACAGCCTCTACACCACGGCCGATGGCCGCTCGCTGGCCGTTGGTGCGCTGGAACTGAAGTTCTGGCGCCTGTGCTGCGAGGCCTGGGGCCGCCCTGACTGGATGGAGCGCCACTGGCAGCGCGGCCTGCTGCCCAATTCGCCTGATTCCAACGCGCTGCGCGACGAGGTAGCCAAGCTCATCGCCGCTCAACCTTTGTCGCATTGGGCCGATGTCTTTGACAAGGTGGACGCCTGCGTCACGCCCGTGCTCACGCTCGCAGAAGCCCAGGCCCACGGCCTGTTCGCCGGGGCCGGTCGCGCGCCGTGGGTGATCTCCGCCTGATTCCGATCGAAGTACTGCACCTGAAGAACACCATGACGACGACACCTGCCGCCAGTCATCCCATCGTCGCCCGCGAAAAACTCGATTTCGGGCTGGAGGGCGACATCCCGCGCCACTGGCTGGACAATGACCCCTTCAAGAGCCGCTTCTTCGACGCCATGTCGGTGTTCTTCCCGGAAGGCGAGCGCTTCTTCATCTCCTGCGTGCGCGATTTCAGGGACCGCATCACCGATCCGCAACTGCTGGAAGATGTGAAGGATTTCACGCGCCAGGAGGGCCAGCACGGCATCGTGCACCGCCAGTTCAACGACCGGCTCAAGCGTCAGCGCATCCATGTCAAATCGCTGGAAGGGCAGACCGTGTGGTTCCTGTTCGATGTGCTACGCAAGCGCCTCAGGCCCGAGACCACGCTGGCGCTCACCGCCGCCTTCGAGCACATGACCGCCCTGATGGCGCATGGCTTCGAGCAGTGCCGCGTGCTGGACAAGGCCGATCCGCGCATCCGCGCCATGTACACCTGGCACGCCATCGAAGAGGTCGAGCACAAGTCCGTGGCCTTCGACGTGATGCAGAAGGTGGCCAAAGTGGGCTACTGGCGGCGCGTGCTGCCGCTGGTCTTCACCTCGTTCTCCTTCCCGCTGGCAACGCTTCTGGTGGTGAACTACATGCTCACCGTCGACGGCTTCAAGGGCTGGCAACGGGCTGGCATCATGGCGCGCGGTCTGTGGTGGCTGTACAAGCCGGGCGGGCTGTTCCTGCCACTGTTGGGCCACCACCTTCAGTACTTCAAGCCGGGCTTTCACCCCTGGCAGATGGGTGACCTGGCCAGCTACGAGACCTGGCGCGAGGTGTTCGAACGCACGGGCGATCCGATCGCTGCGGGCGACGCGGTGATGGGGCCGGCGGCCTTGGCCAAGGGTTAGCCTGGGGGCTTTCGCCTCAATTCCGGTGGGGGCAAGTCGATAACATAGGGAGCCCTCTCTATGACCACCCTACGCAGCATTCCCCCCAGGGTCACCTGGATCACCGGCAGCGGCCCGGTGCGCCGCCACGTCATGTTCTGCCTGGGGGCGGGCATGATCTACGGCATGACGGCCGCCATCATGGCGCATTCCGCCTGGCTGGGCTTGATCAGCACGGGGGTGTTCTGGTTGCTGCTCGGCTGCATGGCTGCCACCTTCTTGCTGTTCTTCACCTTGGTGCGCAGTGGCTGGTCCCAGCGTTTCGAGGACCCGGTGCTGGCCTTTCCGCACGGCATGGTCTCCATCCTCATCATCGTGCTGGCCTATGTGCTGATCGGCGAGTACCGAGGCGACACCATCATCCTGCTGGCCCAGGCCGTGGCCGTCGCCATGTTCCGCCTGAGGCCGCGCCAGTGCCTGCTCCTGGGCGGCTGGGCGGCCTTGTGCGTGAGCCTGGCCCAGTTCGGGCTGGTCTGGTCGGGCGCGCCGGGCTTTTCATGGCAGCGTGGCCTGACACATTTCACCGTTTCCGCGGTGTCGCTGATGGCGCTGGCCGTGGTCGCCATGTGGATCAGTGCCATGCGCGTGCGCATCAGCCGTCAGGCCGACGAGTTGCGCCAGACCCTGGTGCAGGCCCAGGCGCTGGCCACCACCGACATGCTCACCGGCCTGCTCAACCGCCGAGCCATGACAGACCAACTCGAAGCCGAACTGGCCCGCGTTTCCCGCTCCGGCGACCCCGTGTGCGTGGCTCTGATCGACATTGACCATTTCAAGAAGGTCAATGACCACTATGGTCACCGCATGGGCGATGAAGTGCTGCGCGCCTTCGCCGCCCTGGCCCAGGGAGACCTGCGCCAGGTCGATCAACTGGGGCGTTGGGGCGGCGAGGAATTCCTGCTGATGATGCCGCACGTGGATGCCACACAGGCCTGGGTGGCCGTGGAACGGCTGCGCAACCGCATCGCAGCCCACCCCATGGGCGACAGCGGCACACTGGTGGTGACGATCTCGGCCGGGCTGGCGCAGTTCTCTCCAGGCGAATCCCTGGACCGCTGGATCGAGCGTGCCGATCAAGCCCTCTATCAGGCCAAGCAGGCGGGGCGCAACCGCACCCTGATTGCCGAAACGCCGCCGGCTACCACGTCCACGCCAGTCCCTGCGCAGCCCACGGCCAGAGGCCCGGCCCCCGTGGTTCGGCTGCAACCTTCTTCGCCGTGATGAGGCCATGACGCAGCCCGCCAAGCCCCTTACCTTCGTAGAAGCGGCCACGCCCCTGGTACTGTGGGCGCTGGGGGCCGATCGTGCCACCCGCTCGCGCGTGCTGGCCATCAGCCTGTGCCTGCTTGTTTATTCGGTGTGCTGCGTGGCGGCCTGGTATGCGGCGCAGATCGGGATGATGCACCCCATGGCGCCTCCTGTGCTGGCCTGGGTCACGCTGCCCGCGTGCGTGGTGGCCCTGGTGCTGGTGCGCAGCGGGCGATCCAAGCGCTTTGCCGACCCAACCCTGATGGTGCCGCAGAACGCGCTGGCAGTCGTGGCAATCAGCTTTGCCTACCTGACCATCCGCCCTGAGGACCGGGGCGTCGTGATGGTGCTGCTGTCGCTCGTGATCATGTTCGGCATGTACACGCACACACCGCGCCAGTCCCTGGTCATCGGCGGGGCTGCGGTCGTGGGCCTGGGGGCCTGCATGCTGATCCTGAGCCAGTACGACCCAGGCTTCTATCCCTTCCGGCGTGAGCTGGTGCGTTTCGAACTGCTGGTCAGCGTGGTGCCCGTGCTCGTGTTCACGGCCATCCAGCTCAACGCCTGGCGCAGCCGGCTCAAGCGCCAGCGCGAGGAGCTCAAGCAGGCCCTGGCCACCGTGCAGCACCTGGCCACGCGCGACACCCTCACGGGCCTGTACAACCGCCGCCACATGCAGGATAGGCTGGAGACCTGCCTGGGCCGGCTGGAACGCTATGGCGAGCGCTTCACGCTGGCCCTGATCGACCTGGACCACTTCAAGAGCGTGAACGACCGGCATGGCCACAAGGTGGGCGACGAGGTGCTGAGCTCCTTCGCGCACGCGGCCTCGGCCGTGCTGCGCGAGTCCGATGTGCTGGGGCGCTGGGGCGGTGAAGAGTTCCTGGTCGTTTTTCCTGACACCGCCCCCGAGCAGGCCCGGCGCCCGCTGGAGCGCCTGCAGGCGGAGCTGACGCGCCTGGCCGTGTCCAACAGCGTGCCGGGATTGCGGGTTTCCTTCTCGGCAGGCCTGGCGCTTCACGTGGCCCATGCCACGCTGAACCACACCCTGGAGCGCACCGACGCCGCGCTGTACGAGGCCAAGCGGGGCGGGCGCAACCAGGTGGTGCTGGCCGAGCCGGTGCCCTCGGTTTTTCCGGATGTCGTGCCCAAGGAGGTCGCCCCCGAAGAGGATTCGGCGCTCGACTCCGAGCCCGGCCTGATCGAAGGCCTCTTCAGCACGCCACGATATTGACGGCCAGGCCTCCGCGCGAGGTCTCCTTGTACTTGCTCTGCATGTCGGCACCGGTTTCACGCATGGTCTTGATGACCTGGTCCAGGCTGACATGGTGTGTGCCGTCGCCATGCAGGGCCAACCGCGCCGCGTTGATCGCCTTGACCGACGCGACCGCATTGCGCTCGATGCACGGGATCTGCACCAGGCCGCCCACAGGATCGCAGGTCAGGCCCAGGTGGTGTTCCATGCCGATCTCGGCGGCGTTCTCGACCTGGGCCGGCGTGCCACCCAGCACCGCACACAGGCCGGCGGCGGCCATGGAACAGGCCACGCCAACCTCGCCCTGGCAGCCCACCTCCGCACCCGAGATGGACGCGTTTTCCTTGTAGAGCAGGCCGATGGCGCCGGCGGTCAGCAGGAAATCAATCACGCCCTGGTCGGATGCTGCGGGTACAAAGCGGAGGTAGTAGTGCAGCACGGCCGGTACGATGCCGGCAGCACCATTGGTGGGGGCGGTCACCACGCGGCCACCGGCGGCGTTCTCCTCGTTCACGGCCAGCGCGAACAGGTTCACCCAGTCCATCACGGCCAGCGGGTCCATGGAGGGCGCTGCAGCCAGCTTGCGTGACAGTGCCGGCGCGCGGCGCGGCACCTTGAACGGGCCGGGCAGCAGCCCGTCCTGCCCGCAGCCGCGCTGCACGCAGGCCTGCATCACGGCCCAGATGTGCAGCAGCCCGGCGTCGATCTCCGCATCGCTGCGCCACAGGCGCTCGTTGGTGCGCATCACACCGGCCATGCTGGTGGCGTGTGCGCCGCACAAGGCCAGCAGGTCGGCGCCGCTGTGGAAGGGCAGCGGCAGCACCTCGGTGTCGGGCACCACGTGGTGCTGGCGTGCACTGTCGCCGGCCAGTTCCTCGCTGACAACGAAGCCGCCACCCACCGAGTAATAGCAGCGCTGGGCCAGGGCATGGCCGTGGTCGTCGAAGGCGCTCAGGCGCAGTGCATTGGGGTGGAACGGCAGGCTCTGGCGCAGGTGGAAGACCAGGTCGGCTTGGGCATCGAAGGGCACCTCGTGCTGGTCCAGCAGGCGCAGCCGGCGGCGCGCATGGATGTCTGCGATCAGGCCGTCGATGCCGTCCACATCGACCTGGTCGGGCTCGTGACCGCCCAGGCCCAACAGCACGGCCTTGTCGCTGCCATGGCCGCGGCCTGTGGCGCCCAGCGAGCCGAAGAACTCGCAGCGCACGCGGCGCGTGGCACCGAGCAGTGCATCGTGCGCCAGCCTCCATGCGAACAGGCGCGCCGCCCGCATGGGCCCGACCGTGTGGGAACTGGAAGGCCCGATTCCCACCTTGAACAGATCGAAGACGGACACGGCCATGGTGAACCTCTCTGGTTCATCCTAGACCTTTGCCCGCCTGCCGGGGGCAGGGCTTTCGTGAACTACGGGCGCTGCCGGGGCCTGGCGCTCAGCGCGTGGCGATCTCGCCGCGCAGTGAGTGCGGGTAAGCCAGCGTGATGTCCGCGTCGATCAACTGGCCGATCAGGCGCTGAGGTTGAGGCCCGCCGGGGAAGTTGACGATGCGGTTGCACTCGGTGCGGCCCATCAGCTCGCCAGGGTCCTTGCGGCTGGGTCCTTCGACCAGGATGCGCTGCGTGGTGCCCACCAGCGCCTGGCTGAAGCGCTGCACGTTGCCTTCGAGCATGGACTGCAAGGTCTGCAGGCGCTTGAGCTTGACCTCTTGCGGCGTGGTGTCCTCCAGCGCGGCGGCCGGCGTGCCGGGGCGGGCGCTGAAGATGAAGCTGAACGAGGCGTCGAAGCCGATGTCGTCCACCAGCTTCATCATCTTGGCGAAATCCTCGTCCGTCTCGCCCGGGAAGCCCACGATGAAGTCCGACGAGATGCGGATGTCGGGACGCACCAGGCGCAGCTTGCGGATGGTGCTCTTGAACTCCAGCACGGTGTAGCCGCGCTTCATGGCCATCAGGATGCGGTCGGAGCCGTGCTGCACGGGCAGGTGCACGTGGTTGACCAGCTTGTCGGTCTTGCCGTAGACGTCGATCAGGCGCTGCGTGAACTCGTTGGGGTGGCTGGTGGTGTAGCGGATGCGCTCGATGCCGGGGATCTCGGCCACATATTCCAGCAGCATCGCGAAGTCGGCGATCTCGGTGGTGTCGCCCATGCGGCCACGGTAGCCGTTCACGTTCTGGCCCAGCAGGGTCACTTCCTTCACGCCCTGGTCGGCCAGGTCGGCCACCTCGGTCAGCACGTCGTCAAACGGGCGCGAGACTTCTTCACCGCGTGTGTAGGGCACCACGCAGTAGCTGCAGTACTTGGAGCAGCCTTCCATGATGGACACGAAGGCGCTGGCGCCGTCCTTGCGGGGCGGGGGCAGGTGGTCGAACTTTTCGATCTCGGGGAAGCTGATGTCCACCTGCGGGCGCTTTTGCTGCTGGCGCTTTTCCAGCATGGCGGGCAGGCGGTGCAGGGTCTGCGGGCCGAACACCACGTCGACATAGGGCGCGCGCTCGATGATGGCCGCGCCTTCCTGGCTGGCCACGCAACCACCCACGCCGATCATCACGCCGCGCTCTTTCAGGTGCTTGACGCGCCCAAGGTCGCTGAACACTTTCTCTTGCGCCTTCTCGCGGATGGAGCAGGTGTTGAACAGGATCAGGTCGGCCTGTTCAGGATCGTTGGTGGGCTCGTAACCCTTCGCGGCGTTGAGCACATCGGACATCTTGTCCGAGTCGTACTCGTTCATCTGGCAACCGTAGGTCTTGATGTAGACCTTCTTGCCTGGGTTGGTGGGCAGGGCGGCAGGGGCTGCGGACGCGGCGGTGTCGGGGGCTTGGGGCAGGGAACTCATTGGGGGGAACTCGATTCGCGATTCGATCACTTCGACCAGGTCTTCTTGAGCGGGTCGTACGTCCATTTGGCGGCTTCGGCGGGGGTGGTGGGCCACAGTTGCGCCAGCTCGTCGGGACGCAGGATCCACACGTCCATCAGCAGGCCGTAGGTGTCGATCGTGTAGTGCACCTTGAGCTTCTTGCCGATCAGCATGCCCCACATGACCAGCATGTTGTTCTCGCCGCGGATGCGGGCGCCGGGGGCCAGGCGGGCCGTCTTGCCGTTGAGCGTGACTTCGGGCGGTTGCGTCAGCACCAGTTCGCCACGCAGGGCGGTGGTCGGGAAGGTGCGGCTGATCTGCAGCGGCACGATGAGGTTGGGATCGGCCTGCAGTGGTGGAGGCGGTGGGGGCGCGCTGGCGCCAGAGGCCGGTGCGCTGGCGGCTGTGGCGCTCTGCGCGATGGCCTGCGTGGCCGTGAAGGAAAGCGAACTCACGCAGAAAGCCAGTGCGAACACGGCTGAGCCAGCCCAGGGCGAGGCCGGGGCCGGCTTTTGACAGCGGGGCATGGTGTAGATCCAGGGGCTGTGGAAAGAGGGACAATTTTAGCCCGCCGCCCCGGGATCCATCAAGCGAGAGGGCGGGCGCTGCTGCAGCGGGCCGGTGCCCGGCCCTTCTGCGGCCTGTCCAGGCGGATCAGAACTTCACCACCACGCCCAGCGAGTACTGGTCGATGTTGCTGCGCACGCTGTCCATGCCGACGCGGTAACGCTCCCACTCGCCGCGCAGGGCGGTGGTCGGGCTGAAGTCGTACTGCAGGCCCGCGCCCACCTTCAGGCCCGTGTCGTGGTCCTTGACGCTCAGGCCGGTGCCGGACACCTTGGCCTCGGTGTCTACCACGCCCACGCGGCCCAGGGCCGACCATTGGGGGGCCAAGGGGATCGTGCCTACGGCATCCAGGTACAGGCCGCGGGCCTTCACATCGCCCGATGGCGCCTGGAACTTGCCCAGGCCGGCATAACCCGCTTCCAACGCGAAGTTGGGCGTGAACTGGTAACCCCCATAGAACTTGTAGCCGGTGTCGCTGCGGTCGGTCTCGGCGCCTGCCGGGCTGTCGTCCTTCAGGTGGGATTGGGCCACGTTGCCCCCGATGTAATAGCCCGGTGTGGCGGTGAGCTGGGCCTGTGCCGTGCCGGCCACCGCGAAGGCTGCGGCCATGGCCGTGGCCGTGCGGCCCAGGGCGCGCTTGAGCGTGAGGTTCAGGGATGCGGAAGTGTTGTTGACGGTCATTGCATGACTCCTTTCGTGAGTGCGGATTCAGTGTTGTCCTGGCGTGTCAAGGCGATGTCAGGCCGGCGTAAAGCTGTGTGCGAAAGGGGGTGGTTTTGTGCAAAGATCCGGGCTTGTCATAACGAGCCCCGCACGAAGGGCCAAATGGGGAAGGGAACACCATGGCTTTGATGGATTTCATCAAGAAGCAGTTCATTGACGTCATCGAGTGGACGGAGTCCACCGATGGCGTGCTGGCCTGGCGCTATCCGTTCCAGGACCGTGAAATCCAGAACGGCGCGACCCTGGTGGTGCGTGAGTCGCAACTGGCGCTGTTTGTCAACGAAGGCCAGGTGGCCGACCTGTTCGGCCCCGGCACGCACCGGCTGACCACGCAGACGCTGCCCGTGCTGACCAACCTGAAGAACTGGGACAAGCTGTTCGCCTCGCCGTTCAAGAGCGATGTGTATTTCTTCAGCACGCGCCAGCAGCTGGACATGCGCTGGGGCACTGCCCAGCCCATCACCCTGCGCGACAAGGATTTCGGTGCCGTGCGTCTGCGCGCCTTCGGCAACTACAGCCTTCGCCTGGTCGATCCGCGCAAGTTCCACACCGAGGTGTCCGGCACGCGCGAGGTCTACACCATGGCCGATCTGGACGGCCAGCTGCGGGGGCTGATGCTGCAGCACATCAGCGATGCGGTGGCGCAGAGCGGCGTGCCCTTCCTGGACCTGGCCGCCAACCAGGTGGCCTTTGCCAAGGCCCTGCACCTGGCCACATCGCCAGCCTTCGAGGCCATCGGCCTGCAACTGGAAGGCGTGACCGTGCAGAACGTGTCCTTGCCCGAAGAGCTGCAGAAGATCCTCGACCAGCGCATCGGCATGGGCATGGTCGGCAACGACATGGGCAAGTTCATGCAGTACCAGACGGCGCAGGCCATGCCAACGCTGGCGGCGGGAGCCGGGGGGGCAGGTGGTTCGGTGGCCGGTGATGCGGCTGGCCTGGGCGCAGGCCTGGCGCTGGGCCAGGTGATGGCCCAGTCCATCCAGCAGGGTCTGCAAGGTGGTCAGCCCGCGGTGCCTGCGCCTGCGGTGGTACCGCTCAAGCCCGACGAGGTCATGGCCACGCTCGAGAAGCTGGCCGACCTCAAGGCCAAGGGCATCCTGACGGAAGACGAGTTCAGCACCAAGAAGGCCGAGCTGCTCAAGAAGCTGGTCTGACGCCCGCCCTGCATTTCCATGGTTGATCCGACGCCGCAGCGCGCCTGGCGCGCGCTGTGTTCCTTCTGTGGTGCGCCGGTCGAGTTCCGCTCGGCCGCGTCGCCCATGGCGGTGTGCAGTTATTGCCGCAGCACGCTGCTGCGCGACGGCGACACGCTCAGGCGGATCGGCCAGACGGCGCATCTGTTCGACGACCATAGCCCGCTGCAACTGGGCGTGGCCGGCCGCTACCAGGGTGAACCGTTCACGCTGGTCGGCCGCGTGCAGATGGCTTACGACGAGGGCGTGTGGAACGAGTGGCACGCCTTGTTCGACAACGGCCGATCCGGCTGGTTGAGCGAGGACAACGGCCAGCATGTGTTCGCCTTCGAGCAGCCTGCGCGGTCTGCCTTGCCCGAGAACTGGGCGCGCACGCCCCCCGGGGTGACCTTGTTCATCGATCAGGCGCCGTGGGTGGTGGCCTCCAGCGTCAGCGCGCGCGTGCAGGCGGCCGAGGGCGAACTAGCCTTCGTGCCCGATTTCGCGCAGACAGGCACGGTGGTGGAATTGCGCGACACGCAGGGCCAGGTGCTGTCGCTCGACGACACAGAAAAGCCGCCCAGGCGCTTCATCGGTAGCGCCGTGTCCCTGCCCGACCTGGCTTTGCACGGCCTGCGCGAGGGGCCTGCAGAAGCGCCGATCAAAAGCGCCGGGATCGAGTGCCCGAACTGTGGCGCACCCCTCGCGCCGCGGCTGGGCCAGAGCCTGTCCATCGTGTGCGGGTCGTGCAAATCGGTGGTCGACATCTCCAAGAGGGATGAGGGCACAGGCCTGGCGCACTACGCGCAGGACAACGGCCTCGAGCCCTTGATCCCGATGGGCCGCTCGGGCGTGCTCGATGCGGATGGCTCGGGCAAGGCCGACAGCTGGCAGGTGGTGGGTTACCAGGAGCGCTGTGACGAGCCCGGCGGCGATGACGAACAGACCTTCTGGCGCGAGTACCTGCTCTACAACCAGCAGCGGGGCTTTGCCTTCCTGGTCGATGCCGAGGATGGTTGGAGCGTGGTCCGGCCCGTCACCGGCGTGCCCTCGTCGCAATCCGCATCGGCCGTGTTCAAGGGCGTGACCTACCGCAAGAAGTACACCTACACCGCCAAGACCACCTATGTGATCGGTGAGTTCTACTGGCGCGTCCGCCGCGATCAGCGCAGCCTGAACACCGACTACGCCGGAGCGGGGTCCAAGGCTCGCCTGCTCCTGAACCGCGAGCAGACGGGGCAGGAGATCACCTGGTCGGCCGGTCAGATCCTGGATGCCAAGGCTGTGATGGGCGCCTTCGGCATCAAGCCTGACCAGGCCGCGGCCTTCAAGCGCGATGCGGGCGCGTCGGGTTCGTGGTGGTCGGGCAAGACCGGCTGGCTGTTGATCCTGTTGGTGATCGTGCTGGTGGTGATGCTGTCGCGCTGTGGCGATGGGCGTGACTGCAACCGCGTGCGGGACACCTATGGCGCGGCGAGCTATGAGTACAGCCAGTGCACCCAGCGCGCGGGCAGCAGCGGCGGCAGCTGGGGCGGATCGCATGGCAGTTCGTGGGGCGGCTATGACAGCGGCGGCTCTCACAAATGAACGGCGCTTGAGGCGCAGAATCCCCACAACGGTTGACGACGATCCCGAAAGGAATTTCCATGTTCGAACTTGATTGGCTCAAGCCCGGCGTCTTCATCGGCTCCATCGTTTTCGCGCTGATCGGCGTGGCCCTTTTCTGGCTGTGCTTCATCATCGTTGACAAGCTCACGCCCTACGACCTGTGGGGCGAGATCGTCGAGAAGAAGAACGTGGCCCTGGCCATCGTGGTGGCGGCCATGTGCCTGGCCATCGGGCAGATCGTGGCTGCGGCCATCCATGGCTGACACCGCTGCCCATGCCGTGCCCCACCCGCAAGAGGGGCAGGGCGGGCGCGTGAGCCCGGCCGAGGTGGTGCTGCTGGTCTCGGTGTTCGTGGTGGCGGCCTGCGGGCTGGTCTACGAACTGGCCGCGGGCAGCCTGGCCAGCTACCTGCTGGGCGACTCCGTCCTGCAGTTCTCTACCATCATCGGCACCTATCTGTTCGCCATGGGCGTGGGCTCATGGTTATCGCGCTATCTCGAGCGCCAGCTGGTGGCGCACTTCCTGCGCATCGAGCTGATGGTGGGCCTGGTCGGCGGCCTGATGCCGGCGACCTTGTTCGTGGCGCACAGCCTGCTGCCCGCCTCGGCCATGGGGACCTTCAGGGTACTGCTGTATGTCATGGTGCTGCTGATCGGCATCCTGGTGGGGCTGGAGATCCCGCTGGTGATGCGCATCCTCAAGCGCCAGTTCAGCCAGCGCTATGCGCTCAAGGACCTGGTGTCCGAGGTGCTGACCTTCGATTACCTGGGGGCGTTGGCCGTGTCGCTGGCCTTTCCGCTGCTGCTGGTGCCGCACCTGGGGCTGATCCGCACGGGCGTGTTCTTCGGCTTGCTGAACGTGGCGGTGGCGGCCTGGGCCCTGTGGCTGTTCCGCGCCGAACTGCGCACCTGGCGAGCGCACGCGCTGGCCTGTGCGCTGGTGGCGCTGGTGCTGGGCGCGGCCATGGCCGGCGCGCAGCCGCTCACCAGCTGGGCCGAAGACCGCTTCTACGGCGAAGGCATCGTGCAGCGGCTGGATTCGCCCTACCAGCGCATCGTGCTCACGCACGGGCATGGCGCGACCAAGCTCTACCTCAATGGCAACCTGCAGTTCTCGTCCCGTGATGAGTACCGCTACCACGAGGCTCTGGTGCATCCAGTGATGACGGCCCATGGCGCCCCGCGGCGCGTGCTGGTGCTGGGCGGTGGCGACGGCATGGCGGTGCGCGAGGTGCTGCGCCACCCGTCGGTGCAGCAGGTGACGCTGATCGAACTGGACCCGGCCATGACGCGCCTGTTCGGCCAGGATGAGCGCCTGGTGGCGCTCAATGGTGGCGCCTTGCGCTCACCCAAGGTGCGTGTGGTCAATGCCGATGCCTTTACCTGGCTGGACCGGCACGACGAAGTTTTCGATGTGATCATCGTTGATTTTCCGGATCCGACCAACCATGCCATCGGCAAGCTCTACACCACCACCTTCTATGCCTTGCTGGACCATCACCTGTCCGCCGGGGGTTATGCCGTGGTCCAGACCACCTCACCTTTGATCGCGCGCAAGAGCTTCTGGACGGTGGTGAACACGCTGGAGGCCGTGGGCCTGAGCGCCACGCCCTACCACGCGCATGTGCCCAGCTTCGGAGAGTGGGGCTTCGTGCTGGCCCACCGGCGGCCCTGGCGCGCACCAGCCCATTGGCAGGCCGGCTTGCCTCAGGGCTTGCGCTTCCTGTCACCTTCAGTGTTGCCGGGGCTGTTCGTGTTTCCGCCCGACATGGCACGTGTGCCGACCGAGCCCAACCGCCTGAGCAGCCAGGGCCTGGTGCACACCTTCGAAGAAGAGTGGGGGCAGGTGCGCTGATGGCCGGCCCAGACCGCCCCGTGCTGACCTGGTCACGCCGCGGCTGGCTGGGCTGGGGCGCGAGTGCCCTGGCCAGCGCCGCCGCCTTGCCTGGCTGTGGTCCCCGTGGCGCCACGGCGAACGGGGCGGTGGCACTGCCGTTGAAGGACGATCTCGAGGGCGGGTGGCTGGGCCAGCACGCCGAACGCGGCCATGCCTGGCGTGACGGCCGATGGAAGCCCGGCGGCCGAGTGGTCTTCACACGGCGGGTGCACACCCTGGTGGTCGGGGGCGGCATCGCCGGTCTGGCCGCCGCCCGGGTGCTGCAGGACAACGGCCTGGACGACCTGGCCGTGCTGGACCTGGAAGACCAACCCGGGGGCAACGCCCGAGGCCATGTGCTGATGGGCCAGCCCTGCCCGCTGGGCGCGCACTACCTGCCCGTGCCTGGCGAGGACGCGCACGAGGTGGCGCAATGGCTCGAAAGCCAGGGAGTGATCCGGCGGCAGCAGGGCCGCTGGGTAGGCGATGAGCGACATCTGTGCCACAGCCCCCAAGAGCGCTTGTTCGTGCCCGAGACGGCCGATCAACAGTCCGGCAGCTACTGGCCCGGTCATTGGCAGGAAGGCTTGCTGCCTGCAGGTGCCCAGACGCATGCGCAGCACCAACGCTTCCAGCGCGAGGTGCAGGCATTGCGCCAGCAACTGGGCTTCGCCATGCCCACCGTGCGCCGTCCGTGGAACCCCGGGCTGGCCGCGCTGGATGCGATCACCTTCGACCATTGGCTCGATGGGCGTGGGCTGGACGACCCCGGCTTGCGCTGGGCCCTGGATTACGCCTGCCGCGACGACTATGGCGCGGGTTCTGCCCGTGTGTCGGCCTGGGCTGGGCTGCAGTACTTCGCCAGCCGCCATGTCGAGCTCGCCGCCAGCGGGGGCCACGGCGACCCGGATGCTGTGCTGACCTGGCCCGAAGGCAATGCATGGCTGGTGCGCCGCCTGGCCCACGGCCTGGGTGACCGCTTGCACCCCGCCACGGTGGCACTGGCCGTCACGCCATCACGCACCGAGGTGGTGGTGGACACTTGGTCGGTGCGCCGGAACCGCCCCGAGCGCTTCATCGCACGCCGCGTGGTGATGGCCGCGCCGCTGATGGTGGCCGGTCGCTTGCTGCCCGCACCTCCGGCCCCGCTGAAGGCTGTGCTGCCCTTGCTGCGCTATGCGCCTTGGCTGGTGAGCAACCTGGCCTTGCGTGAGCCCCTGATCGAGCGCCAGGGGGCACCGCTCTCGTGGGACAACGTCGCTTATGCGCCCCATGGCCCCGCGTCGTTGCCAGAACCCTCGCTGGGCTATGTCAACGCACGGCATCAGCACCTGGATCCACCGCCATCGGGCGCGCCTGTGGTGTTGACGCACTACTGGGCGCTGGGTGGCCGAGATGTGCAGGCAGAGCATCACCACCGCGGCCTTCTGTGGTCACAGCCGTGGCGCTGGTGGGCCCAGCGGGTGGTCGATGACCTGGCCCGTGTGCACCCCGATCTGCCGGACAAGCTGCAGCGCATCGACCTGATGCGTTGGGGACACGCCATGGCGATTCCTGTGCCTGGTCTGCGGGGGCATCCGGCTCTGGCGGCGTTGGCCGATGGCGAGTCCTCGCGCCACAGCCGCCTGCATTGGGCGCATGCCGACCTGTCGGCCTACTCGGTGTTCGAAGAGGCCTTCACGCACGGCGTGCGCGCGGCCCGCCAGGTGCTGCGTGCCGAGGGGCCGCCTCAGCGGCTGGCCTGGGGCAGACCGCGCTCTACCGCCTGACGGTTCACGGTCAGGGGTTGAAAGCCCCGCACCAGCGCGTCGACCAGGGCACGGGCCTGCTCGCGGTGGTCGGACAGCGCATTGCACACGAACACATCCAGTGTCACGTGGCCTGATTCGGGCCAGGTGTGCACCGCCAGGTGCGATTCGGCCAGCAGCACCATGCCGGTGATGCCCGCCAATTGCCCGGGCTTGGCTGGCGAGAAGGCATGAAACAGCTCGCCCACGGCGCTCAGGCCTGCCTGACGCACTTCTTCCAGGCAGGCGGCCCGCAGCGTGCCCCATTGCGTCATCCAGGGGTTGTCGGGTGAGCAGCCGCTGAGGTCAGCGGTGATGTGCAGGCCGGCAATGCCGCCAGCTTGTGCATCACTGGCAGGGGGCTGATCGGAGGGGGCGGGATGGAGCATGGGGCGGCAGGGATCGGTGCAGACGCCTGCTCAAGCGCCGGGTACACCGGTGGGTTGATCGTTCAAGGAGGCCAGGCGCTCGGGCGTGCCCACATCGGTCCACGGGCCCGGCCAGGTCTCGGCGCTCAGCCTGCCGTGTTCGATGGCGCGGTCCATGCTGGGCCGCAGCGCGGCCTTGGTGCCCGGGGCCAGGTGGTCCACCATGGCGGGGCGGTACAGCGCAATGTTGCCATAGGTCCATGGACGCAATGCTTCCAAGTGTTTGGGCAACACACGCCCTTTGTCGTCGATGGCGAAATCACCGAGCGGCACGTGCGGCGGGTTGGGCACCAGCCAGAGATGGCCCCAGTCTTCGCCTTCCTGGAAGCGGCGTGCGGCGGCCTGGTCGAAGCGAAAGCCGGGCACGAACACATCGCCCGAGACCGACCAGAAGGCTTCGCCCAGCAGCGGCAGGGCCTTGGCCATGCCGCCAGCGGTTTCCAGCGCGCCGCCGTGGTCGCGGCCTTCCATCGAATAACGGATGCGCAGCCCCCAGCGCGAGCCATCGCCCAGCGCGGCGGGGAACCGCTCTTCCAGCCAGGCCGTGTTGATCACCACCTCGCGCACGCCATCGCGCGCCAGCGCTTCCAGGTGCCACTCGATCAGCGGCTTGCCCCGCACATGGATCAAGGGCTTGGGCGTGTGGTCGGTCAGCGGTTTGAGGCGCTCACCGCGGCCAGCGGCGAGGATGAGGGCAGGCAGGTTGGGCATGCCCAGCATTAGATCAGTTCTTGATCCGGTAGCCCGTCTTGAAGATCCAGGCGATGATGCCCAGCGACAGCGCCATGAAGGCCAGCGTCATGCCCAGGCTGATGCCCACGCCCACGTCGGCCACGCCGTAGAAGCTCCACCTGAAACCGCTGATCAGGTAGACCACCGGGTTGGCCATGGACACGGCCTGCCAGAAGGGCGGCAGCATGTGGATGGAATAGAAGCTGCCTCCCAGGAAGGTCAGCGGGGTGATGATCAGCAGGGGGATCACCTGCAGCTTCTCGAAGCCGTCGGCCCAGATGCCGATGATGAAGCCCAGCAGGCTGAAGGTGACGGCCGTGAGCACCAGGAACAGGATCATCCACACCGGGTGCTCGATGCGCAGCGGCACGAAGAAGCCTGCCGTGGCCAGGATGATCGCCGCCAGGATCAGCGATTTGGTGGCCGCCGCCCCCACATAGGCCAGCACGATCTCCATCGTCGAGATGGGGGCCGACAACAGCTCGTAGATCGTGCCCGTGAAGCGCGGGAAATAGATGCCGAAGGATGCGTTGGAGATGCTCTGCGTCAGCAGCGACAGCATCACCAGGCCGGGCACGATGAAGGCGCCGTAGCTGATGCCGTCGATGGACTGCATGCGTGAGCCGATGGCCGAGCCGAACACCACGAAGTAGAGGGCGGTGGAGATCACGGGCGCGAAGATGCTCTGCATCAGGGTGCGCCAGGTACGGGCCATCTCGAAGTTGTAGATGGCGAGCACGGCATGCAGGTTCATGCGGCCTCCTTCGAATGGACCAGGTTCACGAAAATGTCCTCCAGCGAGCTTTGCGTGGTGCTCAGGTCCTTGACGCCGATACCGGCGTTCTCCAGCGCGCGCAGCAGGGGCGCGATGCCGGTGTTGTCGGCCTGGGTGTCGTAGGTGTAGACCAGTTGCTGGCCGCTGGCCGCCAGGCTCAGCTCGAAGCCGCTCAAGGCCTGTGGCAGTGTGGCCAGGGGTTCGGCGAGCTGCACCGTCAGCTGCTTGCGCCCCAGCTTGTGCATCAGCACGGCCTTGTCTTCCACCAGCACCAGTTCGCCCTTGTTGATCACACCGATGCGGTCGGCCATCTCTTCGGCCTCCTCGATGTAGTGCGTGGTCAGGATGATGGTGACGCCCGACTCGCGCAGCGAGCGCACCAGACGCCACATGTCGCGTCGCAATTCCACGTCCACGCCGGCGGTGGGTTCGTCCAGGAACAGGATGCGTGGCTCGTGCGACAGCGCCTTGGCGATCAGCACCCGCCGCTTCATGCCGCCGGACAGGGTCATGATCTTGTTGTCCTTCTTGTCCCACAGCGACAGGTCGCGCAACACCTTCTCGATGTAGGCCGCGTTGGCGGGCTTGCCGAACAGGCCCCGGCTGAAGGACACCGTGGCCCACACGGTCTCGAAGGCGTCGGTGGTGAGCTCCTGCGGCACCAGGCCGATCAGGGCGCGGGCGGCGCGGTAGTCCTTGAGGATGTCGTGGCCATCCACCGTGACCTGTCCGCTGGTGGGACTGACGATGCCGCAGACGGTGCTGATCAGCGTGGTCTTGCCGGCGCCGTTGGGCCCCAGCAGGGCGAGGATCTCGCCGCGCCGGATGTCCAGGCTCACGTTCTTGAGAGCCTGGAACCCCGAGGCGTAGGACTTGGACAACTGGGAGATGGAGATGATCGCGCTCATGGGGCGCAACGATAGCCCAAGCCGTCAACCTTCGCTTGAACGGAAAGATGGCCGAATTTGCGAACTACTGGACAACTGAAAGACGTTACAAAAGTTAAAAAAGTGCCAATCGCTGCCGATAAGCCTCGGAGCGTCAGCTGCATTGGCTCAGCGGGCGCGTGATCCTTCTTAGTCACCCTCAGGTTTTCGGTCACGATCCATGACACGTTCTGTCTCTGCGCTGTCCTCTGCGCATCGCGTCTCCTCCGTCTTCACCTCCCCCCTTTCTCTCACCGCGTTGGCTGCCGCCTTGCTGGTCATGCAGGCGCCCATCGCCCATGCGCAGTCGGCCGCTGATCTGCAACGGATCGAGCGCATCCAGCAGGAGGAGCAACAACGCCAGTTGCGCGAGCTGGAACAGCAGCGCGAACGCGCACAGCCACCCACCAGCCTGGACCCGGGCCCCGTCAAGCGTCCCGCCCAGCGGCCGGAAGGCCCTTGCCGCGACATCCGTGAAATTTCGCTCAAAGGCGCCACAGCCCTGTTGAGCGGCACCCGTGATGCCTTGATCAAACCCTATGTGGGGCGCTGCCTGAGCGCCAACGACATCGAGCGCCTGATGGGCGACCTGACCGCGCACTATGTCTCGCAAGGCCGCATCACCGCACGTGTCTACCTGGGCGCCCAGGATCTGAGCACCGGCCGGCTGGAGCTGACGGTGGTCGAAGGCGTGCTCAAACAGCTGCGCATCGAGGATGGTGGCAAGAAGAGCATCTCTCCGGGCAATGTGTTCCCTGGCATTGAAGGCAAACCCTTGAACCTGCGCGACATCGAGCAGGGCCTGGACCAGATCAACCGCCTGGCTTCCAACAACGCGACGATGTCGATCGAGCCGGGCGAGCAGCCGGGCGAGAGCATCCTGGTGGTGCGCAACAACCCCGTGAAGGCCTGGCGCGTGAGCGTGTCGGTGGACAACTTCGGCTCCGAATCGACCGGCCGCAACCAGGCCGGGCTGAGCGCCTCGTATGACAACCTGTTCGGCTTCAACGACTTCATCAGCGTCACCGATCGCCGTACCCTGGATCGGCACGACAAGCGCCGCGATTCGCAATCGAACAGCCTGACGTATTCGATCCCCTTCGGTGCCACGCTGTTCACGGTGGGTGCCAGCAAGTCGAGCTACTTCAGCACGCTGGTCACGCCGGGTGGCGTGTCTTTGCCCTCCGAAGGCGATTCCACGGTGTTCTATGCACGTGGCGACCACACGCTTTACCGCGACCGCGACAACCTCGTCACGCTGTCCGGCACTTTGACCCGCAAGAGTTCCAAGAACTACCTGGCCAGCCAGTATCTGGAAGTCAGCAGCCGCACCCTGACCGTGCTCGACATCGACCTGGCGCTGCGCCGCCCCCTGCTGGACGGCATCATGCAGACCTCGGTGGGCCTGTCCGATGGCAAGCGCTGGTTCGGTTCATTGAAGGACCCCAGCAACGCGCCGGATTGGGCGCCTCAGGCGCAGTTCACCAAGGTGCGTGCGTCGGCCTCATGGGCACGCTACTTCCCCGTGGGCACGCGCACAGTGGATGTCTCCACGCAATGGAACGGCCAGTACGCCAACGATGTGATGTACGGCTCCGAGCAGATGCTGGTGGGCGGCATCTACACGGTGCGGGGTTTCGACAAGGACACCCTGGCCAATGACCGCGGTTGGGTGTGGCGCAACGAGATCGGCGTGCGCTCGCCGTTCGAATACCGCGGCACCGTGGGCTCGTGGCGTCCCTACGCCGCGCTTGACGGCGGCTGCGTCTATGCCCGCCAGGACCCCGATGTCAACGGCTACCGAGGTGACGACGCCTGCCTGGGCGGTGGCGCCCTGGGCCTGCAGCTGCGCTGGGGCCCGGCCACGCTGGACACCTTCGTGATGAAGCCGCTGCACCGCCCGGACAACCTCCGTGCCGATGGCACCTCCGTGCGCGCCGTGGTCTCCCTGGCCTTCTGATACCCCCGAATTTCCCGAGCAGGACCTTTCTTATGAACCGCAGTTTTCGTCATGTCTGGAACAAGGCCCAAGGCCGTTTCGTGGTTGCCTCGGAGACCGCCTCGTCCCGCGGTCAAGGCAGCGGCCGAGCCCGCCGTGCCGTCGTCGCAGGGGCAACGGTTGGCGCCGTGATGGGCCTGGCCGTGCCCACGGCGCACGCCCAGATCACCGTGGCCAGTGGCAAGACCGAAGTTTTCCGTGCCTCCAATGGCGTGCAGGTCGTGAACATCGAGACCGCCAACCAGGCGGGCCTGTCGCACAACAAGTTCCTCAACTACAACGTCGAGAAGACTGGCGTGGTGCTGAACAATGGCAACAGCGACCAGATGGCGCGCCAGTCGCAACTGGCCGGCCAGGTGGCGGCCAACCTCAACCTGAGGTCCGAGGCCCGCGTGATCCTCAACGAGGTGGTGGGCAACAGCCGAAGCATGCTGCAGGGCTTCACCGAAGTGCTGGGTGGCAAGGCCGATGTGGTGGTGGCCAACCCCTACGGCATCACCTGCTCGGGTTGTGGCTTCATCAACACCGACCGTGCCCTGCTGACCACCGGCCTGCCGCAGATCGGTTCGGGCGGCACGCTCGACGGGTTCCGCGTCACACAGGGTGACATCCTGATCGATGGCGCCGGCATCGATGCCAGCAGCACCCGCCTGTTGGACCTGGTGGCGCGCAGCATCAAGGTCGATGGCCGCCTGGTGGGGGCCGACGTGGGCATCACCACGGGTGCCAACGACTTCACCTGGGCCACGCGCAACGCCGTGCCCGTCGCGGGCAGCGATGCCGCACCATCCTTTGCCTTCGACTCCACCGTGCTGGGCGGCATGTACGCCAACCGCATCACCATCGTGGCGACGGAGGCCGGGGTAGGCGTGCGCATGCTGGGCGAGGTGGCTGCCACGGCCGATGACTTCGTGGTCAGCGCCGCAGGCAAGATCGAGATCAGCACCCGCATCAGCGCCGAGCGCGATCTGAAACTGGCCAGCACCGTTGGGGCCACCGCGATCAGCATCGAGGGCACGGAGACGCAGTTGAGCAGCAAGCGTGACCTGGTCCTGCTGGCCAGCCTGGGCACGGTGGCCCTGGACGAGTCGACCTTCAGCGCCGGCCGCGACCTGACCTTGACGGCCGCCAGCCTGATCGACCACACCGCCACCGGCAAGCAACGCTATGCCGGCCGTGACGCCACCATCAGCACCACGGGCAGCACCCAGATCGCCGGCAGCACCTGGGGTGCTGGTGACGATCTGGCTGTGACCGCGGCCAGCCTGACCGTCAACCAGGGCAAGCTCTACAGCGGTGCCGACGCGCAGGCCACAGGCAAGTCGCTGTCGCTCACCACCACGGGCGGCGCGCTGGCTCTGAACGGAACCAGCGTGCAGAGCACCGGCACGCTCGAGCTGGATTCAGCGAGCAGCATCACCACCGACGCCACGACCGAGGTCCGCAGCACCGGCGATTACCAACTGAGCGCCGTGGGTGCCATCACCCACGCGGGCAAGCTGCTGGGGTCTGCCAAGGGCGAGATCCAGGCTGGCACCACGCTGACCAACAGCAATGTGATCCATGCGGCGGATGACCTGACGGTCAGCGCCACCACGATCGAAAACACGGCCACGGCAGGTCTGTCGTCGTTGAAGGCCTTGACGCTGACCGCGTCTGGCAACCTGCGCAACCGTGGTGCGCTGTACGCCGGTGAAGCCATGCTGCTGAAGGTGACCGGCGCCGGTGGCACCCTGCGCAACTACAGCACCGGCACGATCGACAGCAGTGGCACCCTGACCACCAACAGTGCGAACTTTGTCAACAACGGTGCCATCGTCAGCGTGGGCGACATGCTCATCAAGGCGACCAGCTCGTTCGTCAACGAGACGGTCTGGAACGGCGGCACCCTGACCAAGAAGGACGGATCGGTCAACTACGGCTCCACGATCAGCGTGGACAAGATCGCCAATGAAGGCTCGTTCGATGCCGGCATGAACGCCTGGTTGCACGACGAGAACTTCAACTACGACGAAGAGCTGGTGGGGCTGACACTGTCCGAGCTGCAAGCGCTGCAGAAGGCGCAGATCATCGCCAATGGTGCGAGCAGCAAGCTGACCATCGACTACGGCCCCAGCGGCCTGAACCGCGTGGGTGTGATCTCCGCACCGACCGTGGAGATCAAGGGCACGGGCACGTTCACCAACGAAGAACTGGCCTTGTACAACGTGCAGAAGGTGCTGCGCTGGGTCGAGATCGTCGACGAGAAGATCGGCTCCGATGACTACGGCTCCTGGGCGCGCACCAGCGCTACCCGCGACGACAGCTTCGCCATGGACCCGGACGACGATGACTACGACCTGGGCGACTGGAACCCGAACCACGCTGGCGCGCCGGCCTGGACACGGACTTACAGTGATGCGGAAGCCCGCCAGAAGGCGGTCCAGGGCGGCAAGCTGAAAGACGCCACCGTCATCGGCCGCAGCGGCGCGGGCATCTTCGCCACCAACCTGACCTTCACGGGCGGCACGCTGGTGAACGAGGGCTCGCCCTGGCCCGACGACAAGACCCGGGTGCGTCAGGCGACGCTGCAGAACCCTGCCGTCACCACCAAGAACCCCGGCACCAGCGTGACGCTGCCGAGCAACCCCAACGGCTACTACGTGCCCAGCAAGGATCCGGCAGCCAAGTTCCTGGTCGAGACCAACCCGATCTTCGCGGTGGGTTCGGACTTCGTCGGCTCCGACTACATGGCCCAGCGCTTCGGCTTCAACCCCGACACGGTGCAGACACGCCTGGGTGATGCCAACTACGAGGCCTACCTGATCCGCCAGCAGCTGATCGAGAAGACGGGCAGCAACGTGATCGCCGGCTACAACAACGAAGCCGACCAGATGAAGCGCCTGATGGACCAGGCCTACACCCAGGGCCAGAAGCTGGGCATGGAGTTCGGCAAGACGCCGACGGCTGCCCAACTGGCTGGCCTGACCGAAGACATCGTCTGGATGGAAGAAGTCGTGGTGAACGGCCAGAAGGTGCTGTCGCCCAAGGTCTACCTGGCGGCCACCACCGTGGCTGCGATCGACACCGGGGCGGTGATCGGCGGCCAGAACGTGACCATCGCGGGTGAAGGCCTGAAGAACACGGGCGGCACCATCGCGGGCACCGGCACGCTGACCGTGAAGACGACGGGTGACATCACCAACACCAGCGGCACGATCAAGGGCGGCGACGTCAACCTGACTTCGACCGGCGGCAGCATCCGCAACGAGACCCTCGCCATCGGCTCGGGTGACGACACCACCTACAACACCGCCATCGGCAAGACGGCAGGCATCCAGTCCACCGGCAACCTGAACCTGGACGCTGCCAAGAACATCGAGGTGATCGGTGCGGACGTCACGGCCAAGGGCGATGCATCGCTGAGCGCGGGCGGCAACATCACGGTCGACACCATCGTCGACAAGACGACCAGCACCAGCTTCACCGAGAGCGGCGGCTTCCTGAGCTCGTCGAGCACCCGCACCACGACAGGCACCGAGACCAACATCGGCTCGAACCTGAACACAGGCGGCAACCTGAAGATCAAGTCGGGTGGCGACACCACGATCGCGGGCAGCAATGCCAACGTGGGCGGCAACCTCGACGCAGAAACCGGTGGCAGCCTGAACGTGATCGCGCGCCAGGACAAGGCCTTCACCCAGACCGAGAGCAAGACGAGCGGACTGGGCGTGGGCGGTGGCCTGGCCGGCACGAGCACCACCACCAAGGATGTCTTCGACGGCACCAACAAGGGCTCGACCCTGAACGTGGGCGGCAACGCCAACATCAAGTCGGCCGACACCGTCACCATCCAGGGCTCGGACGTGAAGGTCTCGGGCAACGCCGACATCGACGCGACCAAGGGCATCCAGGTGCTCGACGGCCTGGACGAGCACCGTGAAAGCACGAAGACCGTGACCACCACCTTCATGAAGGTGGGCGGCGAGACGGCCGCCGAAGCCAACGCCAAGGCGCAGAACGGCAGCGGCCGCTCGGCCGAAGCGGGCGCTTCGGCCAGTGCCAACGGCAGCCTGAAGCTGGCGGAAACCACCACCACCACGACGCAATCGGGCAGCAACACCAGCGTGGCCTCGAACCTGAGCGTGGGCGGCAACCTCAACATGAAGTCCGAAGGCACGGTCACCGTGCAGGGCTCCAACGTGGAGGCCGGTGGCAACCTGAATGTCGATGCCAAGAACATCGACGTGCTGGCGGGCCGCAACGAGACATGGTCGAACTCGCAGACCGAGTCCACCTCGATCGGCATCTACTCCGACAACAGTGCCGAAGCCGGTGCCAAGGCCAAGCAGACCGGTGCAAGCGCGTCCGCCAGTGCCAGCGCCAGTGCCGACAGCACGACGACCATCGGCGTGCAGACGCAGTCGGCCGAGTCCAGCGACTACTCGCTCAAGAACACCGCCTCGTCGCTCAAGAGCGGCGGCAACATGAACCTCAACGCCACCGAACAGGCCAAGTTCGTCGGTGCGAATGTGGAGTCGGGCGGCGACATGAGCATCAAGGCCAAGGACATCAGCTCGATGGCCGCGCAGGACATCGAGAAGAGCTCCAGCTCCAGCACCACCCGCACCGCCGGTGTCTACCTGGGTGGCAACGCCAGCGCCGATGCGGCAGCCAGCTCCAATGGCACGGCTTCGGCCAGCGCCAGTGCAGAAGCGAGCGCCGGCCTGCGCTATGCCGACCAGTCCGAGAGCTCGAGCTCGGGATCGGTGACACAGCAGACCTCCAGCTTCAAGTCGGGTGGCAACATCACCCGAGAAGCCCAGGGCACCATCACCGACCAGGGCACGCAGATCGAGGCGGCCGGCAACATCAAGCAGAGCGCCACCACGATCAAGGAAGTGGCGGCCGAGAACTCCAGCTACTCCACCAGCAACAGCTCCAGCAACGACGCCCGCGTCGGTGTCTACGCGGGGGCAGGCGCCGGTGCCGACAGCAGCACTGGCAACGCCGGTGCGGATGCCTCGGTGGGCTTGAAGGCCTCGTACTCGGGCTCCACATCTTCGGAATCCGAATCGTCGACCTCGACCGTGACCTCGCGCTACAAGGCGGGCGGCTCGATCGATTCGACCTCGACCGACAAGACCACGCTGATCGGCACGCAGTTCGAAGCAGGCAAGGATGTCAACATCTCGGCCGGTTCGCTGGATTACCAGGCGGCCAAGGACACCACCACCAGTTCGTCGAGCAGCCTGAGCGGCTCGGCCGAGGTGAAGGTGGGCATCCTGGGCACGGCTGGCGTCAACGGTTCGGCCGAACTGGATGCCGAGAAATCCAAGGCCTCGTCGACCACGTCGAACGCGGGCGGCATCAACGCCGGTGGCTCGATCAACATCAAGACCAAGGGCGATGCCACCTTCGAGGGCACGAACATGTCGGCCAAGGACTCGGCCACGGTGGACGCGGGCGGCAATGCCACATTCAATGCGGCGCGCGACACCTCGTCGGAGTCCTCCGTGGGCGTGTCGGCCAGCGTGTCGGCAGGCACTTCGGGCTCGGGCAGCAGCCGCGAGAGCGAGGGCGCGGGTTCGCTGGGCCTGTCGGCCAGCGGCGCATCGAGCGACACGGCCAAGGCCAGCACCATCCAGGCCGGCAACGGTGGCGTGACCATCAAGTCGGGTGGCAACACCACGCTTGAAGGCACGCAGGTGCAGAGCAGCGGCACGGCCTCCGTCACGGCGGGTGGCCAGGTCAAGGCGGTGGATGCCAAGAGCAGTTCGTCGTCTTACGGTGTCGATGCCAGCATCGGCGGTGGCGCGTCCTCGGGCGATGGCAAGAGCAAGGGCAGCGGTGGGGTCTCCCTCGGTGCTGAAGGCTCGTCGTCTTCGAGCAGCCAGGGCGTCAAGATCCAGTCGGGTGCTGCGGTCAAGCCTTGAGCATTCAAGCCCCGGCCACTGGCAGGGACAGGAAAGGGGCCTTGGGCCCCTTTTCTTTTGGCTCGCCTAACATGGCCGCATGAAGGCATTGATCCTGCCGGCGCCATTGCAGCGCCCGGTCGAACGTTTTGCCCGCGGCTTCATCCAGCCGCCGGGACGCCCGCCGGTCGATTTCAGCGCACCGGTGGGGGCGCCTGCCTTGCTGCCGCCCGACTCGCTGTCGTGGCGCATCTTCAAGAACCCGCTGGCGCT
The DNA here is from genome assembly GCF_003933735.1 of Aquabacterium soli. Taxonomy (GTDB): domain Bacteria; phylum Pseudomonadota; class Gammaproteobacteria; order Burkholderiales; family Burkholderiaceae_C; genus Aquabacterium; species Aquabacterium soli. The sequence continues at coordinate 116,215 of NZ_RSED01000006.1, read as the reverse complement.
GGCCGTGGGCGGCATCGCAGCCGTGATTCTGGAGCTGGCCGAGCCCAGCGTGCGCACCGGGGTGTGGGAGCACACCAGCTTTCGCCGTGCGCCGGTGGCCCGGCTGCAGAGCACGGGCCTGGCGGCCATGATGACGGTGTACGGGCCGCGTGAACTGTCCGAGAACATGATCGCGCGAGTGGGCCGCCTGCATGCGCAGGTCAAGGGCACCACGCCAGATGGCACGCCTTACCGCGCCGATGATCCCGTGCTGCTGGACTGGGTGCAGGCCACGGCCTCGTTCGGTTTCATGGAGGCCTACAGCGCCTACGTGCATCCGCTGGACGACGCGATGCGTGACCGCCTCTACTCAGAGAGCCGCGAGTCATCGCGCCTGTATGGCGCCGTGGGCGCGCCAACCTCGCTGGCCGACATGCAGGCCATCTTCGAGACGATGGCTCCCCGGCTGGAGGCCTCGCCCATCGTCTTCGAGTTCCTGGAGATCATGCAGCGCGCGCCCATCCTGCCGCGCATCGGCCGCTATGGGCAACGTCTGCTGGTCAAGGCTGCGGTCGAGCTGGTGCCGCCGTGGGTGCGCGAGCGCCTGGGGCTGGGCGACGAGTGGCGGCTGCGGCCCTGGCAGCGCGCTGTGCTGAAGCTGGGCGGCCGCGTGGCCGATCGCCTGCTGCTGCGCGACAGCCCGGCCGTGCAGGCCTGCCACCGCCTGGGGTTGCCGGCCGATCACCTGTACCGGCCCTGGTGAACCCAGGCGTGGGCTCAATGTTCGTGGTGATGCCCGCCAGGCTTGCGCACGGACATCGTCGCCTCTGAAGGGCTGGATGTCGGCGCAGCCCTGTTGACCGTCGGCTGCTCACCCGTGTACTCATGCGCCACGGTGCCCTCGGGGTGCCGGTACCAGCCCGGATCCCTGTAGTCGCCCGGCTTGATGCCGTCGCGCACCTTGACCACGCTGAACATGCCGCCCATCTCCAGAGGCCCGAAAGGGCCCTGGCCCATCATCATGGGCAGGGTGTTCTCCGGCAGTTCCATGTCCATTTCCGACATGCCGGCCATGCCCGTGTCGCCCATCACCATGTAGCCCGGGATCAGCCGGCCGATGCGCTGGCCCAGGCCGCGCATGTCCGTGCCGATCAGGTTGGGCACCTGGTGGCCCATGGCGTTCATGGTGTGGTGCGACTTGTGGCAGTGGATGGACCAGTCCCCGGCGATGGCATCGAACTCGATGGCACGCATCTGGCCCACGGCGATGTCGGTCGTCACCTCGGGCCAGCGCGCGGCCTTGGGTACCCAGCCTCCATCCGTGCCGGTCACCTCGAAGCTGGGACCGTGCATGTGGATGGGGTGGTTGGTCATCGTGAGGTTGCCCACGCGGATGCGCACCCGATCGCCCGTGCGCGCCACCAGCGGGTCGATGCCCGGGAAGACGCGACTGTTCCAGGTCCACAGGTTGAAGTTGGTCATCTCGCTCACGCGCGGCGTGGCGCTTCCCGGTTCGATGTCGTAGGCGCCCAGCAGGAAGGCGAAGTCGCGGTCCACCCGGTGCTGGCGCGGATCCTTCGGGTGCACGATGAGCAGGCCCATCATGCCCATGGCGATCTGCACCATCTCGTCGGCGTGCGGGTGGTACATGTGCGTGCCGGGGCGCTGCAGCGTGAACTCGTAGACAAAGGTCTTGCCCGGCGGGATGTGGGGCTGCGTGAGGCCGCCCACGCCGTCCATGCCGCTGGGCAGTTGCACGCCATGCCAGTGTGCGGTGGTGTGCTCAGGCAGCTTGTTGGTCACGAAGATGCGCACGCGGTCGCCCTCGACCACCTCGATGGTGGGGCCGGGGCTGCTGCCGTTGTAGCCCCACAGGCGGGCCGTCATGCCGGGTGCGAGCTCACGCACCACGGGCTCGGCCACCAGATGGAACTCTTTGACGCCATCCTTCATGCGCCAAGGCAGGCTCCAGCCGTTGAGTGTGACAACGGGGTTGAAGGGGCGGCCATTGGGTGGCGCCGGAGGTGGCTGTGTGGTGGGCGAGGTCTGCACCACGGCCTCGGGCAGCGAGGCCGCGCCCACGCGGCTGACGGCGGTGGCGCCCAGGGCCAGGGCGCCGGCGGCTCTGAAGAAGTCTCGGCGCTGGCTCATGGCTGGCTTTCTGTGGGGTTGGGGTGTTGAGGCGGGGGCGACAGGGGCGTGGCCAGTGCGGCCTGCAGGCGCGTGTCGGCCAGCCAGTGGTCACGCAGGGCCGTGATGCTGGCGGTGACGCTGGCGATCTGCTCGCGGGCGTCGACCAGCAGCTCGAACACGCCGATGAGCATGCCGTTGTAGCGCAGCAGGTTCTCTTGGGAGAGGCGCTGGCGCACTGGGATCACCTCGTCTCGGTAGTGGCGGGCCAGGTCGTAGCTGCCCTTGTATTGGGCATAGGCCTCGCGGGCTTCGGAGCGCGCGTTCAAGGCCACCTCGGCCGTTTCATGCAGGGACTGCATGTACAGGGCTTGCGCGCGGGCAGCACGCGTGCTGCCGAAATCGAACAAGGGCAACTCCAGCTCGACCTCGTAGCCGTTCTCGCGGGCTTGGCCGGTGCTGCTCTTGTTGGCGTAGCCCAGCTCCAGCACGTTGACGAAGCGCGTGGCCCGCGTCAGGCCCAGCGAGCGGGCGGTGGACTCGGTGGATCGCCTGGCCATCTGTACATCCAGACGGCGCTCCAGGGCCGTTTGCTCCACGTCCTTGGGCCGGTGCGGCGCGGCGGGCAGGTCTGGCAGCCGCTCGGGCAGGGCCAGGGTGGCAGGGGCTTGCGGCAGGCCCATCACACGGACCAGGCGTTCACGTGCGGCCAGGGCCTGCTGCCGGCTTTGCACCAGGGCGGCGCGCGCCTCAGCGGCGAAGGCCTGTTCACGCAAGCGGTCGCGCTGGCTCAGGTTGCCGGCCTGCTGCATGCGGTGCGCCAGCTCGCTGGACACGTCCGCGGCTTCCTGTACCTGGGCCTGGTAATGGGCCAGCTGCTCGGCGGCCACGGCCTCGTAGAAGGCACGGCGAGCGTGGTGGGCCACGTCCACGGCATCGGCGGCGGCTTGCAGTTGCGCGCGCTCGAAGCTGCGCTGCGCCAGGGGCGAGGCCACGGGCAGGGTCAGCAGGCCCAGGATGTCGAACATCACCGAGCGGTCGATCTCGGTGCTGCCGCCGCCCCGCATCTGGCCGAAGCCGATGCGCGGGTTGGCCAGGCGGCCAGCGCGCACGCGGTCGGCTTCTGAGACACCCAACTCGGCCAGGCGCGCTTGCAGGCCGCGGTTGTTGAGCAGGGCGATTTCAGTGATGCTGTCGGCGCTCAGGGGCTGGTTCAGCAAGGCGGCCACGCGGGCCTGTGCCTGGTCGATGTCGCCTTGTGTGCGTTGCCAGGTGGCGGGCTGGCCCGTGCGCTCGTGTGTCAGGTCGGACACGGTGCCGAAGCCGCCATCGGGCGAGAAGGAGGCGCATCCGCCCAGCAAGGCGGCCGCGGCGGCGCAGGCCAGCATGGGCCGTCGCCGTCTGGTGTGGTCGTTGTTCATGATTCGAAGTCATCTCTGCGGCCGATGCCATGCAGGGCAGGCGGTCGGCCAGATGCCCATGCGTCGCGCGCACGGGCCCCTGGGCCTCGCTCGGAGGCCTCACGGGGTCAGATGCTTCGAGGGGGGCGGTCCTGCCCGCTGGACAGGAAATCGGGCACAGGGGCCGCGAGGGGGGGGAAGCGCGTGCTGGCCACCTCGGGCGGTGCGGGCACGCCGACGGCGTGGACCGGCAGCGTGGTGACAGAGCAGGTGGCCGCGCACAGGTTGCAGGTGCTGTCCTGGGCGGGGTCGTGGGATGCGTGATCGGGCTGCGACCCATGGGCCGCGGGATCGCTCATGTCACCGTGATGATCGTGCGCGTGGTGGGGTTCGTGGCCCGTATGGGCACGATCCATCACGTGCTGGCCGTGGTGCACCGGTGCCGTGGCGGGCGGGCACAGCATGGCCGCAGCCACCGCGCCCCGCCAGGGCAGCAGCACCACGAGCAACAGCAGGAAGCACACGCGCAGCATTTTCACGAGGGTCAGTGTAGACCTTCCCCCGGGGGCAAGGTCAAGCCTTGGTGCAGGGGTGGGCCAGCCGGTCGATGATGGGACAGTCGGGCCGATCATCACCGTGGCAGCAGTGCACCAGGTGCTCCAGCGTGGCCTTCATGGCCTGCATGTCGCGCAGCTTGGCCTCCAACTGGTCGATGTGGGCCTGCGCCAGTGCCTTGACCTCGCGGCTGGGGCGGCGCTGGTCCTGCCACAGGCCCAGCAGGGCGCGGATCTGCTCGATCGAGAACCCCAGGTCGCGGGCACTGCGGATGAAGCGCAGCGTGCCGAGTTCCTTGTCGGCATATTGTCGATAGCCGGCCTCGGTGCGCCGGGCTTCGGGGAACAGGCCGACGCTTTCGTAGTGGCGGATCATCTTGGCGGACACGCCGGTGGCCTTGGCGGCCTGACCGATGTTCATCGCTTGCATGGCTGGAGTCCTTGACGAGGGTTGCGCTGTTCGATGCGAACGCGCTTGTTTCGTTCCGTTGCTTTCGGGGGCCTGTCCTGTCAGGGGCGGGGATGCGCCTGGCGCATCAGCTCGATGTAGCGCTGGGCGCCCAGGCCGAGTGGCCGCTCCTTGATCCAGACGATGTCGGCCCACAGCCGCACCTCGTTGGACATGTTGGCGAAGCGGATCTCGGCCAGCGAGCTGGGCCCCATGTGCGAGGCCGTGAGCGAGCGGGGCAGGTAGCCCCACCCCAGGCCCGACTGCACCAGGCTCAGCGCGGTCTGCGGGTTGTCGGTGCGCCAGACCTGGCGGGACAGCAGCAGGCGCGGGTCGACCTCTTCCTCGTCGCGGCCCATCACCACCACCTGGCGCAGCCTGAGCAGGTCGGCCGGGCGCAGGCGAGGCTTGCGCCCCAGCGTGGCCAGCAGGCTGGGCGCGATCACGGCGGTCAGGGTTTCGCTGCTGAACTCCTGAAAGCCTTCCTTCTCGTCGATGGCCGATCGCTCGAACACCAGGGCCAGTTGCACGCAGCCGCTGTGCAGCATCTGCAGGGCATCGGCCTGGGGTGCCGTCAGGATCTCGAGCTCCAGCGACGGGAACTGCTCGGCGAGCGTGGCCAGTGGCGTCTTCCATGCGGCGGCGAGCAGCTCGGGCGCGATGGCCAGGCTCAGGCGCCGCTCCAGCCCCTGGTGCAAGGACAGCGCCTGGCCCTGCAGCATGCGCAGCTGATGAGCCAGTTGCCGTGCGGCCGGCTCCAGCGCCTTGGCAGCCGCGGTGGGCAGAGGCTCGCGTCCGGATCGGTCGAACAGTTCCAGGTCCAGCTCGGCTTCCAACTGGGCGATGGTCATGCTCACGGCGGATGGGACACGACCCAGCATACGCGCCGCGGCCGAGAACGAGCCCTGGTCGAGCACGGTCAGGAAGACCTGCACGTTGTCGCTGTCGAAGCCGGATTTCATGGGCTCAATCTATCAATTTTTCTGAAATATTCTAACTTTTATCGTCAGAAAGGCAGATATACAGTACGGGCATTGACAACAGCCGGCCTTGATCCGGCCACTGGGTTCACATGCAAGGTCTCAAGCGCAAGCTGGTGTACGTCACCCTGTTCGAACTGATCGCCGTCGGCCTCACCAGCACGGCGCTGTCGCTGATCTCGGAGCGGCCGTTCTTCTATGCGGGTGTTGCGGCCGTCAGCTCGTCCGTGATCGCGCTGGTGTGGAACCTGATCTACAACACGGGCTTCGAGTACTGGGAGGCCCGTCAGACCACCAAGGGGCGCAGCCTGCGGCGTCGGCTGGTGCACGCGGTGGGGTTCGAGGCCGGCCTGGTGGTGCTGCTGGTGCCGCTGTTTGCCTACCTGCTGGGCCTCACCCTGTGGGAAGCCTTTGTGTATGACCTGGGGCTGATGCTGTTCTTCATGGTCTACACCTTCAGCTTCAACCTGGTGTTCGACCGTGTGTTCGGCCTGCCGGCCTCGGCCCTGCCCACGCCCGCGGCGCAGCCTGAAGCGACAATGCGGGCATGAGCCTGCCATCCGTTCAGACCTTCCTGGCGCAGCACGCGCCCGACCTCCAGATTCTGCAGACCGCCGAGCCCACCGCCACGGTGCTGGACGCGGCCCGCGTACACGGCGTCGAACCCGCGCAGATCGCCAAGACCTTGTCGCTGTGGCTCAAGGACGAGGTGATTCTGCTGGTGATGGGCGGTGACTGCCGGCTGGACAACCGCCGCTTCAAGGAGCAGTTCGGCGCCAAGGGCAAGATGCTCAATGCCGAAGAAGTGGTGCACTGGACCAGCCACCCGGTGGGTGGGGTGTGCCCTTTCGGCCTGCCCACGGCGCTGAAGGTCTACGCCGACGTGTCGCTACGCCGTTTCGATGTGGTGCTGCCTGCGGCGGGCAGTGTTGATTCCGCGCTGCGGATCGCGCCCGAGCGCTTGGCGCAACTGGTGCAGGCCGATTGGGTGGACGTGGCGCAGTTGCCCGCAGAGGCCTAGCGCAGCCTTTGCATCAGGCCGCGCCCACGGTAGGGGCAAGCACGATCAGATAAGGTCTGACGCGCACCCACCATCCATCGAGAAGCCCATGGACGCCGCCGTCAAGACCGTGCTCGACATTTACCATGCCCGGATCGAGGAAGAGCAGCGCCTGCGCGATGCCGGCATGGGCATGAAGGATCTGGACCGCCTGCTGCTGGCCGTGGGCCCTGCCACGGGGCGCCTGATCAACCTGCTGGTGCGCAGCCTGGTCAAGCCGATGATCCTGGAGCTGGGTACCTCTTACGGCTACTCCACCCTCTGGCTGGCCGAGGCCGCGAAGGCGACGGGCGGCCGCGTCCTCACCATGGAGCTGCAGGACTACAAGGCGGGCCATGCGCGCGAGATGGCCCAGCAGGCGGGTCTGGCTTCCGTCATCGACTTCCAGGTGGGTGATGCGCTGCAGCTGCTCGACAAGACCGAACTGCGTTTCGATTTTGTCCTAGTCGATCTGTGGAAAGACCTGTACGAGCCCTGCCTGGACCGCTTCCATCCCAAGCTCAATGCAGGTGCCATCATCGTGTCGGATAACATGATCAGGCCGGGCGGCCCGGTGGCTCAGCGCTATCGCCGTGCCTTGCTGCGCAAGCCGGGCATGTCGAGCGTGTTGCTGCCGGTGGGCTCGGGCATCGAGGTGAGCCGCTACGGCGTGGATTGACCGAACGCCACCACATGGCTGATGTCAAGGCGGATGCCGATGGCTTCGCCCGTGGCGTGGTCGTGATGCGAGGGCACCAGCGAGAGCAACTGCGTGCCGTCGGCCAGGGCCAGCGTGTAGAGGAACTCCGCACCCTTGAAGGCCTTGTGCACCACCCGGGCCTGGATGGGGCTGGCATCGTCGTGCTGCACGTCGTCCGGACGCAGCAGCACCTCGACGGCGGTGTCTGGCGTGAAGGGAAGGGCGCGGCTTGTCGTGAAGACCGCATCTTCACCTGACACCTCGCCGAGCTGCAGCCTCAGGCGGTGTGCATCCAGCACCTGGGCGCGCACGAAGGCGCCTTGCCCGACGAAATCCGCCACGAAGCGGTTGGCCGGCTGGTGGTACAGCGCATAGGCCGTGTCCCACTGCTGAAGCCGGCCATCGGCCAGCACGCCCACCACATCGGCCACCGCGAACGCTTCATGCTGGTCGTGCGTGACCATCACCGCCGTGGTCTGCGTGGCCTTGAGGATGTCGCGCACCTCGCCAGCCAGCCGCTCACGCAGCGACACGTCCAGGTTGGAGAAGGGCTCGTCGAGCAGCAACACCTCGGGTTGGGGGGCCAGGGCGCGGGCCAGGGCCACGCGCTGCTGCTGGCCGCCTGACAGCTCGTGCGGATAGCGTTGGGCGGCATGGGAGAGCCCCACGGTGTCCAGCATCTCGTGCACCCGGGCCTGTGCATCGGCCCGGCCCTGCAGACCGAAGCCGACATTGCGCGCCACCGTCAGGTGCGGGAACAGCGCGTAGTCCTGGAAGACCATGCCGATGCGGCGCTGCTCCGGTGGCACCAGCCTGCCGGGCTCGCTCAGCAGGCGCTCATCAAGCGCGATGCGCCCTGCCATGATGGGCTCGAAGCCGGCCAGTGCTCGCAGCACCGAGGTCTTGCCGCAACCCGATGGACCCAGCAAGCAGGCAATCACGCCTCGGGGCAGAGAAAAGCTCAGGCGCTCGACCACTGTTCTGCCGGCATAGCCCATCGACAGATCCTGCACCTCCAGCCAGGCGGGGCCGTGGGGTGGGGCTGGGGGCGGGCTTCGGTGCGTAGCTTGTGACATGGCCTGGGGTGTGATGCCGGGCAACGATGATAATTCCCGCCACCGACCATGATGCAGTCTTCCCAGTCACTCCCCGCGGCCTTGCGCCACAGGCCTTTGCCCTGGCTGGTGCTGTGCGCCCTGCTGGTGGGCATCCTGGTGAGTGTGCCCGTGCTGGCGGTGGTGGCGGAGGTGTTCGCGCCGGGCACCAGCGACACCTGGTCTCACCTGGCCAGCACCGTGCTGCCCGATTACCTGTGGTCCACGCTGTGGATGTGCGTGGGGGTGGGGCTGGGTTCGGCCTGCCTGGGCGTGGGGGCCGCCTGGCTGGTCACGCGGTATGACTTCCCTTGGCGTGCCACGCTCGAATGGGCGTTGGTGCTGCCGCTGGCCGTGCCGACCTATGTGATGGCCTACACCTACATTGATCTGCTGCAGTTCGTCGGTCCGGTGCAGACATGGCTGCGTGACACTTTCGGCTGGACCCGGGCCGACTACTGGTTCCCTGATGTGCGTTCGCTGGGCGGGGCGGTGGTGATGTTCGCGCTGGTGCTCTACCCCTACGTGTACATGCTGGCGCGCACGGCCTTTCTGGAGCGTGCTGCCGGCATGCTGGAGGTGGGTCGCGCACTGGGGCTTGGCCCCTGGCGCAGCTTCGTGCGCGTGTCTCTGCCGCTGGCCCGACCGGCCATCGCGGCGGGCGTTGCACTGGCCCTGATGGAGACCCTGGCCGATTTCGGCGCCGTGTCCTACTTCGGTGTACAGACCTTCACCACCGGCATCTACCGCGCATGGTTCTCGCTGGGCGATCGCGTGGCCGCGGCCCAACTGGCCTCGGCGCTGCTGGGCTTCGTGGTGATGGTGCTGGTGATGGAGCGCCTGTCACGCGGGCGGGCACGGTTCCACGACACCACCTTGCGCCGCAGCCACCTGGGCTCGGTGCGGCTCCAAGGTGGGCGTGCGGCGTTGGCACTGGGGGCTTGCCTGCTGCCGGTGTTGGCGGGCTTTGTCCTGCCTGCCAGCATCCTGCTGCACATGGCCATCGATCAGGGGGATGCGCAGTTCGGCCCGCGCTTCGTCGGGCTCACGCTCAACAGTGTCACGGTGTCCGCCGTGACGGCCCTGGTCGCGGTGCTGCTGGCGCTGTTGCTGGCCTATGCGGCACGGTTGCACCCGCGGGGTCTTTCGCCGATCACGCACCGCCTGGGTGGGCTGGGCTATGCGCTGCCGGGCACAGTGATCGCGGTGGGCGTGCTGATACCGGTGACGCGGGTGGATGTCGGCCTGACGACGTGGCTGGAGCAGCACCTGGGCTGGCAAGGGGGGCTGCTCATCACGGGCAGCATCGCCGGCCTGGTCTACGCCTGCGTGGTGCGTTTCATGACGCCGGCCGTGCAGGCCGTCGATGCAGGCTTGCTCAAGGTCACGCCCAGCATGGACCAGGCGGCCCGCAGCCTGGGGCTCGGCCCCTGGGCCGTGCTGTGCCGCGTGCATTTGCCGCTGCTGCGTGGCAGCCTGCTGACGGCGCTGCTGCTGGTCTTCATCGACGTGATGAAGGAACTGCCGGCCACGCTGGTGTTGCGCCCCTTCAACTTCGACACGCTGGCCACGCAGGCCTACACCCTGGCCTCAGACGAGCGCCTGGCCGAGGCCTCGACCGCGGCGCTGACCATCGTGGTGGTGGGCCTGTTGCCCATCATCGTGCTGAGCCGGCAGATCACGCGCAGCCGCCTGCCTGGGGGCGGGGACCCCTGAGCAGCGCGGTGCGCGCGACGATCAACGCCAACCGGCGCGGTCAAACAGCTTCTGTGCTGCAGCGGCGTTCTTGGCCAGCGTGCCCACGTTGAGCTTGTCGGACTTGAAGGCGCCCAACTGCTGCAGTGCCGGGTTGGTCACTTTCACGCTGGGCACGGCCGGCCACTCGTTGTTGCCGTCGGCAAAGTAGGTCTGGGCCTGGTCACCGCTGAGGTACTCGAGGAACTTGACGGCGTTGGCCTTGTTCGGCGCGTTCTTGAGGATGCCGGCACCAGACACGTTGATGTGCGTGCCCCAGGTCTGCTGGTTGGGCCAGACCACGCCGAGCGCATCCACCACCTTGCGGTCCTCCGGCTTGTCCGAGCGCATCAGGCGGGCCAGGTAGTAGCTGTTGGACACTGCCACACCGCATTCGCCCGCGGCCACGGCCTTGAGCTGATCGGTGTCGCCGCCCTTGGGGGCGCGTGCGAAGTTCTGCACCAGGCCGCGCGCCCAGGCTTCAGCCTGCGCCTCGCCCTGGTGGGCGATGAAGGCGCCGCCCAATGACAGGTTGTAGGGGTGCGAGCCGGATCGCACACAGACCTGGTTCTTCAGGCGCGGGTGGGCCAGGTCACCGTAGGTCTGCACCCATTCGGCCTTGATGCTGCTCTTGTTGTAGACGATGATGCGCGCCCGCGTCGAGAACGCGATCCAGTTGGGGGTGCGCAGGTTGGCCGGGATGCGCTGGGCCAGCACCTTGGACTGCAGGGGGGCGAACACGCCGGCCTGGTCGGCGATTTCCAGGCGCGAGGCATCGACCGTGATGAAGATGTCGGCTGGTGACTTGGCGCCTTCAGTGCGGATGCGTTGCAGCAACTCGTCTTCCTTGCCGTCGATGCGGTTCACCTTGATGCCGGTGGCCTTGGTGAAGTTGGCGTACAGCGCTTCGTCCGTCTGGTAGTGGCGGGCCGAGTAGATGTTGACCACCTGGTCGTCGGCGTGGGCCAGCGTGGCGGCCGTGGCGATGGCCAGTGCGGTGAGCGAAGGCAGGCGGAACAGGGGAGAAACCATGAGCGCGATCCCGAGTCGTTGACGTGATGCCCGTGCCCTGCGTGGCAAGGCTGGACGAGGACTCGCGAGATTACACGAGAAATGAGAATTGTTCATTCTGCGTTCAGGTGGTGGCCCGGGCCCACGGCAATTCCCAGGCAAGTGAAACGTCCTCGACCTCAGAGTCGCCTTGAGGATGCTTCGCAACAGTGTTGAAGGGGGCCGGGCGGCTACATGGAGATGACATGCGGCCCCGACGCCACAAAGCAAAAAGCCACCGCAAGGGTGGCTTTCGCTCCAAGTGCTTGGCTCTTGCTGCACAAGGATAAATTCTGGTGGCGCTTCAGGGACTCGAACCCCGGACCTGTGGATTATGATTCCATCGCTCTAACCAACTGAGCTAAAGCGCCATCGAGCCTCAAATTATATGACAGGTTTTTTGCCGCTGGCAAGCGCCCGGCAAATTTTTGCGCAACAAGTCATGCCCTCTTGAAATCTGGTGGCGTAGCCCTACTTCTCCGCCGCCAACCTCTTTCGCAACCCTTCACCGATTGCCCCCAGAGCAAACGCCATGGACAACAAACAGACGCATTCCTTCCAGGCCGAGGTCAAGCAGCTGCTGCACCTGGTCACGCACTCTCTGTATTCCAACAAGGAGATCTTCCTGCGCGAGCTGATCTCCAACGCCTCTGACGCCTGCGACAAGCTGCGCTTCGAGGCCCTGGACAACAGCGCCCTCTACGAAGATGCGCCCAACCTCGAGGTGCGCATCCTGATCGACAAGGCTGCGCGCACGCTCACCATCCGCGACAACGGCATCGGCATGAACGCTCAGGAGGCCATCGACCACCTGGGTACGATCGCCAAGAGCGGCACCAAGGAGTTCATGGGCCGCCTGTCGGGTGATCAGCAGAAGGACGCCCAACTCATCGGCCAGTTCGGCGTGGGCTTCTACAGCGGCTACATCGTGGCCGACCGCATCACCGTCGAATCCCGCCGCGCGGGCGACAGCGCTGCCCAGGGCGTGCGCTGGACCAGCGAAGGCACCGGCGATTTCGAGGTCGAGGCCATCGACAAACCCGCCCGCGGCACCGATGTGGTGCTGCACCTGCGTGAAGGCGAGGACGAGTTTCTCTCCGCCTGGAAGCTGCGCAGCATCATCGGCAAATACTCCGACCACATCTCCCTGCCCATCCTGATGCAGAAGGAAGAGTGGGACGCCGAGAAGCAGGAGCAGGTCGTCAAGGATGAGTGGGAAACCGTCAACAAGGCCGCTGCCCTGTGGACCCGTTCCAAGAGCGACATCACCCAAGAGCAGTACGAAGAGTTCTACAAGCAGATCAGCTTCGACAGCCAGGCCCCGCTGGCCTACACGCACAACCGTGTGGAAGGCCGCAGCGAGTACACGCAGTTGCTGTACGTGCCGGCCAAGGCCCCCTACGACCTGTGGAACCGCGACAAGCGCGGCGGCCTCAAGCTCTACGTCAAGCGCATCTTCATCATGGACGATGCCGAGGCCCTGCTGCCCAGCTACCTGCGCTTCGTCAAGGGCGTGGTCGACAGCGCCGACCTGCCGCTGAACGTGAGCCGTGAGATCCTGCAGGAGAGCCGCGATGTGAAGGCCATCCGAGAGGGCTGCACCAAGCGCGTGCTGTCCATGCTGGAAGACCTGGCCAACAACGAGGACGCTGCCAAGCGCGAGCAATATGCCGCCTTTTGGACCGAGTTCGGCTCTGTGCTCAAGGAAGGCGTGGGCGAGGATTTCGCCAACCGCGAGCGCCTGGCCAAGCTGTTGCGCTTTGCCTCCACGCAGGCCGACGATGGCGCGCAGACGGTCGGCCTGGTCGATTACGTGGCCCGCATGAAGGAAGGCCAGCAGGCGATCTACGTGATCACCGCCGACACGCTGGCCGCGGCGAAGAACAGCCCGCAGCTCGAGATCTTCAAGAAGAAGGGCATCGAGGTGCTGCTGCTGACCGACCGCGTCGACGAGTGGCTGCTCTCGCACCTGCACGAGTTCGATGGCAAGCCGGTGCAGAGCGTGGCCAAGGGGGCTGTGGACCTGGGCGCCCTGCAGGACGAAGAAGAGAAGAAGAAGGCCGAAGAGGCCGCGGAAACCTTCAAACCCTTGCTGGAGCGCATCAAGGCCTCGCTCAAGGACAAAGCGGGCGACGTGCGTGTCACCACGCGGCTGGTCGATTCACCGGCTTGCCTGGTGTCTGAAGAAGGCGACGTGAGCGGGCACCTCGCGCGCCTGCTCAAGCAGGCCGGCCAGGAAGCCCCGGTGATCAAGCCCACGCTGGAGATCAACCCGGAGCACGCTCTCCTCAAGAAGCTGGACACCAGCGAGCACTTCGACGATCTGGCCCACATCATCTTCGACCAGGCCCTGCTCGCCGAAGGTGGACACCTGGATGATCCCGCCGCGTATGTGCGGCGTGTCAATGAGTTGCTGATGGCGCGTTGATCCCCACGCACGCAAGGCACACAAAGCAGAAGGCCCGCATCATGCGGGCCTTTGTCATGAGGGTGGGCCAAGCGGTGTTGCTGCTCAGCGCGCGCCGTTCGTGCCCGTGCCGGTGTCTGCACCGACGGCAGCACCTGGCGCCAGCGCGTCCACGAAAGGCGCAGGCCCGGAGTTGGCGGCCGACTCATCGAAGCGGCTGTCCAGCGCGAAGAACGAGTCCGACGCAAAGCCTGAATCCTGGAAACGCGAGGCCCGTTCGGCGCGCCGCTGGTGCAGCTTCTGAGCCAGCTCCGCCCTGGCGGCCACCAGCGGCGAGGCCGCAGCCGCCTTGGAGGCGGCCTGGCTGGCGGCCAGCGAGGACGACGCCGCCAGTGGGCCGCCCAGCGCCCACTGGGCCAGCAGCGCCGGCCGTGGCCAGTGGCCTGCCTGGCAGCGGATGTAGCGGATGCGGCAGGCCTCCAGCACGGCTTCCTTCAGGCGTTGCCCGCGTTCGGACGCATTGCGCTGCGGTGTGTCCAGATCGATCACGGAGATCACCGCGCCGTTGGGGGTGCAGATCGCGAAGGTGACGTTCAGGGCGTGCAGGCGCTCGAACCACCAGCGGGCCTGGTGCTCGTTGGCGCTTTGGCAGAACCGCAGCATGTTGAGCTTGGCCAGCACCACGTGCTGGGGCAGGGCGGCTTTCAGCTCACGAAAAAGCAGCCGCTCGTCCGTGCTGAACAAGGGCCGTGCGTTGAGTTTGAAATCACGTGGCCAACCCTTGAGTTGGCGCTGCCGCCGTGTCCGCCACGCAAGCCCGGCCGCAAAGCCGCAGGCAAGGGCCAGCAACGGAACCAGAAATTGCCAAAAGTCGCTGAACATCATTGCGCCCCGGTTGTGGTGCCGGTGGGCTGCGGCGGCCCGACCGGTGCTCTGATGGTAGAGCGGGCGCCAGTTTAATGGTATCCCCTCATGGGGGGAACCCAGGCGTCCGCCGGGGCGACTCTGCCGCGGAGCTGATGCAGCTTACAGCGAACCGCGCAAGGATGCGATCCATTGCTGGATGCGCAGCGCATTGCGCTTGATGCCGAACACCAGGTCGGCCGACACGGCCAGCAGCGAGCCTTCCAGGTGCGAGCCCAGGGTGTCCGGGGGCAGGCTCAGCCAGGCTTCCGCGTCGGCGCCTTCGGTCTGCAGCTGTGCGCCAGCCCGCAGCGCGATGCGCAGCATGGGGCGGTTCTCGGTCAGCGCGTGGATCACCAGGGCGCGGGCGCCGTGGTTGCGCGCATGCATGATCGCGTGCTCGAACAGGCGCTGGCCCAGTCCTCGGCCGCGGCCACTGGGCAACACCGACACGCCGAACTCCATCGCCGGGGTGCGCTTGCCTGCGGGACCGGCCCCGCCTGGCAGGGCGGCCAGGTGCGCCACGGCCACCAGACGCAGGCGGCGGTCGAACACGCCGAACACCTCGTCGCGCTTGAAGTCGATGGACGCGGTGTAGCGGCTGAGCTGTTCCAGCGGCGCTGGGCTGCCAAAGCGCAGGTAGCGGTCGTGCTCATCCAACTGCACCAGGTGGTCCAGGATGCGGCGGCGGTGGCGGGCCTTGAGGGTGCGGATGGGCACCCAGCGGGGAATGGGGCGGCGCTTCGGCGCATCGCCTCGTTCGGCCTTGCCGGGAATGGATTGCATGCCGAACCGTTCCAGCTCGGACATCGGTTTGACAGTGACGACCATGACCTATCCTTGAAAACCTAGGGTAAACACCAGGGTGTGCACAGGTTAACGACTTATGGTTCCGGCTGCAAGGGCAAAAGGCACGAAGCGAGGGGCCTTGCGATGTGGATCAAAGATTTGCGGTCGGCAGGCATTTCGATGTATATTCGCAGATTCCCGTCCTGGCTGCCGGGATGCAAAACTTTGGCTTGGCGAATTCAGCACTGACTTGGTGACTGCACAGCCTTGCCGCCTTCGCCTGTCGCGAGGCCACCAATTCCCAAGAAGTGGTACCAAGACAGGCAGTCAGCCGGATCATCCCTTTCACAAGGAAACTCTCATGAAGACCTTCAGCGCCAAACCGGCCGAAGTTATCCACGAGTGGTTTGTGATCGATGCCACCGATAAGGTGCTCGGACGAGTGGCCAGTGAAGTCGCTCTCCGCCTGCGTGGCAAGCACAAGCCCATCTACACCCCCCACGTCGACACCGGTGATTTCATCATCATCGTCAATGCCGACAAGATCCGTGTGACCGGCACGAAGGCCACGGACAAGGTGTACTACCGTCACTCGGGCTTCCCTGGCGGCATCTACGCCACGAAGTTCAAGGACATGCAAGCCAAGCACCCTGGCCGCGCCATCGAGAAGGCTGTCAAGGGCATGCTGCCCAAGGGCCCGCTGGGTTACGCCATGATCAAGAAGCTGAAGGTCTACGGCGGTGGCGAGCACCCCCACACCGCTCAGCAACCCAAGCCGCTGGAAATCTAAGGAGCGACCATGCCTATTGGTAACTGGAACTACGGCACGGGTCGTCGCAAGTCGTCCGTCGCTCGCGTCTTCATCAAGAAGGGCACCGGCCAGATCCTGGTCAACGGTCGCCCGGTCGAGCAGTACTTCGGTCGTCAGACCTCGATCATGGTCGTCAAGCAGCCCCTGGTGCTGACGAACAACGCCGAGGCCTTCGACATCAAGGTGAACGTCCACGGTGGCGGCGAATCCGGCCAGGCCGGCGCTGTGCGCCACGGCGTGACCCGCGCCCTGATCGATTTCGACGCAGCGCTCAAGCCCGAGCTGAGCCGCGCCGGCTTCGTGACCCGCGACGCCCGCGAAGTCGAACGTAAGAAGGTCGGTCTGCACGGCGCTCGTCGCCGGAAGCAGTTCAGCAAGCGCTGATCGCCAGCCTCCTTCATCAAAAAACCCGCCCTGGCAACCGAGGCGGGTTTTTTGTTGGCCTTTCAAGAAGGGTTCAGAACGAGCGGTTGTACCGCACGCCGATCGCCATCTGGCTGGTGGCCTTTGCGTCATGGTCGGGGTTCTGGCGCAGGGCGGCAGCCGCTGTGACCGTGCTGTCGCTGGATAGGCGAGCCGTGTAGCGGGTTTCGGCGGTCCACTCGCGGGACTGCGGCGTGAGCCGGGCCAGGTGGCTGCCCGCGGTCGACGGGTCTCGCGCCACGTAGCTCAGGGTGCCCGAGCGGGCGCTGAGCGGTGCGTGCAGCGTGACACTGAGCCGATCGCCGGCCAGCCAGGTGTCGGTCTTGGCCACGCCCATCCCATAGCTGTCGGCCATCACATGACCAGGCAAGCCCGCTCCGAGTTGTGCAGCGGTGCGGGCGCTGGAATAGGCTGCAGCCAGCAGCCATTCCTGGTCCAGGGCCCAGGCGGCGCTGAGCGTCAGGCCGGTGGTGGCTGTGGTCGGGGTCAGGCCTGGGGTGCCGACCGGCGAAAGCTGGGCGTGCGCTGTGCCTTGCTCCCTCATTGAAGCCAGTGACAGGCTGACAGCATGGCGGCGCCCCTGGTGCGTGAGTTCCAGCAGGCTGACATCCGCGCAGGTGGGATCGCAACCCTTGCTGCGCACGAAGGCCGCCCGCCCTGACCAGGCGCCCGCCAGAGGCGTGGAAATGCTGGCAAAGCGGTGCTCTGGCACCAGTGCCACCAAAGGGTTGGCCACGATGGTTTCGACACCGGCCAGCCGTGGGGCCAGGTTCGAGGCGGCCAGGCCCAGGCTGCGCGAGGCCAGGCCGCCTTTGCCGGCGGCCAGGGTGGTGCCTGAGCTCAACTGCAGTTGCAGCATCGATGCCGAAGCCAATTGGGCCGCCACCGAGCTGGTGTCCGACAGGTGCGGCGTGGCGCCCAGGCGCTTGACAGGTGATGGATCCGTGCGCCTGGTCTTTGTGCGGCTGACGCTCATGCCGCCGGGCAGCACGGTGTCGGTGGTCTCCAGGCTTCGGTCGCTGCGGCCAAGCACCTGGTCCAGGCTCATCGGAGCGCTGGGTTCCCGGAATATGCCGCGAGAATCGCCTGCGGTGGGCACGTTCAGCCACGCAGCGGGCGTGCTCACACGGGACAGCAGGCCGCCCATGGGCGTGGCCCTGGTAGATGCCAGGTCGGAGGCACCGAGCGGCGCCGAGCGGCGTGATGAAGATGTCCGCTTCAGGCGAAGCGTTCCGTCGGGTGAGGGCTGGCCCATGCTGGAGATCGATGGCGCCGGGGCATCGGCACGGCGGGCTGCCATGTCCATGGACGTCTGCGCGGCGGCGCTGCCGCAAAGCAGGGCCAGCAAGGTGGCGCGGGGCAGGGCAGGGCTGAAGGCGACAGTCATGGCGGAGATCGATCACCCTGGGCGGAGAATCAGGGATGCCAGGGTTGTCGGTGCCTGTGTTCGGTCCTGAAATGCCAGCCCGTGATGAATGTCGCGAACGGCAGGGGCATCGGGTAACGGAGTGCAACCTCTCGCCAAGTCCCTACAATCGCGTGTTCCGGACGGTGCGGCACCCGCCGGAGAGGTCTTCAACGCCGCGGTCAACTTCAAGGACTGGTCATGATCAATGTAGGCATCGTGGGTGGCACTGGCTACACCGGCGTGGAACTGCTGCGTTTGCTGTCGCAGCACCCGCAGGTGCGCCTGAAGGCCATCACCTCCCGCAAGGAGGCTGGCCTGCCTGTGGCTGACATGTACCCCAGCCTGCGTGGCCATGTGGACCTGGCTTTCGTCACGCCCGACGATGCCGGCTTGGCCCAATGCGATGTGGTGTTCTTCGCCACCCCGCACGGCGTGGCCATGGCCCAGGCGCGCGAACTGCTGGCCGCTGGCGTCAAGGTGATCGACCTGGCGGCCGATTTCCGTCTGAAGGATGTGGTCGAGTTCGAACGCTGGTACGGCATGCCGCACAGCTGTCCCGATCTGCTGGCCGAGGCCGTCTATGGCCTGCCCGAGCTGAACCGCGAGGCCATCAAGGCCGCCCGCCTCATCGGCAACCCGGGTTGCTACCCCACCTCGGTGCAACTGGGCTACGCGCCGTTGCTCAAGGCCGGCCTGATCGAGCCCACGGGCCTGATCGCCAATTGCGCCTCGGGTGTGTCGGGTGCGGGCCGCAAGGCCGAGGTGCACACGCTGATGGCCGAGGCCAGCGACAACTTCAAGGCCTATGGCGTGAAGGGCCATCGCCACGGCCCTGAGATCAACCAGCAGTTGCGCACCATCGCAGGCGATGAACAGGTGCATGCCCTGTTCGTGCCGCATTTGCTGCCGCTGATCCGCGGCATCCATTCCACCTTGTACGCGCGCCTCAACAGCGCCGGTCAGGCGGCCGATCTGCAGGCCACCTTCGAGGCTTTCTACCAAGGCGAGCGTTTCGTGGACGTGCTGCCTGCCGGCAGCGCCCCCGAAACGCGCAGCGTGCGGGCCAGTAACACCGTGCGCATTGCCGTGCACAAGCCCCTGCCCGACACCGTGATGGTGCTGGTGGTGGAAGACAACCTCACCAAGGGCGCCTCGGGTCAGGCGGTGCAATGCATGAACCTGATGTGCGGCCTGGAAGAGCACCTCGGCCTGACCCAGGTGCCGGTGCTGCCCTGATGCGCTGGCGCCTGCTTCGACGACGCCTGTCGATCAGCGCGCCGCGCATGACGGTGCGCAGCCACATGGCGTGGCCGCTGCGGTGGGCCGTGGTCGCCATTTCGCTGGGGTTTTCCGGGGCGCTGGCGCTGTGGGCCTTCGAGTTCGGCAAGGGCATCGCCGGGCTGGGCCCGAACAGCCGCGGCTCAGCCGAGGCCCTGGCCGAAGTGCAGCAGCAGTTGGCGGCCGTGCGCCTGGACCGCGAACGCGCCCAGTCCATCGCCAACACCGCCGACAGTCTGCTCAAGGCCGAGCGCGCCACGCAGGCCCGCCTGGCCGAAGAGGTCAAGGCCCTGGAGATGGAGAACCTGGCGCTCAAGGATGACCTGGGCTTTTTTGAGCGTTTGCTGCCCGCCTCTGGCGATGGCTTGACGGTGAGGGGGCTGCAGGCCGACATGCCGGCAGCCGGCCAGTTGCGTTTCCAGTTGCTGGTGATGCAGCAGGGTGGCCGCGCCCTGCCGGATTTCAAGGGGCGCTACGAGGTGCTGCTCAGCGGCACCCAGGATGGCGGCAAGGCCTGGGCCATGCCGGCGCCCGCCGTGACCAAGCCATTGCAGTTCAAGCAGTACCAGCGCATCGATGGCCTGGCCGAATACCCCGCCAATGCTGTGGTCAAGCAGGTGCAGGTGCGTGTGCTGGACGACACCGGCCAGTTGCGCGCCACCCAGACCACCAAGCTGTGACGGCATGGTCTTGTGTGAATTCGTGCCATGTTTGACGCATTTCGGATACCCGCCGCGTCGGGCATTGACGTGATGGGCGTTTGGTGTAAACCTTGCGCCCTTTCCACACGTTGTCCCTTCCCTGGAGCGCACAACCATGTTCGGTAAGAAAACCCCTGCCATCCGCACCCTGATCGGCGAGGGCACGGTGATCAATGGCGAGATCAAGTTCGCCGACGGCCTGCGCATCGACGGCGAAGTCGTGGGCAACATCACCGCTGTCGGTGACAAACGCACCATGCTGGTGATCAGCGAGAAGGCCAAGGTCAGTGGCCGTGTGCGCGCTGGCCACGTCATCATCAATGGCCTTGTCACCGGCCCGGTTGAATCCGAAGACCTGTTGGAACTGCAGCCCAAAGCCCGTATCGTGGGTGATGTGCGCTATGAAGCCCTTGAAATGCACCAAGGTGCCACCATTGATGGAGAATTGCATCCATTGAAGTCCGAGGACAAGCCCTCGCTCAAGCTGGCATCCAACAACAGCTGACCTTTTTTCCGCTTCCCTGCACGATTTCCCCGGAGTAACTGACATGAGCACCGCAGCCGCTGAACTGGCCCCCACCGCCGAGGCGACGGACATCCCAGGCGCCCCCATTCTGTTCACAGACAGCGCCGCCTCCAAGGTGGCCGAACTGGTGGCCGAAGAGGGCAACCCTGACCTGAAGCTGCGCGTGTTCGTGCAGGGTGGCGGCTGCTCCGGCTTCCAGTACGGCTTCACCTTCGACGAAATCGTCAACGAAGACGACACGCCGATGACCAAGAATGGCGTGACCCTGCTGATCGACGCCATGAGCCTGCAGTACCTGATGGGTGCCGAGATCGATTACAAGGACGATCTGGAAGGCGCGCAGTTTGTGATCCGCAATCCGAACGCCACCACCACGTGCGGGTGCGGCTCCAGTTTTTCTGTCTGAACGAGCGCCTCTTCCGGGCTCCCCTGCCTGGAAAGCGCTGACGAATCCCGGCCTTGAGCCGGGTTTTTCATGCGCGGATGACGCAGGCGTGATGCGCCACCATGCCTGGTTCAGGCTGGGTAGATGGCGCCCAGCACGCGGGGACCGGCTGAGCCCGTCACGGCGGGATCATTGCCGGGCCGCCGGTTGATTGAGGCCCAGGCCAGCCAGGCAAACGCGGCAGCTTCTACCTGATGCGGGGGCAGGCCTCGGGCGTCGGAGCGGATCACCGTGATGCCGGGCAGCAGGGCCTGCAGGCGGCGCATCAGGTGCCCATTGAACGCTCCGCCACCACAGACGATCAGCTCGCTGGCCTGCGCTGCATGCTGGCGGATGGCATCGGCGCTGCTGCGGGCCGTCAGCTCGCACAAGGTAGCCTGGACATCGGCATGCGCGCCATGCTGCGCCTGGCAGCGTTGCAGCCACGCGTTCAGCCACTCGGCATGGAACAGATCTCGTCCCGTGCTCTTGGGGGGCGGGAGAGAGAAGTACGGTTCTGCCAGTGCCTCGGCCAGCCAGTCTTCGCGCACCTGCCCCGTGGCGGCCCAGTGGCCGTCCTCATCGTAGGCATGGCCCGTATGGCGTTGGCACCAGAGGTCCATCAGCACATTGGCGGGGCCGCAGTCAAAGCCCTTGGGGTGGCGGCCCGGCGTGAGTACGCTCACATTGGCGATGCCACCCAGGTTCAGGGCGGCCACGGTGCGGTCCGGTTGTGAAAACACGGCCTGGTGGAAGACGGGCACCAGCGGCGCCCCCTGGCCGCCTGCCGCCACATCGCGGCTGCGCAGATCGGCCACCACGTCCACCTGGGTCAGTTCGGCCAGCAGGGCGGGGGCGAGCAATTGCAGCGTGTAGCCCAGCTCCGGCCGGTGCCGCACGGTCTGGCCATGGGCGCCCAGGGCCTGGATTTTCAGGGCAGGGCAGGCCTTCAGCAGGTCTTGCACCACCTGGGCGTAGACGCGTGAGACAGTCTGCGATGCCAAGGCTGCGCGGTGCAGTTCATCGGGGCCGCTCTGGTTGAGGGCCAGGAGTTCGCTGCGCAGCGCGTCATCAAAGGGGGCGTGGGCGTGCGCCCGCACGCCCAGCCACTGGCCATCCGCATCCAGCTCGGCGATGACCCCATCGACCCCGTCCAGCGAGGTGCCGGACATCAAGCCCACGAAGGCTTGCGCGGCCACGATGGGCTTACTCGAAGCGGGGGCCGGTGCTGGCGCCTGCTGTCTGCATCTGGCCAGCCATGTCCAGGCGCTGGGCCACGGTCTGGGCCTTGTGGCGATACTGTGCCAGTGCATTCGGCGACAGCTGCACGCTCTCGGAGGCGCGGGCGATGATCATCGGATCCTTGTGCTCGCCGCGAACCTTGAATTCGAAGTGCAGGTGCGGGCCGGTGGCCCAGCCGGTGGAGCCGACGGCGCCCAGCTTGTCACCCTGGTCCACGCGCTGGCCCTTGCGCACGTCGATGCGGCTCATGTGGGCGTACACGGTGGTGCGGTCACCGGAGTGCTGCACCTGGACTACATTGCCATAGCCGTTCTGCCAGCCGGCGAAACTGACGACGCCATCGCCCACCGAACGGATCTGCGTGCCGGTTGGGGCGCCGTAGTCCACGCCCAGGTGCGCCTTCCAGCGCTTCTGGATCGGGTGAAAGCGCATTGCGAAGCCGGAGGTCACGCGGGAGAAGGCCAGCGGCGAGGCCAGGAAGGACTTGGTCTTGCTGCGGCCAGTGAGGTCGTAATAGGCGCCCTTGCGGCCAGCTTCTTCGTACCAGACGGCATCGTGCACGTTGCCTTTGTTGATGAAGCGGGCGGCCAGCACGCGGCCGGCCGAACTGCCCCAGGTGATGGGCTCGCCATCGGCGGTGTGGGCTTCGTAGACCACGCTGAAGGCATCGCCCTTGCGCAGTTCGCGGCGGAAATCGATGTCGGTGCCGAAGATTTCGGCCACCTGGTTGGTGATCGCGTCTGGGATCCGGGCATCGTCGGCCGCGGCAAACAGCGAGGAACTGATCGTGCCGGAGGCGACCTGCTCACGCACCTGCAGTGGCAACTGCTCGGTGCGGGCGCTCAGGCCTTCGGCCGAACGCTGCACGCTCAGGCGCGTGAAATGCGAATCGACCTGGGCCGAATCCTCGGCCGGGCCGCGGGAGACGAGCTCGACCAGGCGGCCGTTCTCGGTCATCACCTTGATCATCTTGCCGGCGCGACCGCTCATCAGGCGCGAGGCCACGGCGTCGGTGCGCAGGAAGCGGGCGGCTTCGGCATCGTCCACACCCATGCGTTGCAGCAGGGTGTCGACCGTGTCGGAGGACCGGGTGATGTCGCTGCGGTACAGCGGCAGCATCTGGCTGTCCAGCGCCTCGAGCTGAGGGCCCAGTTGCGGCAGGGGCAGCGACTCGTTGATGGTGGTGATCGCCGGATGGGCCTGGTTGATCTCCAGGGCGGTCAGCGGGGCCACACCGAAGGCGGTGACGGCGGTGCCGGCCAGCAGGGCGGTGACGGCGGCGGTGACCCGGCGAGGGTGGCGTTGCGTGATCGTTTGAAGCGTTCGCAGTGGGGCCAGCCATCGGCCCAAATCCACAGATCCCAAAGTCTGTCCCCTAGAATCGCCCGTCGCTCAGACCAGCTGGAAGCCGGCTGGACGGCGAGGTACCCGTCAAAAGTGCCAAAGTATAGTGGTGTCGCACGGCGTCTTTTGCCGCAACAGCCGTCTTTACACGTGTAGTTTTCCCCAAGTGCCCCGAAGGGCCGTCGCCATGTCCCACGCTCATCAAGCTCCTTCCGAAATCCCGGCGCACCCGATCACCGACCGCGTGCGCGAAGCACTGGCCGTGACCCAGCGTGGCTGCGACGAACTGCTGCCCGAGGCCGAATGGCTCCGCAAGCTCGCGCGGTCGGAGGCCACCGGCCAGCCGCTGCGCATCAAGCTGGGCCTGGACCCCACCGCGCCGGACATCCACATCGGCCACACCGTGGTGCTCAACAAGATGCGGCAATTGCAGGATCTGGGCCATACCGTGATTTTCCTGATCGGCGACTTCACGTCGCTGATCGGCGACCCCTCCGGCCGCAACGCCACCCGCCCGCCCCTGACCGCCGAACAGGTCAAGGCCAATGCCGAGACGTATTACAAGCAGGCCAGCCTGGTGCTGGATCAGGCTCGAACCGAAATCCGCTACAACAGCGAGTGGTGCGACCCCCTGGGTGCTCGCGGGATGATCCAGTTGGCCTCTCGTTACACGGTGGCCAGGATGATGGAACGTGACGATTTCACGAAACGCTTCAAGGCGAATACACCGATCAGCGTTCATGAATTCTTGTACCCCCTGATGCAGGGGTATGACTCGGTGGCCCTGAAATCCGATCTGGAATTGGGCGGCACCGATCAGAAATTCAATTTGCTGATGGGACGGCATCTCCAAACCGAATATGAACAGGAGCCGCAGTGCATCCTGACCATGCCCTTGCTCGAGGGTTTGGACGGCGTCGAAAAGATGTCCAAATCCAAGAACAACTACGTGGGGATTTCGGAAGCACCCAACAGCATGTTCGGCAAGCTGATGAGCATCAGCGACGAGCTGATGTGGAAGTATTTCACCTTGCTCAGCTTTCAGCCCTTGTCGGCCATCGAGCAGCTCAAGACCGAGTGCGCCGGAGGGCGCAATCCCCGTGATGCCAAGGTGCAGCTGGCGCAGGAGATCGTGACCCGTTTCCATGGGGCATCCGCCGCGGAGAGCGCGCTGGCGGACTTCGTCAACCGGTCCAAGGGCGGGGTTCCTGACGAGGTTCCTGAGATCAGTCTGGTCTTGCCTGAAGGGGTTCAGACGCTGGCCATCGGCGCCTTGCTCAAGCAGACCAATCTCGTGGCTTCCACCAGTGAAGCCCTGCGCATGGTGGATCAAGGCGGAGTGCGCGTGGATGGCGCCACCGTGAGTGACAGGGGCCTGAAGCTGCCTGCCGGCACTTATGTTCTGCAGGTGGGGAAAAGAAAGTTCGTCCGGGTTTCTCTGGGGATTAAGTGATTACCCTATCGCATGAGTGAGGGGTTTCGGCCACTACGTAGTGTTTTCCTGAGGCGTAATGCGCGCCGTTTACACCTGTGAGCCGTTGTACGAAAGACCGCGCCGCCTTATCCTTTAGCCATATCAGATGAAGAGTCTGAGCTCGCCGGAGGAAGACGCGGATGCCACCGGATCGAGCAGGCAAATGTCCCAAAGGGCCGCTAGTAGTGGAGATAAACATGAACTTTGCATTGAAGAGCCTCGTTGCAGCCGCCGCTATCGCGTCCGTCGGCCTGGCCAGCGCTGCCACCACCCCCGTGGGCGGCTCGCTGACACTGAACGGCAACAATTACACGCTGACTGGCGGCACGGGCACCCTGTCGTTCTCGTCCAGCCTGATCACCGCCCTGAACGTGGGTAAGGTGGTTGTCACTGGCGTCGAGCCTGCCACCGTCACCGAAGTGCTGACTCCGAAGCCTCCCTTCGGCAGCACCCGCACCGGTGTGTCCGCCGCTGCTCCGATCACCTCTGTTACGACCACCGCTGCCGGTGCCGTGACCCTGGTGAACACCGCTGGCGGCGCCACCATGACGGCCAACGTGCTGGAAGGCGTGTCGCTGGGCGGTTCGCTGTCGGTGACGAACCTGGCTGTTGACCTGACCAACAAGAAGATCTTCGCATCCATCACGGGTGACTTCCGCGGTGTTGCCACCAACGAAGCTGCGCCTTACGGCAGCAGCGTCATCACGACGAAGAACGATTTCCACCTGTGGAACTTCGCCACCATCACTGGCCCGACCACGCTGAATGGCGCCGGCGCTTACACCAACGCCATCAGCGGCCTGACCATCACGCAAGATGGTTTCAAGCACTTCGTCAGCGCCCTGCGTCTGGTGGATCTGGGTGTGTCGACGCTGTCCAACGTGACCGACTACGGCACGATCAACTCGACGATCAACGTGGCAGCCGCTGCTGTGCCTGAGCCTTCGACCTACGCCCTGATGGGTCTGGGTCTGGCTGGTATCGCCCTGGCGGCTCGCCGCCGCGCCGCCAAGTAATCGGCGTTGGTCTTCGCCAAGGGCAGGGTTTCCCGCTCTTGGTCGCCAGCCGCCCTTGCTTCATGCTGGGCGGCTTTTTCATTGTTTGCGCAGAAATCAACTAGATAGGAAGAGACAGCATGAATCGTTCTGTGTGGCTTCGTACGGTCGCCACGGCGGCATTGCCTTTGACCATGGCGTTGTCTTGCGCGCCGCTTCATGCTGAAAAGCTTGACGACGATGCGTCCTTCTCCCTCAAGCTTTCCAAGGCTCTGCGTGAACGCACGTTCATGCGTGCCGGCGTGATCTACGTTGATGTGAAGACCAAGTCCGGGGATGCGTACGACGTCACGGGGCCGGTGATCAGAAGGGGCGATGTCGTCGCGGCTGCAGACAATGCCGAATTTGAAGAGGTCAGGGACCACCAGATCTTGGCGGGCAACACCCTGGATTCGCAGATGACCATCGCTGGCCTCAACGGCTTGGGTGCGCCGGCCGGCGTCAAGAACAAGGCTGGCAATGCCAGTACCGTGGCGCTGAGCATCGGGCACTATCTCACCGATGATTTCACCTGGATGATCGAAGCCTACGTGCTGGCAGTGCCTCCCAAGGTCAAAATTTATGGCGACGGTATCAATGGCACGGGGAAGCCCAATTACATCAATGGCAAGCACATTCTGGACACACGGTTGTTGCCGCCTGTGGTTGCATTAGGACGGTACTGGGGTGACAAGAATGCGAAGTTCCGCCCCTACACGGGCGTGATGGCGATGTACGCCATCTTCTTTGACACCAAGGCCACGTCAACGCTCAATGACTACCTTGGTGGCGTGTCACCCAACGACACCTCGGTGTCACTGAAGAACGCGTTCGGCATTGGCCCATCGCTTGGCTTCAAGTACCAGTTCAATGAAGACTGGCATGTCAGCCTGAACATTGGGTCGGTCAAGCTGAAGACCGAAGGCACGCTGACCACGCGCAACACCACATTCACGAGCTCGTCCCCGGCGCTGGGAGACTATCCTCAACCGATTCTCACAGCCATCAACTTCACCCGCAATCGATTCGATAACAGTCCTGACTATGGCCCCTACTACGCCGAACAGGGCGGTGCGGTCACGTTGTTCATGAGGCACGTGGCGCAGGATCGCGGTGGCAATCTGGGCACTTACGTTCGCAAGCAGGAAGCCACGCTGACCAACACGCTGATGATGTTCAGTGTTGGCCGCACGTTCTGACCTGTGTGTGCTGCCATGAGCTGAGTGGCTCATGCATTCAAAGGGCCGCCCAGTGCGGCTCTTTTCATTGGTGCACGGATCAGTGCGCGGCTGGCGTGGTGTGCAACCGCAACCGGCCCACACCCCACACGAGCACCACGGTGGTGGCCAGCGCCAACCACCCTGTACGCTCGTAGCCCACCACTGTGCCGGTGGGGGAACGCGAAATGAGCGCCCCTCCGACCCAGGCCGCCAAGCCCATGGCAGCGGATTGCAAGGCGCTGTTGACACTCATGAAGCCGCCCCGCAATGCGGGCGGCGGCGCTGCGGTGAGCAGCGCCATGCCAGGCACCATGCGCCCCGACACGAAGATGAAGAAGCTGGTCGTGACGAGCAGCAGCACCCACAGCGATTGGCTGGTGAGGTGGGTGAGGGCCAGCATGGGCAGCACGGCAATGATGGACAGGGCCCGGAAGGTCTGTGCCTTGCCCCAGCGGTCTGACAGCCGCCCCCACAGGCGTGCTGTAAAGAAGGTGGCCACCCCCCCCACCAGGTAGATCAGGGGCACCTGCTCCTGCTTCAGCCCGAGGTTGATGGTGGTGTAGATCGTGATGTAGGGGATGATGGAAAAGCTGCCCATCACCATCAAGGCTGACAGCGCGAACGCGCGCCAGTGATTGATGTCGCCAACCACGCCGCGCAAGCGTTCGATGGCGGTGCTGGTGCCTGAGGCATGAACATGGCCCGGCAGGCCTGGCACCGTGCGCCAGACGGCGATCCACACGGCCGCCGAAGCCACCGCGATCACGATGAAGGGCAGGTGCCAGCCCCACCGGCTGGCGATCCACAGCGAAGCCGGCACGCCGGCCACCGTGGACAGCGAGAAAGCGGACATGATGATGCCCATGGCCGCCCCTCGCCGTTCGAACGGGATGGCATCGCCCACGATGGTCTGGACCAGGGCGCCGAGCACCCCGCCGAAGACGCCAGCCGCGACACGGGCCAGCATCAGGTTGACGTAGGTGTCGGCCAGGCCGCAGGCCAGGGTGGCGACCGCAAAGCCGGCATAGAGCACCAGCAATGCCCGGAGCCGGTCAAAGCGGTCGATCACCAGCGAGGCCAGCAGACCGGAAGCCCCCGCGGCCAGCGAGTAGGCCGACACCAGCACGCCGAACTGCGCGTCGGTCAGCTGGAAGAGCCTGGTGAGTTGGGGGCCCAGCGGCATCATCACCATGAAGTCGACGATGTGCGTGAACTGGATGGCGGCCAGGCTCCACAGCAGCCAGCGTTCTTGTGGCGCAGTGAGCTGGGGAGCGTTGGGCATGTGCAGGGTCTTTCAGAAAGAAGCCGCACAGTATGCCCGTGTGGCGCCGCCTTGGCCCAGGCTCAGGAGGCCGCCTGGCGCCGGGGCGCGGCGCCCCGCACCTCGAATCGAACTCGATCGATCACCGTGTTGCCTTCGCGCAGTTCCAGGGTGTGGCGGCCAGGCCAGGGCAGCCAGGGCTGTGGGCTGCCAGCCGAAGTGGTACGCAATCGCTTGCCATCAAGCCACCAGCTGTGCCGGCGGCCCAGGACCGTGCCTGTTTCAAAGCTCAGGCGCTGTACGTTGGGCGGGATGTCGGGATCCAGGGCGTAGATGGCGCTGTCCTGCGGATTGCGGATGACCCGGAGGACCGGCGGCGGCTGCACCTGCCATACGGCCTGTTGGGTACCTGCGATGAACCATTCATCGCGTGCGGGTTCGGCCTGCGCCCAACCCGCAAAACGGACGGGCTGCTCGATCACCCCCGCGGGCGGCGTGGGCGGACGCGAGGGCGTGCCCCGGTGCAATTCGGCCATCAGGCGTGACCACACGGGCGCGGCGCCGGTGGTGCCGCTGACAGCCTGCATGGGCGCGCCGCTGGCGTTGCCGATCCACACGCCGACGGTGTAGCGGTCGCTGTAGCCCAGGCACCAGTTGTCGCGCATGTCCTTGCTGGTGCCGGTCTTGACGGCGGCAAAGCCGCGTGTGGCGAGCTGGCTGTCCAGGCCGAAGGTGGCGGCCCGGGCGCTGTTGTCTGCCAGGATGTGGGTGACGAGGTAGACGGCCTGGGGCTGCATGACGCGGCGGGGGGGCTGGGCTGCCGATGGTCGGGCCTTCGTGTCGATGGGCAGCCAGCGGACGGGCGACCACACGCCGCCCTGCGCCAGCGCCCGGTAGGCATTGGCCAGGTCGCGCAGGGTGACTTCGGCGCTGCCCAGGGCCAGGCCTGGGCCGTAGAACCCGCCGGGCTCGCGCAAGGCCAGGCCCAGCGCGTTGAACCGCTGGGCCACGGCCTGTTCGCCCAGCATGGCGCCGGCACGCACGGCAGGGATGTTCAGGCTGCTGCCCAGCGCGTGCCGGGTGCTGACCCAGCCCTTGAACTGGCGGTCGTAGTTCTGCGGGGTGTACAGGCCATTGGTGGTGGGCATCTGCACGGGTGAATCGTCGAGCAGGCTGGCCGGTGTGAGCAGGCGGCGCTCGAAAGCCAGCTCATAAATGAAGGGCTTGAGGGTGGAGCCGGGCTGGCGCCGTGCGATGACGCCATCGACCTCGCGCGCGGAGGCCAGGCTGCCGGCCGAACCGACCCAGGCCAGCACGTCGCCCGTGGCATTGTCCAGAACGATGACGGCCCCATCCTCGACATCACGGCGGCCCAGTTCGGCCAACTGCTGCTTGAGCAACTGCGTGGCCAGGCGCTGTGTGGTGGCATCGAGCGTGGTGCGCAGCGCCGAGGGCCACGGTGCGGCGGCGCCTTTGCCCTGGCCCGCTTCACGCGCGGCCTGCAGGACCTGGCGAGCGGCATGAGGGGCCGCCTGCTCGCCCAGCGGCATGCCGCCCTTGCGCTGCAGTGCGGCCTGGGTGAACAAGGCCAGGCCGGCACAGCCTTGGCCTGGCTGCATCTGGCGCAAGACCTGGCAGGCGCGCTGGCTGACGACGGCCGGCGCGGCATTGGGGCCGCGCACCAGGGCAGCCGCGATGGCGGCCTCTTGTGCATCCAGGCCCGAAGGGTGTTTGCCGAACAGGGTGAGCGACAGGGCGTGCAGGCCGACCAGCTCGCCCCGGAAGGGCACCAGGTTGAGGTAGGCCTCTAGGATGTCGCTCTTGCGCCATTGGCGCTCCAGCGTGGCGGCGCCCATGGTCTGGCGGAGCTTGCCCGTGATGCTGCGGCCATCGGCGGGGCGGGCCTGGGCCTTGTCGAGCAGGCCGGCCAGCTGCATGGTGACGGTGGAGGCCCCACGCGTGCGCTGGTTCCAGGCATTGGCCCAGGTGCTGGCGGCCACGGCGCGCCAATCCACACCACCGTGTGCCCAGAAGCGCTGGTCTTCGGACAGCACGATGGCCATGCGCAGGGCGGGCGAGACCTCCTGCAGGCCGACCCAGGACAGGCGGCGCGCGCGGTTGTCAACGCGCACGGTCTGCAGGGGCTGACCATGGCGATCGAGCAGGCTCAGGTCGCTGGGCGTGTAGGCCTGGCGGACCTGCTGGTAGCTGGGCAGGGCATGGACCACCGTCGTGGCGAACCCCAGGGCCATGGCGGCCCACAGGATCGCCGCGGGGCGCCGTGTCACGGCTTGACCTCCACCACGGCGTTGGGCGCTTCGCCGAAGCTGTCCGGTGCGTACAAGGCCTCGATGCGCGTGGGCGGCATCTGGAAGCTGCCCGGGTTGTTCAGGCGCACGGTGTAGTCGATCTCATGGTGGCCCTTGGGCATCCATTCGTAGTACGCGCGGTAGGCATCGAAGCGGCGCTCGACATAGGCGGGCCAGATGCCCTGTTGGGTCTCGCCCCGGGTGGACAGGGCGGAGTCGCGGCCCAGGCCGCTTCCCATCACGGTGCTGCCGGCGGGGATGGGGTCGTTCAGGGCCACCCAGGTCATGTCGCTCTGGGCATCAACGACCAGGCGCACGCGCAGCAGCGTGCCGCGTGGCAGGGGCCCCGCAGGCACAGGCTTGAGCTCATCGCCATCGACGATGGACACCTGCCGCTGCACGCGGTAGCCCGCGCTGAGCGGGGCCTTGAGCGGGATGGCCGCGAGCGCCTGAACGGTGAGCCAGGGCTTGCCTGTGCCTTGCTGCTGTGCGGTGAGCGGCGTGATGGCCGCGCGCTGATTGGCCGGCACGACGGGCCAGGGCAGACGCTGGCCACCTCCTTGCGGTTGGGCCGACCAGTTGTGGCTCAGGCTGACGCCGCCCAGCTGGGTCACGGTGGTGCCCGTGACGGGGACGTTCTCGAAGCGCTGCGAGAACTTGTCGAGCGCCAGAGAACCCCACAGGTTGGCGGTGGTAGTGAGCCAGGCGCCCTGGCGCTGTCGGCCCAGGCTGCCGGTCACCAGTCGGGGCAGCTCATCCTTCCAGCCCGGGCGGTCGATCACGGCCAGGATCAGGCGCGCGGCGTTGGCGTCGGCGCTGTCCATCAGCCACCACCAGAAGTCATCGGCCTCGGTGGAGAACTTCAGCGTGGTGCCCGCATAGGTCAGGCGGGCGCGCAGGGTGTTCTCGGCCTCGGCCAGGCGCTGGTCGCGCGAGGGAATGCCGTCCAGGCGCTGCAGGATGTTCAGCCAGTCGATCAAGGCCGCTGTGGGCCAGATCTGAGGTTCGATGGTGACGCTGTCGAGCATGCGCGGCTCGGCGCGGCCATAGCGGCTCAGGGCTTCGATGGCCGCCAGCTTGCGCACCGCCAGGTTCAAAGTCTGCGGTCGGCCGGAGGGGCTCCAGGATTCGCGCATCACGCGGCCCTGCACGAAGGCGGTGAGGCCTTCGAGCATCTGCTCACGCGGTTTGTCGGGCAGCGCAAACCCTGCTTCATGGGTGGCGGCCAGCAGGTAGGCGGTGAGCCGGTCGTTGCCGCGGGGGGCATCGCCTGCGGATGGCGGGAAGTACAGGGCCAGGCCGTCGCTGTCGAGGTAGGTGGGCAGGCGCTTGGCCACGCTGTCCCACAGGGCTGCATCCTTCAAGCCAACGGCCTTGGAGGTCTGCTGCTCCAGGCACACGAAGGGATAGGTTTCGAAGTAGCGACGCAGGCCGGGCAGGGCGCCCGTGAGCTTGGGCTGCACCTCGATGCGCACACCGCCTCGGGCACGGGTGCCTTCGGGTGTCGGGAGCGTGAGGCCATCGGCCGGGGGCTGCACGGGCAGGCTCAAGGGGCCGTCGAGTTGGCGCAGCGTGGCCTGCAACATCCGCTCGGGCACGGCGGGCTGCACCTGCTGCTTCAGCGTGACGCGGTCGGCCACGCCCGGGCGAGCCGTGGTGGCCGAGGCCTGCCAGTGCAGCGCGGTGATGCCGGCGGGCACGGTGAGTGTCCAGCGGATCTCGCGGGCGCCTTGCGCTGGCACGTCCACCTCTTGTGCGGTGGGCGGCGGCGTGGTGTTGCCCTCGGCTGGTTTGAGCTCTGCCCGCACCTTCATGGGCTGGCCCGTGGTGTTGCGCAAGGTGAAGAGGGCGTCGAAGCGGTCGCCTTCGCGCACCAGGGGCGGCAGGCCCGACAGCATCCGCAGATCCTGGCTGACCTGCACGCTGGCACTGCCCGTGCCAAAGGCCTCCTGGGGCGGCGAGGTCTTCAGGCGGCCGGGGCCTTGGGCGATGGCCACCAGGCGGAAGCTGGTGAGCGAGTCGTTGAGCGGCACGTCGATGACGGCCTCGCCATTGGCATCGAGCGCGACATCGCCACGCCACAGCAGCAGGGTGTCGAACAGTTCGCGGCTGGCGCTGTGGCCGCCACCACCGCCGGGGGCGATGGCCTTGCGGCCGTAGTGGCGCCGGCCGATGATCTCGTTTTGCGCAGTGCTGGTCTGGACGCCCCAGGCACGGTCCTGCAGCAGACCGTCGAGCAGCTTCCAGGAGGGGTTGTCGGCCAGGGCCAGCAGGGCCTCGTCGACCGCGGCGAAAGCGACTTCGCCTTGGACGGGCTGGCCGCCTTGCGTGACACGCACCTTGGTGCGCACGGTCTGGCGGATGCTGTAGCGCTGCTTGTCGGGGGTGACAGCCACATCGAGCTCATGCAGTGCGCGGCCGATGTGCAACTGCGCCACGCCCAGCTTGAAGGAGGGGCGCGACAGGTCGACCATGGCGGTGGGCGCCTGGTACTGGCGGCCCTCGTTCCAGTAGGCGTCCCACCAGGCCAGCGGCTTGCGCCAGCCCCAGGTGAAGAAGGAGTACCACGGCACCTCGTGCACGCGGCCACGCAAGGCCATCACGCTGACGAACACATTGGGCGCCCAGCTGGTGGCTTTCGGGATGGGCAGTTCAATGGTCGGGTCGTCGCCCTTGAGCGTCAGCACCCGGCTGTCGATCACACCTTCGCGCTCGACCGTGACCAGCACCGTGGCCTCGCGGTAGGGCATGCGCACCTGCAGGCGTGCGGTCTCGCCGGGCTCGTAGCTTTTCTTCTCGGGCAGCACGTCCATGCGGTCGTCGTTGTCCTGCGAGAACCACAGCTCGCCATGGCGCGTGACCCACACGGTGGTGGCGGCTTCGGCGGCGTTGCCGCGTGCGTCCTTGGCCTGGGCGACCAGTTCCACTTCGCCAGCGGAATCCAGTTCGGCCTCGCACAGCAGCAGGCCGCGGGCATCGGTCTGGCCGCTGCACACGGTGCCCAGGTCCTTTACCTCGGTGCGGTTGTCGTAGCTGTAGAAGCCCCCGACGATGCGCTTGCGCGTGCTCAGGTGCTGGCTGACGCGGGCGATGACCTTGATGTCCTGCTTGGGCAGCGGCTTGCCGGTGGTGTCCAGCGCCAGGGCCTGGAACTTGACCTGGCCGCGGGTGCTGGCCCAGCTGCCTGTCTTCAAACCCAGCACCACCTGGCTGGGCCACAGCGCCACCTCGGTGGACACCGTCTGCACCTCGCCGTTGGGGTCGTTGAAGCTGAGCTCGGCCTGCACGGCCATGGGCCGGCGCGTGGGCGGCAGCTTGGGCAGCACGATGCGGGCATTGCCCTCGCGGTCGGTCACCAGCGGCAGCTTGTCGGCGATCAGCCGGCCGCCTGCGGCCTGGCCAGGGTCGCCCTCGTCGCCGTTGTCATCGTCGTTGCTGGCCTGGGCGTTGTCGCGCGGCGCGCGGGGCGGTTCGAAATTGAATTCGTCATACCGCGCGAAATGCACATTGCGCTCGCGCAGCAGGGCGCTGACACGGCCGGGCGCACCGCCAAAGCCACCGCCCGACAAAAAGCTCATCTGCACGGACAGCGGCAGTTCGGCGGGCGAGACCTGCAGGTCCTTGGGGCCGGCCACGCGGGCCTGGATCAGCGGCAGGCGGAACTCTTCGACGCGGAACTGTCCGGCAAGCGTGCCGTACTGGCTGCCGGGGCCCTGGCCACGCAGGTAGACCTCGTAGACACCGAGCTTGGCATCCTGGGGAATGGCCCAGGTGGACAGGGCGGTGCCGTTGGGGCGCCAGGTCAGGGGCTGCGTGATCTCGTCGCCACTGCCGGTGTGCACGATGCGCAGGCTGGCGGGCCAGCGCTCGCGCGGCAGGGCGGCCAAGCCATGGCGGGTCTCCACGCGTGCGAAATGCTTCATCGACACCGTCTCGCCAGCGCGCAGCAGGGCGCGGTCGGTGACGGTGTGCACGCGCATCTCGTCTGCCGTGTTGGTGTACTCGGGCGAGGCGGTCGGCACGTTGAAACGCCAGGGCTCGACGCCCTTGTTCCAATCCGTGAACGCGAAGGCCAGGTCCGTCTGCCCCTTGTAAGGCCCTTGATCGATGGCCTTGCGGGCCGAGACGAACAGGCCGTTGTCGACCAGGCAACCTTCATAGCGGGAGACGGCCAGCGGCTGGTTCACCACGGCACGCCCTTGGGCATCGGTGCGGCCTTTCCACAGCGGCTCGCCGCGGCAATTGCTGATGGCCACGTCGGCGCCCGGCACCGGACGCGCCTTGTCCAGCGTGGTCACCCACACCAGGCTGTTCTCGCGGCCCAGCTTGAAGTGCACGCCCAGGTTGCTGACCAGCACACCGGTGCGCACATACATGGGGGCGGGCTGCGCCAGCAAGGAGGCACCCAGCCGGGGCGATGCGACCTCGACCACGTGATAGCCAGGGCCGGGCAGGGGGATGCCGACGACCTCGAACGGACGGGTGTCCTTGGCATCGGTGGGCGGCAGCTTCAGGGGTTGCGTCTGTTTTTCCGCATTGAGCAGCGACAGCTCGCGCGCGCCGATGCGGCGTTCGGTCTCGTAGCGGATCTCGCGGCCGTTGCCGTCGCGCTCGATGCGCCATTCCTTCCACTGCGATGCCGGGCGGCCGAGCTCCTTCGCGCTGAAGGAGGTCTCGTGGTGTTTTTGCACCTTGGCGATCCAGCGCAGGATGTCGATGTCCTGCGTGAGCGTCTTGCTCTTGCCGTTGAGGCCGGCCTTGCTGGCATCGAGTGTCTTGATGCCCAGGTCGGCCTCGACATGGCGCACCGTGATGGGCAGCAAGGGCGGCTGACCGGGATCGCTTTCCAGCTCGACCACGCCGAAAGGTGCCGTGGCGAACTTGGCCAGTGGCGGCATCCCGCCTGTGCGCACGGCCATCGGGAAGGCATGGGCGTTGGCCACGGATCGGTCGGCGGTGTCTTTGAGCTTGGCCGGCAGCACCACCGCCAGGTTGGCGTTTTCGGGCAGCGGTGCCTTGAAGGTGAGTTCTTCGACGGTGTCGCGCTTGTCGTCCTTGTCGAACCAGGGCTTGAGCGCGTCGCTGCCGTCGCGCTCGATGCGCACCTGTTCGGCCAGGGCTCGTGGCACGGGCGCAGAGAAGCGCACCGTGAGCGGCCGCAATGGCAGGCAGGGCGCCTGGGCCTTCTCGCGCTCGCAGCTGAACTCCACCTCGAAGGCGGGCCGCACGTTGAAATCGAACTGCTGGGCCTGGCGTGTCACGGCCTGCGGCAATGACTTGGCCGCAATGCCCGCACCCCACACCAGCCGCACCGCGGCCTGGTTGGGCAAGGGGCGCTGGCAGCGCACCAGCAACTGGCGCTCATCGCCCGTCTTGAGGCCGCGGCTCTTGAGCACGGCCTCGCGCGGTGCGCCGGTGACCACCTCCAGCGGCAGGCGTTCGCCCACGCCTTCCACTTCGCACCAGGCCTTGTCCTTGAGGCTGGCCGGCAAGGCCGGACCGTTGAGGGTGAACAGCCAGTGCTGCTGTTCCTCGACCTCGCCACCAGACGGCGACACACGAACCACCGCGGGCCCGCCAGTCTGGAAGGCAAAGGCCTTGGGCTGGTTCCAGGTACCAGCCGCCGAGACCGCCGGGCGCCAGTTGGTGCGGGGCTTGGCCTGGCAGCGCACGCCTGGCCCCAGGTCTTGCTCGAAGTCGTAGACCCATTGTCGGTCGTTGATCCAG
This sequence comes from Aquabacterium soli, assembly GCF_003933735.1. Lineage (GTDB taxonomy): Bacteria > Pseudomonadota > Gammaproteobacteria > Burkholderiales > Burkholderiaceae_C > Aquabacterium > Aquabacterium soli. The sequence continues at coordinate 79,826 of NZ_RSED01000006.1, read as the reverse complement.
CGGCCTTCACCTTTGCTCGCGGCGCCCTGGCACTCAAGCCCGTAGGGGGCATCCTGGCGCAGATCACCGAGCGGCACGACGGCCTGGTCGAAGCGGACCACGACCTGACGCACCTGGGTCACCTCGCCCTGCGGGGTGCTTTGCACCACGGTGGCTGCGTATGCCGCAGGCAGGCAGGACAGGAGCGCCGTGAGGCCTGGCAGACAGGCCAGCAGAGGGCGCCTTGCCAGAGAAACCGTCAAACCAAAGATAGCGCCAGACCTCATGCGGTTTGTCTCCCGTGTGTGACTCAGACCTGCCCTGTGCGTGGGCGGGTGTCAGTGTAGGAGCAAACGAAAAGGGGCGCCCGCGAGCGAGGCAGTGAGTGTGGGCGCAGCGAGGATCAGGCTGCCTGGACCCTGGGGAAAGCGGGCGCGCTGGTGGGCGCGACCAAGCCTCCTGTCACGAAATCGCACAGGTGATCGAGCAGCACCAGGGGATGTTCCTTGAACATGTCGGACAGACCGAAAGAGGTTTGTCGGCTGAGGATGCTCATGTCGGCCAGCCCGTGCAGCAAGGTGCAGCCCACCAGCACGCCGCGGTGCATCAGCACGTCGATGGACTGCTGCGGCATCAGGGCATGCAGCACCACGACCACATCGCGCCAGTAGCTCCAGGCGCTGTCGAACAGGCGGCTCTGACCTACCACGTCGCGCTGCCAGGTCAGGCGAGACAGGAAGCGGATGGCCATGCGCCCTTCGTAGGACGAGGCGTACAACGTGACGAAGGGCATGATGGCGGTGGAAACCAGCTCACGCACGGTCAGCCCGCCCTGCGCCTGTGCGGCGAACAGGGCGTCCATGGCCTGGCGCTGCAGCGGCTGAAGTTGCTCGTTGACGTGGTCGACGACGGCACTGAGCAGGCCATCCTTGCTCTGGAAGTGGTAGTGCACTGCCGACGGGTTGGACTGGCCGGCGGCCGCCACGATCTGCCGGAGCGACACGCCATCGATGCCATGCTTGGCAAAAAGGGTCAGCGCGGCGCGAATGATGTTGTCGCGTGTGGCGCGCTCACCGGCGGCGCCTCGCGTGCTTTTGGCGCGGGGGGCGGCGGGTGATGGAGGCAAGGCAGTGGTCATACAGGGTCATTCTGTCGCGTCCGGTTACGAAACAGCATCGTGCCTCAGGGACAGTCCCGCCCCTTGAACTCGGGGTAAATGGTGTTTCCAGCCCGGCATGCAGGCCTTCCGTCTTGGGATCAACCCGGAGGCAGCCCTCGCATGCAGGACAATGCGCGCCATGACCGCGAACCCGTCGACCTCCCAGCCCTCGTCCATGTCTGGCATTCGCCTGCTGGGTTTCCCGCTGGCGTTGGTGGCCTTGCTGGTGCCCACGCTGTTGGCCGAAAGTGATCCGCCCTCCATCACGTTCTACAACCAGGCCCTGGGCGTGTTCGGCTGGGGGCTGTGGATGACCGCGCTGGCCTGGTGGATCGGGCATGGCGATGAATCCAGGATGAAAGCGCGAGGGCCGGTGCAAGGGCTGTCCGTGGTGCTGTGGCTTTGTGCTGGCTCGGCTCTGGGCTCCGTATGGTCCACGGGCCTGCCCTTGGGCATGGGCCTCATGGCCGCAGGCCTGGCCTTGTCGGCCTGGCTGGTGATGTGGACTGCCTGGCGCGCGGCGCACCGCATCGAGGTGGCCGAGCTGATGGACCTGGTCTGCGCGGGCCTTGCCTGGGCCGGCGTGGTCGGAGTGGTGCTGGCCGTGATCCAGGTGTTCGTGCCGCAGCTGGCCGACGGGATGTTCATTGCCGAGCCCACCACGCCCGGCCGTGCCGTGGGCAACCTGCGCCAGCCCAATCACTTCAGCACCTTGCTGTTCTGGTCGGCCTGTGGCGCCGCGTGGCTGGGGCGGCGCGGGCGCTGGCCCATGGAAGCGGCGCAGATCATGGTGGTGCTGTGCATCGGCGCCATCGTGTGGACGGCCTCGCGCACCGGCATGCTGGCCATGGTGCTGCTGATGCTGTGGGGCTGGCGTGACAAAGGATTGCCACGATCACTGCGGTGGCTACTGCTGGCCGCGCCCCTGGTCTATGGCGCGTGGTGGCTGGGCATGTCGTGGTGGTCCCATGCCGGTGAGGGCCATGTCTTCGCCGGTGAGTCGCGCCTGCATGACGGCAGCGACATCTCCAGCTCCAGGTTCAAGATCTGGGCCAACACGCTGGCACTGATCCAGCAGAACCCCTGGACAGGCGTGGGGTGGGGAGAGTTCAACCTGGCCTGGACTTTTTCTGAATTTCCGCAGCGGCCCGTGGCCTTCTTCGACCACACCCACAACGTGCTGCTGCAGTGGGCGGTGGAGCTGGGCGTGCCCATGGCCCTGCTGCTGACGGCCTTGAGTGCCTGGGGCTTGTGGGCATTGTGGTGGCCCGCTCGCGAGAACACCGATGCTGTGGTGCCCGCTGCGGCCACCATCGTCAGCATGGCGGGACTGCACAGCCTGCTCGAATACCCGCTGTGGTACAGCTACTTCCTGCTGCCCACGGCCTTCGTGTGGGGCCTAGGGCTGGCGGCGCGTGCCCGTGTGCAGGCCGAGCCCGTCGTGCCGGCTTCTGCCAGGCACGATGAATCCCCTCCGACTGCATGGCTGCATGTGGCGCTGGCCGCGTTGCTGGTGGTGGGTGCGAGCTGGGCTGCCATCGATTACCAGTGGGCCGCCAACATCTACGCGCCGCGGGCGGGGGCCGGTCCGCTGGAGGAGCGGATCCAGCATGGGCAGAAGCGCCTGTGGTTCGGCTACCAGGCCGACTACGCCGATGCCACAGGCCCGGACGAGGGCGAGCCCTCACGGCCGCCGCAAGCCTTCCGGCGCACGCTACACAACCTGGTCGATTCGCGGTTGATGATCGCGTACGCGCGTTCACTGGCCGAGAACGGGCGCGTGGACCAGGCCCGCTACGTGGTGCAGCGCCTCAAGGAGTTCAACAACCCGATGGGGCAGCAGTTCCTGGCGGTCTGCCGCAAGCCCGAGGTCCTGAAGAACTCGGCCGGGCGGCCTTTCCAGTGCGATCTGCCCACGGGGCGCTACACCTGGCGCCAGGTGCTGCCGCGCTAGATCCCCAAAGCGCGCCTTGGCCCGCGTTCAGGGCCGAGGCGGCGCCGTGTCAGCCTCGCGCTGCCAGTGGCCACTGCGCCCACCGCGCTTTTCCAGCAGGCCCACGTCGGTGATCGTCATGCCGCGGTCCATGGCCTTGCACATGTCATAGATCGTCAGCAAGCCCACCTGCACGGCGGTCAGGGCCTCCATTTCCACGCCGGTCGGGCCGACGGTCTGCGCGGTCACACGACAGACAACGCCGGGCAGCGTGTCCAGGCATTCGAGTTCGACCGCGACCTTGCTCAGGGGCAGGGGATGGCACAGGGGGATCAGGTCGGCCGTGCGCTTGGCACCCTGGATGGCCGCGATGCGGGCCACACCGAGCACATCGCCTTTGCCGGCCATGCCCTGCACGATGGTGCGCAGTGTGTCGGGCGACATGCGAATGCAGCCCTGGGCCACGGCCACGCGCAAGGTGGCCGGCTTGGCCGAGACATCCACCATGTGGGCCTGGCCCTGGTCATCGAAGTGGGTGAGGGAAGACATGCGATCGATCATCCAGCGGTCGGTTTTTGGGTGGGGCGGCCGGGGCTGGCTTGTCCGGATGTAAAAGCCCACCATACCGTGCTCATTGTGGAACCAAAACAGGGCTTGCGGCTTCCAATCAGCGCATACTGAGAGGCTTACCACGCCCTTGGCCCGATGAGTATTTCGAACCGACTGCGCCCTGCCCACCCTTCCGCCTTGCACGGGCGTCGTTGCCGTTCCCAGCATCTGGCGAGCATCGTGGGCATGGGCTTGCTCGTCATGCCGCTGGCGGTGCCGCCCTCGGCCCTGGCGCATACCGCGCCCGTCAGCGCGGTATCACGCCAGTCCAGCGTGGACAGCAACCTGCTGCCAAGCCTGGGCGACGTCAGTTCGCAATCGCTCAGCCCGGCGGCCGAGCGCCGTCTGGGCGACCGCATCATGCGGTCCATCCTGCGCGATCCGGACATCATCGACGACCCGCTGGTGCTGGAGTACATCGCCTCGGTATGGACTTCGCTGCTGGCGGCTGCCCGCCACCGCGGCGAGATCGGCCCTGATCTGGAAGGCGTCTATGCCTGGCGGCCCTTCCTGGTGCGCGAGCGCAGCGTCAACGCCTTCGCACTGCCCGGCGGCTACATCGGCGTGCACCTGGGCCTGCTGTCCATGACGCGCACGCCCGATGAGCTGGCCTCGGTGCTGGCGCACGAAATGTCGCATGTCACGCAGCGGCACATCGCGCGCATGATCAGCCAGTCCAAGCAGACCTCCTGGGTGGGCCTGGCCAGCATGATCCTGGGTGTGCTGGCGGCCAGCCGGGCGCCCCAGGCCGCACAGGCCATGATCATGGGCGGTCAGGGCATGGCCATCCAGGGGCAGCTCAATTTTTCGCGCGACATGGAGCGCGAAGCCGACCGTGTCGGGTTCGGCGTGCTCACGGATGCGGGCTATTCCCCCGGGGGCATGGCGCAGATGTTCGAGCAACTGCAGCAGGCCTCGCGCCTGAACGACGACGGCAGCTACCCCTATCTGCGCAGCCACCCGCTGACCACCGAGCGCATCGGCGAGGCCCGTGCCCGCATGGGGTCGCAGGCCTGGAACGCCGCGATCGCGCCCCAGGCCGACGATGCCCAGACCCTGCTGCAGATGCGCCATGGGCTGATGGCCGCGCGCGCCCGCGTGCTGATGGACACCCGCAGCATCTCGCTGCAGCCGCTGGTGCGCCCCCCTGTCTTGCCGGACAGCGCGACGCCCGTGGAGCGCCTGGCGCGGCAGTACATGGCCCTGCTGGCGGCCACCCGGTTGCGTGACCGCGGTGAGGTCGAACGCACCCTGGCGCAGGCGCGCAAGGAGGCCGAAGCCTTGCCCCGGTCCATCCAGGCCGAGGCCCGCCGCCTGCTCACGCTGGCCGAAGTGGATGCCGGTGTGGAGACGGGCCGGGCCGCGCAGGCCCAGGCCACCTTGCAGCAGGCACTGGCCAACCCGTCATCGGGCCTGCAGTCACGCGGCCGTCCCGAAATCATGGCTTTGGCTCGTACCACGCTCAGCCTGCCCGATTCCCGCGCTGAACCCGGGGCGCTGCAGGAGGTGGTCAACGCCCTGCAACCCCACCTGAGCAACCAGCCCGAGGATGCTGCGGCCTGGACCTACCTCAGCTCGGCCTGGTTGCGTTTGAACCAGCCCTTGCGCGCCGTGCGTGCCGAAGCGGAGGCCAGTGCGGCCACCGGCGATCTGCAGGGCGCCATCGACCGTGTGGACGCGGCGCGCAAGCGCTTCACGCAGCCCACCTCCTCCGAGGTGATCGAGCTGTCGGTGCTGGATTCACGCGTGACGCGCTGGCGCCAGACCATGCGCGACGACAGCCGCGACGACCTCTAAAGCGCTGTCCTGTTTTCCTCCAAGACGCCTTTTTGACAAGGGCCTCTTGATGAATGAGAATAATTCCCATTAACATTGCGCCTGTCTGTCATCACGAAGCGAGCCCTAACGGCCCGCGACGCCCCAGAAGGAAGCATTGTGGAAAACCGTTCCCTCCCCGCCCTGAAATCGCAGCTGAACGAACTGCTCGATGACATCCTGGCGCACGACGGGTTCGGGACCATCCGGGTGGATGTCCGCCTGCTCAAGCGGGGGCAGAAGGAGGTCATCCTGGACTGCGGCAAGCAGTACCGCTTCGTGGTGGATTTCCCAGCCTCGGTGTCGGCCGCCGACACGGGGCATCGCACAGCCTGATCAGCCCAGGAGCCCACCGATGTCTGCTTTGAACACCGCCCCGCAAGCGCACGTGCGCCAGCAGTTCGCCGCTTTGCGCCAACAGGGCCTGCGTGCCCGCGATGCCGCGGGCAAACTCGGCATCAGCGAGGGAGAGGCCCTCGCGGCGCACGCCGCCAGCCACATGCACCCGGCGCAAGAGGCCGACAGCCTCTACAGCGCCACGGTGCTCGAGGGCGACTGGATCGCCCTGCTGCAGGGCCTGGAGGCGGTAGGCCCTGTGATGGCCCTGACCCGCAATGAGAGCGTGGTGCACGAAAAGATCGGGGTGTACCGCAACGTCAGCGCGCAAGGGCCGGTGGGGCTGGCGCTGGGCGCGGAAATCGACCTGCGCCTGTTCCTGATGCATTGGCATGTGGGCATGCATGTGGTCGAGCGCACGGCCAAGGGCGAGCAGCACAGCCTGCAGTTCTTCGATGTGCACGGCCAGGCTGTGCACAAGGTGCATGCGCGGCCACAGTCCGACCTGCAGGCGCTGGAACAACTGGTGCAGCGCCATGCGCGGCCTGAGGCGCGCCCCCTCTTCAAGCCGGGCCAGTACCAGCCGCCGGCCGATCGGCCCGATGCCGACATCGATGCGGCCTCCCTGGACCAGGCCTGGTCGTCCATGAAGGACACGCATGAGTTCTTCAGCCTGCTCAAGACCCACCAGGTGGGCCGTGCGCAGAGCTTTCGTTTGATGGAGGGGCGGCACACCCGCCGCACACCACTGGTGGCGGTGGAGTGGTTGCTGCATCGCGCATCGCGCGGGGGCCTGCCCATCATGGTCTTCGCTGGCAACGCCGGCTGCCTGCAGATCCACACCGGTGCGGTGCACCGCATCGAGACCATGGGCCCCTGGCTCAATGTGCTCGACGAGGGCTTCAACCTGCACCTGCGTGCTGACCAGGTGGCCGAGAGCTGGCTGGTCAGCAAGCCGACCGCGGATGGTGTGGTCACCTCGGTCGAGTTGTTCGATGCCCAGGGCCAGTTGATCGCCATGTTCTTCGGCGAGCGCAAACCTGGCAAGCCCGAGCTGCCTGCCTGGCGCGCACTGGCCCATGGGTTGATGCAGGCCGATGCTGCTGCACTGGAGGTGGCCGCATGAAGCGCCGTCTGCTGTTGCAAGGCGCTGCCGCCTCGGTGGCACTGGGCCATGCGGCCCTGGTGCGCGCACAAGGAAGTGCGCCTCGTCTCGTCAGCCTCAGTGGCGGCATGACCGAGGTGGTCTACCGCCTCGGCGCGGAAAGCCTGCTTGTGGGCACCGACACCACCAGCACCTATCCGGCCGCCGCCTTGCAGACGCCCAAGGTGGGCTACATGCGCCAGCTCTCGGCCGAAGGCGTGCTGGCGCTGCGGCCCACCGCGCTGCTGGCCACGAACGAGGCAGGCCCGGCCCGCGTGCTGGACCAGCTCAAGGGCGCCGGCCTGGCCCTGCATTTGGTGCAGGCCGACCACAGCTTTGAAGAATTGCGTGCCAAGGTGCGTGTGGTGGCCCAGGCCAGTGGGCGGGTCGAGGCCGGCAAGGCGCTGGAGGCCGATCTGCAAACGCAGTGGCAAGCCGCGCTGCGCAAGGTGGCGCAGGCCGATCAGCAACGCCGCAGCCAGGGCCATGCGGAACGTAAGGTGCTGTTCGTGATGGCCCACGGTGGCCGCCCGCAGGGCGCGGGCACCGACACCGCGGCGCACGCCATGATGACCTTCGCCGGGGCGCGCAACGTGCTGTCGGGCGGCAGTGGCTACCAGGCCCTCACGGCCGAGGCCGTGGCCCAGGCAGCCCCCGACATCATCCTGACCACGCAGGATTCCGTGGACGCCAGTGGTGGCCTGCAGCGCTTCTGGCAGTTCCCTGGATTGGCCTTCACGCCCGCGGGGCGCCAACAGCGCGTCGTGGCCCTGGACGCCATGGCCTTGCTGGGCTTCGGCCCCCGCCTGCCCCAGACGCTCGACGACCTGCGGCAGCGCCTGGCATGACCGTGAGCACCCTCAAGGCGACACAGGCGCAGGCCGCACCCTGGCTGGTATGGCGCCTGCCTGATGGTCGTTGGTCGCCTGTGGCGCTGGTGCTCAGCGTGGCTGCAGCCTTGTTGCTGGCCCTGGTGCTGGGGGCGACGCAAGGCGCCTATTCCGTGACCTTGGCCGACCTGTGGGCCGGCCCTGCATCGCAAGGCGCCGAGGTGTTCTGGCACATTCGCGCGCCGCGCCTGGTGATGGCCGTGCTCGCCGGTGCAGCGCTGGGCGTGTCCGGGGCCTTGGTGCAGGGCTTGTTCCGCAACCCCCTGGCCGATCCAGGCCTGATCGGGGTCAGCAGTGGTGCAGCCTTGGGCGCTGGTGTGGCCATCGTGATGGCACCCTACCTGCCGCAGGTGCTGGGCTTCTGGCCCGTGATCGCCCTGGCCTTCGTGGGGGGGCTGCTGGTCACCGGGGTGGTGTGGTATCTGTCTCGTGCCAATGGCCTGGTGCACACGCCGCTGCTGCTGCTCGTGGGCGTGGCCATCAATGCGCTGGCCGGCGCCGGCCTGGGCCTGCTGTCGCACCTGGCCAGTGACATCCAGCTGCGCACGCTCACCTTCTGGCTGCTGGGCAGCCTGGGGGGAAGCCAATGGCCCACCACGCTGGCCTGCGCCGTGGTGGTGGCCGCCGTGCTGTGCGTGGCGCCTTCGCAGGCCAGGGCCTTGAATGCGCTGGCACTGGGCGAGGCGCAGGCGCGCCTGATGGGCGTGCCGGTCACCGCGGTGCAACAACGCTGCGTGGTGCTGGTGGCCCTGGCGGTGGGGGCGGTCACGGCACTCACCGGCATCGTGGGCTTCATCGGCCTGCTGGCCCCGCACGCTGTTCGCCTGCTGGCCGGGCCCGACCACCGTGTCGTGCTGCCGGCGTCAGCGGCCGTGGGGGCGGTGCTGGTGCTGCTGGCCGACACCGCGGCGCGCACCGCCTTTGCGCCAGGCGATCTGCCGCTGGGCGTGCTGACGGGCCTGCTGGGCGCGCCGGCCTTCTTGTGGATGCTGCACCGCCGCTTCAAGACGACGACCTGACCCGGAGCAACCAAGACATGAGCCTCACCGCCCAACACCTGCTGTTGCACAAGGCTGGCCGCCGCCTGCTGGACGTGCCCCACCTGCACTTGCCCACCGGGCAGGTGCATGCGCTGCTCGGGCCCAACGGTGCGGGCAAGTCCACCCTGCTGGCCTCGCTGGCCGGGCTGGAGCGCTCGACCGCTGCGCAAGTTCAACTGCATGGTCGTGCGCTGACGGAGTGGGACACGCTGGCCCTGGCCCGTCAGCGCGCCTTGCTGCCGCAGGACAACGCGGTGCCATTCGACTTCAATGTGCGCGACATCGTGCGCATGGGGCGCTACCCGCACAGTGCCCACCCGCATCCTCAAGAATCCACCTTGCTGGATTGGTGCCTGGACCAGGCCGGCGCCCTGCACCTGGCCGACCGCCGCTATGAACTGTTGTCAGGGGGCGAGAAGGCACGCGTGCAGCTGGCCCGTGTGCTGGCCCAGGTCCACGCCCACCCGGACAACGAACGCCCGCGCTGGTTGCTGCTGGACGAGCCCACCGCCGCGCTGGACCTGGCCCACCAGCACAGCGTGATGCGGATGCTGCGCCAACTGGCCTCGCAGGGGCTGGGCGTGGTCGTGGTACTGCATGACATCAACCTGGCGGGGGCCTATGCCGACCAGGTGCTGGTGATGAACGATGGCCGCATCGAGACCTCTGGCGATTGCGAAGAGGTGCTGCAGCCGCAGCTCATCCAGCGCATCTGGGGTGTGGTCTGCCAGCGCCTGACCGTGCCCGAGGCGCGCCGAGGGTGGCTGGCTTTTTCCTGAACCGTCGTTTCGTGTTGGCGGGAATCCTGGGGGACCCCGCCTTTCTCCCGCCGGAATCCATCACGGATTCCGGCGGTTTTTTATGCGCTGGCAAATCCTGTCATCTGAACGGGGCATGAATTCAAGGCACAATCACGCTTGTCGAAAGGGGAGTAGCGCGCAGCCGCCCCGGCTGCGGTGACATCCCGTCAGCACGGTCATGTCCTCTCAAGGACTGGCCCGGGGTCCACAGAGACACCTCCCGCAAGACCTTTCGCGCCAAGTCGTGCATGCTTCGCATTGAAGCGTGCCGTGTTTGACCGTTTGTCTTGTTTGGGAGAACCCTCATGAACACACTGGCGCCAGAATGGCTCTGGTTCGTCTTCGTCATATTCGTCTTGCTCGCGCTCTTCGTGGACTTCGTCGTCCTCAAGAAGCAGGGCGCGCATGAAGTCTCGGTGCCCGAGGCGGTGCGCTGGTCGGCCGTATGGGTGGCGCTCAGCCTGGCCTTCAACGGCCTGCTCTGGTGGGCCTTCGCCCAGAGCCAGGGTACCGAGGTGGCCAACACCAAGGCGCTGGAGTTCCTCACCGGCTACCTGATCGAGAAATCGCTGGCGGTCGACAACATCTTTGTCTTCCTGCTGATCTTCAGCTATTTCGCGGTGCCTTCGGCATTCCAGAAGCGCGTGCTGATGATCGGCATCATCCTGGCGATGGTGTTGCGCACGGTGATGATCCTGGTGGGTGGCTGGCTGATCGCAGAGTTCCACTGGATCCTGTACCTGTTCGGCGCCTTCCTGCTGTTCACCGGCATCAAGATGTGGTGGGCTGCTGACAAGGAATCGGACCTGGAGGACAACCCCGCGCTCAAGCTGCTGCGCCGCGTGATGCACGTGTCCACCAACTTCGACGGCGAGAAGTTCTTCACCGTGCAGAACGGCGTGAAGATCGCGACCCCGTTGCTGCTGGTGGTGGCCCTGGTGGGCTTCACCGACGTGATCTTCGCGGTGGACTCGATCCCGGCCATCTATGCGGTCACCAGCGACCCGTTCATCGTGCTGACGTCGAACATCTTCGCCATCCTGGGCCTGCGCGCGATGTACTTCCTGCTGGCCGCCATGGCCAGCAAGTTCCACCTGCTCAGCTATGGCCTGGCGCTGATCCTGGTGTTCATCGGCACCAAGATGCTGATCGTGGATTTCTACAAGATCCCCGTGCTGGTGTCCCTGGGCGTGGTGATCGGCATCCTGGCCATCACGATGGTCTGGAGCGTCAAGACCGCGCCCAAGGTGCTGTCCGAGCGCTGATCCGTCGACTGCGTCGCCCTTCACATGCCCCTGCGAAATGCGGGGGCATTTTCATTAATGAGAATTGTTCGCATTAATATGAGGGTGCGTTTTGCGCAGCCGGTCGTGCCACCGGCGGGGTAGGTGGAGCATCTCCGCCGAGTCGCTCCGCCGGCTGTGCGCGCTTTGGGGCAAGTGGGGCAATGAGGTGGGCACCGGTCACGGCCAGGTTTCGCAAAACGCATTCTTCTTTCGTGCGTGCCACCTGACTTGCTGCGAACGCCATCACCAACCATGACCTCGCCAATGCTTTCCCCCCGACCGGGGCTGCATGACCTGTCGGACGGCACGCTCCAGCAGGTGCTCACGCATTGGCGCAACACCATCCAGCAGGGCAATGAGCACTACCGGCTCACGGCACCCGGCTCGCTGGCGCAGGCTTTGTCCCTGTTCCAGGACGCCTTGCTGATGGCCGATGTGCTGCTGGAACAGTGGCCGGACGCGGATGTGGCCATGGCGGCCTATGTGGTGTCGCACCACAACCTGGCCGACACCCTGCTGCGCCTGGACGAGACCGACGAGGCCGCGACGCATCTCTGCGTGGCGCATGAGCGGCTGGAGCGCCTGCGCGATGACTTCACGCAGCCATTGACTCGGCGCCATGCGGCCGGGCGACATCTCTCGCGCACGCTGGCCGAACTGGAGCGCTTTGCACATCAGCATGGCAGCCTGCTGCTGGCCCGCTGCATGAGCGAACATCTGCTGGCGCAGCAAGTGCCGCGCGGGGTATTGCACTGAGCCAGCACCGCTGAGCCCGCGAGTCCTTGGCATTTCACGAAGCTGGCAGCCTTTAAACTGCCTGCTGGGCCGCTCTGGTCAAAGGGCGCAAACAATTCAAACATGGGTGCTGTCATGCAAGGCGTGGCGGCCAGGGAGCAGTTGCATGAGCAGGGGAGACAGGGCCACATCGCATGGCCCGAAAGCTTGGCTGGCAGGGCTGTGCCTGTGCCTGGCCATGGTGGGGCCTCAGGCCCATGGTGCAGAGCCGTCACCGATCCCGGCAGGCACGGCCGAGCCCCAGAGCATGAGCCTGCCGACGGAGGCCTATGCGCGGGTGCGGGACGTGACGCACCTGACACTGTCACCGAACGGCGAGCGCATCGCCGGCCTGCTCCACATGGACGACGACACCTACCTCGTCAGCCGGGATGTCAAGGACTCGAAACTCAAGCCGGTTGTCAAAGCAGACAACAAACTCTTCTCCATCAGTTGGGCCCGCTGGGTAGGCAACGAGCGCCTGGTGCTGGGTGTGCGCTTTCCGTCCAGGCGCGGCTATACGCCGGTGGTCGAGACCCGCATGCTGTCCGTGCCCTGGAATGGGGGGGAGCCCATCAACCTGGTGCGCAGCTCACCCTTTGACGCCAACCGCATGCCAGCGCAGCTCCAGGACCACGTGGTGGATTGGATGCCGAAAGATGGTCGCCACATCCTGGTTCAGATGGCCGCGGACGGCGGCATCCTGCCCGCGGTGTTCAAGGTGGACGTGCTCACGGCCCAGCGCCAGATGGTTCATGGTCCTCGCAAGGGTGTGCACACCTGGATGACCGATGCCAGTCACCGTGTGCGTGTCGGCGTGCGCATCGATGAAGACTACCGCGAGCTCATCGCATGTGACCCGGACGGCAAGAACTGGCGCACGTTATGGCGCTGGAAGCTGTTCGCCAAAGATGGCGTCAGGCCGATGGGCTTCGGCAGGGACCCCAATGTGCTGTACATCGAAGCCGACCACGAAGGGCGCGATGCGGTGTTCACCGTGGATCTCTCCCGCCCGGACCTGCCCCGAACCCTCAGGCTGTCCCATCCCCAACGCGATGTCGGTGGCAGCCTGATGCGCTCGGCCGCCACGGGGGAGGTCATTGGCATCCGCGCGGAAACCGACGATGCGCAACGTGCCGAGATCTGGGATCCACAGTTGCGATTGCTGGCCCGGGCCATCGACAAGGCACTGCCAGACCGCTACAACCGCCTGCTGGCGTTCAGTGCGGATGAAAATCGCTACATGGTCTACTCCAGCGGCAACGGCATCCCCGGTGAGTACTACCTGGGGGACCGCGCCTCCGGTGACCTGTTCCTGCTGGCCGAGCAGCATCCGCAGTTGCCAGCTGATCGGATGGCCCGCAAGCGGGCGGTGCTCATCAAGTCTCGCGATGGCCTGGACCTGAGGTCCTACCTCACGCTGCCCAGATCAGGTGCGGCGTTACCTGCAGGCCGGCCCGTCGCGCCATTGCCGCTGGTGTTGCTGCCGCATGGCGGTCCGCACTACAGCGATGACATCGACTTCGACACCTGGACCGAGTTCCTGGCTGCGCGCGGCTATGCGGTGCTCCAGGTGAACTTCCGAGGGTCCACGGGCTATGGGCATGAGTTTGTGGCGGCCGGCCTGCAGCGCTGGGGGTTGGAGATGCAGGATGACCTGACCGATGCTGTGCAATGGTCGATTGATCAGAAGATCGCCGATCCGAAACGCGTCTGCATCGTCGGGGGAAGTTATGGGGGGTACGCTGCCTTGATGGGCGCCATCAAGACGCCTGACCTGTACCGCTGTGTCGTGAGCTTTGCAGGGGTGACCGACCTCATCGACTTGTGGAACCACGAGGCTGACTTTGTCGGTGGCGAAGAGATCATGAACGGCATGATCGGCAATGCCTGGCGTGACCGCGAACGGCTGCGTGCCACGTCGCCAGCGCTGCAGGCTGCGCGCATCAAGGCACCCGTGCTGCTGGTGCACGGCACGGCCGATCGCAGCGTGCCTTACGAACAGGGCGAAGACATGGCCATGGCCTTGCGCAAGGCAGGCAAGCCGCACCAGTTCATCACGGTGGAAGAGGGGGATCATCACCTCAGCCGCAACTCGCACAGCCTGACCTTCTTCAAGGCGCTCGAATCTTTCCTGGCCGAACACATCGGGACCACGGTGCCAGGCAGCAGATCCGTGGCCGCAGCCGCAGGCGCCACGGCCGCCCCATGAAGCGGCTGGCCGTGTCAGCCTGAGGGGCCTCAGCTCAGCGCAGCCTCACGGCGGCGCGCCACTTCGTTCCAGTCGACCACGTTGTAGAACGCGGCGATGTACTCGGGGCGGCGGTTCTGGTAGCGCAGGTAGTAGGCGTGTTCCCAAACATCCAGCCCCAGGATGGGCGTGCGGCCTTCCATCAGGGGGCTGTCCTGGTTGGGGCTGCTTTCCACCACCAGCTTGCCCTCCGGCGTGACCGCCAGCCAGGCCCAGCCGCTGCCAAAGCGCGTGAGGGCCGCCTTGGTGAAGGCCTCCTTGAAGGCATCGAGGCCACCGATGTCCTGGTCGATGGCCTTGCGCAGATCGCCCGTGGGCTCACCGCCGCCGCTGGGGCTCATCACTGTCCAGAACAGGCTGTGGTTGGCATGGCCTCCGCCGTTGTTGCGCACCACGGCGCGGATGCTGTCGGGCAGGGCCGCCAGATCGCCAATCAGCGTGTCAACCGGCGTGCCGGCCCAGGCAGTGCCTTGCACCGCGCCATTGAGGTTGTTGATGTAGGTCTGGTGGTGCTTGCTGTGGTGGATCTCCATGGTCTGGGCATCGATGTGAGGCTCCAGCGCGTCATAGGCGTAGGCAAGTGCAGGCAATGTGTGCATGACAAAGCAGCCCGCGGCAGGCGGGCAGTGGACGTTGGGTGGATGAAGAGGTGAGGCCGGCGGGCCTCAGCAGAGCGGCGGCAGGCGTGGCGTCGCACCTGGACCGGCGTCTGCGGACAGTTCGGTGGAAAGATCGCTTGCCAGCGCGGGCCAACCCGCATGGCCCTCGTCGCCAGGAAAGCCCGGATGCCGCGCCACGAACTGCATCAAGGCAGCGCGGGTGCGGTGAGCGTGGTGCAAGGCCTGTGACACGGGGCCGCTTTCGGCGCCGTTCTGCAGCAGTTTCATGATGCCTTCGTGAGCCTGGCTCAGGTGCTCATGCGCATGCGGGTAGTCGTCCAGCACGTCCAGCAGATCGGCCATGTTGTGGTGCGACACCACCCATGCGGCCAGCAGGGCGTCCCAGCCCGTCTTGGGTGGCTCGTCGTACCGCACGGCCTTCTCCAGCAGGCGCTCGGCCTCCCACAATGCTTCGCGGTAGAGCTGGCGGGCCGCGGCGTACTGGCGCAGCGCCATGCAGCGGTTGGCCCGGCGCGTCAGCTGCTGCCAGCCCAGGACGTCGGTGTCGTCGGGGCGGGTGTCCATGGTCACAGCCCGCCCTGGGTCAGCTTGACCGGGTCCAGCAGCTTGAGCAACTCGTCCCGCGAGAGCTCTGTGTTCTCCGCGGCCACGTCCACGATGGGACGGCCGTCCTTGTAGGCCTTCTTGGCGATCTCGGCGGCCTTGGCATAGCCGATGATGGGGTTGAGCGCCGTGACCAGGATGGGGTTGCGCGACAGCGCATGCGCCAAACCGGTCTCGTTCACCTTGAAGCTGGCGATGGCCTTGTCGGCCAGCAGGTGGCTGCTGCTGGTGAGCAGCGCCAGGCTGGCCAGCAGATTGTGCGCCACCACCGGCAGCATCACGTTGAGCTCGAAGTTGCCCGATTGCCCGGCGATGGTGATGGCCGCGTCGTGCCCGATCACCTGGGCCGCCACCATGGCCACCGATTCGGGGATCACGGGGTTGACCTTGCCCGGCATGATCGACGAGCCAGGCTGCAGCGCCTCCAGCTCGATCTCGGCCAGGCCTGCCAGCGGGCCGGAGTTCATCCAGCGCAGGTCGTTGGCGATCTTGAGCAGGGTCACGGCCAGGCCCTTGAGCGCGCCCGACAGCGCCACGGCCGCGTCCTGCGAGCCCATGGCCGCGAAGAAGTCTGGCGCGGGCTGGAAGCTCTGGCCGGTCAAGGCGCTGAGCTCGCTGGCAAAGCGCACGGCAAAGCCCGGGTGCGCGTTGATGCCCGTGCCCACGGCGGTGCCGCCCTGGGCTAGTTGTTGCACACGGGGCAGCAGGGCCTTGAGCTGCGCGGTCTGCGCTTCCACCTGCGAGGCCCAGCCACCCAGCACCTGGCCCAGCGTCACCGGCATGGCGTCCATCAGGTGGGTGCGGCCGGTCTTCACATGGTGACCCACGTCCTGGGCTTTCACGCGCGTGGCGTTGGCCAGGTGCTCCAGGGCCGGGATCAGCTTCTGACCCAGCAGCAGCGCCGCGCTCACGTGCAGCGCCGTCGGGATCGCATCGTTGCTGCTCTGGCCATGGTTGACGTCGTCGTTGGCGCTCACAGGGCGGCCGAGCTTACGCGTGGCCAGTGTGGCCAGCACCTCGTTGGCGTTCATGTTGGTGCTGGTGCCTGAACCTGTCTGGAACACGTCCAGCGGGAAGTGCGTCATGTAGTCGGTTGCCAGCAGCTCGGTCACCGCGTTGGCGATGGATTCGCCCTTGTCCGCGGGCAACTGCTCCAGGGCCACGTTGGCGCGCGCCGCGGCGCTCTTGACCAGCAGCAGGGCCTCGATGAAGGCCGCCGGCATGCGCCAGCCGCTGACCGGGAAGTTGAGCACGGCACGCTGTGTCTGCGCGCCGAACAGGGCCTCGGCGGGCACGGTCATCTCGCCCATGCTGTCGCGTTCGATTCGGGTGGCGGTGGTCATGTGACTTCCTTGTGTGTGGATCCTTGAATGCAGCAGGCCATCTCTGGAAGGCCCCTGCGAACACCTTAGTGAGAGGGCAAAGACCTTGTCGTCTCTGGTGGCCGGCTTCAGCCCAATGCCGTGTCCAGCACCATCATCAGAACGAAGCCGGCGATCAGGCCACTGGTGGCAAAGCGTTCATGTCCCTTGCGGTGCGATTCCGGGATGATTTCGTGGCTGATCACGAACAGCATGGCACCCGCTGCAAAGGCCAGCCCCCAGGGCAGCAAGGCGGCCGACACGGTCACCACCGAGGCGCCGATCACAGCCCCCAGCGGCTCGACCAGTCCCGATGCGGCGCCCAGGGCCACGGCCATGGCCCGGCTGTAGCCGATGCCGAGCAGGGCCAGCGACACCACCAGCCCTTCCGGCACGTCCTGGATGGAGATGCCCGTCGCCAGGGCGCCCGCACCCACCGGATCCTGGTTGCCGAAGGCCACGCCGATGGCCAGTCCCTCGGGCACGTTGTGCAGCGCGATCGCGAAGACGAACAGCCAGGTGCGCTTGATGGCCTCGGCATGTGCACCGCCTTCGACGCCCTTGATGAAATGTTCGTGTGGCAGCCAGTGCTCCAGCGCCATCATCAGCGCAGCCCCCAGTGCAATGCCCCCGCCGATCGTCAGGGCCGAACCCCAGGTGCCGGCCCCTTGTGCGCGGGCCGCTTCCAGGCCAGGCACGATCAATGAGAAAGAGCAGGCGGCCAGCATCACGCCGGCACCGAAACCCAGCAGGCTGTCGTGCACCCGGGCCGGGATCGTGCGGGACACCAGCACGGGCACGGTGCCCAGCGCCGTGGCCAAGGCCGCCATGCCACCGCCCAGCAACGCATGCATGACCCTTGGATCCGCCTGTTCGGCCCAACTGCGCCAGGCCTGGTTGAGCAGGGCGGCGATGCCGCCTGTGACGATGAGCCAGCCCAGCAACCGCTGCATGAAAGGACGTTGCTTCACCATGATTCGCGGTGGATCTCGAGCGCGGACAGGCGCTGCACCAGCGCCTGCGTGATGCGGCGGTATTCGGAGCTCATGTGCGGTGGTGCATCGCTCATGCGGCCGATGTGCTGCATCACGCCCAGCGGTCGCGCCACCTGGTCCAGGCACTGGCAGCGCCATTGCCAGGGCAGGGCGGTGTCTTCGGCGGTGTCCATCAGCACGTTGGCGGTGCGGTGGGCCACGTCCCAGGCGCAGGCATCGCCACTGTCGTGCAGCCAGCCACCCATGGTGAACAGTTGGTCGATCACCCGCGGATCATCCGGGTACAGCGCACAACGCACGCGCATGGCCAGGAAGTCCCAGCGTTCCATCGGAGGCATGCGGCAGAAGAGGTGTTTGCACATCGGCCAGGGGGGCATCGAGCCAGCGAGTGTTGGTTATTTGAGAATGATTCTCATTCGATTCAAATGTTAGAGGGAGCCTGGCGGCAAGTCACGTTCGCCGAGAAGATGTCCTTGTTTACAAAGCGGACTATTGCAAATGAGATTAATTCCCATTACTATCCGTCTGCGTTTGCGTTGAACACCTTCCAGGAAGTGGAAAACGGGCAAGGGCTGAGCTGTGGGGACGGCGAGGCATGGCTGGTGTTTGACGCAAACGCATCTTCATTTGTGCGTCCGCTTCTGAGCATCTGCCAGTACAGCGTGACGTAATTCGCATGCCCCTGTCGGCCGCCGTGTCTAGAAGGACGAGGCAGGCTGCAAACGGCGGCTTGGACAGGCGGGTACCGGGCACACGCAAGCCCGGTCCGGGCGCACCACCTGCGCCTCGGTGCCCATTGATCGGCAGGAATCATCGAAGGCGCGGCCGTGGTGGCCCGCGCCTTTGCTTTTTCAGCTGGCGCGCAGGCGCGTTGGGCTCTTCTTCCCGCGGCCCAGTCCCGCCTGCTTGGCGATGAATTTCAGGAACACCCACAGTGCCATCTCCCCGGGCTTGGGGGCTTCGCCCTGGCCGATGCGCTTGAGCTGGCCGGTGTACCAGGTCACCTCCATCAGGCCCATCTTGTCGATGAAGCCGATGCCGGTCTTGATGGGCTTGACGGTGTGCACGGGATCCTGGCCTGCCAGCAGGCGGCGGGGCAGGTCAGGCTCGAGGGCCAGCGAACGTGCCAGACCCACGAAATCCACCGCGCCAGATTCGATGGCCTCTGCCATGCCGGCCGCCGATCGGAACCCGCCCGTCACCACCAGAGGCACCTTCACGGCCTGACGGGCTTTTTCCGCGAACGCCAGGAAGTAGGCTTCGCGCTGGCGCGTGCTGTCCTTGGCGGGCGCGGCCTTCTTGTCCTTCACCCCCGTCATCGCGGGCGCTTCATAGGTGCCACCAGAGATCTCGACCAGGTCGATGCCTTCGGCTTCCAGCGCGCGGATCACATCCAGCGATTCATCTTCGGTGAAGCCGCCACGCTGGAAATCCGCCGAGTTCAGCTTGATGCCGATCGGGAACTGCGGGCCCACGGCTGCACGCATCGCGCGCAGCGCCTCGATCACGAAGCGGCGGCGGTTCTCGGCATTGCCGCCCCACTGGTCGGTGCGGCGGTTGTGGTGCGGCGACAGGAACTGGCTGACCAGGTAGCCGTGTGCGCCGTGGATCTGCACACCGCTGAAGCCGGCCTGCTTGACGACACCGGCGGCGCGGCCGTAACGACCGATCAGGTCGAGGATCTCGGACTCGGTCAGCTCGCGCGGGGTTGAGAAGAACGCCGCCATGTCGGGCCTGAAGGGCACCGCTGATGGCGACACCGTTTCCTTGTTGAGCCCCTTGGGTGCCTGCTTGCCCGGGTGGTTGAGCTGAACCCAGCATTGCGTGCCGTGGCGCGTGCCGGCTTCTGCCCAGGCCTTGAGCGCAGGCAGGTCTCGGTCATCCTCGATCACCACATTGCCCGGCTCGCCGAGCGCACGCCGGTCGATCATCACATTGCCCGTGACACACAGGCCGATACCGCCATCGGCCCAGGCGCCGTAGAGGTGTGCAAGCTCCGGGGTGGGCGCGCGTTCGCGCGTGCCCAGCGCTTCGCTCATGGCCGACTTGACCAGCCGGTTCTTGATCTGGATGCCATTGGGCAGGGTGAACACTTGTGACAAACGGGCCTGCGGTGTCATCGGTGAGTTCTCCATGGCGGGTGGTGACGGGAGTCGCCATTGGACACCAAAAGCAAGGGCAAGCCCTCTGATGGGTGCCCCGCCTCGGTGCAAACCGCCTCCCTGGCCTGTTCATTGGCGAAAATCTTTGATGTCCACGGGCTACAAACCTGTGCAACGGCTGGTTTTCAGAGGGAAGTGGCATTACCATCGTGGGCGCTGGACCCGTGAGGAACGTTTGCGCATGCAGCCAACGCCCGCGGTCCGCTGTTCAGATCTGACGACTTCGATGGAGTGAATTCACATGGCAACTGCGAAGAAGGCCCCGGCCAAGAAGGCTGCGGCGAAGAAGGCTCCCGCCACCAAAGTGGCTGCCGACAAGGCAGCTCCCGTCAAGAAGGCCGCTGTGAAGAAGGTCGCTGCAAAGCGCACCCCTAACGCGGCCTTCATGAAGGCATTGACCCCCAGCCCGGCACTGGCCGCCGTCATCGGCGCTGCTCCGCTGCCGCGCACCGAGGTCACCAAGAAGGTGTGGGAATACATCAAGAAGCACAACCTGCAAGATGCCGCCAACAAGCGCAACATCAATGCAGACGACAAGCTGAAGGCGATCTTCAAGAAGCCTCAAGTGTCGATGTTCGAAATGACCAAGCTCATCAGCGACCAGCTCAGCTGATCGTTGGGCCTGGCCCGTGCGAACCAACCCGGCTTCGGCCGGGTTTTTTGTTTTTGAAGCAAGCCAAGGACCAGTCCCAGGCAGACAGCCCCCAATTGCGTCGCATATTGAGCACAGCTCTGCGAGCAAATCCAGCGCGACACTGCTACGCTGTCCTCCAAGAAGTTCTGTTTTCCCGGATCGAGTCTCACGCATGAACAACCCCAAGGAACTGCTGGCCCGCAACTTCCCCACCGCCGTCCAGGACGCGCGCCTGGCGGCCAAGCCCTCGCTGTACGACGGCCCCGACAGCAGCTACGACCTGGCCTTCGCCGACCCGGATTTCCTGCTGCACCCCGAGCTGCGGCCCGTGCGCATGCAGCTCGAGCTGCTCAAGCCCGAGCTGGTGCAGCGCGAAGAGAACATCCAATCCACCATCGTGATGTTCGGCAGTGCCCGCATCCTGTCGGGCGAAGACGCGCAGGCAAGGCTCGATGCCGCTGGCGACCTTCCGGCCGGCGAAGCCCGCGACCTGGCCGTGCGCAGGGCCCAACGCCAGCTCGACATGTCGCGCTATTACGAAGAGGCGCGCAGCTTCGCCAGCATGGTGACCAACCACTCAGCGCAGCTGGATACGCCCATCTACGTGGTCACCGGCGGCGGCCCCGGCATCATGGAAGCGGGCAACCGCGGTGCCTTCGAGGTCGGCGGCAAGAGCATTGGCCTGAACATCGTGCTGCCGCACGAGCAGGAGCCCAACCCCTACATCACGCCGCGCTTGTGCTTCCAGTTCCACTACTTCGCGCTGCGCAAGATGCACTTCCTGATGCGCTCGGTGGCCCTGATCGCCTTCCCGGGCGGTTTCGGCACACTCGATGAGCTGTTCGAAGCGCTCACGCTGATGCAGACCGGCAAGTGCCGCAAGCGTCCGGTGCTGCTGTTCGGTCGTGAGTTCTGGACCAAGCTGATCGACATCGACCACCTGGTCGACACAGGCATGATCAGCCCCGACGACATCCATCTCTTCCGCTACGTCGAGACCGCCCAGGAAGCCTGGGACACGCTGCGCAACGAGTACGGCCTGGCGCAGCCCCCCCAGGATTCGGCCTGCGGCTGGTAGCCAAAGCTGCCCCTTGAGGAGACGCCCATGACCCAGCGCATCCGACTCATCGGCGTACCCACCGATGTGGGGGCCAGCATGCTGGGCGCTGTGATGGGCCCCGAGGCCTTGCGCGTCGCCGGCCTCACGGCAGCCCTGGCGCGCCAGGGCCTGGTGGTGCTGGACGACGGCAACCTGGCCGGCCCACCCAATCAGCAACTGGATCCGGTGCAGGGCTACCGCCACCTGCCCGAGGTCGTCACCTGGAACCAGGTGGTGCACCAGGCGGTGGGCCAGGCCTTGGCCCAGGGCGAGATCCCGATGATGCTCGGTGGCGACCACTGCCTGGCCATCGGCTCCATCGGTGCCGTGGCCCAGCATTGCCACCGCGCCGGCAAGCACCTGAGGGTGCTGTGGTTCGACGCGCATGCCGATTTCAACACGCCCGAGATCACGCCCAGCGGCAACCTGCACGGCATGCCGGTGGCGGTGCTGTGCGGCCATGGGCCCGAGGCCCTGGTCGACATCGCCTCGGTCGATGGCCGGCCGGCGCTCACACCCGACGCCCTGCGCATGATCGGCATCCGCAGCGTGGACCCGGGCGAGCGCGCCTTCGTGCATTCGCAGCAGATCGAGGTCTACGACATGCGCTATGTGGATGAGCACGGCATGCGGGCCGTGATGCAGCAGGCGCTGATGGGCGTCGAACCGGGCACGCACCACCTGCACCTGAGCTTCGATGTGGACGGGCTGGATCCGGACATCGCGCCCGGCGTGGGCACCCCCGTGCGCGGCGGGCCCACCTACCGAGAAGCCCAGCTGTGCATGGAAATGATCGCGGACACCGGTGCGCTGGGCTCGCTGGACGTGGTCGAGCTCAACCCCGCGCGGGATGTGCAGAACCGCACGGCCGAACTGGTGGTGGACCTGGTCGAAAGCCTGTTCGGCAAATCCACCCTGATGCGCCCGAGCGTCTCAAACGTCTGAAACACGAGGGCAGGGCAAGCCCGACTCAATGTCGTGGCATGCCGGCCGATAAACAGCCATGAGTCTCCCAGGCAAGAATGCTCTCATCCTGACTGGTGGTGGTGCCCGGGCCGCCTACCAGGTCGGCGTGCTCCAGGCACTGATGCTGATTCGCCGCGACAGCGGCGAGGTGCAGCGGGGCAACCCTTTCCGGATCATGTGTGGCACGTCGGCAGGGGCGCTCAATGCCACCGCCCTGGCCTCGCGCGCGGATCACTTCGAGGTGGCCGTGCGGCACATGGCCGAGCTCTGGCGCGAAATGCACAGCGAGCAGGTTTACCGGGCCGATTCGCTGGGCGTGATCCGCAGCGGGGCGCAGTGGATCACGCTGTTCTCGCTGGGCTGGGCCCTGGCCCGCTGGCGCCGCGCGCGCCCCCGCTCATTGCTGGACAACGAACCGCTGCGTGAACTGCTGGGTGATTCCTTCAAGATCAGCCGCATGCGCAAGCTGATGGAAGACGGCGTGCTCGATGCCGTGGCCGTGTCCGCCTCCAGCTACACCACGGGTGAGCACGTCACCTTCTATGACGCCTTCCCGCCCATCGACCCCTGGTCGCGCTCGCAGCGCACCGCGGTGCGCGCAGACCTGACGATGGACCACCTGATGGCTTCCAGCGCCATCCCCTTCGTGTTCCCGGCCGTGAAGCTCGATGCGGGCGGCCGCCAGCACTATTTCGGTGATGGCTCCATGCGCCAGGCCGCGCCCATCTCGCCGGCCGTGCACCTGGGCGCCGACCGCATCCTGGTGGTGGGCGCCGGCCGCCTGCAAGAGCCCACGCAACCGCGCGACGCGATCGTGGAATATCCCAACCTGGCGCAGATCGCAGGCCACGCCATGTCCAGCATCTTCCTGGACGCGCTGGCCGTGGACATCGAGCGCCTGCAGCGCATCAACCGCACGATCGACCTGCTCCCGCCCGAGGCCCGCGCCCAGACGCCGCTGCGCAAGGTCGATATCCTCGTGATCGCGCCCTCGCAGCGCATCGACGACATCGCCGCCCGACACCTGTGGGCCTTGCCGCCGGCCGTGCGCGCCATGCTGCGCGCCCTGGGGGTGTACGGACGCGGCAAGACCGCCCGCGGCACGGCCCTGGCCAGCTACCTGCTGTTCGAATCCTCGTTCACGCGTGAGCTGATCCACCTGGGCTTCACCGATGCTTTGGCCAAGCGAGATGAGGTGTGCGCCTTCTTTGGCTGGGGGCCGCAGCCCGAAGGCCATGACGATGGCCGCAAGGTCAGCCTGCCTTTCAAGGTGGACCAGGCAGTTCGTCCCGCGGATGAGCCCGCCCTCGCCACCGAATCCACCGCGGCACCCTCGCCGCACCGAAGCCCCTATGCAAACCCGCCCGAGCGTGGTAGCATGGAGAGCTTCGCACTTTGATGGGCTCGCTTTTCCATTGCCTGCATTGAGGACTCAGTGTTCACAATGCCTGGTGGTGGGCAGGCCATGTTGAGGGCGAAGGTTCATTTCAATTTCGACTGAAAGGTCTCAACATGTACGCGGTCATAAAAACCGGCGGCAAACAATACAAAGTTGCTGCTGGCGAAAAGATCAAAGTAGAACAGATTACTGCGGACGTTGGCCAAGAGATCGTGATCGACCAGGTTCTGGCTGTCGGCAACGGCGCAGAACTGAAGATCGGCACGCCCTTGGTGGCTGGCGCTACGGTGAAGGCAACTGTTCTGTCGCAAGGTCGGCACGACAAGGTGCGCATTTTCAAGATGCGCCGTCGTAAGCACTACCAAAAGCGTCAGGGTCATCGTCAGAACTACACAGAGCTGCAAATCAGCTCCGTGAACGGCTGATCGATCCTCACAACCTCTAGCCAGTCCCAAGGAGCAGATCCATGGCACAGAAAAAAGGCGGCGGTTCCACACGGAACGGCCGCGATTCCCAACCGAAGATGCTCGGCGTGAAGGTGTTCGGCGGCCAAGTCGTGCCCGCCGGCTCCATCATCGTGCGCCAGCGTGGCACCCGTTTCCATGCCGGCACCAACGTCGGCATGGGCCGCGACCACAGCCTGTTCGCCCTGGTTGACGGCACCGTGTCGTTCACCATCAAGGGTGCACAGAACCGCAAGACCGTGGTCGTGACCCCGGTCTGAGCTGTTCAGCACAGTAGCCGTGCCGCCCTTCGGGGTGGCGTGAGGCTTGAAGCCCCGGCTTGCCGGGGCTTTTGCATTTATGCTTTTCGCAGGTCTGCGGATCGATCCCGCGACGGACACACAAGGACACCAGCCCCATGAGATTTGTCGATGAAGCCACCATTGATGTGGCCGCAGGCAATGGCGGCAGCGGCTGCATCAGCTTCCGTCGCGAGAAGTTCATCCCCTTCGGCGGCCCCAATGGGGGCGACGGCGGGCGCGGCGGCCATGTCTATGTCGTGGCCGACCGCAACATCAACACCCTGATCGACTACCGCTATGCGCGCCGCCATGAGGCGCGCAACGGCGAGCAGGGCCGGGGCTCCGACCAGTACGGTGCCGCGGGTCCTGACATCGTCCTGCGCATGCCCGTGGGCACCATCATCCGCAACTTCGAAACCGGCGAAGTGATGATGGAACTGCTGGAGCACGGCGAGCAGCGCCTGCTGGCCAAGGGCGGTGATGGTGGCTTCGGCAACCTCCACTACAAGACGGCCACCAACCGCGCGCCCCGCAAGAAGACGCCCGGCTGGCCTGGCGAGCTCTTCAAGATCAAGCTGGAACTGCGCGTGCTGGCCGATGTCGGCCTGCTGGGGATGCCCAATGCGGGCAAGTCCACCCTGATCTCGGCCATCTCCAATGCGCGTCCGAAGATCGCGGATTACCCCTTCACCACCTTGCACCCGAACCTGGGCGTGGTGCGCGTGGGCCCCGAGAAGAGCTTCGTGGTGGCCGACATCCCAGGCCTGATCGAAGGCGCTTCCGAAGGCGCTGGCCTGGGCCATCTGTTCCTGCGCCACCTGCAACGCACGCGCGTGCTGCTGCACGTGGTCGACCTGGCGCCGTTCGATGAGGGCGTGGACCCGGTCAAGCAGGCCAAGGCCATCGTCAAGGAACTCAAGATCTACGACGAAGCGCTGTTCAACAAGCCGCGCTGGCTGGTGCTCAACAAGCTGGACATGATCCCGGCCGAAGAGCGCGTGGCCAAGGTGGTGAACTTCGTCAAGCGTTATGGCTGGAAGGGCCCGGTCTACCAGATCTCGGCGCTCACGCGCGAGGGCTGCGAACACCTGGTGCAGTCCATCTACCAGCACGTGGCCTCCATGCAGGAGCACCACGAAGAGGTCGACATCCGCTTCGATGCCGAAGGCGAGCTGGGCGACGGCGATGCCGCCAGGCCCACCGTGGCTTCGCGTGCCTCGGCCATCGAGAACGAAGCCTTCGAAGCCCTGGTCGCCGTGAAGCAGGACGATCACGAAGATCGGGCCCCCGCTCCGGCGCGCCGCAAGCCTGCAGCGAAGAAGGTGGCCAAGAAGGCTGCGGCGAAAAAGGTGGCTGCCGATAAGGTCCCCGCCAAGACCGTTTCTGCCAAGAAGGCTCCAGCCAAGAAGGCCGCCGTGAAAACCGCTGGCAAGACCTCTGGAAAGACCACCGGCAAGAAGGGTGAGTTCGAAGACGAAGCCTACGTGCCGCAGGTCGACGACCCGCGCTTCCGCTGAGCCGCCGCTGAGCCATACACCCTCTGCCTTCCATCGACCCACCCGCGCCACTGTGCCCGCCACGCCATGAACGAAGTGCTGAAAAACGCCCGCCGCATCGTCGTCAAGGTGGGCTCCAGCCTGGTCACCAACGAAGGCAAGGGCGTCGATGCCGAAGCCATCGGCACCTGGTGCCGGCAGATGGCCGCGCTGGCGCGTGATGGGCGCGAGGTGATCATGGTGTCCAGTGGCGCCATCGCCGAGGGCATGAAGCGCCTGGGCTGGGCCACCCGTCCCAAGGAAATCCACGAGCTGCAGGCCGCGGCGGCCGTGGGCCAGATGGGCCTGGCGCAGATGTACGAGACCAAGCTGCGCGAGCACGGCATGGGCAGTGCCCAGGTGCTGCTCACGCACGCCGACCTGGCCGACCGCGAGCGTTATCTCAATGCCCGCTCCACGCTGCTGGCGCTGCTGTCGCACCAGGTGGTGCCGGTCATCAACGAGAACGACACCGTCGTCACCGACGAGATCAAGTTCGGCGACAACGACACCCTGGGCGCCCTGGTGGCCAACCTGGTCGAAGCCGACGCCCTGGTCATCCTGACCGACCAGAAGGGCCTGTACAGCGCCGATCCGCGCAAGGACCCGGAGGCCCGCTTCATTGATGTGTGTGCCGCGGGTGATCCGGCGCTGGAGCAGATGGCCGGTGGCGCTGGCTCGCGCGTGGGCACGGGCGGCATGATCACCAAGGTGCTGGCCGCCAAGCGTGCGGCGCGCAGCGGTGCCAGCACCGTGATCGCCTGGGGCCGCGAGCCCGACGTGCTGGTGCGCCTGTCGCAGGGCGAATCCATCGGCTCGCTGTTCGTGGCCGGCACGGCCAAGTTCACTGCCCGCAAGCAGTGGATGGCCGATCACCTGCAACTGCGCGGCGTGGTTGTGATCGACGATGGCGCCGTGGCCAAGCTGCGTGATGAAGGCAAGAGCCTGTTGCCCATCGGCGTGGTCGAGGTGCAGGGCGAGTTCCACCGCGGCGATGTGGTCGCCGTGCGCAACCTGCAGGGGCACGATGTGGCGCGCGGGCTGGCCAACTACGCCAGCAGCGAGGCCCGCCTGATCGCCCGCAAGCCCTCCAGCGAGATCGAAGGCATCCTGGGCTTCATCATCGAGCCAGCCTTGATCCATCGGGACAACCTGGTGCTGATGGACTGATCGACTGGGCGCGGCAGGTAGCGCGTCGGCCACAGGCGGTGGTTTCCGCCATGGTGGCTTTTGGCCCGATCATGCCTAATCTGCGCATCGGTCCGGCCTCGCGTGTTGCCGATGGGCGCGGCTGGCGCTCTTGCGACGGGCCGGCCTTGTCATCCAGAGGGAGCAGTCAATGGCGCAGAACGAGACAGTGAAGTACGACGTGGCCGTGATCCACGAGTTCGCGGAAGAGCTCTACCGCAAGTCCGCGCGGCGTGAGAAGCAGGGTGTGATCCTGGGCTTCCTGTTCGGGTTGGTGCTGGCGGTCAGCCTGGTCAGTGCGGCCTCGCTCGACACCCAGCTCGGCCGCTGGCCTGCCGTGGTCATCAGCGTGGTGGTGGTGGCCGTCTGTACCTGGTTCGGCATGAAGCTGGGGCTGGACGCGGGGCTGCGCCTCCGGTTGCAAGCCCAGTTGGCGTTGTGCCAGGCCGCGATCGAGCAAAACACGCGGCAAGGCCGCTGAAGCTCTGACTGTGCGTGTGGCCGAGGCAGAGGTCTGGGTGGGGCGTGGACGATGCCAGCCCCTGAGGCTCACTTCAACTCGGCAGACGACTTGCCCAGCAGCCGCCGCGCGATGATCAGCAACTGGATCTGCTGCGTGCCTTCGAAAATGTCCAGGATCTTCGCGTCACGCGACCACTTCTCCAGCAGCGCGTTCTCGGTGTAGCCGACGCTGCCGGCCAGCTCGACGCACTTCAAGGCCACGTCCACGCAGGTGCGGCCGGCCTTGGCCTTGGCCAGCGAGGCCTGCAGCGAGTTGGGCTGAGCGTTGTCGGCCATCCAGGCGGCCTGCATGGTCAGCAGGCGCGCGGCCTCGTAGTCGGCCTGCATGCGCACGAACTCAGAAGCGGCGGCGCTCTGTCGGTGCAGCGGGCGGTTGTAGTCGGGCGACAGGCCGGCTTCTTTCAGGATGCGGCCCATTTCCTCGATGCAGGCGCGCGTCAGGCCCACGGCCATGGCGGCCACCAGGGGGCGCGTGTTGTCGAAGGTCTGCATCACCCCGGCAAAACTCTTCTCGGGGTTGATGTCAGGGTCACCCAACAGGTTGGCCTTGGGCACGCGGCAATCGGTCAGCACGAAGGCGGCCGTGTCAGAGGCACGGATGCCCAGCTTGTGTTCCAGGCGTACCAGCTCGAAACCCGGAGTGCCCTTTTCGACCACGAAGGACTTGATCGCGGCGCGGCCCAGGCTCTTGTCCAGCGTGGCCCACACGACGACCAGGTCGGCGCGGTCACCTGCGGTCACGTAGATCTTCTCGCCATTGAGCACGTAGTGGTCGCCCTCCAGGCGGGCCGTGGTGCGGATGGCGGCGGAATCAGAGCCGCAGCCCGGCTCCGTGATGGCCATGGCCGCCCAGCGGCCTTTGAAGCGCGCGAGCTGCTCTTCATTGGCCACCGAGGCGATGGCCGAGTTGCCCAGCCCCTGGCGAGGCATGGACAGCAGCATGCCCACATCGCCCCAGCACAGCTCCATGATGGACAGTGCCGTGGACAGGTTGGTGCCGTTGCGGTTGACGCCATCGGCGCCCGCGTTGGCATCGCGACGAACGCCGGTGGCCCCGGTGCCACCGACCTCGCTGTTGCCTTCGTTCATGCCGTCGATCACCGCGGCCAGCATGTCGAGCTCCACCGGGCGTGCGTGTTCCGCCCGGTCGTACTTGCGCGAAATGGGGCGCAGCACCTCACCGGCCACTTCCTGCGCCTGGCGCACCAGGGCGTTGAACTTGCGTGGAATCTCAAGATTGATCATGTTTGTCACTCGTCTCAGTAAGTCAGCCGATTCGATCAAGCAAACACCCAGGATCTGGCTTTGCCAGTCCTCAGGTGTTGCCCCCCGGGGGGGCGCGCGAAGCGCGCAGGGGGTTAGATCAGAACCCCGCCTTCCATGACACCAACGGCGCGCAAGTCGCGGTACCAGCGCTCCACCGGGTGGTCCTTCACGAACCCATGGCCACCCAGCAGTTGCACGCTGTCACTGCCAATCTGCGCGGCCTTGTCTGCGCACAGGCGGCGGGCCAGGGCGGCGGCTTCAGCGAAGGGTTGGTCGGCATCCGCCAGGCTGGCCGCGCGCCAGGTCAGCAGGCGCATGCCGTCCAGTTCGATGGCGATGTTGGAGATCGCGAAGGCGACCGATTGCCGGTGGCTGATCGGCTCGCCGAA
Organism: Aquabacterium soli; assembly: GCF_003933735.1. GTDB lineage: Bacteria > Pseudomonadota > Gammaproteobacteria > Burkholderiales > Burkholderiaceae_C > Aquabacterium > Aquabacterium soli. The sequence goes on along the minus strand of NZ_RSED01000006.1, from coordinate 50,326 downwards.
GGCCTGGCGGTCGTTGACATAAGGGATCAGGTAATCCAGCGCGGCCTGTGCACAGCCGGTGGCCAGGGCACACCAGGCCAGGCGCGACAGCTGGATGCACTCGGCGTAGACCTCGGGGCGCCCCTCGCCCAGCAGGGCGGTGGCGGGCACGCTGGCGCGGTCCAGCACCAGGCGGGCACAGGCGGCGGCGCGCAGGCCCATGGACACGTCTTCCTCGATGGCCAGGCCGGCTGTGGACGATTCCACCAGCAGCAGGCCGGGGCCGTGGCCCTCGATCTCGGCGGCCACGATGAACAGCTCGGCCGTGGCGGCCAGCGGCACCATGGACTTGACGCCGGAGATCTCGTAGCGGCCGTTCACCAGGCGTGCCCGTGTCTGCAGGCTGAAGGGGTCGAACAAAGGCGTGGGCTCCTGCACAGCCAGGGCTGCGGGTGGCGGGGTGTCGGCCGCAAAGGCGCCCAGGTAGGTGGCCTGCTGCTCAGCCGTGCCCCACAGCACCAGGGCCGTGCTCACGGCCGATGGCGCCAGGCAGGCCACGGCCAGGCCCATGTCGCCATGGGCCAGCGCTTCGCTGATCAGGGCATTGGTGATGGCCGATCGCTCGGTGCCCACGCCGCCGAGCGATTCGGGGATGCCCATGGTGGTGATGCCCAGCTCGGCGCACTGGGCCAGCAGTGCGGCCGGAGCGCCGTAGGCGGTGTCGGCGGCCATGGCGGCCGGGCGCACCTGCTCGGTGGCGAACACGCGGATCGCGTCCAGGATCATGGCCTGGTCGTCGGTAGGCGTGAGGTCGAACAGCTCACCGCCGCCGCGCTTGGGCAGGCGCTCGGGCTGGCCCAGGTTCTTGATCGCCTTGAAGGCGCGGTTCACGGCCGTCACGGTGCGAAACCCCGCCTTGGTGCCGTGGTAGAGCACTTTCTCGGTGGGTTTGCGCAGGTGCAGGCGGTCCAGGCTGGGCGAGCCGGCCATCTGGCTCAGCGTGCGCAGTCCAAGTCGGGTGAGGGAGGTGGCCATGGTTTGTCTCTTCCTTCTTGTGTGGGATGTGATCAGCGGCGGGTGCGTGTCTTGAGCATGGCCCACACGGCGGCATGTGTGGCCAGGCCGATGCCCCAGCCCCAGGCCACCCACTTGACCCACTGCACGTCGGGTGTCGCATCCTGGTTCAGGGCCCACAGGCCCCCGACCACCAACACGTACACCAGCGCGTGGATCATCACGCTCATCTGCAAACCAGCCATTGCTCACTCCTTGTGGTCCGGGTGCCAACACCCGGTGCGGGGCGGATTTCACACCCGCTGGTCCCTTGTGTCATGGCGCACGGTCCATTCATGGCGAGTCGCCGCCAGACAACCGGACGATCGCGATCAAATCCCCCCTGTCTTGGGGCACAGTCACGCCATGGATTCCTTGAGCGAAGTGCTGGCCGATGTGCGCATCCGTGATGCGCTGTTCGTGCGCACCCAGCTGGCAGGGCAGGGGGCGCTGCGGGTGGGGCAGGCCGATCAGCCTTGCTTTCACCTGGTGACCGCGGGCCGGGTCTGGCTGCATCCGGCGCCGGGGGAGCCTTCCGTGCCTTTGCAATCGGGCGATGTGGCCTTCCTGCCCCGGGGCGGTCCCCACGTGCTGAGCGCGCAACCGGTGCTCACGAGCGCATCGGTGGACACTGCCGATCTGCTGCGGCACTGGCGCGAACTCACCGAGGCCAGCGCCGCCACGGTGGCCTGCGGCGGCGCACCCGGCGGGGCCTGGAGCGGCCGCACCATCAGCGGCTGCATGCACATCGAGGGGGTGACCGAGGCCTGGCTCTGGGGCGGCTTGCCGCCCTGGCTCACACTGCAATGGGGCGGGCGTGGCCTGCCAGGTTGGCTGATGATCGGACTGGCCTACCTGGACCAGGAACTGGGGCGTGAAGGCCTGGCCCGGCAGGCCGTGATCGACCGTCTGGGCGATATCCTGTTCATCCAGAGCCTGCGCTCCTACCTGCACGGCCCGGGCGCAGTGCCGCCCGGCTGGCTGATGGGGTTGAAGGACGGGATGGTCTCGCGTGTGCTGGGCGTCATGCACCGCGAGCCCGCGCGCCCCTGGCAACTGGCTGAGCTGGCCCTGGTGGGCTGCGTGTCGAGATCGGTGCTGGCCGAGCGCTTCACCCAGGTGATGGGCCTGCCGCCCCTGGCCTACCTGACCAGCCACCGCATGCAGGTGGCCGGACGCCGCCTGCTGCAATCGCCAGCGTCGGTGGCCGAGGTGGCCGCGTCGGTCGGCTACCGATCTTCAGCCGCTTTTGCGCAGGCGTTCAAGCGCGAGTTCGGCTGCTCGCCGCGCGAGCACCGCGCGGCCCGCTGTCAGCCCTGAGGCGAGGGCGCTGCACCCCAGATGTCCACCTCAAGCAGCTCGACCGTGGTCGTGGAGATGATGGTGGCGGCCCCGCCTGTGACCGCCACGCCCATGCGAGCGTCACCATCCCGATCACGTGCTTGCGGCGGCCCTGATGCATCGTCGGGCCCGTGCGAACCCGGGCCGGTGCGCCCGCGCATGTTGCCGCGAAGGTAGCGGTTCTGCCCCTTGGGGGGCGGCAGAAAGCGCGCCAGCTCGGTCAGGGCGGTCTGGTAGACATCGCGCTTGAACTCGATCACGGCTTCCAGCGGCACCCAATACTCGTTCCAGCGCCAGGCGTCGAATTCGGGGTGGCTGGTGGCGCGCAGGTTCATGTCGCAGTCACGGCCGGTGAGCTGCAGCAGGAACCAGATCTGTTTTTGCCCACGGTAGTGCCCCCGTGCATCGCGACGAATGAAGTGCTGCGGCACCTCATAGCGAAGCCAGTCACGGGTGCGGGCGACGATGCGCACATGATCTGGCCTGAGGCCGACCTCTTCGTGCAACTCGCGGAACATCGCCTGCTCGGGCGACTCGCCATGCTTGATCCCGCCTTGCGGGAACTGCCAGGAGTGGGTGCGGATGCGCTTGCCCCAGAACACCTGGTTGCGTTGATTGAGCAGGATGATGCCGACGTTGGGGCGGAAGCCTTCACGGTCGAGCATGATCAACTCCGAATGCTTTGAACTGGGTTCATTATTGCACCTGACCGTTCTCCCGCCTAGGGGCGGGGGCAGGCAAATTGGCCCGTCTGCCCCGGGTTTGCCCCCTACAAGCCCACCCGAAGGCCGGGGCACTCTGGGATAATGACCGGCTCAGGGCGTGCAGGGCGCGCCCGACCAGCCAACCGCGACCCCATGAAAGCCTCCCAGTTCTTCATCTCGACCCTGAAAGAAGCGCCCGCCGACGCGGAGATCGTCAGCCACAAGCTCATGATGCGTGCCGGCTTCATCAAGAAGCTGGGCGCCGGCCTGTACAACTACATGCCGATGGGCCTGCGCACGATCCGCAAGGTCGAGGCCATCATCCGCGACGAGCTGAACAAGGCGGGCGCCATCGAGCTGGTGATGCCCGTGGTGCAGCCCGCCGAGCTGTGGCAGGAGACCGGCCGCTTCGACAAGATGGGCGAAGAGCTGCTGCGCTTCAAGGATCGCCATGAGCGCGATTTCGTGATGCAGCCCACGGCCGAAGAGGTGGTGACCGACATCGCCCGCCAAGAGCTGCGCAGCTACCGCCAATTGCCCAAGAATTTCTACCAGATCCAGACCAAGTTCCGCGACGAGCGCCGCCCGCGCTTCGGCGTGATGCGCGGCCGCGAGTTCACGATGAAGGATGCCTACTCCTTCGACCGTGATGTGGAGGCTGCTGGCAAGAGCTATGACGCGATGTACGCGGCTTACACGCGCATCTTCCAGCGCCTGGGCCTGCAGTTCCGTGCCGTGGCCGCCGACACCGGTGCCATCGGCGGTGACCGCTCGCATGAGTTCCAGGTGATCGCCGACACCGGCGAAGACGCCATCATCTACTGCCCCACGGGCGACTACGCCGCCAACATCGAGCTGGCCGAGGCCCTGCCCCTGATTGCCCAGCGCGGTGCCGCGGCCGAGGCGCTCGAGAAGGTGGCCACCCCCGGCAAGAGCACCTGTGCCGATGTGGCCGAGCTGCTCGGCCTGCCTCTGGACCGCACCGTGAAGTCACTGGTGCTGGCCACGGACGAGACCAATGACAAGGGTGAGATCCTCAAGTCCACCGTGTGGCTGCTGCTGGTGCGTGGCGACCATGACCTGAACGAGGTCAAGGCCAGCAAGGTGGAGGGCCTGAAGGTCGGCTTCCGCTTCGCCACCGAAAAGGAAATCGTCGAGCACTTCGGCACCAAGCCCGGCTACCTCGGTCCGGTCAAGACAGCCAAGCCCCTCAAGGTGGTGGCCGATCGCACGGTGGCCAACATGGCCGATTTCGTCGTGGGTGCCAATGAAGAGGGCTTCCACATCCGCGGCGTGAACTGGGGCCGTGACCTGCCAGAGCCCGATCTGGTGGCCGACATCCGCAACGTGGTCGAGGGCGACCCCAGCCCCGATGGCAAGGGCGTGCTGGCCATCCAGCGCGGCATCGAGGTGGGCCACGTGTTCTACCTGGGCACCAAGTACTCCAAGGCCATGAATGCCACCTTCCTGGATGTCGACGGCAAGCCCAAGCATTTCGAGATGGGTTGCTATGGCATCGGGGTCACCCGCATCCTGGGCGCTGCCATCGAGCAGAAGTACGACGAGCGCGGCATCATCTGGCCCGACGCCATCGCACCCTTTGAGGTGGTGATCTGCCCTGTGGGCTATGACCGTTCTGAAGACGTGAAGGCCGTTGCCGACAAGCTCTACGCCGATCTGGGCGCGCAGGGCGTCGATGTGATCCTGGACGACCGCGGCGAGCGCCCTGGCGCCATGTTTGCCGACTGGGAGCTGATCGGCGTACCGCACCGCGTGGTGCTGGGCGACAAGGGCTTGAAGGAAGGCTTGGCTGAGTACCAGGGCCGCCAGGACAAGGAAGCCACCAAGGTGGCCGTGGGCGACATCGCCGCCCATGTGCTGGCGCAGCGCAAGGCCTGATCCCGGTGAGCACGGCTGTGCGGTATCACCTGGGCAGGTCCTTGCTGGGCCTGGCGCTGTTGGCCGGCTCGGTCACGCTGGCGCACGCCGGTGCCCAACGCGAAGAGCCGCTGGCAAACGCCGTGCGCACCGCGCTGTCGGCCGCCATTGCCCAGTCGGTGCCACCCGTGCCTGTGTTCGTGGACGATCGGCGCAAGGAGAGCTACGAGCGCTGGAAGCGTGGCGCGGGCGAACGCCTCAAGAAGCGCAAGCCTGATGACCTGGTGCGCGAGGAGTTCCTGCGCACCGTCTGGTACGAGGCCACGCGCGCGGGGCTGGACCCCACGCTGGTGCTGGGCCTGGTCGAGGTGGAAAGCGGCTTCCGCAAGTACGCCATCAGCGTGGCCGGCGCCCGTGGCTACATGCAGGTGATGCCGTTTTGGTCGCGCACCATCGGTGATGGCGATGCCGCCCGCCTGTTCCACATGCAGAGCAACCTGCGTTTCGGCTGCGTCATCCTGCGCCACTACCTGGACATCGAAAAGGGCGACCTCTTCCTGGCCCTGGGGCGCTACAACGGCAGCCGTGGCCGCCCTGAGTATCCCAACGCCGTGCTGGGCGCACGCAAGCGTTGGGAGAACGCCGTGGCCGAGGGCACGCCCCGCGTCGTGGCCAGTATCACTTCAGCGTCGCCAGGTACGCGATGAGGTCGGCGCGCTCCTGCGCGTCTTCCACCTTGAAATCCATCTGCTGGTTCGGCACGTAGGCATCAGGGTCGGCCAGCCAGCGGTCCAGCGTTTGCGGCGTCCAGCGGATGGTGGATCTTTTCAAGCCGGTGGAGTAGTCATAGCCGGGCGCGCTGCCCGCCAGCCGCCCCACCACCCCTTGGTGCAGGGGCCCGATGCGGTGGTGGTCGATGGCGTGGCATTCCAGGCATTGGGCTTGATACAGCCGCTGACCGACCTCTGCACGGCCTGTCAGCCCTGGGCGATCCGGCGGCTGCTGGACGGTGGCGCAAGCGCTGGCCAGCCCTGCAATGGCGATCAGCAGCCAAAACAGGGGCGGAATCTGTCGGAGGATTTGAAGATCGGACATGATGCCGTTTACGCAGCCTGGCCGAGGTCTGGATGCACTCCCATGCTTTCGGGGCCCGCTGCAATGATGACTCTGTCACGAAAGCGGTGGCGACGCCAGCCTCAGTGTGGCTTCACAGGCCATTCCATGCGCGGGGCTGTGCCTCGTCCAGGCCCAGCAGCGCCAGGGCGCGCTCGACGGTGTCGTCGATGATGTCGTCCAGTGTCTCAGGCCGGTGGTAGAAGGCCGGGAGCGGCGGGAACACGATGCCCCCCATCTCGGTCACGGACGTCATGTTGCGCAGGTGAGCCAGGTTGAATGGCGTCTCTCGCACCATCAGCAGCAGGCGGCGGCGCTCCTTGAGCGTCACATCCGCCGCGCGCGTCAGCAGGTTGTCGCCCAGACCGTGGGCCACGGCCGCCAGCGTCTTCATGGAGCAAGGTGCGATCACCATGGCGTCCGTGGCAAAACTGCCGCTGGCGATGCACGCACCCACATCACCCGGCGCATGGGCCTGGGTGGCCAGGGCCTCGAGCTCGCGCCGGTCCAGGCCAAGCTCGTGGTGGGTATTGAGGATGCCGGCGGGCGTGGCCACGAGGTGGGTTTCCACGTCCAGGGCCTGCGCACGCTTGAGCAGCCGCACACCATAGACGGCGCCGCTGGCGCCCGTCAGCCCGACGATCAGGCGACGCGGGCGCGCCGGCCTGGGAGCCGGGGAGGGCTCACTGACCACCAGCCAGGACCTGCTGCAGCTCGCCAGCCTGGTACATCTCCATCATGATGTCCGAGCCACCGACGAACTCGCCATTGATGTAGAGCTGCGGGATGGTCGGCCAGTTGGCGTATTCCTTGATGCCCTGGCGGATGCCTTCGTCTTCCAGCACGTTGACCGTGGTCACTTCGCCAGCGTTGCAGGCCTTGAGGATCTGCATGGCGCGGCCGGAAAAACCGCATTGCGGGAACTGGGCAGTGCCCTTCATGAAAAGAACGACCTTGTGGCCTTTGACCAGGTCGTCGATGCGTTGCTGTACGTCGCTCATGGTGCGATCACCGTTTGGGGAAATGGAAACAGGCCTGTTATAGCAGGCCTGTGCAATACCGTCCGGCGCTCGGATTTACGCTGCGCCGCAGGGGCCCGAGCGTATCAGAAAGCGTAGTTGACGCTGAACTTGATCACGGGGCGCAGACGCAGCTCGCGGATGATGTTTTCTACCCCCTCGTCACCCTGCAGCATGCGGCTGATGCGGTCGATGTTGTTGGAGTTGATGGAGATCAGGCCCAGATCGGCATTGAAGCGCCAGGCACTGTCTGTGCGCACGCCGTTCAATCGGGTGCTGTAGCCAGCCCCCAGGTAGGGTGAGGTGCGGTTCGCATCGTCCAGGGCATGATCCTGGGTGGGAGACGAGAGTGTGTCCAGCCGCTGCATGCTCAGGTTCAAGCCGGTGGCGCCTTGCTGGTCGCTGGGCCACCAGGGCATGTTGCTGGAACCGCGTACCAAGCCTGCCGTGGCCCGGAAGCCGCCGGCAAAGTAGTAATCGGACAGCACGTGCAGGCTGTAGACCTTCAGACCGTTGTAGGCGGGCTGGGCCAGCACGAAAGAGCTGCTCATCGGGTCGGCCGGGCGGTCCAGTACCACGCCGATCCGGCCCTCCCAGTGGGGCCAGAGGTTGTTGGTGGCCGGGTCGCGCAGGGCCAGGCCTTCGGCACCCCGGCTGCCTTGGCGGTTCATGTGCAGCCCGATGGAGGCCGTGGCCAGATCGCTGGTGAGCGTTGTGGTGGCCGTGCGCACCACCGCGTGGCCGGTGACGATGTTGGCAGGCATGGGGACCATCTGCGCGTGCGCCAGCATGCCCACGCCGGCCAGCAGGCCGCCGAGCAGGGAAGGGATCAAAGGGCGTACGGCTGACAGCATGGTGGTTCTCCGGAGCCGAAACCAAACCCGCAAGGGCGGGAGGGTTCATGGCTTCGATGCTATGTCGCTGCCCAAATTTTGTGGGGCCGATTTGCAACCGTTGGTGTCCCTTATTCCACGGTTGCCCATCCCTTGAGCTTGGGGGTATCGGGCGAACCCTTGGTGTCCATTGCAAGGGGTGCACGAAAACACGGCGTCGCTGGCGGAGCGGACACTCACATCAGCGTGCTCAAGTGCTTTGAGCGCTCAGGGAAACCGAGAGGGTGCCCAGGTCGCGGCGGCGTCGCGTGCTGCCGACGCCGCTCAGACATGTTCAGCCGCGCCAGCGTCCACCGGTACAGCGGGGCTGGCCGGCCAGGTCGTGGCGGGTGCTCACCTCGTCGAAGCCGGCTTCACGCAGAAGGGCCTGTACCTGACGGGCCTGGTCGTAGCCGTGCTCCAGCAGCAACCAGCCACCGGGCACGAGGTGAGCAGGCGCTGCGGCCACGATGTGGCGCAGGTCGTCCAGGCCATCGGGGCCGGCCGTGAGTGCCTGGCGGGGCTCGAAGCGCAGGGCGGGCAGGTGCGGATCGCCTTCGGCGATGTAGGGCGGGTTGCTCAGGATCAACTCGAACTGGCGCGTGCCCACCGGCTCGAACCAGGATCCGGCCAACAGCTCCAGCGGCAGGTTCAGGCGCCGGGCGTTGCCGCTGGCGATGGCCAGGGCCTCGGGGCTGGCGTCCACGGCGGTCAGGCTGGCGTGTGGGCGCCGCGAGCGCACCGCCAGGGCGATGGCGCCGCTGCCGGTGCCCAGGTCCAGCACGCGGGTGGGGGCCTCGGCTGGCAGCACGTCCAGCGCCCAGTCCACCAGTGTTTCAGTGTCGGGGCGGGGCACCAGCACCCCGGGTGCCACATTCAGGCTCAGGCCGTAGAACTCTTTGTCACCCACCAGGTAAGCCAGGGGTTCCCCCTGGGCGCGGCGGGCCACCAGTTCGGTGAAGCGGGCGGTGGTGTCCGGCGGCAGTGGGTCTGTGTCATGGCCCAGCAGCCAGCTGCGGGGCTGGCCGAGCAGGGCGCAGAGCAGCATCTGGGCATCGAGCCGGTCCACACCCTGCGCGCGCGCCTGCGCCAGGCCTTGCGCCACAGTCAGCTCAGACACCGGTGGCGGCTTCCAGTTCGGCCAGCTGGTCGGCGGCCTGTGCAGCCACCAGCGCGGCGATCACGTCGTCGAGTTCGCCTTCCATGATGGTCAGCAGCTTGTACAGCGTCAGGTTGATGCGGTGGTCCGTCAGCCGGCCCTGCGGGAAGTTGTAGGTGCGGATGCGGTCGGAGCGGTCGCCAGTGCCCACCAGGCTCTTGCGCGTGGCGGCCTCGCGGGCCTGGCGCTCGATGCGGTCCTTGTCGCGCAGGCGGGCGGCCAGCACGGCCAGGGCCTTGGCCTTGTTGCGGTGCTGGCTGCGGTCGTCCTGGCACTCGGCGACGATGCCTGTTGGGAGGTGCGTCACGCGCACGGCCGAATCGGTCTTGTTGATGTGCTGGCCGCCAGCGCCACTGGCGCGGTAGGTGTCGATGCGCAGGTCGGCCGGGTTGATCTGCACCTCTTCGGCCTCGTCGGGCTCGGGCAGCACGGCCACGGTGCAGGCACTGGTGTGGATGCGGCCCTGGGTTTCGGTGGCGGGAACGCGCTGCACGCGGTGGCCGCCGGATTCGAACTTCAGCTGGCCGTAGACCCCGGCGCCTTCGATGCGGAACACCACTTCCTTGTAGCCGCCCAGGTCGGATTCACTGGCCGACATCACTTCGCAGCGCCAGCCCTGGCGTTCGGCAAAGCGGGTGTACAGGCGCGCCAGGTCGCCCGCGAACAGGGCGGATTCATCCCCACCTGTGCCGGCACGGATCTCGACGAAGGCATTGCGTGCGTCGTCCGGGTCCTTGGGCAGCAGCGAGGTCTGCAGCTCGGCTTCCAGCTTGTCCAGATCGGCCTGGGCCTGGGCGGCCTCATCCTGTGCCATGGCCTTCATGTCGGGGTCGTCGGCCAGGTCCTGCAGCATCTGGCGGGCGGTGGCCAGGTCGTCGGTGCGCTGGGCGTGGCGGCGGGCCAGGTCGCACACACCGCTGACCTCGGCGTGTTCGCGCGACAGGTCGCGGTAGCGCTTGGGATCGGACGCGACGGTGCCGTCGGACAAGGCTGCATCCAGCTCGCGCAGACGGTGGGACAGGCGTTCCAGCGAGGCCGCCAGGGAAGGGGCGAGGCCGCTCATGCGGGATCGCTTTCCGAGCGGTCGGTGGGGGGCGAGGGGGGCAGGCCGGGGGGTACGTCCCCGCGCAGGAACATGCGCGCCACGGTGGAGGCCACCTGCGGCCGGTGCTGCGGCGCGGCGCTGTGCAACTCGGCCAGCGCACCGTGCAGCATCTTCTGGGTTAGTCCCTTGGAGAGGGCCTCCATCACGGCCTCGACGTCATCACCACGGGCCAGCAGCTTGCGCGCACGGGCGATCTCGCCGGCACGCCAGGCATCGGTCTGGGCCTGCAGGGCCTGGATCAGGGGCACGGTGGCGCGCTGGTCCAGCCAGTGAACGAAGCCCTGCACGCCAGTCTCGATGATGGCCTCGGCCTGGGCCACGGCGGCCTGGCGGCGCGCGCCGGCCGTCTGCACCAGCTCGCTCAGGTCATCGACGGTGTAGAGGTACACATCAGGCATCTGGCCCACTTCGGGTTCGATGTCGCGCGGCACGGCCAGGTCCACCATGAAGATAGGACGGTGCCGGCGGGCCTTGATGGCGCGCTCCATGGCGCCCAGCCCGATGATGGGCAGCGTGCTGGCCGTGCAGGAGACGACGATGTCGAACTCGTGCAGACGCTGGGGCAGGTCGGCCAGGCGCATGGCCTCGGCGCCCAGGTGGGAGGCCAGCTTCTCGCCACGCTCGAGCGTGCGGTTGGCCACGGCCATGCTGCGCGGCGTGCGGGCGGCGAAGTGCGTGGCGGTGAGTTCGATCATTTCGCCGGCGCCCACGAAAAGCACCTTGGTCTTGGCCAGGTTCTCGAACAGCTGGCCGGCCAGGCGCACGGCGGCCGCGGCCATGCTGATGGAGTGCTCGCCGATCTCGGTGGAGGTACGCACCTCCTTCGCGACGGCAAACGATCGCTGGAACAGCTGGTGCAGCGTGGTGCCCAGGGTGCCGGCGGCATCGGCCTCGCGCACGGCCTGCTTCATCTGCCCCAGGATCTGGGGCTCGCCCAGCACCATGGAATCGAGCCCGCTGGCCACCCGGAAGGCGTGCCGCGCGGCGGCGCCGCCTTCGAGCATGTAGGTGTGGCGCATCAGTTCGTCGGCGGAGACGCCGCCCACGTGGGCCAGCCAGCCCACGGCCTCGCGTTGGAGCACCAGGGGCGAACCGCTCAGGGCAGGCGCGGCGCAGTACAGCTCGGTGCGGTTGCAGGTGGACAGCAGCGCGGCCTCGGGGGCGTGCGCGGGGGCTTGCGATCCGCCCGCCAGGCGGGTGTGCAAGGTGCGCAGCGCAGGGCTCAACTGGTCCACCGCGAAGGCGAACCGACCGCGCAGATCAACCGCGGCGGTCGTGTGGTTGAGACCCAGGGCCAAGACACTCATGGGAGAAATTATAAAATCGTGGGTTTGGCGCGTGTCGGGTCAGGCCATTGAGCCTGTCGAAGACCGTCATTGTCGGGCATCTGGTTGCTCCGTGGTGCGAGAGAATGGCCCGACTTTGAGATGGCGCATGGGTTTCATGCGCCGTTTGCAGATGCTTATCACTCAGCCTTTGATCTGAGCCCTTGCGCCTCCGCGCCTTTTGTGTTGTTTTCCACGCCTTTCGAGCCCCGCTGTCCATGGGTTTTCTAGACGCCCTGATCCATCTGTTCAACTTCCTGTTGCCCGCCTTGGCCATGGCTTTGCTGTTGCCCTCATTGGCGCGCTTGCTGTGGTGGCGCACACTCAGAGGCCTGGGCTGGGTGCTGACCCGGCGAGTGGCTTTCGCGGGCGTGGCCGTGCTGGTGGCCGGCCTCGTCATCGCCGGGCGGGATGGCGCCATGGGCACCTACGCGGCCCTGGTGATTTCGGCCGCGCTGGTGGTCTGGTGGACCGGCTTCAAAGGGCGTGCATGACCTACAGCGTCAAGGAAATCTTCTACACCCTGCAAGGCGAGGGCACCCATGCGGGCCGGCCCGCCGTGTTCTGCCGTTTCGCAGGGTGCAATCTGTGGACGGGGCGTGAAGAAGACCGTCCCAAGGCCATCTGCCAGTTCTGCGACACCGATTTCGTCGGCACCGACGGGCTGGGTGGCGGCAAGTTCGGCACCGCACAGGATCTGGCGGCGCGCATCGCCTCGTTCTGGCCCGACACGGCCCAGGGCCGCGACGGCCGGCGCTTCGTGGTGCTCACCGGTGGCGAACCGCTGCTGCAGGTCGATGTCGAGCTGATCGAAGCCTTGCATGCCCAAGGCTTCGAGATCGCCGTCGAAACCAACGGCACGGTGGCCGCGCCGCCTGGGCTCGACTGGATCTGCGTGAGCCCCAAGGCCGGTTCGACCCTGGTGCAGACTTCGGGGCATGAGCTGAAGCTGGTGGTGCCCCAGGCGGGATTCGACGACGCGAAGCTGGCCGAATTCGAAGCCATGGATTTCGTGCAGCGCCGCGTGCAGCCCATGGACAGCGCATCGCCCGAGGCCCGCCGCCACGCCACCGAGTGGGCCGTGCAATGGTGCCTGGACCACCCACGCTGGATGCTGAGCGTGCAGACCCATAAAACACTGGGCATCCGCTGAGGACGCCACCCCTTATGTTCGAACTGAGCCAGACCTTCACCTTCGACGCCGCCCACACGCTCAAACGCCAGGTGGGCGCTGAAGAAGCCGCCGGCAGCCGCCGCATCCATGGCCACACTTACACGGCCGAGGTCACGGTGCGTGGCGAACGCCAGCCGGAATCGGGCATGGTGGTCGACCTGGCCCATCTGCGCGCCGTGATCGCTGCGGTGCGCGAACAACTGGACCATCACTTCCTGGACGAGGTGTCCGGCCTGGGCGCGCCCACGCTGGAGAACCTCTGCGTCTTCATCTATGCCCAGGTGCATCTGCAGCTGCCGCAGGTCTCGGCCGTCAGCGTGTCTCGCGCCGCCGGTGACCGCTGCGTTTACCGGCCCGCTGCGGCCTGATCGGGCAGGCCATGGACTGGTCTGAACGCAGCCGCCGCGCCGTGTGGCACCCCTGCACGCAGATGAAGGTGCACGACACCCACCCCCCGCGCCCCATCGTGTCGGCCCAGGGCCCCTGGCTGGTCGATGACCGCGGTCACCGCATCCTCGATGCTGTCAGTTCATGGTGGGTGAACCTGTTCGGCCACGGTTTTGCACCGATCCGCGAGGCGATCGCCGATCAGCTGCAGCGCGTCGATCACATCATGCTGGCCGGCCTCACGCACCCGCCAGTGGTGGAGCTGTCTGAACGATTGGGTCAGCTCACCGGCCTGGGCCACGCGTTCTACGCCAGCGATGGCGCCAGCGCCACCGAGATCGCGCTGAAGATGAGTGCGCACAGCTGGCGCAACCGCGGTCGCGAAGGAAAGCACCGCTTCATCTGCTTGCAGGGGGGCTACCACGGAGAAACCGCCGGCGCCTTGTCCGTCACCGACATCCCGCTGTTCCGCGAGTCTTACGCGCCACTGCTGCGCCTGAGCGCCACCCTGCCATCACCTGATCCGCGCCATGCCGCACCCGGCGTGAGCCCGGCCCAGCACACGCAGCATTGCATCGACGCGCTGGCCGCCTACCTCGATGAGCACCATGCGCAGATTGCCGCGCTGATCCTGGAGCCGCTCATCCAGGGCGCGGCCGGCATGGGCATGTACCTGCCTGACTACCTCAGCGCCGTGCGCCGCCTGTGCGACCAGTACGAAGTGCACTGGATCGCCGACGAGATCGCCGTGGGCTTCGGCCGCACGGGCACGATGTTCGCACACCAGCAGGCCCTGGGCGATGACGGCGTGCCCGTCAAGCCCGACTTCATCTGCCTGAGCAAAGGCCTGACGGGCGGCGTGTTGCCGCTCTCGGCCGTGTTGACAACGGACGAGGTCTACCAGGCCTTCTGGGACGACCGCACCACGCACGGCTTCCTGCATTCGCACTCGTACACCGGCAACCCGCTGGCCTGTCGCGCAGCACTGGCCGTGCTGGACACCTTTGCCGACAGCGATGTGCTGGGCGACAACCGCCGTGCAGCCGAGCGGCTGGACGAGCTGGCACAGCCCATCACCGACCATCCTCGCGTGAAGACTTCGCGCCGCCTGGGGATGGTCTGGGCCTGGGATGTGGACGTGGCCGACCCTACCTTCGCCTCGCGTTACCACCGCGCCGCTTTGGATGAGGGCCTGCTGCTGAGGCCCATCGGCCCCACGCTTTATTTCATGCCACCCTATGTGCTGGGCGAGGCCGAACAGCGCCACCTGGCCGAAGGCGCCTTGCGTGTGCTGGACCGTGTGCTGGCCGAAGAGGGCAGTGCTGCGGCCCAGGCCAGCGAGGTGGCTGTGCCATGACCGCCTATTTCGTCACAGGCACCGACACCGGTGTCGGCAAGACCCGCAGCAGCTGTGCCTTGATCCACGCGCTGCGTCGCGATCACCAGCGCGTTGTCGGCATGAAGCCGGTGGCTGCGGGCTGCGACTGGATCGAGGGCGTGGATGGCCACCCTGGCCAATGGCTCAATGAAGACGTGGCCGCGCTGCGCGCCGCCTCCAGCCTGAAAGTGCCGCCCGCCTTCGACAACCCCTATGCCTTGCCCGATGCCGTGTCGCCGCACATCGCCGCGCGCAATGCGGGCGCGGTGATCGACATCGGTCACATCGAGGCCAGCTTCCATGCACTCAGCCAGCACGTCGATGCGGTGGTGGTGGAAGGGGCGGGCGGTTTCATCGTGCCGCTGCACGAGTCCCCTGGCGAGTTCGCCTCCAGCGCCGACCTGGCCCAGCGCCTGCGCCTGCCCGTGATCCTGGTGGTGGGCTTGCGCCTGGGCTGCCTGAACCACGCGCTGTTGACGCAGGAGAGCATCGTGGCGCGCGGCCTGACGCTGGCCGGCTGGGTGGCCAATGTGGTGGATGCCGACATGCCCGAGCAGGAGGCCAATCTGCGCACCCTGAGGGATCATATGCAGGCGCCGATGCTGGCGCATTGGGGCTGGGATCCGGCCGCTGAGCCGGCGCAGTTGGCGCAGACCCTGGCCTTGCCTTGAGTGCACCTTGAACAGGCCCGCCGACAATGATCTGCTGAGCGGCCAACGTGCCTGCGGCATCGCCGCTGGCATGAGCGTGTGGACACCCTCGGGCTGCACCACACGCTGGACTTCCCCGGAGAACGGAGACCAGCAGCCGGTCTTCCTGATCTACAGCATCACCAAGACCTTCATTGCCTGCCTACTGCTGCAGTTGGCCGAGGCCGGGCAGTTGGATCTGGACGCGCCGGTGAAGCCGCTGTGGCAGGGCCCGCCACTGCCGGGGTCATTCAGCGATGCGGTCACCACGCGCCGGTTGCTGAACCACACCGCTGGCCTCCCGGACTATGGCGGGCTGAAGGCGTACCACGCTCAAGTGCGCGAACACCCGGGCCAACCGTGGACGGCGGGCGAATTCATAGAGGCTACCCTGATCCAGCCCTGGTCGGTGCCCGAGCCGGCGCGCTTTGCCTACAGCAACCCCGGCTACATGCTGCTGCGGCACCTGCTGGAAACCGTGGGTGGCGAGCCGTGGACGCAGCAACTGACCAAGCGTGTGTGTCAGCCTTTGGGCCTGATCCACACCACCGTGGCTTCGGATACCGCAGATCTCCTTCCCTTGGCCCCTGGTCTTTCACGAGTGATCGCCGATGGCGATGGCTGGTTGGATGTGCGGGGCCGTTACCACCCAGGGTGGGTGTCCCATGGCGTCATCGCTTCGACCGCATCGGACGTGACAGCCTTTCTGCATGGGCTGTTCTCGGGCCGGTTGCTCCAGCCCGGCAGCCTGGCCGCCATGCTCGATGCTGTGCCGGTCGGGGCGGCGGGCGGCCGCTGGCGCCAACCCCGCTATGGCCTGGGCCTGATGGTCGATCCGGCCATGGAGCCCGGCCCCGTGCGCGGCCACAACGGCGGCGGCCCGGGCTACAGCGCCAGCGCCTTCGGTCTTTGGCGTGCTGGTGTCTTGCAAGGCATCGCCACGTCCATCGTGGGCGGGGGCGAGCACGCTGAGGCCGAAAGGCTCACTTTCGAGGCGCTGACACGACTGGCCTGACGCGGTGCCCGCCTTAACTCGCTGGCGGTCAGGGGTTTTAGCCATGTGCCTAAGATGTTCTGAACACCTCGGGAGCGCCATCATGGACCACCAAGTCATCCACACCGACGACCACGAAGAAGCCATCGGTGCCCATGCCGGATTCCGCATCCGCGTGCTCGTCGCCTGGGATGCCTCTTCAAGGCAGTTCAGCGTCCACGCCTACGTGAGGGGTTCCGAAACCGAGGAAGAGGTGGAGGTGGACACGCAAGGCAGACGATTTGCGTTGATCCAGGACGCGCAGGACCATGGATTTGCCGCAGCCACCCGCTGGATCGACCTGCAGGCCGGCGGGTGAAGCCCCAAGGCGCATCCTCAAAAGACGCCCAGCGCCAGCCCTGCCGCCATCGCCTCACCCAGCGCCCGGCATCGTTCCAGATCGTCTTCGCCGATCTGCTTGGGCGCCAGGATGGCCTCGGGCGTCTGCGCATGCGTGCACACGATCAGCGGCTCTGCCACTGGCTTGAGCCGCCAGCCCGTGGCGATGCGCTCGATCTGCCGCACGGCGTTGTGCCCGTCGCTGCCTGCACACACCAGGCAGGCGTAGGGGCGGCCATTGAGGTGGTCCAGCGCGGCATAGTAGCTGCGGTCGAAGAAATCCTTCAGTTGTCCGCTGATGGCGGCCAGGTTCTCGGGCGTGGCGAAGATCAGGCCGTCGGAGGCCAGCACATCCTCCGGTCCAGCCTGTGCCGCCTGCAGCACGTGCACGGCCACGCCTTCTTCGGCCGTGGCGCCCACCTGGGCGGCCTCGACCATCTGGCGCGTGCCACCCGTCATGGAGTGGTAGACGATCAGCAGGGTCTTGGTGGTGCTCATGCGCGCAGCATACCGTTGCATCAAACTCAGCGGGTGCTCAGGTTCAGTGCCAACACGCCCAGCACGATGAACGTCAGCCCGAGCAGCCGAGACCAGGTGAACGCTTCCTGGAAGCACAGCATGCCGATCGCGGCTGTGAGTGCCGTGCCGCTTCCTGCCCACACCGCATAGGCCAGCCCCATCTCAAGCTGCCTGACTGAAACTGACATCAACCAGATGGCGCAGCCGTAGCACAGCACGACAGCGATCGAAGGCCATGGCTTGGTCAAGCCGTCTGCGGCACGAAGAGCCAGCGTGCCGAGCACTTCGGCTACCACGCTGGCCAGCAACGCCAGCCAGGCAAGGTTAGAGGGATTCATGGAACAGCGCTCCGTGGCCAGCGCCTGTACCGGGCGCGGCCAAGAGACCTGGGAGCGGTACCCTGAACATGCGAAGCTTATCAGCCATGGGACCAGAGGTCGACATACCTCGGTGCCGGCCCATCAAAGCCAGACTCGGCCACCGCGGGCAAGCGCTGCTCGCGCAATGGCAGCACGCCGGCCCACACCGGCAGTGCCAGATCCTCATCCTTGTCACGCGGCCCCCAGTCGCGGATCTTGGCCGCCGCTTCGAACAGCGGGATGCCCAGCACCGTGGTGGCCTTGAGCTCAGACGCATCCGGCGCCCGCGCATGTTCGCGCCGCCCTGGCGCGATGTGGTCCATCAGCGCATCCAGCACGGCGGGCTTGTCGGCCTCGGCCACCACGCTGAAGCAGCCATGGATCACCACCGAGCGGTAGTTCATCGAATGCGAGAAAGCTGAGCGCGCCATCACCAAGCCGTCCAGATGCGTGATGGTGACGCAGGCCGGAGCGCCCTCGGCCAGTCGCTTCATCATGCGGCTGCCGTTGGATCCATGCACGTACAGGGTGTGGCCCACACGCCAGCTGGCGGTGGGGATGCACAGCACGTTGTCGCCATCTGCGAAGGCCACGTGGCACACCCAGGCCGCGTCCACGATGGCATGGACCGTGGCTTCGTCGTAATGCGCACGCTCGGCGGCGCGGCGTACACGGCTTCGGGCAGAAGGTGGGAGATGGGGCGGCAAGGCGGGGGACAGGGTGTCGTTTGGCATGCTGATGATGAGCGGATGGTGTGGATGGACAGGCCGCATCTTGAGCAATCCATGGCACCATTGAAAGAGCCATAATCTGCAAGAATGATGGAGCCACGACATTGGCCGATCTCGACCTCGTCATCGACCGCCGGCAATTCAAGCGCCGCCACAGCGTGCCCGCCCAGCGGCGCCTTTATCTCGCACTGCGCGATGCCATCCTGGCCGGGCGCCTGCAGCCTGGCGCTTTGCTCCCCTCCAGCCGCGTGCTGGCCCAGGATCTGGGCATGGCGCGAAACACCGCCATCCATGCCTACGAGTTGCTGGCCGCGGAGGGCTATGTGCAGGCCACGCGGCAAGGCACGGTGGTGTCTGCTTTCGGTGTCATGCCCCCATTGCCTGATCACGAGGCTTCGGCGCCCGCTGAAGTCTCGGCCTTTGCTGCCGGCCTGTCTCAGCGCGTTGCAGGCCGAGGGCGCGTGCGCCGTCCTGAAGATGATCTGTTGCCTTTCATGCCTGGCACTCCCGCCCTGGATTCCTTCCCGTTTGACACGTGGCGGCGGTTGGTGGACCGCGCCCAGCGCCAGGCCGCTGCCCAGGATCTGGGCTACCGCCATGCGGCGGGCGAGCCCGAGTTGCGACAGGCCATCGCAACCCATCTGCGCGCAGCGCGCGGCGTGCGTTGCCACGCCGACCAGGTGATCGTGACCGATGGCACCCAGCACAGCCTGGATCTCTGCGCCCACCTGCTGGCCGACCCGGGGGATCGCGTGTGGATGGAGCATCCTGGTTACGGCGGTGCGCGCACCGCCTTTTCCGCAGCGGGGCTGGTGCAGGTGCCCATCACCGTCGACGCCGAGGGGCAGCAGGCCATGGACGCGCTGTGGCGCACCCAGCCGCCGCGCCTGGTCTATGCCACGCCCTCGCACCAGTATCCGTTGGGATCTGTGCTTCCACTGTCGCGCCGCCTGGCTTTGATCGATCAGGCGCGCCGCCATGCCGCGTGGATCCTGGAAGACGACTACGACAGCGAGTTCCGGCACGATGGTCCGCCTCTGGCCGCCATGCAGGGCCTGGTGGATGACGCACCCGTGGTCTACCTGGGCACCTTCAGCAAATCCATGTTCCCGGGTCTGCGCCTGGGCTTCATCGTGATGCCGGCCGCCCTGGCAGACCGCGCGGTGGCGGTGGTGGGTGATCTGGGCCGGCGGGGGCGCGTGGCCGAGCAACGCGCATTGGCTGCCTTCATCCAGGATGGGCATTTCGCGCGTCACCTGCGTCGGATGCGCCGGCTGTACGCGGCACGTCAGCAGGCCTTGCGAGAAGCGCTGGATCGGCATTGGCCCGTCGAAGGAACCGTGCTGGGCGGGCAGGGCGGCATGCACTTGGTGTTGAGCTTGCCAGACACGCAAACGGATTCAGCGGTCGCTGAACGCGCGTTCGCCCTGGGCCTCAGCCCGCGCCCCTTGTCGTTCTATGGGACGCCAGGGGGGCTGCAGGGATTCAACGGTCTCGTGATGGGTTATGCGCATGTGCCTGCGGACGCAGTTGCCGCGCATGTCAAGACCATGGCCAGGGCGCTCCTCGAAGTTAACGGCCCATTGCTGTCGCCAATCAATATCTCCACAAGTAACTAAATTCCCCCTATACAGGGGGTAGAGAGGTACTCAATAAATACGCATATCGTTATGAAGAATACTCAGGCGAAGAGTGAATAAGCTGGCGTGCTGGGGCTGAAAATATGAAGGTGAAGCGTTCTTGTCGTTTTCAGTTGTAACAACTCACGGATTCCACGGTCTTATGGGGTGTGCGAGGATGCGTCAGATATTGTGAAGATGCGCTTGGTCAATTCGGTCAGGTTCGCATACGAAAAGCTCCGTAGCGCTTTGAACGCGCACGTCAGGAAATAAACCAGTATGTCGAGTGCTCCCACCCTGTCCCGCCATTCCCAATGGCTTGCCTCCTCTGATTTACCCACCGAGCATGGGCTCTTTTCCATGCACGTGTTTCGCACCACCAGCGGTGACGCCACCAATGGTTTGCGTGAGCACGTCGCGCTGGTCCACGGCGATGTCGCCGGGCAGACCGGTCTGCCCGTGCGCGTACATTCCGAATGCATCACTGGCGAGGTTTTCCGATCGCTCAAATGCGACTGCGGCGATCAACTGGACAAGGCCATGGCCGAGATCGTCCGCCAGGGCGCCGGCATCATCCTGTACCTGCGGCAGGAAGGCCGTGGCATCGGCCTGACAAACAAGATACGCGCCTACCACCTGCAATCGCGCGGCTACGACACCGTCGACGCCAACCGCATGCTGGGCCTGCCGGATGACGCCCGCTCCTATGAGGTCGTGCCCGAGATGCTGGCCCACTTCGGCGTGCCCAGCATCAGCCTGATGACCAACAATCCAGACAAGGTGGCCAAGCTCACCGCGTTGGGTGTGAAGGTCGATCGCCGTCGCCCCGTCATCACTGTGCCCAACACGCATTCGGTGGGCTATTTCGAAGCCAAGCGCACCCGGATGGGTCATGCGTTGCCGCAATCCCTGGCCATCAGCGAGTAAAGGCAGTACCCCCATGCTGAGCGCGTTTCAAATCGCGGCTGCCTCCGCTGCAGCCCAATCCACCTTGCGCCGCAGGCGCTTGGTGTTCGCCTCCCTGGTCATCGTTACCTCGCTCATCTTGTTGGGCCTGATGTCGGCGGCGCTGTTCACCGAGGGGTTCGATGCGATCGGCTTCGGCATCCTGCTGATGTTCGCACTCACCCTGCCATGGACCAGCATCGGTTTCTGGAATGCGGTGATCGGCTTTGGCCTGATGCATTTCTCACGGGATCCGGCTGGCCTGGTTGCCCCCCATCTGCGCAGCATCAAGGGCGATGAGCCGATCACGCAGTCCACCGCGCTGCTGATCTGCATCCGTCATGAGGACACCGACCGGCTGGAGCGCAACCTCGGCTTCATGCTCGACGGCCTTGTGCGCACCGGCCATTCGCAGAATTTCCACCTCTACATGCTCAGCGACAGCGACCACGCAGACATTGTCGAGGGCGAGCAGCAGGTGGCGGCCCGGCTAGCCGAGCGCCTTGGCTCACGGCTTGAGATCACCTACCGCCGCCGCGAGGACCATAGCGGCTACAAGGCCGGCAACATCCGTGATTTCTGCGAACGCTGGGGCAGCCTGCACCGGTTTGCCATCGTGCTCGATGCCGACAGCGTGATGACGCCCGCCGCCATGCTGCGCCTGGTCCGCATCATGCAGGCCAATGCCAACATCGGCATCCTGCAGACCCTGGTCACGGGCCTGCCCAGCACCAGTCCTTTCGCACGGGTGTTCCAGTTCGGCATGCGCCTGGGCATGCGCTCGTACACCTTGGGCGCGGCCAGCTGGCAAGGCGATTGCGGGCCTTACTGGGGCCACAATGCCATCATCCGCCTGGCCCCTTTCATCGAACACTGTCACCTGCCGGTGCTGCCTGGCACATCGCCCCTGAGCGGCCACATCCTCAGCCATGACCAGCTCGAAGCGGTGCTCATGCGCCGCGCGGGTTACGAGGTGCGCGTGCTGCCCGACGAAGACGGCAGCTGGGAAGAGAACCCACCCACCATGCCCGAGTTCATCCGCCGCGATCTGCGCTGGTGCCAGGGCAACATGCAGTACCTCAAACTGCTCAAGATGCCGGGGTTGCTGCCGGTCAGCCGCTGCCAGCTGTGGCTTGCCATCGCCATGTACGTGGGCGCGCCGGCCTGGCTGGGCATGATCGCGCTGGGCCTGCTGCGTGATCAGCCGGTGAACATCCCGCTGTTCCTGCTGCTGTTCACCGTGACCATGACCATGTGCTTCGCACCCAAGTTCGCCACGCTGGGCGATGTGCTGCTGCGCCCTGATCTGCGCCGCGACTACGGCGGTACCGCCCGCGTGCTGATCAGCGCGGCGATCGAGCTGGTCTTCTCCGTGTTGATGGCGCCTATCGCGGCCGTGTCCATCACGCTGTTCCTGATGGGCCTGCCCTTTGGTCGACAGATCGGCTGGACATCGCAGCAACGCGATGCGGTGGGCCTGTCCTGGCGAGATGCCTCGCAACGGCTGTGGCTGCATACATTGCTGGGCCTGGGGCTGGGCCTGGCTTTCTGGCAGGTGTTCCCCTCCACCATCTTGCTGTGGCTGCCCTTTGTGCTGGGCCTGAGCGCCTCGATCCCGATGGCGGTGATCAGCGCCGACCCCCGCCTGGGGCGCTGGCTGGCGGACAGCGGCCTGTGCCGCATCCCTGAAGAGGCGCGCCTGCCTGACAAGCCTGAGTACACCGAGCTGTTCACGCCCTTCGCCCAGGCCGGGCTGGCGTCGGCCACGGCAGGGCAGCCCAAGTGATGGCCGCGACCGTGCTGCTGAGCCCGCCTGACCAGATCTCGCTGCGAGGCGAAGACCACGCCTGGCAGGCCTTGTTGCACCGTGGCTCGGGCGGCAGTGACAGCGGCGCCTCTTTCCTGGAGGACGATTCCCTGCTGCACGCCCTCTATGGCCCCCTGTGCGCCATGCGACGCAAGGGCACCTACGTGGTCGGTCACTTGGCGCAGAGCCTGGATGGGCGCATTGCCACCAACTGCGGTGTCTCACGTTGGCTGAGCGGCCAGGAAGACCTGCAGCACACCCACCGCATGCGTGCCATCGCCGATGCGGTGCTGGTGGGCGCCAGCACCGTTCAGCACGACGATCCTCAACTCACGGTGCGTCTGTGTGCAGGCGACAACCCGGTGCGCGTGATCCTGGATCCGGAGCGCCGGCTCGACGGTACGCAACGCGTCTTCACCGATGGTGCAGCCCCGACCTTGCTGCTGGTGGCGCAAGACCGTGTCGGTCGCGAAGCCACCTGTGGCCACGCAGAAGTGGTCCCAGTGCCGCGCGGCCCGCAGGGCCTGGATCCCTTCGAGATCCGCCGAATACTCGCCCAGCGTGGCCTGCACTGGCTGTTCGTGGAAGGGGGCGGCATCACCGTGTCGCGCTTCCTGGCAGCGGGGGCGCTCGATCGCCTGCAGATCACCGTGGCCCCGGTGATCCTGGGGTCGGGCCGCCCCAGCGTGGTCCTGCCCGAGATCCACGACCTGACCCACAGCCTGCGCCCGCGCACCCGCCGCTTCCTGCTGGGCGATGACACCATGATCGAATGCACCTTCCATGACTGAGGCCCGTGCCTTCTGGACCGTCTCCCCCGGGCTGGGCGAGATCCGCAGCGCCACCCTGCGCGAGCCTGCACCGGGAGAGGTGCAGGTGAAGGCCCTGCGCAGCGGCATCAGCCGTGGCACGGAAAGCCTGGTGTTCGGTGGCCGGGTGCCACCCAGCCAGTGGCAGGCCATGCGCTGCCCCTTCCAGGAGGGCGATTTCCCTGGCCCTGTGAAGTATGGCTATGCCTCGGTAGGCATGGTCGAAGCGGGCCCGGCGCACCTGCTGGGGCGGCGCATCTTCAGCCTGCATCCGCATCAGGACCACTACATCGTTCCGGTTGATGCCGTCACCGTGGTGCCCGACGCCGTACCTGATGCGCGCGCCGTGCTCGCGGCCAACATGGAAACCGCCGTCAATGGTCTGTGGGACGCCGCGCCGCGCCTGGGCGATCGCATCGCGGTGGTCGGCGCGGGCGTGGTGGGTGGCCTGGTGGCCACACTGGCCGCCCGTGTGCCCGGCGCCACGGTGGAATTGATCGACACCAACCCGCAACGTGCTGCGCTGGCCAGCCAGTTGGGCTGCCGCTTCGCCTTGCCGGACCAGGCCACGCCTGACGCCGACCTGGTCATCCACGCCAGCGGTCACCCCGATGGCCTGGCCACCGCGCTGCGCATCGCCGGCTTCGAGGCCACCGTGCTGGAGATGAGCTGGTACGGTGATCGCCCTGTCAGCGTGCCGCTGGGCGAGGCCTTCCACGCCAGGCGATTGAACCTGCGCTCATCGCAGGTCGGTGCGGTGGCCACCGCACAGCGGGCCCGCTGGACCTACCAGCGCCGCCTGGCACTGGCCTTGAAGCTGCTGGCCGATCCGGTGTTTGACTACTTCCTCACCGGCGAGAGCCGCTTCCAGGATCTGCCTCATACCCTGCCGCGCCTGGTCGAAGCACCCGGCGGCGAGCTTTGCCACGTCATCCACTACAACTGAAAAGAACCCCATGTACAGCCTTGCCGTTTCGGATCACTTCATGATCGCCCACAGCTTCCGGGGCGATGTCTTCGGCCCCGCGCAGAAAGTGCACGGTGCCACCTATGGGGTAGAGATCGAGTTCCGTCGCCCCACGCTGGACGAGCATGGCCTGGTGTGCGACATCGGTCTGGCACTGGAACTGCTGCGGGATGTGCTGAGCGAGTTCAACTACCAGAACCTCGATGAGCTGCCCGTCTTCAAGGGCCGCAACACCACGACAGAGTTCCTGGCCGGGGAGATCTTCCAGCGCATCAAGGTGCGCGTGGCCGAAGGCGCCGTGGGCGCGGGCACCGCCGACACGCTGGCGGCGTTGCGGGTGGTGTTGCGCGAATCTCCGGTGGCCTGGGCCGCCTTCGAAGGGCCACTGCGCTGATGGCCCTGGCCTTTCTGGTGCCGGGGCGCCTGGACCAGCTCACCGGCGGCTACCTGTATGACTGGCACGTGGTGGATGGCCTGCGGGCGCGGGGCAGGGCGGTCGATGTGGTCGAGCTGCCTGGCCGCTACCCGGATGTGGATGCCGACACCCGCCATGCGGCGGCCAATGCCCTGGCAGGCACCACGGACGGCAGCACGGTCGTGATCGACGGGCTGGCCTTGCCTGGCCTGGCCGACGCCCTGCCAGCGCATACCGGCCGCCTGAAGCTGGTGGGATTCATCCACCACCCCTTGTCCCTGGAGACCGGCCTGAGCCCGGCCGGCGCGCGGCACTACGCGCAACTGGAGTCAGATCTCTGGCCTTTGCTGAAGGGCGCGATCTGCCCCAGCGAAAACACGGCGCAGGCCGTGCGGGCCAGTGGCCTGCCACCGGACCACGTGGCCGTGGTGGCGCCGGGCACGGCGCGGCCCAGCTACTTCCGTCTGCCCAAAGGCGAGGGCCCGGTGCAACTGTTGGCGGTGGGCACCATCACGCCGCGCAAGGGGCACCTGCTGCTGGTCGATGCGTTGGCATCGCTGAGAGATCTGGCATGGCAGCTCACCTGCATCGGCAGCCTGGACCGTGACCCGGCGGCCGCCTTCGCCCTGCGCCAACGCATTGCCCAGCATGGCCTGGGTGATCGCATCACCTTGCTGGGCGAACAATCCCCCGATCAACTGGCCCAGGCCTACCAGCATGCCCACGTGTTCGTGCTGCCGTCTTACCACGAAGGCTATGGCATGGTCTTCGCCGAGGCGCTCGCTCATGGGCTGCCGGTCATCTCGACCACGGCGGGCGCCATTGCCAGCACCGTGCCGGCCCATGCATCGCTGCTGGTGCCCCCAGGCGACGAGGCCGCCCTGCGGGAGGCCTTGCAGCAGATGGTGATGGATGACGCGTTGCGTGCCCGGCTCACAGCTGGTGCGGTGGAGGTGGCGGACACGCTGCCGGACTGGGACACGGCCGTGGACCGTTGGGTGGCGGCGCTGGATCAGGTGACTCGATGAGTGAGCAAGAATCTTCAGGCGGGTTTTCGGCCGACTGGCTGCGGCTGCGCGAGCCTCTGGACCTGGTGGCGCGCAGCCAGACGCTGGCGCTGGCCTTCAAGGCCGCGTTGAAGCCCAGGAATGGATCGGCCTTGAAGCTGATCGATCTGGCCGCGGGCGCCGGCGCCAACTTCAGGGCCTTGGCGCCGGTGCTGGAGGGCGATCAGGACTGGATCCTCGTGGACCACGATCCCATGCTGCTGACGGCTCAGCGTGCTGAGATCTCAGGCTGGGCACGTCGGCGTGGTTGGCATGCAAGGGAAGAGGACGGTCTCTTGCAGATCGATGTGGGTGCGGCCCGCTGGCAGGTGCGCGGGCAGCAGCTCGATCTGGCGCGTGATCTGGATCGTGTCGACCTGGCCTGGTGCGATGGCCTGGTGACCACGGCGTTCCTGGACCTGGTGTCGGCCGCGTGGCTGGACAGCTTGTGCGCCTTGCTGGCGAAGGTGCCCCGGCCCTTGCTGGCGACGCTGACCGTGGATGGGCGGCGCACTTGGCAGCCGGCACTCGCGGCGGACGGGCTGATCACCCAGGCCTTCCTGGCGCATCAGGTTGGCGACAAGGGCTTGGGTGAATCGCTGGGTGGGCAGGCCGCGTCCTATCTGGCGCAGCAGCTTGCAGCACAAGGCTGCGGTGTCAGCACGCAGGAGAGCGACTGGCACATCGGCGCCGGGCACAGCGAGTTGCTGATGACCATGGCCCGGGAGGCCGCAGCCGTTGCCGCGGAGGTGGACCCCTCCAATGCGCGCACCGCTTCGGCATGGCTGACTGAACGTTCAAGCCATGCTGACCGCGGCGTGCTGTCGCTGGAGGTGGGACACCTGGATCTTCTGGCACTGCCCGGGCCAGCACGCACCTGAACTGATTGCTACCAAGGCAAGGTCTTGCCCAAGTGAGTGAACGTGCCGCTGGGGCCGTCATCACCCAGCAATGCCATCTGCACACTGCTCTTCGCCCCGTCTGCCACCGTGAGCTCGCCAGCGCCACGGTTCATGTCGGTTTGCACATAGCCGGGATGGATCGCGTTGACCTTGATCGGCGTGTCGCGAAGCTCGTAGGCCAGGTGCACCGTCCATGAGTTGACGACGCTCTTGGACGCGTCGTAGGCCGGGATCTTGAAGCCGTAGATGGGCGAGGCAGGGTCCGTGTGCAAGCCAAACGAGCCCAGCTGGCTCGACACGTTGACGATGCGTGCAGACGGCGCCGCTCTAAGCAGCGGCAAGAGCGCCTGCGTCAATTCCACCACGGCGAACACGTTCGTGTCGAAGGTTTCCCTCCAGCTCGCCAGGGTCTGCTCTGAAGGTTTCCGGGCCACATCGTCCAGCAGCACGCCCGCGTTGTTGACCAGGATGTCCAGTCGGCCGAAGCGCTGCTGGATGTCGCTGGCGATGTTCGCGATCTGGGTGGCGTTGGTGACGTCGAGCGCCACGGCTTCCACTGAGAGGCCTTGCGACTTCAACTGGTCCGCGGCCTTCGCTGCGCTCGCCAGGCTGCGCCCAGCCAGCAACACCAGGACCCCGGCCTGTGCGAGCTGTCGGCAGGTTTCGAAACCGATGCCGCGTGTGGCACCAGTCACCAAGGCGATTTTCTGAGATTGGGTCATGTTGACGGAGACGGATGGTTGGATGGGCATGTCAGCCGCGGCGTGCGGCTTCGATCACGGCGATGTCGATCTTCTTCATCTGCATCATCGCGTCGAAGACTCGCTTGGCTGCCGCGCGATCCGGGTCGGCCATGGCGTCTGTGAGCGCGCGTGGCGTGATCTGCCATGACAGCCCCCACTTGTCCTTGCACCAGCCGCAGGCGCTTTCCTGCCCACCGTTCTGAACGATCGCGTTCCACAGGCGGTCTGTCTCGGCCTGGTCGTCGGTGGCGATCTGGAACGAGAAGGCCTCATCGGGCTTGAACGTCGGGCCCCCATTGAGCCCCAGGCAAGGGATGCCGATGACGGTGAATTCCACCGTCAACACGTCACCCTGCTTGCCGGAGGGGAAATCACCAGGGGCCCGCTGTATAGCGCCCACTGAACTGTCCGGGAAGGTCTGGGCATAGAACCGTGCGGCCTCTTCGGCCGTACCGTCGTACCAGAGACAGATCGTGTTCTTGCTCACCATCATCGCTCTCCTGTTGCCGAGGTCCACGCGCGCTCACGACGTTGGGTCATGGCCGCCGGTGATTCTGGCTGAATTCCCGGCTGCAGTTCACGTGGGTTCCGGATCCGATGTTCCAGGTAGGGGCTAGCCCTTGCCGGCATCACACCTGAACCATGCCCCCATCGACGAACAGCTCGATCCCGGTCACGAATGACGAGTCCTCAGAGGCCAGGTACACCGCCGCCTTCGCGATGTCTTCCGGCTGGCCGATGCGGCCGATGGGCAACTGCGCGGTCAGGTGGTCCAGCAGGCCTTGCTGTTGCGCCTGATCGGGGCCGGCCAGATCGACCAGGCCAGGTGTGTGGATCGGGCCGGGCGACAGCGTATTGATGCGGATGGCGCGGCCCTTCAGGTCCAGCACCCAGCTGCGCGCCAGGTTGCGCACCGCGGCCTTGGTGGCGCTGTAGATGCTGAAGTTGGCCGTGCCCATGGCGCCCGCCGTGGAGCCCGCCAAGATCACCGAAGCACCGTTCGCAGCCTTGTCCAGAAGTGGCAAGGCCTTCTGAACCGTGAAGACGACGCCCTTCACGTTGCGGTCGAAGGTCTCATCGAAGTGGGCTTCGGTGATCTGACCCAGCGGCAGCATGCCGCCGCCACCCGCGTTGGCGTACAGCACGTCGATGCGGCCATGGCCGGCACGCACTTCGTCGTACAGCTTGTCCAGATCGGCCAGTTGAGTGGAGTCGGCCTGCACGCCAACTGCGTTGGGCCCGATGGCGGCCACGGCGGCATCGAGCTCCGGTTTGCGACGGCCCGTGATGTAGACGACAGCGCCTTCGGACGCGAAGGCCTTCGCTGCGGCCAGGCCGATGCCCGATGTGCCGCCCGTGACGACGGCGACCTTGCCATTGAGTTTGTTGCTGCTGTTCATGATTCGCTCCAGAAATGTTGAGAAGGTGAGCGAAGCTTAGAAAATTCACAGCCCTGAATAAAGAAGGAATTTTGTACATCTCTTTTCATTGTCATGAATAATATGGGCGCTGACCCACTTCGACACCCCTCATGGACCAACTGCTCGCCCTGCGCGTGTTCCTGCGCATCGCCGAATCGGGCGCCTTTTCCAAAGCGGCCGATGCCATGAACATCCCTCGTCCCACGGTGACCAAGCTCGTGCAGGACCTGGAGCGCCACCTCGGCACGAGGCTGCTGCAGCGCACCACGCGGCGAGTGAGCCTCACACCGGAAGGGCTGGCCTATTGCGAACGGGCACGCCGGCTCATCGCAGACCTGGATGAGATGGACGAGGCCGCCGCGGGCGCCCGTGTGCAGGCGCGAGGCCGCATCCGCGTCGACATCGGCTCCGTGCTGGCGAACATGATCCTCATCCCGGCCTTGCCGGATTTCAGGGCTCGCTACCCCGAGCTTCACATCGACCTGGGCGTGAGCGATCGGCCTGTCGATCTGATCGGCGAAGGGGTGGATTGCGTGGTGCGCGGCGGTGCTCTGCCCGATACCTCGCTGGTTGCGCGGCGCATTGCCGATCTCGATTGGGTGACCTGTGCAAGCCCCGTGTACCTCAAGGCCCGGGGCAGGCCGAAGCATCCTTCGGATCTGACGGCGCGTGAGCACAGGCCCGGCGATGCGGCCCGTGTGCCGGGCCATGCCATCGTCGGTTACTTCTCGTCGCTGACGGGCAGGGCCTTCCCGCTGGAGTTCCACCGCGGTGAGGAGCACCTCCAGGTGTCAGGCCAGACGGTGGTGGCGGTGAACGAGAGCACGGCCCACCTGAGCGCGCTGCTCTCGGGCATGGGCTTGGGCCAGGCGTTCAAGTTCATGGCCCAACCCCATGTGGCCAACGATCGCCTGAGACTGGTGCTCACCGACTGGACACGGCCGCGGCATCCTCTGTACGTGGTGTACCCCGCGTCGCGGCACCTCAGTGCGAAGGTGCGGCTGTTCGTGGACTGGGTGGCCGAGGTGTTTGCACCCTTCGATGATGCTCGGGCCTAGAACGGTGCGTCGCCGCTGGGCCCTTGCTGCAGAGCTTGAAGGATGGCCGCAGCCTCTGTCGGGTTTCGCGCTTCCATCCATTCGATCTGAGGGAAGTGCCCTGATGCACGAAGCCTCTCGAACTCCAGCCTGCGCCGACCGTGGGTGCTCACGATCCACCACAAAATGGATTCACGCGACAGGAAGGCACGGCGGAACGACTCACGGTTTCCCTGAAACAGCTCCTGTCGGGACACGACGCGCTTCACGGTGCGACGCACGCCGCGCCACAGCAAGAGCGGCAGGCTGAAGTTGAGCCAGACCACCGTGGTGGTGCGTGACCAGAGGATGTCGCGGGCCGTGCCATAGTTGCCGGCCACCACCCAGGTGTCACCGGTCGCGGCCTGCGCCACGCTGCGGAGAAATTCAGCCTGAGGTTGAGGCGTCCAGTCTGGCCCCCAGAACAGGTCGTCCAGGTCGACACAGACGCATGACCTGGCCTGGGCGAGCGCCTGGGCAAACGTGGTCTTCCCCGCGCAGCTCGACCCGACGATCACGACACGCGACGCACAGCGGGATGGAAGAATCATGTGGATCCTTGGTCCGACGCCAGAATGGGCAGCAGCTGCTGAACACCCAACGGGGTCAAAGCGAGGGCCCGCCCCTCGATCCGCCGGATCCAGCCTTTTTCCATGAAATGCCGGAGCAGCTCGTCTGCGAGCTGGCCTGCAAGATGGTCGCGCCGCTCCGACCAGTCCAGGCAAGGGTATGCAAAGCGGCGCCCGGGCCTGGGCAGTTGGGGCGCCAAGCCAAGGCTTGCCAGCCATGCCGATCCGTGAGCTGTCAGATCGTAACCAGCCCTTGTCGCTTTCAATCCATCGATGGCATGCAAAGTGGCGAGCACCTTGACACCCAGTTCCCCAGCCAGGTGCCCGTAGCAGCAACGTGCATACCGCAGACGCTGGCGCGCAGGGTGCTCCCATGATTGCTGATGGGACGAGCGTTCCGCCACCAGTGCGAGTGCTTCGAGCGCATGCCCAACGTCCTGGCTGGCCAGCCTGTAGTAGCGGTGTCGCCCTCGGGCTTCGCAGACCAGCAGGCCTGTTTCCAGCAGTTTCGACAGATGCGCACTGGCCGTGGCCGGGCTGATGGACGCAGCCAACGCCAGTTCGCCTGCGCTGGCCAGTTCACCCGACAGAAGATAGGCCAGCATCAAGGAGCGTGCGGGGTCGGCCATCATGGCAGCGACCCGGGCGATGCGGGGCTCCTGGGGTGCGGTGTGTCGCATCCCCTCAGCGTAATGCATCTGTGGAGTCGGAAGGCGCCTGGACCCGCTCAAACATGCCGTAGTCTCTGAGCACATGAGCCACCCTCAAGCGGTAGTCTGAGAAGATGCGGGTGCGTCCTTCACCTTGAGCCATGCGATGTTCAGCCAGGTTGCGCCAGTTCCGCACGCTCTGCTCGTCTCGCCACACGCTCAGGGAGAGGTAGCGCCCCGGCAGGGAGATGCTGTGGAAGCGCTCGATGGAGATGAATCCTTCCTGCTGTGTCAGCCCGGCCTTCAAGTCCTCGGCCAGATTGAAGTAGCGTTGAGCCTGCTCGGGATGAGGTTCAAGTTCAAAAATGACGACGATCATGTCGCCACCTCGCGAGCCTGGTTGAGCGTCGCTGGGATACCGGCCAGCCAGCTTCTTTCTTCCCGCAGAATGAACCGCTGTGTCTGGGCCATCTCAAAATTGCGCCGACCTTCCCCGTCCGCTTTGAGAGCGGCCCGATAGCGCTCGTAGGCGGCCATGTCCTCAAAGCTGATCAGGCCCCAGGCCACATCGTTGGTGCCTTCATGAGGGAGGAAGTATCCGATCAGGTCACCACCGCAGCGTGGAATGATCCGGCCCCAGGCTGTGGCGTAGCGGCTGAATGCTGCGTGCTGGAATGGGTCGATCTGGTAGCGGATGAAGCAGGTGATGGCCATGGGATGAACGTATGGTGTGGACATGAGCCTACTGTCCACCACGATCGCCCTTGGTTGTTTCGCTCCGCATCGAAACAACGGGGTGCGTGAGTTCGGCTCAGGCGCTCAGTGCCTTGTAGACCAGCAGCGAGGCATGCGCGTCGTTGGCCGCGTACTGCAACTGCTGCGGGCTCAGCGTGGCGGTGGCCCAATTGGAGGTCGTGGCCTTCTTGGATTTCTGCAGGCGCTGCTTCAGCACCACGGCCACCGCCGTCTTGAGCCCCACTGCATCCTTGAAGCCCAACCGGCGAACCATGTACGACAGGTCGATCGATTGACCCAACTGCACACCCAGCTTGCGATGGAGCTGAGGGCGATCCGAGGCCAGTCCGAAACCGACTTTGATGACATCGTCGGACGCGATCATGGCGCGCAAAAAATCCCCGGCCTCTGGCAAGGCGGTCTGGATGATGAAGGCATGCTCTGTCGTCGCGAACTGGACGATGTCCGGGCCAGTGTGCGGCACCCCTGCCACGAACACAGGCTTGCTCTCCGTGTCGAAGCCTACGTGGATCGCCTTGCGCAGTTCATGCTCGGCAAACTCGAACTGCTCAGCCGTGCGCAGCACATGGATTCGGCTGAGTGGCAGCGCTGGGTAGGCGGGCAGGGCGGCGATCTGTTCGGGCGTCGGGCGCTCCAGCCGAATTGGGCGGTTCATAGGCAGAGTATGGCGCAGCGCCAATGATAAATTCCGCCAGCCTTCACACAGCACTGATCGAGAGCCGATCCCCGCGCCATGCACACCCGTCTGACCCGCCTCCTGGGCATCGCCCATCCCATTGTGCTTCCCGGCATGACCTACGTGGCCATCCCTTCGCTGGTCGCAGCCGTGAGCGAGGCTGGCGGCCTCGGCATCCTGGCCTCGGGCGGCATGTCGGCGGATGAATGCCGGGCTGCCATCCAGCAGGTGCGTGCCTTCACGAACAAGCCTTTCGGTGTTGGCTGCAGCCTGATGCTCCCAGGCGCGGCGGCCTGCGCCGAGGTGGCCGTGCAGGAGCAGGTGCCCGTGCTCAACATCTCCATGGGCAAGGACGAAAGCCTGGTCGCGCGGGTGAAAGCCTATGGCGGTCACGTGATCGCCACGGTGTCCAGCGAGAAGCATGCGCGTTCGGCCATCGAATCCGGCGTGGACGGTCTGATCGTCACGGGGCACGAGGCTGCGGCCCACGGTGGTGCGGTGACGTCGCTGGTGTTGATCCCCGCGGTGCGCGACCTGACGGACTTGCCCATCATCGCCGCCGGTGGTTTTGCCGACGGGCGCGGTCTGGCCGCCGCCCTGGCCTTGGGTGCCGATGCCGTGGCCATGGGCACGCGCCTGGCTGCCTCTCGTGAGAGCCCGCTGCACGAGGCCACCAAGCAGATGGTGGTCGACAAGGCCGCCGAAGACACCATCTACTCGTCCAACTTCGACACCTTCCCATGCCGTGTGATGCACACACCCGGCGGGCAGAAGTACACCGCCAGTCGCCTGAGCCCGCCGCGGGTGGTGGCCCGCGCCCTGCGCGCGGCCAGCGAGCTCAATACGCCCATGGGCCAACTGGCCCGCGATGCCCTGCGCGAGGGTCCGGTGCAGGCCGTGAAGATCGCCTACTTCGGCGCGGCCACGCTGGCCATGCGCAAGGCCATGCACCAGGGTGACCACGAAGAAGGCGTTCAATTGATCGGCCAGTCGCAGGGGCTGGTGCACGATGTGCCGCCCGTGGCCGAGATCATTGCGCGTGTTCTGGCCCAGGCTCAAGAGGTGATGCAGGCGCTCCTCCCCCGCTGACATCACGTTGGCAAGGGCGGCTTTCGCAGCCGCCTCACGTCGGCTTATCGGATGATGATGATCGACGCGCTGGCTGGCAAGGTGATCGGGAAGGTCACAGTGCTGCCGGTGCGCAGGTTCACGAATGAGTTGCAGTTCGCCTGGTTGACCGCCGGGCACGCAATGGTGCGGGTGTCTGCGCCTGTGGCCGTGTAAAAGCCGTAGGCCTCGCCATCGGTCCGGTAGGCCCTGAAGCTGCCCTGCAGATCCTTGTTGATCGCCTGCCAGTTGGCCAGGGTCATGTCGCTGATGGTGACATCGGTGCCGTAGTTGTAGACCAGGATGTCCGGCCGGTTCGGGTTGAGCGTTGCATAGCGGTTCAGGTCGAAGCTCGCCAACTGGCCGGTGGCCGCTGGGGCGTTCTGCACGATGTTCGGAATGGCCAATGTCGGAGCGCTGGTGGACTTGCTCGCAACCATCGCGTTGTTCTGGATCGTGTTGTTCACCATCTGGCCGTTGTAGTACTGCGATGTGGGGGCGCCCGTGAGATGGCTGTTCACGTCACGTACCGGGTCTTCCTGGAGCTTGAGGTTGAACGAACGGTTGCCAATCAGGCGATTGCCCTGGATCGTGTTGTTGAACGTCGTGTGCAGCATGATGCCGTAGCGCATGCCTGAGACGTAGTTGTTGCTCACGGTCACGCCGTTGACGAAGTCGTCCAGGTAAATGCCCCGCACATCGCCGTAGCCTTCGTGTGGCGTGCCGTCGGGGTTGGCGTTGCCCGTGACCACGATGTTGCCGTTGATGACCATGTTGTTGCTGGCCTTCACCGCAGTGTAGGGGGCTGTGCCAGGGGTGTTGCTCAGCTTCGTCGCGTCGTTTTGCGGCTGTGCCACATAGATGCCGCCACAGTCCTCGAAATCGGTGCAGCTGTTGAGCACGGTGTTGTATTGGATCGTGGTGCCGCTCTGGGCAATGATGCCGGCACTGGCCGAGTTGCTGACCGTGTTGTAGATGAAGGAGCCGCCAGTGCCCAGGTGCGCACCGGGCATGCCCAGGCCGTTCTGGCCTGAGTTGTTGATGGTGCTGAAGCTGACGTTGGCATTGACCACCGGTTGGGACGCGGTGGCCCCGCCCCGCGCATCACCCAGCCACAGGCCGTTGCCGAAGCTGTCCTGGATGTTTGCGCTGCGGATGGTGACGTTGCTGGAGTTCCAGATGGACATGCCGCGCCGACCGGAGCGCTTGACATCAAGCCTTTCCAGGGTGGCGGTGTTGGCGCCCGTGATGGAGATGGCATCACCAAAGGTCTCGCGTACCTCGATGTCCGAGATGGTGAAGTTGCTGACGTTCACGGCCGACACGCCACTGGCCAGCGTCGATGCCTGCAGAGGCTGACCGGCAGGCGATGCGCCATTGGGCATCCACACGTAGAGCTTGCTGACCGGGTTGGCGGCGGTGGCGGCCTCGAAGAACCACTCCCCCGGCGAATCCAGCATCCACAGCTTGTTCTCGAGCCAGTACCCGACACCGGCCGCGATGTCGTATTTCAGCACGAGCTCCCAGTCGTCCAGCAGCCACTTGGAAGTCAGGCCCAGCGCCGAGTTGCTGCCCGGCTTCCAGCCATCGACGGTGTACTCGAACAGGTCCGAGCCCACGGTGCGCACGAATGCCGTCGCGCCGACGATGTCCTGTCCGGCCAGGCCTGCATTGGTGCCGACGTTGAGGGTGGTGTAGTTGCCTGTTGCCGTGACCTTGTTGTAGCGGCTGCCCCCCGAGGTGCTGTTGGTGAAGGCGCCTTGCCCCACATTGGGAAAGCGAGCGCGCGTCAGGCGTGCACCATTGAGATGAAGGTGGCGGACGGCGCCAGTGCCGATGTTGGTTCCGGAGCCGTTCGTGACGGCCACCCAGATGTTCTGGCCGGGCTGGTAGCGCGTCCACGTCAGTGCGCCAGCGTTGCGCGCACCGCTGATCACGGGCTTGGGGGTGTTGGAGCCGTAGGCACCGTAGGTGACGCCCGACTTGACCTCCAGCGTCTCGTTCCAGACACCGCCGCGGTAGAAGAGCACGGTGTCTCCGGACACGGCGGTGCTGTTGACTTTTGCGATGGTCTTCCAGGGGAAGGAGTTGGAGGTGCCGCTGTTGCCGTCACCCCATGAGTTGGTGTTGACGTAGTAAGTGGCGGCGTGGGCGGTGTGGGTGCAGAAGGTGGCAACGGCCACAGCAGTGCAGCGTACGAAATGGCGCATGAGGTTCCCTGTCGATTGTTGGATGGCGCGGAGTGAGCAGCCATGAGTCGGCTCACATGTGTGACCATCGTCCATCAAACGAAGCGCCGGTACCTCCAGCGGTTTCCCTAGGTGAGCCGTAACACCACTGACATGCTCTGCCTCAGTTCAGCAACTCGGGACTCTGCCGGGGCGCATGCGCGCAGCGGCGATCACCGCCGTGGCGCAGATCGCTGCCACCAGCCAGTAGGTCTGCGAAAAGGCCGCCACCGAGCTGTTGTCGGTGGGGTGCACCGAGCGCAGCCGCCATTCCAGGAAGATGCTGACCACGCTGATGCCGATGGCCCCGCCCAACTGCCGCAGAAAGTTGATGTTGCTCACGGCCTGGGGCATCAGTGCGCCATCCATGCCCTTGAGCGAGCCCAGGCTCAGCGAGGGCAGCACCAGCCCCAGGCCCAGCCGGCCGATGGCGGCCCACAGCATCAGCACGGCCAGGGCCGTGCCAGGCTGCACCGTGCCCATCAGGGCGAAGGACACTGCCAGGCACACCAGGCCAGCGCAGACCAGGCGGTGCGGTGGCACGCGATCTGCCAGTCGGCCGGCCACGGGGATCACCACGGCCAGCACCAGGCCGGCGGGCAGCAGCGCCGCACCTGCGGCCGATGGGGTGAAGTGCAGCGCCGTCTGCATGAACACCGGTACCAGGTAGGTCGAGCCGAACAGCCCCATGCCATAGACAAAGGCCACCACGGCCCCCATCGCGAAGGCACGGGCCTGGAAGATGCGCAGGTCCACCAAGGGGTGCTCGACATGGCGGCAGTGGTGCACGAACCAGCCCATCACGCCCACGGCTGCCAGCAGCAGGACCAGGGTCACCAGATCAAATGCCTTGTGCAGGTGCGACAGGCCTTGCAGCAGGCATAGCACGGACACGGTGGCGAGCAGCAGTCCACGGAAATCAAAGGGCACGCGCGGCGGGTCCTCGTCGTCCGCGCTGGCCTGGCTGCCCAGGTCCGGCAGGTAGCGTTGGGCCAGCCCCAGGGCGACCACACAGAACGGCACCACCACGAAGAAAATCGAGCGCCATCCGAACTGCTCCACCAGCAAGCCGCCGATGGTCGGCCCCACGGCGGGCGCCAGCACCACCCCGAACGCGAAGATGCCCATGGCCTTGCCCCGCTCGGTGGGCTCGAAGGCCCGCATCACCATGATCGACGGGATGGGCTGCATCACGCCGGCGGCGATGCCCTCCACCACGCGCATGGCCAGCACGAGCTCGAAACTGCCGGCCAGCCCGCCAACCACCCCACCGATCAGCAGCAGGGCGCTCACGCCCATGTAGGTGAGCCGAAAGCCAAACCGCCCCAACAGCCAGGGCGTGGGCAGCATGGCCAGCGTCATGGCCGCCATGAAGCCGGCCGACACCCACTGCGCCTGAGCCTGCTCTATGTGGAAGTACTGCATCAGATCCGGCACGGCCACGTTCACGATGGTCGATGACATGATCGACGCGATGGTGCCGATCATCAGGGTGGCCAGGACCAGCCACCGCCAGCGCGGGCCGAAACGCCGCGACAGTGAGATGGCAGTGCGTTGATCAGGGGAGGGAGGGCTCATAGTCATTGCATGCGGCAGGGCTTTGCGGGCCTGTGGCGTGCACAGCTTGCCAGCTCAGGGCAATCTCACGTTGGCACAGGGGACACACACGAGGCGACGCGAAGGCGAAGTCTCACACACAAGATCATTGAGGAGATGACGATGCCCCATGCCCGCTCGCGTTGGTTGATGTGGTTGGCCGCTGGCCTGCTGATTGCGCTGGTTTCGGCCTGCAGTGTGTTGAGGCTGGCGTATGACCAGGCGCCCACGCTGGTGAGTTGGCGCATCAACAAGGCCCTGGATCTTCAAGGTGCGCAGCGAGACACTTCCCGCGCAGCGGTGCGGGAGTTCTTCGCATGGCAACGCAAGGCGCAGCTGCCTCAGATTGCCGCCTTCATGGAGCGCGCTCAGCACGAGGCCGTGGGCGACATCTCGCCGCAGCTGGCCTGTGAACGCCGTCTGGAGATCGAAGGCTGGCTGCGCGCCAGCGCTGATCGCGCAGCCCCCTTGATGGCTCGGGTGGTGGTGGGGCTCACACCCAAGCAGATCGAACACCTCGAAAAGCATTTCAAGGAAAAGGACGAAGACTTCGCGGATGACTTCCTGGACAAGGATGCCGACGATCGCCAGGAGGCCGCCGCCGAGTACGTCGAGAAATGGCTGGAGCGCTTTTATGGTCGGCTCGACAAGGACCAGCGGCGCCAGGTCGCCAGCGAGGTGGAGCGCCTGCCTTTTGACGCCGCCGCCGTCAATCAGCAGCGCCAACGTGTGCAGAACAACCTGATCGTCCTGCTGCGCAAGCTGCACGACCAGAAGGCCACGGCCGAGCAGGCCCAGGGGCCGATCCGTGCCTTGCTGCTCGATGCCATCCTGCCCAACGATCCACGCCAGAAGGCTGACATGCTGCGTTGGGCCAGTGCAGGCTGCCAGATGATGGCCTCGGTGCACAACCACACATCGCCCGAGCAGCGCCGCACCGTGATCGACCGCCTGAAGGGCTGGAGCGCCGACCTCACCGTGCTGTCGAAGGGCGCTGGGAGCTGAGTCGCATGGCCTCTGCCTGCAGCGTCTTCCAGAAGCGCGCATCCTGCGAGCTGGCGTAGTTGATGCGCATCAGCGTGCTGGGCTGGCGGTGGGCATGGAACAGGGCGCCCGGGGCGATCAGCCAGCCCGCCTCCAGCAAGGGGATCACCAGGCGTTCAGTGTCCACGCCCACGTCCACCCAGCCGAACAGGCCCTGCGGCGCCGAGAGCAGCTGGAAGCCGGCGCTGCGGATCAGCTGCATGCAGCGTGTGCGGGCCGCATCGAGTTGCGCCACTACGCGCTCGCAATGGCGCCGCATCAGGCCTTGCTCCAGGCACCAGGCGAGGGCCTGCTCCAGCAGCGGGGCCGTGGTCAGCGTGGTCAGCAGCTTGGTGTTGACGATGCGCTCCACCAGCCCTGGGGGCGCTGCGATGTAGCCCACGCGCCAGCTGGGTGACAAGGCCTTGGAGAAGCTGCCGACCAGGATGACGCGCTGCAGTTCATCGAGCACGGCCATCCGCGTGGCGTGCGGAGGTGCCAGGAAGCCATAGACATCGTCTTCCAGGATGTGGAAGTCATGCGCCTCGGCCAGCTTGAGCACCTGGTGCGCGTGTCCGGGCGACAGCATCGCGCTGGTAGGGTTGTGCAGCACGGACACGGTCACGTACAGCTTGGGAGCATGGCTTTGCGCCAGATGGGCCAGCACGGCCAGATCGGGCCCGTCCTGCCCGCGAGGCACTGGCAGGATGCGCATGCCCAGTTGCGCCAGGCGCGCAAACTCCACAGCCCAGCCCGGTTCGTCCACCAGCACGGCATCGCCTGGGCGCAGCAGCGTGCGGGACACCAGGTCCAGCGCCTGCGTGGCGCCCACGGTGGTGATGAACTGTTCGGGTGCGGCGCGCAAGCCCAGCTCTGCCATCCGGTGCGACAGCGCGTCGCGCAGGCGTTGATCACCCTGCGGTTCACCGTAATGCAGGCTCAAGGCTTCCAGCCGTTCGCCTTGCGTCACCTTGCGCAGTGCGGCCCCCAGCATGGCGGCATCCAGCCACGCTGGGGGCAGGGTGCCCAGACCCGGCATGGGGCGCGTGCCCGGCTCGTGGAACATGCCCCGGATCAGGGTGGTGGCATCGATGGGCGTGCTGGGCTGGAAAGGATGGGGCGCCGGCGTGGTGGCCCGTGCAGGACCTACGGGCTGCGCCCGCACGAAGAAGCCGCGTTGAGGCCGGGACTCCACCAGGCCGCGCGCCAGCAACTGGTCGTAGGCAGCGACCACGGTGTACGGGCTCACGCCATGTGTCTGCGCACAGGAGCGCACCGAGGGCAGCCGCGCCCCGGGCGACAGGTGGTGCTGGCGGATCATCTCTGCGAAGCGACCTGCCAGCTGTTCGGCCAGCGGCAGATCGCTGTCCCGTGAAAGCGGAGGGGCTGCGAAGGCGGTGCTCATGGTCACGGCAGATTCTGTATTGGTTTTGATGCCAGCACAGTCAGGAATCTGATATGGCAATCTGTACTGGTTCTGTATTGGTGTTGTCGATAGAGTGCCACAGAGCACCCCACAAAGACAAGGATCACCACATGACCTTCGCCCTGGCAAGCCGTACTCGGCGCATGAACCCTTCGGCCATCCGCGACATCCTCAAGGTGACCGAACGCCCCGGCATCCTGTCGATGGCAGGCGGCCTGCCTGCGCCAGAGGCCTTTCCGGTGGAGGCGATTCGCCGGGGGTGTGACCGGGTGCTGGGCACGCAGGGGCCAGCCGCACTGCAGTACGCCACCAGCGAGGGCTTGCCGGGCCTGCGCGAGTGGGTGGCGCAGCACCTGTCACGCCCCGGCTGGCAGATCGACCCGTCACACGTGCTGATCACCACGGGGTCACAGCAGGGCCTGGATCTTTTGGGCAAGGTGCTGCTGGACCCCGGCGCGCAGGTGCTGGTGGAGCAGCCGACCTACCTGGGGGCGTTGCAGGCCTTCACGCCCTACGAGCCGGACGTGATGGCGTGGGCATCCGATGAGGACGGCCCCCTGCCTGAAGCCCTGGCGGGCGATCCAGGCCCAGCTGTGGCCTATCTGATCCCCAATTTCCAGAACCCGGGCGGACAGTGTCTGGGCGAGCTGCGCCGCATGGCCTTGGCGCAGTCCCTGCGCCGGGGACACACACTGCTGATCGAAGACGACCCCTACGGCGCGCTCTGGTACGACACCCCACCGCCCGCGCCTCTGGCCAGCCGCGCACCGCAGCAGGTGGTCTACCTGGGATCGTTCTCCAAGGTGCTCTCACCGGGGCTGCGTGTGGGCTACATGGTGATGCCCAGTGGCGAGGGCGATTCCGCACGTGCCCTGCGCAGCAAGCTCCTGCAGGCCAAGCAGGCTTGTGACCTGCACACGCCTGGGCTCAACCAGCGCCTGATCCTCGATCTGCTACAAGGCGATTTCAACCTGGACGCTCACCTGTGCGCAGTGCGTGAGCGCTACCGCATCCAGCGTGACGTGATGGCCCATGCCCTGGCCACCTGCCTGCCGCATGGCTGCCGCTGGCGGGTGCCGCCTGGCGGCATGTTCTTCTGGGTTGAAGCGCCCGAGCATGTCGATACCCTGGCGAGGCTGCCGCAAGCGGTGGAGGCAGGCGTTGCCTATGTGCCTGGCGCCCCGTTCTTTTCATCGGTTGATGCCGCGAGGCAGAACGCGCTGCGCCTGTCCTTCGTGACCCTGGCACCGGCACAGATCCATGAGGCGGTGGCCCGGCTGGCGCCTTGCCTGGTTTGATGGAGGGCGCTGGATGGCACATGGGTGCCGGGGCTGGTACCCTTGGGGTTTGTCCGAATCCCGGCCTGTGCCGGGCAAACACCCGTGTTTGACCGAGAACTCGAATCCCTGGCCCAGGCCCATCTGCTGCGCCGCCGTCGCGTTGTGGCGCCCTTGCTGCCCCCGCAGGACCTGGCAGCCGACCAGGAGCATCTGCGCGGTACCACCTACCTGATCAATGGGCAGCAGCGCCTGTCCTTCGGCAGCAATGACTACCTGGGCCTGTCGCAGCATCCCATGGTGATCGCAGCCGCGCAGCAGGCCGCCAGCCGCTACGGCGTGGGTGCCACCGCCTCGCCGCTGGTGTGCGGCCACAGCCCTGCACACGAAGCGCTTGAAGAAGAGCTGGCCCGCCTGGTGGGCCTGCCCCGCGCGCTGTACTTCTACGCGGGTTATGCCGCCAACGTAGGCCTGGTGCCCGCGCTGGTGGGCAAGGGCGATGCGATCTTCTCCGATGTGCTCAACCATGCCTGCCTGATCGATGGTGCGCGCCTGTCGCGGGCAGACATCCATGTGTTCGCGCACCGCGATCTGAATGCACTGGCGCAGGCCCTGGCCGAGAGCACGGCCGAGCGCAAGCTGGTGATCACCGACGCCGTGTTCAGCATGGACGGCACCATCGCCGATGTGCCCGCATTGCTCACGCTGTGCGAGCAGCACGATGCCTGGCTGCTGATCGACGATGCCCATGGCTTCGGCGTGCTGGGCGCCCATGGCGAAGGCGCACTGGCGCATTGGGGCATCGCCACGATGGACGGGGTGGCGCCCGCATGGCAGGGCCGCCTGGACCGCCTGGTCTACATGGCCACGCTGGGCAAGGCGGCTGGTGTGGCCGGGGCCTTTGTGGCGGGGCACCCCGATGTGGTCGAGTGGATCATGCAGAAGGCGCGGACCTACATGTTCGCCACAGCCGCGCCCGCCATGATCGCAGAGGCCTTGCGTGCGTCGGTGGGCCTGATCGCCACCGAGGGTTGGCGCCGCACGCATCTGGCTTCTCTGCGTGAGCAGTTGCGCACCGGCCTGGCGCAGGCCGTGCCCTGGGATCTGTGGCCCTCGGACACGGCCATCCAGCCCCTGGTGATCGGCCGCAACGAGGCCGCGCTGCTGGTCATGGGCGCGCTGGACCGCTCAGGCGTGTGGGTGCCCGCCATCCGGCCACCCACGGTGCCCAAGGGCACGGCGCGATTGCGTATCTCGCTGTCATCCGCTCATACCGAGGGTCAGGTGACGCAGCTGATCGAAGCGCTGGTGGAGGCCGCACGCTGATGCCGGCCTTGCTGACGGTTCGGCTCATGCGGCCCGAGGATCTGCAGGCCATCGCCGAGATCCAGGCGCAGTGCTATCCGCCCGAAATGAACGAACCGCCTGGTCTGCTGGCTGCTCGGCTGGCAGCGTGCCCGGACACGGCCTGGGTGGCAGTGGATGCGACCGACCGGCCTGGCGCCTACCTGGTGGCTTACCGCACCTTACTGGGCAAGGTGTCGTCGCTGGGCGCCGCCTTCGAGCACCATGCGCAGCCCGATGGGCTCTACCTGCACGATCTGGCCATTGGCCGTGCGCTGCGTGGGCAAGGCGTGGCGCAGACGCTGGTGTCGCACGCACGTGAGCAGGCTTCTCGATGGGCCCTGGCCGGGCTGGCGCTGGTGTCGGTCAATGACACGGTGGCGTTCTGGCGCGGGCAGGGCTTCGAGGTGGCGCACGTGTCGCCTGAAGGGCAGGCCGCCTTGGGCACCTACTGGGGTACGGCGGTGTACATGCGGGCTTGAGAGGCCCCGCTCCTCGGTCTGATCACTTCAGATAAGAGCGCAGCACGCCCAGCAGGGCATCCACCTCGTCCTGCCGCTGTGCAGGGCTCAGGCCCTCGGCCCCCAGGTGCTCTCGAACGTGTCCTTCCAGCACCTCAGTCATCAAGCCGTTGACGGCGCCACGGATGGCGGCGATCTGTTGCAGCACGGCCAGGCATTCGCCTTCTTCTGCCAGGGCGCGCTCCAATGCATCCGCTTGCCCCTTGATACGGCGGACGCGGGTGATCAAGCGGTTTTTCCCTGTCGCGGTGTGTGCCATGGCCGCATTCTAGCGTCGGCCCAATATACTGGGGGGGAGTATCAACGCCAGCCTTGAATCCATGAACTCAGCCCCCGCCTCGCCTGCCTGCCAGCACCCGCATGTGTTCGACCGCGACAATCCGCTGGCAGAGCGCAACACGCGCTGGGCCCTGATGCTGACCGTGGTGATGATGGTGGCCGAGATCACGGGGGGCTGGCTGTTCGGGTCGATGGCTTTGCTGGTCGATGGTTGGCACATGAGCTCGCATGCGGTGGCCCTGGGCCTGTCGGTGGCCGCCTATGTGGCGGCCCGTCGGCTGGCACGTGATCAGCGTTTCACCTTCGGCACCTGGAAGATCGAGGTGCTGGGCGGCTACACCAGCGCCATCCTGCTGGTAGGCGTGGCGGTGCTGATGGTGTGGCAGTCGGTCGAGCGGCTCATCAGCCCCACGGCCATCCATTACGACGAGGCCCTGGTGGTGGGCGCCGTGGGCCTGGTGGTGAACCTGGTGTGCGCATGGCTGCTGCGAGACGGCCACCACCACCATCACCACGACGATCATCATGAGCACCATGACCACCACCACGGTGATCACGCCGATGCACATGAAGACCTGAACCTGCGGGCCGCCTACCTGCACGTGGTGGCCGATGCGGCCACGTCGGTGCTGGCCATCGCGGCGCTGTTCGGCGGCAAGCTGTGGGGTGCGGATTGGCTGGATCCGGTGATGGGGCTGGTGGGCGCCGTGCTGATCACGGTGTGGGCCGTGGGCCTGATCAAGGACACCGGACGTGGCCTGCTGGATGCGGACATGGATGCACCGGTGGTCGACGAGATCCGCGAGGCGATCGAAGAGGGGCCGATCCCGGCACGCCTGTGCGATCTGCATGTGTGGCGCGTGGGCCCTGGGCGCTACGCCTGCATCGTGTCGCTCACCACGCCGTCAACCGATGCCCAACCTGAGGATTTCAAGCGATTGCTGCGCGTGCATGAAGAACTGGTGCACCTTTCAGTCGAGGTGAATCGGGCTCAGGCTTGAGGGATGCTCGACCTCACGATGCCCTGAACGTGCTGCTCATCACGAACTCATAGCGCTCGGGGCGCACGTAGAAATGGGTGTGGTCGGCGCATGCACCCGATGTGAAATACGAGGTGCGCCGCATGACGAGCAGCGCATCACCCTCAGAGATCTTCAAGGTGTCGGCCAGGCGCTGATCAGCCCGCTGAGCCAGGATGGCGATGTCTGCCCGCGCGGGCGCTTCGCCCATCCTGTCGGCCAGCAGGCTGTAGGCTGGTTGCCGCTCAACCTCGTTCCAGCTGAAGGTGTGCAGCTTGTGGGGCAGGTAGCTGTCGCCCAGTGCGACAGGTTCGCCATCCACCAGATGCAGTCGCTGCACGAAGAGGCCCTTGGCCGCGGGCGCGAAACGCTGGCGCACATCGTCAGGCAGCGTGACCACCTTCTTCTCCAGCAGGCGCATGGTGGCTTTCAGGCCCTGCAGCTTCAGTGACTCATGGAAGCTGCGCAACGTGTCCAGGCCATGGCGCACCTGTCGGCCGGCCACATAGCTGCCCTTGCCCTGCTTGCGCACCACCGCCCCTTCGCTCACCAGCTTGTCCAGCGCCAGGCGCACCGTGACGCGGCTGACACCGAAGCGCTCGCCGATCCCGGA
Source organism: Aquabacterium soli (assembly GCF_003933735.1). Classification (GTDB taxonomy): domain Bacteria; phylum Pseudomonadota; class Gammaproteobacteria; order Burkholderiales; family Burkholderiaceae_C; genus Aquabacterium; species Aquabacterium soli. The sequence continues at coordinate 5,335 of NZ_RSED01000006.1, read as the reverse complement.
TTCAGACGGCAGGCGCCCGGTGGGTTCGTACAGGCCCGCTTCCATTTCTTCCAGCAGACGCGTGGCGATCTGCTCGTACAGCGAGGTGGCGTTCTCTCGTGACAGAGGGGTGTGAAGCACGGAGTTAGCAGGTTTGCTCATATGTTCATGCGCCATCCGCATAGCGGCAACTTGTATTAGAACGTATTATTAACTCGAAAGAGGCGTCAGATGCAAGCGCCAACAGGCCCTCCATTCGACCATGCCGAACGCACCACACCACAGCCCTTCAAGGCCAGCGCCTGCTGCGTTGAGCCTGTCCGATGTCGACTTCTCCTACGCGGGCGCCCAGACCGTGTTCCAGGGGCTCAAGCTGGCCGTGTCGCCGGGAGAGTTCGTGGTCCTGCTGGGGCCATCGGGTTGTGGCAAGTCGACGCTGCTCAATCTGCTGTCGGGTTTCATGGCACCTGACCGTGGGGCGGTGCGAGTCAACGCACATGAGGTCTATCCCGAGATGCCGGAGCTGGGCTACGTGTTCCAGGCGCCGCAACTCTTCCCTTGGCTGAACGTGCTGGACAACGTGCGCTTCGGCTTGAAGATGGTGGCAGCCTTGCCGGCGGGGGAGCAGGTTGCCAAGGCCATGCATTACCTGCGCCTGGTCGGGCTGGACGACGCCGCGCACAAGTGGCCTCACCAGCTGTCGGGCGGCATGCGCCAGCGCGTCTCACTTGCGAGAGCCCTGGCACCCGAGCCGTCCTTGCTGCTGGCCGACGAGCCCTTCGCCGCACTGGATGTCATGAGCCGGCGCCACATGAACGAGGAACTGTTGCGCCTGTGGTCCGAGCTGGGCCAGACCGTGGTGTTCGTCACCCACGACATCGACGAGGCCGTGTTCCTGGCCGATCGCGTGGTGGTGCTCGGCCGGGCGCCGCAAGGCATCGACAGTGAACTCCACATCGACCTGCCGCGTCCGCGGCGCGTGCTGCAAACCAGCCGCCTGCCTCGTTTCCTTGAATACCGCGATCACCTGCTCGATCGCATCGATCACGTCACCCGGATTCCAGCATGAAGTCCAACATGAACCATCGCCGTCAAACCCTCCTGGCCCTGGCATTCGCCGCGGCGATCGCTTTCCACGCCCTGCCTGCGCGGGCCCAGGCCAAGCCACTGCGCGTCGGCTGGGTGTTCGCGATGGCCAATGCGCCGGCCGTCATCGCGGAGCAGAAGCGCTTCTTCGCCGATGAAGGCCTGAACGTGGAGATCAAGTCCTTTGGTGACGGACCCGTGCTGCAGCAGGCCCTGGCGGCCGGTGAGCTGGATGTGGCCTATGTGGGCGCGCCTCCTGTGTACCAGTGGTTCTCGCGCGGGCTGGATGCCCGCATCCTGGCCAAGGTGAACCATGGCCAGGCCGCCATCATCAGCCAGGCCTCGGCGCCGATCAGGACGGTGGCCGATCTGCGCGGCAAACGGCTGGCCTCGGTGGCCAAGGGCAGCGGCATGGATGTGCTGCTGCGTGGCTTCGTGCTCAAGGACCAGGCCAGGCTGGATCCGGAGAAGGATCTGGACATCCTGCCCATGCCGCCAGCCAACATGAATGCCGCGCTGGACCGCAACGTGGCCGATGCCGCCTTCCTGTGGGAGCCTTTCGTGTCGCAGGCTTTGCTGCGCGGCAACAGCCGCCTGGTGCTGGACTTGAACCAGGCCTTGCCCCAGTACCCCTGGTACGTGGTGATGGCGCCCAGCAGCACGCTCAAGGAGCGTGGGGGCGACGTGGTCAAGCTGCTGCGCGCACACCACAAGGCCATCGCCTTCCTCAAGGACCGTCCTGCGGAGAGCAACCAGATCATCGCCCAGGCCTTCAAGCTCGAAGCGGTCCAGTCGCCCGATGGCAAGGCCATTGCGCCCGAAATCATCGTGCAGGAGGCCCGCAAACGCCTGGGCTGGTCTGATCAGCTGGAGGCGACCGATCTGCGCTTCATCCAGCGCCTGATGGATTATTCGCTGGCCCTGGGCTTCATCGCCAAACCGCTGAAGGTGGATCAGGTGGTGGACCAGTCCTACTGGCTGAAGGCCAACGCCGGATCGGTGCGATGACTGCCGTTTTGCAGAACCATTCCGTGCCGCCACGGAGATCGCTGCGCATCCGGTGGCGGCGCGGGCTGGCGTGGGCATCGTTGCCGCTGATCCTGGTGGCCTGGATGGTCCTGGCCACCAGGGTGCCGTCCTATGTGCTGCCGCAGCCCTGGGAGGTGCTCCGTGAAGCCGGCCGGTGGTGGCAGGACGGCAGCCTGCCCAAGCACCTGGGCGCCAGCCTGCTGCGTGAACTGAGCGGCTTCAGCCTGGCTGCGGTGCTGGCCCTGGGCCTGGGGGCCGCCATGGGGCTGTCCCAGGGCTTTCGTGTGTTCATGGGGCCGGTCAACAGCCTGTTCATGTCGATCCCGCCCATTGCCTGGACGCCGCTGATCATCCTCTTCCTGGGGCTGAGCGATGTCTCCATGGTGGCCGTGATCGTGATGGCGGCCGTGTTCCCCATGGCCATCACCGTGCAGGAGGGTGTGCAGTCCATCCAGGGCGGCGAGGTGCGTGCCGCGCGCACGCTGGGCGCCTCGCGCCAGCAGTTGCTGCGCCACGTCTACCTGCCCGCCTGCCTGCCCTTCGTCACCGCCGCCTTGCGCATCGGTTTCAGCCAGGCCTGGCGCGCGCTGGTGGCGGCCGAGATGATCGGTGCTTCCAAGGGCATCGGGTGGATGGTGTCCACCGGTGGGCAGATCGGCAACAGCAGCCAGGTGCTGCTGGGCATCTCCCTGATCGGCCTCATTGCCTGGCTCACCGAGAGCCTGGTGTTCCGCCGTCTTGAAAAGCGCTACAGCCACTGGCGTGGCCAGTGAAACATGTCTTTGAAGAACCACCCCATGAGCAATGCCTTCGACCCGGGCCGAGAAGCCGGCCACTACATCGCCCCTCGAGGGCTCTATGAGCAAAACAAGGGCAAGCCCTTTCTGGGGCGTTTCACCTGCGAGCGGCGTCAACTGGTGGCCGGTGAGTGGACGGAGCTGACCTTGGTGTACGAGGTGGGCGCGTCGGGCCTGGCCGACGGGGCCTGGCTCAAGCTGGCCTTCAAGTTCTACTCCGATTGGGCCTTGTTCCAGACCTCGGATCCGCGTGCGGCCAATTTCGTGTCGGCCGAATACCAGGCCGGCCCTCTGGTGCCAGGGCAGAGCCCGGCCACGGTGCAGCACCTCAAGGTGCGTTTCGACCAGAAGGGCCACGAGCGGCCGTTCCAGAAGGCCGTGCTGATCGACATCGTGGATGGCTACCTCAACCCCGGTGACCGCATCACCATCCGCCTGGGCGACCGACGCCATGGTGGGGCGGGCACCCGCGTGCAGAGCTTTGTCGAGAAGGATTTTCGCTTCCGCATGTTCATCGACCCCCTGGGCAGTTCCAAGTTTGCCGAGGTGCCGGGTGACTGCCTGCTCGACATCGTCGCCGGGCCACCCGCCACCCTGAAAGTGATCGCGCCGCGCCTGGTGGGGTTGAATGAATCCTTCGACGCCATCGTGCGCCTGGACGATGCATGGGGCAACACCTGCCAGGACATGCCGCTGGCGGGCACCCTGGTTCTCCAGGGCCCTGAAGGCCAGCAAGAGACGCAGGCCTTCGAGCTGGCGGGGCAGGGCTGGGCGGTGGCGCGCCTGCCTGCGCACCGTCTGGCTTTGCCGGGCGAATGGAAGCTGGCGGCCGAGGTGCCGCATCCTCGGCTCCACCTGAAGGGTGATGCCTACGTCAATGCATCGGACCTGTCGGATCTTCGCCCCCTGTACGCGGATCTGCACGTGCACTCCGATGACACCATCGGCACCAACGACACGCTCTACAACCTAGGCTATGGCCGTGATGTGGCCGGCCTGGATGTGCTGGGCTACACCGCCAACGATTTCAACATCACCGAGGCCCGCTGGAACAAGGCCGTCGAGCTGATCCACTCGCTCAATGAGCCAGGCCGCTTCGTGTGCTACCCCGGTACCGAGTGGTGCGGCAACTCGGCGGCGGGGGGCGATCGCAACATCGTGTTCCTGGGCGAAGGCAAGCCGCGCTTCCCCTTCGACGAGCAGGGGCGCCTGATGCGCAGTTTCGAATGGAACGAGTTCACCCAGGGCACCATCCGCCCGGGCACCTGGCCCGTGGACGACCTGTACGCCGCCTATGCGGATGACCCCGAGTGCCACCTGATGATCCCGCACGTGGGAGGGCGCCGCTGCAATCTTGATTGGCATCACCCGCAACTGGAGCGCCTGGTGGAGGTGGGCTCGGCCTGGGGGCAGTTCCACTGGGTGTATGCAGAGGCTCTGGCCCGCGGTTACCGCGTCGGTGCGGTGGCCAACAGCGACGAGCACCAGGGCCGTTGCGGCGGCGGTGTGCCGGCCACGGCCGTGTTTGGTTCGCGGGGTGGGCTGACCGGTGTGCTGGCGAGCCGTTTCGACCGGCAGGGTGTGGGCCAGGCGCTGCGTGCCCGGCGCACCTTCGCGACCACGGGGGAGCGCAGTTTCGCATCGCTGAGGCTGGGTGCCCATTGGATGGGAGAGGTGTGCGAGGCCGATGGCGCCGCCTCTCTGAGCTACCGCCTGCTGGGCGAGGCCGGTTGGGAGAACGTGCGCCTCTACCGCGGCGACCAGTGCATCTGGGAGCGGGACATGCACCAGGAGCTGGGCTGGTGCGACACGCGTGTGCGCATCCGTGTGGGCGGAGCCCGCATCAAGGACCGCTACCGAGGTGCCTACTGGGATGGGCACATCGAGGTGCTGGGCACCTCCCTGCGGGCGGTCGACACGCACGGCTTCGACCACCCCGAGCAGACGCACTGGCGCGAGGACACGACGACCTTGCGCTTCAAGACCGCCACGCACGGCGACACCGACAGCATCGAGCTGACCCTGGGTGCCCTGCGCGATGCACGCATCACGGTGAAGGCGCACATTGATGGGTATGTGAAGGTGGGCAGCCCCCTGAAGCGCCAGCCCTTCGTGCATGCGCCCGAAGTCCAGCTCAGCATCAGTGGCGCAGAACTGCTGGCGAAAGGCCATGTGCGGGAGGAACTGCCCGGTACCGAACTCATGTTGAGCATCGAGCGGATCACCGATCAGCCCTTGCCTCGTGAGATCTCGGGGGACATTGACCTGGACGGACTTGGACTGGAGGCGGGCAGGGAGCATCCCCTGTTCATCACGGCGCGCCAGCGGGATCAGTCGCGGGTATGGACGTCCGCCCTGTTCGTCACCGTTCCACGATAAAAAAAGGGCCCCGTGAGGGGCCCTTGGAAGGCGCAAACTCGCGGTTGCGCGCCAGGAGGAGACAA